>CAWDPO010000023.1:0-268966 GCA_963804165.1 uncultured delta proteobacterium
CAAATCCCGCCGTGCCTTCAGGGACGGCGGTACTCTGTGACTGCACAGTTGGTCTATTCGAATCAGGTTAAAACAAACTAACGATTCCTTTGAGGCACTGGCCAGAGCCATCCTCCTTTACCTCGCTAACGGCGCGTGACGACGGCACGCTCCAGCTTTTTGCATCTCTGACCTTCTCAGCCTCGGCCCTTTCTCCAAAGCGACCGATGCGTACTCGGTGCCATTGTTTCCCATTGAGTTTGGCGACTGTCACATAAGCGTCGTAGCCCTTATTCTTGAGTTTCTTGGCCAAACTCGCGGCGACTCTTTCCTCCCCGTAGGAAGCCAGTTGCACTGACCAAAGACCCATCGCGATCAGACGTGGGGCGGTTTCATTGGCGTCGCGCGACAGCCAGCCTCTGCGCTGGCGCCGTTTTTTCGACAACCGGCATCTCTTTACTTTGCACCGCCACTGGGACGGGCGCTGCCGGCGATGTAACGGGCGCGCTGTTCGCTGCGGCCGCCTCGAACACGGTGACCGGGACAACGAGCTTGGCGCCGTTTTTCTCTGGGAACCACGCCGCAAGTTCCTGGACTAGCGTCACCTCTAAAGTGTAGCGGCCGGCCTTTTCCGGAGTTTGAATGGTAGCCTTCAGGTCGACGGACTCACCCGGCTTGAGATCGCGAGGCAAAGGCGTGCGCAGCCCGTCAAAAACAATCGTTGCGCCCTTGCGATCCAACCAGTGGTACGCCAGGTTCACTGCATAGCGATCCTTTTTGTCCGGCTTGCTTGGCCAAGTCACGGGGCTCATGTTCTTGACGGTGATAGTGGCGTACACGATTTGGCCCCTCGGCATGTCAGAGGGGATGTTGTGAGACTCGAAAGCCACCTGAAACCCCGAATCGGGAAGCCGCTGAGGCCCGCGCTCTCCGCAACCCCAAAGCCCGGCCATCATGATGACCATCACGCTAAGGCCGAGCCAATGTGCGATGATTGCGCTTAGTCGCCGGCAAATAAATGTCATGTTTCGAGAGCAACTTAAAGGTATCTAGACTCAGTGCCGTTAACCTAACGCGATTCGAGCCGGGCCTGCAACAGATAAGGGGTCGAAGATGCGGGACGTTCCACAGTCTCGGTAGTGATTGTCTTTCTCCGTTGCACCCATTGATGCGAAGATCGTCTCTGTCTCTTTGTCAGGCACGCGACGGTATGTTATCAGTTTTCGATTCATGCTCGACGTAACGGATCTTGCCTGTCCCGCGCTGCGAACGCCATTCTTTGAGTCATTGATGACGGTTTTCGGGTACTATGGGCATGCCGCCGCGGGAATCGTCATTGGAGCAGCCCTATTGGCGCACGGCTACTTTTATCAGAATGAGCGCAGCAAGACCGTCGGTATTGCGGCGCTTATTGTTTTGGCTGTCGTGAGCGCAATAAACGAAACGGTCAAAACGGCTTGCAGCTACAGTGGACCTATCACCCTTCCGGGCGCACGAGTGCGGCCTTCGGCTTGGCCTCCGTGCTCACTGTTGGCTTTCCTGTCGCGGGTCCGATCTTTTCTGGCCTGGCAATTTTGACCGCCATTTCCCGTCTTTATTGGCGGGGCCACTACCTTTGGAACGTGGTCGGCGGTGCCGTTATTGGCCTGGTAGTCGGATTATCCGTCGCAAAGCAATTGATATCCCGCGTCAATGCCATTCGCCCAGGCTGGCTCTGGCTCGGCGGTTGGATCGGCGTATTAGTGCTTGGCGTTCAGTGCTTTGGCATTTTTCTATCACAGTGAAAGTCGAGATTGCCGCGCATCGGGTGACGGCAAACAATATCTCCCCATCGATCCCATGATAGCCAACATAGACTTTGGCGCGCCTCAAGCGCAGCCATCATTAGCGCTATGGCTGGTCAGCCGATGAGTCATGGAAGAGGGTCAACGCTCAGTGGTTTGGGCCACCGGTCTGGGATCGGAATTGACCATGAACCTGCCGGCTCCGCAGGACTATCGGTTTCGTTTCAACAGTTTTCCTTATTCACCTAAAGGGCCCGCCTGCCAAAGGGTTGAAGTGAGGGTGAATGGTCAGTTTGTAACGACGGTGTCGTTGGGAAAGGGTTGGCACTGGTATCAAATCGATGTGCCCCAAAAAGCCGTCCATGCGGGACGGAACTTTATTCAATTTTCCTACGATTATGCCGAGTCGCCTAGGTCCCGCGGCCTGGGGCTCGACGAACGCCGGCTGAGCGTCGCGTTCGATAGCTTGCAAGTAGTGAGGAAAAGGTAACGGTTTTGATCGGCTCGGCTGCCTGGCGGAATCAAGCAAAGTGAAGTTTGAGTTTTTCTTGGGAACATGAAACACACCAGAACTCACCCCTGATGAAGATCAGTGGTTATTCGGATAAAAGCGACTATTCAGGTCACCGCAACTGAGAGAATTGTATCAATCGCATGCCGCGGGAGCTTCTCACGCCACTGACCGACTGACGCATCGTCGATCGCTCGCCTTGGGTCAGTGTTACCGACCGCTATTCCTTGGTTATCCGTCTCAGGGTGCTGCAATTCGTGGTGACGAAAAAGAGCTGGTTCTAGTTCTAAGCCAAGACGCTCGGTAAATTTAGGAATCTCTAATCTTGCTTCGGACGCCAGCCGCTCATAGCGGACAGCCGTTATGGGCCAACCCCTGTTCGCGTAGTCGAAGAAAGCTTCGGTTTTAAACTTCCAGTAAAGCGCACCGGCCGCGTACCTGTCACGAGCGGCCAGATCCAATTCTCGATGGTATCTTTGTCTGAATTCGGGCGTCGCGCCCTTAGCCGCCAAAATCCGCACGCCCCAAGCCTCCAACCAGCTGACCGCTCCTTGCGCTTGCGCGAGCAAATTTGCCATGGAAGCAACGACATCTCTTACATCGCGTATTAAGAAAAAAATTGGCTCGCGTGCGTAGAAATTCATGGCAACAACGTCATGGCCTTCGTCAGTCAATATGGGATCGGCGAGCTGCTCAGTCCACCGAGGTATTTTAAAGCCGACCCATGGATGGCTTTCTGCCTCTAGCGTCTCGCCATCGCGGAGCCGTGTGTAGGCGAGGAACTCGTCATAGCAGTAAATCTTCGAGTGGCTTCCAAGAACCAGACGGAGCAAGGTCGTTCCACTACGCTGACAACCGATAATAAAGAACCGACGCATGATTTAAGTATTTCAGCTAGGCCGAGGCGGCTAACAGGTCGACTATCCGAGGCCGCCGGTCAACCCCGAATCACTTGCCGGAGTTTCTGCTCGAGAAATCCCGTATTGAACACGGACGACATGAGACCGCGCAAATAACTATTGGAAACCTTTCGCCGGGCCTGAATATCTTTCCGCTTTTGGCACATGCGTGGGGCCATTCTTAACGCATCCCATTTTGCCTTGAAAAATGTTGCCCATTTGCCGTGCCGGACGCACAAATAGATGAACGATCCGATTTCTTGAATGACCTTATGGTGGATAAATCTAAGCATGAGCCCGCCGGGCATGTTCTTGAGCCACACGAATTCCAAATTGCGGGTGTGAAAGTAGACATGCGTGTCGCTCAATCGTCCGGTTGTGGCATTGCCCTTGTGATAGACGATCGCGCTTGGCACGTAAACACATTTCCAGCCTGCGAGCTGTGCGCGAAAGCTGAGATCTGTGTCCTCGTCATAGAGAAAAAAGTCTTCGTCAAAAAAGCCGATCTCTTCCAACATCCGTCGGCGGTAAAGCACTGCCGCCCCACAAGCACCAAACACGAATTCCGGATCGGTAAAGAAAGCCGCATCTTCGCCTGAATTCCGATTAAAACCGACCCCTGCCGTGGTTAATCCACCGCCGACGCTATCGATTTGGCGGCCATCTTCGAAGAGTATTTTGGAAGCGCAAATACCGACTGTTGGTGTGCTGAGCAAAGGTTGGACGAGGTTTTCAAGCCACGCCCGATCTACCAAGGCGTCATTATTGACAGGCGCAATATACTCTCCACTCGCAGCTTTGAGACCTTGGATGTTACCTCCAGTGAAGCCCTTGTTCTGAGCAAGTTCAACAATTTTTACTGTCGGAAATTTCTCTTTAACGAACACGACCGAAGAATCTGTTGAACCGTTATCAATGAGAATGACTTCGCGCTCCGCGTAGCTTTGTGCCGTGAGACGACCTAGGCAATCTTCCAGCAGGTCTTTACCGTTCCAGTTGACGACAACGATGCTAATTCGAGGTCTTTCCACACAGAAAAACTGGCCTTGGCGATGTCTTCTCTATTGCTTTACTTGGCGCGGATAAAAGGTTCAGGCCCTTCATTGATCGTCACACGGGCAAGCTGCTGAAGAGAAGAGTGAGCAATGCTCAACAGCGTCGTCTCGCAGTCCACACTCACACCCGACTGCAATGGTTTCCTAGCCATTAAATGAAAATAGTCAGAAAAAAAACCACCCTTTTCAATTTGCGCCGAAATCTCGACTTCATCTAATAACGATATTCGTAGCCTGTCCTTGTAAGGTTGTATATCACGCCCTTGGTCGATAATTGCTTGATCCACTGACTCCTGAAATGCGTAGATTCTGGCAACGACGAATCCGATCAAACTTAGGAAATTGAACGCGACCCGTGGTGAGAACAGGAACCAATGCCCCCAGTGAGCGTTAGCATTAAGATACTTGGTCGACAAACCATGACTGTTTGGTACGGCCACAAAGAGGCCTCCGCCCTTCCGTAGGAGTCTAAATGTTTTCAAGAGAGTGCTGTTAGGATCAAATGTGTATTCCAGGGAATTGTCCATGATGATCACGTCAAAGTACTCGTCGCGGCCACCGATTTGGTCAATCAGGCCGTTCTGGATCTCAAGTCCGTAGCGGTTCCACGCCGTTCGGACTGAGTGACGGTCCGGATCGACGCCAAAAACATTCCAGCTCTTCTCATCCCGAAGCCAACTCAAAGAAACACCGGGACCACAGCTTACGTCCAAGATCCGATTGGTTCGCCGGTATCTCTCGAATTCGTATTGATCATATATCAATCGAATTTGGTTTCGCTTATCGGCCTCGTACACGGCATAATCGATATCGGCCCACGCAACGATGTTTTTCTCGCCATCAAAGCTGCTCCGATTGATATCCGAAAATCGCGTGAGAGGATTGATACCGACAAGACCGCAGTCCATGCACTCAAGGTACTGAAGCGTCAGATGTTTGCCAACGTCTGGATAGCTAAGCTTCTGGTCTCCGTAAATCTGATTAGGAAATGGCGTATCGAGGCGCTTGAAAACACGAAATTCCTTTTCGCCACAGAAATTACAGCTTCGGTAGTAGACGCCACGATCGGCAGTCTCACCAGTAGAGCCGCAGAGATCTGGTTCATGTTTGCTCGCCGAAGGGACGGCATATAATCCGTTACTTGTCACGGCGGGTGGTCTGCCCCCGTCATTCTCTGTAGACGGCAAAGCGTCAAGAACGATATCTTCAAATTGTTTGCACGCATTGTCCCAGGTTTTCTCGCGAACAAATTCCATTCCGCTTGTGGCAACACGTTGCCGTAGACCGCCGTCTTCGATCAATCGTACCAATGCTGCGGCGACTGCATTCCGCTCAGGCTCTGCGAGAACGCAATTTTTTCCGTCTTCCACCATCGCCTCAACAGAGGGAACTTTTGCTTCTACGACCGCGCAACCGCACGCCATCGCTTGAAACGGAACTTGAGAGATGTTGGAAAGAGAAAAGGAAAGATGGATGTCCGACTCCCGCATGGCTTGGGCAACCTGCCGGTGGTCGAGCAGCCCTAAATTGGTATAGGGGAACGGCAGCGACGGACTTTCTTCCATCCCGTACATGCAAAACCGCACATCGGGAAACTCTCTATGAACTTTTTCCAAAGCAGGGATACCAATGTCATAGCCCCTCCTCTTCAGAGAAGGCCGGGCAAAGAAAAGCACCGTGATCGGTGACGATGTTTTTCTCCCGACTGCGTGAAAAATTTCATGATCGAGGGGAAAATCAAAGTGCGCGATTGGCAGTCGATCCTTGACCGTAAAAAGATCCGAAAGATAACGCCCGATACAGATCTTTTTCAGGGGAAGGTCGTAGGTTTTTTCCACCTCTTTCCGCAGCGGGTCATCCGCCTGGTAAAATTCGGTCTCAAAATCCTGTATGAGGTAGGCCTTGCAACGGGTATTGATGAGTCGATCGACGACAAACGCAGTGGGCCAGTTGGTTGCGATCGCAATGTCGGAAGGCTCAATCGCATGGTGCCCAACGTGGATCTTGGCCGGACTCCGCCCAAAATGAGTATGACAAAACTCGATGATTTCCGCTTCTGGTTTTCCCTCGAGGTGCGCGATCGCTTCGACGTATAGATGAACCGCGTGGCCCCTAGACGCAAGATAGTCAGCTAACAAAAAAATGACTTTATACCCACCTCCCACCTGCGCAATCGGCGCGCGCAATACAAAGGCGATCGAGAGAGTTTTTTCTGAATTTGGCTGGTTGGCACGAAAAATTTCCTTGATGATGTTCACAAGGTTTGCGGCACCGCGCCGGGTGGTCAGTGTCTCCAAAGCCTCGGCCCTAGCTTTGGCGCCCATGCGAGTGCGCGATTCCCTGTCTTCGGCCAATTGGGTTAAGCACCGGGCCCAATCTTCTTCGGTTCGACACAAGTAACCATTCTTCTCGCCCTGCCTAATGGCCGTCCGAAATGGCGCGACGTCGCTGCCCACCGTCGGAACCCCCATCACGGCTGCTTCGAAGTATTTCAGCGCGCTTTTGGATTCTGTGAACGGGTTGTCGAGCTCTAATGGAGCTAGATTGATGTCGACGTTTCGCAATAAACCTGGCAGTTGCTGCCAGGGCAGGAGCGGATAACGTTCTATGCGCTCACCAAAGCGATCAAATTCAGATCCAACATCTAGATGTCCCACCACCATGAGTCTAACGTGCGGATGAGCTTCTAGAATGCGTTTGAGCGCTCCGGAACACTCCTGGAAATCGATGTTGTGCGTACGCGTTCCGCTGAGATAAGCAATCCTGACGATATTTTCGTCTTCCGGTGGCCTGCCGAAGCTCAACGCCTCGTCCGCCTGAGCCACTTGCGCATCGCTCAGGGCGTTGGGGTTAAGAAAACATTGAATCTGTGGGAAAAGCCGCCGGACGGCTTCGCGGAGAGGTTCGGTCGTTACTGTCGCGATCCGGCAAAGCGAGAGAGTTCGGTGATATCGCCGCACGCCGTCGCAATATAAATCCGCTTCGTCTGGAGACATCCATTGGAGCGCGCGGACGTACGAAATCTTTTCTTCATCGAAGATCAAATCATCGGTGTCGAAAATGACCGGCTTACCCATTTCTTGGGCGCTGCGAATGAATTCTTCTACGGCTTGCGTATGCGGCACACGATGAAGCCAATAGCATTGGTAATTGTCTAGAACATCTCGGTATTCGATCTGATCAAAGTAGGCGATATCCACGGTAAGGCCGAAAAAACGCAACTGCTCGGCCTGATGTTCGCATCGGTAGCGAAAGGCATCTCCAGGGCAGCCGCTAATGATCAGCGCAAATTTCTGAGCTCTCGTGGGTAGCGAAACCGGCTGGTCCAGACCGAGCTTTCTTTCGAGCTTCGCTTCCAACACCGCCGCGTCTGAATGTTGAACGTGATAGAAAAATTTGTCGACATTGACTCTGTTGAAATTCTTCAGCGTCTTTACAGGATGCCGGGCCGCCAAAAACAATCCCCGCGATAGTCTGGCGCGTTGCGTCACTGTCTTGACTGCTTGGAGCCCGTAGTCGTAGAGCATCCGGCGTCTTGTACTCGGCGGAAAACAACGGTCTTTCGCTTTGCGATAAAAAACAACGGCATCCCACAAGAGTCCGCTCTGCGCCAACTGAAGAACCGCAATTTTGCTGTCGCGCTCGGAGACCTCGCGTTCAAAGCTCTGGCGCAACCCAACAAGCGCCGCTTCTTGATCCGCCTGGGTTCGCTGCAACCGGTCCCGCTCGCCCCGCAGCTCGGCTTCGTTTCTCTTCGCCGTTTCTTGCAGTCGATCGATCTGTACCCGCAAACCCAATTTATCCTTTTCTGATGATTGTAGTTGCTCCCGGATACTCTGGAGACTCTCTTCTAAATCGTGCCGATTGACATGCTCCCGGCGCAGACTCTCTTCTAAATCCTGCCGATTGACATGCTCCCGGCGCAGGCTCTCTTCTAACTCGCGCCGATCATCGTTCAACCGCGCAGATTCCTGGCGTAGATTTTCGATCTCCCTATCCCGCTTCCCCACTTCGTCGCCCAGCTCTTGGTTCGATCGCGCCAGGCCCGCGATCTGCTCCAGCTGCGCCTGAATCTGAAACTTCTTATTAATTGACTCAGAAAAGAACGGCAGCGCGTCTTCCTGAAGGCGGGGCATCCCTTTCCTAACCAAGAAAGCCTGTGGGCAAACAAAACTGGCGTCAAACCTGAGATCCGGATAAAAACCAACCTCAGCAAAAAGTTGGAGCCAGTAGATGATTGGTCGCACGTTAACGTGGGTTGGCTCCGTGAGATCATGAGGAGTAGAAGAAAACAGGATGCAGTCCGTTCGGCTGGCCATTTTTTTTATGGCAGCTCTCGCATCCTCCTGAGGTATGTGCTCCAGAACTTCGATGCAGGTAATCAGATCGTAGGTCTGGGGAAAATCTTCAGGGAGCGGGTCTGTCGCTGAAAGTACGCGGCAGAACGATGCCACATCTTGCGGAACCTGACTGATCGCATACTCGGAAATATCGATCCCGTAGGCCCTGACGCCTCGACGCCAAAATGCATCTACTAGAAATCCGCAGGCGCAGCCAACGTCCAATACAGTAGATGGCTTCAAACGCTGGTTAAGCGTCTCGGCAACCTCACCAAAAAATTTTGGCCAGTGCGGGATGTCCCACCGATACGGGATGGAACCGCAATGCTTTTCGAAGTAAGCTTGATCGTACACCTGCCGGTTATGCACAGGAGTGTTGTTGCCATCGATTTCATTGTGTTCGTCGTTCATGACCATTTCCAGCAAAGGATCACAGAGCCAGTTTTTTTTCAATGTTACGAACGGAAACAACCTAGATTACAATTTCCTGGAGACGAATCGCAAACCTGCCGATAGATCTTTCAAAATTGGCGGTTTGACGCCCCGCGGAACAATCTCTTGGGCCTGGCATCTTAGAAAATACCGACCCCCGGAAAGCTGCCGCGGTCGCAGACCATGGCGACGAGAATTTATCTCACCAACGTCACCCCGAATGATTTCATCCGGGGCTAGCTGCGTTCTCGCCTGTGGCGAGCAGGTCGCGCCGCGGAGGGAAACGTTTCAGAATGACGGACTCTAGGAGGGTTGGGATAGCGCTTCACGCGGTAACGTGCGGGGACACTAATCGGCGGATTGAACAACAAGTGGGCCTCATTGATGAAAATCGCTCTTCCGTACTCGAAACCCAACCATGAACTCGTTGAAGTCTCCTCTATTGGGCCAGTGGCCAATTACGGAAACGGCCGGCAATAAGCCACCTGCAATAAGCTCATTCATTTGCTTGAAAAAATGTTCATCCGTCCACACATGACAATGAACATCTGCGGTGCCGCTCTCGTGGTTTTGCTTCGCCCAGCGATACACGTCAGTTACTCCCTTGCCCCGCAATTCATCGATAACGCAAGGAGCGTATTCCATAACGTGCTCCAGCGATGGATACGTCGGTCTCTCATAATAGTCATTCAGGAGATGTTCGATACGAGTCAATTCTCGACTTTGGTCGAACGTGCGCCGCTTGTCCGGTATCGCCATCATAATCACACCATTGTCATTCAGTAACTTTGCAAGGTCCTGAATATAGCCAATGGGGTCGGCGATATGCTCAATAACGTGAGCTAAGATAATATAATCAAATCTTCTGTCAGTAATGGACTGCGATAACAGCCCATTTCGTGGAACAATGTAATCTATGTCGGGAACGGCATCTGGTTCCAATTTCCACAGCGCGACCATCTCGGACTTGCTTCTGGAATTTGCGTGAAAACATTTCGCTCCCGAGAGGGTTACCGTCGGCAGATCCGAGGCACCGATCTCGAGGCCGGTTGCGGCTCTGACGTTCACCAACCGGGATAGAAATTCGAACCGGTTTCTCGCATAGTCCGCACGTGTAATCATCCGTCCATACCGACTGAGTAATGGATGAACTCAAAGATGTCTCGGCTATTTCTAACATCATTGATTAGCAAGATCCCAGTGCAATTGTCGATAGATGGGCGACGGCAAAATTTCGGCCGTCGCCCATCCGCGGTTCAGATCTCTGATCACAACACAGGACCGAAATGTTATTGCGCCGCCTGCACGGGAGTGAATCCCGATCCCCCGAAGCCTAACACACTAGAAAATCCATCCGTCGATCCTACGACAAACCAGTTGCCAGTGCTCGCTTGATATACCGCCGGATCCGTTTCTCCATCGCCATCGTAGTCTCCTGGAACAGGCGTAAACCCCGCACCACCGAAGCCCAATGCTACGTTGAAAAACCCCGTGCTTGACCCAACTGCGAACCAGTTCCCCGTGCTCGCCTGATACACGGCTGCGTCGGTTATCCCGTCCCCATCATAGTCCCCAGCCACCGGGGTAAACCCCGAGCCGCCAAAACCCAACGCCACGTTAAAAAACCCAATACCCGATCCCACCGCAAACCAGTTCCCGGTCGTCTGCTGATATACCACAGTGTCGGCGCGCCCATCCCCATCGAAGTCGGGCTTGCCGCATGGCACTGGGTTTAGACCCGCGGGGAGCCCTCCGGCGTCTGTGAAAATGGTAAGGTTCCAGCCAGCGATGCCGCCGGAGTCCCCGCCAGCATCGTCTGATACGAACAGGTTCCATGTGCCATTGACGGTGCCGCCGTTGAAGACGGCTAATGTGGTGGCCGGATCGTCAGGGCCGGGCACTGGGATCGCATCGGCGCCGCCATAGTTCGACGGCCTAAAGCGGCCGGACACGATCTGGCTGCCGGTGGGCACAATGCGGAGAGCGCAATCGCTGAATGCGAGGGTGGCGTTGAGAACATCCGTGCCGCCACCCGCATCCGACATGAGCGTGACACTCTGCCCCCCCGGCGAACTCACTATGATCTCAACGTCGTCCGGAAAGGTGTGGCTCAGCCCGACGATTCCTACCGTGATGTGCGTCACCGTGCCGATCACGCCCGCCACATTGATCGTGGAGGGAAAAGGTGTCGCGGCAGCAGCGTCGTTGATTGTGATCCCCGAATTGTTCTCGAAAAAGAAAACTGCCCCACTGGCAGGGGCCACGCCACCCCACGCAGTCAGTGCGACGATAATAAGACCTAGTGCTAATCTAGCCAGACGATTCATGACATTCCTCCTTGGGCCTGTGGCCCTTTTGTTAAATGGATGGCGTGTACCGCGATCCAGAGGAAATGTCCAGGGAAATCGTGTTGCTTAGACTGGCGGCTACAATAACCCCAAAGCCCTCAAGATGGTCACCTGCGGAAGCACCGGGACAAATCCCGTCCCACCGAAATGAATCGCAGGCGAGAAAGACCCGTCTGTCGATCCCGCGGCGAACCAGTTGCCCGTGTTCGTCTGATAGACCGCGGCATCGGTCTTGCCGTCCCCGTCGTAGTCCGCTGCGACTGGAAGAAACCCCGACCCGCCAAAATTTATCGCCGGGGAAAAAAATCCCGAGCTCGATCGCACCGCAAACCAGTTCCCCGTGCTCGTTTGATATACCGCCACATCCGTCTTGCCGTCGCCATCATAATCTCCCGGCATGGGAACGAATCCGCTCCCACCAAAATTCAACGCCGGCGAAAAGAAACCCGCACTGGAACGAATGACAAACCAGTTGCCCGTGTTCGTCTGATAGACCGCCGCATCGGTCTTGCCGTCGCCGTCGTAGTCTCCGGGCACCGGAACAAATCCGCTGCCGCCAAAGTTTGCTGCCGGCGAGAAAATTCCCGAACTCGATCGCACGACGAACCAGTTGCCCGTGCTCGTCTGATATACACCCGCATCGGTCTTGCCGTCGCCGTCATAATCCCCAGGGACCGGCACATATCCCGCTCCGCCAAAATTCAACGCCGGTGTGAAAAATCCCGCACTCGATCCGTTCACAAACCAGTTGCCGGTGGCGGTGCCGTATACGGCCGCGTCGACTGCCCCGTCGCCATCATAGTCGCCGGGCACCGGGATGAAGCCAGAACCGCCGAAATGCGGAACTGAACCAAACCCTGCCGTAGACTGCACGGCAAACCAGTTGCCTGTGCTCGTCTGATAAACCGCTGCGTCAGCCTTGACATCGGCGTCAAAGTCCGTCGGCGGCTTGGGAAGAAACGCCAGACCCTTTGCATCGTGATCCATAGAGCCTATCGGGCTTGCAACGCCGGTTGTCGTGATCGTCAGCAGGCGCCCTGACACGGCGCCCCTGGCCGCCAACAAAAACCGATTTCCGCTTTGATAGGTCAGAGCGATAGCCTCAAGATAGTCGTCCCCGGAGCGCGTTATATTGACCGGCGCGGCTCCCAGATTCGCGGGGTTGATCGTTTCAAATATTTGTACGGCTGGTAAACGCGTAGATTCCGTGTCGTTACCTGATGCATGGTAGATCAAGCCGTCATCGGGATTGAAACCGATAGCTTCTCCATCGTTGCCATTGCCGAGGATCTTGACTTCAACAGGCACGCCTGTGGACTTGCTTAGCGTGAATAATCTTTCAGGAATTGCTGCGCCATCTCCCGTCACACCATAGAGTACGCCGTCGGATTTGAACGCCAATCCGGCAAAATTATCGCCCGTGTTGCCGATGCGTGTAGCAACTCCGTTAGCAGGATTAATCGTCACCAGCTCTCGTCCGGGTTGGCCGGTAAGCTGTAGCAACGCCCAAAGCTTTCCGGTTGTAGGGTCGCGCGCAAGGCCGTTGGCACCTAACACGGTGGCGCCAGATACGCTGATGGAAAAACTCGTGATTGTAGAGCCACTCAAGGGATCGATCACTCGTAAATCTGCATCACTCGGGGACACCGTATACAATGTCCGGTCGACGGCGGTCACGAATGGAGGGAGAAAAACGACTAGGGCAATCGTGATCCGTACTAGGATCAGTCCGATCGCCGTTGGCGCGTTGTGATGTCTCATATTCCACCTGTATTTCTAAAGTGGGGATTTGTGGCGCATCCAGAAGTGACTACGATAAAATAATCGCCTAGAGCCTTTCGATCTCAACACTCCCAAACTCAAATAAGATCAGCCGCGCTCTCTCAAAAGAATCGAGTTCATCGACGAGCCCCGTCGAATTGACGATTAGTTATGGAGCAGCAGATGTGCGCTGATTGCGCTTAATATAAAAAGTTTATGGCAACCGGGTCGAGACATGCAAGTAAAAAGCAATGTGCCACGCCGATCTTGCCGAAATCTCCGGATCGACATCGGAAAGTCTTGACGTAAGGAGCTGTCGGTTTGGATGCGCGCACCAGTTGCGTCGCGACAAAGGTCAATATTCGCTCGTAGAGTCAGGACCCATTGAAGGACAAGACTCTGCAGAAAAGTCCCCTTTAATTTAAACAAAGGGGGGATGGAGGGGGATTTGAGTTCGAGGCTGCAGGAAGTTGGGTTCAGGAAAACGATTTCTATACACGGTTGAAGGCAGATATCCAGAAAACGCTAAGCACCGCCCAGCACTCGACTTTAGTCTTAACCTGAACCTTAACCTTACCCTCTTACAACAGTCCCATGGCACCGAGTATCGCCAACTGCGGGTGCACGGGCAGAAACGCTGATCCGCCAAAACTACGATAGGCTAGGTATCCATACGTCGTTCGATAAAGAAACCAATTACCGGTGCTGCGCTGATACACCGCGATATCCGTCGCCCCATCTCCGTCATAGTCGGAAGGCACTGGAATATATCCCGATCCCCCAAATTTCCCGTAAATTTGAAATCCCGAATTCGACTCCAGGATAAACCAGTTGCCGGTGCTTTGCTGGTAGACTGCAGCATCCGTTCTCCCATCACCATCATAGTCGGAAGGGACGGGAATATATCCCGATCCGCCGAACTTCCCGTAGATTTGAAATCCCGCGGTCGACTGCCTGATAAACCAGTTGCCGGTGCTTTGCTGATAGACCGCAACATCCGCCACCCCATCTCCGTCATAGTCGCCGGGAACCGGAATATACCCAGCTCCGCCAAATGATAGGAGTTGACTATATCCAGTCGAGGACCCAACAAAGAACCAATTGCCTGTGCTTGCGTGGTAAACCGCGATGTCCGTTTTCCCATCACCATCGTAATCGCTTGGAACTGGAATGAATCCTGGGCCGCCAAACCTTGCTTGTGTTCTTGTTCCCCCCGATGACTTTGCGATCACCCAGGAGCCGGTTCCAATATCGTACACCGCCGCATCCGTCCTTCCGTCGCCGTCATAATCACCCGGCACCGGGATGTCCTGCGCGTCCGCTCCGAGCGTCATATTGATCTGACGGCCGTCGGTTGATCGCCGGATCGACCAGCTCCCATTGCGGTACACGCCGTAATCTGCTCGAGAGTCGCCGTCGTAGTCAGTGTAGCTTGTGGATTCCGAGGGCAAAGAATCAAATTCTTCGCGACTACCACCGAAGACCTCAGTTGCGGTCGCACAAGCCAGGTTGGAGGGGCTCGAAAATCCATAGGCGTTGAAAGCACTTACTCTGTAGCAGTAACTAACGTCAGCGATTAGGCTATAGTCCGTATAGGACGTGTCGCCGGCACCGACCGTTGCGAGAGTAACAAAGCTTCCGTTGTTGGCCTTGCGTTCTACCCTAAAGCCGCGTTCGTTAGGCGAGTTGTCTGCCCAGGACAGCGTTAGACTGGCAGCTTCTGCTGACACGCTCCACGCTAGTGTCACGAGCAACCCAATGCATTTAAGAACTGTTCTGTAGGGCGGCTTTGAATGATCCACTCGTACCTCCTCGATCCGTCGATAGACGGCAGGCGTATGACACGCCCGAGGAGGTACTTATCCTCGCCCGGCAACCTGCTACCGTATCCCCCAGTCGAGGACTTAGGCCAGTGGCTTTGCGTCCCACCCTTTCGAGTGGTTTGCCGTGATCAGGCATCGCGTGTCGCGATGCCTGCAACGCAACTGGGGTGCCAGTTGCCGATTGACCGGATAAGAAGGCCTATAAGGTTATATTCGTGAGCGCCTTGCCACTCTTTTGAAGGGATTAATTTTACCCTTTGTGTGCAATTTTGTCTTACCTTGTGCAGGACTGCGGGAAGGAGGGATGATTTTCATGCCATCAACTGAGTAGGGCCGATTTTTTATAGAAAGCCCATCGCCCTTAAGATCGTCATTTACGACAGCACGGGCACGAAACCAGATTCGCCGAAGTCTAGTGCGGGACTGAAAAATCCCTGAGTAGATCCCACGACAAACCAGTTCCCCGTGCTCGTCTGATACACCGCTACATCAGTCTGTCCGTCGCCGTCATAGTCTCCCGGCACCGGAATGAAACCCGCTCCGCCGAAAACAGGAAAAATCGTGGGGCTTTACTCCTGCAGAGTGTCGTTGTCAAACGGCGGGTGAGTGATCGCGAGGGCTCCCGATCATCAACCGAGCGCCGGAAGGGGTCCTCCCAAACTGTTTCAGGGATCGGTTTGGTTAGAACAGAGATTCCCAGAAATTATTTTACGTTGAATGTTGCCAGCCGATCAGCGTCCTGCAGTACATCGAAACCTTTTTACAATAATCCCATCGCTCTAAGAATCGTCACTTGGGGCAGTACCGGCACAAAACCCGGTCCACCAAAGCTCGGATGGCTCCTAAAACCGTCAGTCGACTGATTGATGAACCAGTTGCCGCTGCTCTGCTGATATACCGCGGTATCGGTCTGTCCGTCACCATCATAGTCGGCAGGCACAGGAACAAACCCCGCTCCGCCAAAGTTCAAATGCTGGTCGAACCCCGAGGTCGATCACACATAAACCAGTGACCCGTGCTGCTCTGATACACCGCTATGTCCGTTTCGCCGTCCCCGTCGTAGTCTCCAGGATACGGGATAAATCCCGCCCCGCCAAAATTCGGCTGCACGCGAAACCCCGCTGTCGATTGCGCGATAAAGGCCCGTTTCGATTTTTCATAATCGCCACGTCAAGGCGGTCTGCATTCTCCCGCGTAAGTCCGAAAACCGCGTCGGCGTGCTGCTCCAATTCGCCGGAATCGCGCAAGTCGGCGAGGGTCAACGCTTTGTCTTTTCTATCTTCGCCTTTCGGTTTAACTGCGTTGCGGCAATGACGGGAATGCGAAATAGGTTGCAACGCCGGCGCGCGCCTGCCGATAAGCCAACGAAAACAAATCCGCAGTTTTGCCCACGCCCGGCCGCGCGGCGAAAAGATAAAGCCCGCCGCGCTGAAAGGCACCAGCCGCTTGGTCATGCGCCTTAAATCCAGTTCTGAAAAACGGCTCTTTATCTTGCCGCTGCTGAAGCCACTCGAGGAAACGCCGCTTTGATTCTTGCTGGTCGATGAATTTCTTTGGTTCATTCATAACTGGATCCCGTATCTTCGCTGATAGGTGCCTACGGGCGTGATGCTACCGTCCGCCAGGGTGAGCGTATCGCCTTCGCGCTTAACGATCCTCGGCGGCTCGTCGCTGTGGCCCTTGGTCCGTCTTTGCGCGGCCTGCCAATAGTCTTCGAGTGTTTTTTGGCGAATAGGGTGCTAGGGCGGAAATACCGAAGCATCTCATCCTTGCCCGTCCATGCGGCGTGCTGGCTTTCGATCACCGGCGACAGGGTTTTTGTGTCGCCAAAAACAGGGTTGTTTTTACCCTGTTCTTTTTTCAGGGTTTTTATTTCAGGGTTTTCAGACAGGTTTATGAAGTAGTGATTTCGACGATTTCGGCCACCGTTACTCTGTACGCGTCGGATCTCCCCGACCGCTTCGAGTTTGGCAAGAACCTTGCGCGTCTGTCGCTCGCTTAAGCGCGCCTTTTGCGCCAGTGTCGGATTTGGCATCGAAGCTGACTTTCTCAACTCTTGCGGGATTTATATGGATTTGGATCATTGTCCCCCCTGTAAAGACAACGGGGGACGAGATGACGAAATGTAAACCCTAAATTTATTTATTTCTTGAAAGAGAGGGCTTTCTTCAGTTCCTTTAAATACTTGTAGCCCATTTGGCGGGTGACACCGGCCTGTGTCGAAGCATCATCCACGGACCTCTCGTTCCTCAACTGATCGAGGAAGATTCGGCCCCGTTTGCCCCATCGCTTTTCGGCTATCCGGTAAGCACGATAATAATCGAATCTAGCAATCGCTGTGTGTTCGGGGTCTTCTCGGTGGACCGAGCCTCTAATTTCCACCTGGACCGAGGAGTCATCCAGTATTTCTTTTTGTCGCGCGATTGTTCTCCATTCATTCCGTTGATGCTGCCGGACCCTTTCCGGTATATCTTCTCGCTTGCCTGCGAGCGTAGGGACGGCTTCTCGCAGAAATGCCGCCTTCCCGCCGCGCCAAGCTCCAGCCATTGGACCTTCCCAAAATTCCCTTTCGACTGGTAGCATCCGGATATATGGCGCACCGGGAAATCGTGGAAGAGGCGTCAATAGTTCACCATTCGATGAACCCCAAAACGCGGATCCACCTGCTCTCCATAATTCCAAAGTCTTCTCCCATGCGGATTGTTTAATATCCTGCTCTGAATATTTTTCGGGACGAAAACTTTTTTCTTGTTCACCTTTAAAACTTCTCAACTTCTTTCGCACAATCCACTCCGCCCCAATCAAAAAGAACCAATTCAGCGGTAAACGGCTTGTCTGCTACTCTCCGGGCGAACTCGTCATTAACAAAGGCTCCCTCGAGTTTAAAATCCACGAACAGTCCCATCAAGGCCCGGTCGGGGTAACTGCAATAAAGCTCGTAAAGCCAATTCCTTCCGGCGGTACTACTCCATTCAAGAACTTCTTTAAGTGAGAGATGGCCCTTGGCGGCCATGGACTTCGCGACAAATCCTTTTTGAGCCATTGCCGCAAAGCTCCTAAACAAGAGCATGTACGAGGTTTGAATCTCGAAAAGTCGCCGAAGGAAATCTAAACCAAGAAAATCAACATGACTCAGCCATCTATAGTCTATTTTCGGCCGTGGAGTTCGCTCTAAGAATTCAACAATGTCATCAAACTCTTTCCTTTTGGTGCCACTAGGGTCTAGCAATTCTTGGAATCCCATTTACCGCCCCTTACTGTAGCGACGTTACATCAAAAAAATACAATTCCAAAATAAAATCGACCCTTGAGATCGTAGAGACCTTTAGAGACTCGGCTTTTGATCTGACTAGTTTTACAAGGGAATTTTCACGCGCCAGTATGGATAGTCCTGGGGCACTTAGAAGAACGTGTGAAATTCCCACACGACTTGCTTTCTCGCTTCAACGTGGGGTAGAGGGCGCGGCTATGCTGATGCGCAACTCCGGCAATTGCTGGATGATCTCAAAGGGAAGTCAGACGAGGAGTTGGCCGCTTTTCGTGCCGGCAAGCCTGACAATTCCATGTATGCAATTTTTGCGGATAAGGAATTTGAGCGTCGGGCTCGACTCACGCAACACGAACTAGACCTAAAGCTCATCGCTGAGCAAGTGCGCTGGGGAAAATTCTCTGCGATACTTACGTCTACAATGACGCTCGCTGGAGCGATTGTTGGAGCGTTAATAACGTTTTGGCTGCAAGGTAACCCGTGTTCACCGCAACCAAAAGGGATAACACCATCAGGTCAACGGCTAAACGCTTCCTCGTCATTGGGCGAGCATAAAGAAAAAGCCGAATCAGTCCCATCGAAACCTCCTGAATCAAAAACAAAGTGAAGGGACGCAAGAACCTGTGATGGTAAGCATCCGCCTTTGTTCCAAGACTTTCGATTTCCGCCACCCCAGAACGTGACGGTTATCCAAGGGTTCAAATAAGCTCGCCCCCGCTTCTCGTGCTTGCCGTTACCAGGCAAGAACTCAACGAACTCTTCCGCGCCCTGCCGGAGTTCGATTGGTTATTCCAGATTTTCAAAACTCGCGTCAAAGTCCACCGTCTTCTTGGGGATGGACTTTTCCAAGTTCTCATTCGGCTTTCCAGATTCGTCGCCCTGCAAGTACCGCCGCAAACCTTCCCAAATGAAAATCACCACGAAGTAAAGCCTGGGAAAAGATTCCTCGCGTTCGCTCGGAATAACAACAAGGGCAATGCCTGTCATCTCGAACCCTTTGGGATACTCAAGGTAAACTCCGGGAGAGATCTTTTTTTGTTCTACAGTGAAACTTCGTGTACTTCGTGTTCTTCGTGACCTCGGTGGTGAGATGGTATTTTGGTTTAGCGAACTTACTGTGGGCAGAAAAATTTGCGCAAGCCGCGAAAACTCCCACGCATGGCGGTGCAGACATCTCACGCCACGGCGCGTAATGGATTGGCCGCGCGCTCAAAACGATTAGGTGCACGATCAGCCAAAACAGTGGGCGCCTGCATCGGCCTTAGAGCTGCTCGATGATCGGCAAGAGGCTCCAGAACCCGGCCTTGAAGCGCTGCCATTGCGTGGTCAGCGGGTCGGTGTCCCAGCGCAGCGGCTTGCCGTCGTCCGCGGCGACCCAGTAGAGGTCGTCGTCCTCATCCAACAGCACCCGGTAGCTGATTTCCGGGCCGGCCCCTTCGTCTAAGTACTCGACCACCTGCGCGGCGAGCACCGGGCTTTCCACATAGAGACCGGCTTCGGTGTTGATAGTGGCCGAGCGAGCGTCGATGTTGAAGCTGCCGATGAACACGTCCTTGCGATCGAACACGATCGTCTTCGTGTGCACAGCCGTCTTGGAGCCCTGCAGAATCTGCTTTTTCCGCAGGGGGCCCGGTTCCCAGCGCACCTCGTGGATCTCCACACCCGCCCGAATCAGGTCTTTGCGGCTGATGGAATATCCGGCGAACGCGGGCAGGACATCGTTGGAGGCGAGCGAGTTGGTCACGACGCGGACCCGCACGCCGCGCGCGACCAGTTTCTTGGCGATATCAACCCCGCGCGCCAAGGGGATGAAATAGGCCGCTTCGATCAGCAGCTCCTTTTCCAATTGCTCGAGACGGTTACCCAGCGCCCGCTGCATAACGCGCACGTTAGAATCGTGGATCGCGGACGGATCGTCGAACACGACCCGTCCCGGCGCCCATATGAAGCCATCCAGGATGGTCGAAAACTCTGCATTGAGCTTAGTCAGGTCCTCGCCCAAAGGATGCGGATACGGGGTTTTGACGAGTTGTTCGCGGGTACGTTGCGCGAGCAGACGCAGGTCTTCTTCGGTGTAGGGGCGGTGTACCATCGCCGCGGCCGGCACCGACCACTCGCCGTTCCAGAACCGATCGAACACTTTCGACAGGTCCCGGACAACGGGACCGGCCGCAGCGATATCGAGGTCGCGAAAGTTGAACACCGGATCCACCTCGAAGTAGTGGTCGCTCATGTTGCGCCCGCCGACGATCGCCAGCGAGTTGTCCAGCACTACGAGCTTGTTATGCATTCGATGATTGACGCGATTGAAGTCTACGATGAAGCCGAGAACCTGCGAGAAGCGATGCGGAAAGGGGTTGAATATGCGGATCTCGATGTTCGGGTGCGCGTCGAGCGCCGCGAGATTGTCGTCGCGGTCCTCGAGGTTGACATCATCGACCAGGATACGAACCCGCACGCCGCGATCGGCGGCCCGGAGCAGATGTTCGGCAAAGATGCGGCCCGTGGCGTCCTTCTCCCACAGAAAGTACTGGACGTCGAGGGTCTTTTCGGCGAGGTCGGCCAGTGCCACCCGAGCCGTGAACGCCTGCCGTCCTCGACGGATGAGCGCGAATCCCGACTGACCGGGATGCTGCGCGGCAAGGGCAGCGATTTGCTTACCGATGGCAGTCGACTCGTGGTCCGGGAAAGCAGTCGACTCTGTGCGCGGATAGTCCTTCGTCAACACGGCACAGCCGACGGCTAGCAGGACGGAAAGCGCCAGCAGCGTCTTGTACAGCGCCCTGCGCTGGCAGGATCGCTTGACGCCTTTGCGTAGCGGTCCCGCATCACTCAGTCGTGTAACAACAGGCTTTCGTCGAGTCATGTTTCGTTCAGCCATGATCATTACCTCCTGCTGCTACACAACGGTTAACGGAGGCCCGGGTGACTGTCGTTAAGTTCATTCCACAGACGTTCAAACGCTTGCCAGTCAAACGGATGTTTTTCCTTTATCCGTTTGTCAATTCTCCGTGTGCGTGCGTCCATGACTATGCTCTCGCTCTCCACGGCGGTCTTCTCTGTCCCGACTCCGCTTGCGCCTGTTCGAACCGCCCTCTAACTCCGCGATTCTCCGCTCGTGATCTTCCAAGCTGATAAACTCTTTAGCAAACTCAATTACGTCTTCAGCCGCTCGAAGACTGATTCGTTCGTCAGTGCAGTCGAGGTGCGCGATTCTTCCAACACTCGCGTGAGGGTCTCTTGCTTCAGCCATTCATAAACCGTCTTAAGGGTGACGCCGATCTTATCCGCGGCGCCGTCAATCGTCGGCTCTGCCGCTATGATCGGAAGCGCCAGCCGTTGCCGCGCGGATAAGTTGCCAGTGTCACGTTTGATAGAGATTTCGTCACCTTCGCCCCACCAAATCGAACAAGCGCAAGTCTGCTTATTGATCTCCTACTCGCCCTTGCGCGGAAGATTGTCAATATTCCCGAGTGATCTGCTCAACGAAAACAAAATCTGGCTTGCCTGTCTTTCATCGGAAATGATCTGCCAAGAAAGCCTGGAAATCCAGGCTTGGTCAGCCTAGGCTTTCTCTTGATAGGTATACTGTTTTTGATCTGGACTCTTGCTCTTGGAGGAGTCTCGGTGCTCGGTGCGCCGAATCCACGACGGCGCAAGGCCAAGCTCGTCACATATCCAGCGAAAAGAATCAGGTGTGCGGCTGCTCGATGTGAACCAGTTGTGGGCGTGGTACTGAAGGCGAGCCCGCTGTTTCTCATTGCGGACGCTGGTACGCCCCTCAAATCCTCCGCGGCTTAAGGAGCACCGCGGCCCACAATGCCCGTTCGTCCACGGCCGGTGAGCATATTGAAATTAAGTTCAGGTAACAAGCCGAGTCAACGAAAAGCTGCCTTGCTGCACGCAATTCAGTTACGGAAGCGCAATGTGGATCAAAATATCACGAGTATTTTCGCTATGATCGAACCACACCTTCTCTCCGCGAGAAATGTATCTCCGGGCGAGACCAGCTGGCCGATTATGCCCGGCGAGTAGCTTTTGCAGGAAAACGATCCATCAGGCTCGGTCGTTATCGATACGTACGAACCGGCGGGGATATATTCTGACGCGAAACGTATGAACATCGGCTAGACTTTCTGCAAGCGCACATATGTATTTGTGGTGCCGACGACAGACATGGCTTTTTACTGCACAAAATTGCTTGCTCAAATCGGTGCTTCTCAGCGATGACAAAAACGAGAGAACCTCTTTGCAATTGTGCAATCAGGAAGGTAAAGACGGTGCACGCGAACACGCACCCGCGGGCGTGAAGGAAGGTCCTTGATCGGGCCGCGGCTTATAGGGGCCACTCAAACACCTGAAAAAGTAGAATAGCGGCCATAATGAGCGGTAGCACTGTGCCAAAGAAAATGATGGCGAGCGTTGAGGAGTTCATTGGGGATTAATCTATAAAAAAAGCCGAGTGAGAGGCAAGCGCCCCTTTTTCTTCCAAGCTCTTTGAGCGCTATGCCCGGCGCTGCCGCTCGGTCGATAAGGTGTTGTTGGCCTGTTTTTGTTTAGGGCTGTCGACGCGCAAAGCCGCCTCAGTGCTGGCTCCTGTGCTGGGAGAGAAGGTCTCGGCCTCCACGATTTCGCGCATCGCGCGGGATTTGGACCAGGAGGTCAGTGAGCTATCACGGCCGTGCGCTCAAGGATCAATATCAGTATCTATTCTTCGATGGCGTAGTGTTAAAGAGCAAAGGAGCGGTCAAGGTGCAAAAGAAGATCTTACTTTGTGCCTTCGGCATCACGGTGGAAGGCCGCCATGAGATGATTGATTTTTATCCCGCAGCAGTGAATCGGGGGCGTGCTGGGAAGCGTTTTTAGCCGATCTGTATAAACGGGGACTTACGGGGAGCCCATGTGAGTTGATCGCCACCGATGGCGGCACGGGACTCCATCAAGCTTTACAGATCGTCTATCCCAAGATCGTTTTGCAGCGCGCGCCGGTCAAATCTGGACTTGCAAAGCGTTCATGCAACGTAAGCGTCGTGGATGAGTTGCCGTCAGATTTTGAATTATGCGCGCAATGCTCCGCGCTGAAACAAGCAGGCCAGTGTGAGGAGACATCCGTCTCTCACCGATCACCAACCGCGCCGCATCCCAGCTTCTAGCCCAAGACCACAACAACGGCGATCAGCAACCAAACCAAAGATATCGCATGAATGATGAGCTCACACCCGCAGACACCCCGCCTTTGTTAAGCCGCAGAAGTTGCGCCCGTTTCGTGTCAACGTAGCGGCCCGTAGCCCGCAGGATTTGCGTAGGGTGTCAAAGCGAAACACGGATTTAGCTCGCCGGCGCTGCGCCTGACCTTCACGGTCGAGAATCGTGCTATCAACCGAATAGTGCAATACCCGTGTATGGCGGCTTGGGATCGGCGCATTGAACGACAAAGCCGTCACCGTCAACTGTTAACTCGAAAATGTCGATGTTTTGGCGTTCTAATGCTTGGCCGATACACCGAAGGGCACTGGCGGCAATTAGGAATATAGAGCATACCATTCCTCTTAGACGCCTTGGGGATAGGGGCCCAAGATAGCCGAGCAGAAATCACGATTGCAAGTGTGTTAAGGTGGCGAGAAAATTATGCCCAAACAAAGCAGAGTCCAACGACGAGCCCGCAGATTGAACGGGACCGAGAGGTGATTTTGTTCGCTGCAGGCTCTGCGGCCAGCGTCTGCGTGTAATTGGCGGTCGACACTTGTCCAAGCATGGGGCACTCTTGGATCGTTTAAGACGGGCCGGATTTGCATGAAGTAGTTTGCGCGCAACCCGCCAAGGATCGACCCGGCGCGACATCGAGTAAAACTTGGTGCCGTCGTCATGGGCCGCGAGGCGTTCGGAATACTCGGCGACTCGGACGGGTTCATGAATTGGGTGAAGTGGGTAGGCCGAGTGACTGCTCCAGCTTCGCCAGAAATCCCGCCAATCCGACATGAAGGCGGCCGGCTGCTGCATCGAACGATGGCCTAAAGAAGAGTGAAAAATTTTTCACTTTTGGCGGGAATAGTAGGGCTGAGCAGGGAATCCGGGGGTTGATTTATAAGAGTATTTTTCATTTTACCCGGTGCTTTTTGTGCTGTTGAGGATATAGTTCCGCCGCCATGCCCGTCTGGGTGCTAACGCGGAGAAAGGTTCTGCGCCTTGTCGAAGCGCGCAAGGTGCCAGCACTGGGGTTCCGGAGGCAGGGTTTACGGTTAGGCCTCTCGCCGCAGGCAAGTATAGACTACTAACGTGGCCAGATGGGTTACCCGATCCCGATCTGTTCGCTCACGTCGCTCTGGAGTTCAACTCCGAACCCTACGGCCCATGGTTTCGTAACTCGTGGTGGAATAGCTAGCGAGAAGATTTCTTTATCAAGCGCCAGATTGGGGTTATAAGCTGGATCGTTCAATAAGATTTTTCCCCAGCGTCGCGTCATGTATTTGTGCTCCCTTTCGAAACGAATCTTTTTCTCAGCAGTGTCTTCGTACCCCCGACTAGCCGACTCCTGATGATACAACTCAGCATAGGGCGTCCATAAATTCCTGTAGCCCCTCTCTCTAATTCGAAGGCATAAATCAATATCGTTAAAAGCAATGGCGATGTCAGTTTCGTTTAATCCTCCGACTTCTTCAAACAATTGTCGCCGTACAACTAAGCACGCGGCCGTAACAGCAGATAAATTTTGGCAGAGCAGCGCACGGAAAGCTTGACCAGCGCAGCCACGCGGGTGTGTCTTGTAAGCGTGGCCGGCCACACCCGGTGCTCCAACACCGATTCCTAAAATTACACCGGCGTGCTGTATTCTATTGTCCGGGTAATAGAGCATAGCTCCAATGGCTCCTGTCTCAGGTTGAATAGCAAGGCTTACCATCTCCTCGAGCCAGTCGGGCGTGATGACTTCAAGGTCATTGTTCATTAATCCGATAATTTCTCCGCGAGCGTGTTGGACGGCGAAATTATTGATCGCTGAAAAGTTGAACGGGGCATCGTAGCGCAACACCTTAACTCCGCGTTCTCTTTCAAGTGCAGCCAAATAGTTCAACGTAGCCGCGTCATCCGACTGATTATCGACAATAATCAACTCGAAATTGGCATAGGTCGTTTTATGATAAATGCTCTCGACGCAGCGTTGGAGCAACTCAAATCCGTTGCGCGTGGGAATAATCAACGTCACAAGCGGCGTGATCGGAAGCGAATATTTGGTTCTCCAATAGTTACCGGCCGCGGGAAGTATCGTGACCTTCAGCCCGATGCGATCAAAGTGGGACTCAAGTGTTCTTCGCTGCGCCTCTCGAATATATTTCTTTTCGTCCGTCCTAAAGGCAGCCGATCCGGGAATCGCTCTCCAATGATAGAGTATATGCGGTATGTGGCGGATATGGTCGGCGGGAATACGTTCACTGATGCGCATTGTAAGGTCCCAGTCCTGGCTTCCCTCATATCCCTCGCGGAAACCTGCGAGCGCTTTGACGATGCGCGTACGGCAGACGACCAAATGGCACAAGTAATTCTGCGCCAGAAAAAGCGCGGGGTTCCAATCGGGCTTGAAATAGGGATCGTAGCGGCGACCTTTTTTATCGATCTTGTCTTCGTCACTGTAGATGAGATCAGCATCCTTATGAGCGTTAAGCTCAACCGCAACCATATACAAGGCGTGCTCGGACAGTTCGTCGTCGTGGTCGAGGAGCGCAACAAATTCCCCTGTCGCCATTTCAATCGCGGTGTTTGAAGCCACCGAAATATGGCCGCTATCTTTGCGCAATACGACTTTAATGCGCGAGTCGTGGGCCTGATAATCCTGTAAAATCTCCCTCACGTGAGCTTTAGACGAACCATCGTCCGCGAGACAGAGCTCCCAGCTCGGATAAAGCTGCTTTCTGACCGACTCGATGGCCAGCCGCAACCATTTTTCGGGACTGTTGTAAGTGGGCATGATCAAAGAAATCAGCGGCTTATAGGACAGACGTTCAATGTGCCGCCTGATCGCGGCACGGTCAGCGTCCGTCAAAGTATCATACCTTTTTACCCACTCCACATATTCGTAACCCACAAACCGACTACCGGCCATCGTAGAGGGACGTATGGCCCTGTCGATTCTATTTACGAGTCGCCGATTTAACCCGCCCGTGCCTTCTGCTCGTAAGATCCGAACTGCCTTGATCGCAAATCGTGGTATTTCGCGAACAGCCATGATGCACAAAACCGTTGCGAACTCATATAACTTCAGGACAGCGAACAGCTTGTTGCGCAAATGCCGATATTTGACAACCGGCATCCAGGCTCGGCTGTTTTTACTTTCGTGGAGTTTGCCTTCTAAAACCTTTTTCGCGCCCAGTCCCTCTTGCAAGGATCGTTTTAACACTTCAATCCGATTCGGCCACTCGCTTGCAGCATTCTCATGCTCATCTGCTGCTTGTGGTTTTGCATCCTTCATGGAGAACATTGAAATGCCCAGAAAAAGGGGAGACTGTCAATCTTCGCCAAAAAAGGCAACCAGATTGGCACGCCGGGGGAAAATTCCAAAAGAAGTTAAGATATCAAGAACAAAGGTCGAGATTTGACTTTGTAATGCTGCTCCCTTTCCTATCGGTCGTACGCGGAGCGATCACTTTACGGGCAGTTGGTTTCCGCTGACGTTCAGCACATGCCGCCAGTTGAGATATTGCTCACTTGGACCGGGGATCCAGCCAGACTAGGGGAGGCGCACTCCAAAGTAAATGCGAAACCAAGCGTCGCCACCGAAAAATGTTTCGAAGCCAGTGATACAATTCCAAATCCTCTACCTGCAATTCAGAAATAGCCAAATTCCCACGCGGACTGATGTCCCTTTGTCAGCGCGATGCCGTCCACATTTATGGTGAGCCTGAAGCGAAGGACCCGAACTAAACGGCTAAATAAGCGAGTGAACGATGCCGAGACGAAGTGCTACAACAAGATCTGACTGTGTTGTTAAAGTGCTTGTGGCCCGAAGGCAGCGAGCTTCATCGCTACCTTCTCTCACAATACAACATCAAAATAAATAAACCCGTTTAGTCTTTTTTCCTAATCCAGCACGTACACTTCCAACAGTTCCACCATTCACTCCGCTCAACCTTGTTGTATATGATCCAGGTGGTAGGGTAACTAAAATTACCGACTCGAGATTGCAACTTAGAGGAGATGCGGACTGTCCTGGATTGGGGTTGGCAAGGATCTAATCCAGTAGCCGCGATATTTGCTGCTCCTCCGCAAACGAACCGCCCGGCATGATGGCGCGTCTTGCCAGTTGTCATTGTGAGCGATCACGGTAGACGTGGAAAAAAGCTGTAAATGCGGGTTAGCCAGTGTTCCAGGGACATGAAAAGGAGCACCTTACATTGAAGGTCCGCGGCCCCTTATGAGAACGGTTGTGGGTGTGGATCCGGTCATAGGGATTTCGTACGAATGATCCTCTAAAGTATTCTAGTTTACCCTCTGGAAGGCAGACGAATTCAGCGCATGTCAGATGCTGATGAACTATACGATTCAGATAGGTATTGAAGTAAAAGAACAGGTCATACGGACTTTCATTAAAGGGCTGTAGACGCAGGGGCATCGTCTGACTTGCCGTTTTCTACGGCAGGAACATGACAAATCGTCTGTGGTGGGAAATAATCATAATTATCACGCGGAGGTTGGATGTATTTGCATTGTATCTACAATGCCTTTCTGCGTATCGCTATTGCGAATGCGTTCCATCGTTTCAATTCGACGCTGTCTGCGATCGAGATCTACTTGCCGATTATCGACATTACTCCCAATTAGCCTCTTATTACTGAACAATCCGATGCTCAGCGCAAAACGACTCTCTCGTCCTGGCCCTTTAAGGCTTCCCAAAAACGATTTAACCACAAAGGGTACAAACATCACAAAACCGGCTCGCTGCTTCAGGAACATACGGATTGGCAACACGACAGGTCTGTGATTTGAACTCGTACGCAAATTTCGGATAAGTTTAAACCAGCTGCGATATTCTCCCGCGACAGCGAAGGGGTTACGACGGCAGATGAAAAACCGCGATCGAAACCATGAAACATAACGCCAAGCGTTTCATCTGTGTTGACCTCCCCGGTTTAAATTTTCGATCACTTTCACCTGATTGATTGTCAAAGTCGGTCATGGGTGTGGCCCCGATAAGCTCACCGCGTTTCATTTTCTGATTAGCGTGTGCTGCGTTTTCCTCGGTATTTAGCCCTGGCCCCGTATAT
Organism: uncultured delta proteobacterium; assembly: GCA_963804165.1. Lineage (GTDB taxonomy): Bacteria > Desulfobacterota > Binatia > UBA9968 > UBA9968 > DP-20. The sequence continues at coordinate 28,454 of CAWDPO010000023.1, forward strand.
TCGTTGGCCGGGAGATGGTCAATAATATCCTGACCCATGGACGAAGAGGAGGTATGTTAACAATCGCAAATTCCGAGAAAAACCCTACGGCGGAGAACAACCTTATGTTAACCGAAGAAGAAAGGAGTCGAAATTCGGCTTGAGGAAATTTTTCGTGTTGAAGTGAGCCCGGAACTCAAGGCAACCGAGCCTCGTCCGTCCCGGCAACAACAGCTCTGGTCGTTGCTAAACTCCTCGTTTGCTTTATGGTTCCTTTCGTCTGTAGTCTTGTCGAGTTTGACGGGTGCGTTTGCCTATTACCAGAACAAACGTGACGAACGAAAACGGGTCACAAAAAGGGGGCAAGTCCGCTCTTAGCTTTTTAGGCTGTTCTTCGGATCTCCATTTTCCGTGGCCGCGAATTGTCGGAACGCAAGTCGAAAGACCGCTTGCGACGTTTGTTGTCCAAGAAAATATTCCCGCGGGAATGGCTGCGGTTCATGAAATGACAGTAACCCGCCGGGTATTCGATGCACAATGAATGCGCCATAGAAACCGCCTCGTCGCCCCTGCAAGACATCTTAAAAGCTAACAGCGGACTCGACCCCTTCTTTTCTCCCAGTCGGCGCCCCACTTCCAGCGATTCTCCAGCCCCGTGAGCAGTCACTCGCCGGGGCCGCCAGACGCGGCAGCGGACGGAATGGCGAGCAAAGCCAGGGCCACCGCGGCACCGACGAGCATCGCCGGGACCAGCGCAGCGCGAGACGACAAGGGGTGATTGACCGACGGTGACATCAGGATTGTGGACGAGGGGCAGTGACCTGCGGGCGGGCGACGATCAACCCGGCGACAAGCGCGATGCCGAGAAGAATCGCCCCGATCAGCCTCAGACCCCGGCCGTGGCGCAGGGCCTTCTCCGTCAGCCAGGTCAACCGGCCCATGTCGGTGGGGGCGGTGATCTCCAGCGGAGCCGCGCCCGCCGCAACCTCGATCACGATCCGCGTTGGTCCGGTCCCGCGTTCGAGCGTCACCGTCTTCCAGCGGTCGGGGGACACGATCTCGCACTCCAGCGGCAAGCGGATGCGGCCCGTCGCGTCGACCGTCTGGAGCGACGCTGCGCCGGGGCGCACTTCGCCGTGGACGCGCAGGCGGAGCAGCGGCAGGGCGGCGGGGGGGATCGGCTCGCTCACAAACCGCGCCGCCTCGGTAGCGGTGGGCGTAACGCGCCACGCGGCAGCCCGGTAGATCTGTTCGGCCTCCGGCGGCACCACAAACGCCGCATAATTCCGCGATTCGGTCGCCTCGGGCTCGAACCGCAGGGGAAAACGGACCGCTGGCGGCAGGTGCGCCCGGATGCCGGCGTTGCCGAGCAGATCGGCGAGCTGGTTCGTATCCTGATGCAGGAGCCGCGTCGCGGGTTCGTCCACCAGCGTGGTGCGGTTGCCCGACGTGAGGTAGGCGCGGACCGCGTTGACCTGGGCCACCTGCAGGGCGGCCCGTTGTTCGAGGAGGTGGTTGACGCGGACCTCCGTGAACCGGGCGTGCCAGCCGTGACCGACGACGACCAACCAGCCGGCCAGGACCAAACCACCGGCGAGCATGGTGCGCGGGCCCCGCAAGGCAGCGAACAGGCGCAGCAGGCAGATGAGTCCGAGGACGAGGCCGAGGGCGAGCAGATCGTGATAACGGGGCGGAAACGACCCGGGCTCTCCGCCGCGGGCCAGCGCGAGCGCGATGGCCTGCGCGCCATACCACGCCAGGACGGCTCCGAACATCGCGTCGGATTTCTCCAGCCGGCGGCGGCGGCTTCCGGCGGCGAGAACCGCGACAAACGGCAGAACGAAGGCGATGCCGAGGAGTGGATTCGTCTCGGGCCAGGCGAAGACCCGCCCGAAGCCGCGGAGAAATGTAAACAGCGAATGCGCGCGCATCGCCGCGTGGTGCGGGGCCGGTGCGACGAGGGCGAAGCCGACCAGCGCCAGCGCGAGATTCACGCCGAGCGTCAGCAGGAGAAACCGCTGCACCGACGCGGACGCATCGCGTTCGCGCAGCAGACGCCAGCTGGCCAGCGCCACGCTGGCGAGGGCGGACGCGAAGCCCGATCCCATTGTGCCCAGCGCCGCTATTCCGGCGAGCGTGCCCATTCCCCAACGCCAGTCGCAGCGATCGGCAGCCCACGTGAGGGCGAGGTGGGCGAGCCCGAACAGCACCAGCAATTGAAACTGCGACAGGAAACCCCACTGCGCAGTCTCCCACGCGAGCGGAAGCGCCGCGCCGATCGTGGCGACCACCAGCACGAGCGCCAGTCCCCAGCGCGGCAGACTGCGCCGGAAGAGCGCGGGCACGGTCAGCGCCGCCAGCGCGGCAAGCACCGCGTTCACCGCCAACTGGGTGCGCGCGTTCCACTGACCGTCGAGATCAGCGAGTCCGACTGCCAGCAACCGGGTCCACACCGGGCGGTGCTCGTTGCTGGCCCTCCAGAGCCCCGGCCAGATCGAGCCACCCGACCAGTGCGGGCGGAGCACGTCGACGGCCTCGGCGTTCCACTGGTCGTGAAACGGCAGGTCGTTGCCGAAACGACCCACGACCATCCAACGCGCACCGACAATGAGCAGGAATGCGCCTGCGAACGCGGCCGCGATCCACCACCGGAGCCGGTGTGGGGTGCAGTCGGCGGATGCCGGCGGGGCCTCGGTCATGGCGGTGGTGGGGGGGATGCGCAGCGGCTCACTACCGATGAAGTCGTTGACGGTGCGGATTCCGCGTCACGCCCCTGGAAGATTTTTGCCAAACAAGATGCGGGCGTAAGTTCTCAAGGCGTGCCCAACGACACGCCATCGTAAAGAAGAATTTGAGTGCCGGTAAACGATCGGAACTTCGGTGATGTTAAGCCCCGCGGCGTGGATGTTAGCGAGGGCTTCGAGGTGAAAATCAAAGGATCGGCTCTGCATATTACTCTCCAGGAGAAACTTGAACGCGTTGCGCGAGTACATGCGATAACCGGACGTAACGTCTTTTAAGTGGCGCCACTTCCACGGCCGTTTCTTTGTGTTCAGGGCGAAATTGACGAGAACATTGCCACCCCAACTGAGTACTTTGCGGTAAAAGGGAACGTTCACCTTTTTTTCACGATAACCGATCACCAGGTCAGCATGGGAATGCTCCTGAAAACGGGGCATGGACTCTGGGTCATGGCTCATTCCAGCGTCGAGGGTGATGCAAAAGTCATAACCTTTTTCCAATGCATAGCGCATTCCGTCAAGGATGGCTCCTGGAATGTGCGTGTTCCGCGCGTGCCGGATATAATGCACCCCAGAAATCCCAGGAACGATCTGACCGGTTCGATCGGTGCTGGCGTCGTCGACGACACAGACGTCCGCGTGTCGTTGGCTCAGCCGAACGACCTGTTCAATCGACGCCTCTTCATTATAGGCAGGGATTACCGCTATATATCGATGCGCCATAGTCGCTTCACTCGAACGCTATTCAGCAACGTGGTCCTCGGCCCAGGCTAAAACCGTTTGGTAAGTGCTTTCCGCTTTCTCAATGTCCGACGGGGTGTTGATGTTGATGTAATCGCTACCAATCCTGAACGATTTAACCACATGACCATCGTCAATGGCACACTGAATCAAATCGGGGAGCTCCTTTTCGCCACGGTTCTGGTTGATCGGCGTTAGGTCCAAATATTCAAAAATTCCGGCGCGGAAAAGGCAGTTACCAGTCCCGCGCATATTGTTGGGGGGATTACGTGGCTTCTCGATCAGACGGTAAATCCGTTGTTCTTTATCATCCTGGATTATCGCGTAGGTCTTGCGGATCTCGTTGGTATCGGGCTCATGGACTACGCCACAGCTAACAAAAAGGTCCTCAGAATAGAACTGGTCGATCATCTCTTGATGGCGCGGACTACGTAAGATTTCGTCGGCCAAGAACAACATGAAATCCGAATCCCCAATCGCGTCCCGAGCACATTCGATGGCATGAACCAATCCTTTCGCGTCGTGCTGAATAACGTATTTGATTCGTACGTTTTGGAAGCGATTACCAAAGCCGTTGATAATCTCCTCGGCTCGGTAGCCCACCACCATCACGATCGCGGAGACCCCTGCACGTACGGCATTTTCCAAACTATACTGCACTAAAGGCTTACCGAAGAGTTGCAGCATGCATTTATTGTGATTATTGGAACTTCCGCTCAGCCTTTTGCCGCTGCCCCCAGCAAGGATCAAAGCCTTCATACGGTTTCTCCCAAAAGTACGATCACTGCCGTGCAAACATTAAGCGTGAAAAAGCGCAAGGTTGTCTCGGATCCATTGGATCAGAAGAGAGACCCCCTCCTGGGGCGGCACTTCGGCCTGCCATCCTAATCCGTCCTGCGCCTTTTTCGTGTCACAGACAAAATAATTCAAATCGCCCAACCGGGCCGCGGCGAACTTTACATCAGAGGCGATTCCCGTAATGTCTTCGATCAGCCGAATACATTCGAGCAATGAAATAGCGTGCATCGGACCGCCGCCGATGTTGTAACTGCCGGCCTCGCCCTGGCGATAGAAGGCAAAGAAGGCCCTAGCAACATCTGTTGCATAAACAATATCGCGAACCTGTTTGCCCGAGCCATAAATCATCAACGGTCGGCGCAAGAGATTTCTTATGCTAAAATTTGCGACCCATCCATGGTCTTCCCCACCGAATTGTCGCGGTCCATAAAGCCCGCTGAGCCGAAAACTGGCAGCTCTCAGATTATAGGTGTCCGCATAGATTTTAACGTAATTTTCTGCCGACGCTTTGGATGCATGAAGCGGCGTCAAGCGGCCCCGCATTGTGGGGGCGTTCTCATCCACCGACGGAGGATTTCGGACATACCGTGTATCGGTTTCCCGAAGAGAACTGTTAATCCAATTTCCATAGACATGAATCGTGGCGCAGCTCACAACCGGGATCGAATGCTTTCTGGCCGCCTCGAGGACATGCACCGTTCCCAAAACATTAGTCTTTAAATCAAACAACGGCTCCTCGATGCTAATAGTGACCGCCGGCTGTGCAGCGGTATGAACGATAAAGTCGCACCCTGAGGAACAATCCAGAATCTGCTCCAGGTCACGGATGTCGCCAATCACCCTTTCCACGCCCAGCTCGCCGAGCCAATTCCAATTGTAATCCCGCGCGGCGTCCGCACGATAACCCGTCCGGTCCAGTTCGAACTTCGTCATGTTGTCGTAGGCGATAACGGCCCAACCTTGCCGGCAAAAAAACTCGCACGCGTGAACGCCAATAAAACCACATCCGCCCGTAACCAGAACTTTCATTCTAACCCCTTACAATCATCGTCAGCTTCTTTCACTTTCAAAATCGAATCCTTTCTTTTGAAAAACGAAAATAACGAAAAACCCCTGTGTCGCTTAGCTGGCAACAAACGAGTTCATCGGTGTCATGAAATCGCGGCTCAGCCCACAGCTCGTGCTCTGATTTGCGCACCAGTTTCTTAGCCATCCGTTCTTTATCTACAGGATAGGGCAGCACGGCAACGTTGCCCATGAGAATGTAATCGGGTGATCGGGAGAGAACGTACTTACCATCGCCTTTTCATGACCAGCCCGACCTGGGTTGGCGGTAAACTCGGGACCATCATGGGAACGGATGTAATCCGGCGTCCCCCATGGATAAATAGATCGGTCAGACAGGTCAATACCTCTTCCGAAGTCAGAAGCCGTGCTACCTCGGAGGTCAGGCAATCTCGACTGTACAAAAGCCAGCCCAGATATCCAAAGCTTTACCTTTTGCGCGACGTGAAACCAGGTCACCCCTGGAGTCTTAGACCCCCCGGTCATCGGGAGTTCCAGCCAGGCTCGCCATTAATTCCCGCGGAGGCGATGTGGTATCCGCACCTTCTCTTTGACGATACTTCCAAAACAGTATGAGTGCGGCAAGCCACAAAGCCAGACCTCCGAAGGCGAGCCACAAGTAGCCGGTCAAGTGGGCTGGCCAGTAGCGAAAGGTGACTCGATATTTGCCCGGCCCATCGACAAGCACTGCTTTGAAGGCGTGATTTGCCGTCAGGTAAGGCACTCGCTTACCGTTCATCGTGACTATAAAATCACCCGGTTCGTCTGTCTCTCCGAGATATACTACTCCCGGCCGCGGGAGCGTCGATCGTAAAGCCTGTTGAGTTATTCGTGAGAGAGTAGTCCCTCGCTTTCACTAAAGTGGCCGATTCCCCTGCGGGCTTGTCAACCAATTGCCGCAACCCCGCGTTAGTGTCGGCACTCCGCCGTGTTACCGCTACGAAAGGCTGTCCATCACCAGTTGAAATACGTTCTGCCAGTGACTGAACGTTGTCGTACAAAATGATCCGATCCGTGTAGAACGCACGCGGCCACGCACTGCGGCGGGAATAGGCGTACACCGAACCGTCGTCATCGACGTATGTTGCACTGGTCGCTTCCCCTATCTTGGCAGACGACAAGACGAAGCCGACACCCAAAACATCCAGCGCATTTTTATATGTCGCCAGGTCATGCCAATTTAAAACTATTTTCCAATTTGACTCATCATAAGGCAGCTTAAGCGCGCCGGTAAGCTCCCGGTAGGGCTTATTCCACATCCCATCGGGACCACTTATGTTTTCAAGGCCTAACGTTGCGTTGTATCCAGGAAAAAGAACGTTTCCTAAACCGACTATCCTCGTCGGTTCCTCGCGCAGTTTGGGTGTTAGCCTAACAACGAGTTCCGGTCGATACGTGAGGCTTATCCTCTCATGAGGATTGAATACGAATCTATCCAGGCTATCGGTGTACATAGCGCCTCGTCCAAGCACCAACAGTATCGCTATCAGGCAGACGCCGATTCCCGCAAACGAGAGCTTCCCGTTAAGCAGCGAGATAATCAATCAAGCCGCGCACACCGCAGCCGGTAGCACTGCCAGCGAATATATAGTGAATTGCTTTAGCCTTAAGCCATCACTCTGAGCAAACGACAGCACAAAAAGAAAGACCAACGCCATCAACACCGAAACAACAATGGGATTGACACGGTTTTTTCGCTGCAGATCGATGCTGGCAAACCCAATCCCGGCGAGGATGGAGACCGGAACGACTAGAATTGACGAAAATATGGTGTCCACGGAACGGATATTATTAACGTATGGAATAGCCAGTAACCACTTTGCTGGAGATCACGCCAAAGGCAATGGCGATTAGCATTCCGCATCCCAAGGTCAGCACGACCGCCGACCGCCGCGCTTTTGGACTTTCCAGGCGTGGGGTGCAAACAATGCCGTGCAAGAAGCCCACGAACAATAACGCATTCACCGCCGGGGAATAACTATCGGAATAACCATCGGTTCTTAGCAGGTAAAAGAAATTGTCGGCGAAACCAAGAAAAAACCAAAACGGGTACTGCCGTACGCCCGGGGAATCATAGTTAGAGATTCCGCTCCTCAGAGTATCTAAAAACGTACCCCACAGCGGAGCCGCGATCATCAAGAAACAAACACCACTCATGGCCAACAACCCCGACCAAGTTTTAAACTTTCCGCCGAAGCGTGATTTTTCTAGCATGAAATGGAGTATGCCAATCGCATTCAAAACAGCGATAGACATATAGGCATCTTTCGCCGTACCGCTGTTGATCACCAACCAGTTCGCCAGCATCAAGCCCGCAACCCATCGCAGCCGAGACCTCTCGTCCTCGGCATAAATCACTTTCAGCCACGCCAATAAAATTAGCGGCGCATAGCAGAGTGTGAAAATCGTGGATGGTTGACCTGATAAATAAAATAACCGATGAATGGAGCAATGATTGCCACCATCGCTGAAGGCGCGATGGCGCATGTGATCACTAAGACCGCTAGCCCTAACGCCAGTGCAAAAATGAACCGCAACAGCACAAACTTGATATCGAAGGTGCAAGCCTCGACTCCGACGAGCCACACCATCCAATTTAGCGGATCGCCCAACATCATCTGGCCCTGCCCAATCATCGTGGTACCCGCGGAGTTGTAGCGATTCCACAGCGGGAACTCGCCGAATTGCTTGATCGCCCGCTCCTGGGCAACCGTCAGCGGAAAGTGCTGCCACGCCATGGCTCCGGTATCTGCACCGTAAGTATCCTCCGTAGTGCTATCTGAGTAATTAGGCAGTGTTGGGTAGCGATCGTAAAAGAGCAGTCCTCCGGTATTCGGCGACATGAAAGACTTGCCTTGGAATACCACCGGGCTCGTGCTTACCAGCGTTCCGGTGATCGCCGCTAACCAGATGACCGCCGTCGGTTTTCGACACAATGCTAGGAAAATGGTGTTACTTTTAAGAGACCGAGGAGCGTAATAGAGGACAAGGACGACCGCCGTCCAGAACAACGTCCATCCGGCCAGTGAGAACGCGATTCCCCATCCCCGGCTTTGGCGTAGATCGATGGTGCTTTCGAGAGGAATCTCCAGAATCGGATCGTTCGCCCCCGGAGGCGTTTGTATTTCCAATTCTCCATTGTGCACTATCATCGAAAGAATTTGATTCGCTGGCCGAATTTTAGCGGGAGGGATTACTAGGCGGACCGTTCCCTCTGCATCCACGACTCGGAGATTACGTATCCCGAACGTTCCGGCGGTCTCGGCCGGATCCAATCGTAGCTTGCGGATTCGTGCCTTCGGGAGATCCAGCCGTATCTCCCTCCACGAGCTCTGTCTCGGTACAAATTGGCGACTGGAATCCTTAAATCCAGTCCTGACATCGAAAAACAGTTGTACAAAGGTGGGAGTATCCGATTGGTAATCGAAAAGGAGCGCAGGGGCCGTCTTTGCATCGCGGTCAAACACCACAAATGTCATTCCCGCAAGCAAAAAGATCGTCATCGCGCTGCCGGCGATGCTTAGAAATCGCTTTGCGGATCTCTTTCATTGGTAAACGTATGGCCCAGCACTGGTTGTCTCCCCCGCGACGACTTGGGGGAAGATTACGACGCAGTTTTTCCTATGCATGGGATCGACTTCGTGGATCGCCCCCATGGCTTTAGCGACGAATTCAACCCGCAACGCGGACCGGTCTGTCAGCTTGCGCGACGTGAAACCAGGTCACCCCTTGATCATTCTATATGCGCGGGAATAACCATAGGCCTCTTGCTCGACTCCTGGGATCGCGGTGCTGTCGATATTTCGTTTCAGCGTTCCCAACGCAAGGTCAGCGCAACTTGCTAGACCAAACTTCATCTTGCCAATGCGGAACGAGTCCTTTTCGACCCCACTCACCATGCACAATTCTCTCAATAGTAAGACCGTGCTTACCATAGAGGTCCCGCAGAAACCTCTCGTCGTACGCGATCGCCGCTTCGGGAACATGCAGATTGTCAACACGGCAGGTCTGAGGGTTCAACTCGTAAGCAAATTTCGGCGAAGTTAAGCCGGCCGCGATATTCTCACGCGACACTGCGTCCAATACAAAATAGGTGGCCAAGCAAACCCCACCGACCTTCAGGACGCGGGCTATTTCTGCGATGTAGTTCTCCATGTCTTCCGGAACCATGTGAGTGAAAACAGAACCGACGAAGACGACATCAAACTCATTATTCGGAAATGGGAAGTTATAGTCCGATGCGTTAACTGCGCCTCCCGGATTGTATCTTTCGCTCCGGAGATCCGCAAAATGGAAGCGAAAATTCGCATACTTCTGATATCTCTCTTTGCACCAATTAATCACGTCCCTAGTAATGTCAATGCCGTCGTAACCCCCTTCGCTGTTCAGATACATGGTCAACGGCCTTGCCAGCTTGCCGCAACCGCATCCTAGGTCCAAGATGCGATGCGACGGCAATATCAGGCTCTGTTGAAGGATCTCGTCTCCCATAGAGATAAACCGCTCTCTATCGATGCCTCCCGAGTGCTCCCTGATGAGTTCGTCCGGAGGGATTAACCCCAGGTGATTGACATTTATTTCAACCCTCGCCAAGCTTGTTCCTCCTGGAGTCTTAGATCCCCGGTCATCGCGAGTTCCAGCCAGGCTCGCCATTAATTCCCTCGGAGGACTTGGAACGGAACGAGATAAATTGCTCACGTTTGCAACCGCTTGCCGATACGAACCGCGATCATTGCAGAGACTTCGATAGGCACGCTCATAGGCATAAGCTTCTTGTTCAACCCCCGGAATTATCATGCTACTAATATTGCGTTTCAGCGGATTTAGTACCGTAGGATCATTTACAATAGCTTCGAGCACGGTTTGGAGGTGGCGCGAGTCTCCCATCTTGAAGAGAAAGCCATTAAAACCATCTTTAATTTTTTCCGCCATGCCGCCCAACTCTGTGGCGATAACGGGGATGTTACACGCTAGCGCCTCGTGTAAAGTCATGGGATAATTTTCGTAGCAGAGTGAAGGGACAACGACAACATCGACATTACTGAGAACTTCGCCTGTCTGACTTTCCGGAAATACGCCGCAGAATTCAATGTTACTGTTTGTCGCTGCCATCGATATTAAGCTTTTAACATAGGACTCGTCCGGACCAGAGCCATAGATTTTGAGCAGAGCGTTACTGGGGTTTAATCGCTTGAAAGCCTCTATAATTACGTGTGTCCCCTTATGAGGATTAAAGGAACCGGCGTAACCAAAGACTATGCGATCACCGTTTGCATAGGTCCTCTGATTCCTCTTCAACCTCTCAAAACTAAGACCGTGATGGACGACTTTCACCGCCAGTCCGGGGAACTCCTGCATAAATGCGCCTGCCACAAACGCCGACGGAGCAATCAGCATCCGTGCGTTGGATAAAATGTTTTTTGCAGACGCGAGCCGTTGGTGGATGTAGTCGGATTTCAATTCAGGACAGAGTTTGCCGCAAGCGTCGCCCTGTTCGGGGCCGCTACATAGAGGCTGCCGGGATGGGACGAGGTTCACTTTCGGGCAGGCCAAGAAAAAATCGGTGAGGGTTAAGATGTAAGGTATACCTAGGGGCTTTAACGCCTGGGCTAAAGCACCCACGCGCATAGTATGTGCTATATGAACAATGTCCGGTTGTTCCACATTGATCAGATCGTCGGCAATCTTAGCTAGGGCCGTGTTTCCTATTGCGTGATGGAGGTCATGGGGAAGCTGTTTGTGCTTGATGGCCAATACGGGTATCCCCTTATAAAGAAACTCTTTGCATAGTATTCCACCACGCCGCTGATCATAAAAAGAGTCCTCATAGAAACTGTAGGTGATAACTTTTACCCGGTTCCCCGCCTTTTGCATCATAGTTGATAGATTCAGGACGAACTTCTCCGTTCCGGTATAAAATTCAGGGTAGAATTGGTGGACGAGGTAAACGATCTTCATCCTCATACACCTCTGCTCAACTCACCATGAATCTGTTCCAGCTTCCGCCTATCTCCGTCGTCGTTCCTTAGCCTGCATTGCGCCAACTTTGTGCCACATTGGTACGCAAACGTTTTATACAGAGACAGTCTAAAATCTGCCGCGATATGGTCATCCACGAGCTCATACGAGTTTTCCATATATGCCAAGATCATCTTAGTAAAGTTCTGCACTGCTTCGCTCAGATCTCCATCACCGGGTCGCGCATCGCTGCTGGCCACGGGATAGTCCTTAATTAAACGACCAAGGAAATCCTGGAATTCAATGTCTAAGAGATGGCCGTCAACCATTTGCGTCGAAATCAGAGACGGAGCCTTGGATGCGGCTTGGAATCTCTCTATGATCCTATTCGAAAACTCATTCGTCTTACACGGGAATTGGAGATCCCAGGTTCTTTCCTCGACCATTGATTTTATAACTTGATGAGTGAAGACAACATCAGGGATAACTCGCTCAAGGCTGTTTCCTACCGTCGGGTAATCCGAGAAGATTCGTGGTAAAAACACGTTCTCCACATATCCTCTCTTAAGATAATAATAGGCTCGCCTATTGTGAGAATGAATTATTCTCGTTGAACCCAGAAAGGCAATTTGGTATCCATCTTTTATAAGCCGAAGACCAAGATCCAAGTCCTCGCCATAATCGGTCTTGTATTTATAGTTAGTAAAAACGTCTTTCGATATAAGGCACGCGAGATCGGATAGTTGGCCGTTTTTTCTGAGCGTCATGTGGTCTTCGCTGCCTGCATACCGCATTATCCTGTCTTCCCTGTCAACCTCAAGAAATCTGTAGTGATTCCATGTAATGGCTCTGTAAAACAGATCAGCGCTCTCCCACGGGAATTCGGCACACGACACCGCGACAACGTCGTTGCTTTTGATCACCCGGAAGAGCTCATAAAGCCATGAATCCGATGGAGGAAGGGCGTCTTGCACTGTGAACAGCAGGTATTCTCCTGAGGCATAGCTGGCGCCAAGATTCCTAGCATATGAATGAGAGAATTCCTCCGGCAGAATCTTTATGATTTTCGCTCCAAATTGTTCTGCGAGTTCGACTGTTTTGTCCGTACTACCGGAGTCGACGACAATAGTTTCTACCCTTCGGAATCCTTTTTGGTTTGCAATCGTTGCGAGAACTCGTCGAAAATCTTCACCGCCATTCTTTGTCGGAATCACAACTGAAACTGTCACTTCTTCTTTGGGGACATCGTCTCCTTCTATGACTGGTTTTATTACCATCGGCTCGACACTTAACGTCCTAAGGCTTTGAACCGCCCGGTTATTCTCGGCAGGAAGAAGAAGGGAAGTTTTCCCTACGAAATTTCCAGAAAGACTTGGCTATCTCCCTTCTCTTTGTTCCTTCCGGCAGAAATTTGTTGCGCAGCTGGTAATATACCGTCAAAGCTTTCCAGCCGTGGGAACTGTAAATATGGCTTAGAGTGGCTTCGCGTTGTCGGCCTAGCGCTTCCAAGCTGGCAATACGGTCGTCCCTTTCATTCAGCTCCTGTCTGCTCGCCTCTGCCGCCACGTGAGCCTGGGCCGCTAGAGCAGAATAGGCGGCCCGCTCTTTGATCAAAAACTGTTGACGTTCAGCTATTCGAAATTGCTGCTTTTGTACGTCTCTCTCCAGTGTGTCCTTCTCTAGCTGGAGCTTGGCAGCAAGACGATGACCTTCTGCTAGCGCGCTTCGCTGACCCTGCACCTCGGCAGACAATTGACGTATTTCTCCGGCGAGTCGTTCTTGTTCCGTCGCGTGGGCTGCTATCTGGCTATCTTTCGCGGCAGACAATTGACGTATTTCTCCGGCGAGTCGTTCTTGTTCCCTCACGTGGGCTGCTATCTGGCTCTTTGGGCAACTGACTATCTGGCTGTCTTTCTGGTTGAGCAAGGCATCAGACACATCGACTAACGCGCTGCTTCTATCTTCAATGTCGCGCGCCGCGTCCGAGGCTATAGCGATGAAGTAAAGGGGAATCTTTTTGTCATTGTCGGCAAAAACGAACTCTTTCGCATTTTTGTCAACGACGTACTCGACAACTTTGGTATCTTCCCCAGCAAAGACCGGCCATATACTGGAGTTACAGTAGATACGCTGACCGAAAAATGTGACGTTCTTAAAATACTTCTCAAACAGTTCTCTGAACTCATCGAAATAGAGCTCGTGAACGTGAAACGGGTTATTGAATTGAGGCTCGTCACTGTACACCGTCTTGTTCGGCGTCGAAACAATAAAAACTCCTTCGGGAGTAAGGAGTCTCTTCACCTCACTTAGAAGCTTTTGATGATCCTCAATGTGCTCTAACGCCTCAAAACAAATAGCGACGTCAAAAAGCCTTTCACCGTCGATAGGAATTTCTGTGATGGATCCGACTCTAAATTCTAGGTTTTGTTTGATGTATTTATTCCGAGCGTGCTTAATTGAATTGTTGTCGATATCGATCCCCGCTACGGATTTTGCGGTCTTGGCCAACAGATAACTCCCGTACCCTTCTCCGCAAGCAAGGTCTAATACTCTCTTGTTCTGCACAAATTGCGTCGCATAGGCATAACGGTGGAGATGTTCATAACCGATCGATGCTTCTTCCAACCAGGGAAGATACCGCTCACCGGTCGGCTCCAATAACGGAGATGCTTTTTTTGGAGTCACTTCCACCTTTCCTCCTGTCTTGTGGGATCAAACCCACGGCAACGTTTCAAATCCATTTCCGGGTTCAGGTAGAAAACCTTTTTCCTTAGCCCTATCCCGTTCAACTTTTCGACATCCATACCGAAATCAGTATCTACGAACAAATCTTTCGAACCTCAGCGCTATGGTAGGCTGGGCTTTCTTGGCGATTAAATGCCTCACGACGTTGTCCGTTATGCTTCACGGCCGCTTCATCTCGAACAGTTGCCGATTTTCTGCCATTCCCGCTATGGCAGCCCCAGTCTGAATTTTGTCAGGGCCCGAGCTGCTCCGATCGCTTCTGCACCCATGGCGTGGTATGAGTACAAATCTTACGGCTGTCGGTCGCGAACTCAGTAGTCAAGTGTTTTCACAGACATTATTTTGGCACCCGCCAAGAAATTCCTGATAATTTCAACTTCGACCGATTCAAGATTACCTTGATGAATGTTGTGCCAAAGAGTCAATCTCTGACTTCACCATGCTTTTAATTAGTTGCTCAAACGTTACACGAAGCTCCCAGTCCAATTTATTCTTCGCTTAGGCAGGATTCACTTTCAGTTCGTATATCTCTGCCGGCCGATACAACCTCTGGTCAATCGAGATATACTCCTTCGAATCCAGCCCAACGGAACGAAAAGCAATCTCTACCAGTTCAGTGACTGAATGACTCTCACCCTTGCTATCACATAGTCATCCGGATTCTTCTGTTGCAACATAAGCCACATGGCCGTCACATAGTCACCCGCGTAACTCCAGTCCCTCTTGGCATCTAAATTGCCGAGAATCAATCGCTTTGCGATTCCTAGCTTAATCTTCGCGACGGTATTCGTGATTTTTCTCGACACAAACTCAAACCCTCGTCTCGGCGATTCGTGATTAAAACAAATGCCGCTCACCGCGTAGAGGTTATAAGCCTGGCGATAATTTTCCGTTAGCTGGAAACCGGCCACTTTCGAGATTCCATACGGCGAGCGCGGGTGAAAACTAGTATTTTCATTTTGCGGTGTTTCTTTCGCGTTCCCAAACATTTCGCTCAATGCAGCAAAGTAAAACCGCGCGCGCGGCGCTCTTTCCTTCATCGGTGGCGAGCACGTAATGGGTATCGTTAATGTTCGTGCCGGTCGTCGAGAATTCGTCCTCGAAGCAATACCTCACGAAGCTTTGCACTTGCTCCGGATCCTTGATCGCTACCCGCCTGACCGTGCCATGGATGTCATAGCCTTTATCCACGAAAAGCGGCTCCGGCGTTTCTAATCGTTTCCTACTGACTATTTGCGCAGCCCGAGCTCCAGATGGACTTCATCTAGCAATTCGCGCGCGAACACTTCCTCCACCGAGATTGCGCGGGTTCCATGTCACAGTTCGACATTAATCGGAAAGCCACTAAAGCACAATTGATGAGCGCAATTGCCGCCTGTCCTCTCTGCTTTTTCCTAGGTGTGTAACTTGATTCGATTTGTCAGAGGGAGATCTATTCGTCTTTGTCCGGGATTTTTGACCAGCAAAGTAATCGCAAAGCTAAGAAATTCTTCTTTGTTCTCTGCTGGTTACAGGTGCTACGAGAATCTCCAATCCTCGTGCCGGGTCGGATTCAAATAGTTGGAATCCGATTTAGACCAGCAATGGTAGCTGCGTCTGGATCCGACTGTCTCCTCCGCCATATTGGACCAAAGTCCAATATACTGGGTTCTAACTGTTCGCTATACAAAATTCATTAGCAAGCTCTGGAACTAGTTGGCTGAGGACACGCAATCCTAATGAGCGAAATGCTTGGACCGAATACTGCCCGGAGATCTATCTTCCTTTCAGGTGCCGAAATGTTTTGTCTGCTATCCAATAAAGTTAAGCCGCGCGCTGCAGAAGAGTAGACGTAGGCAAGTTGACACTTCTATGCTCAACGCTTTCAGACAGTCTAATGATCGAGCCAGAATTACAGATATGTCCACCGCTGTGTAACTCGATCAAGCGGTAGGCACAGCGATCTCCTGCGAACGGGGATCAGAAAGGAGGGGAACCATAAAGGTTGTTTAATATTCCAGACAGTCCCACCGCTGTGTAACTCGCACCAAGCGGTAGGCGCAACGATCTCCGGCTAACGGGGATCAGAAAGGACAGGAGAAACGATGAAGATAGGATATCTAGGGAGGGCCGTTGGCTTCGCATCGGTCCTCTTGCTGGTCGCCCTTGGCAGCGCCAGCGCTGACGAGTGGTTCGTGCTAAGCGAGAAGATGGTCAAGGCCACCGATCCAAGCACGGACATCAAGGCCGAAGCGGGGAAGATGTGGAAGGAGGACATCAAGAAGATGAAGATCTCGGTCGAGGGCGGTGACGTGGAGATCACGAAGGTCGTCCTCCGCTGGAAGGGTCGTAAAGACGACACCATCACGAAGGTCGGAGTCGTGAAGTCGGGAGGACAAACGGCTGAGAAGGACGCTCCAGGACGCGAGGCGACCCTCACGTCGGTGGCGGTCCAGTACAAGATCCTCGATAATAAACCGACGGCCACCCTCAAAGTTTGGGGATACGACTGAGCGGGGTATGAACACCGGCCAGCAGACATGAGCCGCGATCAACGACGCAAGGGCGAAGCGATCACGGTTTACGTTTGCTGGAGTCGAGCACGGCTGCGGCGTTCACGTCCCACGGGCACGGGTGGTAAGGCTTCGGCAAAGCGAAGCCTCGCCACCCCGCCATGACCGGCTTCGATATCGAGTCGATTCCGCTTCAACAATGCCAGCCGAGCGGGCCGAAGCCAAGCACCCGCCAGCCCATCCGCCGTGCAGATCGATCCCTCCGTACAACTTCATCTCCGTCTCCTCCTTCGACACTAAAGTTTGATCGCTCAAACTTACTGGCCTACCAGAGAAACCGGCTAGATGATTATCAGGTCTCGATATAATATAAACAATTGAGCTACTGCCGATGCTTGAGTTGGGAGGAATCGGACCCCAGGGGCATCTATCTTGGCGAACACGCTGTTCAGGGCGGCAAGCAGAGTGGCCGCAGGCGCTGGGCGTTCACGATCTACGACAAGCAGAACCGCTTGCTACTTGAAACAGGTCGGAGAGCTAGCCGGCCACCGTGAGCGTTTACGGCTAAAATCAAAAGGGAGTTTGGCCAGCCCGTTTGGCCCACTGGATAACCCCGCTGGAATTGTATTTCGCCACAAATATGTCAGCGCCGCCGGCGGAGGTAAGCGAAGTCTGATTAGGGTCACCAGCGCCATAAGTTTCCGTGCCGCCAAAGTTGCCGGTCACGTAGAGATTATTCGCGCTATCCGCTACCATGCTCTGGACAATACCACCTAAGCGCTTCGCCCATTGCAGCGTGCCGCGGGGGCTGTACTTGGCGATAAAGCTCCCGCTGGGCGACAACGTCGTTTGATTGGCTTCGCCCAGTCCAAATGTTGCCGAGCTAAAAAAAATGCCGGCAGCATAGCTATTTCCGGCGCTATCTACGGCTGAGGCGTGACCCTGATCGCTACCACTTCCTCCGGCGCGCTTGGCCCAGATCAAATTTTGCGCTTGAGCCTCACAACACAGCGCCAGGAACCAGCCGATGAGGGCAGTGCCGATGATCAGTTTTTGCCTTGGGAAACCGCACGATGGGAGAGCGAACGGCGATTCTTTCCCGGTGTGAGTTTTCATTGTCGCTCCTATGCTTCCGGTCGAATAAGGCAGATCGCAGAGCCTTGAACGTGCGCCTGTATCGAAACTCGTCGAGAAATGCAAGCGCTCGCAGTCGTTACCCTGGCGGCTGGAGATCGAATTTGCTTGGCAAACGCGCTCAAAGGCCGCTGTAAAGCAACCGGTAAACGAACCCGCTAAAACGCGTTAGGTTGGATCGACCTTGTTCTTTGCCCATTGATGTTCTCCTTGTTTGTCTCTTCTGCTGGTGCCGAGAACCACAGAGCAAAAGAAAATGGTAGGCGGTCTATAGTACTGTAGAGTGCCGCTGTCAAACGGCCTTGGGAAGGACTGCAGGCTTAGGTTGAGGTTGAGATTTAGGCTCAGCCTTTACCTTCGTCACCGATTCTGCGATCGTGTGGAAAACTTTTGCCTACAACACTCGACTTCAGCACTAGCCTGAACCTTAACCTCACCCTCTTACAGCAGTCCCATCGCTCTTAAGATCGTCACCTGTGGCAGCACCGGCACAAAGCCCGCTCCGCCGAAGCTCAGCGCGGGGGTAAAAAAACCAGACGTCGAGCCTACGACAAACCAATTTCCTGTGCTTTGCTGATAGACCGCCGCATCGGTCTCCCCATCGCTGTCATAGTCCCCCGCCACGGGAGTAAATCCAGCTCCCCCAAAATTTAATACCTGGCGAAACCCTGACGTCGATCCGACAATGAACCAGTTCCCTGTGCTACTCTGATACACCGCGGCATCCGCCCTTCCGTCGCCATCGTAATCCCCAGGTATTGGAATGAACCCCGCTCCACCGAAGTTCAGTGCTGGTGTGAAAAACCCCTGTATGGATCCCAGCACAAACCAATTCCCCGTGCTCGTCTGGTACACGCCTACGTCGATCTTGCCGTCGCCATCATAGTCTCCCGGTACCGGGACGAAACCCGCGCCGCCGAAGCTTAATGCGGGAGTGAAAAATCCTGAAACCGATCCCACTGCAAACCAATCTCCGGTCCTCGTTTGATACACCGCTACGTCCACCTTCCCATCGCCGTCATAGTCACCCGGTACAGGGATGAATCCCGCGCCACCAAAGTTCAGTGCCAGCGTGAAAAATCCCGAGGTTGTCCCCACCGCAAACCAGTTGCCCGTAGATTGGTGATACACTGCCGCATCGGCCTTCCCGTCAGCGTCGTAGTCTCCCGAAACCGGAAGGAAGTCTGACCCGCCAAAGTTCACCGCCGGTCTGAAAAATCCCGTGCTCGACTCCACCACAAACCAGTTGCCGGTGCCGGCCTGATACACGGCCACATCTGTCTCCCCATCTCCGCCAAAATCCACCGGCGCCGGTGATCCGGCTTCAAACTCATACGCTCCAATGTCGCACGCGAAGCTGCCGTTGTGATCGCCGTCCACCGTGCGCGGAAAACCGCGCTGGTCGATGAGCGGCTTCGGCCCGAGTTCGCAGTCGCCTGCGTCAATCGCCGGGCTGCTGGCAGCCAGTGCGTGGGTCTTGGTCGGACCGCCGTTGAATTTGAGCGAGCCCAACTGCGCACTGGCCACAATCGGCGCCGCGCCGGTAACCGTACAGTTTTGAACCCCCATCAAGTTATGGCCGTCTGAATCGATCGTCCCGGCACAGTCGTCGAAGTCGATCGTAAGGGGAGTGAGATTTGTGACAGCCCGATTGTCCGCAAGTATGGTGTTTTGAAACGTGGTCGTCGCCGAAGCGCTGGTCGACACTCCACCGCCTACTCCTGCCGCTGTCCCCACGCCCGCACTGTTCAGGGTAATCGTACTGTTGAAGATTTGAACGATTCCGGGTGATGAAATTGCAGATCCCTCCGCCATTCTCCCTCGCCCTATTGTCGCTGATCGTGCTGTTGATTATCATCGGGTTGCCGCAGCCACGGCGATCCCCCCGCCGCAGGAGTGCCCAAGGGCTTCCGATCACGCTGTTACCGCTGATCGTGCTGTTGATAACGGTCAATGGGCCAATATTGCCGATACCGGCACCCGCCCAAAGGATGGCACCTGCCACTCACGGTGCTGATTGGTAAGATTCAGCACGCCAAAATTCTGCGCGCCACCACCGCCGCTACGATACCACCGCCCTAGGCGCTGTTATTGCTCACCGTGCTGTTGATAAGGTTCACGATGCCGCCGTTGTTAAAAATGCCGCCTCCGGCCGCACTACCGCTATGGTTGTTCTTTATGATGCTATCGGTCAGTGTTTTATGCGCCCCCGTTAAAAATACCGGCCCCGCTCGAGTTGCCTCCATTGCGAATAGTGACTCCGGACATATTTACGGTCACTGAAGCGCTGATTTCGACAACCCGGTCGCTGCCGTTGCCCTCGATGATGGTCAGTGACGAGCCCGCGCCGACGATGCTCATGCTCGCGGTAATATCCAGGTCCCCAATAGTCTCGTCATCGTTTGGTAAATTTAGGCAATATTCAAAGCATAAATTCCGGCCGGCAAAATGATCGTCGCACCACCCCCGACTGTCTGATTGGCCTCCATAATCGCCGCCCGCAGGGTACAGAAGCCCTCTGGAAATGTGGCACAGATTCCATTGCCGGGATTCTCATCGGGACCGCGAGTGAAAAGTCACTGGTGCTGTTCACCGTAAATGTAACTGCTTGGGCTGGAGCGAAGCTCACAAACACGCAGTAAAGAGCAATGCTAAATGCGAATATGAAGTGGACCGGGGCATATCTTCTCATTCCGATTTCCCTCCCCAGAACTCATAACAAAAACCTTCTTCAAAGCAGCCCCATTGCCTAGAATCGTCACCTGCGGCAGCACGGGCACAAAGCCCGATCCACCAGCTCAGCGCAGAAGTGTGAAAAACCCCGTTTGAGTCGTTCCCATCACAAACCAATTCCCGCTGCTGTTCTGATACACAGCCGCATCCGTCTTCCCATCTCCGTCATAGTCTCCCGCCACGGGAGTGAATCCAGAGCCACCAAAATTTAATACCTGTTGAAAGCCAGAGGTCGATCCGAGTGCAAACCAATTGCCGTTGCTGCTCCGGATACACTGCTGCATCGGTCTTGCCGTCGCCATCGTAGTCACCTGGCATGGGAATGAATCCTGTTCCGCCAAAGCTTAGTGCTGGCGTGAAAAATCCCTGAGTCGATCCCACCGCAAACCAGTTCCCCGTGCTCGTTTGATATACCGCCACATCCGTCTTGCCGTCGCCATCATAATCTCCAGGGACTGGGATAAATCCCGCTCCACCGAAACTCAGCGCAGGTGTGAAAAATCCAGACGTTGTTCCGACTACAAACCAGTTGCCCGTACTCTGTTGATACACCGCTACGTCGGTCTTGCCGTCCCCGTCATAATCTCCGGGGACTCGGGATAAATCCGGCTCCGCCAAAGTTCAGAACCTGAAAAAACCCAGAGGTCGACCCCACGATAAACCAGTTCCCCGTGCTCTGTTGATAGACCGCGACATCGGTTCTCCATCTCCGTCATAGTCTTTCGGCACTGGAAGAAAACTAGAGCCGCCAAAGTTTAACTGTTGATCAAATCCCGCCTGGACTGAACAAAAAACCAGTTGCCGGAACTTGTCTGATACACCGCCACGTCGGTCTTGATGTCGCTATCCAAATCCACCGTCGTGGTGGTTCCGCTGCCAAACTCTACTGCACCAATGTCGCAGCGCACTGTGCCGTTGTTATCGCCGTCGACCGTTCGAAGAAAAGCCTCTCTGGTCTCGCCCGATGAGGGCACCAAGATTATCTCTACATCCACTGGGATTTCCTGCGTCGATCGCCGGACTGCAAGGCAGCGGGGTATGCGTCAGCGTCGGACCGCCGTTGTCCTGCAGCTCTCCCAGCAGGGGGTCGGGAATTATCTACCGCCACCTCCATTCTCGCGCAGCCGCTCGTACGAACATCAGGTTGTTACCGTTTGAGTTGATCGTCCCCGCGCAGTCGGAGGGGGTCGTAAAAGGGGGCCCCGTGAAGAACGGCGATCGCTAGCGAGGATGGTGTTACGGAAGATGAAAGTGTCTCCTCCCTCCACAAACACGCCGCCACCCGCCCCAAGCTGAGCGTGAAAGCAGCCAGGTTTTGCGTAATCGTGGTGTTAGATAAATTTCACCGAGCTGCTGGAAGTGACGTAGATGCCACCGCCATTGTCCGCAACGTCGTTCCCGCTCACCGTGCTGTTGATGAGTGTTGTTCGTGCCAAAACTACTATAGATACCACCGCCATTGGCGGCGCTATTGAGGTTCACGGTGCTGTTCGTCAGCGTCAATGTGCCCCCGTTCAAGATACCGCCGCCATTGATGTCGGCGATGTTGTCGATCACTGTGCTGTTGGTAAGCGTCATTGTGTCGCCGTTGTAGATGCCGCCACCAAAGCCGAACAAGACGATGTCGTTGAACACCGCGTGGCTGGCTACGTTGTTACTCACCGTGGTGTTGGTCAGTGTCATTATGCCGCCGTTAGTGAAGTCGCCAGTGATGCCGACACTGTTGAGCCTCACCGTGCTGTTGGTCAGCGCCAATGTGCCCCCGTGTTAAGATGCCGCCACCGCCGATAAACCCATTAAGAGAACTGTTTTGGCTCCGTTCTGAATAGTGACTTCGTTGATGCTAACTGCGGCGGGGAAGTTAATTGTCAGGACTAGTGTTGAAGTGTTAGGACGCACGCCCTTGTTGCCGTCGATGATGCGCTCGTCGCGGCTCCGCCACCGTTATGAGGTGACATTGCCGGTGATAGTCAGTTCCGCAACAATGGTCAGAAGGTACACGTTTGGCGCTGGAAGCGACGGTAGAATGATCTGGTCGTCTCCGGCCAGCGCGTTGGCCTCCTCAATGGCCGCCCGTAGCGTGCAGATATTGTTTGCGGAATAGCATCAGCAAACACCGTTGCCGGGATTCGTGTCTGGAAGGTCAACTGCTGGCGTTCACTGTAAACACCGCCGCGTGCGCGTATGCCGCTGTCACTAGCCAGAAAACAAAAACACCCAGGCACTTTATAGTCCAGGCATTTCGTTCCTTGCCCATCGACGTTCTCCCTGTTTTGTCTCTTCTGCTGTTGCTGAGAACGGCAGAGCACAAGAAAATAGTAGGCGGTCTATATTACTGGAAGGTGCCGTTGTCAAATGGATGCAGGTTTAGATTGAGGTCGAATTTAGGCTCGGTTAAGCACAACCTTCGTCACCGATTATGCGATCGCGTGGAAAACTTTTGCCTACAACACTCGACTTCAACCTTAGCCTGAACCCTAACCCCACCCTCTCGCCTAGAGCATTCCCATCGCCCTCAAAATCGTCACCTGTGGCAGCACCGGCACAAAGCCCGATCCGCCAAAGCCCAACGCGGGGGTGAAAAACCCCGGGCGTCGATCCCACGACAAACCAGTTTCCCGTGCTTCGCTGATACACCGCCACATCGGTCTTCCCATCGCCGTCATAGTCTCCTGCCACGGGAGTAAATCCAGCTCCACCGAAGTTTAATACCTGCAGAAACCCAGACGTCGATCCCAGCGCAAACCAGTTCCCGTTGCTGCTCCGATATACCGCAGGATCTGTCTTTCCATCTCCGTCGTAATCTCCAGGCACGGGGATGAATCCGCTGCCGCCGAAGTTCAGCGCCGGAGTGAAAAACCCTGTGCTCGATCCCACGACAAACCAGTTACCGCTACTCATGTGATATACGGCTACGTCTGTCTCTCCATCTCCGTCATAGTCTCCCGGTACGGGGATGAAACCTGCACCACCGAAGTTCAATGCTGGAGTGAAAAACCCCTGACTCGTTCCCACCACAAACCAATTGCCTGTACTTTGCTGATATACCGCAACATCGGTTTTCCCGTCGCCGTCATAGTCGCCCGGTACAGGGATAAATCCTGCGCCGCCAAAGTTCAGAACCTGAAAAAACCCAGAGGTCGACCCCACGATAAACCAGTTCCCCGTGCTCTGTTGATAGACCGCGACATCGGTCTCTCCATCTCCGTCATAGTCTTTCGGCACAGGAAGAAAACTCGGTCCCCCAAAGTTTAACTGTTGATCAAATCCCGCCGCGGACTGAACAAAGAACCAGTTGCCGGAACTTGTCTGATACACCGCCACGTCGGTCTTGATGTCGCTATCCAAATCCACCGTCGCGGTGGTTCCGCTGCCAAACTCTACTGCACCAATGTCGCAGCGCACCGTGCCGTTGTTATCGCCGTCGACCGTTCGGGAAAAGCCTCTCTGGTCTCGCCCAATGAGGGCACCAAGATTATCTCTACATCCACTGGGATTTCCTGCGTCGATCGCCGGACTGCCAGGTAGCGGGGCATGCGTCTGCGTCGGTCCACCGTTGTTTTGAAGATCCCCCAGTAAGGGATCGGCAAATGTAACCCCGCCACCGTTCACCGTGCAAGTAAGACCCCGTATCAGGTTAAATCCATTTGAATTGATCGTCCCCGTGCAGTCGTCGGGGAGTACCACCACCCCCTGTCGCGAATTTCCTGCGAGAATGGTGTTTTGGAAATTGAAACTCCCTCCCGCCTCCACATACACGCCTCCACCAGAACCAGCCCCGTTTAGTGCAATCGTTGAGTTAAATGAATTTGCCGTGAAAGAATTGACGTTGATGCCGCCGCCATTACCGATGGCGCTATTGCCGCTCACCGTGCTGTTGATTAGTCTTAATGTGATTTCTGTGTTGTAGATGCCGCCACCATCTAAGCCGGCGTCATTGCCGCTCACTGTGCTGTTGATCAGTGTCGATTGCCGCCGCTGGCGGCGTAAATACCGCCGCCATCGAAACTGGCGCTGTTGCCGCTCACTGTGCTATTGATCAGTGCCACTGTGACGCCGCTGTTGTGGAACATGCCACCGCCACGATCGCTGGCGCTGTTGCTGCTCACCGTGCTGTTGATCAGCGTCAGGTTACCCCCTAAAGCGCGGATGCCGCCGCCTAAGCGGGCGCTGTTGCCGCTCACCGTGCTGTTAGTCAGAGTCAATGCGCCATCGCTGTTAGAGATACCACCGCCGCTCCCACTTGCGCGTCCTCCATTACGAATGCTGACTCCGCTGATGTTTACAGTGGCATCTGCTATAGCCAAGACTCCGCTCTCAGGACGAACGGCCTTGTTCCCATCGATGATGGTCGCGGACGCGCCGCCGCCGGTGATCGTTAGATCGTCAGTGATAGTCAGCTGGACAGCGCTGGTCAGAAGGTAAGCGCTGGGGGCCGGCAGTGCCGGCAGAGCGATCTGGTCCGCCCCGGCCAAGGCGTTGGCCTCTTCTATAGCCGCCCGCAGCGTGCACACGCCGCCGGGTGTGCTACAGATTCCATTGCCGGGATTCGCATCCGATACGTCCGATGGACTGTTTACGGTGAAGGTTGCCGCCTGGACGTATCCTGTAACCAACCAGAAAACAAAAACGCCCATGCGTTTCAGAATCCGGAGGCTTCGTTCCGTACCCACTGTCGTCCTCCTTGTTGTCTCTTCTGGTGTTGCCGAGAACGGCAGAGCACAGAAAAAATTGTAGGCGGTGTATAGTACTGGAAGGTTCCCTTGTCAAACGGCGGCAGGTTTAGGTCGAGGTGTAAGCTCAGCCTAACTTCACCCTCTTACAGCAGCCCCATCGCTCTCAAGATCGTCACCTGCGGCAGCACGGGGATAAATCCCGAGTTGCCGAAGCCTAGCGCTGGAGTGAAAAATCCACTTGTCGTTCCCACCACGAACCAGTTCCCCGTGCTGCTCTGATAAACTGCTGCGTCGGTCTTTCCATCACCGTCGTAGTCTCCTGCCACGGGGGTAAATCCAGCGCCGCCAAAATTTAAGACCTGGTGAAATCCAGAGGTCGAGCGTAGTGCAAACCAATTCCCGTTGCTGCTCCGGTATACCCCAGGGTCTACTTTTCCATCCCCGTCGTAGTCTCCCGGTACCGGAAGGAATCCGCTTCCACCAAAGTTCAGCGCCGGGGAAAAAAAGCCCTGTGTGGATCCCACGACAAACCAATTCCCAGTGCTCGTCTGATACACCGCTACATCGGTCTTGCCGTCGTCATCGTAGTCTCCAGGCACTGGAATAAATCCTGCTCCGCCGAAGTTTAACGCTGGAGTGAAAAACCCACTTGTCGTTCCCACCACGAACCAATTTCCCGTACTTTGTTGATACACCGCTACATCGGCTTCTCCATCTCCGTCATAGTCTCCCGGCACCGGAAGGAAACCTGCCCCGCCGAAGTTCAATGCCGGCGTGAAAAGCCCTGACGTCGATCCCACTACAAACCAATTCCCCGTGCTCTGTTGATACACGCCTACATCGGTCTCTCCATCTCCGTCATAATCCCCCGGCACCGGCAGATATCCCGATCCGCCAAAATTCAACGCGGGTGTAAAAAGCCCGGACGCCGATCCCGCCACAAACCAATTGCCGTTGCTACTCTGGTACACCGCCGGATCTGTCGGAATGTCACCGTCAAAGTCCGCCGTGAGCTGGACGCGTGTGACGACGAAAATTCTCCCTTGGCCAAATGAAAGCACATAAAGCAAGCCATCGGGCCCAACTTTGATGTCCGTGATCCCACCAAAACCAGTGCCAAAGATCACCTCTTGAAGCTCGGTTGCATTGTCGGCGACCAAATCCGCAAGGTCTGCATTGCTAAAATCAAAACCGTTACGAGCCGCATTGACCCTAAATCGATATAGGTTTCCGTTATTGATGTCGCCGACAAAGACGTCGTTTCGGTAGTCGACGCCCAATTTTGCCGAACTCAGAAATGCGATTGCCGTCGGCCCAATCGTTTCTAGCCAGGAAAACTTTGGGTCAGCATAGTGATCGCTACCGCCAATCTGGAAGAGGTCGCCTACTCCTTGGGGATCACGGGAATCAGGCCCCATGATTTGTTCCCAGCCGCTATTGAAGCCCGGATTGACTAGATTGATTTCGTCATAACTGTTCGGACTATTCTCCGTATCCCAGAGTTTTCCGGTGAGCGGATCGAAGCCCAAGCCGAAGCTATTTCGAATCCCGTATGCGTAGTATTTGGCCAGGTTCCCGCCCAGGGCGAAGAACGGGTTGTCGCTCGGAATACTGCCGTCAGCATTGACCCGTAAGATAACGCCGGTGTCATCGGGAGCACCCGTGGAAAAATTCTGGAGTTGGCCGTTGCGGTTCAAATCGCCGATCACAACGTAGAGTTTGCCATCGGGACCGAAAGTGATTGTGCCGCCATTGTGACTCGGCCCATCCGTTACCGGCAAGTCCAGTATCAACGTCGGACTGGTGAGCGCGGCACCGTTCCAGGTATAGCGATACACCCGGTTTGCCAGCGGCGAACCTGTCGTGTCGCCGCTGGTGCTGCTCTGAGTGTAGTAGAGGTAAACAAAGGCTGTAGCGGGAAAGTTCGGATGGAGCGCGATGCCCAACAGTCCTCGCTCGGAAGCCTTGTCCACGGCTACATCGAGCACCTGACCGGCTTGAAGCATGCCGTCGATGACCCTCCGGACGTGCCCATCGTTTTTTTGTAAAACCAGAATATCGCCGGGTCCGATGAAAGCCATGGCCGTCGGCTGGCTCAATCCGGTCACAACTTCCCTCACGGTTAAGGCAGAATCCGAAACGATCGGAGCTGCGCCGGCGGCAGACACGATCACGACAACGAGGACGTTGGCTAAAAAATGCACGAACCGCTTAAATGTTCCGGTCAGCATAGCTCACTGATCGCGGTTCGCACTGCGATAGATCTCACAACGCTAGCGGGTCTCTTGGACTTCGGATGGTGGGCAACGGTATCGTCATCTCGGGATACGTCTTCCTCCTCCTAAGCAAGGCGACTCTCATCCATACAACATCGACGTTACAGTAATCCCAAGGCTCGTAAAATCGTGACTTGCGGCAGCACAGGAACAAACCCTGACCCGCCAAAGTTCAGCGCGGGGGAGAAAAGCCCCGCATTCGTTCCCACCACAAACCAGTTGCCGGCGCTTTCCTGATACACCGCCCAGTCGGTCAACCGGTCGCCGTCGTAATCTCCAGGCACTGGAATATAGCCGCTCCCGCCAAAGCCCAATTGCTGGAAAAACCCTGACGTTGAGCCTACCGCAAACCAGTTCCCCGTGCTCTGTTGATACACTGCCGCATCCGTCTTTCCATCGCCGTCGTAGTCCCCGGGTACTGGAATGTATCCTGCGCCACCGAAGTTCAAAGCTGGAGTAAAAAAGCCCACGGTCGATCCCACCACAAACCAATTGCCAGTGCTACTTTGATACACCGCGATATCCGTCTTTCCGTCCCCGTCATAGTCGCTCGGCACCGGAATGTAGCCGCTGCCGCCAAAGCTCAATACCTGGACAAACCCCAACGTAGACCTCACGATGAACCAGTTCCCCGTACTGCTTTGATACACTGCCGTGTCGGTCCTGCCGTCTCCGTCGTAGTCCCCGGGTACCGGAATGTACCCCGCTCCACCGAAGTTCAAAGCCGGAGTAAAAAAGCCCACGGTCGACCCCACCACAAACCAATTGCCAGTGCTACTTTGATATACCGCGACATCCGTCTTTCCGTCCCCGTCATAGTCGCCAGACACCGGAAGATATCCCGACCCGCCGAAGTTTATTGCCGGCGTGAAAAACCCCGATGTCGACCCCACCACAAACCAATTGCCGCTGCTAGTCTGGTACACAGCGACATCGGTCGCGCCATCCTCGTCGAAATCTGCAGCTGCAGGGCCAGGCGGCGCGAGCAACCACCCAAGGTCAGCAAATAGATCCAGCGTCAGCGCAAGGTCATGATTGGCCCCTGTATAAAATGGTTCCATTATCTCGTTGGGCGCCACGGCGGTATCAAAATGTGACACCGACGAGCCGGGTTGCTGCGGATTGGGTGCAAACATTTGCACGTGGCCGCTCGGATGAACTCCGGCGATCAAAGAACCGCTCGCGGCAACAACATTAGGCCCGGTCCAATGAAGATTACCCGTGTTTTGGCTGGCGGTGACACGTTCCGCATCGGTCATCTGCGGATAAAGTTTACCGGTGCTGTGGTCTTCCAGATTACGCGAAAAAATATCATCACGACCGAGATGAACTTTGCCCCGGATGTAGAGATCGACAAAAGAT
The DNA here is from genome assembly GCA_963804165.1 of uncultured delta proteobacterium. Classification (GTDB taxonomy): domain Bacteria; phylum Desulfobacterota; class Binatia; order UBA9968; family UBA9968; genus DP-20. The sequence goes on from CAWDPO010000023.1 coordinate 57,154, forward strand.
TGGAAGCCAAGCCCGTGGCCCAGCTCGTGCAAAACAACGCTCACGAAGTCCAACGCTCCCCCAGGCGGATTACCGTCAAGGCCATAGTACCAGACGAGTGGGAACGCACAGGTAGTGCCGATAGCGCTGTTGAATTCGGCGCCAATGTCACTAATACCAGGACTGAGGTCAGCACCGGCACGACTATTTGCCAGGGCCTGCGGATACCAAGTGTTCGCCAGAGGCGCGCCGGCGAAATCGCGATGGACAGTTTTGGTACCGGCCGACCCAAGCGTGGCAGATGTGGAGGTGCAAGTTAAGGGATCAAAGTTGGCATCGACCCTAATTTCGACGGGACTCGACAAATAATTTGCCCAAATATCTGCGGCGCGCTGAAAAGCGATAAGCCGCTGAGCGCCCAATGTGGTGCCGCCATTTCCGCCGGCAGCAGAGGCGGCATCCGGTGGGCTTGGATCATTGAATCCTTCATCCGGCTCCGTCGAGATTGACGACGGTGATGACGGCGCTGTGAGCAATGTCAGGATAAAAAATATGCGAGACAAGGAAGCCCAAGCTCGCAACGATGCAGAACACGATGTCTCGCATGCGGCTCTCCTATTTGTTATCGTTTGCACCAGGCGCGGTAGACTTGTGCTCAAACCGCACCTTGCCATCGGCATCGATGGTGGCGCTCAAAGGCGTGCGGAATCTATCATCGAGTTCAATCATGACACCTCCACCGGGTACGGGGCTTAACGTTTCCTGAAGCGGTGGCGGATGCGGTTTGGCAGCCTCAGGAGGTGGCTGTTGAATTTGGCCAGGCGCCGGCGTTGACGGTGGAGTTATGATACGGCCGGTTTCGGGATCGATGTGGACGATGATCCCCGGAGTTTTTTCTGAACGCTCGATCTGTTGGCCAGTCGCGCTTTGAGGGTCACTTATCTGCGGTTCCGAACTGACCTGTCCGATGGAATGCGCGACACAACCATTTGTAAAAGTTGCGATCAGCACTCCGAGCCCAAGTTTATTGCGGATCATATCGTCACCTCATCGGAATATTGCGTCTACTATTACAAAGTTGTTTACGAGCGCCGGACACGTATTGTAGCAAACCATGCCGAAAATTGCTTTCGCAAATTTAAAAAGCAGGCCTAGTAAACAGGCGGTCGTCTCTCCACGACCTAGTGGTCTGCCCGTCGGACTAACACCCGACAGTTCCTTCGGGTTTGGGCGCAAATCTGATTGCTCAGCTTATGAAGCTATGTTAGCGTTTTTTAAGACCACCGTTCATTTCATAGACGGCGTGCTACAGCAATCTCCAATATGTCACTCACGAAAAGCTGCCCTAGTCATTGCCCACCCCGGCCATGAGTTGCGAGTTTATCATTGGCTGGAGCAAGACCGTCCTGTTGTTTTCGTTCTGACCGGCGGCTCAGGTAGATCCGAGCAATCACGGCTTGAATCCACAACAAATTGCTAGAGCGAGTCGACGCGCGTCCCGGTCACGTTTTTGGCCGATTCAGCGATAGCGCTCTTTATCAGTCGATTCTCAGACAGGACATCGGCCTTTTCACCCAAATCATCGAGGATTTAGTCGAATCAGCCGCCGGAGGCCAAATCGATTTCCTCGCGGGAGACGCCATCGAAGGATATAACCCCGCCCACGATATTTGTCGTCTTGTGATTAACGCAGCGGTGGAAATACTCAGGCGCCGGCATAACTACTCTTTAGCGAATTTCGACTTTCTCCTCGTCGGCCCGCCGGACGCTTGTGCTTCGCATCTCCGGGATGGAGCCCACTGGCTACATCTGAATGACGAGGATTTCAAACGAAACCTCCGTGTTGCGCACGACGATAAGAGCCGCCGCCGGGCCGACGCGCCCCACTGAACCAGATTGATCTCTTCCGCTATGCGTGACCGGATGCGAGCATCTTGTGGTAGTGGTTCATCGCTTCCTGAGCGCCTCCCAAAAAAGCTAATGAGCCGTGATCGAGCACGCAGGCGCGATTGCAAATTTTTATGACTGTCTCCGCGCTGTGCGACACGAAGATGATCGTCTTGCCCTGCCCTCGGAATGCTTCGATCTGCTTGGTGCACTTTCGCTGAAAAGCCTCATCGCCCACGGCCAACACTTCATCGATAAGAAAAATGTCGGGATTGAGATGGACCGCCAGGGCAAAGCCGAGCCGCGCGTACATCCCTGAAGAATAGTTTTTGATTGGTGTATCCATAAAGTTTTCCAGTTCCGAAAACTCGACGATGGCGCCGTAAATGTCCTGAATGTCCTTGCGCCCGAGACCATGAATCGAGGCACCGAGATAAATGTTCTCCCTGCCGGTCAACTCAGGATGAAATCCGACGCCCAATTCAATCATCGTGCCTACTCGTGCGCCGGCTGGGAATTGCACTTTTCCCTCGGTCGGCGGATAGATGCCCGCGATAATCTTGAGCAGCGTGCTTTTACCCGAGCCATTTCGCCCGATGAGACCAAAGGCTTCTCCCGGAACCACGTTGAAGCTCACGTTTCGTACGGCCCACAGTGTTTCCGTCTGCTCGCGATAACGCGGGTTGAAAAGGCCGATAAAGTCCGACTTTAACGAATTGGACTTGTTGTGCCGGAGCGTAAATGCTCGTGAAACGTTGGCGATCTGGAGCTCTCGTGACACGGCGCTAAACCTCTTCTGCAAATCGCGGTTTGTAGGCAGCGAAAATTCGATAGCCCGCTGCCAGCGAAACAAAGGCAATGACGGCGATCACGACCAATCGGTCGGGAGATGGAAAGCTGTTGCGGTAAAGAGCGTCCTGGTACGCCAAAATAAAGTAGGTGAGCGGATTCATGTAGAGAACACTTCTCAACGCGACGGGCGCGATCTCGATGTCATAGACAATCGGCGTCAGCCAGAAGAGGAGCATTAGGAGAATCTCGGTGAAATGGCGAGTGTCGCGATAGAAAACGGTCGCGGTGGAAATGATGAAGCACAGGCCCAGGGTAAAGAGAATTTGCAGTGTCAAAATAGGAATAAAGTTGAGCCATGCCGGCCCGACGGGAGCGGCGAAGAAAAACAGCGCCATCGGAAAAAAAACGATCAAAGCCAACAAAAATTGGGCCAGATTGAACAAAACCGTGGCCAGGGGAAACACTTCCATCGGCAGCGCGACTTTGCGGATCAATCCGCCATTGTCCAGAATCGAGCCGGTCGACATGATCAGCGACTGGGCAAAGAAATTCCACGGCAGGATTCCAATCATGATGAAATAGGCAAAATTGGGCGGGCCGCTACGCAGCATGTGGCCAAAGACAAAACTGTATACAAGAATGAGCAACAGCGGATTCGCCAGCGACCAGACAAAACCCAGTACTGAATCCCGGTATTTCAGCTTCAGGTCTTTGATGACGAGATTTCTGATCAATTCACGATATCGCAATAAAGCGTGCATAGGACCTACAGCTTGAGATCAGGGACGGCGACGGAAAACTAGTTTGCGATATGAAAATTTCGAGTCTATCGTCTGCGCTTTTGGACCGATAGTTGTCCTCGACCGCTAACTTTCATTCCACGCAATGGACGGCGTGTATCCTTCCAACTTAGCATGGCCCGCCGCGGCTCGTCCATGTCGGGAAGACAAAAGTCTTTGACGAGGAAAGCCTAGAAACAAGTGGTCGTTTGCTGGCGCTCTCCTAGTCGGCTTGGGAAAAGCGCCGGAGGATCGCGGCCGCGGCAGATAAGTCTTGGACGACGAAATCAGCGGTAGTAGTCTCTTCAAATTGCGCTCCGTAGCCGGTGCGCACCAGAAATGTCATGGCACTCGCCCTTCGACCCATATCGATGTCGCTATCTTTATCGCCGATGACGATGCTGTTCTCGGGCCGGAAGCCTAGTTCCGCCGCAGCCTGCTGCAAAAGAGCGAGCCGGGGTTTACGACAGGCGCAATGATCTTCGGGTCTGTGCGGACAAACATAGATACCATCGAGACGAACACGTTCTTGTTCAAGCAACCGATGAAGACATTCGTGCACGCGGCACAATTGGCTTTGGTCAAAAAAGCCACGGCCGACTCCAGATTGGTTGGTAATCACGACTAGTCCAAACCCCAACTCTCTGAGCTCGCGCAAAGCGCGTGCGGCACCATCAATTAGCGTCACGTCCTCTGGCCGGGATAAATATTCACGCTCCTCGATGATTGTCCCGTCCCGGTCGAGCACAATGAAGCGGCGTTCTTGACTTCGGCTCATGATGAGCTGGTGCGATGCTCTATCCGGCAGTCGGCTATCTTGTCGGGATTTTCCTGACAGTGATATGGGTCCACCAAAACTTACAACAATTTCGCAGCACTAGCGAGAGCCGATGGCCCAACCTGACATCGTAAAAATCACTGCTACGCCATCGGATTGCCATCGTATGTTACGCCGTGATGAAATCGAGTCAAACGTTCGCGGCGAGCCCAAGAAATCTTTGACAATGGGGTATCTTTCAGCCAAAAAAACTAGTAGATTTTTCTTGTAGTCGCAGGAGCATGACTTAGCGCAGAGCGCCGGTCAAACGGAAACTCCGAGACTTTTATCCAGCGTGACCATGAGTTTCGATCGGTTCCACCTCTCGATCATCATCCCGACGAAGAATCGCGTTCAAATACTTGCGGAGCTTCTGGATAGTATCCGCCGGCTGGAGGAGATCGACAAACTTCGGCCGGAAGTCATCGTGGCCGATAACGGCTCGCAAGACCACACCGTTGCCTATGTCAACGCATTGGCACGAGACTTTCCAAACTCGATCAAGGCGCTAAGAGTGCGGCGACCCGGAAAATCCGCGGCAATCAATGAAGCCGCCAAAATCGCCCGCGGCAGCGTGTTCGCGTTTCTGGACGACGATGTGGTTGTGGACAGAGGGTGGCTCGTGACGGTTCAACGGTTTTTTCAAACCGGCGATTGCCCGGTCGGCCAGGGCTTGATCCGGCTTCAGTCTCCCGCCGTGAACGATCCGGAGATTCTCCGGCTGGTGGAACGATACCGCACGATTCCGAAGCTGGAGCATGATCCGATCACTAAAACCCTATCGACGTTGAATGGCGCGAATTTTTTTGTCCGCCGGGATGTCTTCGAGCGCGTTGGAGGATTGGACGAGCGCCTGGGTCCGGGCGCGGCGGGCACATCGGAAGACGTCGACTTCGCGCGCCGATTGACTCGCGCCGGTATCACCATCGGTTACGCGCCCCGGGCGGTTGTCTATCATCGCATCGATCGTAACCGACTGACGGACGAATACTTCAAGAAAAGCCACTGGCGCCAGGGGAGAAGCCGCCTGCTGATTCGAAATCGCAGCGCCGCCTCGATCTTCTTTGACCTCATGCGTGTGCGCGCGCAGTACGTCTGTTACACTCTGGCGGGGAAGGAGCGCGACCGCTATCGCAGCAAGGGCCGCATCTATCATTATCTCGGCATGATGGAAGCCAAGCGAAGCGGCTCGCACCCTCGGAAAGTACGTTAGCTCGCCAAACCTCCCACGTCATTTACTTCAGTGAGGTCGTCGTATTCCCCAGCCCCAGCAAACTGAAATTGAAACTAAAGCTCGTCTTGGCGGGGTTGATGGCCTGACTCACTGCGAATGTCATCGTCCAACACTCACAAAAGGAAAGCAATTTAGTGATTGCCCGGAAACCGAGGAAACGGGAATCCCTGGCGTCGTACGTGCTGCTAAAATTGACGAGCAAATGGTCGGTGAGATGATACAACAGATTGCCGTTGATATTGCCCACCGTATCCTTATCAAAGCCGGTGCCGGGGCAACGCGGGTCGAGCGGATGCAGGACGCAGTCCGCCAGCGCATCCAGATCGATATTGGCATCGTCGGCGAGAAAGCTATTCGGCCCACGGCGTAAAAACTGATAGCTCAAACCGAGGGAATTTGGCCGATTAAAATCCGGATCGGGCGTCCGGCGCAGAATCGGTCGTGGATCGGTAATGCCGAAAGTTAACCGCGCCTGGCTGACATTCCATTTACCGGGATCGATGCCGCCGTCGAAGCTCACGTCCAGATAGGGCACGGGAGTAATCCTGAAGTTGAGATCGAGATCGGTTAAACTGTCGCCGCCTTTGCGCTCTTTGTCGATGTCGTAACTCAACGCCAGTCGGAGCGAAGCCATTTGGCGAACGTCTCCGGTGACCCCTGAACTAAGCACTTCGACATTGCTATCAGGTGGCGGTGCTCTGAGGCCGCTGACACTTTTGCCCCAGAAGCGATTGGACACGGCAAATGTCAATACGTTTCGGCGATTGATGCGGTCGATCTCGTCCATGATCGGAATGCGGCTTTGATTGACGCCCGGCACGAACAAGTAGCTGACTTCCGGCTCGAGGACGTGTTTGACGTGGGTCAAGCCCAAGCTATTAAAGCCGAATACCCGGCTCACCGCCGTGCCGACGTTGGCGCGCATTTCGACCAGCTCGCGGGACACATTGTGGTCCGAGGATTTGACTGGAGAATAAAGATGGTAGACGGTCTCACGCGGCGCCACGCTCGCAGAACCGAAAACGCGAGAACCCAGTGAAAACGGCAGGATGGCTTCCGGTCTCAAGTCGAATCGCAAGCCATCGCCGCCCTCTCGTCGAATATAATTGACGCCGTCCGCGCGCCAGCGAAATTCGAGCGGAAAACTTGACAGCAAACGCCGGCCCCATAACGTGACCTGCGGCGTGCGCTGCAGTGTGCCGCTGTCGGGCTGAATGAAATCCTGATAGAAGTTCCATTCGCCCTTGAGGAATGTATCTCCCCAATTCCTGAACACGCCGAAGCGCGATGAGCCAAAGCGGCTGCGGATGATAGCCGATTCCTTCGTACCAGGCAAATCGAAGCGCTCGATCAACTCACGGGTGAACAAATCATCACTGTAGGCCGCGAAATCGCTGAACGTGAGCCAGTCGTACGATGTACTGTACCGGTGCGAGCCAACAAGGTTCCAGCGGTCTCGCGGAATCGTCTGATCGGCGATGGTTCGGTCCACGACGTCATCCTGCGCGTTGTGCCGCCAACCCTCGTTGAAATAGGAGCTGTTGATGACGAAATCCGAGTCCCGATCGAACTTCGTGCGTAATTCACCGAGGAAACCGTAACGGGCGCGGGTCTCAAGGTCGAATTTCAGGGTGGCATCCGTGCTTTTTGAGAGGGCCCAGAAAAACGGCTGCAAATACCTGAAGCCCTCTTTCGTCGAGTTCCCCAGGGTGGGAAAAAGAAATCCGGTTTGCCGCTCACTTCTGAGAGGAAAAAGGCCGTAGGGCAAGTAGAATACAGGCACGTCCAAAATATAGAAATAGGCATTCTTGACCGTGCCCACCCCGTCGAGCGCCAGATCCATCTGTTCAACCGAAATTTTCCACTCCGGCCGTCCCGACTCACACAGACAGGTTGTAAAAAAGCCATCGTCGACGTGATAGGTTTGACCGCCCAGCTTTTGGAACCGACGCCCCGTCATACTGATATGCCCGTCCTCAAGGAAGAGGTCGCCGTTTTGAATCTCGCCGGTCTCTTTCTCCAAGTTGAGTTGCATCGAGGCTGCCGACTTGATCTTCCATTCCGGGTCGTCGACGGACACTTTCCCTTTCGCCTCGACATCCTGGGTTGCGCGATTGACGCGGACCTCTTCGGCTTTGAGAGTCGTTTCGCCGCGCTTGATCTCCACATTGCCCGTGGCTTCGATTTGGTTTGAGCCGTTTCCCGTAGAAAGCTTGTCCGCCGTCACGTTGATTTGTTCGCCTGAGCCGCCGGCGGTTACCTGTGCGGCTTGAGCTCGATACGTGAAGCTCAAAATCGCTGTTGCGAGTCCGAGAATGAGAAAACTGTTTTTGAGTCTCATCGGGATTGAAAACTAGATGTGCGAATTCGCGTTGCCGGTCGGCGTGGTCCTCGCGGTGGCAATTTCCTCAAGCATCGGGCGCACTTCACCAAGAAGATAGAGAGAACCTGCCACCACGATCATGTCGTCAGCGTGCGCTTCATCGAGCAGCGTGCGCAAGGCAGTCCGAGAGTTTGGAATCACCCGATGGGTAACGGGCTCAAGCATCTTTGCGGGAAATTGTTGGGGGTCGGCGCTGCGCTCGATCTCGACCCGCGTGAAAACTACCTCATCCACTGCCTTAGTCACTGCGCGCAACATAATCTCCCATTCCTTGTCCGCCATGGTCGCGAACAGCAGTCTGATCCGGCGGCCCTGGCGTAAATCGGTCAATTCCTCGACAAGGGCTCTGATGCCTTCAGGGTTGTGGGCGCCGTCTAGGATAACCATAGGCTGCTCCAACATCACCTCGAGACGTCCGGGCCAGCGGACAGTCTCCAAACCTTGCCGTATCACGCTCTCGCCGATGGCGAAATTTTCCTGCGCCAATTCGAGAGCCGCCAGTGCCAGCGAAGCATTGGCTCGTTGGTGTCTCCCACGGAGCGCCAATTTCAGGTTTAAAAAATGGCGTTTTATACCTGTATAATCGAAAAGCCCTTCATTTTTCAAGAAAAAACTGAAATTTGTCCCTAGGGAGTAGGCCGGAGCGTGTCGTTCAAGGGCGATCCGCCCGAGCAAGGCCGAAACGTCCTGGGAAACCTTGCCACAAACGACGGGGACAGCGGGTTTAATGATCCCGCCCTTTTCGCGCGCGATCGACAACTCGTCCGGGCCTAGATAGGCCTCGTGGTCTTTGGATATCGTTGTTATAAGAGAAACCAAGGGGGTGACCATGTTCGTTGCATCGAGCCTTCCGCCCAATCCCACTTCGACAACAGCGACATCCACTTGGCGGCGCGCAAAATAGATAAACGCCATCACAGTGACAAATTCGAAAAACGTCAACGGCACGTCGGCGGCCACCGTGCGCTGCCATATCTCATCCGCGAGTAAAACGACTTCATCCTGGCCGATCTCGCCGTCATCGATGCGGATGCGTTCGCTAAATGAAACCAAATGCGGCGAAGTATAAAGTCCGGTGCGGTAGCCCGCCAGGGACAAGATGCGGTGCAGCATCGCCGCGGTCGAACCCTTGCCATTAGTGCCGGCAATGTGAAAGGAGCGGAACTTATTTTCCGGATGGTCGAACAAACCTAGCGCGCGATTCATTCGATCCAGTCGCAGATCGATCATTCCGCCGCGCAAGTTGTAAATTTTTAGGAGGGTGTCGGAATAATTATCCATGCGGCGCCTGCCGCCATCGCAAGAGCGAGTCGATTGCGGACGGGTGATTCGGTGGGCGGCGTTTCAATGCGCTTCTGATCTCACGACTTGCTTGATCGCCCTCTTGAGCCGGGCGACAAAAGCTCCCGCCTGCCTGGCCTTGTTGCTGCTACCTTTGGTTTTTTCGATTTTTTCCACCAATGCGCTGCCGACGACCGCGGCGTCTGCGAAGCCGGCGATCCACGCGGCCTGTTCGGGTGTCGAGATGCCGAAGCCGACACCGACCGGAAGAGAAGTCGCTTGACGCACGCGGGCTACCTGCCCGCGCAGTGTATCGTCGAAGGAGCGCCGCGCGCCGGTTACGCCGGTCACCGAAACATAGTAAACGAAACCCCGGCTGGCGCGCCCGACTAATTCGACGCGGTCCACGCCGCTGGTCGGCGACAGCAGAAAAATCAAGTCCAATCCAGCACTGTCGGTCCAGCGTTTCAGCTCGCCACTTTCTTCCGGCGGTAGATCGACGCACAGCACGCCGTCCGCACCCGATGTCGCGGCTTGGCACGCAAATTTTTCCAAACCGAAGCAAAAAAGCGGGTTGAAGTAACCGAACAAAACTACGGGCACTTCCGAAGACTCGCGAAATTTACGCAGCAATCGAAAGATAGCGGGTAACGACACCGGTCGCTTGAGCGCGCGCTCGGACGAGCGTTGAATCGTTGGCCCGTCGGCCGTCGGATCCGAGAAGGGTATGCCGAGCTCGATACAATCAGCGCCACCCTGGTCGAGGGCTCGCATGATTTTGAGAGTCGTCTCGAGATCGGGATCCCCCGCGGTAATAAATGGAATCAGCGCCGCTTCACCGCGTTTTTTCAATTCAGCAAAGGTTTTTTCAATTCGGCTCATGGACTGCGATCTGTTCAAGGTTCAAAGTTCAAGGTTGTCAAAGAGCGGACAAAATTTGAGATATTGCCTTGCGGTTTTTAACCTTGAACGTTGAACTTTGAAGCGTCTTTAGAGTTTCACTCCGAGATAATCGCCGACAGTCAGCATGTCCTTGTCACCTCGACCGGAAAGGTTGACGATGACCACCTGGCGTTTGCTTAAGCGGCGCGCCAGCTTTGTCACCGCGGCGATCGCGTGGGCGCTTTCGAGCGCCGGAATAATTCCTTCAATCTCCGCGAGCAACTTGACTGCATCGATGGCTTCCTGATCCGTCGCCGAGTCGAATTCCGCTCTGCCGGAATCGCGCAGGTAGCTCAGCTCCGGGCCCACACCCGGATAATCGAGCCCTGCCGCGATCGAATGCGTTTCCGTAATCTGTCCCCGTTCATTCTGCAACACGTAACTCTTGCTACCGTGCAGCACACCGACCGTCCCGCCCTGGATCGACGCCGAATGTTTGCCCGAACGAAGGCCGTGGCCAGCCGCCTCGACACCGAGCATTTTGACGGTGGGGTCGCGCACGAAGGGATAAAAAAGTCCCATCGAATTGCTGCCGCCGCCGACGCAAGCAACGAGGTAGTCCGGCAGCCTTCCCTCTTTTTTGAGAATCTGGCGACGCGCTTCACGCCCGATGACCGATTGAAAGTCGCGCACCATCGTCGGATAGGGATGGGGGCCCGCCACCGAGCCAATGAGATAATACGTGCTGCGCACGTTGGTCACCCAATCGCGCAGCGCTTCGTTCATGGCGTCTTTGAGCGTCCGGCTGCCCGCTTCCACGACACGAACCCTTGCGCCGAGAAGCTTCATGCGAAAAACATTCAACGACTGGCGCTGCACGTCCTCGCTTCCCATGAATATTTCACACTGCAGACCGAAGCGCGCGGCCACGGTCGCCGTCGCGACGCCGTGCTGGCCTGCGCCGGTCTCGGCGATGATGCGTTGCTTGCGCATCCTGCGGGCGAGCAGGATCTGGCCGATCGTGTTGTTGATCTTGTGCGCGCCGGTGTGGCACAAGTCTTCACGCTTAAGATAGATTTTTGCGCCGCCGACTTTCTCGGTTAGCCGTTCGGCAAAATAAAGCGGCGTTTCGCGACCGGCGTAGTCGTGCAAATAGAACTGAAGTTCCTTCCGAAACGCGCTGTCCCGCCGCACTCTGGCATACGCGTGTTCCAATTCGGTGAGCGCCGGCATTAGCGTCTCGGCGACGTACCGGCCGCCAAAGGGACCGAAATGGCCGTGCCGGTCAGGCACTTTTAGCAGCAGAGATAAATTCTTCGAGTTTGCCATGATCTTTGATACCCGGACGAGCTTCCACACCGCTACAAACATCGACACCATAGGGCTTGATTCGGACAATCGCTTCAGCAACATTCTCGACCCGAAGTCCGCCCGAAAGGATCAGCTTGCTCGCGTCGAACCCCTCAAGCCACTCCCACGGAAACGCCGTCCCCGAGCCGCCATATCCCGCCGACCACGAGTCGAGCAAACAAAAATCCGCAGGAAAACCGCTCATGCCGGTGAGAGCCGCCTTGTCTTTCAGGCGAACCGCTTTGATCACTTTCATGCCCCATCCGCGGCAAAATTCTTCGTTCTCTTCACCGTGGAACTGCAATCCACGGTAAGCTGGCCGGCCATTCGCCAATTGTCCAGCGTCAATCACTGCGCTGACTTTTGCTCTGGACTCGTTCACGAACAACGCCACATTGAAAGATTCGGCTGGCAATTGCGCGAGAATTTCGCGCGCCTCTGCCGGCGCAATGGCACGCGGACTCGGCGCATAAAAATTAAATCCAAGCATGTCGGCGCCGAGTTCCAGCGACTTTTCCGCGTCGGCCAAATTGGTAATTCCGCAAACTTTAACTTTCACAGCCATGAGTAATCAGTGGCGAGGCAGAGCCGACCCCAGGATTCCGTCCTCGCGCCTCAATCCTTCAACAACTCGGCCAACTTATTTCCCGGCGCCGGCGCGCGCATGAGCGACTCGCCGATCAAAAAGACATGAACGCCCAACTTTTCCACGACGACGGATCGGCGCCACGCCGTCGATGCCGCTCTCGCAGACGACCGGCGTGCCGGACGGCACGAGCGGCGCCAGTCGCTCCGTCGTGGATAGATCCACCTCAAACGTTTTGAGATCTCGATTGTTAATGCCGATCATTTGCGCGCCTGCCGCGATAGCGGATTCTAATTCAGTTTCCGTGTGCACCTCGACCAAGGCGTCCAACGACAGCGCGCTGGCCTGCTCACGCAGGTCACGCATCAACCCGGGATCGAGCATCGCTGCGATGAACAGCACCGCGTCGGCGCCATAGCTCTTCGCTTCGACGATCTGGTACGGGTCGAGCATGAAATCTTTGCGCAGGAGCGGCAGGCTGACCGCGTCGCGGATCTGCTCCAGATGAGCCAAACTGCCCTGAAAAAAGCGTTCCTCGGTTAATACTGAAATGGCACTGGCGCCATGCGCGGCGTAGTCTTTCGCGATGGTCACGGCGTCAAAGTCGGCACGAATAAGCCCCTTTGACGGTGACGCTTTTTTCACTTCGGCGATAATTCGCCGCGTGTCTCCCGCTAAACCTCGCACGAAACCCCGGGTCGACACATGGAATAGCGGCCGGTCGTGCAGGACCTCAATTGGCGTCTCGCGCCGCCGGCCCTCGACGACTCCCCGCACATGCTCGGCAATAGTTGCGAGAATTTCAGCCATCGGAGGCTACGCGGCGTTGGTCATCTCGACCAACTGATTCAGCTTTTGGCGCGCTTTTCCGGAATCGATGGATTCGGCCGCGAGCCCGATGCCGTCCTGGATCGTCGCGGCCTCGCCACTGATGTAAAGCGCCGCACCACTATTGAGCAAAACCACATCTCGGGCGGCACCCTTCTTGCCTTCCAACACGCCCGTGACAATCGCCGCGCTTAGATCCGGGTTACCACCGTGCAATTCTTCCAGACGGCAACGTTTGAACCCAAATAGCTCCGGTTCGATGGCATACTCTTTGACTTCGCCATCGCGTAGTTCGGCGACTTTGTCGGACCGCAAAGCGAGATTTCGTCAAGCCCCTCTAAACCATGGACGACCAGCGCTCGCGCGCTGCCGAGATTTTTGAGCACGTGAGGCGATCATCGCCACCATCTCGCCATTGTATATGCCGATCAATTGATGGGTCGCCATCGCCGGATTGGTGAGCGGACCCAAAATATTGAAGATCGTGCGAATGCCAATATCGCGGCGCGGCTGCACCGCATACTTCATCGCCTCATGGAGCATCGGGGCGAACAGAAAGCCAATACCGATTTTGGCAATGCATTGCTCAACACACGTTCCTTCGGCGCGTCGACTTTGACGCCTAACGCGCCCAAGACATCGGCGCTGCCCGACTGGCTGGAAACCGAGCGATTGCCATGTTTGGCGACGTTGATGCCGGCGCCGGCCAGAACCAACGCCGTTGTCGTCGATATATTGAACGTGCCTTTCTGATCGCCGCCCGTGCCGCAGGTATCGAGCACGGTTTTTGCGGCGACGTTGCACCCGATGGGCCTTTTCGCGCATCACGCGCGCCGCGCCGGTGATCTCCTCGACGGTTTCGCCCTTCATGCGCAACGCTGTAAGAAACGCGGCGACTTGCAACGGCGACGCTTCACCGGTCATGATCTGGTTCATCACGTCGATCGTTTCCGCTTCGGAAAGATCGACGCGATTGACCATTTTTTCGATTGCTTCGCGAATACTCATGCTGATTGCCGCCGGCTCATTTGGTGGCCGCAAATGCTTTTGGATAATTTTCCTTGGTCCTCAATACGTCGACAATCTTGTCCGCTTCTTCGCGCGAGCCGTACTTACCGACGTTGACTCGAAACCAGGTTTTCCCCTTATTCTGGACATCCGTGACATAGGCGTTGTAGCCCTTAATCTTGAGCCGATCAACTATCAGTTTCGCCGATCGTTCGTCCGGGATAAGCGTTGACCTGCGCGCGCCAGATTTTGTCGGAGTCCTTCTGCCTCAGTTACTGACCGTTTCGACCTTTTTCGCCGTATCCACCGCCGGCGCTGTCTTTTCGACTTTCTTTTCAGCGGTCTTGCTCAGGCGTGTCGGTGTTGGCGAGCGCTGCCTTTTCTTTGACGTCTGCCTTGACGATTTTCTCTAAAGGCGCACCTTTTGGCTCTTTCTTCGGCGGCGACTGCCCCGTCGCTCGCTTTGGTCGCGGATTCATTAAAGGTGATCTCGTCTTGGTGGTGTTGGTGTTGCTGGGGTGCCGCTGGTTTCCTTCGGCGACTGGTTTGACCGGGATCTTGACCAACGGTTCTTCTTCTTGAGCGACTTTCTTTCCTCGATAGCCCTGGCCGACAAAAATCCCGAGAAAAAATATGAGGATTGAACCAAACGTGAATGCCACGCCAAGCAAAACTAATTGGCCGCGGCTAAAGTAGAAGCGATTTTCTTTGCCCCTGCGATTTTCCGCCATGAAACTATTTCCTCGCGCCGCGTCGGGCGGACTCTTAACTTTCCGCATCCGCCCGGGCAGTCATTTTCAGAGGCGCTTGACACCCAAGATCTCCAGCCCGCAGCGAACGGTCTTCTGAACGTTTTCGATCAACAACAACCGTGCCCGGCTCAAATCAGTGTCTTCCGAGATGACGCGGATGACGGTTGTAGTAGCGATGAAATTCACCGGCCAAATCCAACAGATAAAAAACCAAACGATGGGGCTCGAGCTCGCGCACACTCTCTTCCAAGACGTCATTGAATTGGGTCATCTTGCGAATCAACTCAAGCTCTTCGGCCAACTCTAACCGTTCCACCGAAACGCGCCACGGTCGCCGAGCTCCATGCCGCTTTTGCTCGCTTGTTCAAAGATACTCGCGACTCGAGCGTGCGCGTACTGGACATAAAATACCGGATTATCGCTCGACTGTTTCTTGGCAAGATCCAAATCGAAGTCGAGATGACTGTCCGATTTGCGCATCAGAAAAAAAAACCGCGCCGCGTCGCGTCCCACCTCTTCCAAAACATCCTCGAGGGCGACGAACTCGCCCGTGCGCTTGCCCATGCGCACCGGCTCGCCGCCGCGCGTGAGCTGAACCATCTGCACCAGCACAACCTGCAAAAAGCTGGAGTCGTAGCCGAGCCCTTGAATTGCCGCTTTCAAACGCGGCACATAGCCATGATGATCCGCGCCCCAAACATTAATCAGTTTTTGAAAATGCCGCTCGAACTTGTTCCGGTGGTATGCGATATCGGCGGCGAAGTAAGTGAGCTCGCCGTCGCTTTTGATGACCGCGCGATCCTTGTCGTCGCCAAACTGCGTCGATCTGTACCACTCGGCGCCCTCCTGCGAATAGAGCAACCCGCGCGTGCGCAATTCGTCCATCGCGCGATCGACCTCGCTGCGCCCACGCATGACCTTTTCGCTGAAGTAGGAATCGAATTCAATACCAAAATTCTTCAGCTGCGCGCGGATCGTGTTCAGTAAAGCATCACCGCCATACTCTTGAAAAAATCCTACCGCCGTTTCTTTCGGCTCGTGTAAGAATTTGTCGCCATGTTTTTGCTTCACCTCAGCGGCGATCTCGGTTACGTAATCGCCCGGATAACCGCCTTCGGGAAAATCAACTTTCTCACCGAACAATTCGCGGTAGCGCGCCATGATGGAAAGCCCGAGATTTTCCATCTGATTGCCGGCGTCGTTGACGTAATATTCACGCTCGACGTTAAACCCCGTCGCCTCATGCAAGCGCGCCAGCACGTCGCCGATGACCGCCACTCGGCCGTGACCGACGTGCAACGGGCCGGTGGGATTGACGCTGGCGAATTCGACCTGGACGCGCTCACCCTGTCCGAGATCGAGTCGCGCATGATTTCCGACCGCGAGCTCACGCAGTCGAGCGTAATAGAATTTCGGCGCGAAGGTGAAATTTAAAAATCCCGGACCCGCGATTTCCTTGCGCGCCAGAATCCCGTCTGGATCCTCGATGTTTTTGAGAATCGCTTCCGCGATCGCCCGCGGCGGTTTTTTCGCGTTCTTCGCCCACAGCATGGCGAAGTTCGTCGCCAGGTCACCGAACTCGCGTTGCTTCGGCGGCTCAAGAAGCAGAGGGGGGAGCCCTGATGGATCGAGCGCTCCCCCCTCTGCCGTCTTCTCGACGGCTCGGGTCAGAAGTTCCCTAAGATGACTGCGCATTTCTTCCTAGAATCAGTTTCTTCTGCTCCGGCGCGTCGACACTTCAACACCAGCACTTTCATGGGCGATTTTTGGTAAATTACCGCTATTTCAGCAATTTAACGTAATGATTTCGTATGCGCAAACCGACGAGGCAGGCGCTCACTCAAATCCGTAATGTGACCACTAATCGTGCCATTCATTTCTTGATCTGGTTGAACCGACGGTGCTTCAAACATTCCACCGTAATACACTGGTCCAACGACGGGAACGAGCAGGATCAATGTCCATACCATCTTGCGGATTTTTGATGCGCGACTACGCCAGAGGTTCACCACGCACCAGAGGGCTATCGCTTCCGACGCCGCAGCGATAACGATAAGTAAAGTCATCCTGCTTTGGTCGGCCTCAGCAACCGCCGAATCTCCGGCGGAAACTTATGCCGAGGCGAATGTCCATTTAACGCCAAAGTGCGGCAGCGTTGGAACTTCTCGCGCGGCCCGGATATCGCCGGGATCACAAAAGCTTTTATTGGGCCCAGGATCAAATCGGCTATCGCAAGGACAAGAACTTCGCGGGAACCATCTCGACAAGGTACAATGGACCGGAGGCGAAGAATCGAATCCCTTCGCCATGCGCCGACTGCGCGTCCACGATGAGAATAGCCGGCGCGGGATCATGCCGCCGAGCAACTGACTCGGCTTCCTCGGCGGAGACACTCAAGTGAACGTATTGCCGGTCGCGCGGCTTGAGGCCGTTGCGCAGCATCGACTCCGCCAGGTCGCGCGCCGCCCCATAGTAAAGTTGGTCGGGAGGTTGCGCCGTCTCGTCGCCGAGCTCGACGGGGAACGAATGACCGTACGTGGCGCGCACTTTATTATCGCCTTGCAGTTCGAATCGCTGCTTTTTCGAGTCGGCGACGACAGCGCGGATGTCATCCTCGGTGACGTCATAGAAGCGCTCTTGCACCAGCTCAACTACGTCGGGCCAATCGACGAACCCGGACTTATCGAACACCAGCGGATACTCCTTGGGCCGATGGCGCAAAAGATAGGTGAGAAACCGGGAAATGCGTTCCGGCGGCAGTCCTGCCATACGTCAAACACCCCGCGTCCGCCCGGTGATCACGTCGTACACGTTGCACGCGATGCCGGTGGCTTCGTAACCGTCCATGCCGGTCGCCTGGGCGATTGAAAACATCTGATACGCCAGGGCGACGAAAGGCATCGGCACTTCCATCTCGCGCGCCATGTCCAATCCGAAGCCGACGTCTTTGGGCATCCACGATTTGCGCGGCTTATATTTACGGCTGACGACAATTTCCATAATGCGGTCGATGGCGACGGAATCCTGCTGCGAGTTTTTCAGGATCGTGCGAAAGGTATCTTCGGTCAAGCCGCCTTTTTTAAGCCAGGAGCAAATCTCCGCCAGAGTCAAATGAGTCACCGCGGCGAACATCGCCATGGCGTTTTTCACCAGCTTGGCGTTGCCTAACTCACCGACGTAGAGCACCTTGTTTCCCATGGCATTGAACACGGTCTGATACTCGTCGAAGACTGCTTTCGATCCCGAAAGCCAGAGGGACAACGTCCCGGCCGCCGCCGCTTCTTCAACTCCGCCCGCCGAGCCATCGACGACGGTCCAGCCTTTTTTTGAAAGCTCGGCATTGACGCCGACGATCGTTTTCTTATCGATGCTGCTGAAATCGATCCAGAGCTTCGCGCCGCTCGCGGCCTCTTGTAAACCGTTTGGACCGAGACCGACCGTCCGCACCGCTTCATTGTACGGCAGCATCGAGAGCACGATCTCACAGGACTCGGCCACTGCTTTCGGCGATTCCTTGAAAACCGCGCCCTGATTTTCGAGCCCCTTTGACTGCTCGCGGCGCAAATCGTTGACGACCAATTTGTTTCCTGCCTTAATCAAGTTGGCCGCCATGCCGCTGCCCATGCCGCCGGTGCCGATGAATCCTAAAGTTTTCATTTTACCCCCTGTGGCTGAACTGGAAGATTTATTACAGTCAATCGACGAGACGCACTCCGGCCGGCCAAAACACTAAAACGATCGTCTCACCGATCGCCCGCGGCGTGTGTACGGAATGGGGATCCAAGAATACAACATCGCCCTTTTCGTACTCGCCTGTCTCGTCGACAATCTTGCCCTTGAGTACTAGATAGAATTCGCCGCCGAGATGCTCATGCTTGACGAACGCGTCGGGCGAAGCATCGGCGGCGATCCGGTAAAGCACCAACTCTCGCTGCCCTTCGCGCGCGAGACGCGACATAGACAGACCATTGCCGAAGTCGCGCCACTGCAGTCGGGTGAGAGCGTCAGCGTGCAAATCGATGGTCAGCAAGTCATTGAGCGACCGGCGCAACATGGCTTCCCCGCGTTGATTCACCGGGCTTAATTATCACGACTATGCGCCGAACAAAAGTGCGCACAAATGCGAGCTAATCCGCGTAGAGCTATGTCGCCGATGGACATAATTTTCAGCGAAACACTCTGGGTCGCACCGCAACCGCGTCTCCGAAAAAATCCGAGAGGCCCTGAAGCCGCTTGCGAAGCGCCACGGTCGCCCGCGCTTTACTTTGGAGCGGACGCGGTTGGAGATGTTTGCGGCAAAGCCGGCAGCGGCACCTGATTTTTCACCGGCGGCAAGCTTTTGAGATATGCCCAGATGGCCTTTAAATCAGCGTCCGTTAGATCCTTCATACTGAACCAAGGCATCGGCGGCAGAATGTCGCGGCCGTTCGGCTGGCCCTGATGCTTGCCGGTTCGGGCCATTTGTATAAACATTTCCTCGCTCCATTCGCCAATTCCGGTGGCCTTGTCCGGGGTCAAATTGATCGCAAAGCTGACGCCCCACGGCCCCGCCCACGCCGTGAGCGAGCCGTTTGCCGCCGCCACAACGCCCTTTGTTTGCACATCCTCCGGCGACCATGACGGCGCCGGCATACTTTCCGGATGGCCGGAAAGCAGCTTCGACGTCTCAAGCGCCGGCACGCCGTTCGAACCCGGGATCTTTGGCGTGTGGCAGTCGTGACAGCCGCCGAACGTGACTAAATATTTTCCTCGTTCAACCGGAATTTGATTAGCGGTCTGCGCTCTTGAGCACGCCATAAGCGTCAAACTCATCAGTAGAATGGCAAATGTCTTCTCACCTCGAAACATTCGATTTCCCCCCGGTGGAAATATTTCATTTACGATTGGAACTGCGACGACGATTGCGGGTGATGACGTGACTACCGACGAACTCCAATGCTGCTCCGGCACCCGAACAATCAAAAAGTTTCGCTTCAGAGTCTGCACATTTGAATGCCTTCTTTCGGCATTCGTGAGAGATGTTCTCGCCTTGTTTGCTTCGAACCAGCCCCACTCCTCAGCAAAAACGGAAACAGCCCGCCGGATCGTTTTTGGATCGCCGGCGGGCTGTCGAATAAGCCTCTATCAATTAAGTTCTATGCCGCTGCTTCTTGCGGCGCCTGTGCCTGCCTGCGGCGCGCCCGGCGGCTTTTCTTGGCGCCGCCCTTGGCCTCTTGTTTTTCGCTCTCCGCGCCGACGAGCTCGATCACGGACATCTGCGCAGCGTCGCCGCGCCGGATGCCGATCTTGATGATCCGCGTATATCCGCCCGGACGATCCTTGAAACGCGGCCCGATCGTGTCGAACAACTTTCGCACCACGGCTTTATCCTGAACGATGCTCAATGCCTGGCGGCGCGCATGCAAACTTCCCTGCTTGCCGAGAGTAATCACACGGTCGACCCAGCGGCGCAGTTCCTTGGCTTTGGGATCCGTGGTTCGGATCTTCTCTTCGCGCAGCAGCGACGTAATGAGGTTTCGCATCAGAGCCCAGCGATGGGCCGAGTTGCGGCTGAGTTGTCTCCCCGACTTCAAATGGCGCATGGCTTAGACCGGCTCCTTCTCGGCGGCGCGCTTGCGCGCGTCGATCTCTTCGCGCGACGGGAAATGATCGATTTTCATGCCAAGTTCGAGCCCCATCTCCTTGAGAATTTCCTTGATCTCGTTCAGCGATTTGTGACCGAAGTTCTTGGTCCGAAGCATCTCCTGTTCGGTCTTTTGCACCAATTCGCCGATATATTTGATGTCGGCGTTTTGCAGGCAATTTTGCGAGCGCACCGAAAACTCGAGTTCGTCCACGCTGCGAAACAAATTTTCATTCAACGGGATTGCCGGACCGTCATCCTTCTTCTCGGCGCGCGGCTCCTCTTGAAAATTTACAAAAATGCTAACTTGATCCTGGAGAATCTTGGCGGCGTAAGCCATGGCGTCATCCGGCTTTACGCTGCCGTCAGTGTGAACCTCAAACACCACACGATCATAATCCGTGCGCTGCCCGACGCGCGCGTTAGCCACAGTAAAATTCACCTTTTGGATCGGCGAAAAAACCGCGTCGATAAAAATCGTATCGACGGGCGCGCCTTCTTCTTTATTCCGTTCCGCGGGAACATAACCGCGTCCCAGCTTGACCAGCAGCTCCATTTCAAGTTTGGCATCGCGCGACAACGTGGCGATTTTGTGCTCGGGATTTAAGATCTCGACACTGGGTGGCGCCAGCATGTCTTTGGCGTAAACGACGCCCGGTCCCTTGGTATCGATGCGCAGGGTTTGTTGTTCACTTTCGTTGAGTCGCAACCTAATTTCCTTCAGGTTCAGTATAATATCAGCGACATCTTCGGTGACGCCGGCGACCGTCGAGAACTCGTGCAAGATACCTTTGATGCGTACGGCGACGATCGCGGCGCCCATCAGCGAAGAAAGCATAATGCGCCGCAGTGAGTTGCCGATGGTTTGGCCGAAGCCGCGTTCGAACGGCTCGGCGTAAAACTTGCCGTAGGTTGAGGTCAGAGTTTTCTCTTCCACCTCCAATTGTTTGGGTTTGATTAGATCCGTCCAATGCTTATACATTGTCGACATAGCGTCTCCCAAGTTCGATCTCACTTCGAATACAATTCGACGATTAGTTTTTCATTGATGGGCATCGTGACGTCGCCCCGCGTCGGCAATAGTTTGATTCTGCCGCTGCAAGCTTCACGGTCGACCTCGGTCCAGTCGGGAACACCACGCCGCTGGGCGCCTTCCATGGACGACTGCACGCGCACGAGTTGGCGGCTCGGCTCTTTCACTGAAACTACATCGCCCGCTCGAACGGTGTACGATGGAATGTTGATCTTTTTACCGTTAACCAGAATATGCCCGTGTCGAACCAAGGTTCGAGCCTCGGCGCGCGAGCTGGCAAAGCCTAGGCGGTACGCGACGTTGTCGAGCCGGCGTTCTAATAGGATCAGTAAAGTCTCACCGGTGATGCCTTTGGTGCGCGAGGCTTCGGCGAAAGTGCGGCGAAATTGTTTTTCGAGCAAGCCATACATCCGCTTCACTTTTTGCTTCTCGCGCAGCTGAATACTGTATTCAGAAAATTTGGGTCTGCCTTGACCATGCTGTCCCGGAGGATAGTTTCGTCGTTCGATGGCGCACTTGTCCGTATAGCAGCGCTCTCCCTTGAGAAAGAGCTTCATATTTTCGCGCCTGCAAAGCCGGCACACAGAGTCGGTATATCTAGCCAATCGTATTCCTCCTCTAATCGTCAAACCCGTCGTCGTTTTGGCGGACGACACCCGTTATGGGGGATCGGCGTAACGTCTTTGATCAAACTGATGTTAATCCCCGCGGACTGGAGCGCGCGCAACGCCGATTCTCGCCCCGCCCCCGGACCCCGGACAAAAATCTGCACGCTTCGTAAGCCATGATCCATGGCCTTTTTCGCCGCGCTGTCGGCCGCTTGCTGGGCCGCGAAGGGCGTTCCTTTGCGCGATCCCTTGAACCCCATTGCACCAGCGCTCGACCAGGAAATGACGTTGCCTTGGTAATCCGTGATCGTTACGATCGTGTTGTTAAACGTCGAGTGAATATGCACCACGCCTTCGGCGATGTTTTTTCGTCCACGTTTTTTCCGCGCAGCGCGCTCGCTCGCTTTTTGGTCCGCCTGTCCTTCAGTTTTCTGCTTTTCGTCCGTGGCATCCGCCATAATCAACTCCTATTCACTTAACCTTTGGATGGTGCTGTTTTCTTGCCCGCGACCGTCTTGCGCGGTCCCTTACGGGTGCGCGCATTCGTATGGGTGCGCTGGCCGTGCACCGGTAAATTTTTACGATGGCGCTGGCCACGATAGGACCCCATATCAAGGTGGCGCTTGATATTCGCAGTGACATCGCGCCGAAGATCCCCTTCGACCTTGTAACCCTGTTCGAGAACTTGGCGAATCTTCGCCACATCATCATCGCTCAGGTCGTCGCTCTTCAGATCCAATGAAATGCCGGCCTTTGTTAGAATCTCTCGCGACGAGCTTCGCCCGATGCCGTAAACATACGTCAACGCGATTTCCATTCTTTTGCTCTTCGGTAGATCTACACCCGCGACACGTGCCATATTCTCACTCCCTTCGGAATCTCAAAAGCTTAAAACTCGCGGACAAATCACAACGTTGCGCTAAGTACGATTAGCCCTGTCGTTGCTTATGCTTGGTATTCTCGCACTGGATTCGTACCACGCCCTTGCGGCGAATCACTTTGCATTTACTGCAGATTTTCTTAACCGATGCCCTGACCTTCACGATTTCTCCTATGTTTTAACGTTCCCGGAAAATGATCCGTCCCCTGGCCAAGTCATAGGGAGAAAGCTCGATCTTCACTTTGTCGCCGGGAAGTATTTTGATGTAGTGCATACGCATCTTGCCGGAAATATGAGCCAACACTTTATGGCCATTGTCCAACTCGACCCGAAACATCGCGTTGGGCAGCGTTTCCAAAACTGTTCCTGTGACTTCAATGGCATCTTCTTTTGGCATAGGAAATTCGACCGCAGCGCTTCTCCTTACGGCTAGAGTTGACTCAAAATATACGGCCCGTTTTTTGTTATCGCTACCGAATGCTCGAAATGGGCGGCTAAACTACCATCTTTCGTTACCGCGGTCCAACCGTCCTCCTTTATCTCAACTTCGTAGCTTCCGGCGTTCACCATCGGTTCGATCGCCAGGACCATACCTTCTCTTAGACGGAGGCCACGGTCGGGTTCGCCGTAATTTGGCACCGGCGGTTCCTCATGCAATTTCTTGCCGATCCCATGCCCAACGAACGCTCGCACCACCGAATAGCCCGCGTTTTCGGCGATCCGTTGAACCACTGCTCCCAAATCGCCTAATCGCTTGCCGTCGACAAGTTCCTCAATTCCCCGGTACAACGATTGCTCCGTGACATCCATCAGCCGCTGCGCTTCCTCGCTCACCTTACCCACCCCGACGGTAATCGCCGAGTCACCGTAGAAACCTTCGTAAATGACTCCGTAATCCAGACCGATAATGTCGCCTTCGCTAAGCGCCCGGTTCGAGGGAATCCCGTGAACAATCTCATTATTGACCGACGCGCATAAACAACGGGGATAAATCCGACCCGCCACGTTATAGCCCTTGAAGGCGGGAACCGCGTTTTTTTTGAGCGTGAATTCTTCGGCAATGGCATCCAACTCCAAGGTCGTCACACCGGGGGCAACGTGTCTTTTTAGCTCCTGCAGGACTTCCGCGACGATGACGTTAGCTCGTCTCATGATCTCGATTTCTCGAGCCGACTTGAGCGAAATCACGTCGCTACACCTTCAAGGCCTGGATGATCCGCGCGCGGATCTCGTCAACGTCCCCGACTCCGTCGATTTCCCGCAACACCCCTTGCCCCTGATAATAATCGACCAAAGGAGCAGTTTGATCTTCATAGACCTTGAGGCGGTTTGCGATCGTCTCCTCGCGGTCATCGTCGCGCTGGTAAAGCGCGCCACCGCAGCGGTCGCACACGCCCTCTTTCTTAGGAGGTGTGAATACCACATGAGAGAGAGCGCCGCATTCTCGACAAGTCCGGCGGCCAGCGAGTCTTTCAATTATAACGTTATGGGGTACCCGGACCGACAACACGGCGCTGAGGCGGATCCCACTTTGATTGAGAATCGCATCGAGGCTTGCCGCTTGGGGGATTGTTCTCGGAAATCCGTCTAGGATAAATCCCTTTTCGCAGTCCTTCTCCTTTAACCGCTCCGCGACCAAGTCGACGATCACGCTGTCCGGCACTAAAGCGCCGCGATTGATATATTCCGACGCCTCCCTGCCCAGTGGCGTCCGCTCCGCCACGGCCTTACGTAAGATATCACCGGTCGAAATCTGGCATGCAGAAAATTCTTCCTCCAGAAGTTTTGCCTGAGTCCCCTTCCCTGCTCCCGGCGGACCCAGCAATACGACGCGCGTACCTGCGGCCACGCTTAGCCTCTTCTTCCGCGCAACCGCCCCCGCTTCATAAATCCTTCGTAATTGCGGGTGATCAAATGAGTTTCCATTTGCGCCACGGTATCCAACGCTACACCGACGACGATCAACAGCGCCGTGCCGCCGAAATAGAAAGGCACATTAAACTGTCTGACCAACAGGGTTGGCAGAAGTGAGACGATACACAGGTAAATCGCCCCGCTCAAAGTGATCCGTGACAACACTCGCTCAATGTATTCGGCGGTCTTTTGCCCAGGCCGAATACCAGGAATATATCCCCCCGCCTTTTTCATATTCTCCGCGACGTCGCTCGGATTGAACACCACGGCCGTGTAGAAGAAAGCGAAAAAGATGATCAGAATAATGTAGACCAAATCATGCAGCCAAGTGCCTGGCGCCAGCGCCCCGGAAGCCGTTTGTACCCACGGGTGATTGGCAAATTGCGCCAATGTCGCCGGAAAAATCAGGATCGACGACGCAAAAATTGGCGGTATCACGTTAGCGGTGTTGATCTTCAGAGGCAGGTGTGAAGTCATGCCGCCGTACATTTTGCGGCCCACGACGCGCTTGGCATATTGCACCGGGATGCGTCGTTGGCCCCGTTCCACAAAAATAATCGAGCCGACGACGAGTACGCTCAAAACGAGAATCAGCAAAGCCACCAAAGGTCCTAGCTCACCTTCACGCATGAACTGCAAAGTCGTGGTCACCGCCGATGGCAGCCGTGCGACAATGCCGGCAAAAATGATCAACGAGATTCCGTTGCCGATACCGCGCTCGGTGATCTGTTCTCCGAGCCACATGATAAAGGCGGTGCCTGAGGTCAACGTGATCACGGTCATCAACCGGAATGACCAGCCGGGAGTCAACACCAAACTATGGCCACCTGAAATTTGCGTGCCTTCCAACCCGACGCTGATCATAATCCCCTGAATGATCGACAACACCACGGTGCCATAACGAGTGTATTGGGTGATCTTGCGCCGCCCGATTTCGCCTTCCTTGGATAGTCTTTCCAAATAGGGAAAAACCACCGTCAGTAGCTGCAAAATAATCGACGCGCTGATATAGGGCATGATGCCCAGCGAAAATACCGAAAACTGCTCCAGCGCACCGCCGGAAAACAGATTCAGAAACCCGAACAAGGTGTTTTTTTGCTGATCGAAAAACGCCGCCATCGCTTGTCGGTCGATGCCCGGCGTCGGCACGTGCACGCCCAGGCGATACACCGCCAGCATGCCCAACGTGAATAACAGGCGGCGGCGCAGCTCGGGAATGCGCGAGGCGTTTTGAAAACCGTTAAGCATGAACTGCGATCAATTCCGCTTTGCCGCCCGCCGCTTCGATTTTCTCTTTGGCCGACGCCGAAAAGCCATGGGCCTTGACCGTCAATGCGCGCGACAGCGAACCTTCGCCGAGAATTTTTACCCGCCGGTTTTTACCGGCGATCAAGCCATGCGCCGCCAAGTTTTCCGGGCCGATCTCGCTGGCTTCGGCGAGCGCTTCGAGTTGACTTAAATTAACCACCGCCATTTGCACGCGGAAAATATTGTGAAAACCTCGCTTCGGCAAGCGGCGTTGCAACGGCATCTGACCGCCTTCGAATCCCGGCTGGACGTTGCCCCCCGAGCGCGCGCCTTGGCCCTTGTGGCCGCGGCACGAGGTCTTGCCGTGTCCGGAGCCGTCGCCGCGTCCGACGCGCTTGCGTTTCTTGTTCGAGCCGGGCGCCGGCTTTAAATCTTCGAGTCTCATCATTAACGAATCTCCGCCAATACTTTGCCGCGCCGGTCGGCAATTTCCTCCGGAGCGCGCAGTTCGCGCAAGGCTTCGATTGTGGCCTTGACCATGTTATGCGGGTTGTTGGAGCCGATGCATTTCGTCAATACGTTTTGAATCCCGGATGCCTCCACGACGGCGCGAACCCCGCCTCCGGCAATCACGCCGGTGCCGTCCGACGCCGGCTTGAGAATCACATATCCCGCGCCGTATCGACCCGTCACTTCGAACGGAATGGTGCCGTCCATAACCGGTACTCGTATCAAATTCTTCTTGGCTTGCTCTAAGCCTTTGCGGATCGCCTCCGGCACTTCATTCGCCTTGCCCATACCGTAACCGACCAGCGAGCGGCTGTCACCGACGACGACGAGAGCGCTGAAACTGAAGCGGCGCCCGCCTTTGACAACTTTAGCCACTCGGCTGATGTGAACTACTTTTTCCTTGAGATCCAATCCTTGCGCATCAATCCGTTCCAAAGGCACCTCTCGTTTCGCGAGTTGACGTCAAAATTCCAATCCGCCTTCACGGGCGCCATCGGCCAAGGCCTTCACCCGTCCGTGGAAAAGAAAACCGTTGCGGTCGAATACGACTTTGCTGATATTTTTTTGCTTGCAAACTTTCGCCAGCGCGAGACCGACCTGCTTGGCCACTTCGACACCTTTGCTCTTTTCAGCGGCGCTCGCGAGCTCGCCCGCGAGCGTAGATACCGCCGCCAAAGTTTTTCCCTGAGTGTCGGATATGACTTGGGCATAAATATGCTTGTTGCTGCGAAATACGCACACCCGTGGACGTGCATCCGTGCCAACGACTTTGCGGCGAACGCGCACCTTGCGGCGCAGCCTTGCGATATCTCCCCGTCTATTCATGATCTCGGATTCCTCAACGCTCTATTTTCCACTCGCCGAACCCACTGCCTTGCCCGCTTTGCGCTTAATAAACTCTTCGCGATATTTAATTCCCTTTCCCTTGTACGGCTCCGGCGGCCTGAGGTCGCGGATCTTTGCGGCCGTTTCGCCGAGCAACTGGCGATCGGCGCTGCTGAGCGTGATGATGATCTGGCGTTCCACTGATGCCGTCACCCCCTGCGGCAGCGGAAAAACCACCGGATGGGAATAG
Source organism: uncultured delta proteobacterium (assembly GCA_963804165.1). Lineage (GTDB taxonomy): Bacteria > Desulfobacterota > Binatia > UBA9968 > UBA9968 > DP-20. The sequence goes on from CAWDPO010000023.1 coordinate 84,603, forward strand.
CCCAAAGTCATGTGGACCTCTTGACCCTTAACTTCGGCCCGATAGCCGACGCCGTTGATATCCAGCACACGGTTAAATCCCTGACTCACTCCCTGGGCCATGTTCGCGATGAGCTTTCGGGTAAGCCCGTGCAGCGCGCGGATCTTGCGATCATCGAGCTGGCGCTCGACGCGCACGACATTGCCGTCGACTCTCACTTCCACGCCCACAGGAATCGCCGTTTGAAGTTTTCCCTTGGGACCCTCCAAGCGAACACCACTTGGGTCGACCGCGACCTTCACGCCTGCGGGAATGGTTACCGGTAATTTTCCAATACGTGACACCTGACACCTCGACTCGAACTACCACACCGAGCAAATAAGTTCTCCGCCGACCTTGGCTTTTTGAGCTTCCCGGTCGACCAGTATTCCTTTGGGGGTCGAAAGAACATGAATCCCCAAACCCTTGCGAACGGGCGCCAAGGCCTTTGCGCCGACGTAAACCCGGCGGCCCGGCGAGCTCACGCGTTTCATTCCCACAATGATCGGCCGACTCTCGCGGTCGAACTTGAGTTGAATGACTATTTCGTCGCCGCCGCCGAGCGCTGCCTTAACCTTCTTCTGGTCTTTCAGATAGCCTTCTTGAATTAGAATTTTTACAATGTTCTCTTTCAAGCGCGACCATGGAACGGCGACTCTCTGGTGCCGTGCTCGTGACGCGTTTCGTATCCGCGTTAGCAAGTCCGCAATCGGATCCGTCATTCCCATGATTCTCTCCGTAGCCTACCAACTGGCCTTAATGAGTCCGGGGATATGGCCTTTACGCGCGTGATCGCGCAGGCAAAGCCGGCACATGCGAAAGCGCCGGTAAAAAGCTCGCGCCCGACCGCAAAGGGGGCAGCGATTGTACTCTCGCACCTTAAATTTGTTCGGCCTTTCAGCCTTGATTCGAAGACAGGTCTTGGCCAATGGAAGTCTCCCTCTCTCGACTAACTGGCGAACGGCATGCCCATCAGTTTGAGCAGCGCACGACCTTCCTGGTCCGTTTTCGCCGTGGTTGCTATCGTAACCGTCATGCCGCGCGATTTTTCAACTTTATCAGCGTGAATTTCCGGAAAAATGATCTGCTCGCGCAAACCCAAGGAGTAATTGCCCCGGCCATCAAACGAGCGATCCGACACTCCCTTGAAATCGCGCACCCGCGGCAACGCCACGTGAATCAAGCGGTCCAAGAATTCATACATGCGCTCTTGGCGCAATGTCACCATGCAGCCGATCGGCACGCCCTCGCGCAGTTTGAAATTCGCGATGGCCTTTTTCGCGTGCGTGACTACGGGTTTTTGCCCGGTGATCAAGGTAATCTCGGCGACCGCCGCGTCGACAACTTTGACATTCTGCGTCGCCTCGCCCAAACCGACATTCAATGTGATCTTCGACAGGCGCGGCACTTGCATGGAGTTCTTATAGCTGAACTCCTTCATCATGGCCGGGACAACATCACTCTTATATTTGGTTTTCAATCGTGCCATGGTCGCACCACTAATCCAAAGCCTCTTTGCAGCGGCGGCAGATTCTGATCTTTTTCCCATCGCCGAGAATCTTCCGACCGATCCTTACCGGCGCGTTACATTTGTCGCACAGGATCATGATATTGGAGGCATGAATCGATGCCTCTTTTTCGATGATCCCGCCGGGCTGTTGCGGACCGCGCGGCTTGGTATGCCGCTTGACCATATTGAGTCTTTCGACGATGACCGCATCTTCGTCCGGCAGAACTCGGAGCACCTTGCCGGTTTTGCCGCGTTCCCTACCGCCGATCACCATCACGCTGTCGTTCTTACGAATCTGCACGAGCAACTTCTCCTCGATGTCCGATCAGAGCACTTCGGGCGCGAGGGAAATAATTTTCATGAACTTCTTCGCCCTCAGCTCTCGCGCCACCGGTCCAAAGATACGCGTTCCGATGGGCTCTTTTTGATTATCAATCAATACCGCCGAATTGTTGTCGAAGCGAATGTAAGTACCGTCGGGCCGGCCCAATTCCTTAGCCGTGCGCACAACAACGGCTTTCATGACCTCGCCTTTTTTAACTTTGCCGTTGGGGATAGCTTCCTTGACGGAGACCACGATAATATCGCCAATTGAGGCGTATTTGCGTTTGCTCCCTCCCAGAACTTTTATGCACTGCACACGCCGTGCGCCGGAATTGTCGGCCACATCTAATGTCGTTCGCATCTGAATCATGGATCAACCTCGACGTCCTTGCTACCTACGAGCGACACCTAAGCGTCGGCCCCTTTTGACTCTTCCTGGGTTGCATGGCCCCGTTCCAGGACTTTGCTGACACGCCAACGCTTGTCCCGGCTAAGCGGACGACACTCCACGATCAGTACGCGATCACCGATGCGACATTGATTGCTCTCGTCGTGCGCCTTCACTTTGGAGCGGCGTCGCAGGATTTTTTTATACCGCGGATGCATGACCGTCCGTTCGATGGAAATCACCACGGTCTTTTGCATGCGGTCACTGACCACCAGTCCCGTTCGTTCTTTTCTCAACCCTGGGGTGCTCATGCTCATCCTCTTTGCCCTCGGAGGACTCGTTCACGCAGAATGGTTTCGACGCGGGCAAGGTTGCGCTTGGTTTCTTTGAGCTTCATGGGATTCTCTAACCGGCTGGTGGCGCGCTTTAGTTTCAGATTGCCGATTTCCTCGTGTAACGAGAGACGTTTTTGTGCTAAATCCTCGACGCTCATCTCCCGCAGTTCTTTAGCCTCCATGAGCCACACTCCTGCGCTGTACGGTGATCGTTGGGATGGATAGTTTGTGCGCCGCTAAGCGGAAGGCCTCCTTGGCGAGCGGGCCTTCAACACCTTCCATTTCGAATAAGATTCGGCCCGGTTGGACGACGGCAACCCACATTTCGGGAGCTCCCTTTCCCTTTCCCATCCGGGTTTCTAGAGGCTTTTTGGTCAGCGGCTTGTCAGGAAAAATCCGAATCCAGACCTTGCCGCCGCGCTTAAGGTAACGCGTTAAAGCGACTCGCGCCGCCTCGATCTCACGCGCGCTCATCCAGCCGCGCCCGACCGCCTTGAGACCAAAATCTCCAAAGGCTAAGGTCGAACCGCGATGGGCCGTCCCCCGGCGACGTCCCTTCTGCAGTTTGCGATATTTAACTTTTTTTGGTTCGAGCATTTTGATTACGTATTTTTGCTAGATTCGTCGCGATTCAGCCAATTTCTTCATCCACCCAACATCGCCTTCTGTTGCTCTTCTTCCTCGGTCAAAACCTCGCCGCGAAAAATCCAAACTTTGACACCGATCACGCCGTAGGTGGTGCGCGCCTCGGCGAAACCATAACTGATGTCCGCACGCAGCGTGTGCAGCGGTACGCGCCCTTCACGGTACCACTCGGTGCGCGCAATTTCGGAACCGCCCAAGCGACCGGCCGATTGAATTCTTACGCCCTGCGCGCCCATGCGCATGGCTCGGGAAACGCTTTCCTTCATGGCACGGCGAAAAGCGACGCGGCGCTCCAACTGCAAAGCGACATTCTCCGCGGCAAGCTGGCCATCGAGGTCCGGTCTACGAACCTCATGAATATTGATGTAAGTTTCCCGATGAGTCAGTTTGGTGATTTCCTCTTTGAGTTTTTCGATCTCGGCGCCCTTTTTACCGATCACGATTCCGGGCCGCGCCGTGTGAATATTGATCTTTGCTTTATTGGCCGCTCTTTCGATTTCAATGCGCGAGATTCCCGCGTGATAGAGCCGGCTTTTTAAAAATTTTGTTATGCGAAAATCTTCATGGAGCAGTTTGGGGTAATCGTGACGCGCGAACCACTTCGAGTCCCAGGACTCGATCACGCCGAGACGAAATAATTTCGGATGCGTTTTCTGACCCATGAGGCTCTAACTCCTCTCCTGCGCTTCGTCGAGGACGATGGTCACGTGGCTGAGCCGTTTACGCACCCGCGTCGCCCGTCCTTGAGCGCGGGAAGTAAAGCGCTTCCACATGCCGGCTTCGTCCACCTTGGCCTGCTTGATGAACAAACGATCGACGTCAACGCTCTGAGTGTTTTCCGCATTCGCCACCGCTGTCCGCACAGTCTTTGCTACAATACCCGCAGAGCGCTTGGGAGTGAATTTGAGTATGTTCAACGCTTCTTCGACGCCCTTGCCGCGAATTTGGTCGACCACTAATCGAACTTTTCTCGGCGAGATTCGGATAAACTTTGTGATCGCGCGTGCTTCCATAATTTCGTTAACTTACGAACAAAGTCATCGGACGCTAGCAACCTTTCGTCATAAAACGGTCAACCCACCCTATGGTTTCGCCGCCAGCGCTGCTGCTGGAGCCGGCGCTCTTGGTGCCGCCGCGGGTGGTGCACCCGTCGTTTCTTTGGCTTCGGCTTTCCGATCGCCCGAATGTGCGAAGAAAGTCCTCGTTGGAGCGAATTCACCGAGCTTATGGCCAACCATGTTTTCGCTGACAAATACCGGAATAAACTTCCTGCCGTTATGCACGCCGATCGTGAGTCCGACCATCTCGGGAGTCACCGTCGATCGCCGCGACCACGTGCGAATGACCTGCCTTTGCCGCGATTCGCTGATCGCGGCAATTTTTTTCAAAAGATGCTGGTCGACAAAAGGCCCTTTTTTAACCGAACGCGCCATCGCTACCTACCTTTTCTCCGCTGCACGATATACTTGTCGGATGCATGGTTCTTTCGCGTCTTATAACCCTTGGTTGGCTTGCCCCATGGCGTCATCGGATGATTACCCTTCGATCTTCCTTCGCCGCCTCCGTGCGGGTGATCGACCGGGTTCTTGGCGATACCGCGCGTCGTCGGCCGAAACCCTAGCCAGCGTATCCTCCCCGCTTTCCCCCAGGAAACATTCTCTTGGTCGGCATTTCCGACTTGACCCACCGTGGCACGGCAGTCAGCCAGGACGTAGCGCAGCTCGCCCGAAGGAAGTTTGATCAAAGCATAGGAGCCTTCCTTGGCCATCAGCTGGGCGCCCAATCCAGCGCTCCGTACCAATTGTCCACCCTTGCCGATCTTCAGTTCGATATTATGCACCACGGTGCCAACCGGAATAAACTTGAGCGGCAAGGAATTGCCAGGCTGAATATCGACATTGTCGTCGCCGGCGAGCACTGAGGCGCCTACCTGCAAGCGTTCTGGCGCGAGAATATAGCGCCGTTCGCCGTCGGCATAGCAGAGTAATGCGATGCGCGCCGAACGGTTCGGATCGTATTCGATCGCTTCGACCTTCGCAGGGACATTGAATTTGTTGCGTTTGAAATCAATCACGCGATACAGCCGCTTGTGCCCACCGCCGCGATGATCCGCGGTGACACGGCCGGTGTTGTTACGCCCGCCGCTATGGTTGAGCCGCTCGCGCAAACCCTTCTCCGGTCTCGCCTTGGTCACCTCATCAAAACTGAGCCCGGTGCGAAAACGCATGCCTGCGGAGGTGGGTTGATAAGTCTTAATGGCCATGGGCTAATCTCTTTTTATTTTATGCTCCACCAAAAAAGTCGATTTTATCGCCGTCTTTGAGCGTTACGTAAGCTTTCTTCCAATCAGAGCGTCGCCCGATGTTTTTCCCGATGCGACGCATCTTGCCTAGATAGCGTGCCATGCGGACTTGCGTGACTTTGACCTTGAAAAGCGTTTCGACCGCGTGTTTGACTTCGATCTTGTTAGCGTCAGGGCGAACCTTGAACAAAACCTGATTGGCGCTTTCGGTTAATAGCGTGCCTTTTTCCGAGACCAGCGGCGCTTTGATCACATCGTGCGGGCTCTTCATGCGGCCAACCTCTCTTCCAGCCGCTTAAGCGCTTGCTCGGTCAGGATCAGGTGCTCGTGATACAAGATATCGTAAACGTTCAAACCTTCCACTCGCAGCACTTTGACTTTGGGCAGGTTGCGCGCCGAACGCTCGATCTTTGCATCCGGTTGTGCGATCACGATCAACGCGCTTTCGACTTTCAACTCGGCCAACGCCTGGGCCATGATCCTTGTCTTCGCCGCCTCGAGCTCGAGCTTGTCAACCACGACAAGCTTGCCGTCACGCTTCTTGAGGCTTAGGGCGGACAGCAACGCCTCCCGTCGGGCCGTCCTCGGTATTCGATAAGAATAGTCGCGCGGCTGAGGACCGAAGACTGTACCACCGCCGACCCAGATCGGCGAGCGGATACTACCCGCGCGCGCGCGTCCCGTACCTTTTTGCCGCCAGGGCTTTTTGCCGCCACCCTTGACGAACCCTTTGGACTTAGTCGCAGCGCTGCCAGCGCGCCGATTGGCAAGCTGCATGACCACGGCTTGATGGAGTAAGTGAGAACGCGTCTTTGCGCCAAAAATCGACTCGTTAAGATGCGGCTCTATCACGTGGACTTCCATTGAATTTACCCTTTGGTCGCCGGGCGCAATATGACGACACCGTGCTTTGCGCCGGGCACTGCGCCGCGGACCAGCATCAAATTCTCCTCGGCGCGAATATCCACAACCTCAAGATTCTGCGTCGAAACTTGCTCGTTACCCCAGTGGCCCGCCATTTTCTTGCCTTTGCGCACGCGTCCGGGATAGGACCGATTGCCGATCGAACCGCCATGACGAAAGTATTCGTGGGTGCCGTGCGAACCTGGAAAACCGGCGAAAGACCAGCGCTTGATGACACCTGAAAAGCCATGTCCTTTGGAGACGCCGGACACATCGATGCGATCACCGACCTTGAAAAGATCGCTCGCCTTGATCTCTTGGCCGACTTCGTATGGTGACACGTCGTCGACGCGAAACTCCCTCAGGACTTCAAAAGCGCCCTTGCCGGCCTTTGCCATATGACCCTGTGCGGCTTTGTTCACGCGCTGCGCCTTCCGAGTGCCGAAACCAACTTGCAACGCGTTGTAGCCATCCGTCGATGTTTGCTTTTTTTGCACCACGACGCACGGGCGGGTCTCAACGATCGTGACCGGCACCACGTTTCCCTCGGCGTTGTAGAATTGCATCATGCCGATTTTTCTGGCGATGAGTCCTGTCATATTCACGTTCCAATTAGCGCGACGTGCGAGCTAAAGTTTCCCCCGTCTCACTGCAACTTGATCTCAACATCGACCCCGGCCGCAATATCAAGCTTGCCCAGCGCGTCAATGGTTTGTTGCGTCGGCTCGAGAATATCGAGAAGCCGTTTGTGCGTACGGATTTCGTACTGATCCCGCGACTTTTTATCGACATGAGGCGAGCGGTTGACGGTGAACCTTTCAATCCTGGTCGGCAACGGAATCGGACCCGCTACCCGACCGCCGGTGCGCCTTACGGTCTCGACAATCTCCCCCACCGACTGATCCAGCACGCGGTGGTCGTAGGCTTTTAGCCGAATCCTAATCTTCTCGTTCATACTTCATCATCCGACTTGTCATCAAACTTGGCGATAATTCCCTCGGCGACCGCCGCTGGAACAGGTTCATAATGAGCAAACTGCATTGTGTAAGTCGCTCTCCCTTGAGTCATCGACCGCAAATCGGTCGCATATCCGAACATTTCCGCCAGCGGCACGCGCGCATCGATCGCCTGCGCGGCGGGCCGCGTGTCCATGCCCAAAACCTTGCCGCGTCTCGAACTGATATCACCGATCACATCGCCCATAAACTCTTCCGGCACGACCACTTCGACCGACATAATCGGCTCGAGCAGCACTGGATTGGCTTTGCGCATGGCGGCCTTAAAGGCCATCGAGCCGGCAATCTTGAAAGCGATCTCCGAAGAATCGACGTCATGATAACTGCCATCGAAAAGAGTGGCTTTGACGTCGACCACAGGATAGCCGGCAAGCGCGCCATTTTCGGTCGCTTCCCTAATTCCTTTTTCTACGGCAGGGATGTATTCACGAGGAATAGAGCCACCTTTAATGGCATCGACAAATTCAAACCCGGCGCCGGGTGGCTGCGGCTCGAGGGTGATCCAAACATCGCCGTACTGGCCGCGGCCGCCGGTTTGGCGGACGAAACGGCCTTGCTGTTCAACTTTTTTACGAACGGTCTCTTTATAGGCAACCTGAGGCTTGCCGACGTTGGCGCCGACATTGAACTCGCGCAGTAGGCGATCGACGATAATTTCGAGATGAAGCTCGCCCATGCCGGAGATAATCGTCTGGCCGGTTTCTTCATCGGTGCGGACTTTGAAGGAAGGATCTTCCGTCGCCAGCTTTTGGAGAGATAGGCCTAGCCTTTCTTGGTCCGCCTTGCTTTTCGGTTCGATCGCGATCGATATAACTGGATCGGGAAAATCAATCGACTCGAGCATGATCGGCTCTTCTTCATCGCATAACGTATCGCCGGTCGTCGCGGTTTTCAGTCCGACTGCGGCGGCGATATCACCGGCATAAACTTCCTTGATCTCTTCACGCTTGTTCGCGTGCATTTTGAGCAAGCGACCGATGCGCTCTCTTTTGCTTTTTGTCGAATTATAAATGCTGGAGCCAGACGTGATCGATCCGGAATAGACGCGGAAGAACGTCAGGGTACCGACGAATGGATCCGTCATTATTTTGAACGCCAGCGCCGAAAAGGGCGCATCATCTTTCGCCGGCCGTTCGGCCGGAGTGGTCGTTCCCGCTTCGACACCCTTGACCGGCGGAATATCTTGAGGCGATGGGAGATAATCCACGACCGCGTCCAACATCGGCTGCACGCCTTTGTTGCGAAACGCTGAACCACACAGTGCCGGCACGATCTTGAGAGAAAGAGTCCCCTTACGAATCGCCGCGCGAAGTTCACTTTCAGAAATATCTTTGCCTTCGAGATATTTCTCCATGATCGCTTCGTCGCTGTCAGCGACCGTTTCGATTAACTTCTCGCGATATTCCTGAGCCTGTGTCTTAAGATCAGCCGGGATGGGTTCCTCATGGAATTTAGCGCCGAGGCTTTCCTCTTCCCACACAACCGCCTTCATTCCCACTAAATCGACGACCCCGGTAAACTTCTCTTCAGCGCCGATCGGAAGCTGTACGACGGCCGGGCGCGCGCCCAGTCGATCCTCGATCATTTTAACGACGTGAAAAAAATCCGCGCCCAGCCTGTCCATTTTATTGACAAATGCCAAACGCGGCACGCCATATTTGTCGGCCTGCCGCCACACGGTCTCCGTCTGCGGTTCGACGCCGCCGACTGAACAAAAAACCGCTACGGCACCGTCGAGTACCCGCAGCGAGCGCTCAACTTCGATAGTAAAGTCAACGTGGCCAGGAGTATCGATAATATTCACTCTGTGATCGCGCCACAGGCAAGTGGTTGCTGCCGAGGTTATCGTAATTCCACGCTCTTGTTCCTGAACCATCCAGTCCATCGTCGCGGTACCCTCGTGTACCTCGCCGATCTTGTAGTTGATCCCGGTGTAATAAAGGATGCGCTCGGTGGTCGTGGTTTTGCCCGCATCGATGTGCGCCATAATCCCGATATTGCGGGTCTTCTCTAACGGAACAGTTCGTGCCATTTGACTTTGCGCGGAAAAAAAGGAGGCGGTCAGCCCGCCTCCTTTTCCAACGTCACTGACGTTGCAATATTACCAACGATAATGTGCGAAGGCACGATTGGCCTCCGCCATCCTATGCGTATCTTCCTTTTTTTTGATCGCCGTGCCGCGATTATTCGCCGCATCAACCAACTCGGCGGCCAATTTTTCTTCCATCGACTTTTCCGCCCTGGCGCGTGCCGATTCGATGAGCCAACGCATACTCAATGAAAGGCGCCGCTGCGGCCGCACTTCCACCGGCACCTGATAGGTCGCGCCGCCAACACGGCGAGAACGGACTTCAACGTTGGGACGAGTGTTTTCTATGGCCCGTTTAAATACTCCTAGAGCGTCCTCTTTCACTTTGGCGGTTACGATATCCAACGAGCGATACAATATCGATTCCGCCACGCTCTTTTTACCGCGGCCCATTATCGTGTTAACGAACTTAGCCACCACCTTGTCCCCATATTTGGGGTCCGGCAAAATTTCTCGCTTTCGGACTTCACCTTTGCGTGGCATGGGCTCCTACTTCGGTCTCTTCGCCCCATATTTGGAGCGACCCTGTCGGCGTTCCTGGACACCAATGGAATCCAAGGTTCCTCGGATAATGTGATAACGCACCCCGGGCAGGTCTTTGACGCGACCACCGCGAATCAAAACCACCGAGTGTTCTTGCAAGTTGTGTCCCACTCCGGGAATGTAGGAAGTCACTTCAATCCCATTGGTGAGCCGAACGCGCGCAACTTTTCGTAACGCCGAGTTAGGCTTCTTTGGCGTTGATGTGTAAACGCGAGTGCACACCCCCCGCTTCTGGGGGCAACTCTGCAGCGCTGGCGCGGTGTTCTTTCGGCGCTGTTTTTCGCGGCTTTCACGCACTAATTGACTAATCGTCGGCATATTTTCTCATTCACACTATGATTTGGATTCTGGGGAGTAGTTTGTTACTTGAAATCCCCCCTGGAGAAATCCTGTTATTAGCAAATTACCCTATCATTGTCAAAGCTCAGGCTTCCGCAGCCTGAGAAATCGCACCATTTGGGCCCTCCGGCTCCTCGATTTCGATTTCCGTTTTGGCGTATTTGGCCACGCCGGTCCCTGCCGGGATCAAACGACCCATGATGACGTTTTCTTTCAGGCCACATAGGAAATCGACTTTGCCTTGGATCGCGGCCTCCGTGAGCACTTTGGTGGTTTCCTGGAATGAGGCTGCCGAGATGAAGCTTTCTGTTGAAAGTGAAGCCTTGGTGATGCCGAGCAGGAGAGGCTCCGCCACGGCGGGTTTGCCCCGATCGCCGATGGCCTTTTGATTTTCTTCATCGAATCGCCATTTTTCGACTTGATCGCCGATCAAAAACTCGGTATCACCGACCTCTTTGATGCGCACTCGGCGCAGCATTTGCCGCACGATGACTTCGATGTGCTTGTCGTTAATGCGCACGCCCTGCAGGCGGTAAATCTCTTGCACCTCATCGACCAGGTATTTGGCCAACGCCTTTTCGCCGAGAATGTTCAAGATATCGTGCGGGTTCGACGAGCCGTCCATCAAAGCTTCACCGGCTTTAATTCTGTCACCGTCGTGTACGCTGATATGTTTGCCCTTTGGAATCAGATACTCACGCGGCTCGCCCACCTCGGGAGTGACGACAACTTTCCGTTTGCCCTTGGTGTCTTTGCCGAAGGATACGACACCGTCGATTTCAGTGATGACGGCGAACTCTTTCGGCTTGCGTGCTTCGAAGAGTTCCGCCACTCGGGGCAAACCGCCCGTAATATCTTTGGTCTTGGTCGTCTCGCGCGGCATTTTCGCCAGCACATCACCGGCATAAACCGTCTGCCCTTCTTGAACGTTGATGTGGACGCCTACGGGCAAGAGATAGCGCGCTTCAGAAGTGCCTGAGAGCCGCGCGGTTTGTCCTTCGATATCTTTGATCGAGATGCGCGGCCGTTTGTCGACGTCTTTGGAATCGGAGATGATTTTGGTCGATAGGCCGGTTCGCTCATCAACCTTCTCTTCCATCGTCACGTTTTCGATGACATCGCCGAACTTGACGACGCCGCTCACCTCCGTGAGAATCGGAATCGTGTAGGGATCCCATTCAGCCAGAAGCTCGCCTGCCTTGACGCGCGCTCCATCTTTTTTCTTAAATTTGGCGCCGTAAACTACGGGATAGCGTTCGCGCTCGCGCTCGCGGCCTTTTTCGCCCTCCGGGTAGTCGACGATTGCCACTTCCCCATTGCGATTCATCACAACGAGATCCCCGTCTTTATTGGCGACCGTGTTCACGCTGATGAATTTGACAATTCCATCGTTGCGCGACTCAAGCGTAGTCTGTTCTGCGCGGCGGCTTGCAGTGCCGCCAATGTGGAAGGTCCGCATCGTGAGCTGCGTTCCGGGCTCGCCGATCGACTGCGCGGCGATCACGCCGACCGCTTCTCCCAAATTGATCATATGACCCCGTCCAAGGTCACGTCCGTAGCACATGATGCAAACACCCCGGCGCGAAGCGCAGGTCAACACCGACCGGATCCTGATCCGTTCCAAGCCGGCGTCTTCGATGCGTTGGACCAGCTCTTCGTTGATTTCCTGATTCGCTTTGACAATGACGTCCCCGGTAAACGGGTCGCGAATGTCCTCCAGCGCGACGCGCCCGAGCACGCGGTCGCCGAGCGGTTCGATGATTTCGCCGCCTTCCATTAACGGTGTCATCTCGATGCCGTCCATGGTGCCGCAATCGTTCTCACCGATCACGGCATCTTGCGCGACGTCGACGAGCCGGCGGGTAAGATAGCCGGAATTTGCGGTCTTCAAAGCCGTGTCCGCAAGACCCTTGCGCGCACCGTGGGTCGAAATGAAATACTGCAGCACAGTGAGTCCTTCGCGGAAGTTCGCGGTAATCGGCGTCTCGATGATCTCGCCTGAGGGCTTCGCCATCAAGCCGCGCATGCCGGCGAGCTGGCGGATCTGCTGCGCGCTGCCGCGGGCGCCGGAGTCGGCCATCATAAAAATCGGATTGAAGCTCGGCACTGAAATCTCATGACCTTGGTCGTCAGTGACTATTTCGGACCCGAGATCGCGCAACATTTCGTCGGCGATGCGGTCGGTAACCTCGGCCCAAATATCTACAACCTTATTGTATCGCTCGCCGTCGGTGATTAGGCCGTTCTTGTACTGCTCTTCGATCTCGCGCACATCATCATGAGCTTTCTTGAGCAGCTCTTCTTTGCTCGGCGGGATAACCATATCTTTAATGGAAATGGATATCCCCGCCTTGGTCGCGTTTTCGTAACCGATGTCTTTTAAGCGATCGGCGAGAATGACCGTCGCCTTGTTGCCGGCCAATCGATAGCTGACGTCAATAAGATTCGCCAACTCCTTCTTCTTCATCACGCGATTGACTTCCTTGAACGGGATCACGTTGGGTACAACCTCGTACAGCATGATCCGTCCGACCGTGGTATCAATCCGCTCGCCGTTGATTCTCACGGTGATCGGCGCCTGAATATCCATCTCGCCTTGGTCATAGGCCATACGAACTTCGGTCGGATTACTGAAAAGACGTCCACTGCCTTTGGCATGCAATCGATCGCGGGTCATGTAGTAAAGTCCCAAAACGATATCCTGGGTCGGCACGATGATCGGCTTGCCGTTCGCCGGCGAAAGAATATTATTCGTCGACATCATCAGCGCGCGCGCTTCGACCTGTGCCTCGACGGACAATGGCACGTGCACCGCCATCTGGTCGCCGTCAAAGTCGGCATTGTAAGCCGCGCAAACCAGAGGATGAAGCTGGATCGCTTTGCCTTCGATCAAAATCGGCTCGAAGGCTTGAATACCCAGCCGATGCAGCGTCGGCGCGCGGTTGAGCATGACCGGATGCTCGCGGATGACTTCGTCGAGAATATCCCAAACTTCGGGCAGTTCTCGCTCGACCATTTTTTTCGCGCTCTTGATCGTCGTGACGTGGCCGCGTTCTTCGAGCTTGTTGTAAATAAAGGGCTTGAAAAGTTCGAGGGCCATCTTTTTCGGCAGTCCGCACTGATGCAAACGTAACTCAGGTCCGACGACGATGACCGAACGCCCCGAATAATCAACGCGTTTTCCGAGCAGATTTTGCCGGAACCGGCCGGTTTTGCCCTTGAGCATATCGCTCAAAGATTTGAGCGGCCTGCGGTTTTGACCGGTAATCGCGCGACCGCGCCGACCATTGTCGAACAGCGCATCGACGGCCTCTTGGAGCATGCGTTTTTCATTGCGGATGATCATATCCGGCGCGCTCAATTCCATCAGTCTCTTGAGCCGGTTGTTACGGTTGATGACGCGGCGGTACAGATCGTTTAAATCGGAAGTCGCAAACCGACCGCCATCCAGCGGCACAAGCGGGCGGAGGTCGGGCGGAATCACCGGAATCACTTCCATAACCATCCATTCCGGCCGATTACCCGAGATTCTGAACGCGTTGATGACCTTCAAACGCTTGGCCATTTTTTTTCGCCGGACTTCGGAATTGGCATCACGCATTTCTTGGCGAAGATCATCGGAAAGCTTAGCGACATCAATGGCCTTGAGGAGTTTACGGACGGCCTCGGCGCCCATCTCGGCGACGAATTTGCTGCCGAATTCTTCAACTGTCTTGCGGAAGCGAGCTTCCGTCAAGAGCTCTTTGTACTGGAGAGGGGTTTCGCCCGGATCAATGACAATGTAGGACTCGAAGTAGAGCACTTTCTCGATTTCTTTGAGCGACATGTCGAGCAATGCACCGATGCGGCTCGGCAAACTCTTCAAAAACCAGATGTGAACCACCGGTGTCGCCAGCTCGATATGGCCCATGCGCTCGCGACGAACTTTGGACTGAATGACTTCGACGCCGCATTTCTCGCAGACCACGCCGCGGTGGCGCATCCGTTTATATTTACCGCAGTTACATTCGTAGTCCTTGGTCGGGCCAAAAATCTTGGCGCAGAACAAACCGTCCCGCTCCGGTTTGAAGGTCCGATAATTGATAGTTTCGGGTTTCTTCACTTCACCGTGGGACCAAGACCGGATTTTGTCCGGCGACGCGATAGAAACTTTTATCGCGTTAAAACTGAGCGGATTTTTTGGCTTCTCGAAAAGATTAAATAGATCTTCCATAATCAGATCCCCTCCGATTCAAGCAACAGAACTCTATTGAGTCAGCTACTTCTCTTCCACCAAATCAACGTCGAGGCCTAAACTTTGCAGCTCTTTAACCATGACGTTGAAAGATTCAGGCAAGCCCGGTTCGAGCAAATTATCACCCTTGACGATCGCTTCGTACATACGCGTTCGACCAACGACGTCATCGGACTTGACCGTGAGCATTTCCTGCAGCGTATAGGCCGCCCCGTAGGCTTCCAAAGCCCAGACTTCCATCTCTCCCAATCGCTGACCACCAAATTGCGCCTTTCCCCCAAGCGGTTGCTGCGTAACAAGGGAATAGGGGCCCGTCGAACGGGCATGGATTTTGTCATCGACCAAATGATGCAGCTTCATGATGTACATGACACCGACCGTCACTTTCCCGTCAAACGATTGCCCAGATCGCCCGTCGTAGAGGGTGACCTGACCCGTCGCCGGCAATCCGGCTTTCCTCAGCAAGTTGAAAATTTCTTCTTCCGCGGCGCCGTCAAACACCGGCGAAGCGATGTGAACGCCTTCGCGGTATTTTTCCGCAAGCTTTAAAACTTCGGGATCCTTCGCACCTTCGATCAATTCGCTCGCTTCTTTGGTGTTGAGGAAGTCTTTTAAACGTCGCCGCAACGTATCGCCGTCCTCACGATGCAGGCGCAGCATCTCATCGATTTGATGGCCGAGGCTCCGCGCGGCCCAGCCCAAATGAGCTTCGAGAATCTGGCCGACATTCATGCGCGAGGGAACACCGAGCGGATTAAGCACGACGTCAACGGGAGTTCCGTCCTCAAGATAAGGCATATCTTCTTCGGGCAAAATTCGAGAAATAACACCTTTGTTGCCATGACGGCCGGCCATCTTGTCACCGACTTGGAGCTTGCGCTTAATGGCGACGAAGACCTTGACCATCTTGATGACGCCCGGCGGCAGCTCATCGCCACCCTTAAGCTTCTCGATCTTGTCGTCGAAGGCATGCTTGATCAGATTGACTTGGCTGGTGGTGCTGTCGATGATGCGGCTGAGTTCGTTTTCAACTGATTCGTTATCGACGCGGATTTCGCTCCAGTACGACATCGGAAGTTGATCAAGATCTTCCTCGGTGAGCTCTTGACCCTTGTTGAGCAGCACTTTCCGGCTGTCGTCGCTGATTCGCCCAGCGAGTCGGCGGCCGATGAGCAATCTTTTCAATCGCCTGAGAGCGCCGTCCTGAAGAATGCGAACCTCGTCGTGCTGGTCCTTCCTCAAGCGAACGACCTCCTCGTCCTCGATCGCTTTGCTCCGCTCATCTTTGCCCAAACCTTTACGCGAGAAAATCCGCACGTTAATAACCGTACCCTCGACCCCGGGCGGCACCCGCAAGGACGTATCGCGCACTTCACCGGCTTTTTCACCAAAAATCGCCCGTAACAATTTTTCTTCCGGCGATAGTTGCGTTTCCCCTTTCGGCGTGATTTTGCCAACTAAAATATTGCCGGGCTTCACTTCTGCCCCGATGCGAATAATTCCACTCTCATCAAGGTCCATCAGGGCTTCATCACCGACGTTGGGTATGTCGCGGGTAATCTCTTCGGGGCCCAGCTTGGTGTCGCGTGAGACGCATTCGAATTCTTCGATGTGGATCGAGGTGTAAATATCTTCCTTGACCACCCGCTCACTAATTAGAATTGAGTCCTCGAAGTTATAACCGCCCCATGGCATCAACGCGACTACTACGTTGCGACCCAGAGCGAGCTCGCCCATTTCTGTCGATGGTCCATCTGCAATCACTTCACCTGCTTTAACTTGGTCGCCAACCAACACGATGGGCCTCTGGTTCATACACGTGTTTTGGTTGGACCTTTGATATTTGACCAAATTGTAAATATCGACCCCGGTATCCCGCGGACCTGATGTCTTATCGGCTTTAATCACGATCCGGGTCGAATCCACACTTTCCACCACACCATCGCGCCGCACTACGACCGTGACACCGGAATCGCGGGCCACGGTTTTTTCCATGCCGGTGCCGACGAGGGGCGCCTCAGTTCTAAGGAGCGGCACCGCCTGGCGTTGCATATTGGAACCCATGAGCGCGCGGTTGGCGTCGTCGTTTTCCAAAAAGGGAATCAACGAAGCTGCCACGCTCACCAGTTGGTTCGGTGAGACGTCCATGAAGTTGATCTCTTCGGGACGCGCCATGACAAACTCACCGCCCTTGCGGGCCGAAATCAAGTCCACGGTGAAATTTCCGCGGCCGTCGATGGGCGCATTGGCCTGAGCGATCACATGGTCTTCCTCTTCCAGAGCGGATAGATAGCGAATGCGATCCGTCACCCGGCCGCTTTCTACTTCACGGTAAGGGGTCTCGATAAAGCCGAAATCATTGACGCGAGCATACGTCGTGAGAGAGGCGATCAATCCGATGTTCGGACCTTCCGGCGTCTCGATCGGACAAACTCGACCATAATGCGTCGGATGCACGTCGCGGACTTCAAACCCCGCCCGTTCACGGGTCAAACCGCCTGGGCCCAAAGCAGAGAGCCTCCGCTTGTGCGTGATTTCCGATAGCGGGTTGGTTTGGTCCATAAATTGAGAAAGCTGGCTAGAACCGAAAAACTCCTTGAGGGCCGCCGAAACGGGTTTGTAGTTGATCAGCTCCTGCGGCATCAAGGTTTCAATATCCTGCAGGCTCATCTTTTCTTTAATCGCCCGCTCCATGCGCACCAAGCCGACACGGAAGTGGTTCTCCACGAGCTCACCAACGGCGCGCACCCTGCGGTTGCCGAGATGATCGATATCGTCCACCGATCCATTGCCGTTCTTGAGTTCCATCAAGTAACGCACGACTTCGAGAATATCCTCCTTGCGCAACGTCCCCTGCTCGAGGGGCACGTTGAGCCTCAGCCGGTGATTGAGTTTGAGCCGACCCACTTTGGAAAGATCATAGCGGTCTGGGTTAAAAAACAAATTGTTAAAGAAATTCGTCGCCGACTCGACCGTCGGTGGATCCCCCGGCCGCAAGCGGCGATAGATCTCAAGGATCGCATCTTGGGGAGATTTAATGCGATCTTGGAGCAAAGTGTTACGCAAATATGGGCCGACGCTGGACTCGTCGATGAACAACACATCGACTTGATGGATTCCCTTGTCCCGAATGAGGTCGAGTTTTTCCTGGGTAATTTCGTGATTGCACTCGACCAACACTTCCTTGGTCTGCGGGTCGACAATATCGTGAGCCGCGACTCGTCCTAGAATATCTTCCCAAACCACAGGAACCTGCTTCAATTTAGCAGTTTCCATTTGGCGCAGGATCGGGCGCGTAAATTTCTTGCCTTCTTTAACGATCATGTCGTTAGTTTTCGGGTCGCGGACATCCGCGCTCACTTTAGCGTTCAACAAGTGACTCGCATTGAAAACCAGCGCCGGCTTGCGTCCGTCAAACACCACGGTATCGCTCTTGTAATAGTAGTTCAGCAGGTCTTCCGTGGTCATGCCGAGCGCACGCAACAGCACCGTGGCGTGAAACTTACGCCGCCGGTCGATACGCACGTAGAGAATATCACGAGGATCAAATTCGAGATCCACCCATGAGCCCCTGTACGGGATGACGCGCGCCGAATATAGCAGCTTCCCGCTGGCATGCGTTTTCCCTTTGTCGTGCTCGAAGAAAACTCCGGGAGAGCGGTGCAGCTGACTGACGATCACCCGCTCAGTGCCGTTGATCATGAACGTCCCGTTGATGGTCATCAGCGGAATTTCACCAAAATAGACTTCCTGCTCCTTGACATTTTTGATACTGCGCGAGCCGGTCTGCTGATCGACGTCCCACAGCACCAGCTGCACGGTGACCTTCAAAGGCGCGGCGTACGTCATGCCGCGTTGGTGGCACTCTTCCACATCGTATTTGGGTTCGCCCAACGAAAAGCTGACAAACTCCAGAGATGCGGTCTCGTTAAAGTCCTTGATCGGAAAAACGGATTTAAAAACTTCCTGCAAACCCATGTTCTGACGCTCCATCGGAGCTGCGTCTTTTTGCAGGAACAGCTCGTAAGAGTTCTTTTGAATCTCAATCAAATAAGGAAGATCGATAATTTTTCGGATCCTCCCGAAGGTACGGCGAAATCGTAAATTATTGGCAACTTGAAATGCCATGGACTCTCCTCTGTCGAACTTGCGGTCAACAATCCATCAGAACAAATTCACCGGTAAGCACAGCCTGAAGCGGTCTACTTGATTTCAACTTTTGCACCCTGCTCTTCGAGTTTCTTCTTGATGGTTTCGGCTTCCGCTTTGGCCACTGCTTCCTTTACTGTTTTTGGTGCGCCATCGACGAGATCTTTGGCTTCCTTGAGGCCTAATCCAGTGAGCTCACGTACGACTTTGATGACCTGAATCTTTTTCTCGCCGGTTTCGGCAAGTATGACGTTGAATTCAGTCTTCTCTTCCGCTGCCGCCGCCGGTCCCCCAGCTGCTGCTGCGACAGCCACCGGAGCCGCCGCGCTCACGCCCAGCTCCTCCTCCAATTCCTTGACTAGAGCCGCCGCGTCCATCAAAGTCATGTTCTTGATGAAATCCTTAACCTGCTCTCTCGATACACCTTCCATAAAGACTTCCCCCTTTGCTTATTGCCGCTTAAAATTAATTTTATTCAAATTTTGCTTTGCGCAATGATTCAATAACTCGGACCATTCTCGCTCCGGGTTCTTGAATGAGCCGGAGCAGATGTGTTGCGGGAGCATTGATCATCGCCAAGAGCTTTGCCTGAAGCTCGGGCTTGCTCGGCATCTGCGACAACACCTTAACTCCGGTCGGATCCATGAAGCGCCCTTCAAAGACACCGCCTTTAATCTTCAGCTTGTCATGATCGTCCCCAAACTTGACCAGCGCCTTGGACAAAACCACTGGATCGTCGTAGGCAAACACCCAGCCGTTTGGCCCTTCCAGGAGTTTCTCCAGATCACCGAACGCGGTACCGTCGAGCGCGCGCCGCACGAGTGTATTCTTGATCACTTGGTATTCGCCTGAGGCGTCACGAATCTCCCGGCGCAGCCGAGTCATCTGAGCAACGCTCAGTCCGCGATATTCGGTAACTATTGCCATCTTCGCCGTCTTAAGCCTTTGATGGACGGCGTCGACAGTTTCACCTTTTTCGCTATGGCCAGCGCGGACAACTTGCGGTTCCGACATTCTATTCTCCCTAAGGTCGATGCACGATCATGCAATTATCGATTATTCTCCAAGCGCGGGCTACGCGGCCATGGCGCGAATTTGCGCTAGATCGATTTTGATTCCGGGACCCATCGTGGTAGCAACCGTCACACCTTTGACGTAGTTACCTTTGGCGGACGCGGGCTTCGCGCGCAGAATTGAATTCAGCACTGCTTGGGCGTTGTCGATCAATTGCTCGGCGCCGAAGGAAGCTTTGCCAACCGGCACATGAACGATGCCGGCTTTATCGACTCGGAATTCCAGCTTGCCGGCTTTGATTTCTTTCACAGCTTTGCCGATATCGATGGCGACCGTGCCGGTTTTTGGGTTTGGCATTAGACCACGCGGACCGAGGATCTTACCAATGCGCCCGACCGCGCCCATCATATCCGGCGTGGCGACCGCTTTATCAAAGTCCAGCCAGCCTTCGCTGATCTTTTTGATCAGCTCGTCACTGCCGACGAAATCAGCGCCCGCATCTTGAGCTTCCTTTTCTTTGTCCCCCTTAGCGAAGGCCAGGACACGCACGCTTTTTCCCATGCCGTGCGGCAACGTCACGGTGCCGCGGATGTTCTGATCGGCCTGACGGGGATCAACACCCAAGCGGATCGCCATTTCGACAGTCTCATCAAACTTGGCACGGGCAGTTTCCTTCGCTAGACGCAGGCTATCTTCCAGTAGATAACGCTGGCTGCGATCTATTTTTTCCAGTGCCGCGCGATAAGTCTTGCCGGGTCCACTCATAGTTTTCTCCTAAACCGGGGGCGCTTGTAATATTCTTCGCACGATGGGCCGCTCAAATGGTCCAAAACCTTTAGCCGTCGACTTCCAAACCGATACTTCGCGCTGTACCCTCGATGGACTTCTCCGCGGCGGCCAAATCTTTGGCGGTTAGATCCTTGAATTTCAGTTCGGCAATCTGTCTGACCTGTGCTCGAGTGACTTTCCCTACTGCGGTTTTCCCGGTTTCGGACGAACCCTTTTCAAGGCCAGCGGCTTTTTTGAGCAACACCGAAGCCGGAGGAGTCTTGGTGATAAATGTAAACGAACGGTCCGCGTAAACGGTGATAATGACAGGAGTTATCATTCCTTGCTGGGCCTGAGTTGCGGCATTGAACGATTTGCAGAACTCCATGATGTTGACGCCACGCTGACCCAGTGCTGGACCCACCGGCGGACTCGGGTTAGCTTGTCCCGCCGGGATCTGCAGTTTGACCTCGCCGATGACTTTCTTCGCCATGTAAACGACCCCTCTGACTAATTACGTTCCACCTGGACGAACTCAAGTTCGACAGGTGTTGCCCGTCCAAATATGCTAATCAATACTCTGAGCTTACCCTTGTCCGGTTTGACCTCTTCTACAACGCCGTTGAAATCGGCGAAGGGTCCGTCGATCACCTTCACGTTCTCGCCCACTGAAAATAAAACTCGAGGTTTTGGCTTGATCGCCCCTTCTTCCATTTGCTGGGTAATCGCTCTCACCTCTTCGTCACTTACCGGGGGAGGATTCGTGCTGCCACCGACAAATCCAGTAACCTTGGGAGTTTCTTTTACGACGTGCCATGTCTCATCGTTCAATTCCATTTGAACGAGAATATAGCCGGGAAAAAATTTGCGCGAAGAAGTTTTCTTCTTACCCTTGACCAACTCGACAACCTTTTCGACCGGCACCATAATCTCGCCGAAATAATCCTGCTTCCCCAGGGATCGAATACGCTCCTCAAGTGCCGCCTTGGCCTTTTGTTCATAGCCCGAAAACGTGTGCACGATGTACCACTGTTTCGCCATACGTAAGCGCCTATGAATTCACCCGATGATCGCCTGAATTGCTTTCGTCAACGCCAAATCAATCGCGGCCAGATACACCGAGATGAGCACCACGACGATAATCACAACCAGGGTCGCCGCATAAGTTTCCTTACGCGTAGGCCAATAAACTTTTTTTAGCTCCTGCCACGACTCCTTGAAAAACTCGGCGGCGTGCCTAGCGCCGTCCTGGATTTTTTGAATCCAATCCCCCATGAGATACAAAATCCAATGAGATGGCGGGTCAGGCAGGACTCGAACCTGCAACAACCGGATTTGGAGTCCGGCGCTCTACCAATTGGAGCTACTGACCCCCTGTATCTCCGTTAGACTTTAACCTCACGATGCAGGGTGTGGACGCGGCAAGAAGCACAAAACTTCTTGAGTGACAATTTGTCCGTGGTTTTCTTCCGGTTTTTTGTTGACGTGTAATTTTTACGCTTGCATTGGTCGCAAGCAAACCCGACGAGTTCACGCATAGCCCCAACCTCCCTTGGCCGCCATCAAGTTATTTTATTGAATGATTTTTGTAACCACTCCCGCGCCGACGGTCCGGCCACCTTCACGAATAGCGAACTTTAATCCATCATCCATGGCGACAGGTGTGATCAATTCGATTTCCACGTTGATGTTATCACCCGGCATAACCATTTCAGTACCCTCAGGCAACTTCACGACCCCCGTCACGTCCGTCGTGCGGAAAAAGAATTGCGGCCGATAACCATTGAAAAAAGGTGTATGCCGGCCACCTTCTTCTTTGGTCAGAACGTAAGCCTCTGCGTTAAATCTATTGTGCGGCGTAATGCTGCCTGGCTTAGCCAAAACCTGGCCACGCTCCACTTCCTCTCGCTTGGTACCCCGGAGTAGGACACCGATATTGTCACCAGCTTGCCCCTCGTCCAGCAGTTTTCGGAACATTTCCACACCCGTGGCCACGGTTTTTAGAGTTGCTTTGAAGCCGACAATTTCGATTTCCTCACCAACTTTTACAATACCGCGCTCCACACGTCCCGTAACAACTGTGCCGCGTCCACTGATCGTAAACACGTCCTCGACCGGCATCAGAAAAGGCCTGTCGATATCGCGTATGGGTTCTTGAATGAATGAATCCACTGCTTCCATGAGTTTTAAGATCGCGCCTTCCCCCATTTCAGATGTATCACCTTCAAGCGCCTTCAATGCACTGCCGATGACGATAGGAGTATCGTCACCCGGAAACTTGTATTTTGAGAGCAGTTCGCGGACTTCAAGTTCGACAAGTTCCAAGAGTTCTTTGTCATCCACCATATCTGCTTTGTTAAGAAAGACGACGATCGCGGGTACTCCGACTTGGCGCGCCAATAAGATATGTTCGCGTGTCTGAGGCATCGGTCCGTCAGCCGCCGAGACAACCAGAATCGCTCCGTCCATCTGCGCCGCGCCGGTAATCATATTTTTGACATAGTCAGCGTGGCCTGGACAGTCGACATGAGCGTAATGACGTTTATCGGTCTCGTACTCGACGTGGGCGATATTGATCGTGACGCCGCGCTCTCTTTCTTCAGGCGCTTTGTCGATCTGATCGTAGGCAAGAAACTTGGCCTTACCCGACTTCTCCAAAACTTTTGTGATCGCTGCGGTTAAAGTCGTCTTACCGTGATCGACGTGACCAATCGTGCCGATATTAAGGTGCGGCTTTTTACGCTCAAACTTCTGCTTGCTCATCTCATCCTCCTATTGATTAACAGTGCATCAATTCGTAAAATTCAAGATTTCTAACCGGCGTATTTCACGATCTGGGCAAAGCCCAGGAGCGGGATCGAACCGCCGACCTCGTCCTTACCAAGGACGTGCTCTACCGACTGAGCTACCTGGGCATAACACTCGACCACTTGCAGAATGTGGCTTTCTCGCATCCGAACGGCAGCTCTGAGCTCTGGCCACATAGTTACCATCGATAAGCAAAATGGAGCGGGAAACGGGACTCGAACCCGCGACCCCAAGCTTGGAAGGCTTGCGCTCTACCAACTGAGCTATTCCCGCTTACGAAATATGGTGGAGAGGGAAGGATTCGAACCTTCGAAGGCATCGCCGGCAGATTTACAGTCTGCTCCCTTTGGCCACTCGGGAACCTCTCCCTATTTCCCTTCACCCCACTTAAACCATTACCTTTTTTCAGAAAATGTGCTGTACTGGAGCTGGCGATAGGATTTGAACCTACAACCTGCTGATTACAAATCAGCTGCTCTACCGTTGAGCTACGCCAGCTTGGCTCACGCTAACGCAAACTAGCGGCAGCCCAAATCGCCAAAAAATAACGACATAGAGGCTGCTTGAAATAACATTTTCAGTTATAAACCCGATCGTCAGACCAAACACCAATTAAAGCCCAGACAAACGAAGCCCCCAAGGTGACGTTCCCCTTTTGTAACCGGGTATTTAAAGCACCTTCACTTATCCATGTCAACAGCCAGGGATGCCAATTCGCATAAATTCTTAGCATCTACCCTATTTTCGTCCTTTAGTTCAGCCAAGTCCTATTTTGTGGTTAGGCCTTGACGGAGAAGTTCGTACAAAAAAACCGCTCCCGCCGCCCCTACATTCAGAGACGTAACCTTTCCAAGCATTGGAATCGATACCAAAAAATCACACTCCCGTAGAATCACCGGGCGAACCCCCTTACCTTCACTCCCTAGAACGATCGCCAGACGCGACGGATACCTCGTATCATAAATACTTTGCCGGCTATCTGCATCGAGACCAGTAATCCAAAACCCACGCCCCTTTAGCTCCACTAGAACTCGGCGAAGATTGGTAACTCTAGCTATCTCCAAGTGGTAGATTGCTCCCGCCGATGCTTTTACTGCCAACGGTGTGACCTCAGCGGATCGATCTTTGGGAATTACAACATAGTGAATTCCGACGGCCTCCGCAGTTCGTAACAGCGCGCCAAAATTCCGTGGATCAGTCAAACCATCGAGAATCAAAATCCATTCCGGATTCAATGGCTCGGAGGTTCGTTCTAGTAAGACTTCGAACGGCAAGTATCGGTACGCCTTAACCTTCGCAATGACCCCTTGGTGTCGTTGGCCACCAACAAGTCGGTCTAGAATCTGACGCCTCTCCGTGACGACCTGCAGGCCCCGTCCCATGGCTTCTTGCCTGATCAAGCGTAACGCAGAACGATCGGGACCGTCAGAAATTAGTATCTCCAAAATATCATCGGCGGAGGCCTGGAGTTTTTCCAGAACCGGGTTCACGCCGAACACGATGTTTTGGTTTTTTGACATCAGCGGATGCTAACTTGACAGGGGCAATTTACAAAGCATGCTTCACCGGTTAACATGCCCGCACGTGAAGCGAAAAATCCTATTTCGATATCTTGTTTCCGAAATTGTTCCGCCTTTTTTTCTCGGCCTATTGGCATTTACTTCGGTGCTATTGATCGCGCGAATCTTGAAGCTGATCGAATTGGTGGTCACGCGCGGTGTTCCCTTTATCCAGATCGGCAAACTCTTTTCCTTGATTCTGCCAACCTTTTTAGAGATGACCGTGCCGATGGCGTTTTTGCTCGCGATACTATTGGGATTGGGACGCATGTCGAATGACCAAGAGCTCCTCGCGATGAAAGCGTCGGGAGTGAGTCCGAATCAAATTCTTTGGCCCATCGCATCTCTGGCTTTGGTCATCGCGGCGGCAACGCTGTTCTTAACGATGTTTGCCCGTCCGGCTGCGAACTTTGCACTAAAAAGGGAACTTTACAATATCGCGAAGAATCGCGTTGGAACCGCTCTCAAGGAAAAAGTATTCAACGACGACTTTCCCAAAATCTTGATCTACGTAGAGGAAATCGTCCCTCCAGGAAACACCGCCCAGGGCGTGTTGATTGTCGACAGGCGAGATAAGGCGCGCGAAGACATCATACTCGGAAAGGTTGCCCGCATCTCCACTGACGAAGAAACCAATACACTCGGCCTCAGACTTTTCGACGGTTCCATCTACGAGCGTGAAAAGACCCGCCCCGGATTCAGCCAAACCCGTTTCAATATTTATGATTTCAAACTTGACCTCGATGACCTCATCGGCCCGGTTCGGCAGAAAGAATCGGGACCTAAAGAAATGCAGGTGTCGGAATTACTCAATGCAATGGAAGCCAAGCGAGTCCGCGGCGTCAAAACAATCGCCGAAAGAATGGAGTTGCACCAAAGGATCTCGTTTGGCTTCGCCCCGCTGGTATTTTGCTTACTCGGAGTGTCGCTGGCTCTAATCCCCCGAACTTCCCGCACCAATAGATCGTGGGGTTTCATGCTTTGCCTTTTTTGGCTCGTGACTTATTACGCGCTTTTGTCTCTCGGAAAAGCACTTGGTGATAAGACGATACTCCATCCCATTCCCGCGGTTTGGTTACCGAATGTTGTGGTCGGTGGCATTGGATTGCAATTCTTCAGGCATGCACTTCGGGAATCGCCGCTCATGTTACCTCCAGCGCTGGAACGCGCCACCGCCTCCGCTGGCCGGCTTTTGCGAGATCTCAAGCCGAAGAAACGCAGCTGAAAGCGCCCATGACAAACAGGATCTCATTCAAGTTCCTCCCTGTTGCCGGAATCTTAGACCGATATGTAGCCGCTGGCTTCCTGCGAATATTTTTCACTAGCCTAATGGTGGTGACTTTACTCTACGTCACGGTTGATTTTTTTGAGCGAATTGGAACGCTGCTCGATACCGGGGCAACCCTCTCAAGCATCGCACGCTATTTTCTATTTAAAGCGCCTCTCTTGATCTCGCGCGTCGTGGGGTTCGCGACTCTATTTTCGACTCTATTTTGCTTCAGCACGCTAGCCCGTTCCCGAGAGCTCACCGCGATCCGTGCTAGTGGCATCACCGTGCAACGAATTGCCTTACCGCTGCTGATCCTTTCTATAATCATTTGCGGCTTCACTTTTGTCTGGAATGAGACTCTCGTGCCTGCATTCACTCACAGCGCTCAAAATATTTACAAGACCGAAATCAAGAATAAACAACAACAAAGTCTTTTGGGAACCCACGATATTTGGATCCGCGGAGAAGGCAGCTTTATCAACGTGGACTATTTCGACACTCGAACCGCCACTCTTGAGAATGTCACCGTCTTTCTTCTCAACCGTGACTTCAGTTTGCGCGGGCTCGTGGAAATACCGAAGGTCCAATGGACAAAAGACGGTTGGAAGGCCGCCGCCGCGACGGAGTGGAGTTTATTAGCGGACGGTAAGATGACTCGACGGGAGACGGAGGCGGCTCTGCCCATTTCTGAAACGCCAGAAGACCTCAAGCTGTTAGCACGCGACGTTGAAGAATTTACGTTCTTTGATTTACAAAAACAGATTGCGGATATGAAAAGTAAAGGGATTGATACCACTTACTATGAAGTCGATCTCCAGACGAAGTTGGCACTTCCGTTTATCTCGCCGTTGATGGTTCTGCTCGCGATTCCCTTCGCACTTAAAAGGCAACTGAGCGGCGGTCTTTCACTTAGCTTCGGACTCGCCATGATCATAGGCTTTGGATACTGGGTTTTAACCGCTTTTTGCGTGTCCCTCGGCCATAGCGGCGCGATGCCATCATGGATATCTGCTTGGACACCTAACGCGATATTTGCACTGATTGGTCTGTTTTTTTTCACGGCGGAGGAGTGAAAAGCACTACGGAATGCGCGGTGATATTTTTGCTTGTACGTCGACCCAGACTTCCCTGGAATCTTTTTGGAAAATCTAGCAGTGGGGGTTCGAGCGTGAGCCGAAACAGGTTAAATTTTAGCTACGGCAAGAAGTAACGATCTGAATTCTTACCGTTTTGAGTATTGTGGCCGTTTGCGCGCTTTATGGCGACCATACTTCTTGCGCTCCACGGCGCGCGGATCGCGGGTAACAAAGCCAGCTTTTTTTAGCGGCGAACGGAGATCAGCATTGACTTGCATTAGGGCTCGAGTAATCCCGTGGCGAATCGCCCCCGCTTGCCCTGAGATTCCGCCACCGACGACGTTCACGTCGATGTCGAAACTTCCTCCAGTTTGCGTCACGTCGAAGGGCTGGAGCACAATCATGCGAGCCGTTTCGCGGCCGAAATACTCCTGCAACGACCTTTCATTGATCTTGATATTGCCTTTGCCAGGTTTCAAGAACACCCGTGCAACAGAGGTCTTTCTGCGCCCGGTCGCTGTAAAGACTTTTTCCGCCATCGCTATAGTACTCCTATGCTACGATTGCCAGAGGTTGTGGTTTTTGTGCATCGTGCGGGTGTTCGGACCCCGCATAAATCTTCAGCTTGGTCACCAATTTCCGGCTCAAACGGTTTTTCGGCAACATTCCTTTCACGGCAAGCCTAACCAGATCCTCAGGTTTTTCTTCCAGCATTTGCGCCGCAGTTCTCTCCCTGATACCGCCGGGAAATTCAGTATGCCGATAGTAAACCTTCTTAGCGAGTTTGGCACCTGTCAATTTCACCCCCCGTGCATTGACGACGATTACGAAGTCTCCGGCATCCTGATTCGGCGTGAAAATGGGCTTATGTTTACCGCGGAGGACCTTGGCAATCTCAGTCGCCATCCGCCCAAGGATTTTTCCCTGAGCGTCAACAATGTACCAGCGCCGCTGGGACAGAGCCTCTTTCCTATTCATACGGTAAACTCCAGAAGATCAAATTTTCGAACCGCATTCACAAGCGGTAGTGGCGGGGCCGACGAGACTCGAACTCGCGACCTCCGGCGTGACAGGCCGGCGTTCTAACCAGCTGAACTACGACCCCGACATTTAGCTTCATGATCACCCTTTGGTGGGCGGTACAGGATTTGAACCTGTGACCCCCGGCTTGTAAGGCCGATGCTCTCCCGCTGAGCTAACCGCCCTCCGCTATCGACACCGCCTTGAGGCAGCCGAGGATTCCTTACTACGATTAACGCGACCTAATCATGCGCCGCTCCGACATCCAGAAAAAATGCAACGCATCCATGAAAAAAACGCGCTACGTCCCTACTGACATTCGGGTCAACAGCGCAAAGCGGTTTTATAACAGCAGCGATGCCGGGTGTCAAACCACCCGGCATCGCTGTCAATAAATCAAGGATTCACTGCGGCAAAATTTCCGGAGCAGGGGCGTCGTCGACTTTTTCTGCGTAGGACGGGGGCTCATCCTTGGCTTGAGTTTCAACAGGGATCCTTCTGAACAAGCTATCGGGATCATTGATCACCAGAGCCTTTTTCAGAACTTGATCCATATGCGATACCAGCTCCAGCTCAACGGTCTTGAGTACGGTTGCCGGGATTTCTTCGATGTCCTTTTCATTTTCGGCTGGAATCAAGACCTTCTTAATTCCCGCCCGGTGAGCTGCCAAAATCTTTTCCTTCAGTCCACCGATCGGCAACACGGTTCCTCTTAACGTGATTTCCCCGGTCATTGCTAAATCGTTATGCACGGGGATTTTCATCAATGCTGAAACCAACGAAGTCGCCATAGTGATCCCGGCGGAGGGGCCGTCTTTTGGAATCGCGCCCTCGGGCACATGAATATGCACGTCGAGCTTCTGATAGAAATCCTTTTCCAAGCCCAATTCGCCGCCGCGCGAGCGCACGTAACTCATCGCTGCTTGCGCCGACTCTTGCATGACATCGCCAAGTTTCCCAGTGATAATCAGCTGGCCTTTGCCCGGCATGATTGTGACCTCAGTGGCCAGGAGTTCGCCGCCGAGTTCGGTCCAAGCCAATCCGGTCGTAACACCGACTTTGACCTCATTCTCCGCTTTGCCGTAGCGAAACTTGACCGGACCGAGGTACTTGTGCAGACTTTTCGAGCCGACCTGCATGTGCGCATTACGATCCTTGCGCACGACTTCCACAGCGACCTTGCGACAAATTGAAGCGATCTCCCGCTCAAGATTGCGAACACCCGCTTCCTTTGTATAGTGACGAATCACACCAAGGATGGCGTTGTCGGTGAACGCCAGATTCTCCGTTGTGAGCCCATTTGACTCCTTTTGTTTTTCAACAAGATATTTTTTCGCGATACTAAGCTTTTCGAGCTCGGTGTAACCGGCGATACGGATGATCTCCATCCGATCTTGTAACGGACGGGGAATCCGATCCAGCGTATTCGCCGTCGTAATAAACATGACCTTTGACAGATCGTAGTCGAGATCAAGATAATGATCGTTAAACGAAGTGTTTTGCTCAGGATCTAACACCTCGAGGAGCGCGGACGATGGATCACCGCGAAAATCGGTCGACATCTTGTCGATTTCGTCCATCAAGAATACCGGATTGCTCGAACCGGCCTTTTTCATCGACTGAACGATTTTTCCCGGCAACGCACCGATATAGGTGCGCCGGTGGCCGCGAATTTCAGCCTCGTCACGGACCCCGCCGAGCGACACTCTGACAAACTTGCGTCCCGTCGCGCGCGCAATCGACCGGCCTAACGACGTCTTACCGACTCCCGGAGGGCCGACGAGACAGAGAATCGGGCCTTTAATTTTTCCAACTAGGCTCTGGACAGCAAGGTATTCAAGAATACGCTCCTTTACTTTCTCCAATCCAAAATGGTCCTCTTCCAGCACACGCTCTGCCTCGTTGATATCGAGTTTGTCATCAGTAAACTCGTTCCACGGCAGGCTAAGTATCCAATCTATATAATTACGCACGACGGTTGCTTCGGCCGACATCGGCGACATCATTTTGAGTTTTTTGAGCTCTTTTTCTACCTTGTCCTTGGCCTCAGCGGAGAGCTTCTTCTGCTTTAGTTTTTCTTCAATTTCCTGAACTTCGTTCTTAAACTCATCCTTCTCGCCCAACTCTTTCTGGATCGCTCTCATTTGTTCATTTAAATAGTATTCCTTCTGCGAGCGCTCCATCTGCTTCTTCACGCGGGAACGAATTCGCCGCTCAACCTCAAGAATTTCAATTTCGGCGCGCATATGACCGAGCACCTTTTCCAGACGTTCAGCCGCATTGAAGGTTTCGAGAAGATTCTGCCGATCTTCGAGTTTAATACCGAGATGCGCGACGATCGTGTCCGCCAACCTTCCCGGGTCGTCAATCGACGACACTGACATGACCATTTCGGGCGGAATTTTTTTCTTAAGTTTGACGTAATTCTCAAACGTGGTGTGAACTTCCCGAACCAGCGCGTCGACCTCGGTATTCCGTTCGACGAGCTCCGGAGCATCCTCCACATCCACTAAAAAAAATTCCGGATTTGAAACGAATCGTGTGACTTTTGCCCGCTTTTTACCCTCTATTAACACTTTGACGGTGCCGTCGGGAAGCTTGAGCATTTGGACCACGGATCCCAAAGTTCCGATTTTGTAAATATCTTCTTCACTCGGATCATTGGTTTTAGCGTCCTTCTGCGAGGACAGAAAAATTAGGCTTTGCTTTTGGGTCGCTTCCTCCAGCGCCTTGATGGATCGCTGTCGGCCGACAAAAAGCGGAACAACCATATGCGGAAATACAATGATGTCCCTTAGGGGAAGCAACGGAACCCGCGCGGGTCCACCGGCTTGTTCTTTGTCATCTTTTTTGTCTTTTTCGTTTCGAAATAGCATTTAACCCTCCTAAGCGCTCTCTGCAGCCTTGGTGTATACGACGATCGGAGGTTCATGTCTTTCCACGACGTCCTCCGAAATAACCACTTCTTTGATGTTTGGCTGGGAGGGCATGTCGTACATGATTTCCAACATGATATTTTCCATGATCGCTCGCAGTCCCCGCGCACCCGATTTCCTTTTCGTCGCGTTGCGAGCGATCGCTCGCAACGCCTCTTCCGTAAACTTTAGATGGACGGACTCCATTTCAAATAGCTTCGAGTATTGTTTGGTTAAAGCGTTTCTTGGTTCTTTCAAAATTCGTACCAACGCGGATTCATCCAGCTCGTCCAAGGTGGCTATCACCGGTAGGCGGCCGATAAACTCCGGGATGAGTCCAAACTTCAATAGGTCTTCGGTTTGCACATCGTGCAATAGATCGGTTGAGCGCCGACCGTCTTTGTCTTCCAAATGGCCACCGAATCCCATGCGCTTGCGGCCGGTGCGTTTACGGATAATGTCATCTAAACCCACAAATGCGCCACCGCATATAAAAAGAATATTGGTGGTATCCACCTGAAGAAACTCTTGTTGGGGATGTTTGCGCCCGCCCTTCGGCGGGACGCTCGCCATGGTTCCCTCGATAATCTTTAGCAATGCTTGCTGTACGCCTTCCCCAGACACGTCCCGAGTGATCGACGGATTATCCGACTTGCGCGAGATTTTATCGATCTCATCTATATAGACGATGCCGCGTTGCGCCTTTTCGACGTCGTAGTCGGCGGCTTGAAGCAGGTTGAGAATTATATTCTCAACGTCTTCTCCCACATAACCTGCCTCGGTCAAACTCGTCGCATCTGCGATCGTGAAGGGAACCTGCAGAAACCGGGCAAGCGTTTGCGCTAAAAGAGTCTTTCCCGATCCGGTTGGACCGAGCAAAAGGATGTTGCTTTTCTGTAACTCGACGTCACCGGTCACTAACTGACTATCAATTCTCTTATAGTGGTTATGGACGGCCACAGCGAGAATCTTCTTAGCCCGCTCCTGGCCTATCACGTACTGGTCGAGCACCCGTTTGATTTCAGCGGGTTTCGGCACGTTTGAAGAAGAACTGATATTTTCGTCGTGATCGCATTCCTCGGCAATAATGTCGTTACACAGATCAATGCATTCGTCGCAGATGTAAACAGTCGGACCGGCAATTAGCTTGCGGACCTCATCTTGGCTCTTTCCGCAGAAAGAGCAGACAAGATTTCCCGACCCGTGTTCACCATGCTTCGCCATAGAACCCCCGGTTAAACTTACGGCTACTTTTTTATGAGTCCTTCGGGCCGAGTCGCGATTACCTCGTCAACCAGGCCATACTCTTGCGCCTGTTTGCCCGTCATAAACATATCGCGATCGGTGTCCTTTTCAATTTTTTTCAGACTCTGTCCCGTGTGCTTCATTAATATATTGTTCAATTCCTCGCGCATACGGAGAATTTCACGAGCTTGAATATCCACATCAGCGGCCTGTCCTTGGAACCCGCCCAAAGGCTGATGGATCATAATGCGCGAATGAGGCAAGGCGAAACGCTTTGCCTTCGTGCCAGCCGCTAACAAAACTGCGGCCATACTGGCAGCTTGTCCAACACATACCGTTGAAATCTGTGGCCGAATGTATTGCATGGTGTCGTAGATCGCTAATCCTGCCGTCACCGAACCACCGGGACTATTAATGTAGAAGAAAATATCGCGTTCGGGATCTTCCGATTCAAGAAAGAGCAGTTGTGCAGTAATAACGTTGGCGACTTCGTCAGTTACGACGGTACCGAGAAAAACGATTCGATCTTTAAGGAGACGGGAATAAATGTCATAAGCGCGTTCACCACGGCCTGTTTGCTCAACGACAATGGGGATGAAGTTCATATGTAGCTAAACCCCTTATCCACAGTCAGCATTCTATCTTTTTTCAGCCTGCTCATCAACCTTAGAAATAGGCGGATCGACTTCTTTGATCGTCGCGCGTTCGAGCAAAGATCCCAGGGTGCGATCGAATACCATTTGCGACCGCAAATCATCGCGAGCGTCAGCTCGCGAGTAGAACTCGCGCACGTTTTTGGCGCGGTCCCCCGCCGCGCGCGCGAGGCTGTCCACCCGATCCTGTACGTCCTTATCCGTGATCTCGATCTGTTCGAGCTGGGCAATCTTTTCTACGAGCAGCGTCGCATGGACTTGGCGCGTGGCTCTGGCCTCGATGTTTTTTCTCACCTCCTCCAACGGCGCCGGCGCGCCGGCGCCCGAGTCGCGTTGCGCGGCGATCTGATTTTGGTAGCGCTCCATCAAGTATCTTGTTTGCCGCTCCACCATCGAGGGCGGAATTGTGAACGAGTGCGCTTCGATCAACCGGCCGACCAGCTTTTCTTTAAGCTCTTCGTTTTGGTATTGTCCGAGTTCCTCTTCCAATCGCCCACGAATGCGCGTTTTCAACTCTTCGAGGGTAGCGCATTCCCCATGGTCTTTGGCGAATTCATCATCAAGCGTGGGCAACACCTTTTGCTTAATTTCGCGTACGATGAGGGAAAAATCCACCGCCTTGCTGGCGATTTCTTTATTCGGATAATTTTCGGGGTAATTTACCGTCACGGTTTGACGCTCGCCCAACGTTAGCCCGGCAACGGCATCTTCGAATTGGGGTAACGCATGCCCGGAGCCGACTTCGAGCGCATAATTCTCCCCCTTGCTGCCCGAAAACGGTTTCCCGGTGATGGTGCCCTCGAAATCCAACAAAACAAAATCGCCCTGCTGGACCACTTCACGGCCTTCGACCGGCTCCAGACGAGCATGTCCCTCCTGCAACCGACGCAGCGCGTCCTCGACTTGAGGTTCCGTGATCGTGATTTTTACCTTCTCGACTTCCATACCCAGGTAGTCTTTGACTTCGAAGTCGGGCTTCACTTCAAAAACTGCAGAAAAAGAAAAAGGGCCGCTTTCATTAAACTCGGCTGTTTCCACCTCCGGCCGAGAAACGATCTGCAAGCCGCGTTCCTTTACGATTTCCTCTAAGGATTCCTCCACAAGATGAGATCTGACTTCGCCTTTAACCTCATCGCCATAGATTCCCTGCAAGACGCTCCGGGGAATCTTTCCACTGCGAAAACCCTTGACGCGAACGCGCTGACCAAGATTCTTATACGCGCGTGAAAACTCACCGGCGACGGTTTCGGCGGGAAGTTCGACTCGGACTTTTCGCTGGACGGGACTCAATTCATCAATATCAATTTTCATGGTGAATTCTTATGAGACTCTTCGCGTGTGGCGAAAAGTCGATTTCAACCAATGTATGATCGCCACGGCGTCCCTGTACCAACCTTTCTTTCCAGATGCCTTCAAAAACTAATTCGCAAATAACCGATGGTGCGAGAGGGGGGACTCGAACCCCCACGGTTACCCGCTAGATCCTAAGTCTAGTGCGTCTGCCAGTTCCGCCACTCTCGCGAAAACCGGATTCGACAATGAACTCACCATTCGCATTCTGACTCGAATTGCAGAGTAAAAATAACCTGTCGGTATGTCAAGCGCCGTTGAACCCAGGATTCAGATCTCAGTGTTATACCGCGTGCGAATAGCGCCGTTTGCGCCGGCGTTTTTCAATT
This sequence comes from uncultured delta proteobacterium, assembly GCA_963804165.1. Taxonomy (GTDB): domain Bacteria; phylum Desulfobacterota; class Binatia; order UBA9968; family UBA9968; genus DP-20. Next base: position 119,405 of record CAWDPO010000023.1, read on the forward strand.
CGGGACTCTGCGTGAATAGTTTAGCTGCACGGAATTACTGGCAGAGCGAATATCTGGAACAACATCGCCCGCCAAATCGGAGCCGAAGAATCAGCGCTGAGCTCTGGGCGGAGATCAGGATAACCGCCAGCGTTGCAACCCGCGATGATAGTCGTCAAGAGAATTGAGATTGACAGAGCTTAACCCTCCCGGATCAATGGCGTGCGTTTCTTCTTCGGCAACAATTCGAGTCGCAGCCTCCGTACAAAAATGTCGGCCTAAGTTTTCCTTCTTCAAGTTATCGCTTCAACAGCGCCACTACTGACTTTCGGTAGACGGCATGAGAGGTCGGAGCCAGCCCTGCCAAAACGGTACGGCAACCTCCGCGTCGCCGAGCCTGGCGATGACAAACCGCACTAGCTCAGTGCTTAGAAAACGGTGCGTCGGAGAAACTTACAAAACAAATCTCCGTCCGCAGCTTGCAAACCGTGGACGATGCCACTGGCCGGCCCTTGAAAGGGCGGCTCGTCGCGTACGACTATGACGGGTAAGCCCGGGAATCTAAATCCCGGCGCGGTCACGACGACGACTTCATCAAAGTCCTACGTTAACTTCCGCGCCATGTGAGAGATCAACGGCTCGCCGTCGAACTGTAGGAAGGAATTTTGGAGTTGCCGCCCGCGAGGATGATCGCGGAGACATTGTCCTGTCGCACTCACACGTTCATGATTTGACAACAGCACCAATGATGAAAAATTTCAAAAAGGCCGGTGTCAAATGCCTTTCTATCACTTCATCTGGCACTGGCTGCAAGGGCAGAGGGTTCTTAAATAATCGTACGTGTAAATACCCGTACTGTGACCGTCATTCCAGCGCATTTCGATGGCATAATTCCCGACTGGACTGATCGCCCCCAACTTCGCATCGGGAACATCAATAAATCGCCGCTGAGCGCCGTGTCCCTGACAAAGCGCGCAGGGGCAGTGACCGCGGAGATACGCTTCGGCATATTCGCCCACATGCCCGTCGTCCCAGGTCATACGTACAACGCCGCGCGCTCTAATATGGTTAATTTCGGTAGGGATGGGCATGGACATCGACACGCCTATAATTCAACGAGACCGTCGCCGATCGCGGTCATAAAGCCGATCCGGTCACGATTGATCAAATAGGTTCGCGGCCCAACAACCGGTCGGTCCACCAGTGTCGCATCAGTCACTGGAAAAAACTGGCTCTTCTCCATGAGTAACTCGTGAAGCGCGCTTCCGGGCAACAAATGAACGCTTCCTTGCAGCAAGTATGGTCCGACGCTGAACAACGCTCTGCTCGGATCCTTTTTAACGTACAAATGGTCTATTCCCGACCGCTGCATCCGTGCTTCTGAGCTTAAGTCGGCGATCAGAAATACTTCGTGCATATAGATCAGATACTCATCGGCGCCGACCGATACAGGTTTTCGGTTATATTGCTCTAGAGTGGCATCCTTGAGAGAGAATACCGTGTCGCCTTGCCGGACAAACAAATAATTGCTCAATCGATCTTGATTCGTCGCGAGCACGCCGCGCACCACGGCTGCATGGAGATAAACCTCCAGGTACATCGTGTACGTGAAATTGTCCTCGCCAGCCATCTGCTTTTGAACCACTTCCGATCACAGCGTTGATAAGTATCTTAAAACTCCTAAGACGATTATCTCATCACGCCCCTGCTTTAACAACAAAGCTCATTGCCAAGTCGAGGCATGAAAGCGTGCGGGTTTCAAAATTTCGCAGCGAAGGGAGGAAATGGTGGGCCGCCGGAGACTCGAACTCCGGACCCGCTGATTAAGAGTCAGCTGCTCTACCAACTGAGCTAGCGGCCCGACACAAAGAAAGGGACGAAGGCGGAAGGCAAAGGGATAAAACGGAAAGTCATCCTTCATCCTTTGTATTTTCAAACTGGGGTGAGTGAAGGGACTTGAACCCTCAACCCCTGGGACCACAACCCAGTGCTCTAACCAGTTGAGCTACACTCACCGCAAACAAGCGATTCTGGCGCGCCAGAAGGGATTCGAACCCCTGACCTACGGCTTAGAAGGCCGTTGCTCTATCCAACTGAGCTACTGGCGCCGAACATCATCACGGTTGCTGAGTATTGAGCGACACCTTTCCGCTCCGCATTTTCTCAATACTCAACACTCACAACTCAGTACTGTTTTTTGGTCGGGGCGAGAAGATTCGAACTTCCGACCCCCTGCGCCCAAGGCAGGTGCGCTACCAGGCTGCGCTACGCCCCGTCAATTGACCAGGGGTCATTCTACACAGAGACTTCGTGAAATCAAGGTGTTACGGCCAAATCGACTAGCGATGGCATGATCTCGGCAACTTTCTTGAGCGCCCTGCCGCGATGACTCACATTCGCCTTAACTTCGCGCTCGATCTCGCCGAAGGTCCTGCCGAAGGGCGGATAGAAAAACAGCGGATCGTAACCGAATCCATGGGAGCCTTTTAGCGCAAATGCGATGCGCCCTTCGCAAGATTCACGCACGGTCCATACTCTTTTGCAGTGAGATTTAGGCGCGCACAACGCCAGAGCGCAGACAAAACGCGCCGTCCGCTGCTCCTCTGGAATGGCCTCCAGTTCACGCAGAAGTTTTTCATTATTCTTCTCGTCGTTGCCATTTTCACCCGCATACCGGGCCGAATAGATCCCCGGCGCGCCGTTCAAAGCATCGACTTCCAAACCCGAGTCATCGGCCAGCGTCAGCAGACCCGAATGCTCCGCCAGAATCCGCGCTTTTTTTAGCGCGTTCGCTTCAAAGGTCGCGCCGTCTTCAACGACCGCGGGTGGATCGCGCAGATCGCTCAGGGGAACAATGCGCAGCGGAAGCTTGCTTAAGAAGGCTCGCACCTCTGCAAATTTGCCCGCATTGGTCGTCGCGACCAGAAGGTCGATCATTTTCGCATCGAATCAGGCGAGAGACGCTATTACTCTCTTTTGCGCTTTTAGCAGCTCTTTGATCCCCTGCTGGGCAATCTCGGTCATGCGCTCCAGCTGCTTTTTTGTGAATGGAGAGCTTTCCGCGGTCCCCTGTACTTCAATGAATTTCCCGGCGCCGGTCATGACGAAGTTCATGTCGACGTCTGCCCGGCTATCTTCCTCATAACAAAGATCCAGATGAATCTTGCCGTCGATGACCCCGATGCTCACTGCGGCGACGGAATCCTTGATCGGGTCGGCGCTGATGAAGCCACGGCCGAGCCAGCCGCGCACGGCTTCCACCAGGGCGACATAAGCGCCGGTGATCGACGCCGTTCTCGTTCCGCCGTCGGCTTGGATCACATCGCAATCAACCCATATCGTGCGCTCACCCAGGCTTTTCAGATCGGCAATTGCACGCAAGCTCCGACCAATGAGCCGTTGTATCTCGTGCGTGCGACCGCCCACTCTGCCGCGCGAGGACTCGCGACCGACGCGTTGTTGTGACGAACCCGGCAGCATGCCGTATTCGGCGGTGATCCAGCCCTTGCCGCTGTTGCGCAGAAACGGCGGCACGCGCTCTTCGAGCTTCGCTGTGCAAATAACTTTGGTATCACCCATTTCAATCAATACCGAGCCTTCGGCCGTCTTGATATAGCTCGGCGTAATCTTCAGCGGTCGCAACTGTGTCGCTTGTCGTCCGTCTGATCTCATTCTTAGTCCGATCTTCCGTTCTAACTGTTCAAGCCGTTCAAATCGCTCAAACCGTCTATCTCGGTTTAATTTTGCCCTTTTACCGTTGCTTTTTTTAGTATTGCCGATTTCTGGTCGCTTCTTAGCTATTCAAATGAAATACCACCATCTTCAATTCGCTCATCTCCTGCACGGCATACTTCGGCCCCTCTTTGCCGAAGCCGGAATCTTTGAGACCGCCATAGGGCATCAAATCGACGCGCCATTGCGATCCCCAGTTGACGTGCAGATTGCCGGCTTCCGCCTCGCGCGCGAACTTCATCGCCCATTCGACATTGTCGGTGAAAATGCCGGCGGAAAGACCGTAAACGCTATCGTTCGCCAGCGCGATCGCTTCTTCGATCGTCTCAAAGGGCGTCATCGCCACCGCCGGCCCGAATAATTCGTCGCGCGAGATGCGCATGTCCGGGTGCACATCCGCCACCACCGCCGGCAGATAAATCGCGCCGCGTCTGCCGCCGCCGGCGACCAGGCGCGCGCCACCGCTGACGGCTTCGCTGATCCAATTGTCGACTCGAATCGCTTCACTCTCTTTTACCATCGGTCCGACTTTGGATTTTTCGTCAAGCTGATTACCTGTGGTTAGGGCTTCGACCTTTGGTTTCATCGAGCTCAACAGATCGCCGTAAACCTTTTTTGCCGCCAAAACCCGTTGTGTCGATATACAAGTTTGGCCGGCATTGCCGTATCCGGTCATCGCCAAGACGGTCGAAACTTTGTCCAAGTCCGCGTCGGGCATGACGATCACCGGACTATTCGAACCGAGCTCCATGGTTACTTTTTTAATTCCCGCCGTACGACAAATGCGCTCGCCGATCTCCCGGCTGCCGGTAAATGTGACCTTGCGCACGCGCCGGTCGGCGACCAACGCATCACCGATCTCGCCCCCCGAGCCGGTAAGGCATTGGATGCCTTCGGCAGGCAGACCGGCTTCGAGTAAAATCTCCGTCAGCTTCAGCGCCGACAACGGCGTATCCGAAGCCGGCTTTATGATAACGGAATTGCCGGCAGCCAGTGCCGGGTCCTACCTTATGGGCGACTAGGTTCAATGGAAAATTGAACGGCGCGATCGCCGCCACCACGCCGCAAGGGATGCGCAGGGTGAAACCAAATTTTTTCGCGCCGGTCGGATCGGCATCCAACGGCACGGTTTCGCCGTACAAACGCTTGGCTTCTTCCGCCGAGCCCATGATGGTCTCGACCGCGCGGTTCGCCTCGCCGCGGCCTTCGGCGATGATTTTTCCTTCTTCTTTAGAAATAAGCTGACCCAATTCCTCGTTGCGGGCCGCCATCATGTCCGCCGCTTTGCGCAATATCTTCCAACGCTCATAGCTCGAGAGTTTGGCCATGACCTTGGCGCCGCGCTCGGCGTAGGCGAGCGCTTTCTCCAAGTCTTGGGCGTCGGCGCGCGGCACAGTATCGATCACCGAATTATCGAACGGGTTGGTCACTTCGATTTTTTTCGGCTTTTCGACCCAGTTACCGGCAAGAAATATTTTCATGTTTCACCCCCTTCGAAACGCTCGTTTCGCGGCTCACTGATTATCCTCATCTCGACCCGCAGTGGCTCGATAAAAGCTCCGGCCGTAGGCGCGATGGAATGCGGTCCATTTTGACCCGGGCTCTTTTTCCGGCAGATTTTGAATCGCTTGAATTTTGCCGTCGAGGTCGTCCAGCGAATGTAGAATTACGGCTTCCACCGTCTGCGGCAACTTTGGCGAACCGAACTCGTAGGCGCCATGATGGCTGACCAGCATGTGCTTAACCAGCATTGCCAATTCTTCCGGGAAGTCCGGAATCGTTGCGATCTTTTGGTTCACCAACTCGACTTCCATGACCAGGTGACCCAGAAGCTGACCGGCATCGGTGTATTCCACCGCTCGGTCAAAGGAAAACTCATAAACCTTGCCGATGTCGTGGAGAAAACCGCCGATGAGTAGGATGTCGACGTCGATATCGCGATAGTTCTCTACGACTTTGTGAATGAGCTTCAGCAAAGACAGAGTATGCTCCAGCAACCCGCTCAAGTAAGGATGGTGAATCGTTTTGGCGCCGGGCGCGTGCTTCAGTAGATGCATCAAGTCCGCGTCGGCAAAGCAGGCTTCTGCGAGCGCGAGGAGATGCGGATTTTTGATGCCGCGGAGAATCGTTTGAAGCTCTTCCAGCATGGTTTCCGGATCGAAGACGCTCTTCGGCAAAAAATCTTCCGGCGCGACTTTAGCTTCATCGACGCGCATAACATCCTGTACCCGTATTTGCATTTTTCCTTGATACAGCGTCGCTTGGCCGCGCACGCGGACAAAATCATTCTTGTCAAATCCCCGGCCCAGGTCATCGGCACGGTCCCACACCCGAGCTTCGATCTCGCCGCTGCGGTCGATCAGCTTGAGCGTTAAATAACTGCTCCCGCCTTTAGTGACGCCATGATTCTTCGACGCAACCAGAAACAGAGCGTCCACCAACTGATTGTCGCGAATATCAGCGGCGTACAGAGACTTCATGCGAATACCCTCCGGCCTTATTTTAACGCCTGCGCCAACTCATAGAGCGAACGAACCAAAAAGCGCTGCAAAAAAACGATAGCGATCCACACCACGACCGGCGAAAAATCGAAGCCCCCGGCCAAAACTGGCAACCTCTGGCGCACTCGCTCCAGCACGGGCTCCGTCGCCCCGTAGAGGAACCGGACGATCGGATTGTTATTGTCGACATCGACGAAGGAAATAATGAACCGGCCGATCAAAATCCAAATATAGGCCCACAAGACATAGTCGAGCACTTGTGCTACGGCGACCAGCAGGTTCGCGAGAATAAACATCAGGTCACGCGTTTCTAGGGCCAAAAAGCGCCGTGCCAATGCGCACGATCGTCGCGCCCTCTTCGACGGCGACGGCGTAATCGTGTGTCATACCCATGGACAATTCTTGCAGATCCACATTCAAATATCGCGACTCGTTTAGCTCTTCGCGCAGCTCCCGGAGCTTGCGAAAATAAGGCCGCACCTTTTCGGGATCGTCTCGAAAGGGCGGCACCGTCATCAACCCCTCGATGCGCAAGTTTGACAGCTTGGCGATCTCCTCGAGCAGCCTTGCAACGCCGTTTCGGTCGATGCCGCTCTTGCTTTCTTCCCCGCCGAGATTGACTTCGACAAGAGCGCGAATGTTCTTTCCGCGCCTACGTCCTTCCTTATCGAGCTCGCGCGCCAATGCAACATTGTCCAGCGATTCGATCATGTCGAAGATCTCTACGGCCATTTTGGCTTTGTTGCGCTGCAAGCGGCCGATCATGTGCCACTCGACCCGGGCGGTAATTTGCTTTTTCTTTTCCTTCGCCTCCTGAACATAATTCTCGCCGACCAGGGTCACCCCGGCCGCGACGGCCATGCGCAGGGCGTCAATGCTCTGCGATTTCGCCGCCGCGAGCAGTTTGATTTCACTCCCATCGCGCCCTGTTTTCGCCGCAGCTTCGCGTATATGATCGACAATGTTTCGGTAATTCGCTGCGACATCGACCATGAGGGCAATTGCTTACCATATTAAGAATGATAATTCACTCTCGCTGGCCGCGTGGCTTGATTACCGCGAGGGAGTACAGTAGGTGTTTCCGCGACGGAGGAAAAATCGGCATGCCGTTTGACTACCTTCCGATTATGGCGCAGAACTCGGCGCCCAAGCCGCCGCGCGAATTGGCATCACCGTCGAAACCAATGTGGTGCTCGCTTAAAAAACCGCTTAGCGAATCGCGCGTCGCCCTGCTGAGCAGCGCGGCGCTGCGGCTGGCGAACCAGGAGCCATTCATCCCACGCGAAGATCTGAGTTACCGACGTGTAGCGTCGGATCCAGGGGCCGGCGTGATTGTCGTCGATCACCATTCAGGGATCGGCAGAGTTCCGAAAGAGGATCCTGAGATTGTGTTCCCGCGCACGGCGTTGGCAGAGTTGGTTGACCAACGAATCGTCGGAATGCTCTCACCCTTTCACTTGTCCTTCATGGGCGGCGTGCGGCGGCACCGTGAGATCGAGAATGATCTCGCCCCTGCCCTTGCCCAAGAGCTAATGCAGGCCGAAGTCGATCTCGCCCTCCTCGTCCCCTATTGACCCTTTTGCCACGAGACCGTCGGTCTCATCGCTCACGTTATCGAAGGCCAAGGCATTCCCACGTTGGTGATTGGCACGGCACTCGACATCATGAGTAAAGTCACCCCTCCGCGCGCGGTTTTTGTCGACCACCCCGTGGGTCGCACTTTCGGCCCGCCCCATGACCGGCCACGGAATGAAACCGTTCTTGCCAGAGTGTTGGCGGAATTGCCGCGCTGCACGCCATCCGGTGAGATTCGCGACCTTCGCTGCGAGTGGATACCTGGAGGCAGCCGCGCTTGGGAGGCGGAATTGCGCGCGGAAATGGTGCACGACCGTTGACACTCGCAAAATTTTCATAGTTAATTGCCTGCGAGAAAAAACCCCGAAGGGACCGAAGACAGATTTGATATCCACGAATTTTGTAAGACTATTACTGGGCGTGGCCTGGACCCTGACGTTGGTTCTATCGGCCCAAGCCGCGCAGTTCTATGAAGGTAAGTCGATCAAGCTCATCGTTGGCTTCTCAGCCGGCGGCGGCTTCGACACCTATTCACGCCTGATCGCGCGCCATTTGGGCAGGCACATTCCAGGCAATCCGTCTATCGTCGTCGAGAACATGACCGGCGCCGCCAGCCTGGTTGCCGCCAATCATGTATATAAGGTAGCGAAACCCGACGGACTGACGATTCTCAACTTTCATGGCAATCAAGTGATCAATCAGGTGATCGGCAAACCAGGCATCGAGTTCGACGCCCGTAGGTTTGAATACATCGGCATCCCGACTCAGGATAACGTTGCCTGCGCGTTTACCAAAGCGAGCGGCATCACGACATTCGACGCCTTGAGAAACGCCAAGACACCGGTGAAGCTCGGCGGCGTCGCGCCGGGCGATACGACGTATAACACCGCGAAGCTGCTGATCGCGTCGCTCAAGCTGCCGATTCAGCTCGTCGCCGGTTACAAAGGCACGGCTGAAGTTCGCCTCGCCGCCGAGGCGGGCGAAGTGGCGGGCGGTTGCTGGCAGTGGGAGTCGATAAAGTCGATATGGCGTCAGGGACTCGACTCGGGCAATGTTTTCATCGCCCTGCAGGTCAATGCGAAACCGCATCCCGAGTTAGCCAAAGTGGCAAATGCGATCGACTACGCGCCCAATGAAAACGGCAAACTCCTGCTCAAGTTCGGCGGCCACGACCCCGCCGCGATTACCAGGCCTTACGCTTTGGCGCCCGGGACCCCGAAGGATCGTGTGCAGCTATTACGCACGGCATTCGTCGAAACTCTCAAGGATCCTGAGTTCATGGCGGATGCGAAGAAATCGCGTCTCGATACTGATCCATTGACCGGCGAAGAGATCGAAAAAATCGTTTTACAATTACTCAAGATGGATGCGACGCTGGTGAGCCAACTGAAAGAGATTCTAAAATAGGCCGTCTAATGCTATGAAGTTTGGCATTCAGTATTAAGGAGAAAACATGCCACACGCCGGATCAAAGATATCGGCACTTGTGTTTCTGGTTCTCGGCCTATGGGCGGCCTCCGTGTCTGCGCAGGACGGCTTCTTTAAGGGCAAGACCGTCAGGATTATCGTCGGTGCTTCAGCCGGGGGCGGTTACGACACCTATTCTCGCGCCATCGCCCGGCACATGGGCAAACACATACCCGGCAACCCGGCCATTGTCGTCGACAACATGCCCGGCGCGGGATTTCTGATCTCGGCGAACTACATGTATAAAATCGCCAAGCCGGATGGCTTGACGATCGGTCATTTTATTGGAGGTCTTTTCCTCCAGCAACTACTCGGCAAGCCGGGTATAGAGTTCGACGCGCGCAAATTTGAATACATGGGAGTACCAGCGCAGGACAACTATATGCTCGCCGTGCACAAGAGCACCGGCATCACCAGCATCGATCAATGGCTGTCGTCGAAAACCGTGGTTAAGCTGGGCGGCGTTGGTGTCGGTTCTGCTACCGACGATATTCCAAAGGTTCTAGGCGCTGCGATCGGCCTGCCGTTTCAGTTGGTCTCAGGTTATAAAGGCACTGCCGACGTTCGGCTGGCGTTTAACAGTCAAGAAATTCTCGGCGTCTGCAATTCGTGGGAATCATTCAAGGCCACCTGGAGCAAGGAGATTTCCTCAGGAGAAGCGATCGTCGTTTTGCAAAACGTCGCTAAACAGCACCCGGACCAACCGAAGATACCGCTGGCGATCAATTACGCCAAGACCGAAGAAGGGCAAAAACTTGTGCGCGCTTTGGTCCATAGTGTCGGCCCGACGGCGCGGCCTTACGTCTTACCTCCCGGCACCCCGAAAGACCGCGTGCAGATCTTGCGCAAAGCCTTCATCGACACCGTGAAAGACCCCGAATTTCTCGCGGATGCCGGCAAGGCGAAACTCGACATCAACCCACTCGACGGCGCTGAGCTGGAGAAAAACGTGAGAGAGGTTTTTAATCTCGACCCCAAGCTGATTCCACGCGCGAAGGAAATATTGAAATGACCGTATCGATGGGACGGTCATCCTGAACAAAATTAGGATGTCGCGAAAGATTTGGAGTATCGGGATATTGGACTTAATGGAGTGATGAAAATTTCCAACTCTCCTGCTCGCCGTCACTCCATATTCCCAATCCGCTAAGGCCGGCAATTAGTCGTCATCGCCTCGATAGTGGAGCAGTGTTACGAGTTCTCGTCGAAGAATTTGACGGAGAAGAGTTAGTGGACTTGGGCAAGCCTGGCACCCCAAATCCTGTGGGCGAAGTACTTTTCGAGGCGCCACGACGATCGGGATTCCTGCCAAGTATGCTACGGAATATGCACGATCGTTAAGTACAAGGCGGACTTGAACCGGGGCCGAAAGCATGAATAGAGCGTTGAGAGCCGCAGGAATTCGAAAAGAGGAGTTCGAGCAGGTGAAGACCGAGAGCGCGATGGGGCTGGATAGATTTGCGTGAAGCGAAAAAGAGCCTTGCTCGCCTCACCATGCATTCCTTGTAACAGTGAGAGCCTTTCACGATTGGCTAGATTAGAAAGGCTGACCCCGGGCGTGTCTCTAACTTGCAAAACGTTGCTATCCATAAGGCCCACGCCAAGATCGAGACGCTGTGTAACGACTTGGGAATCGAAAGATTGTAATGACTGGTTATGTGAGACCCGGCGCCTTTCCGCCCCTCACGATTGTACGATTCTGATTCCCTTTACCGCGTTTTTTCACTTAAGTATTCTGTCAGTTGTTTTCTGGCTTCCGGAAATCGCTCATGGCTTGTTGCCCCGCTAGACAAGAGCTGAGCTGTTACCTCGGTTCTTGCTACTGGCCAACCGAGAACTGCAATAACGCTACGTTCAAGGAACCTCTGAATAACTACGTTATTTGGAAGGGGGCGATTATTTAAAACTGTTTCATGTTGACTAAGCGGCTCGGTGATTACATCGGATGGGGTTTGCCTCGATTTCTTGGCCACTCAATGCGTTTGTGGACGGCCCAAGCTCCTCCCCATCGGACTACGCCAACAAAGCACGGCGCACTCGATACAGATTGGCCAGCGCAAACAGCGTGTAGATCTGTGCCGCGTTTTTCTTCAATCCCCGATACCGGGTCTTGATGTAGCCGAACTGGCGCTTGACCACCCGAAACGGATGCTCCACCTTGGCCCGTATACTGGACAGTTTTCTGTTTCTGCGCCGCTGCTTATGGCTCAAGCTCTTTTTGCTCTTGGCCTTGTCCAACACGCCCCAGAATAGTCCCGTCTTTCTCGCTGAGCGCTTATCCTGGTCGCTGAAGTAACCCTTGTCGGCAAACACCGCTTGCTCTTCTCCATGAAGGAGCGCTTCCATCTCCTGCTTGTCATGCACACTGGCCGTGGTCACTTTGACCGTGTGCACCAAACCGCTCTGACTGTCCGTTCCCGTGTGCACCTTCATGCCGAAGTGGTAGTTGTTGCCCTTCTTGGTCGAACTCATCTCCCCGTCGCGTTTCTTGTCCTTGTTCTTGGTCGAGGACGGCGCACCGATCAGCGTGGCGTCTACGATCGTGCCTTGTCTGAGCAAAAGCCTTTTCTCGCTCAAATACCCGTTGACCTCTTCCAACAGCTTCTCGGTTAACTGGTGCTTTTCCAGTAAGTGGCGAAAGTTTAAAATCGTGGTCTCATCGGGAATTTCTTCTTCCCCCAACTCTATCCCGGCAAATCGCCGCACCGACTCGATGTCGTACAACGCTTCTTCCATCCCGGGATCGGACAACCCGTACCACTGCTGCACAAAGTATATCCGTAGCATCCGTTCCAACGGCATCGGTCGCCGTCCACTGCCGGCTTTGGGATAGTGCGCTTCGATCAACGCCAGCAATTTCTCCCACGGCACCACTTGATCCATCTCAGACAAAAACTTCTCTCGCTTGGTCTGCTTTTTCTTTCCCGCCCACGCTAAACTCGCAAACGTTGTCTGCTCCTTCAATCTGTTTCCTCCTCTACCATTGTCGGTCTTGCTGCTTTTCGATATTAGACGACATTACTGAAGGGCTTGTTCAGAGATTCCTCAAGTACCCATTTTAAATTATCCCGTGCAACCGACAACGCAGTTATCATACGATCGGGGAATCGCTCACCATGAATAAGTTTATTGCGAACATTGGATAATCCGATACCGTCTGAGTTAGGAAAAAGCGGCCACAAGTCTGACAACTCAATCGCGTAATCAGAACAAAAACGCTCGAAGGCATGCTGCAATGGTATTCTATTGAGTTCGGCTAATTTCGAGTAGAGCAAAGCTCGGTCACTTTTTTCGATTGTCGGATCGACGGAGTTCTTGATAGCGCTTCGAATCGACCTGCTTATCTTATTCCAGGCATCCTTTTCTGAAATGATGAATTCTAGTCGATTCCTTATTCGGTAATCGAGAAGTAGCTCCTCGAAGCCGGCGAAGAGGGACAAGAAAGATGACTCCAACGTCTGGTGCCTATTCGGAACCAAGGGCTGGATGCAGCCTTTGAGAGACGCTTTGCTTGGGTGGTTATTAAATCGGTCCCAGCAATTCGACAAAAACTCTTCAAAGTCACCGAGCGAAACTAATCCATAATTTATAGAAGGTTCTTGAGTGCCTGTGGGGAAATTCAAGTTACCCCTATAATATCTTGTATAGGTTTTGCCATCGGACGCTGACCACCCTATGCATGCGGTACGCGTTCTCGATCCTAGACCAGCAATCCATAAGAAATCATCGACGATTGGCAAGATAGATGTATTAAATTCGTCTACTCCATCAGCTGACAATTTTCGGTCCATATATGCGACGAGAGTTGACCACTGTAACCGGTCACCGTTCGGAAGGGTTTTGTGTCTATACTCCCTATCGAAATCAAGTCGGATATCAGGAGTTAAATTCAGCCGAAGCTGACTTACCCTTTCCACTTCAACATTGCCTGTATAATGAGACTTAGCAATGATCGCTGGCTGGAGCATAGTGTTTGGACTTACCCAGAGGGAAAATCGGGTGCTATCGGAAGTGCTGCCCTGTGTAGAATCTCCTAAGTATTGCACGACGCGAAGATCGTTTGGTTCTCCGGTGAATGTGCAGTCGTAAAGATTGGGACCCCACGCCGTTTCTCGCATATTTTCAAAATACACGTCTGGCGCTGAGATCTCGGCCGTTAGTCTTCCAAAGTAATCAAATGTCTTAGCTTTAAAGCCAGCCCGCCAAAATATAGATACCTGCTGCCACTGTTCGTGATTCGGTTTGAAGTCAAGTCGCGGCTTTGTGAGTGGATGCTCAGGAAGGTAAATTTTACAAGGAATATCGCTAAGCTCATAACCGCCTTTTGTTATCGTTGATTGAACAAAAAAGTCTTCCTTTGTTTCGTTTTCTTGATTTTTTTCCATTTGTCAGTGGCTGTGTGTCTTAGTTATTTTCCAGAGCAGACAACAGTGGGCAGACTTCCAGGACTCAATTATCTTTGTTGATTTGTCAAAATCTAACCTACCGCTGATCCAATTCCCAGTTCTGAGCAGCGTTTGGTTTGCGAGCGGGGCAGTTCAAATCAACTTCGAAAGTTTATTGGGGCGCCGCGGTGCACTGCCTTTAAAGTTCGTCCAGCCACCGCTTCCACAGATGAAATCAGGTCCGTATTGAACCAACCGATCGATCGCAGGATTGAAATACTTGAAGGTTATTTGGTGGCGGTTTGGATGGTTCGCTACGATGAGATATCCTCCGTCGTTGGCCGGAACCGCCTTTTTCGGTATCGTTACACAAAGAAGATTAGCACCCACTCTTGCATCAGTCCGAGCCACGTCCAAAATCGTCTGGACAAGCATGTCCAGAACCGTATTTGGGGACATGTTTTCGAGAGAGCGCGACGTATCAATCTTTTAAGCTTTGACTTACGTTCTGCGCCAATTGGAACACCGCTTTCCGTTAGGAAAAAAGGTTCGCTGCAATCTAAGATACGGACTCGCTCAATAAACTTATCTTCCACTCTGGCAGTCCAAAGACCATTCGCATCGAGGGCGTTCGACATCTTACATACGAAGCCGCAGGCCGTCAGTTTCAGATACACTGAACCATCCAACCGCTACAAACGCGTGATGCCTAACTTCGCGTCGATATTCCCTCAGCGCGTCCGACGCAGCAGAACATAACGCGTCAAAGGCAGCAGCCGGCTGACGGCATGCGTTTCCTTTAAAACCTTCCCTATCCATTTGTCAGTAGCTATTCTTCCTATATACGCTAAGCCCGTGTAGGCAAAACATGAACTTCCACATAAGCAGACGAGTTTGTTTGTGTCATCATCATACAATTCACCCGCCTTAGGTCCCTCGCATACGTTAGACGGCGATCGGCTACCTGCATCGCTAGTTCGTCAGTTATGAGACTAAGTATCAAAGTCACAAGCGAGATCCTGCAAACTACCCTTCAGCGCTTCGTGCAGAACGGCTTCAAGTAGGCAGCGGCTTTCGGTTTGGCTGGTGGTTAGCTGCGCTTCCAGCCGGTCGCACAGGGCCATCAGTTCGTCCACTTTGGCGACGATGCGGTGTTGCTCGGCGAGGGGTGGAATTCCAATTACCAAGTTGAACAGGATGGATTGATTTAGGTTCTGCATGGTTATGCCGATGGCCGAACCTCCAAGATATTTTCGAACAAATGGACTACCGATAACGGTGACAAGAAAACGCGGACAGAGACAATCTGGAAGTCGAAGAATCAGAGAGCCGGTACCACATAACCAACCATCCTCTTTCTGAGTAACAACTGCGCATCTGCCCATCTCGCCACGACGGCCCATTATGATGTCGCCCGCATGAAGTTTAAATGTTCCAAGCCTCTTCACAGTCGCTGCTCCTACGGCCATGCCTTCGATCGGGACCAAGCGTTCGTTCTTGATAGACGCCGGATTTATCACGGGAACTCCGCCCAACTGATAGTCGCTCTGATGTAGCGAGCTCCCAAAGGGACCCGTTTGTAGTTCAAGGAGAATTTGACTGATGCGTGCCGCGGCCCATCCCGGCATTAGTTCGAACTCAAGTTCGTCAGGTTCAGCACAGGTAATGGTTTCGTTTTGCCAATTTCTCCTTTCCTCATGAGGCCTTCCTTTATTGCCAGAATCTTATTAAGTACGACTGACGCCGGTTCGTCGTTGGGATCTTGCGGGACGAGTTTGCCGCGGACGGCGAGGTTGAGGATGGTTTGCCGGAGTTGTTGGATGTGTTCGGGGCGCGTGATGAGGCGCGGGAGGTGACTGAGGTGGAATCGGGCATGCTCGCGAAACTCGTCGGCATCCGCGCCGTTGTTCAGCCGATGCAGGGACGCCGCGGCCAGCTTATCCCGCCGGCTCTCCCGCTCCGCCTGCGCTGCCTCCAACCGATCACACAGCGCCATCAATTCATCCACTTTGGCGACGATGCGGTGTTGTTCGGCGAGCGGCGGAAGCGGAAACAGAGCTGGATGCCATTCGTTTCAGAGTAACGCCGGGTAATAGCAGCTCCCTTCAAAAAGCCGCGCATTTGGTCGTAAAAGAATGTGAACGAGGAACTCAACGAGATAGCCGGTTAAAAACGATGCTCGGAATTTCAGTACGCAACACTCGACAGCATCTGAAAGGCTCATCGACAATATCGTCGACAGTCAACAATCCCGGTCGTTGCTCCGTCCTTTATGTAAAGAATGTCTCCTTTAGTTGCGATCAGCACGTCGTATATTTCACTCGTGAATATCCGCTGCTATGTACGTGATATCTGTAAGGTGATACACCGTCCGGTTTGATATTTTTTGCCGTAATATACTTGAATGCGCCATCGGCCCATTGACGGAGAATGGTGAGTTCCGTTCGTCAATGTTAACGAGAAGGTCAATCAATCGCACCCATTTCCAGCTTTAGGCAGAACAAATGGCTCATCGTAGGTCGCTAATGAGATGAAGATTCCGTGAGCTCTAATCTTCCCCTCACTGATCAATCGCGTTTTCTCTGCTTTAACTCGCTTTAACAGTTCTGATGCCGGCTCATCATTCGGATCTTGCTCGACCAGCTTTCCCCGCACAGCGAGATCAAGAATGAAGCGCGCGCAGGCGCGGGATGGCGTCGGGCGCGTCGCTGATACGGTCGAAGTGGTCGAGGACTTGCGCGGTGTTCATCGCAGGAGGGCTTCTTCGAGGATTGCCTTGAGCTGGTCGCGCAATATGGCGGTTTCCTTCTCGGACTCGTCCAGCTTGGCCAGGAGTTCTTCGGGGTCGCCGTGATCATCTGCGATGACGTGCGGGTTTTTGAAGTCGAGGTTGTAGTTGCGGGCTTTCACTTCATCGATCGTGACTTTCCACGCGACTTCGTTTTCTTCGCGCTTGTCCCACCAGTCGATGCAGGGCTTGAAATATTCGAAGCGGATCGGCTTCGTCATCGAATAAGCTTTTTGTCCGGCAACGACTTGGTGCTCGTAGAACCAGATTTCCTTAGTCGGCTCGCCTTTCACGAAGAACAGCAGGTTGGTTCCAATCGAGGCGTAGGGTTTAAAGACACTGTTGGGCAGACGGACGATCGTGTGGAGATTACACTCGTCCAGCAAGTGTTCCTTGAGCCGCGTCTTGATGCCCTCGCCAAAGAGACTGCCGTCCGGCAGAACCACGGCGGCGCGTCCACCTGTCCTGAGCAGGCGAACGATGAGCGCCAGAAACAGGTCGGCGGTCTCTCGCGTCTGGAAATGTTTGGGGAAGTTGCTTTCGATACCGTCTTCCTCGCGTCCGCCGAAGGGCGGATTGGTAAGGACGATGTCGACTCGATCGGATTGCGTGTAGCTGATGTACGGCCGCGCCAGCGTGTTGTCGTGGCGGACAAATGACGGATCGTCGATGTCGTGAAGCAGCATGTTGGTGACGCAGAGCATGTGCGGCAGTTGCTTTTTCTCTGTGGCGCGGAGCGCCTGCTGCATCTTCTGTTCGTCGGCCGGCGTCTTCACGTAGCGCTCGCGCATATGACGGATGGCGCAGGTGAGAAAGCCGCCGGTGCCGCAGGCCGAATCGAACAGAATCTCGCCAGGGTGAGGATCGAGACGATCGGCCATGAAAGCCGTAACAGCCCGCGGAGTGTAGTATTCGCCCGCGTTGCCGGCGCTCTGCAGATCGTTCAAAATCTGTTCGTAGATGTCGCCGAAGTGCTGGCGCTCGGCAAGGTTGTTAAAGTCGACGGCGGTTATCTTGTTGATCACCTGGCGCATGAGCTGGCCGGACTTCATGTAGTTGTAGGCGTCCTCGAACACCTCACGCACCACGCGGCGCCGGCCTTCTTTGCCGGTAACCGGCAATTCTTTCAGCGCCGGGAACATCGCTCCGTTGATGAACGCCATCAGAGCGTCGCCTGTCATGCCCTCAGGATCGGCGGCCCAATTGCGCCACTGAAACTTTTCCGGAATGGGGGAACGGTAGTCATCCTGCATCAGCTCCAGTTCGTGATCCTGGTCGTCGATAATCTTGAGAAAGAACATCCAGCAGAGTTGGGAGATGCGCTGGGCGTCGCCATCGACGCCGACATCCTGGCGCATGATGTCTTGAATGGATTTAACTGTGTTGCGAACGGACATAGAAATTAAGCTGCCTTTTCGTAGAGGGCGGATTGGAGTCTCGCGAACAGCGTCCTCAAAGCCTTTCCGTCCGCCGAATTGTTTCAAGAGTTCGACCGGCGTGCCCATCGTATCGAAGGGCGCGACTTTAAGAATTCGCGGATCGTCGAGCGCGGTCACTCCGTCATCTTGGTACTTCTGTAGCAGGGCTTCGAGCACGGCGCGAGCCTTCTCCCCATATTTCGTGAAAACATCGCGCTTGCGCACATTCTCGAACACGGTCGCGTCTCGTGAGCGGCGGCTGGTCGAACGCGACATAGCAGATCAGATCGAAAGGATCGAGGTCTTTGCCGACTTCTTCAGCCAACGGATCGAGCAGCAGCCCTTCGCTCTTGAGCTCTTCGATGATGACTTCCTTGCGTTCCGCACTTTTCCACTGCGTCAGGAAATCATTGAGGCTGGCGAAACGGTTGCGCAAAGTCTTCTTGGTGTAATCGCGCAGGGTCTCTGTGACCAGCTTGCCGTACTCGTCGAGATATTCGATACGCTCGGCGACGATCGTAACCGGATCACCGTGGATGTAATACTTCCGCAGGCCGCCGTTGCCGGTAGCTATTGAGATATCGGGTTGAGCGCCGTCGACGATCACCTCATCCTCGCCGGGCTCCGGCGGAATCGGCTCGTCTTCGTCTTTCGCCGGCGGCACATTATCCGGCGGCGTCGACCGGGTCGTTCTCGCCGGGCTCATAAATCTGCACTGGCTCGCCGTCGAACTCGGGATCGGCAAAATGGTTGGTCGCCTTACGAAAGTCGATGAGCGTGAAGTAATATTTCTTGGTGTCTTCGTGCACTCGGGTGCCGCGGCCGACGATCTGCTTGAACTCCGTCATCGACTGAACTTCGCGCTCAAGAACGATGAGACGGCAGGTCTGGGCATCGACACCGGTGGAAAGCAAGCGCGAGGTGGTGACGATCACCGGGTACTTGGCTTCCGGGTCGATGAAATTACCGATCTCGGCGCAGCCTTCGGCATCATCGCCGGTGATGCGCATGACGTAACGAGAATTCTGCTGGACCAAATCCTGATTTTCGTTGATTAACGCCTGACGCATGCGGGCGGCGTGCTCGGTATCGACACAGAACACGATTGTCTTCTGGAACCGGTCGCCGCTTTCTTTCAAAAAGTCGCTCACTTTTTGCGCTACTCGCTTGGTGCGTTCGTCGATAACCAGCTCCCGGTCGAAGTCTTTTTGGTTATAAATCCGGTCTTCGATCTCGTGGCCGTATTTGTCGGTCTCGCCACGTTCGGGACGATAGCCCTCGATATCGACGTCGAGATGCACCTTGACGACCTTGTAAGGCGCGAGGAAGCCGTCGCGGATGCCCTCTTTCAGCGAATAGGTGTAAACCGGTTTGCCGAAATAGTGGATGTTCGAGACGTATTCGGTTTCTTTCGGCGTGGCGGTAAGGCCGATTTGCGTCGCTGAGGAAAAATACTCAAGCACTTCGCGCCAGGCTGAGTCCTCCGCTGCGCTACCGCGGTGGCATTCGTCGACGACAATCAAATCGAAGAAGTCGCGGGAAAGTTCCCGGTACAGTTTCTGGCGCTCTTCCGGACCAGTGATCGCTTGATAAAGGGCCAGGTAGATTCGTAGGACGTATCGATGCGTCGAGTTTTTTGTCGACGGCGGTGGGGATTTGAATCTCGGTGCCGTCTTCCCGCTCGATCGTCTTCGAGCTGGTGCTGAGCTTGGCCATGGCGCGCCGAAAGGACGAAAGTCGTTGACCATCGTCTGGTCGACTAGGACATTACGGTCGGCGAGAAAGAGAATCCGCTTCCTACGCCCGGCCTTCCACAGACGCCAGATGATCTGAAACGCCGTGTAGGTTTTGCCTGTGCCGGTCGCCATAACCAGCAGGATGCGATCTTGGCCTTTGGCGATGGCTTCGATCGTCTTGTTTATAGCGATGCGTTGATAATAACGCGGCTCTTTGCCGCGTGGCGTCCTCGTAGTATTCCTGGAGAACGACCTCTTCTTGGGCCGGTGCCAGACCTTTCCACTTGCGATACGATTCCCAAAGCCGCGCCGGCGCGGGAAACGCGTCGAGGGCCAGCTCGGTTTCGGTTTGGCTGCTCTGACCCGTTCGATCGTGGAATAAGAATCCGTCACCGTTCGACGAGAGAACAAAAGGGATATCGAGCGTCTCAGCGTATTTGATAGCTTGCTGCATCCCGCCGCCGACTGGATAACTGTTGTCCTTGGCCTCGATCAGGGCGATAGGGATGTTCGGCTTGTAGTAGAGAATGTAGTCGGCGCGCTGAGCTTTGCCGCGCGTAACCAGCTTGCCGCGAACAATAATCCGGCCCCTGGTGAAGCCAACCTCTTCGCGAATCTGCCACTGAATGTCCCAACCCGCTTTCACGACGGCAGGCGTAATGAACTTGGTGCAGATATCGCGTTCGCTGAGGTCTTTTTTATTCATGAAGGCGCGGAGGTCGTTTAGCGCGGTCGTGCGGCGCTTTGACGGTCGTACGGGACGTGGCTAAGATTTTTCGTAGTCTACTGGATTCGGCGGGTTTCGGGCAAGGGCGGGGCCGGAAAGCATAATGGCAAAGGGATGAGGGATAAGAGCCGTGATCGTGGGATCGCGTCGTCGACGTGATTCGTGGGCAACTGGCGCGTAGGCGTCGGAGCAATTGAATGATGCATTCGAACCCATCACTCCAATACTCCAGCACTCCATCGCGCCAGTTTCTTAAAAGCCGCAGTCGGCCGGTGTCACGTCCACTGTGGCGATGTGCTGTTTATTTTTATCGAAATAGGAATAGCGCAGGGTCACGCCTTTTTTGAGAAAATCATCGCGCGTCTCAACCCGGTTGCACGCTTCCTGAGTCACTTTTTGTTTAACCCCAGCGGCAAACTTGACTGGATCTACCTGCTCGAGCGCATAACTAACGAGCCGATAACTATACACGAGCATGCCCTGGCGGCCTTCCGCGGGCATGAGTTCGGTTTCTTTATCGATCATGACGGGAATCGACCGATTGATCTCTTCGGCAATCCTGCTCAGATGCTCGGCCGATCGCGGATCTTCGTTCCGCCGGAAGTAATCCGGCAGCACCCACCAAACCAAATAGGCGACAATCACTCCAGCAGCGATCCACAGAATCGGTTTCATCATCAGCCGCGTAGCTTTTTAGCCGTTCTATCGGCGCACTACTGTTTCACCGAGCGTGTCGGCAATTCGATCAGATGCCAAGTCGTGTTGCCTTTTTCCTCGGAAGCGACGATCCATTGGCGGGGTAGCTGCGTCACTCGCCGTAGATCGCGTTCCTTGACTAGTAGATAACCACCTTGCCGCCGCGCAAGCAAAGCATCTACAGCCGTTGGCGTCGGCAATACCGGGATAACTTCGCGGGCCATATAATAGTTGAAGTCATTCATCGTGTCCGCGTAGATATATAACGGCGTAGCGGCCGTTACAATTTTTGCCACTTGCCGCGAGAACGGCCGCGGCGATTTGAAAGTTTCCAAATAGGGCATGATCCAAATCGAGGCGGAGATCGCAGTGAGGGCCATCATTGCCACGATCGATCCGATAACCAATAGCGGTTGGCGACAGCGAACGAATAGGACAGCGCCAATTCCACTCATGAAAAACACGACACTCGCGGGAAGGATTAACGCGAACGCATTGGCCCGAATGAACCAGGCAACCGGCGGCAGGCCGAGGCCGGCAACTGCAATAATGCCGAAGAACAAGATCGCCAGCCATCGGTAAACGGCCGATTGTACGAGTTTACCGCTGGCGAGGTCGTCAAAGAACTTTCCGACGAATAGGGCCAGGATCGGCATCAGCGGCAGCAGGTACAGATCGCGTTTCGTGTCGGAAATAGAAAAAAATAGAAACACAACGACAAACCAAAGGAGAAAAAATTGCACGACCGGATCCGGCCATCTGTAGCGATAGGGCCGATACGCAAACAGAGCGGGAATGAGGAACACCGTCCAGGGCAGAAAATCCACAGGCAGCGTTGTGAGGTAGTAGTAGAAAGGTTGGCGATGGCCGGCGCCGGCGGCGTAGCGCTGAACATGATGGATATAGATAAAGTCGGCGAGCCATTTTCCGTCGGTGGCTTGAGTGACTGCGTAATACCAGGGAAACACGATCAGAAAAAACAGCGGAAGACCGAGGTGCAATCGCGCGCCAACGATCAGCCGCCAATCGCGTCGAAGCAGCACGAACGCGGCAAACAAGAGTCCTGGCAAGACGACACCGATCAGCCCTTTCGATAATGTCGCCAGCGCCATGAAGACGTAGGCCGGCAATATCGCGTAGCGTCCGCTCTGGCGCAACAGCGCACGCACGCCGAAATAAACGCTAAACATGAAGAAAGCGCAAAAAATCATATCGATATGCGCCCAGCGCGCTTCCCAGATCACCCGCATACTGGTCGCAAGGACGGCGGCGCCGATCAATCCGGTCCGAGCGTTGAAGAAATCTCGGCCCATCAGATAGGTTGCGAGGACGAAGCCCACACCGCCCACGGCAGCGGGCAGTCGCACGGTCCATTCGTTCACTGCACCGAAAACTTTGGCCCCGAGCAGCACCAGCCAGAAGAAGAGGATCGGTTTATCGGCATAGAGATCGCCGTTGACCGTCGGCACGATCCATTCGCTCCTGACGAACATCACCCGCGCGATTTCCGCGTATCGCGGCTCCACCGGCGCCCAAAAATCGCGCGCGCCTAAACCGGGAAAATAGAGCACGGCACAGAGAAAGCAGAGAAGTAAAATATGAGAACTCTTCTCGTGTGAGCTCAGAGGGATAGACGGAAAGAACATCGCAGCTGAAATCGCAGGGACTAAGAACTTATACCTGATCGATCCTGGAAGACCAACGCCGAGCACAAGCGTAATCAATACCAAGAGGGTTGTGGAAAACGTCGATCCACGTCATGAGTTTTTCATTCCTACGTTGCCCGCGCCCGCGTTCGGCGCGCTGGCGGCCCCGGTCATACGCGCACCACCTGCCGTTTTGCCGGCGCATCGGGCCTGTCTGCGCGCTCCGCCGCGCCCATGGGAAGGCCGAAGCCTTGGATCTGCCGAGTTATCGCGAGCAATCGCCTGAGGTCGCAGCGCGTTTCCAACGCCTGCGCGAACGGCCGGTGATTCTCGAAGTGCGCGATGTCATCAAGAATTTCGATACGCCTCAAGGGCAGCTACTCGCTCTCGACCGCGTGAGCTTCAAGACTCATCGGCGCGAGTTTCTTTGCGTCATCGGTACTTGATCACCACGCAGTGCCGGAAACGAGTCGATCAACAAAGATACTTGCGTTCCCTTGATCGACCGCAACGACCAAAATCACTTCTCGGCAAGCCCTGCTTGCCACAACGTGCCGAACACGAAAAAACAATTTAGAAAAAATCTTGATCGAGAATCGGAAAGGATCGCTCTGGCGGAAAAAAAACGGGGAACGGATGAATTCCGTTCCCCGTTAGCCTGTGCGTACCGAATAATTAATAGGTATAAATCAACTGCATAGCCAACGTCGTCTGATTGCTGTCCGCGTTCGAGCTGCCGCGTTTGTACATGTTCCGGTCGGACCAGTCCTGGCGGACTTCCGCGCGGCCCAACAGCATCTTGGTAAACTTGTAGGAGCCGGTCAAAGTCACTTCGCCGAGCGTCGCGTTCGCGTGAGTACCGAACGGTTCGCCGAGCAGTCGCGCGCCATCCCGGTCATTGAAAACCTCGGCCCTCAGAGCTGTGTTAAAGCGCTCGGTCCAGTTGTACGAGGCGATTGCCGCAAAGCCCTGCCAGACCGCATCTCTAGTTCCACCCAGTGAAGCATTGTCTTCATGACCGTAGGTATATTCGAGATATAACGCGAGCGGATCGATCGGCTTGATCGTGAGCACGTTGGAGATGGCAAATCGTTTCGGAGCGCCACTTCTCTGCTCCGCGCCGTAAATCATATTGGTCGCCAATGTGACGGTATCCATCGGGGTCAGCGTAAACCCGCCCATGAACGATGGCTGGTGGTTATTATCATGGGGATTATCCCAGCCGGTCACTATGCCGAAATTTACATTGACCATCTTGTGCGCTTGATAGTTGGCCAACACGCCCAAATGGCGCAACGGGATGGACCAGTTAAAGAGGAATGAGCGTGAGATGTTGTCGTTGTACGCGCCCGGATTGTACAAAATTTCGGTTCCCAATGTCGTCACAAACAGACCGCCTTTGAGACCGATACCTTCGCCGACGGGAATCGTCGTGGTCAGATAGGCCTCACGCAGTTCTGCCGAAGGTTCTCTGTGCAAAGACTTACCCCAAAGCGTGACCTCGCGCAGCAGTTCGCCGGTTCGCCCGAAGTCGCCCGAGACGCGAAAGCCGACTCCCCAATCCTTTTCCGGTTTTTCCACGAATATATGAAAGTCGTTGAAGACTATCTTATTGTGGTCTTTATCGAAATACCTCTGGCTAATATCACTGGGACTGCGCGGGTGGTTCGAGCTCCAAGTATAACTCGTGTCTAGATAACCCCCTAGAGTAATACCCAAAGCTTTTTCCAAAGCACCCTTGCCATTTGCGATGGCATTATCAAGCGGACCGACGCAACAGTCCAAGCTCAGCCAGCCCGGCGCCAGCGGCTTCTCTTCCTCGGCAGCGTTAACGGCTCCAGCCGCCAGGAAAAATAATCCCAGCATCAGAACCAAAGTTGCTAGTTTTTGTCTCATCAAAGTGTCCTCCTTAACACTAGGTCGCGACATTAGCAGATTATTAAAACTCTATGAACAGGTCTGCAGGAATTTCAGCAATAAAAATGCCATTCCGCAACCGCTGAGGAGAAATAATAAACACTTGATATCAAAGAAAATTTTTTAACGGCGAAAAGCCGGAAAATATGACTTATGCCTAATTACTAATCAGCCGTGGCGCTTTTCTGGGCAGAGCGCGCCAAAAGACGCCAATCCCTCAAATATTCGGTGGAGATTTGCACGAATTGAAGCTGAACAAGGCCGGCAACTCTTCAATCGCCTGTTCGAACCAAGTCAATTCTCTCGCGAGCCGCACGACGTTGCCAACGACGATCAGCGTCGGCGATGGAAAGCCAAGCTCGCTGGCCAATGCGACAATAGTTCCGACCGTGCCAATGGCGGTTTTCTGGGACGTGAGCGTACCCTGTTGGATCAGCGCGACCGGTCGTTCCGGTTCGCAACCCCCGTCTAATAGTGCGCCCATGATCGCTCGAAGATTATGGAGGCCCATAAAGATAACCAACGTATCGGCGCATTGCGCCAGCATTCCCCAGTTTATCTCGCCTCCCACCGCCTTATGACCTGTCACCAAAACAACGCTCGACGCGCAGCAACGGTGCGTCAAGGGAATTCCCGCGTACGCGGGAACCGCGACCGCTGCGCTAACGCCGGGAACGATCTCAAAGGCGATGCCGGCGTTGCGCAGGGCTTGAGCCTCCTCGCCGCCTCGCCCAAAGACAAATGGATCGCCGCCCTTGAGCCGAACAACGTTCTTGCCCTGCCGTGCGAGATCGATGAGCTGCGCTTCGATCGCCCCTTGCTCAGCGCAGCGCGCGCCGGCGCGTTTTCCGACGTAGCGCAATTCGCAACTCGTGCGCGCGTAAGCCAACAGAGCCGTGTTAACGAGCTCATCGTAAAGAATGACATCGGCGGCTTCGAGGCAACGCTTGCCCTTGAGCGTGAGCAGCTCAACATCGCCCGGCCCGCCGCCGACTAAAAACACTTTGCCGACTCGCGTCGCCATCCTTGGATTGCCTGTCAGTTGTCCTCGAGCGGAAAATCGGTAACCTTGCGCACTCGCACAGCGCACGCTTTGAGCTCCGGCTGGCGCGAAATCGGATCGCGCGCGCTGATGGTGAGATTATTAGCTGCTTTGAAAAAGCCTTCGTCTCGGCCCCAGTGAAACGGCAGAAAACAAGTGCCCTGGACAATTTCTTCAGTGACTCTGGCCTGCGCCATCACTTTGCCGCGCCGTGAAATGACCTCGACGAAATCGGCGTCTTGAATATGATAGCCGCGCGCGTCGTTGCGATTGATTTCCAGTATCGGCTCCGGCGCGCTTCGTCGCAGGCTCGCGTTTTTTCCCGTCCGCGTCATGGTGTGCCAGTGATGCTTTACGCGTCCCGTGGTCAGAATCAGCGGATATTTCTTTGTCCGGGCTCTCACGCGGAGGTCTGATGCTCGACCACGATGAAGACAGCTTTGCCGTCGGCGGTCGGGAAGCGCCCGTTTTCATACAACCTCGAGGTCGCCGCGGTTTTGGTTCTTGGATACGGCCATTGAACCGGTCCTTGGCTCTTGAGCCGATCATAGCTGGCGCCCGAGATATCGCACAAAGTTCCCTCGGTGAGCGCCGCGAATTCGGCGAAGATTTCTTCCGCCGACGGGTACATGAAATTGGCACCGTAACCCAGCGCGTAGGCGAACAGGGAAATAATTTTCCAATCCGGCAGCGCCTCGCCGGGTGGCTCGGCGAGCTTTGGCATATAAGTGACGCGCCGTTCGGAGTTGGTCATCACGCCTTCTTTTTCGCTCCACTGGGCAGCCGGCAAAACGACGTGCGCGAAACGGCTCGTCGCTGTCGGATGATAGGCGTCCTGGACCACCACGAGCTCCGCTTGGCGTAGCGCTTTCTCGATCATATCGATGTCGGGCGCAGAAACCGCCGGGTTGGTGCAGAGAATCCAAATCGCCTTCAGCTTCCCCTGCGCCAACGCTTCAAACTGTTCGATCGCCGCAAGCCCAGGCGCCGCGGCGATACTGCCGCGCGGCACCGCCCAATGCCGCTCGACCTTTTCACGATGCTGCGGATTTTCCACGCTGCGGTAGCCGGGCAACATGTTAGATAACCCACCGACTTCCCGACCACCCATCGCGTTGGGTTGGCCGGTCAAAGAAAATGGCCCGGAGCCCGGCTTGCCGATCTTTCCGGTGGCAAGGTGGAGATTGATAATCGCATTGTTCTTCTGGACCCCGACGGAGCTCTGATTGATGCCCATGCTCCAGAGCGTAAGCGCGCTGCGCGCCATGCCGAATATCAACGCCGCTTCGACGATTAGGCACTCGGGCACGCCGCAAATTTCTTCGGCGACCTTCGGCGGATACTGCTTCACGACACTTTCAAGCGCGCGAAAACCGTTGGTGTGCTGGGCGACAAAGTCGCGGTCGATTAAATTCTCTTCGATCAGAACACAAAGCATGCTGTTGAGCAGCGCGATGTCGGTGCCCGGCCGCAGCGGCAAGTGCAGATCGGCAAAGTCGGCGGTTTCCGTGCGGCGGGGATCGACGGCGATCACGGTGACTCTTTTCGGGTCGCTGAGCTTGCGCTTTTTGATCCTTTTGAAGATCACCGGGTGGCAGTCTGCCGTGTTGGTGCCAATGAGAAGCAGGCAATTGGCCTCATCGATATCGGCATAAGAGTTCGGCGGGCCATCGGAACCGAGCGAGGTTTTGTAGCCGGCCACCGCCGAGGCCATGCAAAGGCGCGAGTTGGTGTCGAAGTTATTGGTGCCCAAAAATCCCTTCGCCAATTTGTTGGCGACGTAATACTCCTCCGTCGTCAGCTGGCCCGAACCGTAAAAGGCGACCGCGTCCGGGCCGTGCTCGTCGATGATCGAGCGAAACCGCTTCGCCAAATAAGTCATCGCCTGTTGCCAGGAAACGCGTTTAAACGGCCCGTCCTGACATTGACGTAGTTGAGGATAGACTAACCGATCGTGGCTTTGGATGACTTCCGGCAAAAAGACCGCTTTGAGGCAGAGATCGCCTAGACTGGATGGATGCTCCGGGTCGCCTTTGATTCTCGCCACGGAGCCGTTGCGAATCCCCGCCAATAGCCCGCAGCCTACGCCGCAGTAGGGGCAGTACGATTTTTCCCAGCGCTCGATCCTGCTGTTGTGAATTTTTTCCACGGCTGGGACTAACCAGTGCGCCCCGACAAGATCGAAAAACTAAAGCGCCTTCGCCTGCGCCCGGCGCAGATTGTCCGCCGGCGCCTGTGGCTGGCGATATTTTTTTCGAAAACGATTGAAGCCGGTGAATTTCTCGATGACGAAAAGCTCCTCCGCCGTCACCGTGGGCGTGGCAACCCCCGTTTGTTTTGCTTGTATTGAAGCATAGGTCTTACTGCCGCTCGGCGCCGCCCGTTCTTCGAGGAAGCTTAGGAGTTGCTTGCGTGCCTGGTGATATTGGGGATCGTCGATGATCGTCAGGCGGTCGCGCGGTCGCTCAAACGGCACCGTGACGATCTCGCCGACGGTGGCGGCCGGGCCATTGGTCATGAGCACGATGCGATCAGCGAGTAGTAACGCTTCGTCAACATCGTGGGTCACCATGAGGACGGTCTTCTGTGTTTCGGCGCAGAGCTGAATCAATTGGTCCTGCAACTCCATGCGCGTCACCACGTCGAGCAAACTAAATGGCTCGTCGAGCAAAAGCACTTTGGGCTCCAACGCAAAGGCGCGGGCGATGCCGACGCGCTGACGCATGCCGGCGGAGAGTTGGTCAGGGTAACAGTCGGCAACATCGTTCAGCCCCACCGAGGCGAGGAAAGCATCCGCGCCGGCGTTCCGCTCCTTGTGGGTCTTTCGGTCATTGACCTGCTCCACGGCGAGCAATACGTTTTCGCGCGCCGTGAGCCACGGCAAGAGCGCGGGGGATTGAAACACCACGCCGCGATCTAATCCCGGGCCGACCACTTCGCGGCCCGCCACGATCACCCCGCCTTCGGTGGCATCGTTGAGGCCCATGGCGATCGAAAGCACGGTGGATTTGCCGCAGCCCGAGTGGCCGACGATGCACACGAATTCGCCTTCACTGACGCGCAAATTGAAATCCTTGACGATAACGGAAGGGCCCTGCCCGGTCGCGTAAGTTTTGCCCAGGCTTGTCAATTCGAGGGACGGAATCATCGCTAATGGTTTCTCCGTTCAGTGCAGTAATTTTTTTTCCGCCGTTGAGTCCACGGCGCCGCGTGTCCTGCCAGACATGAGAACATTCACGGTTTCTCGCCGCACCCGCTGATAACCAGGCTCGTCGATTAACTGGGCGCGCGAGCGCGGATGCGGCGTTTCGACGCGGACGGCGGGTCCGAGAGTCGCTCCCGGTCCGGATGTCAGCGTATAGATTGAGTCGGCGAGCAGAATCGCTTCGTCGATGTCGTTGGTGATCATCACCACGGTTTTCTGCGTCTCCATCCAGATACGCGCCAACTCTTCCTGCAAAGTCCCGCGCGTGAGCGCGTCGAGAGCACTGAAAGGCTCGTCCATGAGAAGTACCTTGGGTACCCATCGCCAAACCGCGCGCCACTGCGACACGCTGGCGCATGCCGCCGGAAAGCTCGCGCGGCACTTTCTTCATCGCCGCACTCAGGTTGACCAAGTTGATATAGTGCTCAGCGCGTTGCCGCTTCTCTGCCTCGGCGAGATGAGGCGCGACGGCGTCAACGGCGAGATAGACATTTTCGAAGACATTCATCCAGGGCAGCAGCGAATAGTTCTGAAAAACCACGCCGCGGTCGGGACCCGGTCCATCGATAGGCTTGCCTTCGAGTAGAATTTCACCGGCATCCGGTTCGAGCAGACCGGCGATCAGTGAGATCAGCGTCGTCTTGCCGGAACCGGAACGGCCGACAATACAAACAAATTCGTTTTCGTCGATGGTCAAATTGATATCGCGCAACACCGCAAGCCTGATCCGATCCGCCGACGCGCGACCCGCACCGCGCACAAAACTTTTGTCGACCCCGGTGACTTCAAGATAGGCCATAAGTAAAATCTCAAGCTGTTTGAAAGCGCCGTTCGATCACGCTCATGAGCCGGTCCAAAGCGAAGCCGATGAGCCCGATGGCAAGGACGGACAAGAGAATGTGCGAGTAAACCAAACTGTTGTATTCCTGCCAGAGAAAGCCGCCCAGACCCGGCGAACCGGTGAGCATCTCGGCGGCGACGATCACCAGCCAGGCCATACCGAGACTCAAGCGATATCCCGTGAACATAAAAGGCAATGTCGCCGGAATCATGATCTTGGTGAGCTTCTTGAGCGGCGAGAGCTTGAGGACGCGGCCGACGTTGAGATATTCAGTGCCGTATGTTGCGCACGCCCATCGCTGTATTGATCACCGTCGGCCACATGGCGCAAATCGCGATCGTGAAAAGCGCCGCGGGCTCGGAATTGTTTAAAGATGACCAAACCTAACGGCAGCCAGGCGAGCGGTGAAATCGGCCGCAGCACCTGGATCACCGGATCGAAGGCTTTCTGAAAATTGGCCGAAAGTCCCAATAAAAAACCGAGCGGCGTGCCGATCGCGATGGCCAATTAGAAATCCCTTGCTCACGCGCACCAGGCTTAAATAAAGCGAAGCGGAGAATCCCTTGGTTCAATCTCGCCGTCTTTGAAGAAGGGATTGAGAATGTAATTCTGGCTTTCGTACCAGGTGCGCAGCGGTGACGGCAGATCGGGAGCAACCATTGAGGCTCAGACCGGTCCATAATACAATCAACACTAAACCCACTCCCATTATCGGTAGAAAGAAGGGCCGCAGAAATCGAAACGCTTCTCCATATATCAACTCCAGTTTATGTCATGTTGTTGATCGAGAATTTCTTTACGTACTCTTCCGGTTTGGCGGGATCGAACTCGATCTTGTCGAAGAGTGTTTCTTTCTTCATGTCTTCTTTCGGGTACGGTAATGCCCATCTCTTTGGCAACTTCGCGGTAGATATCCGGCCGAGTGAACTTTGTTGACGATGCCTGTGTAATCCGGCGGTACCTTTCACCATGCCCCAGCGGCGGAATTGCGTGAGCCACCAGACGCCATGTGATTTCCACGGAAAATTACGTGTTGCGATCGAAGAACGTCATATACAAGGGATCTTTTTCCTTGCGGCCGTCGCCGTAGTCATAGTCGCCGAGCATGCGCCCGAGGATAACTTCTTTCTGCGTGTTGATGTATTTGCGGCTTCGATACCACCTCGGCCATGTGGGGCGCGATTTTCCATTTTGTCGATGTACTAGGCTCGACTCCGTCACCGCGCTGCAGGATAGCTTTGACGGTCTTCGGGTTCTTGTCGGCAAACTCTGCAGTGAACGCTCAGAACTTTTTCCGGATGATCCTTCCACATCTGTTTGGGTGGTGATCGCCGTGAAACCGATCCCGTCGGCGATCGCGCGCGCGTTCCATGGCTCGCCGACGCAGAAGCCGTCCATCTTGCCGACTTTCATGTTCGCCACCATTTGCGGCGGCGGAATGGTTATCAAAGAAACATCCCTGTGCGGGATGAATACCACCTGACGCTAGCCAATAGCGCATCCACATAGCGTGGGTTCCCGGAGGGAAAGTCATGGCAAAGTTCATCGGAGTGCCCTTCACCTTTGCGTCCATCACCAAAGGCTTGAGTTGCTGCGGTTCGTTTTTACACCTTTAGCGAGCAACTCTTTGTCGAGTGTGATCGCCTGACCGTTACGGTTGAGATAGAAAAGGGATGATCATCGGCCTATTGCGGCGATCCGAGGAGCCCCATCGTCGAAGCGTACGGCATGCCAAGGAGCATATGCGTTGCCTGATTTTCGCCCAGATTGATCTTGTCGCGGATCGCCGCCCACGACGCTTCCTTGGAAATCGTCGACTCGATGCCGTACTTTTTAAACAAGCCCAGTCTCGTGCGCCATCACGATCGACGAACAATCGGTCAAAGCAATGATGCCAATCCGGATACTCGTCGTCTCCGGACCGTCCGCCGCGTAAGCGCCGCCGATCCAGCCCTTGGGCATTTCGGCCAACAGGATGCCTAACGAGCTGCCGGAGACTTTTAAAAAATTCCGGCGAGTCAATTCTTTAGTTTGTCTTTTTTTTCATCCCTTGAGCCACGTCATCATCCTTCCAATAAAAATTGATCGCCTTGGGCCACCAACTTAAAGACTTTCACCTTGAGTTTCGGGTCGGTCGAGCACGCCCCGGTCTTGAGATCGAACTTATAGCCGTGCAGCGGGCAAACCACTTCGCCGCCTTCGATCCAACCGTTGCACAGTTGGCCGCCTTCATGCGGACAGATGTTCTGAATGCCGTACAGTTGTCCGTTGGATTTAAATACAGCCATTTCTTCACCTTTCGCGCGGAATAGCTTTGCGGCTCCTTCCGCGATCTCTTGAGGCCGAATCATCGGCCGCGTCGGCGCAGACTCTGCTGTGGGTTTCACGCTCTCTGGCAGCGCTTGGGGAATTTTTCTGAGCTGCTGACGCATCGCTTTGAACGCGCCATGTTTGACTAGGCCGGCAATCACGTCGGGCAAGTCTTCGCAGGGGACGTCTTCCATGATCTTGATCGGTGGGTTGGGCTCGGAGCCCGCCGCGCCACCGGTAAACACATCCACGGCTTCGACGACTTCGCCGTTGAGCTTGATATTCTTGCCCTGGAATCCGATCTCGGCCGTCGCATGGTTGCCACAGCCCGCGGGACAGCCGGACCAATGCATGCGCAACGGTTGAGTCTTGCCAAGTTTCGTTTCAAGAATCCCCGCGGTCTTAAGCGCCCAACCTTTAGTCTCGATCAGAGCAAAGTGGCAATAGTCCATCCCCGTGCAACTCACCAGACCGCGCATGACCTCGGAAGGATCATAGCGTAGCTCCTGGAGCACCGGCTCTTTAGTGAGCTCGCCAATCTTGCTGTCGGGCACGTTGGGGATGATAAGGTTTTGCCCGACGGTCAGGCGGAGTTGGCCGTTGCCGTAGATTTCGGCCAGTTCCGCGATTTGCCGCATCTGTTCCGAGGTCATGCGTCCGACGGGCACCGTGAGTCCAACATAGTTGAGGCCCGCCTGTTTCTGGCGAAGCACACCGACATGGTCGGTGTGCTTCGGCGTGCGTCGGTCAATTCCCGCGGAGGCAAGCGGTCGATCAACGCGACGTTCCAGTTCACTGCGAAATTTTTCTACTCCCCAGTTCTCGATGAGAAACGCGAGACGCGCCTTGGTGCGCAGGTCGCGCGCGCCATGATCGCGGAAGATGAAAACGATATAGCTACAAATGGCGGCGGCTTCTTCAGGGGTCACGAATAGGTTCAGCGGCGAAGCGATGCGAAAGCCGCCCGAGCCCATTTTACCGCCCACCGCGACATTGAATCCTTTGATCTCGGCGCCGGCGATTTGTTTCGTTGCCGGCGTCAGCGCGATGTCCTGCGCTTCGGCGTGAGTGCATGCCTCCTTGCAGGCGGTAATCGTGACATTGAATTTTCGCGGCAGATTCGTGTAGGCCTTGTCGCCGACAAAAAGCTCGGTAAATTCTTTCACCACCGGCGATGCATCGAAGAGCTCATTGGGCAGTGAGCCCGGCAACGGGACAACCGACGACGTTTCTAATGTTGTCCATGCCGGTCTGTAGCGTGATCAACCCGACGGCCTTGAGCCGCTCCCAAATCTGCGGCACGTCATTGATAGTGAACCAGCGGAGCTGGAGCTGCTGCCGCGTGGTGATATCGGCGAACCCTTTGCCAAATCCGCCGCTGATTTCGGCGATGGCGCGCAGCTGCGTAGCGGTGGTGATGCCGTTCGGTATGCGCACGCGCATCATGAAATGGCCCGGCGTCTGGCGCCGAAAAAATACGCCGGTCCACTTGAGTCGCTCTTTGTCGCCGTCGGTGATGGCCTGCCATCCTTCGCTGGCGTATCGCGGAATATCGTTGAGGACGTCGAGTCCGTCCTTTTCCTTCTTGTATTCCTCGATTTTATTCATGACTTATCGTCGAGCGGAGAAGTCCAGGTTCTCTTGCTTTGCGCTCGCAGTTGCGCGGGTTGAACGCGCAAAACTCCGGTGATGATTGCGGCCGCGGACAGAATGTAGCGCATCGTGAAACCTCGCGCGTCTCGCAAAAGTGAGCACGATATGCGCGCCGAGCCAAAGATTTCGCGCCTGGTTCATTTTGGTGTGCGATGGGGCAGCGCGCGCTCCCGGATTGCCCGCCGGAGGCATAGGCGGTTTAACAGCTTGACCCACCACGGCCGGGCGGCCAATGGTGTGACGCAGTCGTGCAACCGGGAGCGCGCGCTGGAGTAGTCGGTCTCCCATTTTTTACCCGAGCTGATCGTGTCCTCGAACGGTTTGTTCGGCGCCGGGATGTGACTGGACAAGCTCGGTGAAAACAGCATCGACAAATTCAGGCGCGCCGCGCGCGGCCCGTTTGAAGCTGCTTTCCAATAACTCGACACTCAGCGGTGTCTCAGGTGACGAACTCGGTTGGGTTGCTGTTTCCATGTTTGCCTCCAAGGAAATCGTTCATATTCACAGCCAAGAATATGCGTCGCACTATCATTCAAGGATTTTCGTCAGATAAAGCAGAGTCAACTGTTTGTTTGTGATCGAACACTTTCGGCCCGACTTCAGCGGATGAATCGAGAAGCTGGTGCCTGTTAGCGAACCACCGGTCGACATCTACGCCCCCAATCGCGCTCACCCAAGCATCGTAACTGGCTCGCGAACACTCGTACCGGGAGCAGCCGGCGTCGCTGGCAATGCATTAACGAAATTCATTTCCATAACGACCATGACTTGCTGCGACGCCGACCCACCGTGCGGGGAGCCCTCGGCGCGTCGAGATCGAAGCATCTTGCCATTTCCAAGACTGGCAATTTCGGAATATCTCCGTCTGCCTGGTCTCCGAAAACCTCCTCCAAAAAGATGATGTTGTCGAAGATTTTTCCGGTCATACTTTTTTCCCTTGCTCTCGCCATCCCAACCTCCTTTGAAAATAAAAAGGCGCTCCATCGGATAACCGATGAGCGCCTTTGCTCAACGAAGGCGTCGTTGCCTTGTTAGCAATTACGAGCAATCAATATGCCAGTTTCGACTCAAGGAAATTACTTGCAATTTCAGCGGCATCCGTTGGCACTACAACTTAGTTGCCTATGCGCGAGTCATGGCCCTGCCTAGAGACTCGGCAGCGTGCCGTGTTGGAAATTTCCTAATTCTTATCGCCTTTGAAAATCCCACCCGCTAGGAGGATCGCTTGGGCGACGTCTGCCATTGGCTTGCGCATGTTCATACTGGTCTTTTTAATCAAAGTATAAGCCTGGTCCTCCGTCAGATTTCTTTGATTCATCAACAAGCCCTTGGCGCGCTCGATGAGCTTGCGCGCCTCCAAGTTCTCTTTCAGAGATGAATTTTCCGCCCTGAGCGAGACGAAGTCCTGGAAACGCGTGATTGCCAGCTCGATCGCGGGACTCAGCTCCGGCGCCCGCAGCGGCTTGACGAGGTATCCCATTATTCCCGCCAATTTCGCGCGCTCGACGGTTGCCGTATCGTAATGACTGGTAATTAAAACGATCGGCACCGGCTGCGATTGCATCACATCGCGCGCCGCCTCGATGCCGTCGATGTCCGGCAATCCGACCGCCATAAGGATCACGTCCGGAACGGCCGCGCGCGCCAATACCGGGGCCAATTTTCCACTGGTCTCCTCGCCGGCAATCTCGTAGCCGCCGTCCTTTAGAATGGTAACGAGCTGCTTGCGCGAGGACTCGTGATCATCTATGACCAGGACTCTTCTCATTCGGTCGGCAGGCCTCCCTCGCCCTTGCGATTCCGTGCACGAGTTACCCGGCGAACAAATTCAGATAAGAATCTCTCGGCGTAGTATTTCAGCGTCGGAGCATAGCTGTGCGTATCGGCTAAAATCTTGTCGGGCATGACGTAGGGCGCCAGCGCCAAATCTTTGGAGCGTTCATCGATCCAGCGTGCGATCATGCGCGGCGTCACTTCAAGATGAAACTGCAGTCCGTAAATGGTCTTGCCAACGCGAAACGCTTGGGTACTGTAATGCGCCGAAGTCGCCAGGCGAATCGCCCCCACCGGCAGCTCGAAACCATCGCTATGCCACTGGAACACCGTGGCGCTCTCCGGCAAATAGCCGAGCAGCGAATCCACTTGACCGTGCGGCGTTATCGATATCGGACTCCAACCGATTTCTTTGACCGGACCGTGAAACACCGGAGTTCCGAGAGTCGACGCGATCAGCTGCGCTCCCAAACATATACCCAACATCGGCACCGCCTCGTCGATAGCGGCTCGAATGATTCTTTTTTCCCAGCGAAGAAACGAAAAACGCTCCTCATCATCCACGCCCATTGGGCCGCCGAGAATAATGAGAGCGGTAACATGCTTCCATTCCTCAGCCGGCATTTCGCCATGAAACAAACGAACGACTCGATAATCCGCTCCTTGTTTTTCCAAAACTTCGGCAAAGAATCCCAGGTCTTCAAATGGGTCGTGCTGGAAAACCAGGACCTCTTCCATCGGGTCCCTCACGCGGCTTAGTGCTGAGCCATGAGTGCTGAGGACTGAGTTGTGGGCTCGGCGAAGCGAGTCCGTTTGCTCCTTGCGCAGTCCCCGTGACTCAGTCCGTGCCATCAGATATCGAAGTACAGAGCGAACTCCCAGGGATGGGGACGGAGCCGGATGGCATCGACCTCAGCCTTTCTCTTGTACTCCAACCAGGTCTCGATCACGTCCTTGGTAAACACATCTCCTCTTAAGAGAAATTCATGGTCCTTCTCCAACGCATCGAGGGACTGCTCCAAGGACCCCGGCATCGATTTCACCTTGGCCGCCTCTTCGGGCTCCAATTCGTATAAGTTCTTGTCGATCGGCTTGGGCGGCTCAGTCTTGTTACGGATCCCGTCCAGTCCGGCCATCAGCATGGCGGGAAAGGCAAAGTACGGATTGGCGCTGGGATCGGGGGTTCTAAACTCTAACCTCTTGGCCTTCTCACTGGTGGAGTACATCGGGATTCTCACACAGGCGCTTCTGTTTCGGGCCGAGTAAACCAAGTTGATCGGCGCTTCGTAGCCGGGGACCAGTCTCCGATAAGAGTTCGTCGTGGGGGCGATAAAAGCGCACAGCGCGTGGGCATGCTTAATCAACCCGCCGATGTAGTATCTGGCCGTGTCGCTGATCAGCCCGTAGCCTTTCTTGTCGTAGAAGATATTCTTTCCCGCTTTCCACAGACTCTGGTGGCAGTGCATGCCGGAGCCGTTGTCTTGAAACAGGGGCTTGGGCATGACCGTGACCACCTTGCCTCTCTTGCGGGCGGTGTTCTTGACCACGTACTTATACGTCAGCACCTTGTCGGCCATCTTGGTCATGGTGTCAAAGCGCATGTCGATTTCAGTCTGGCCGCCGGTGGCGACTTCGTGATGGTGCACTTCGATCTTGACCCCACACTTCTCTAGGTTTAACACCATCTCGGATCGTAGATCTTGGTACTGGTCCATGGGGGGGACGGGGAAATACCCTTCTTTATACCTGATCTTGTTGCCTAGGTTGGGACCGCTGTTGCTCCCGGAGTTCCAAAACCCCTCAATAGAATCGATATGGTAGTAACCCTCATGATGGTTTTGGTCGAAGCGTACGCTGTCGAAGATAAAGAACTCGATCTCGGGTCCCCAGTAGCTGGTGTCGGCGAGCCCGGTGGACTTTAAATACTTCTCGGCTTTTTGCGTGACGTACCTTGGATCTCGGGTGTAGGGCTCGCGGGTGATGGCGTCGAGGACGTTGCAGATAAAGCTGATGGTGGAGTGCTCGGTGAACGGGTCCATCATGGCGGTGTCGGCGTCAGGGAGCAAAATCATGTCGGATTCGTTGATCGATTGAAATCCGCGGATGCTCGATCCGTCAAACCCCAGTCCTTCTTCGAATAGCTCGGCTGATAACTCGCCTGCCGGGATCGAAAAGTGCTGCCACAGCCCGGGAAAATCCACAAACTTTAAATCCACTATCTCTACTTTGTTCTTCTTCGCCAAATCTAGGGCGTCTTTGACTGACATGTTGCTATTTGCCTCCTTGAGTAAATAATTTATGCCTGTATCGAATGTATTTTCTCACGCGCCGCAAAACACGCTACAACTCGTGCGCCAACCGCCGCGCTGGTTGAGATAAAAAACCAGAAACGTATCGATCAGATCGCGTCGGCGCCTTTCTCGCCGGTGCGGATGCGAACGACTTCCTCGACCGTGTAGACGAAAATCTTACCGTCGCCGATTTTACCGGTGCTTTGCGCAGCGTCAGTGATCGCGTCCACAACTCGGCGACTTTGTCGTCCGTCACTAAAATCTGCAGCTTCACCTTCGGCAAAAAATCTACCGAATACTCAGCGCCGCGATAAAGTTCAGTGTGGCCCTTTTGGCGGCCAAAGCCTTTGACCTCCTCGACCGTCATACCTTGAATTCCTGCTTTGGTAAGCGCGTCCTTTACCTCATCCAGTTTGAACGGCTTTACGATCGCTTCAACCATTTTCATAACGGCTCCTTGGTTAAAGGCCACATTAAAATTGACGCGGTAAAAAAATAGTCGGCATTGTACTAGTTACAGCAAGCTCGATGCCATGAATGTCAATGCAATTGCGCGCTTTTCTGCGTTGCAATAACAATAAGGATTTTTTCCGCTACTCCAGAATCAGGCCGAACAAATTCATACAAGCTGCTTAGCGATTGAGCGTTGAGCCTAATTTCTAAGCAGCGCATTCGATTGAAATCAGGTACAAACTATTCTGTTAAAGCTAATGTTGGGAGGTGAGCTTCTTCAACACGACTGTTGCTTCGGCTGGAATGTAAATTTCTAGGAATTCAAGATTGTCGCAGAAGATAGGCGATCCGATGAGTCGAGTCGGAACAGTTCACCAATTCTAAACCAGGCGGAAGCCGTTTTCTCGCCGGAGTGCCGGGGTCTTTTCGAGGGATGTTTGCGGAAATCTCGGTAACGACAGATCGAAGGTTACCGAGCCAAATTTATCATGCTGACGTCATAACCCGCTCTGCATATTTGCAGAGATGGCGATCATGCATTTGAGATCCACCATCCAAGTCTTCAACAAATCATATAGCGAAAGCGGAAGCGTCGCCTTCTCATTGGTCGACGCCATCCGCTCTCACCATGATCAGTTTAGGACGATTTGGCCACGAAATCGGGGTAAGCGACGTTGCCGTGCTCGCCGATATCGAGGCCTTCCATTTCCTCTTCCGCCGACACGCGAATGCCGATAGTCGCGGCGATGATCTTCCAAAAGATCATTGCTATGGTGAACACAAAGGCGGCCACGCCGATGACCCCGGCCAATTGCGCCATCAAAAGACCAATGCCGCCGCCAAAGAACAAACCGTCGCCGGTGGTGTTGGGCGTAAACTCGGCCTGAGCGAATAAACCCACCGCCAAAGTTCCAAACACACCGCACACCAAGTGCACCGAGATAGCGCCCACCGGATCGTCAACTTTGATCTTGTCGAAGAAAAGCACCGAGACCACGACCAGAAACCCAGCGATTAGTCCGATAATCAGCGAACTCGGTATGCTGACAAAGGCGCAGGGCGCCGTGATCGCCACTAGCCCGGCCAACGCGCCGTTGAGAATCATGGATAGATCCGGTTTGCCTAAAAGCAGCCACGCGGTGATCGAAGCTGCAATCGCCGCGGCTGCCGCTGCCGTGTTGGTCGCCACCGCGATCCGTCCGATCGCGCCAGCGTCGGCCGCCATCGTGCTGCCGGGATTAAATCCAAACCAACCAAACCACAAGACAAACACTCCAAGAGTCGCCAACGCCATGCTGTGGCCGGGTATCGGCAATACCCTGCCGTCCTTGCTGTACTTCCCTATGCGCGGACCAAGAGCTATCGCTCCCGCCAGCGCGGCCCAGCCGCCCACCGAGTGCACCACCGTGGAGCCGGCAAAGTCGAACATGCCAAGCTTGGCCGCCCATCCTCCACCCCAAATCCAGTGACCCGTAATCGGATAGATAATGCCGACCATCAAGAAACTGAAAATATAAAAAGCGCCAAACTTAACTCGCTCGGCGACTGCCCCGGAAACGATCGTGGCCGCGGTTCCAGCAAAAACTAACTGGAAGAAAAACTTGGTCCACAACGGCACGCCGGTCCAATTCAACGACCCGTAAACCCCTTTATAAGCATCAGCCATCGCCGGACTGTTGTCGGCGCCACCGACAAACCATAGACCTTCAGTCCCAAAGAACGGATTGCCGTCGCCGAACATCAACCCCCAACCCAAAACCAAAAAGGCGATCGATGAAGCCGCGAACACCACAAAATTCTTGGCCAAAATCGTCACCGCGTTCTTCGCCCGGCAAAGACCGGACTCGACGGTGGCAAACCCCAGGTTCATGAAAAACACCAACATGCCGGCGATCAACGTCCACATCGTGTCCGCCGCCACCTTGGCGCCGCCGATCTGCTCCAATAACCCTTGGGTAAACTGCGCCGGCGCCGCCCCGGGATCTTCTTTCTTCGCTTCCGCCACCGGTGCCGCAGGCGCAGGCGCTTCTACCTTCGCCGGCTCCGCCCCTGGAGCGGGCGGCTCCTGCGCCCAAGACGAAGATGCCATCAAGAACACACCAAACATCACTGACAATGACAGCAGTGCCGTTAATCTTTTTGCTATCTGCATGATATTTCCCCCCCTCGTTTCAGAACGAATTTCTCAGATCGCGTCTTCCCCTTTTTTCTCCCGTGCGGATGCGAATCACTTCCTCTACCGACGTGACAAAAATTTTGCCGTCGCCGATCTTTCCCGTCTTCGCGCTCTCGGTTATCACTTCGACAACTTTCGCCACCTTGTCGTCCGGGACGAGGATTTGAATCTTCACCTTGGGCAAAAAGTCGACCGAGTATTCCGCGCCGCGATAAAGTTCCGTATGTCCCTTCTGCCGGCCAAAACCCTTGACCTCTTCCACGGTCATGCCTTGAATGCCGGCTTTGGTCAGCGCGTCTTTCACCTCGTCCAGCTTGAACGGCTTCACAATCGCTTCGACCATCTTCATACGTTCACCTCTTTCGTCACCAATTGTTGGTCAACAGTTACGACCGCAGAATTTCGACACCCTTTTAGCAACGCGCATGCCTTGCTCCATTGAAGCGCTTCGGTTCACGTTTTATTAACGCTCTAACGGTATAATTTTATGTCTTTTTTACGATCCTCGATGACTTATACGAGCAGCAGAAAAGTGCCTCGACCCAACCCGTGACTGCTTATGTTTTGTGCAGCACGCCTATATATTAAGCAGCACCTTGGGACGTCCAGTAATTTTACGGCAGGTCTGATCGCGTATTGGTCAACACGAAAAGACCGTCGCGGTCGAGCCGGACTGCTTCCGTGGAGTCGATCAACCGCGGCTTCGCAGCGCGACTTTCAGCGCGCACACATGACAGGCTTAATTAATTGGGAACACGCAGGGTAAGAAAGCGTGTCGTCTCTCCACGGTCTACCAGAACGAGGACGAGTTGATCTTTCTTGATATTGCTCGTTGTTTTTTTGAAGTCTGAAAGATTCTTGATTGCCTTGCGGTCGATTTCCAAAATGACATCCCAAGGACGAAGTCCTGCCTTGTCTAGCGGCACTTCCGGGCACGACGGATCTTACGACAACCCCCTCCGCGCGACCCAAGTCCAGGCTTTCGGCAATCTGTGGTGTGACGTTCTGTATTGTCAGTCCCAAGTCATTTTTTTCATCCGCGGAGGCAATAGTCTCTTCCTCCTTCAACTCGCCGACGGGAACGGCTAGGCTTATTTGCTCCTTATCGCGGATCACTTTCACCTGAACATGTTTACCCACTGGCGTGCGAGCGACAACAAGGGGAAGATCGTCGGAATCTTCAATCTTCTGATTGTCGAACTCAATGATGACATCGCCGGCTTTCATTCCCGCACGGTCTGCCGGGCTGTCGGCGCCTATAGAAGCCACCAAAGCGCCTCGCCGTTGTTCCAGCCCAAGACTCTCTGCAAGGGCGGGAGTTAGCCTCTGTATCGCCACCCCAAGCCAGCCGCGAACTACTTTTCCCTTGCTCTTGAGCTCAGGCAAAAGATCCTTGACCAAGTTGATTGGTATCGCAAAACCAATCCCAACATTGCCTCCACTTCGGCTAAAGATAGCCGTGTTTACTCCAACGACCTGTCCTTGCATGTTTATCAAAGGCCCGCCGGAGTTTCCTGGATTGATCGACGCATCGGTCTGAATGAAATTGTCATAAAGCCCAGCCCCTATAATTCGACCTTTCGCGCTGACAATTCCCGCGGTCACCGTCCTGTCCAGCCCGAAGGGATTGCCGATTGCTAGAATCCACTCACCGACTTGGAGTTCGTCTGAGTCTCCCAAGGAAACTGTCGTGAGGCTTTCGTCCGCATCGATCTTTATCAGTGCAATATCAGTCTTTGGGTCTTTGCCGATTACGTTTGCCTCGAACTTCCTGCCGTCGGAGAGCCTAACCATGATTTCCTCGGCATTCATGATCACGTGATTGTTTGTGAGGATGTATCCGTCTGCGTCGATCACGAAGCCCGAACCCAGATCCCCTTTACGAAACGGACCTCTGGAACGAAACTGATGACCAAAAAATCTTTCCCAAAATTCCACAGAAGGATTGCCTTCCCCAAGGAGGTCTGGAAAAGGTTCCTGGAACGGTCGAGATCTTTCAACCGTCTGGCTCGTGGAAATATTGACTACGGCCGGGCTGAGTTTGTCGGCCAGTGAGACAAAGCTGGTAAGCTCTTTCGTGCCGGCAAAAGCGAGCTTAAGATTGTACTCTCCCGCCCAGCTCTGCATCACTCCGCATTCGCCACTTCCAACCCCGCCGGTCATGTACGCAAAACCTTGTTGCGTTACTCCCCGCATAATCTCCGGATGATTTTCCGCTAGTACGTGAGCAGCGGTGATGTTTTCAACTGGTGTACATAGGGAAAAGCCAACGAAACTGCAGGCAAAGAAGACTCGCAATCGGTGCCGAGAGGATTTGATTCCGTCATATAACGGTTTCATGTTTCCTTCTCCTTCGTTCTTCTCTTAACCAAAAGAGCGCAACTTACATGCCAGTCTGCATTTGTCAGATATTTTTCAGCGGTTCGAATATTTCGAGCTGCGAAGGGCAAATGCGTCGGTTCTACATGTGAAAAATTTTACACGGACGCTTGCAGTGGGTGTGCATAGCTTACACAGAGCTTAACTGACAGCATCGACGTGTTAGAAACCGAACCAAACGAACCGTTACTTGCGAGCCCCTCCATAAACGAGCACCAGAAAATTTCGCCGTTTGCCTTTCTGGCGCACGAGAACGCCAGCCTTTGTTCACATCAGAGGGTAAAAGAGAATTTCGTTGAATCAGCTTTCCAGCCTTTTCACTGGAAATACGAGTGATGACGAGCTTGGATTTATTGGCCCTTTTTAGCGCGAGGACGCCAACGTGTTCCTTCGACGTTCCGGCAGGAATGCTGAGCGGACGTTGAAAATCCATTTGTGCCAGGGCTCGATATAAGGTCGTCTAAAGAACGCAAATCAATTGATGTCTTGTGTCAGTCGAGCGTCGCCGCGTCCATCGGACTCCGGCTCTGTTTCCGATTTCATATAAACCGTGCGAATCGGGAACGGAATCACGATCCCTGTCTCCCGATACTTTGCTTGCAACGCCTTGATGAATTCATGTTTGATCAAATAATTATCCACAAACGTGCGCGCACGTAGGATCACGGTAAAATCGATGCTCGACTGATTGAAGGTGTGATACCGAATGAAAGGATCGAAGCTGGGCACGCCACCAGGTACTTTCCCCATGATTTCCCTAGCAACTTGTTTCGTCACCTGTTCAACTTTTTTGAGATCGCTGTCGTAATGGACACCGGCTTCCACCAACACGGCGACTTCCGGATCCGGCAAGTCGTAGTTGATGATCGTGCTTTGAACGAGCTTGCTGTTAGGTACCACTGCAGTCTTGTTGGCTAGCATCTTGATTCGAGTGCTGCGCCAGCCGATGTGTTCAACGTAACCCTCGTCACCGTTCACCAGACGAACAAACTGTCCAACTTCGATGGGGCGGTCAGCTTGAATATGAAGGCTGGCAAAAAAGTTCCCGAGCGTATCCTGGAGCGCAATCGCCACGGCCAAGCTGCCTATACCGAGAGTCGTTATCAGAGGTGTGAGAGAGATCCCGAGATTGTCCAGAATGAGCATTCCGCCGACCATGACAAGAATAATTTTCGTGACCAGCTCTGCCGGACCTTGGATGTTCCGAAGAGGTTCATAACGGAGAGCGATATTACGGAAACCCAGTAAAACGCCTCTGGTCACGATAAGGATGGCGATGCCAAGGCCTGTGAGGGATAAAAGGCGATCGGCGATGCGCGCGACTTTCGGAGATAAGGGAGCGGCGTCTAATACTAACAACAACCCGAGCACAATCAGCAATGGAAAAAAGATAGCGCTCCACCAGCCACGTCACACGGCTATCAATGTTTATGGATGCTCGCTTTGCTCCCGCCCGGAGAACTCGCAGCGTGATGACGTAAAACAGGTAGGCCAAACAGCTCGTCGCGGTGACAAGCAGAGATAAAACTACCGCGGGCGTCATCGGGATTTTGAAGCCGAAGGCTTCTGTTATTGCATCGACCAATTCCAATTTACGCCTCGTTATCCGCTGGCCGCGAAAAGATTTCGCACGGCCGGAATATCCACGTTCACCCATTCGAACAGAGTGCCGTCTGGAAGCGGCATCTGCAGTCCGTAATCGAAAAGGCCGTAAAAGAACAACCAGCTGGCTAGCGTCAGCTCCAATGTAATCGGCCATTTCTCTCGCGCAGCCAATTTAAGGTACAGAAACGTGGCAATGGCGGATGCCGTCATAAAGCCTAGTAACCAAATAGCAACGAAAAAACCGACGATCCAAGAAGCGATTGAAATCGTTCTCCTGCGCGCGATCATCGGATGTATTTCCGGTTCGCCGTATACTGTCTCTTCCACTTTGACCTTTCGCGTCGCTTGGAGACACTCCCTCATAAAGACATAATAAGCCAATACAAGGCTCGGAACGCCAATCACCCACGGGAACAGAGCCGCGCGCGGTTCAAAAGCCCCAAACCCAAATTGAGCTTGGTAGAGAACGTAGCCGAAGATCCCTACGAAAAGAAAGGCAAATAGACCATGAGCATGGCGTGATCTTAACGGCACTGGCTCTGTCCTAAACGATCCTGCGAGTTTTTCTTGGTTCGGGTCGCCTTGTGAATTTCTCGAACGTTTGAGGCGCGTCTCAA
The DNA here is from genome assembly GCA_963804165.1 of uncultured delta proteobacterium. Lineage (GTDB taxonomy): Bacteria > Desulfobacterota > Binatia > UBA9968 > UBA9968 > DP-20. The sequence continues at coordinate 164,317 of CAWDPO010000023.1, forward strand.
AATAGGGATAGAGCAATCCTGTCGCTATGATGAGCTCTATAACAATGACCCCGGGATGTGTTAGCCAGGTGTAACCATATATACGGCTAGCGATAAACAGATTGTTCTCGGCAATCCCGCCTAACACTAAGCCAAGCAGCAGCGGCGGTCGCTGCCAGTCGAACTTGACCATCAACCAACCCAACGCCCCAAATATGAGTACGAGCAGGATGTCGCCAAAGCTGTTCTTGGTTGCAAAGCCACCCAGGTAAACCAATAAAAGGAGAAACGGAATGAGGTAGGTTCCTTTGACGAAGGTGATCTTCGCGAGTTGATTCAAAAAAAGAAAACAAATTGCGACCGTAATAATATTAGTAACTACGATGATCCAAACCATAGAAAAGGTAAGCGTTAAGTGTTTCGCCGGATTCAACAGATCGGGACCGGGCACGATACCTTGGATAATAAACGCGCCTAGAAGAATCGCCATCGAAACGCTGCCGGGTACGCCGAAGGCTAAAGTTGGAATTAACGACCCGCCTTCTTTCGAATTATTAGCCGCGCCGGGACCAAGCACGCCTTCCACCGCACCCTTGCCGAAGCGCTCCTTACTTGGAGAGCTCTGCACAGCATGAGCATAGGCCAGCCACTGGGCCGGACCACCGCCCATTCCCGGTATGAGGCCGATGTAAGCACCGATACCGCTACAACGCAGAACGAGTTTCCAATGACGGAATGTATCCTTTACCCCTTCCAACACTCCGCCCAGTTTTGTCGGTTGATTGGGGCCAGCGATACTGGAACCTTTAACCGCCAGATCGATGATTTCTGGAATGGCAAAGAGACCGATCGTTACACTGATCAACGACACCCCATCCCATAAAAAGAGTGCGTTATCCTCACCCAATACGCCTTCAAGGGTGAACCGCGGAATACTCTCAATCGGGTCGAGTCCGACCATTGCGAGCACCAGCCCTAGGCCACCTGCCACGAGCCCTTTCGGCACGTTTTCACCGCTCAGGGACGCAACAAATGTAATACCGAGTAACGCGAGCATGAAAAATTCTGCTGAGCCGATGGAGAGAACTAACGGGCTCACGATCGGTATCGCCAATGCCAGAATGAAAGCGCCGAACACGGCGCCCACCAGAGAGCTCATGAGAGCCGCCCCCAATGCCCGTCCCGCCTGGCCGCTCTTTGCCATCGGATGTCCATCGACAATAGTAGCGGCAGTAATGCCCTCTCCCGGCACGCCAAAGAGCACGGATGTAATATCCCCGGTCGTGGCGGTGACGGCGTTCGAGCCCAGGAGGAAGGCGAAGGCCGTCGTCGGCTCCATGTTGTAGATGAAGGGCAACATGAGAGCCAAAGTAGTAGCACCGCCAAGGCCGGGGAGGATGCCGACGGCGAATCCGATCGCCATGCCGAGCATCATATAGAGAAATGTTTCGGTCCCTTGCGTTGTAAACGGCAAGATGTTGATGAGCCCCTGATTAAACGCTTGGAGATATTCCAGCATGTTGGCCTCCTAGGAGGTCGGCCGTTTCCTGAACAAGAACTCGAGCCGCTGTTTTACCTCAGGCGACGCTGAATAAATCTGCTCGACGTACTGTTCGATTTTTTCGCCGGAAATGTAGTCAACCGTAAGCTTCGATTTCTGGGCATCCGCTTTGTAGTCTTTGTCTTCCGTCGTAGCCTTGAACGCCTTGCGAAAGATGCTGATAGCCTCAGTCGGGGAGCCGGGAGGAAGCGAGAACGGCCGAGCGAATTCATTAGCAGCGTTCCAAGCGTTGAAAGCGTTGAGATCGTCCTTATCTTTGATCACGTCGCGAAACTGGGCGATGTTCCTAACCTCCGGGTCTTCCCATTTGCCATTGATGATAAATGGAATCATCTTATCGTCGCCCTTGGTGTCGAGCATCGCCCGCGCCGTGGACCGCATGGAATCCCATGTCCAACAAGCGCCGTCCACTTCTCGGGAGCGCATCGCGAGGCGGATCTTTGAAGTGCCGGTATAGCCCGGAATCACTTCAAAATTTGAGCCGGCCCAGCGGTTGAGCATTTCCGGCAATTGCGTCGTATTGCCGGCCCGGGTGGCGCCCATGCGCACCACCTTTTTGGATTTAAGGATGTCGTCGAAAGTCTTGAGGCCGGTAAACCCCATAATCGCGCACGCAACCGAATCTTTGCTTGGCGAACCGATCCAGCCGAACTTTCGGCCGTCAATACGCAGGCTGCGATCTCCCATCACATGATTGAAAACGTTGTGGGCATTCCATATCCCCACGGTTACACCGTTCTTCTCCGCCTTGTTGTACATGTAGTTGGCGGCAATCACGCTGCCAGCCCCATCCATGTTTTCAACCACCGTCGACGGATTGCCGGGAATATAGCGACTGATGTAGCGGGCGACGGTACGAGTATAGGCGTCGTAACCGCCACCGGCGGCAAATCCGACGATGAAACGAATATTCTTCCCGGAATAAAATTCCTCAGCAAGGGTGCTGGATTTGACCGCGAGCAGGAAAACCACGAAGGCAAGTACGCCTACTAATGTCCGCATAATGGCTCCTTTGGTTGTTCTATTTCTCTTGAGCAATTTCCATGTAAATAGCTTTCTGGTGTAGCGTTGAGAGCGTCAATCCTCTGTTTGTTTTCTAATCTCCCCATCTCCGCGGACGAGATATGTCGCCCTCTGGTTTTGGTCGAGATAAATATCCCGAATGAGCACGATCTTGTTCTTGATACGTGCCATGATCGTGTAACTGCCAGGCGGGAGTTGAATGTAAAACCTCGGGCCGTGCAGCGTCACTTTATCGACGCGACGGTTTTGGTTGTCTCCAATCAACAGGAGAACCGGCGAGACCAAGAGGCTCAACGGTGGTGCAAAAACCAATTGGAGATTGTACGGTGCTGATTGCCGCTCCATGGTCTGTTGTTCATCGATGGCCCTACCACCGGTCATGTAATAGAACCCTCCTGCTGTTTTACCGCGAGTTATGCTCGTAACCGCAAACTCAGGTTTTCGTGCATCACTGAACTGTTGAGAAACCAGGAGAAAAACGACTGTCGATATTGCTGAAACCAGGCTGCCGCAACGAGCGCTAGAGAAATGTATAGTTTTCACGATCATCGTTTCCGAGCTCGTAAACCAATGTCGTTAAAGCGTCTCATGGCCCGTATCCGTTTCGCGATTTGCTGGTCTATGCAGCCTAGTTAAAATCCCCAGTGAAGCGTGCGCACGAGACGCTTTCCTTCGGACACTTCCAGTCCTTGAATCTCGATTGGTGTCGCCGCATACGTCGCTTTGACTCGATAACTGCCCGGTGGGAGTTTGACGTAAAGCCACGGACCGTTTGTCACGACGTGCGCCAAGCGTTTACCGTGCAAATCGTCGATGACAACCCGAACATCAGAGATATAGTCTCCCGACGCCTCTGCGAATACGAACTTCACGTTATAATCCGTGCCCAAATTTTCTATAGTTTCCCGTTCGTCCGAACCTATGCCTCCCATCAGGTAGCGGATACCCTCGTCGCTCGTGGCCATCAAAATTCCTGGCGGAGCCGGGAATTGAGATTGCGCGAGGGCGTTTTCTCGGAGGAGCACCGCGAGCGAACTGCCTAACATAAAAATTGTCGCGGCGAGCAAGGTATTAGCAAAGAGATGATTAGCAGCCGGAAGACCTCTTTGGCCATCGGAGGTATCAAAGATGAATCGGATCGATTTGCTGCGAAAACACTCTCGGACGAAGGCTTGAACTTTGATCAAGACGAAAAATAATCCAAAGATGCTAAATGCCGCGAGTTTCGAAATTCTCCTTTTCATTAACACTCCTCCGTTAGCGTCGATGCGCCGGCATCTCGCTAAAATATGCTTTCGCTAATTTTCACCGGACGGACTCCGGGGCTTGGGCCATCATTAGGCCGTTTTACGCGCTTAATTTGTTTCCTTTCTCACTAGAAACTGAAGTCCCTCTTTTGCCTTTGGAGAAATATCCAGTATTTCTTTCACCAAGCCGTTGATTTCATCCGCGGAAACGTACTCCAGTTCGAGTTTGGTCTTTTTCGCTTCGGCAAGAAATTCCGGATCCTCGAAGGTTTCCTTAAAGGCTTTACGGAGGGTTTCTACGCGGTCTTTTGGCACCCCGGGAGGCATAACCCATGGACGTTGAAATTCATATTGATTGATCCATGCGTTGTAGAGCTGTACGCCGTCATCACCGGCTTTCGATTTAATATAATCGCGAGCTAGAGGAACGTTCTTCAACTCCTTATCTTCCCACTTTCTGTGAACTAATATCGGGATGAGTTTTTGATCGCCGGTGGCGTCCAACATGGCTCGTGCAGTAACCCGCGCCGATTCCCAACCCCAGCAGCCGCCGTCGAGTTCCGTTGATCTCATCGCGACGGTAATTAGCGATGTGCCCTTGTAGCCATTGATAACGTTAAACTTCGTGCCGACGGTTTGATTTAAGATCTTCGGCAAATCGTTATATGTAGAACCTGCCCTGGTGGATCCCATCTTGAGCGCCTTGCCGGACTTGACAACTTCGTCCATGGACTTCAGGCCGGTAAAGCCCATGATGTTGCAACTTGGTGAGCCTTTAACGGGCGCGCCGATCCAGTTTAGTTTTTTGCCGTCCAATCTGACCGCTTTATCGCCAAGCGCCTGATAAAGAATATACGCGCTGTTCCAAACGCCGATGAAGGTGCCGTCGCGCTCGGCTTTACTGTAGGTGTAATTCGCCGCGATAAGGCTTCCTGCACCCTCCATGTTGTCGACGACAAAACTCGGGTTACCAGGAATATGTTTTCCGAGGTGGCGGGCGATAGCTCTCGCGTACGTGTCGTAGCCTCCGCCGGGGGCCAAGCCTACGGTGACCCGAATAGTTTTATCCTTGTAAAAATCGTCAGCCGTAGCGCTTGAAGCATTGGCCATCATAAACAACGCTGCAGTCGCGCCCGCCAAGGATCCCAGTGGGTTTTTCATCTGATCCTCCTCTGTGAGTTTTCGTCGTTTGCTTACTGCACAGCTCAATTCGTTGTGTTCTTCACCGGCGCCAGAACCATGAGCTTTTTCTTTACCGTAGGCGTAATCGTCAGTATTTCCTCCACAGACCGCTCTATATCCTCGCCCGTTACTTTATCGATGACCATTTTGCTCTTTTTTGCTTCTGCTAAAAATTCAGGGTCCGCGACCGTTCTTTGCAACCCCAAGCGCAACGCTTGCAATTTATCTTTTGGGGTTTTCGGCGGAACCATCAGGGGCCGCTGAAAATCATACTGATTGGCCCAGGCTTTAAACGCCTTCACATTTTCGTCGCCCTTAATCACCTTCGTGTATTGGGGAAGATCGTTAACCTCCGGATCTTCTACGTGGCCGTGAATTACGAAAGGAATTAATTTGTCATCACCCTGGGCATCCAACATAGACCTCGCGGTGACTCGCATGGATTCCCACCCGGAACAAAGCGCGTTGATCTCTCGACGCTGTAGAGCAACACGTATCGGACCGGTGCCTTTGTATCCGGAGATGACCTTAAGATGGGTTCCCATCAGCGCATCCATAAGCTTTGGCAAATCATCAGAGGAAGCGCCGGCTCGCGTTCCTCCAAACTTAAGCTTGTCCCCCGACTTAAGGACATCATCTAGGGTTTTGAGCCCAGTAAATCCCATCACCATGCATGTCGGCCATCCCTTGCCGGGCGACCCGACCCAGCCGAACTTCCGGGCGTCGAACCGGATCCCTTTTGCGCCTAACGCTTGTTGCGTCACCATGCCGCTATTGAAATTGCCTACCGTGAGCCCATCGGCCTCGGCCTTGTTGAACATGTAATTCGCCGCCAAGAGACTTCCCGCACCTTCCATGTTTTCAATCACCGCCGAGGGACTTCCCGGGAATATGTTTACCAATATGGCGAGCGATAGCGCGGGTATAGGTATCGTAACCGCCACCAGGCGCATAGCCGACGATGAATCGAATGGTTTTACCCTTGTAGAAATCCTCAGCTCGGCTCACAGCGGAGGACCCGCCGATGATGGTTAGACCGACAGCCAGCATGAATACCCTGTAAAAAGTTTTCTTCATCATATGTCCCTAGATTTTCAGTTTCGCACTGAACCGATGATCAAAACCGCTCGTATAACGATGTCAATTCGAGCCTGTTATTGTGCTAATTCGTTTTCTTCTGGGTTGATTTCACTAAGAAACTCAAATTCCGCTTCACCGAGTCCGACATTGAATAAATCTGCTTGACGTATCCATCGATCTCTTCCCCTACACGGGCTCGATATCGAGCTTAGTTTTCTTTGCGTCGCCCAAAAATTCCGGATCTCTCAAAGTCGCAGCAAAGGCTTTACGCAAGGTCGCAAGCCGCTCCTTCGGCGTACCGGGCGGCAATGAAAAGGGCCGCTGAAACTCGTAGGAAGCCGCCCAGGTTTTATACGTCGCTAGATTGTCTTTGCCTTTGATGACTTCGGTAAACAGCGGCAGGTCCTTGACTTCGGGGTCTTCGAGCCTCTTGTGGGTGATAAAGGGAATCAGTTTGTCATCGCCTTTCGCGTCAAGCATGGCTCTGTTTGAAACCCGCATCGATTCCCACCCCAAGCAAGCTCCTTCAACTTCTCGCTTCTGCATCGCCACGCGAACGATGGAGGTGCCGGCGTAACCCGATATCACGTCGAATTTCGTTCCCGCCACATTGTTTAGAATAGTCGGTGCGTCGTCATAAGCGGTGCCCGCGCGCACGCCGCCCATTCGAATGGGACGTTTCGAATGGAGAACATCATTCCAGTTCTTGAATCCGGTATAACCCATAATCGCGCACGTCGGGTGAGCCTTTACTCGGCGCACCTATCCAGCCGAATTTTCGTCCGTCAAATCTGGGACTCCTATCACCTAGGGCTTGACGAATAATCTGTCCGCTGATCCAAACACCGATCGCTAACCCGTCCCGCTCAGCTTTGTTATATGTGTAGTTGGCCGCAATCAGCGAACCAGCCCCGTCCATATTCTCCACGACCATCGATGGGTTTCCCGGTATATGTTTGCCAAGATGCCGCCCGATCGCGCGGGTGTAGGTATCGTATCCTCCCCCGGCAGGCGCGCCGACGATAAAGCGGATCGTTTTGCCTTTGTAGAAATCATCCGCCTTCCGCTCGGAAAGGGACAAAGAAACGCGAACACGATCGAGATTGTCGTCGTAATTTTTCCGATTTTGCGTTTCATTTCTTCCTCCATTCATACGGTTTAGGAGTCACCTGTTTTTAGTCATGCTATTTTCATCGTGCTTTTTGTCTTAACGAAGACCGAAGATCTTCTGATATAGCTTTATGGTCTCAGAGAAGTTCTTGTAATCCTCCGGGTGCTCAACGATGCGTTTGTAGCCTTTGAAAAGCCGAGGCGGATCGGGTTCTATGTCCTCCCTGACGGGCACACGCCGAAATCCCACGAGCATTTTCTGTCCCTCCCTAGACAGAAGAAAATCGATAAACAGCTTTCCTGCATTCGGATGCGGCGCTTTGGCCGCGAGCATCAACGGGTTGACCTGCACCGGCACCGGTTCCAGCGGGACCCAATCCATCGGATGTCCCAACGAGGTTTCCCTCTGGATTGTCGGCGCGTAGGCGATGATGAGCGGGTATTCTCCCGCCATCGCCAGCTGCACGCGGTTGGTATTTCCTCTCATCACTACGGGTTCTTGCGCAGCGAGCTTCTTAAAATAGCTGACCGCCTTTTCCTTACCCCACTCCCGAATGAGTCCGGCAAGGAGCCCATAGGCTGAGTCGTCGATAGAAATCTTTTTTCCTTTCCATTTGGGATCAAGGAGCTGTTCATAGGTTTTAGGCACTTCGTCTTTCTTGACCAGGTTGGTGTTGTAGCCGAGAACAAACGGGTTCACGTAGTAGGCGGTCCAGTATCCTTCATCATCAACCATGTCCCGCTCGATGAATTTGCTCTCGGGAGAACGGTACGGCGCCAGCAGCTTGGATTCCGAGAGAGTCAGCACCATATCGCCGCGCCCCGAGACCACATCCCAAGCGTACAAGCCACCGCGGGCTTCGATCTTGATTCGATTTAGCAGTTCGTCCGCTCCGCTGCGGAATAGATCCACTTTGAGGAACGGATATTTCGCTTGAAACTTATCGCCGACCTTTTTACTCTGGCTCAACGTCATGGTGGTGTAATAGGACACCGTGCCTTCGGACTTTGCCGCCTCGACTAGTTTTGGATTCGATCCCGCTTGCGAGGAAGAAATAAGCGATGGGCAATACGTAAACACGCTTGCCGACCAAAGGATCAAAATCAGTTTGGCTGCTCGGTGCATGTCATTCTCCCTTCGTTCCGTCCGCGCTAGCCGCAAACGGTGACGTCAATTCCGGCTCATGTGTGTGTGGCCGTAGAGCTTGTCGATAAAACCTCTTCGCTTAAGGTTGTTAACGAACCGTAAATCGACAAAATCTTCGGCTTTCGCCTTCGCGGCTTTTGGATCCCAACTCGCTTGCACCGCCAGAGTATCGTTCAAGCCTTCCAACGTCGGCTTCGTGTCCTCCTGCAGCAGTTCCTTGTAGGCGACCCAAGAACCTTCAAGCACGCTCGGTTTCGCGCCGCGGGTATACTTCGTCATGATCTGGATCGTTTCTTTTTTGTTATTTTTAAAGAAGTGAACCGCCTCGGCCACAGCCTTGGCCATCGCCTCAACAACTTTGGGTTGCTCTTGGATTAATTTTCCTGAAGCCACCGTGCAGGTGAACTGAAACGGGATCTTGAGCTTCGCCATGTCGATAATCAGCTTCATTCCGGCCTTCTCGCCTTGAATTTTTCCCGGTTCCGTAACCATCGTGAAGTCAGTCTGCCCATTGATCACAGCGGCGACGCGGGCCGGCGAACCGCCCACCATGACCGCTTGGATATCTTTGTAGTCGATGCCGTATTTGCGTAGCGCAAGGCGCACAGCGAAGTCGGCCGAGGTGCCGGGAATATGGGTGGCTAGGGCTCGTCCTTTGAGGTCTTCAGGCGATTTGATATCTGGTTTGCCGATAATGTAGTAGGGCAGCGTGTTGACGAGGCTGTCGAAGATTAGGAGATCACCGCCCGCCAATTTTCCGTTGATCGCTGAAGTGCCGACGGCGCCCGCAAAATCTATGTCACCGGCGACCAAACTTTGGATGCCGCGCGTGCTGCCGTTTATGAAGACGAGTTCGACATCCAATCCGTACTTCTTGAATAGGCCGGCATCCTTGGCGATCCAGTACGGAGCGGACGAGCCTGGCGAGTCGGAAATATAGGCCATGCGTGCTTCTTCGTTTGCCTTTGCTCGGGTGGGGAGAAAGATCGAGAACATTACAAAATACAAAACAAGCCTAAGGAGAATCGTTAATATTTTTTGGGCGGTTTCTTGGTTCATCATGGTCGCCTCCTTTAGCTTTTTGCCGTCAGAATGCAGCAGCGCTCTTCATCCGCTCTCTGAAGACGTTAAATAATTGTTCAACTCGGTGGTCGTGAGTATTCGCGATCTCGGTATAGCCCGGAGTACGGCCTCTACTTGAGCTGTCATTTCTTTGTCCTGCGTTCGATCCATGAGAATGATGATCTCCAACGACGGTTGTATGTCCATGAGATTCAAAGCCGTCTCCGCAAAGTCCATTTCCCGTCCTGTAGACATGAGTACAGCAGCACCGAAATAATTGTGTTTGGCATGCGCTACGGCTGCTGCTCCCGTGCTCCTCTTGACTATGTAGCAGTCGGCATGAGCAAGCTGCTCTTCAATATCGGTGGAGGCATCCGATCCAACCAACAAAATCTTTTTCGGTTCCTGCCTCAGTTCCGGCATACAGCGTTCCTCTATGTTGGATTCTCGATCAAGGCAGAATCTCTCCCGGCTGTGCTCAAACATCGCGCTGCCTTGCTTCGAAAAAAATAGAGGAAGATGTTTTGTCCTGCCAGGAAACAGCTGGTTTTAGACGTCGGTTTGCTGCGCTGCGAAGTTGAACGATTTTTGCTGACCATCCTTGCGTCTTCCGATTCTCTCTCCATTTCAGTAACGCGCGTCTGAAAAGCGCTGCATCGAATCCAAAGACCTCGCAAATGTGGAGAAAAGAAAACAAACCATCGGAATCCTGAGACCAAAACCATGTCTCTGTTTCCCGAAACAGCACTTTGCCCCGCGTGGACGTGGAGACCACGAACTTCTGATACGTTTGTACCGCATCCACCAAAACGGCGAGCATGAGTTTGCGCTCCGACTCCCCGGGTTTGATCTGTCGGTAAACTTTGAAATAGTTGTGATTAGCCAGAACATCTATCTCTACAAGAATCATTTCGCTCCCCGCTGCTCGTTCACAGCAAGAGCAGGGCCAGCGTAAAACTAGTTGCAAAGACGCGGGGTGACGGCTCTATCTTTGGGGACAGAGCGGTAAGGAGTGACTGGGAATGTGCCAACAATGCACACTCAAAAATGATTCAAACGAGTTACTGTGAAGAATTTAGCCAAGCACATGGCTCATCGTCTTTGGGTCGAAGGAATAACAGGCTCGTGCGCGGATTACCGTGCGGATTGTCTGCACGAGTAGAGCAGTTCCGATTTTTATAGGAGTTGGAATCTTTTGAGTTTGTTGTACAGAGTACGGCGACTAATCTTAAGCAGTGAAGCGGCTTTTACCTTATTCCCACTTACCGAGGAAAGAGCCATTTTAATATATTCCTTCTCTACTTCGTCGAGACTCATTCCAAGCTGAATCGGGTAGTACTCTCTCGGTCTCGTCGCTCCAGAGCCATCGATCTCACGTATCCGCTCGGGGAGAAGATCAGGGGTCAACTCTGCTCCCTTGGCCAATAAAACGGCCCGTTGGACCACATTTTTCAACTCACGAATATTTCCAGGCCAAGGGTAAGCCCGTATTAAACCGTACGTCTCGCTCGATACAATCCGAATATCCTTTTTGTACAATTCGGCGAACAGCGCTACGAAATGATCTGTGAGTAGCGAGAGAGCACCGACGCGTTCACGAAGCGGCGGGAGTTGTATTCGAAAGACATCGAGCCGGTAAAACAGATCTTCGCGAAAGAGTCCCTTCTGAACCGCTTCTTCTATGTTCTCATTTGTCGCGGCGATTACGCGGACATCCACGTGAATATCCCGTTCGCCGCCAACGCGGCGAACGGTTTTCATTTCTAATACTCGGAGCAGACTCACCTGGGTTTTCTCGTCCATCGTGGTAATTTCGTCGAGAAAAATGGTTCCGCGTTGCGCCTGCTCGAACAATCCTGAGCGTCTTTCAAAAGCGCCTGTATATGCCCCTTTCTCATGACCAAAGAGCTCACTAGCGACAAGCTCACGAGCAATCGCGCCCATATTCACCGGCAAGAAAGGAGACTGTTTCCGTCCACTCCGTTTGTGAATAGCTGCCGCGACCAAATCCTTTCCTGTCCCTGTTTCACCACTAATCAACACAGGGATATCTTCGGCGGCAGCTTCCATGATGTATTGGATCACGGTTCGCATTTTCAATGTGAACGCCAATATTCCCTCAAACTCAACTGGCACAATTAATTCTGTATTCTCAGGTAAACTATTGGACTCGAGCGCTTTAGGCCGGGCTGTATTTTTAACCATCGCCAGAAGGTGATCGTCGTCGACCGGCTTTTGAAGCCACTCGCATCGAAGACCTCGGGCGTTCAGAATAGCAGGCTTCTTTCGATCGGAAAGAACAATCGCTCTGCTGGCCGGCTGGGTTTTAAGAAGGTGCTTTATGATGTCGACGGCACTGGTACTCCTTGGTGGAGCAGATACAGTATCCCATACAATCAAATCGTACGACGTCTGGTGCTCGGCCATTGCGGCCTCAAGGTTCGCGGCCGATTTGACGGCAAAATCAGCACCCAGATGAGGTTCGACGAGCGCTCGAACCGTCTGTTCTGCCTCAACGATAAGAACTCTACGCATATAAAACTTAGACGCCCGACAAGCTCTCCGCTACCTACTCTAGCCGCTGCTTATTACCGAGATCAATAGAACGCCTTTAACGCTTCCCGGCGATTGGGATGCCATCGATCGGAGGCTATTTCAAGACAAATCACTGCGGCGTCAGATCACCGCCATCGAATCGACCCCAACGAGGTAAAATGCGCTGCATCATCGGGAGCAAAGGAGCGATCAGCCCGCTAAAAACAATGGACGAGCTATTACACTGCTCATGCCATTACAAACCGGCGTCACACTGCCTCGAACTTCTCGGTCACTCAAGACATCCGTATTCCCTGTAAAGAAACTGCACATCCAATACGCTTTCCAAAGGTCTGGACGATTGGTTTCATTGAATGTTGTCTGAGCACATAGCTACTCCTGCTGCCCTTGGGCTTTCTTTAATGAATCTCGGGTATAAAGGAAAAGGTACACGGCATGTCTCTTTTCCGCACTCCCAGGCGAATTGACACAACTGGATGTGTACGATCCGCACACTCGTATTGGAGCTGCGGTTCGCACTGAATTCGAAGTTGTTGGAATGCGTTGACCTTCTACAGAAATTCCCAGATTGGCACCACGGTTGCAAATTCAGGGTGGGTATTAGGAAGCTTAGCTACGTCTTTGATCCATTCGTCAATGCCAGGAACGCTACGCGGCGAGGAGTTTTGGGGCGTCGGAATGCCAAGGGTTAACGTCGTTTACCCTTCCACCCTGGCGTTCTTTCTGACCGGTTTACGAAATCGCTGTGGGGCGCGCGCTGGTGGGCGTGCTCGTTGGCGAGTTCTATGCGGCCACGGCGGGTCAGTTTTTATGACCACAGTCGCCGGCGCGACTTTCGATAAGGTTTTCGTCGGTATATCGTTAATTGATCTTTTGCCATCTCCGGGATCATTCTTACCGATGTTCTCGATCGAACACCGGTTCGACAAATGGCGCCCCAAAGTGGGATCACACGTAGAGCCACCTTTACTACCACGAGAATGTCATTCCGCGTCTTCATACTGAAGGTGCCGAAAAGGTACGCGAGGGGTTGGAAGTGGATATTATTCATAATTGGCTCGTTTCGTTCCGCATCGCGGGTTTTGAGAATAACGCTTCCGTTGTCGCAATGGTTCGTGCGCAGACGTGTTTTTAGGGAAAGATTGATATGAAAAATGTGAGTACGCGGTCTTTGGGTTTGTTTATCAAAATGAATATTTAGAGCGAGTTTCTAATTCGAATCGAAATCCTCATATATTCTGCTTGATCAACGAGACTGAAATTATCGACGCCTGGATCCGACATCCACGTTAAGCAACCGCGATGCAAAGTTCGTTTTCGTCAATGCCGAGTTTGATAGTGCTGCTGCTATTCTGGAGCGGGTGGACCTTTACATCCAACGAAGGAAACATCGACGTGGCTACACTAGGAATTACGCGTGAGCAGGCTAAGGCGATCAAAACCACATACCAAGAGATCCGCGATCGCATTCTAAGCGAAGAGCCCCGAATAACTAAAGTAAATCTGATTATCGAACCGTTGGACGAGTGGCGATCGGCGCTTGGGCGGCCAAGAATCTCGGTATTCTACGGCTGGCTAAAAGTAGTCTTCACTTTGAACTGCCGGCGCAGCACTTGTTTTACGGCCAAAGCGCGCGACGCGCGTATACGAAGATTCTAGCTGAATTGATCCAATCGATAACCAACATGCGAGATGAATCCAAAGTGACCGGATTCGCCCGTTATACGCCGCCGCCAAATAGCCCATATCCGGGCAGAGAGAATTTTTGCAGTCCTTCCAAAAGCGTAGCGACTGTCGGCTTACGGATTAAGACTTATCGGCGTTGTAGTCGTACCTTGAACCGTGCGAAACAAGGGAGCACGTATCATATTCGTCGAGGAATTTTGCAAACGGAGTAGTGAACCCAGATGACCGTGAATGTTGATCCAGCAACAGAGGCTGCAGCGGAACCGACTAGGTTTCCGTGGAACGAGTATCGCCTCCTTTTTTACTCGGCCCTGATCGGTGTTGCAGGTGGCTTGGGGGCGCAGCTTTTTGTCTGGATTTTGAATTTCACCGAACGTCTGCTTCTAGGGGGCATCGCCGGCTACCACCCACCTGAAGCGGGAAGTCTGAACCCTTAGTCCATTATCGGCATTTGGGGCTTGTGGCTGATTCCCCTAGTAACAACCTTGGGCGGACTTCTCTCCGGGATATTGGTTTACACCTTTGCCCCAGAGGCAGAGGGTCATGGCACTGACGCCGCAGTGGAAGCGTTTCACTTCAAAGGTGGCAGAGTCAGACCGATTGTCCCTCTGATAAAAGTGTTTGCGTCTGCCGTCAACATCGGCTCTGGCGGAGCGGCCGGACGCGAAGGGCCAGCCGCGCAAATCAGTGTCGGAGTCGGTTCCATGCTCGCGGACTTATTGCGATTGCCAGACGAGGAACGGCGGGTTTTAGTTCTGGCTGGAATGGCCGCAGGACTAGCCGCCATCTTTCGATCCCCTTTAGGAATGGCGATCTTTTCGGTGGAAATTCTCTATTCGGGAATGGCCTTTGAAACCGAAGCCCTTATTTATACGGTCGTCGCCTCGGTCGTGGCATATGCGGTGAATGGGTTGTTTGTCGGATGGTCACCGATTTTTCTCTTTCCTGAAACTGTTCATTTTACTCAGCCCATTGCGCTCGTGGGCTACGCTATACTCGGAGTCGTGGCAGGCGTTGTCGGTGCCATCGAACCGCCGATCTTTTACGGAATCAGGGATCTGTTTCGAGTCTTAAGAATTCCCAATCATGTAAAGCCGGCCATTGGCGGGCTCTTGATGGGGTTGCTCGCCCTCGTCGTCCCCGAAACAATCTCTACCGGATACGGCTGGGTTCAGAAAGCAATGACCGGGGATTACATCGGTTGGTCGCTGATCTTTCTTGCACTCGCAAAAATATTGGCCATGTCTTTGACGATCTCTTCCGGCGGCTCGGGCGGAGTATTCGGTCCCAATGTTTATATCGGCGGTATGGTAGGTGCGTGGGTTGCTTTTGTCGCAGACCGTTTCATCCCGGGTGCCGGTTTTAACACCGCCGCCTTCGCGGTCGTCGGCATGGCCGCAGTATTCGCCGGCACGGCTCGCGTTCCGATCGCCACGTTGATCATGGTCGCGGAGATGACTGGCGGCTATGGACTGATCGTTCCATCGATGCTCGCGACGACGATAGCATTTGTCGTAGAACGAACCGTATCGTCAGGTTTCAAATATCCTCGCCTATACGAGGCGCAGGTCGAGCTAAGATCCGATTCACCGACGCACCTGGAAAGTATGCTCAGGGCAACTTTCGCTGTGCTTGAACGTGGCCCTCTTGTGGATCTGCGCAATATCACTTTGCCGCATTTGGCCTCTCTGCTTCGCCACGGAACGCCAATACCCATTCACGGAGGCCAGGGCAACTTACTGACCGTAAATTTGCCAAAAAATTCACAGCTGGCTGGCCGAAGTATAGCAGAGGTTTTCGAACGATTTCCTGCGCTACTCGCTGTGGCGATTATTCGCGACCAGCAGATCCAGCTCCCACGCGGTTCCACCAAACTCGAAGGCGAAGATCAATTGCTGATAGCAGCAAGCGAAACGACAAGTGCCGAAGCTTTCAAGAAAGCGGTAGCCAGCATAGCGTAGGGTCGAATAGCGACATGCTGTCGTTATCCTTCCCTTTTGGGTCTGACTACAAATGTTCCTGATTTTCATTCTTCGTTCTCTATTATAGCCCGGCACTGTCAACCATTCAGCGAGCCTCGTCGTGCACGATAATAAGACCGGATTGGTCTAATCAGCGCACAGCTCGATACCACAGTCATATCAAACGGCTCGCTACGCACGAGATCCCTAGTTGAATCTGAGAATCGCCTGAAGTGGAACGTCGCGACCGGCTATTGATTCGGTCGATACGCTGGGCTGGCACCGATGGGGCGAAGAGCGAAGAACGTATCGAAGATACACTGGTCGACGAGATTCAGCTTGGTTTGAAAGCCATCGAGAAATTCATGCAGACCGCGCTTGATGATATGCTCGGTGTCCGCATACGCCAACTCGGCGCGCAACTGGCCAAGCCGCTGCTCGGCGGGGTTGCGGTACATGCCGACCGGCGTGCCTGTAATCGCGTGGAGCGAATCATTCGCTGCGGTCAAGCAGTGATGGATCGAGCGCGGGAACTCATGATCGAGGACAAGAAACTCGACGATCTGTTCGGGCGCGATGTGACCGTGCCGCTTACGGTACATTTCCAGGGCGCTGGCCGAACGCAGCACCGCCGCCCACTGTATATCATCCATAGGCGTGCCAACGTCGGTGACGGAAGGCAATAAAATGTAGTATTTCACGTCCAACAATCGCGAGGTCTTGTCGGCGCGCTCCACTAGACGGCCCATACGGTAGAAATGCCAGCCTTCGCCGTGCAGCATGGTCGCTTCGGCGACGCCGTCGAATAACTGGCTGGCCTTTTTAACCTCGTTAAAAAAACTATAGGGCGAATGAATCAGCGCCAGGCTTGAAGCTGCGGCGTTGACCGCTAAATAACTGGTGTTCACCTGCTCCCACATCTCCGAGGAAATCGCCTCGCGCACGGTGCGCGAGTTTTCCCGGGCCACGCGCAAACAAGATATGATCGAGTTTGGGTTTTCCGTGTCCAAGGCGAGAAACTTGATGACGTTCTCGCGCGACGCGACGGCGTATCGCGACGCAAAAACGGCGTCGTCCCCGGAGATGCTGACGAGCGGCCGCCATTGTTGATTTGAGCCCGAGGGAAGGTCGAGCATCATCTGCAAGTTGACGTCGATAAAACGCGCGACATTTTCCGCGCGTTCCATGTACCGGCTCAACCAGTAAATCGAATTGGCCACACGGCTCAGCACGTCTTTATCCCACCTCGCAGTCTCGCTCCTGCAAATCAGCAATCCTCAAGACATGAGCACCCATGTATCCTTGCTCCCGCCGCCCTGAGAGGAGTTCACGACTAAGGAACCTTGCTTCAGAGCAACCCGAGTCAAGCCGCCGGGAAGCACGTAAATTTCCGCGCCGTAGAGCACGTAGGGCCGCAGGTCGACGTGGCGACCCGCCACCTGGCCGTTGACGATCACCGGCACCCGCGACAGCGATAAGGTCGGCTGCGCGATATAGTTGCGCGGATTTTCTTGGATGCGGAGCGCGAACTCTGACCGTTCTTCAGGGGTCGCGTGCGGGCCGACCAGCATGCCATAGCCTCCCGATTCGTTAACTGCCTTCACCACCAGCTTGTCTAGATTCGAAATCACGTAGGCCAGCTCTTTTGGTTCGGCGCAGACACGAGTCGGCACGTTGGGAATAATGATTTTTTCGCCGAGATAGTATTCGATGATTTTCGGCACAAAGGCATAAATGCATTTATCGTCGGCGATACCGGTGCCCGGTGCGTTGGCCAAAGCGACGCGGCCTTTTTTATATATTTCGATCAGGCCGGGCACCCCCAGTAACGAGTCCGGACGAAAGACGTCGGGGTCGAGAAAATCGTCGTCAATCCGGCGATACAATACATCCACGGGTTCGAATCCCTTCGTCGTGCGCATCATGATGCGGCCGTTGGACGCGACCAAATCGCTCCCTTCGACCAGCTCGACGCCCATCTGTTGAGCCAGAAACGTGTGCTCGTAATACGCCGAGTTGTAAATACCCGGCGTCAACACCGCCACCTTGGGCGACTCCATGGCCGCAGGGAAAAGCGACTGCAGCGTCGACAGCAGGCGGCTCGGATATTCGTCCACGGGGCGCACGCGCAAGGCTTCGAACACCTGCGGAAAGGTCCGCTTCATGATGCGGCGGTTTTCGAGAACGTAAGAAACTCCCGAGGGACAACGCAAATTGTCTTCAAGGACATACATTTGGCCGTCGCTATCGCGCACCAGATCGGTGCCGGTGACATGGCACCAGACCTTTTGCGGTGGATTGAGCCCCACACATTCTTTTCTGAAGGAGCGCGCCGAATGGATCAGCGATTCAGGTATGATTTTGTCTTTGAGGATTTTTTGCTCATGATAAATATCGTCGATGAATAGATTGAGCGCGTAGACCCGCTGCTTCAAACCCTTTTCGATCCAATCCCAGTCAGCGGCTTCGACAATGCGCGGGATGATATCAAAGGGGAATATCTTTTCCGTGGCCGCGCTGTCGCTATAGACGTTAAAGGTGATGCCGTTTTGCAGCAGCAACCGTTCAGCAGCGGCTTGGCGGGCCAGGAGCTCACCGTCCGGCAGCGCTTCGATGCGTTCGCTCAGCAAACGCCCGCCGCTGCGCGGAGTACCGTCGGCGAGAAACATCTCGTCATGAAAGTTTTCGGTCTCGTAGGCGGCAAACAACATCGGCTGCCCTTTGACTTGTTTTGACGTGATACCTTAAAATTCTAAGGTTCCACGAAATAACCTGCCCACGACTACCGCAACGAACATGCCAGGAACGCTGACCGCGGATTCATGCGCTTTCCTTGCCTCGTCGACAGGCGATCGACTAATTTTTAGCAAAGTACTGCCCCGGCATTGATCAAGGACGGGCGGGCCACCGACTCTGCTAGGCGACGCTTTAATACTTTGGGACGCCCGAATCAATGGCAAAAAAAGAATTCGCGAATCTATCTCCTTTGGCATCCTCCAAGGGTCCGCCTTCAACCGCTATTGCGCAGCCCGGCTGCGATGCCGTTGATCGTGAGCAGGACCGCGCGCTTCACCCGGTCATTGGTTTGACCCGAGCGATAGCGCCGCAGCGCTTCAACTTGCAGATGATTGAGAGGATCGATGTAAGGAACACGATTGCGCAAACTGCGCGCCAGCAACGGATTGGCCGCGAGCAGCTCCGCCTGGCGGGTGATGCCGAGCACTCGCGCCAGGGTGCGTTGATGCTCCGCGCGAATTTGGCCAAAGATAAACTCGCGCAGCTCAATATCGCCGACCAGCTCGGCGTAGCGCGACGCAATATGGATATCGCTTTTGGCGAGCACCGCGGCCGCGAGTGCCCGCCTCGAGAGTGACGGCGCCGATCGTCCCATTGATACCCGGCGCCGGACCGCCGCCCACGACAATCCCCACCCGGGCTATGCCGTTGGAATGATTCGATTCGGTGGCCATGATTGTCCGCTGTCCCGACGGTGGGCTTGCAAGGTGGAAATTCTACCCCTCATGCTTTGCTACGCTTGGCTTCTCGGTTTAATGTAATAGCGAAATTAAGGGCAATGGGCGTGCCAAGTAACGGCGCGAAAATCTCGCTCGGCGTATTGTAAGTAATCGGCAAATTTAAACTGCAGCGAACGGAACAAATTGCCGTGCTACAAAAACATGCACAAGATGATCGAATTTTCGGCACAGTCAGGAATCTTGCGCAGGTGCTTCACTAGATATTCAGTCATCGTGAGCGCTCTCGGAACGGAATGGAACTTGCGTTGTTAGCTATAGCTACAGACGCCGATCAGCCTAACCAATTTTTAAAAAGGAAAGTCATCTATGCCTACCAAAGTTGGGATTAATGGATTCGGGCGGATTGGCCGGCTGGCGCTCCGCGCAATGATCGAACGACATAAGGATGATCTAAACGTGGTCGCAGTCAATGATATGGCCGACCTGCACACCAACGCACATTTATTTCGCTACGATTCGACCTATGGAATTTTTCCGGGGAAAATCGAGACCGGCGAAGGGATGCTGAAGATCGACGATTGGGAAATCGTCGTGCTGAATCAAAAGGACCCAGCGCGTTTGCCCTGGAAAACTCTTGGCGTCGAAATCGTCATCGAATCCACGGGCGTGTTCACCAACGCCGCGCAAGTCCGGGCGCATTTGGAAGCCGGCGCCAAGAAAGTGATCATCACCGCGCCCGCTACCGACGAGGACATCACTTTGGTCCTAGGCGTCAATGAATCGGCCTACGATCCGCGCAAGCATCACATCGTGTCGAACGCGTCGTGCACGACCAACTGTCTCGCGCCGGTCACCAAAGTCCTGCAACAGAACTTCGGCATCGAGCGCGGCCTGATGACGACGATTCATTCCTACACGAACGATCAAAGGACTCTGGACTTGATGCATAAAGACCTGCGCCGCGCGCGCACCGCGGCCCAGAATATCATTCCGACCAGCACCGGCGCCGCTAAGGCGATCGGCTTGGTCATGCCGGAGCTCAAAGGCAAATTGCACGGACTATCCCTGCGCGTGCCGACTTCGACGGTCTCGGTGGTCGATTTAGTGGTCGACCTCAAAAAGTCGGCTAGTGTCGAAGCCGTCAATGATTCGCTCAAGGCCGCCGCCGACGGCGCGCTAAACGGCATCCTCGAATATTGCAATGAGCCATTGGTTTCCAGCGATTTTCGCGGCAACCCGGCATCGTCGATCGTCGATGCGCTCTCCACCGTGGTGCTGGAAGGCAAGATGGCCAAGGTGCTTTCCTGGTACGATAACGAATGGGGTTACAGCTGCCGCGTCGGCGACCTGGCAACTTTCATGGCCGAACGGGAACTGTGAATTTGCGCTGTTCACCACGGGCGACCGCCGGTCGCCCCTACGTCCTTCGCACTCGCAGCGATGATCCACTGGATCCGCGATACTGCGTAGCAATTTCGCCCGGGCTCTCCATTCGCCTATGACTTGACCGTTTCGGAGTCGTACTCTAGATTAAAAATCGTTTTCGCTGGTGCGAAATCATGTCGATTCACGTTGCCCTCCACCATGTCACTCACTATCGCTATGACCGCCAAGTAAACCTTGGGCCACAAGTTCTGCGTTTACGGCCGGCGCCGCACTGCCGCTCGCGAATTTTAAGCTACTCGCTGCGGGTCGCTCCCGAAAAGCACTTCATCAATTGGCAGCAAGACCCCCAGGCAAACTACCAGGCGCGCCTGGTTTTTCTCGAATCGACGAACGAATTTCGCATCGAGGTCGACCTCGTCGCCGAAATGGCGGTCATTAATCCGTTCGATTTTTTTCTCGAACCGCACGCTGAGTATTTCCCGTTCGAGTACGAATCACGGCAGAGGGATGAGCTGGCGCCGTATTTCAAGCGCCAGCCGCTTACACCGCTCTTCGAGTGTTATCTCCACGGGATTCCGCGTGAGAAGAAGCGCAGCAATAATTTTCTCGTGGACCTCAACCGGCAGTTGTCGCGGGACATCAAATACTTGATCCGGCTCGAACCCGGCGTGCAGACGCCGGAAGAAACGCTCGTCAAGCGTTCGGGTTCCTGTCGCGATTCCGGCTGGCTGCTCGTCCAACTCCTGCGCCATCTGGGGTTGGCCGCGCGATTTGTCTCGGGCTATCTGATTCAGCTCACTGCAGATGTGAAGTCACTCGACGGACCGTCCGGGCCGGAAAAAGATTTTACGGATTTGCATGCCTGGGCTGAAGTTTACTTGCCTGGGGCGGGTTGGATCGGTCTTGATCCGACTTCGGGCTTATTTGCAGGCGAAGGCCACTTGCCCCTCGCCTGCACGCCGGAACCGGGATCGGCATCTCCAGTCACCGGTGCCGTCGACAAGTGCGAGGTCAGTTTTTCGCACGAGATGTCGATCGCACGCATCTGGGAAGCGCCCCGCGTCACCAAACCCTATGCGGAGGAACAGTGGCAGGCCATCGACCAACTCGGTCACGCCGTCGACACCGAACTGACGCGTAACGATGTCAGGCTTACGATGGGCGGCGAACCAACTTTCGTATCGATGGATGATCCAGAAGGCGAAGAATGGAATATGGCGGCCCTCGGTCCAAGCAAGCGCAGGCTGGCGGCGGACCTTTACCATCGTCTGCGCAAACGGTACGGCGCTCAAAGTCTCGTTCACTTCGGACAGGGTAAATGGTATCCGGGCGAGCAGTTGCCGCGCTGGTCGCTTAACTGTTTCTGGCGCACCGACGGCGAGCCGATCTGGCGTGACGAAGCGTTGATCGCCGATGAAACGCAAGCCGGCGACGCCACGGAGGCTACCGCGCGCGAGTTTCTCCGTGGCGTCGCCGAGCGGCTCGGTTTGGAGCCGAGCTTTGTCTTTCCCGGCTATGAAGATCTTTACTATTACATGTGGCGCGAGCGGCGTTTGCCCGCCAACGTCGATCCATTCGATTCGCGGCTCGAAGATCCGCTCGAACGCGAGCGTCTCATGCGCATTTTTACCCAAGGCCTGACGGAAGTCGTTGGCTATGCGCTACCGGTGGTGCGCGATTTGCGGGCGGGACATTGGCGCAGCGGACGGTGGTTTTTACGCGCCGGTCGTTGCTACCTGGTTCCCGGAGATTCGCCCATGGGCTTGCGGCTGCCCCTCGATTCGCAGCCTTGGGCTAGCCCGACTGATTACCCAGTCAACTTCCCACCCGATCTAGCGCAGCAGTTTCCGCCCCTGGCAAGCTACGCGCAAATTCACTTTCAGGTCGACCCGGCACGAGCCGTAAGCACCGCGATATCACAGCGTCCCGGCAGCGTAGACCAGGGCGACAAAACCGATCGGATGCCGAACCGGCATGAAAGCGCAGGGTGGATCACGCGTGCGACCATGTGCGCTGAACCGAGAAACGGCGTTCTCTATATCTTCATGCCCCCCGTCGAAGCGCTGGAGGACTACCTCGAGCTGACTGCCGCCGCAGAAGCAACCGCCGAGGCGATGAAGCAGCCGATTTTGTTTGAAGGCTATGAGCCACCGCGCGACCCGCGACTCAAGTTTTTTCGCATCACTCCTGACCCCGGCGTGATCGAGGTCAACATTCACCCAGCGTCGAGCTGGGATGAATTGGCCGAACGGACGACGTTTCTTTACGAAGCGGCACGCGAATCTCGGCTCGCAACGGAAAAATTCATGCTCGACGGTCGTCACACCGGCACCGGTGGCGGCAACCACTTCGCCCTTGGCGGCGCAACTCCTGCGGAGTCGCCTTGGCTCAGGCGGCCAGATCTCCTGCGCAGCCTCTTGAGCTACTGGCACAACCATCCTTCGCTGTCTTATCTCTTCAACGGGCTCTTCATCGGTCCGACCTCGCAAGCGCCGCGCATCGACGAAGCGCGCAACGATTCGGTGCGTGAAATTGAAGTGGCCTTTGGCGAAATGGATCGGCGTGTCGATTCACATACGGACGGCTGCCCACCCTGGCTGATCGACCGGTTGCTGCGCAATTTACTGATCGACGTCACCGGCAACACCCATCGCGCCGAGTTTTGCATCGACAAACTTTACTCGCCGGACAGCGCCACCGGGCGCTTGGGCCTGCTCGAAATGCGCGCCTTCGAGATGCCGCCGCACGCGCGCATGAGCCTCACCCAGCAATTGCTTTTGCGCGCGCTGATCTCGCGTTTTTGGAAAACACCCTATCAGCCGCAACGTTTGGTGCGCTGGGGCACGGAGCTGCATGATCGCTTTCTCCTGCCGCACTTCGTCTGGCAGGACTTCGAAGATGTCATGAAAGAACTCAATCAAGCGGGCTACCCTTTCGACAGCAGGTGGTTTGCGCCGCACTTAGAATTCCGCTTCCCTAAATACGGCGACTACGCCGTGCGCGGCATCGAATTGGAGTTGCGTGCCGCTCTCGAACCCTGGCATGTCTTGGGCGAGGAGGGGGCCCCTGGCGGCACCGCGCGCTACGTCGACTCGTCACTGGAAAGAATCCAAGTCAAAGTAACCGGCCTGCCGCCGGATCGATACGCGATCACGTGCAACGAGGTGCCGCTACCGCTGCAATCGACGGGGACTGTCGGCGAGTTCGTCGTAGGCATGCGCTATCGCGCGTGGCAACCGCCCTCGGCATTGCACCCAACCATCGGCGTGCACACGCCGCTCATTTTTGATATCGTTGACCGCTGGATGAAACGCAGCCTCGGCGGCTGCCAATACCATGTCATGCACCCTGGCGGACGCCACTACGAGGTCTTTCCCTTAAATGCGTTTGAGGCCGAAAGTCGCCGCCTCGAGCGCTTTTTCCGCATTGGCCACTCTCCCGGAGAGCTGGATGTTGGTGCAGCCCGCATCGACCCGGAGTTTCCCTTCACCCTCGATCTGCGCAAAGTCTAATAGCCGCCTGCGCTGCGCGCCTTCGATGAAGACTGCCACAAACACGCCGATTGCTGATTGTTTAGCTACCCCGCAACGGACCTCACCTCGAAAAATTTGCTAGACATGTGGTAAAATTCGCTCCCGATGGCGCACACACCAGTCGTGATGAATTACATTCCCAATCCCGACCGCTACGATGAAGCGTTCGATGCCGAAGGGCGTCCGCGCGGACACTGGGAGCGTCTGGCGATGGCAGCGCACCGGGCCAGTCGCGCCGCCCTTACCCGCCGCGCGCAAACCATCCGCCGCGCCGTCGAGCTGCACGGCGTCACTTACAATATCTACGGCGATCCCCAGGGCGCCGATCGGCCGTGGGAAGTCGATGTCTTACCGTTCGTAATCGGCAAAGAAGAATGGCATTTCCTCGCCAACGCGATCGAGCAGCGGGCACGCGTATTGAATCGGGTAATGGCTGATTTATACGGCGAAAATCGCCTCCTGAGCGAAGGGCTAATCCCGCCGGCGATCATTCATGGGCATAACAACTATCTTTGGCCGTGCCGCGGCATCGAGCCGCGCGGCAAAACTTATCTTCACTTGTATGCCTGCGATCTCGCCCGCTCTCCCGACGGCCGCTGGTGGGTGATCAACGATCGCACCCAGGGTCCGTCCGGCGCTGGTTACGCGCTGCAAAACCGCCTCATCGTCACGCCTTTGTACGAAAATATCTTCCGTTCTCTCGGCGTGCAGCGCCTGGCAAATTTTTTCCGCACGCTGCAACAGCAACTGGCGACGCTGGCGCCGACCGACGGCGAGCCGCCGATGGTCGCCCTTTTGACCGCGGGTCCGTACAACGAGACTTATTTCGAGCATGTTTTGCTCGCCCGCTATTTGGGTTACCCGCTTGTCGAAGGTTCGGATCTTACCGTGCGCGACAATCGCGTTTATCTGAAGACCTTGCAGGGATTGAAGCGCGTGCACGTCTTGTTGCGTCGCCTGGACGACGAATACTGCGATCCCGCCGCGTTGCGTACCGATTCGACGCTCGGCGTCGCCGGAGTCCTATCGGCGGCGCGCGCTGGGAACATCGTGATCGCCAACGCCCTTGGCTCCGGGGTGCTCGAGTCGCCGGCGCTGTCGGGCTTCCTGCCGGCGATTTGCGACAGATTGCTCGGCGAACCGTTAAGATTGCCCTCGGTGGCGACCTGGTGGTGCGGCGAAGGCCCGGCGCTGCAATACGCGATCAGTCATCTTCCCGAGCTCGTGATCAAGCCGGCCTTTCCATCGATGAAATTGGAACCGACGTTCGGCCACACTCTCGATCGCGCCGCCCAGGAAGCGCTGGCCGAACGCATGCGCGCCACGCCGCACGCCTTCGTCGCCCAAGAGTGGGTGCGGCTCTCCCAGGCGCCGACGTGGTCAACAGAGAAGCAACAGTTCGAACCGCGTGTGGTCGGTTTGCGACTCTATGCCACCGCCAGCGGCGACGGCTACGAAGTCATGCCCGGCGGACTCGCGCGCATCGCGCCCGAATCCGCCACCGAAGTCATCACCATGCAGCGCGGCGGTTCGAGTAAAGACGTTTGGGTCCTCGGCGACGGCGGGACGCCATGGCATTCACTACTGCTGCCGCGCCTCGGCGCCCTCCACATTGTCCGCGGTGGTTTTTATTCACCGTCACGCGCCGTGGAAAATCTGTTTTGGATGGGTCGCTACGGCGCCCGCGTCGAGAACGTTGGCCGTTTGCTCCGTGCGACCGCCCAAAGACTAACGGAAAGCGATCCGGCGCACTTGGCGATCGTCAAGATTCTCACGGCTTTGGCCGACAAAGCGCGTTTGCGCGAGGTGGCATCGCGGACATCCGGCCAGGCGGCGAAGAAAAGACCGCCGGCCGGCGCGACGCCGGAATGGGTTATCGCGGCGGCCGGCGATCCGTCGGTGCTGAACGGTATTCCGGCCAACACTGGGCGGCTTTTCTACTGCGCCACCCAGCTGCGCGATCGTATGTCAGTCGATCACTGGCACACCGTCCAACGCCTCGCCCGCGCGCACGAGCCGGTGCCGCAAAACCTGGAAGCGGCCTTGACGATCCTCGACGGCGTGATCCCCGCTTGCACTGCGCTTGCGGGCTACGCGTTCGACGACATGACGCGGGACGATGCTTGGCAATTTCTCGTCATCGGGAGACAGCTTGAACGCATGGCGTTTTTAAGCTTAGTCACGATTCAGATCCTCGGCTTAGCCGAGGAAGATCGCGAAGCCGTGCTCGGCGCCTTGCTGGAAATCGGCAACATCAGCATGACCTACCGGGCGCGCTACCAGCGCCAGCCGGAGCTCATACCCGTCCTCGACCTCCTGCTGCTCGACGAATTGAATCCGCACTCGATCTGTTTCCAGCTTGCGGCGCTCACCGGCCAGCTCGAACTGATCAAAACGCGGCTCGGCTTCGAGCCGTTGAACAACCCGCGCTCGTTGCTCCAGGCGCTGCGCGGCTTCGATCTTTCTTATCTGGAAGAACTGCGCGAATCCCAGGCGGAACCGCTTCCCGCGTTGCTCGCGGCCTGCGAGCGCGCGGCCTACAGCATCTCCGACGAGCTCACCCAGCGATTTTTCGTTCACGCCGGTGAGCGCCCGCAGACGAGCGTGGCAGCATGAGTCAAAACGGCGCGTGCCGCTATCGGGTCGAGCACAAGACCGCATACCGCTACTCGGAACCGGTGCTGCTCTCGCACCAGCAGCTTCATCTCACCCCCCGTGCGCTTGAGCGCCAGCGCAGCCAAACGCACGAAATCGTCATCACGCCGATGCCGACCCTGCGGCACGAAATCACTGATCCGTTCGGCAATCCGCTGATCGAAATCGCCATCGAGTCAGCTCATGACACCTTGGAGATCGCCGCTCGCACAAACGTGGAGACAACGGCGGCAAGCCCAATCGAACCCTTAGAAACGCCGGCATGGGAAACGGTTCGCGAACCGCTTCACTACCGTGCCGGTTGGCGTCCCGATCCGGCAATTCTGGAAGCGACGCAGTTTCTCTTCGAATCGCCCTACGCGCGCGTCAAACGAGATCTGCGTGGTTACGCTGGTGATTGCTTCAAACCCAATCGACCGATCTTAGAAGCGACCCTGGCGCTGATGGCGAAAATTCACGGCGAGTTTAAATTCGATCCCGCCGCGACCACCGTCACCACACCGGTGATGAAATTTTTCGCGCAGAAGCGCGGCGTGTGCCAGGATTTTGCCCATTTCATGATTTCGTGCCTGCGCTCGAGCGGACTCGCCGCGCGCTACGTCAGCGGTTACCTGCTCACGCGCCCGGCGCCCGGTAAGCCGCGGCGCGTCGGCGCCGATGTCTCTCACGCGTGGATATCTCTATTCGTGCCTGGAAACGGCTGGATCGACCTCGATCCAACCAACAACCTGATCCCGTCGCTGGAACATATCACCATCGGCTGGGGCCGCGATTTCTCCGACATCACGCCGCTGCGCGGCGTCATCAACGGCGGCGGCGTGCAAACCCTGGAAGTAAAAGTGACCGTGGAACCGGTAGAGAATACCGAAATGGCATCGCTCTCGTAGGGGCGCAATAAATTGCGCGCTCTTCTTGTCGCGGGAAATTAACCGACGCTGTTTTCTTTTGCTGTAACTGTAGATTCTTCAGTCAGCGTTAGAAGAACATCGGCATACCAGGCGCAATTCAGGTTCAAGCGCTCGTCCTCGTCGATATCGCGGTTGCTTACATCCATACGCGCGGCGTGCACACCCAGCAACATCCACGGAAAATCGGCGCGCCCGGAACGCTCCGTGGCCACGCGCGCGACGACCGGCGCACCGCTGGTGCCGCGGTGCATCCTCGCGTCCGTCAGGAAGTATCCTTGTCCCTGAAAACGTATACCGAACGCCGACGCGATCACGGCTTGGCGCGCCACCGGCAGATGATGCAAGCTGTCATGAAATCCCAATGGGAACCCGACAATCAGCACAGCAGTTCCCACTTCGATCTGATCGAACTCGGTGACGAGATGATAAGGAGTAAAGCTTGACAGAAGAATCGTCTGCGGCAGCGCCGCCCGCTCAAGCTCCACGGCGACAATGTCGACGCTGCCGCCGGAATCGACACCTTGGCGCCAAACCGGCTGGTTGCCCCGATAAAGTGGAATCGACATCTGTGTCACCACGGCGATGTTTTTCGGATCCACGTGCAGCTCGATTTCCAGTCGATCCGGCCGGTGATTACTGGCCTCATCCAACACGACGTGACGGCTCGTGACGAGATAGAGCCGGTCATCGCGCTCGAAAAAAAAGCCGGTGGCGCCGGTCAAGGTTTTCCCGGCCGACATCGTTGAAACTCGTGTTACAGCTACCAGTAGGGATTCAATCACGAGTAGATTCCTTCCGGTGACTTCAAATCCATCAGTAAGATAAATGAGCGCTGATCAAAACCGTCAGATCCAGAATAGGTTCACGCGGCCACCGGTTCAACTACCGCCGCGCAAGGCTTTGATTCATTGAATCAAATGAGCCCAACGCAAGTGATTGCGCATATCGAGGACCGTTAGTAATTTGAGAATGGCACCGCCCCCGTTGCACGGCGGCTCAGAAAAGTCTTCGGTGTTTCAGCGCCGGCAGCTCGGCGCGCACTTTGGCGAGATGATCCAAGTCGATTTCCGCCGTGATCACACCGGAACCGTGGGGAAGTTCGGCCAAGATCTCTCCCCATGGGTCGACGATCATGCTGTGACCGTGGGTTTCGAAGCTTTTAGCGCTCTTGCCGAACTGATCCGGCGCGATGATGTAGACTTGATTTTCGATGGCGCGGGCGCGCAGCAACAACTCCCAATGCGCCTGACCCGTATAGGCGGTAAAAGCGGAGGGAACAAAAACTAAATCAACACCGCGCTTGGTCAAATTACGATACAGCTCGGGAAAACGCAGATCGTAACAGACCGACAAACCCATTTTGCAAAGCTCGGTGTCGGCAACGACGACGCCATCGCCGAACTCGCGAGTGGCGGATTCTCTGAGCGAAGTGCCATTGGCGAGATCGACGTCGAACAGATGAATCTTGCGGTAAGAAGCCAAGAGTTTTCCCGCCGGATCGAAGAGCAGGCTCGTGTTGTAAGCTTTCGGCCTGCCGGGGATCTCCTCAAGAATCGACCCGGCCAAAAGATAGACACCCAGCTCACGCGCCAACTCGGCCATCGCGGTCGATGTCTGACCGGGAATGGGTTCAGCAAACTCACGCTCCAAATTTTTGCTACCGCGCCAGATAAATACTTCCGGCAGAGCGATCACGCGCGCGCCTTGCTCCGCCGCGTGGCGCACCCAGTGTTTGGCTTCCCTGAGATTGGCTGCCTTGTCATCCGAAGCAACCATTTGCACGGCGGCTGCAATAAATTTCATGGAGGTCCGACCTTGAACATTGAACGCTTGAACGGTTGTTACCGATTGAGAAACACCGGACAAGGCGCGTTGCGCAGGACATACTCGGTGGTGCTGCCCAAGACCATTTTGATGATGCGCCGGTGGCCGTAAGCGCCGATGAAGAGCAGATCGTGATTCATGCTGACCAAATATTCGACAATTTTTTGTTCGGGATAGCCGATCGCACGCTCGTATTTCACGTCGACGCCGTAGGAACTGAGATAGCCGCGGGCTTGCTGTAAATTGGTATGCGCCATGGCGTCTTCTTTCGCGATCGTCAAGACGGTCAACGGCAGATGCAACACCGTGCAGAACTCGGCCGCCGACTCCATGGCGGAGCTGGCGCGCTGGCTGCCGTCGTAAGCCAACAACGGCTTTTCGACCGGTTTGAATTCTTTCGTGGAGACAAAAACCGGTCGCGGACATTTGCGCGTAATGGTTTCGGCGGTCGTCCCCAACAGCCCGGTGGAAAATTCTTCGTTGACGCCGCGGTGGCCAATCACCACAAGGTCGGCAACTTTGGCGCGTTCGCAAATTTCATTGGCGATCAAACCCATATCGAGAATCGTCGTGTAGCGGATACCCTTCTTTTCGCAGCGCGCCGCAAACTCTTCAAGAATCATCTTGCCGCGCTCCTCGAGCACTTCGCGCATCTTGCTCGAAAAGTCCAAATAGGGTTCGAAGCCCAGCGAGCCGGAGATGTCGTGAAAGAAAGTGCCTTCGATCGAGATGGTATCGATAATATGTTGGCCGAAAAGCGTGCCGCTGAACCTTTCGGTGATCCAAATGGCATAGTCGAGCGCCGCCTTGGAATGCTCCGAACCGTCCAGAGGCACAAGAATGTTCTTAATCATACCGACCTCCCGAGGTTTGCCCTCGCGGGCTACAGTGCCGCCAGTTGCACACGCGCTCAAAACCGCCCAGCCACGATAACAAGGAGATGCGTTTTTGCAAGGAGAAAATTAGCCCGACCGTTTACAACCGGCGCGTTTTTGTAGATAATCAACTGACTCGTCGACGCGTCAGCCAATGGCCCAACCGAAAAATAGGCAGGAAGCTCGCCTGCAGGAATTGATTCTGAGCGCAAAACGGATGAACATCCAGGTGCGCACTGAGAAGCTTTTGCGTGAGGCGGGATATCGGGCTCAGAGCGGTCGTTGCCGGGTCCGTGACCAGGAACTCATCCTGATCGATCGTGACGCCCGGATCAGTGATCAAATCGAGTTTCTCACCGGTGAATTGGCCGAGCGGCAAGGCCACGATAGCGCTTCAAACGCCGCCCCTTATGCAGCGGAAGATTAGCGATGGCTCGTAATCGCCGTCGTCTAGTGCACGCGGATTTTCTTCGCCGCTTCAATCCCTAGCGAAAACGCATCCTCGCCTACTTTCAATGTCATCATGCCGAGTGAAGGCGCGACGTCGAGGACGTGCACCTTGGCGCCGGGCCGCATGCCGTGCTCTTGCAGAAAACTGAGCAATCGAACGTCACGTTCACCGCCTTCAGTGATGAAATCAAGCTCGACGCTCTGACCGTCCGGCGCTTCATTCAACGGAATGGTCTTCTGCGAGGGACCCGATAGTGCCCCCGGGATAGGATTCCCGTGCGGACAGGTAGTCGGATTACTCAATAATTTGGCCAGCCGTTCTTCCACATCCTGGGATATCGCGTGCTCCAAACGGTGCGCCTCCTGGTGTGCCTTCACCCAATCGAGTCCGAGCAGATCGGTGAGAAACCGCTCGGTCAGGAAGTGCCGCCGCACAATCCTTTCTGCCACCGTCTTGCCGTCGGACGTCAGATGGATCTCCTTGCGGCGATTGATCGTCACATAGCCTTCCCGTGCCAAACGCTGCAGCGTCGTAAATATGGTGGACGGAGAAACCCCCGTTTCCGCCGCGATGCGCGCTGCGATCACCGGCTGGGACTCCTCGGCGAGCTGGTAAATGGACTTGAGATAATCCTCTAAAGCGTTACTTACTTTGGGCACTTCCATAGCGTTGACAAACTTTTTTCTTTCGACTATACGAACTTTTGACTTTGCCATAACGAAAGTATTAAATTGTTTATATATTAACAATGAATCACACAAACCTCTTATAGTAAAGATGACTATTTAGATCAAGGGAGAACTCGCCATGAAAGAAATCTTCAAACGCGTCCTAGGATCGCTGCTCATTTTTGCCGGTGGGGCATTCCTGCCGGACTCCAGCTCCGCGCAAAATAAGCTGGTGGTCGCGATTCAGCCCACCGTAGCGAGCGACGAGATGCTCAACAAGGCCAAGCCCTTGCAGCAATTTCTTGAAAAGGGCTTGGGCGGCAAAACCAAGGTCGAAATCTACGTGCCGACCAGTTACGCCGCCGTGGTGGAGTCGCTCCGCTTCGGCCACGCGCACCTGGCCTTCATGTCGGCATGGCCGGCGCAGCTCGCGGTACGGCTCGGCGGCGCCGAAGTCGCTCTGGCGGAGATCCGGCAGGTGCTGCACGGCAAGGAGAAAGTCGAGGCACCGCACTATTTTTCTTATTGGGTCGTTGCTCCCGACTCGCCCTACAAAGACCTGCAATCGTTAAAAGGCAAGAGCGCGTGTTTTCCCAGTCCGATCTCGACCTCCGGTTTCGTCGCGCCGATCGGCCGTATGATCGAAATGAATTTGTTGCAGCCGGGAGAAGGCAAAGAAGCCGATCCCAAAGCCTATTTTAAGGAAGTTCTGTTCGGCGGCGGCTATGGCCAGTGCTGGCAGGCGCTAAAGCAGGGCCAGGTGGACACCACGGTGATCGCCGGCGACGTGCCCGAGAAGCTTTATAATGAAGTCCTCGCCGGCACGCGCACGGTCGAGCAGCAAGGGCCGATCCCGTCCCACGCAGTAGTGCTCAGCAAAGAGCTGAAGGATCCTCTGCGCACGCAAGCAGTGCAGACCATCGTAAAGCTCGGCGCGCCCGAGCACCGCGAGCTCATGCGCGCGTTTATTTCCAGCATCTTCGTCGGCTTTAAGCCGACTACAGCAAACGAGCATCTCGGCTCACTGCAAAAGTATCTGAAAGCGGCCAACCTGAAGTTTACGGAGCGTCTGTGACATCAAACAGCGACACCGCTCCCGCTCTCCAAGCGGATCGAGTTTGGTTCGCGTACCGTAACCGCGATTGGGTACTGCGGGATGTGTCGCTGTCGATTCCAGCGGGTCAACACACCGTCATCATGGGTCCCTCGGGCATGGGAAAGACGACTCTGTTGCGCGTGCTCGCCGGAATACTGAAACAGACGCAAGGCGGAGTGAGAGCTTTCGGCCAACCGGTTCACACACTCAGCCGGCGTCCGTTGAGCTCTTTGATCGGCTACATCCCGCAGCAGTTGGGATTAGTAAGAAGTCTCTCGGCGCTCGACAATGTTTTGATGGGCTCCCTCGGCCGGATCGGCGACGGTAAAGCGCTCTTCGGTCTGTTCCCGCGCGCGGAAACGGACCGGGCCGAGGCCGCGCTCGACATGATGGGCATCGCGCATAAGCGCTCCGAACAGGTTTTTCGTCTGAGCGGCGGCGAGCGCCAGCGGGTCGCCATCGCTCGTACCTTGCTCCAACATCCGCGGATCGTGATCGCCGACGAATTCGCGTCCGACTTGGATCTCGCTCTGGCGTCGGAGATTCTCGCGCGCATCCGGCGCGCCGCCGACAAGGAAAATATTACCTTCGTTATGAGCATGCATCGGCTCGGCCTGGCGCGCCAATTCGGCGACGACGTTCTCGCGCTCAAAGACGGCGAGATCGTGCCGGGCTTTATCGGCAACGAAATGCTCGAGACGCCGCGACCTGAGGTGGGTTTGTGAAAGCAACTCTAGTCTTGCCCGCAACCACCGCCCTCTTCTTGCTCGCCGTGCTGGCGCATCTTGGCTTTTTCGACTTGGAGCGCCTCGCGCGCGGCGTGCGCAATTTGGGCATCCTCGGATCGGAGATGTTGCCGCCGGACGTGGGCATCCTGCCGACTGTTGGCGCCGCTTTGTGGGAGACCGTGGAAATGTCGTTCGCCGGCACGCTCCTCGGCTTCCTGGCGTCACTGCCGCTGAGCGTTCTCGGCACCCGAAGATTATTTTCTTCATGGGTTTCAAGCTTCGCCCGTTTCATCGCGGCGGGTATTCGCACCGTGCCCGTCCTGCTGTGGGCGATCATCTTCGTCATCCTCGTCGGCCTCGGCCCGCTGGCCGGCACCTTGGGCATCGCCGCTTACACCGTCGGGTATCTTGCCAAGATTTACGCGGATCTTTTCGAAGGCACCGATCCGGAGATTATCGAGGCGGTTCAAAGCACCGGCGCATCCAAGCTCCAACTCGTCCGCTTCGTGATCCTCCCCGAAGCGGCCAATGCGGTACTTGCCCAAGTGCTCTTCATGCTCGAGTACAACATTCGCGCGTCGTCGGTGCTCGGCTTTGTCGGCGCCGGCGGACTTGGCTTCGTCATCCAAATCTATTTGCAAAGTTTGGACTATCAACGGCTGGCAACGATTTTATTGTTGGTGCTGGTGATCGTGCTCGTGATGGACGGCATCAGCGCGTGGTTGAGAAAACGCTTTCTGTTGTCAGCCCAAGCATCATGATCCATGGAAACTCGATCGCATCGAACGGACTCGCTCCAAACCCTCGGGCGGTGCTCCAACCAGAAAATCGGTGACGCCGGTAGAATCGGCAAGCTTGTCGCGGTCGTTTTAGCGGTAGTCTTGACGCTGTTGACCGCGGTAGCCACGGCCTCTGCGCAAGATCAAGCGCGGCGTCTGGTCGCGTTGTTGGACTATCTGGGCGGCGATTATCAAAACGCGGTCCAAGACGGCAAGATCATCAATCCGGATGAATACGCCGAGATGCAGGAGTTCTCAAAGCGCATCCTGGAGCTCATGGGTCAACTTAAGGCGGTTGAAAAAGTCGACAAAGCCCAAGTCGAGCCCACGCTCAAATCCCTGGTGAGCGAAGTCGGAAAAAAAGGCGATGTAAAAACCGTGGCGACGCTTGCCAATGACGCCAAGGAAAAACTGATCGCCGCCTACAAAATCGTCCCGCATCCGCGCCAACTCCCATCCTTGGCCGACGGGCGAAAACTCTTCCTCGAAAATTGCGCCCAGTGCCACGGCGACAGCGGCAAGGGCGACGGCCCCGGCCGCGCATCGATGAATCCAAAAACACCACCGCCGGCGAATCTAATCGATGCGGGTTTCATGGCCGGCTTGTCACCTTTCAAGGCCTATAACACGGCTACTTTCGGCATCGATAACACCGCCATGGCATCTTTCGCCGCTTTGTCGGACGATCAACGCTGGCAGGTTGCTTTCTACGTCATGTCCCTGCGCTTCTCGCAAGAGCAAGCCGCGCTCGGCGAAACGTTAATTCAGGAGAAAAAGATAGCTCCCGAGCTAACCGCCGTAGCGACTCTAGCGACGCTTTCCGACGATCAGCTGACCGAGAGGCTCACGAGCTACTTCGAGCAAGAAGCGCCGCGCAACAATGCCCTCGCATATCTGCGACGCGGGCTGCTTGAGAAGAAACCCGCGGATCCGCTCTTAATTGCCCGCAACCTGCTCGGCGAGGCCTCGGAGCTGTACGGCAAAGGTGAAAAGGAAAAGGCCTATCAGAAGGCGATTGAGGCTTATCTTGATGGCTTCGAAATGGCCGAGCCCGCGCTGTTCGCCAAGGACGCCTCCTTTGGACGATCCCTCGAAGACCAGTTCACCCAATTTCGCAACTCCATCCGGCAAGGCATAACCCCGCAGGAGCTCGAAAAACAGCGCACGGAGATCGAGGCCAAGCTAGACCAAGCCTCACAGCTCATGACTCGCAGTGATAGCTTTTCGGGTTACTATGCCTTCGTCAATTCGGCGTTAATCATTTTGCGCGAAGGGCTGGAGGCCGCGTTGATCCTGGCGGCGATCGTCGCGATGCTCAAAGTGATGGGCGCGGCAGACGCTATCCGTTATATCCACTTCGGCTGGATCCTTGCGTTGCTCGCCGGAGTGCTGACTTGGCTTGCGGCTCAAACCGTATTGACTTTCAGCGGCCAACACCGCGAGAGCTTGGAGGGGTTCATCTCGGTCTTTGCGGCCGTGGCTCTTTTCTATGTTGGATATTGGCTGCACACCCGGAGTGAGGCCAAACGTTGGCAATCATTTATTCAACAAAAAGTGCAGAACGTGCTTTCCAATCGGAAAATTCTCGGGCTCGTCGGCATCTCGTTCTTCGCTGTCTACCGGGAAGCCTTTGAAGTTGTACTTTTTTACCAGGCACTCTGGCTACAGAACGAAAGCAGTCACCAGGCCATTGTCGGCGGTTTCGCGGCAGGCGTCATTGCTCTAGTAGCAGTGACTTTTGCAATCTTCAAGCTTGGATTGCGCCTACCGCTCAAATACTTCTTCGGGGTCACGGGCACGCTGCTGTACATCATGGCGTTCATTTTCGCCGGTACCGGCATCAAAGAACTCCAAGCGGCAGGTTGGGTGCCAAGCACACCTTTGAAATTTCCACCGCAAGTACCTCTCGTGGGCATCTACCCAACCGTCGAAACCTTGGCAGCCCAAGGACTCATGGTTTGCGCCTTCATCGCCACTACAGTTTGGATGGCGTACGAGCGAAAGAAGACCGCGTAGATGCTGAAGCGAGAACAAGATGCGCGACAGGATGCGGTTTTGGCCGTCAGGAATGATGATAGCTTGCGCTGTTGCTGCGGCAGTCTATTGGCCCGGCTGGTACCAGCTGGCGTAGAGCTCAAGTGTCGGCGCTGCAAACGACAAATTATCATTCCATTGACCGAAGCAAGGTTGCGCGAAAAATCCGCCGGAGGCGGTTCATAGGGGGCGCTGCAGAATAATCTGCAGCCCTGGTTAAATATAATAAACGAATAACTTTCTGTAACTTGGAAGTTATTATTCGTATCTACTAATTTGTCTAGTTAGGCTTGACAAATAATTATTATTTGAATATACGACACTAGTCAGCGGCCAGCGATCCAGAATCCAGAGCCCGGCGTTGCGCAGAACATTCTGCAGCGCTCCGGGCTTTTTTATTTTGTACGGAGGTCAAGATGCACGACGTCAAATCACGCGAAGGCAGATGGTCGGTTTCACTTTGTAACTGCAGTCAAGATACCGCTCATGTTCACTACGGCAATGTCGTTCTGCATATCCTGCGTGACGATCTGCGCGAGTTGGGGCTTGCGATGCAAAGTGTGGCGGAGGGGCTCGAACAAAGAGACGGGCAAAATTTCTCGGCGCTCAAGAAAGGTTTGGTTCAGTAGTCATGGCACATATCGTTTCCATTATCGTCAAAGGCGGGGTCGTGATGATCCCTCTCCTCGCCTGCTCCTTGATCTCGCTCGCGCTCACCATCGAGCGAATCATGTTTTGGACCAAACTGAAGTCGAAAGACGTTCTCCAGCAAATCTTGTCATTGGTCGAAAATGGCGAATTCGAACAAGCGCTGAAGTTGGGTAAGACCTCGAGCCAGCCGATCGCGCGTGTTTTAGCCGCTGGCATCGCGCACCGTAATCCGGCTCCGGCCAAGGCGATGGAAGCCGCCGCACAGGCGGAGATTCCCGTGCTCAAGAGCCGGCTTGGCGTTCTCGACACGATTGTCACGTTGGCACCTTTGCTTGGCCTGCTCGGCACGGTCGTCGGTATGATCGGCTCGTTCGATGTCATGTCCGAAGCGGGCATGGGTCAGCCGCACGCCGTTACCGGCGGCGTCGCCGAAGCACTGATCGCAACCGCCACCGGGTTGTTGATCGCAATCCTAACCCTCGTCTCCTACAACTACTTCACCGCTCGGGCGGAACGGGAAATGGATCGGATGGAGCATTTCAGCTCGTCGCTTGAATTGCAGCTCCACGAACACGCGGCGAAACATTGATGCGCATCCAACGCCGCAGCATAAAAAAGGCGCGTATCGAGATCATCCCAATGATCGACACGATCTTTTTCTTGTTGGTCTTTTTCATGATCTCGACCCTATCGATGAGGCAATTTAGGGGCATGCCGGTCAATCTTCCCAAAGCGGCCTCCGGCCAGCAAGCACCCGCCGAGAGCGCGTCGATCACGATCACCAGAGAAAGCCAGATCTTTCTCGACAAACAGGCGGTCGACAAAACGACCCTTGGCAATCTTTTGCGCGCGCAACTCGTCAAGAATCCCGATCTCTTGGTCGTCATTAACGCCGATGACGGCGTTGAGCATGGCCACGTCGTTGAAGTCATGGACATCGCCCGGGGCGCCAACGTCGCCAAAATGGCGATCGCGGTAAAGCCGAAGGAGAAGAAAGAATGAGCGATCGTTGGATCATCTCGTCATTTACTGCTTCATCGCTGATTCATTTGGGGCTAATTCCGCTGGCGGCATTGGTCATGCACGTCAAACCGATCAAGCCAATCACCGTGCCCATCGAATTGGTCGACGTGCCACGAATCGAGGAGCCGAAGAAAATCGAAATGACACCACCGCCTTCGCGGCTCCAACACCCAAACCAAAAAACATAACTGCGCCAAAACTCCTGTCCAAGCCAGTCCTCGAAACCAGTCGACTGCCACCGACTGGCAACACTAAGGAGGAAATTAAAGAGAAACCGATCGAAGAACCGCCCCGATGGCTTCATTGCCGGACAACACCGGCGCCGCCAAGGCAGGATGGAACCAGGGTCGAAGGCAACCGAAGCCGAAGGCAGCGCTGCCGGGGCCGGCAATCTTTTTGGCAAAGGCGACATCGGCGTGGTGGTGGCACCGGCGTCGAGGGCGGTGGCGGGGGAAAAGGCGCGCGGGATTGGGACGAGGCGAGAAGGGCGACGGCACTGGCGGGGGTGTCGGCACGGTGAAGCGCTTTCCGGGCTGGCCCGGCCCCTCGGCGGCTATCAAGTCAAGCCGCGCTATCCGGAGTCCGCACGAAGGGCGGGCGTGCAGGGCGTGACAACGTTACGTGTCCGCGTCCTCGAAAACGGCCGAGTCGGTGAAGTCCTCGTCGATCAATCCGCCGGATTTCGCGACCTGGATGTTTCCGCGATAGAAGCGGTCAAAAAATGGCTTTTCGAGCCGGCGCGTCGCGGCAAAGATCCGGTGTCGGTCTGGGTGATGCTTCCGGTGAAGTTCGAGCTGCATTAGCATGCCCATGGGAGACATCAATTGTCCATTGCGTCAATAAACAACCGGGACTTTCGAGCGATATCGCGTCAACTGAAAAAAAGCCACGCATCGAAAGCAACAATTTATTTCAAGGAAATAGCGAAGTCGTCATCGTGCACAAAAACAAAGAATACAACTTGCGAATCACGAAAAACGGCAAGTTGATTTTGACGAAGTAGAAAAAGACAAGGAGTCACGCAAACCTTTGGGGAGGTCGTGAAGAGTATTTTGTAGGTTGAAAGCCAGCCAGCGTGTGAGGCGA
Organism: uncultured delta proteobacterium; assembly: GCA_963804165.1. GTDB lineage: Bacteria > Desulfobacterota > Binatia > UBA9968 > UBA9968 > DP-20. The sequence goes on from CAWDPO010000023.1 coordinate 203,084, forward strand.
CTCATGCCAGCCAGCGAAAATTTACACCATTGGAGGAACACATGAGTCGACAAGAGAAACGTGCGAATGAAAGGCGGGTGCGCAAGGCGTTAAGCAAAATCAGTCTCGCCGCCGGCGAAGGAGTGGGCCGGGCGGTGGCGTTTTCGTTAACGCTGGCGAGCAACGCCTTTGCGGCAGAGCCGAAAAAGGAAGAAACCTTCACGCTCCCGCCAGTGGTCGTGCAAGACCAAGGCAGCCCCTATGTCGTGCCGGAATCCTCGCTAACCAAGTTCCCGGTGCCGCTGAAAGACACGCCGCAATCGATCACGATCATTCCGGAAAAACTCGTCGAAGAACAAGCCGGCACAACACTGCGTGACGCGCTGCGCAACGTGCCGGGCATCACTGCCACCGCCGGCGAAGGCGGCGGCGCGCAAGGCGACGTTTTCACACTAAGGGGATTCAATGCCCGCAACGACACGTTTATCGACGGCGTGCGCGATTCCGGCTCCTATTTTCGCGATGCGTTCAATTTCGAATCGGTCGAAGTGCTGAAAGGTCCCTCTTCCACCTTCTTTGGCCGTGGTTCCACCGGGGGCATTATCAATCAGGTGAGCAAGGTTCCCCGCCTGGATCCCAGCTACGAGGGCATTTTCAGCAGTGGAGCCGGCCCGCTCTTTCGCAGCACCATGGATGTCAATCAACCGATTCCGCAACTGCTGCCCAATGCGGCCGTCCGCGTCAACCTCATGGCCCATAGAGACGACGTCGTGGAACGCGACAAGATCGAACTCAGACGGCTGGGCTTTGCACCGTCGATCGCCTTCGGGCTCGGCACGCCGACGAGATTACGCTGAGCTACCTTCTCCAGCATGAAGACAATATTCCGGACTATGGTTTCCCCTATCTTAACGGCGCACCGCTGCGCGTCCGCCGCGATACGTTCTTCGGTCTCACCAAGGAGGACCATGAACGCACGTTGGTCAACATCGGTACGCTGCGACTGGATCACCGCTTCAACGACATCTTCAATCTGCGCAATACGTTCCGCTACAGTCACGTCGATCGCGATTCGGCGGTGACCAATGCCACCGCGGTTCTTCCGAACACACTGAATCGGAGCCGACCCCAACGCGACACGCAAGAAAGCATTCTAAGCAATCAGACCGATCTCGTCGCCAAGTTCGACACCTATGGTTTCAAACACACGGCGACCACGGGTTTGGAAGTATCGCGCGAAACCTTCGACCTGGTGCGCTGGGCGAGCACCGGTCCCAATACCACGATCAACGATCCTGCCAACAATCAGGCGCCGAACGCGAAAACCTTGGCTGCAGACTCGGATACGCGCGCGATCGGTTATGGGATCTATGCTGCGGACCAGATCAAGTTAAACGAATATTTCGATATCGTCGGCGGTGTGCGCTGGGACTATTTCGACACCGACGTGAAAGATGACTTTCTCAACGACAAACGAAAACAAATCGACAAGATGTGGAGTTATCGGGGCGGACTGGTCTTTCACCCGACGCCGTCTCAGAGTTATTATTTTTCTTACGGCACTTCGTTCAATCCATCGGCCGAGGGCATCGCGCTGAGTCCCGCCACCAACGGCACGCCGCCGGAAAAGAACCGGATTTTCGAAGTCGGAGCCAAACTGGAGTTTTTTCAAGGCGCGCTCAGTCTCCAGAGCGCGGTATTCCGTATCGACAAGACTAACGCACGCACGCCGAATCCAATTGACGATACATTGCCCAACGTAGTGACCGGTAAACAGCGCTCACAGGGATTCGAAGTGGGTCTGAACGGCCGCCTGGCCCCCGGTGTGAACGTATTTACCGGTTATACGTTTCTCGATACGGAAATTCTCAAAGATACGGCCACGGCTAACATTGGAAATGAAATCTCCAACGTGCCGAGACACAGCGCGACGCTTTGGACCACCTACGATTTTCTAGAAAAATGGCAGGTCGGCGGTGGTCCGACCTATGTCGGCAGCCGCTACTCGAATAATGCGAACGCTAACCGTGTCCCTGGATTCGTCCGATGGGATTCAACGATCGCGTACCAGATCACTCAGGAATATTCAGTTGCGGATCAACGCAATTAATCTCACGAACCAGCTTTACTTCGACAGCATCTCGGGATCGAAAGCCGTGCCGGCTGCCGGTCGCACATTCCTCGGCAGCGCGAGCTTTAAGTTCTAAGGAGTTTTACATAAGTGATTGTCCAGGTTCCCAATGTATTGAATACCGAACAGGTCGCGCGTTGCCGGGAAGTGATGAACCACGCGAGCTGGATCGACGGCAGGGTGACCGCGGGTTATCAGTCGGCCGTCGTAAAGGACAATCGCCAGTTGCCGGAGAATAGTCCGGAAGCGCGGGAGCTGGGCGATATGATCGTGACGGCCCTGGAGCGCAGCCCGCTGTTTATCACCGCGGCGTTGCCGCTCCGGGTCTTCCCGCCGCTGTTTAACCGCTACGAAGGCGGCGAAGCCTTCGGCGCACATTTAGATAATTCAATCCGCCAGATTCCCTTCACTCCTTACCGCATTCGCACCGATATTTCGGCGACCCTGTTTCTCAGCGCGCCGCAAGACTACGACGGCGGCGAGCTGGTGATCGACGACGTCTACGGCGCGCACGCCGCCAAACTACCCGCAGGCGACATGGTGGTCTACCCGGCGAGTAGCCTGCACCACGTGAATCCGGTGACGCGCGGTGTGCGTCTCGCGGCGTTTTTCTGGGTCCAAAGTATGGTGCGAGACGACGGCGAGCGCACGCTTCTCTTTGATCTCGACATGGCAATCAACAAGGTCAATCAAGTGATACCCAACAACGGCGCTGTGGTGGAACTGACCAACTGCTATCACAACTTGTTGCGGCGCTTCGCGGAGGTGTGACGTGAATGTTGTTGCTTGTCGGCGATTATATAATTTCTCGGCGGCTGTCCTTCTGCTCGTCGTCGGCTGCGCCACCGCTGCGCCGGTGGACGAATCGGCCTCGCGGGTCTCTGTCACTTTCATCGAACCGGAGAAGTTCACCGACGCGCGCCGTGCCGAGCTGGAGGAGACGTCGACGGGCATCCTCGGCGAACTGAAAAATTTTATCGTCTTGACCGGCGCGCGCTACGTGCCCGAGAACATGAAATTGAATATCCGAGTCACCAACGTCGATCTCGCGGGCGATTTCGAGTTGTTTCGCGGTCCGCAAGCGGATCAAGTGCGCATCACCAAAGGTCTCTACCCGCCGCACATCGTGCTTGAGTTCGAGGTCATCGATAGCGCGGAGAAGGTCATCAAATCCGGCAAGCGCGATCTAACGGATATCGATTACCAATCGCGCAGCGTTAACCCGCGGGAGGACTACCTACGCTACGAAAAAGATATCTTGCGCGATTGGCTGCGCGCCGAATTCGCCGATCTCAAGAATCGCGCGGCGAGCTAGACGGGAGGAAGAGGGTCAGCGATGAAACTCCTACACAAGGTCATTTTTTGGAGCCACCTGCTCGCCGGCGTGATCGGCGGAGTCGTCATCTTCATCATGTCCGCGACCGGCGTGATCCTCATGTACGAATCGCAGATCACCGAGTATATCGAGCGCGACGCGCGGCGAGTGATTCCGTCCGCCGACGGCAAGCGCTTGAGGTACGACGACCTGATCGGCAAAGTCCGCGACGCCAACCCCGACGCGCGCCCCGCGGCGATCATCGTCAAGTCCGATCCCACTGCGTCGGTGGCGGTCAATCTCGGCCGCGAGAATACTGTCTTCGTCAATCCCTACAACGGCCAGCTCTTGGGTGGACTGTCAGCAACGCACGACTTTTTGCATGACGTCGTCGATTGGCATCGCTGGCTCGGCGCCGAAGGCGAAGGCCGCGTCACAGCGCGCGCGATCACCGGAGCCTGCAACCTGGCGTTTTTCTGGCTCGCCGTTACTGGAGTTTATCTCTGGTGGCCGCGCAGCTGGCAATGGCGCGGATTGAAAATGAGTCTCCTATTCAGTACCCGCTTGCGCGGCAAAGCGCGCGACTGGAATTGGCACAACGTCATCGGCTTTTGGTCTTCGGCCGTGCTCGTCGTACTTACGTTGACCGCTGCAGTCATGTCTTACCCCTGGGCCAATGATCTACTCTACACGATCACCGGCAGCGAACCGCCACCGCGCCGCACGGAAGGCCCCGCCAGCGAGCCCGTTCAGGGAGCACGGGCACGCGCTCGTGGCGAAGCTCGGACCGCTGTTCAGACGGCGAGCTTCGATGTTCTATTGGCGCGAGCGCAAGAGCAAGTGCCCGGTTGGGTGATGATCATGCTGCGCATGCCGCCACGCGGTGATGGACCGGTCACGGCTACCATCCAGGGACCCGATGCCTTTCATCGTTTTGAGCGCTCGCAGCTCACGCTCCAGCGCGCCAGCGGCGACGTCGTCAAGTGGGAGCCCTATTCCAACAACAGCACCGGGCGAAAACTGCGTACCTGGGTGCGCGCGCTGCACACTGGCGAAGCATTCGGCTTCCCCGGCCAGACCGTCGCCGGCCTCGCCTCTCTCGGCGGCTGCTTTCTCGTCTGGACCGGATTCGCGATGGCCTGGCGCCGCTTTCGATCTTGGCGCCGTACACAGAAAGAGTTTACTGCAGAGGAGTTCGTGATGAATCTAGATAGTGAGCAAATCAATATTCCCGATCAACACCAGGCCGAGAGCGAGAGCGTCGACCCCAGCATAGCAACCTCGTTAAGCGAAGCCCCAATCAGCGCGCCTAACGGTGCCAACGGCCATGGCCGCGCCGTACAGGATCTCGCGCGCGAACGAGTGACGGCGCCGTTCAACGGCGAGTCGGTGTTGATTCTTTTCGGCACCGTGACCGGCAACTCGGAGACACTCGCCAAAAAACTGGCCGACACGCTGCGCGCAACCGGTCTCACCGTGCGGGTGCGCGACATGGCGCACTGTCAACCGACCGTGCTGACGCAGGCGAACTGTGTGCTGGTCGTGGCGAGCACCTACGGTGACGGCGAACCGCCCGACGACGCCGCGCCGTTTTGCGAAGCAGTCGTGCACGGCAACGGCCTCGATCTGAGGGGCGTGAAATATTCCGTGCTGGCGCTCGGCAATACGACCTACGATCATTTTTGCAAATGTGGCCGCGAGCTCGATGCTTCCCTTGAGCGCCACGGCGCCGTGCGTCTTTATCCGCGCGTCGATTGCGATGTCGACTATGATGATCTCGCCAGACGCTGGATCGAAGGCGTGCTCGCTACTCTGCGGCAAAACCATTCCGCATCGGCCTAAAAGGAGAGCTGCGATGGTGCAATTGATTGTCAGCGCGATCTTGCTTTTGGCGTTGAGCCAAACCGCTTATGCTCATTTCGTCTGGCTCGAACGCGACGGCGACGGTCCGGCACGCGTCTACTTTGGCGAATGGATCGACGACATTCGCGAAAAAACCGGCGGCCTGCTCGACCGCTTCAAAGCGCCGCGCGCCTTTCTCGGCACGAGCAGCGAAGCGCTGCCGGTGAAGCGCAATGACAACCATCTAGAGATCGGCGCGAAAGGGCGCGGCGATGTCCGTTTCGTCGACAGCGGCGTGCCGGCGCGCGAAGACAAAGAAAAAGGCGGCGTCACCAAAACGATTTATTACGCCAAAGCCGGGCGTGCGGAAACCGCTGCAAAGCTCGATTTAGAGCTGGTGCCTACTGCAACGAACGGTAACACGGTTGTTCTGGTTTTTCTCGGCGCGCCGCTGCCGAAGGCTGAACTCACGATCATCGGCCCCTCCAAGTGGGAAAAGCCTCTCGTCACCGACGAGCAAGGGCGGGTGACGCTGCCAACACCCTGGGCCGGACGCTACGTATTGGAAGTCACCCATTTCGACGAGAAGCCCGGCGGCAGCGGCGAGGAAAAGTTTAGCCGCACGCGTCACATATCGTCGCTCTCGTTCGTGCAGCAAAGTGGCATACGCTGGACCGATAAACGCTAACCCTAATGATCGGTAGGTGAGAAATGGATAGTCTCGTACAGAAAGCATGGGAAATTTATCAAGTTATGGCGCGTTTTCCCGTTGAAACCATTCTCGAGGCCGCGCTCTGGCTCGAAGAATTGTACCGAAAAGCGCCTAACACCAACGTCGCAACGGCGATCGCGTTCCACTACTCTTTGCTGGCGTTGCGTGAAGACACCACGCTGGACTCGAAGAGCGCCCAGGAATATTGCGCCCGCGCGGCGCGCTGGCAAGTGGTGGCGACCGAATGTCGTGGAGTCTCCCTGTTGGAAGCTGTTACAAGGCAGAGCTGACGAAAGCTTATCAGAGGTGCTCGTTTACAGGATCGTCAGAAAGGGCACGCTGAGTCCTCTCCCAGGTTGTGGGTCTATATATGGAAGAGACTGTGAACGTTTTGTGTAGTGACGCGAGCGACCTCTTCGAAGTCGATCTCTTTGATCTTTGCAATAGTCGCCGCCACAAAGCGGACATAAGCCGGCTCATTGCGCTTGCCGCGATGCGGCACAGGCGTTAAGTAAGGCGAATCGGTTTCGATGAACATTCTCTCTAGCGGAATTTTGCGGACCACGTCCCTTAGCGGTTCGGCATTCTTGAAAGTGATAATGCCGGTGAAGGAAAGGTAAAAGCCCATATCCAAATATGCGCGGGCCGCTTCATAATTACCGGTGAAGCAGTGGATCACGCCGTGCAGCTTCCCTTCGCCCTCGGAGCGCAATAACTCTGCCGCGTCATGCGCCGCATCGCGCTCGTGTACCACGATTGGCAAATCGGTATCACGTGCCATGCGAATGAACTGAGTGAAAACTCGGCGCTGAACGTCGCGCGGCGAGTGATTGTAATAGTAATCGAGCCCCGTCTCACCGACCGCGACAACTCTTGGATGCGCAGTTAATTCACGCAGCGCCCGCAATTCGTCATCGCCCACGTGCTTGGCGTCGTGCGGATGCATTCCCACCGTTGCATAAACGTTCGGAAACGAATTGGCTAGCGCGATCGCCTCGGTGTTGCTCGACATATCGCCCGCGCCGCCGACGGCGATGATCTTCTCAACTCCAGCATCGCGAGCGCGCGCGACTACAGCGTCGCGTTCGCCGGCATATTCTTTGCCTTGGATGTGCGCGTGACTATCGATGAGCATTGCATCAGGAAGAATTAGTTCTTTGTCTCGGTCTCAATGCGGGGAAAGAGAACTTTTGGCCCGTTGACCTTATGTCCGGATTGAAAGCCCTGTCCCCACCGCGCGGGCGACGCTGCTCCATGATCAACAAGCCCGAGCAAAGCGCGCAACTCTATCGCGGTGTCCGGCATAAACGGAGCGAGAAGACGGGAAAGAGTTCTCACGACCTCAAGCAAGTGATGCAGCACTTCGCCGACGCGGCCCTGTTTTGCCGGATCTTTGATCATCGTGAACGGCGCAGTTTGGACGATGTAGCGATTCGCATGATCGAGCGCCGACCAGAGGGACTCTAAGGCGCGATGGAATTGTAGCTCCGCGATGTAGCTATTCAGCTCGTTTTCAGCCTGAATAAACTTGTCCCGCAACTCGAAATCTTCGGTGGTCCAATCGGAACTTAACGGCTGAACCGCACCGGCGAAATACTTTTGCTGCATTGCCAATACGCGGCTCACCAGGTTGCCCAAATTGTTCGCCAGATCGGCGTTGATCCGGGTTACCAACGCCTCCTCGGAGAACTTTGCGTCCTGACCAAAAGCCATTTCACGCAGCAGAAAATAGCGAAACGCGTCCATGCCGAAGCGCGCTTTCATCTCCAACGGGCGAATGACGTTGCCCAAGCTTTTCGACATCTTGCCGGAGTCCATCACCCAATAGCCGTGAACGTTCAGATGATCATAGAGCGGCAGGCCTGCAGCCATCAGCATCGTCGGCCAATAAATCGCGTGAGGTTTTAAAATATCTTTGGCGATAAGATGTTGAGCCTTGGGCCAAAACGATTGCAGCGAATCCCCGCCCCTGTGTTCCAAAGCACTCACGTAATTGAGCAGCGCATCGAACCAAACATAGGTGACGTAATTTGCGTCGAAGGGCATGGGTATGCCCCATTGCAAACGACTGGTCGGACGCGAAATACAAAGGTCTTCCAGCGGCTCGCGCAGAAAGGCCAAGACTTCGGTGCGATAACGTTCGGGCCGAATGAGATTGGGTTTGCTTTGAATCGTGTCTATGAGTTGCTGCTGATACTTACTCATGCGAAAAAAATAGTTCTTCTCGCTAATGTAATCCGGCACCGTCTGATGGTCCGGACACTTGCCGTCGACCAGCTCCTTCTCCGTGTAAAAGCGCTCGCAACCGTAACAGTAAAAGCCGCCGTATTCGCCGAAATAAATGTCTCCGCCGTCATAGATCTTTTGCAGCACGCTCTGAACAAATTCTTTGTGGTATGAGTCGGTCGTGCGAATGAAGTGGTCGTAGGCAATGCCGCAAGTATCCCATGTCGAGCGAAACAGATTACTGATCCTGTCCGCGTACTCCTTTGGGTTCGTCCCATCGGCGGCAGCCGCTTGCGCGATCTTATCGCCGTGCTCGTCGGTACCAGTGAGCAAAAATGTTTCGTACCCAATCGATTGGTAATAACGTTTCAGGGTATCGGCTACGACGGTCGTGTACGTATGGCCCAGATGAGGCTCAGCGTTGACGTAGTACAGCGGCGTGGTGATGTAGATCCTTTCCATCACTGTTCCCCCGCTACGCCGAACAAGAGTTTTTCCAAGACCATGCGGCGGTTAAAATTGCGCTGGATCGCCGCGGCAGCGCTGACGGTTTTACCGATCAATACAGGGAGTTGTTCAACGACGATTTTAGCCGCCTGCTGTTCGATTTGCGGTAGCATGTCCAAATTTACCAATTCGTCCGATTGGTTCGTGACCCTATAAACTAACAGATCCCGATACCAGCTCTCCGCCCACTGCAGAAATTTAAGCGCCTCATCGCGATCTTCGGCGAGCGCGTCTGCGGCCGCCATCGCCGAATGATAATCTCCAACCTTAAGCGAACTCAACATGCCCATCCAGACTTGTCTTTTTTCAACGAGGTCATCCTTATCCAATTTGACCGCGACGCCGATGCTGCCCATGCTCATCGCCGCAACCAGCTCGGCATCATCCGCAGCTTGCCCACGCTTCGAACTTAGGTAATCCGCAACCTCCTGCCGCGCCAAAGGCGCGAAGCTCAACCGCAGACAGCGCGATCGCAACGTCGCCAATAGCGCGCCTGCGCTTGGAGCAATCAAAATGATTATCGAGTTTTGCGGCGGCTCTTCGAGTGTTTTCAGCAAGGCGTTTTGTGCGGCGGAGTTCAGCAGCGTCGCCGGATCGATAATCATGATTTTTCGCTTGCCGGTAAACGACCGATAGTTCAGCTCGCGTTCGAGTTCGCGGATTTGTTGAATGCTGATTTCTTTCTTGTCTGGGAGAGGCTCAATCACGCGCACATCGGGATGGTTGCCGTTGGCGATACGAGCGCAGTTGGCGCATTGGCCGCAAAAATCATTGTTGACCGCTTGGCAGTGAATCGCTTTAGCGTAAGCCACCGCGACCATGCGCTTGCCCACGCCCTCAGGTCCCACGAACAGGTAAGCGTGGTGCAGGCGATCGCCCGCCAATGCCGAGCGTAGGATCGCGAGTTGTCTTTGATGACCGACAAGCTCTGTGAAGCTCATGTAACCAATTCCTGATCGATAATGCCACGAATCTCCGCAGAAATTACTTCCACGGGCTTGGCGGCATTGATGACGCGAAAGCGCGAAGGTTCGTTCTGTGCCAAGTCGAGAAACCCCGCGCGAACTTTTTCGTGAAACTCGATCTTCTCGCGCTCGAAACGATCTTCCTGCACTCTGCCGGTCACCCGCTCGGCTTGCCTGCGAACCGTTCGCGCCAAACCGATGTCGACGGGGCAATCCAGCAAGAATGTTAGATCTGGGCGCACGGCGCCACTCGCCGCATCGTTAAGCTGGCGCAGCCAATTGAGATCAATGTCGCGGCCGTAGCCCTGATAAGCGAGAGTGGAATCCGTGAAACGATCGCACAGCACGATCTTGCCCGCATCGATAGCCGGCAGGATGACTTCGTGTACATGCTGGGACCGATCCGCCAGATACAAGAACATTTCGGTTGATGAGGCGATTTCGTGATCGCCGACCTCCAGCAATACTTTTCGGATCAGCTTCCCAAGCGCCGTGCCTCCCGGCTCCCTCGTCACTAGGCACGGTCGTCTTTGTTGTCGGAGGTAATTCTCTAGCGCGCGGACCTGTGTGGTCTTGCCGGTGCCGTCTCCTCCTTCGAACGTGATCAGGCGGATCATCACTTAGAAGAATGTAGAAAACGCGGGAAAGATGCAAACAGCTGTATCGAGTCTGTGTCGACTCGATACAAAATTGGCGAGCGGATTGAGTTAGGCGGGCTTAGGCTTTGCCTTCGCCCAAGAGCAAATTGATACCGTTGACTAACTGGGTGCTCGTGAACGGCTTCGTGATATAATAGTCAGCTCCTAGTTTGTAGCCGCCCAGAACATCTTCGTATTGCACTTTCGCCGTTAGCAAGATTACCGGGATGGTAGCGGTTTCGCTTTTACCCTTTAACCGCGTCAGCACTTCCAAACCATCCATCTCCGGCATCATGATATCCAATATGATCAAGTCGGGCTTTTGGTTCGGCAGCATGTTTAGTAATTCAGGGCCACTGGACGCACTGAAGACAGTATAACCGCGCCCTTCCAGAATGGTTTTGACGATCGTAATGATATCGGGGTTATCGTCAACCACCATTATGGTCTTCTTTGTTTCCATGCTCGCTCCCTCTTGCGCCTCTCCCATGATTGCTCTTCACCCACCAGTCTCATGCCGCTATAAGAAGCATTCGAACCTGTAGCTGTGTTGTACCTTTAAAAACCCGTCACAAAGGCCTTATAGGCTTGCCAAACCGTTGCAGATTAATAATTTACCATCTTGCAGGATCATTGTAAATTTAAAAGTCGTGGCCATCAAATTAGGGGCTGGAAGTGCGCCAGTAGTCTTGCGAAACGAAGGAAGGCAATGCAACGTAAGCATTGCTGAGCGTCGTACTAGGAATCAGCTGTGCGGCCCGCCGCAATGCTCCGCGGCTAAAAAGTAGACGTAAATTCCCCTGAATATCGAGAATTGCGGTGCTGCTTCCGGGGCTGCCGGTTTCGTTAATCACCACCGCGCCAAAAATTTCTTTGCTTGTCAACGTCGAAACTTTGAGGCCCAGTTCTTGACCAGAAACGATCACCAACCCCTCCCAGCGAAACGAGCCGCTCAGGATCAAATCCGCGTTTTTGACCACCAGAATTCCTACGCCACTCATATTCCCCGTGAAGCTCACTGCGTCACCCGGCGCTGACAGGCCCTCGATACAATGGAGCTGTGGCGAAAGTTGGGAACCCCAAAGCTGATTTTCAAAACTCAGGTTTCCGTCACTAGGAATCGAATGCAGCGAAACACCGGGAGCAACGCATAAGTCGTTGGCCAATTGCGTAATGAGGTTCGCTGGGACATGACTGCTCAGCGCGAGCGCCGGCACGTCGATCGCGCTCTCCAGTATACCTAGCGGCGGAGAACTTCCCAACGCTTGCATGAACAGATCGCGCGACGCATCGTCGGCAACGGTGACTGCGCTTCGTGACTTCGCCTCGGGCAGAGGATTCCCGATTGCCGGATCATGGTCAAGGCCTGAAATAAATGTTGCGCCACCACTGAGATTGACGCGCGCGACGCTACCCCGCAGCCCGAGTGCGCCGTCAGCGAGGTCATAGGCCTTGGTAAGTTGAGCTTGGAGAACTTGGGAAGACGTGCCGATTGTTCCGATGGAGCGGACCACGACCCTCGCCGTCAACGGATCCGTCACGGCAGGGGACAGGGAGGAAACGGCGAAACTGCCAGTAGCGAAAGACTTCGACTGGTTTGGCGGAGCAGGCGGAAAAGCGATATCGCCAGCAATTTCATTCTTGCTCCATTCAAGGCCGGCTGTTGAATAGTAAAAGGCCTCTGTACCGCCACGTAAATTGCTCAACACGCGATAGTCATTTTGCATCATTACGCGGATACCGATGCCGACGGCCAGCAAGATGGAGAGGATCGCGAGCGAGCTCATGAGCACCATTCCCCGTGAGTCCCGCAGTCGCTTCCCACTGATATTGATACGATTGAACATCAGTTACGAAATTCAACGCTCGTCGAAAGCGCCGAAGTCACGCTGCCGGCGATTTTCGGATCGGGATTCTTCACTTGAACACTAAAAGCAACCTTAACTCGCTTGATGGCGTTCAACGACGGGGTGTTGCCGAGATCGGCGCCGCTCGAATCGTAAAATGTGAAGATTTTTCCCGAACGCCATAGGCACGACGTTGGCCACCAAGCAGTCACCGTTGCGTCGAATGATATGGGTGCCGGCGCAAGTGGCAGTCGGCCCTGTCAACTCATAGCGAATATTTTCTCGCGGATCGACATCGCCGCAATTACCGTTACCGTTCAGATCCATTTGAACATGAATCATGCTTGTGCTCGCAGCATAGACGCGATTACAGACCGTATCGGCATCATCGTTGGGATCGTCGGTGCCACCGAACTCTGACGGCACACTGCCACTTCCCCACGAGCCCGCCTCTCGCAGATCGCGAATCATGATATCAAAAGAGCCGCGGGCGTCTTCGAGCGTGGCGGTTTTCAACTCGAGCCTGAGCACGTGGTACAACTCGCTGCGAAAATAGCCGTACAGCGAGGTAATCAGGACCGATCCGATCAACAACGACGCCAGTTGTTCGATCAATGTTGCGCCGCGACTGTCGAGATGCATCCGAGCCATGTTCAATCACCTACAAATAAAAGCGTCGTAAGCGTGATCTCACGAGCCTCATAATCCCGCCATGAGACGATGACATCAATTTGTTTGAGGTTCGTTCCGAGGGGTGACAGAGCAACTCTCCAGCATCGATCGAAAATTCCCGCGACGCCGGTTTTTGCAGAGATGCCCCGATCGCCCCCGCTTGGGCATAAATCGATGTCGGCAAGCGAACGTAGCACTTGTAATTCTTCGATCTTGTCCTGTGCCAAGTGAATCGCGACGGTTGAGTGGTCACTCACAGTCTGCCGCTGAATGACAGTGACACTACTCAACGAGTAACCCATCACACCCAGGACCACGATACTCATCGCGGCGAGGATCTCATTGAATGTGAAGCCCGCTTCACGTCGAGATTGGATTGGGCTCATCGTCGCTAACTCAGCAGTCCTCGATGCAGCTGTTCGGCGAGCAAATTCTAACTCTGCCCGTCGCGCTGACAATAACCTGTTTGCACACGCCGTCGCTGTTGCGCAATCGTACCCGATTTGCTCCTGCTGTGCCGCGCGGCGAAAACGAAATTATGCCGTCTTTAGTAATATTCGTTCCTTCCGCGATTGGCTTGGTCGCCAGCGCCTTGGAATCACGCTGAATCGTGTAAGCTTTCGCGCCCTCAAGATACGCTAACTGGAATCCGACGTTTTCCGCCGCAGCGCGCATCTTGAGACTGTGGAGCTCCGATTGAAGCTGCCGAACAGAATTATTCAGCGCGTAGGTCGGCAACAACCTGTTCCAGTTGGGTAAGGCAATCGCGGTGAGAATTCCCATGACTGCCAGAACGAAGACCACTTCGATGATTGAGAAGCCGTTGCCTCTAAGCGCGAATCTCATAGTTTCCTCCAAGACGCGGACAATACTGCCGCAGACTTGGAAGTGTCAAGAGGCGACAAACCGACCCATGGGATGCAAAATTAGACTTTTGCGATAACCCAATAGGATGTTAAAATGGGGTAAATTTGGTTGGGAGGTTTGAGGTTTAATGAGTAAACGGTTCGCCTGCTGGTCGGTTCTGGCCGTGTGCAGCGGGGTGTTGGCGTCGCTGACGCGGCCTACGTGATCAAACTGAAGAACGGCAACGAGTACGTCACCACCCGATATTGGCATGAAGGCGGGCAGGTGCTCTTCGATACCTACGGGGGAATATTCGGGATTGAAAAGCGTTTTGTGGTCAAGATCGAGAAGACCGAACAAGTTGTAAAATTGGTTACCGTGTCGGATCGAGACCCATCGGAAAGAACTCAGACGGATTCTAAAAAGGAGTCCGATGAGCAGGGTAAGGTAAAAACCAAGGAGGACGCACCGCCTAAGAAGGACAAAGCGCCTGACGACCCGATCGTCGGTGAGTTTAATCGTCTGAAAGAACTGTCTCAGCAAGTCGATGGAATGTTAACGAGTGAGATCCGCGAACTGCTAAATCGAATTACCGAGTTTAAGAGTAAACTATCAAGGGATAGTAAACTGTTTGTCGAATACGGTCGTGAATTCAACGATGCGCATGAAATCGGTGCTGTCGTCGAGACCGCTCTGGGCACGAGAACTCAATAGCTTTGCTTCCAATTGACAACTTTCAAAGGCTGACTGGATAGCGATTTTTTGACCTCGCAGCTGTTGTAACCAATAGTGACGCTTCCGCTTACTGCCGTATCGCCAAGCGAATAAGCGCCCGAATAAACCTGACCCTGGATATTCTTGGTATTGCTACCACCTCCACTGGCCGTCACGACTCCGGTGGCAATGATGATTCCATGCCAATTGATATTGCCCGCAAGCTGCAAATTACCCTTCACTACGAGAATTCCGTAACCCGTAACATTGTTCAATCGCAGCTCTCCATCAGCTTGCTGCGTAGCATCGGCGTAGACCGTTACGTAGTCCGTAGCACTTCCATAGCTCGTTGTACCATTCCCTGAGGCAGACACATCCGCCGTCAGAGTCACGGAGGCTCCTCCTTTTAAGGCGTCGACGTAGGATTGAAGGTCCAGGTTGGTGGTTCCGACGGCCGTCGCCGGATTGCCAGCGACTGATGGACTGCCATTCGCGGTGTAAGTATGCGTATTGCTCGGCGGCTCGCTGTAGACGTATACCCCTCCGATATTCGAGCCACCGCAACTTCCCGCATCATTGCCACTAATATTGATCGAAGATCCGTTTAGGGTCGTGTTATCCTGGGAGTAAAGGACCGCCGGACTGTTGTTGGAAAGTGAATACAGTTGAACTGTAGTAATCACGATCGCTTTGGTGTTATTCGGCCCAGTCGCGACGGACGTGATCACAGCTTTCCCGTTATTATCTGTCGTAGTCGTTTCGCCCACGGCCGAATCGTTCGTCAGGGACGCGTTGTATGCATAACCGCTGACCAAAGTGCTTGACGACGCCAACGGTGTGCTCGCATAGGCGACCAGCTCTTCGCTGAAGTTGGTTGTGTTGGAGCTCGAGGCATTTGCTGCCCGAAGAGTCTGGCGTGCTTGCTCCGTGCCGGCCATCGCCAACTGCAGCGCGGTTTGATTGGTTCTGAAATTTCCGCCAATCTTAACGTCGGTGGAAGACACGATGTAAGCAGTGGTTCCGACCAAGACAAGAGCCGCAATCAAACAAAGAACAGCGATCAGAACGATACCCCTCTCGTTCTCTAATAAGCGCATCCCCGCAGGACGACGGGTTTGTTCATTGAACTTCATAAATATTCCTCGTTACAGCGCTAGATTCGGCGGAGTCACATCGGCGCTTATCTGATAGGTTCTATAGCCACCATTACTCGTATAACTGGGGTCTGGTTTAGCAGTCCGGGCAGTGATGTCGATGGTAACCCTTCTGACGGACGTATTCGTGGTGGTTGACGCGCCAGTGGCATCCAAATATGTAAACGTGAACGCCGTGATATTGTCGGCAACCGTGGCACTTGCTCCGCTATTATTGAGAGTTCTCGTGATGAGACCGGTAGAACTATCAAAGGCATAGGAAATGTCGTCAGTCGACCCGTCCGTTTCAACGCCGCTGGAATCCAAATCAAGCTTTATACGCAGCGTTGTTGATGTCGAAGTTTGAATTCCATTGAATGTTCCACCTGCCGGTTTGTACCCTGCCATTTGGATCTCGCGCAACATCAAGTCCAGGGCTCCACGCACGTTTTGCTGCATCTGCCCAATCTGTTCCTCGGCACTGTTTTGTCGGCTCTGGGCGGTAAACGTCTTGGCGATCCCGCCCAGGACAACAAGCCCAATAGTCATGGCGACCAGCAGTTCCATGAGCGTAAAGCCCGAGGTGACCTTAAATTTTTGATTCGATAATTGGATCATGATGCCGCCAAGATAGTCTTTAGCGTAACTGACTTAGAGCCCACGGCACCTTCGGACCATGTCACCGTAACTGTAAGCGTCTTTATCGTAGGCGAGATGGAGGGTGTTGGTGTTACCGTAAGCGCCCGTGTGAACGTGACTGGGCCTTGGGTCACATTGACGCTGCCCGATAGGCAAGTACTAGAACCGGCGCCGGCATTGGTAAAGCCCACACGTCGATTTTCTTCTAAACAAGACTGCGCAATCGCAGTGGCGGTCGTCATGTTTCGGCTCCCCACGTTGCCGCGGACGACGCCGGTGGTAAGAGCGGCTGTCCCAAGCAATCCGACCGTAAGCAACACGATCGCGATAAAAACCTCGATCAGAGTGAAACCATCCTGGTTACTGGCAATTGTCGACACCGATGAATTGAATCGCAGGTTCGCCATCAGCTGATACTCGCCGTTCCGGTAATTCTAATTGTGACCGTTTTAGTTCCACCGGAGTTCGTTAACGTGATCGTCGGCGCGACATCCGTCGTACCCCGTGAGGAAAATGTAATCGTCGACGCAGTGGAGGTTAACGTTACATCCGAGTATTCCGTTTGAATGTTAACTGTTTTCGTTGTGGAGCCAGCAATTTGCATCGTCTGATTGGTCGGGAAGGTCACGGTGTACGCAGTATTGTCGTTGACCGCTTTTGACCGCGCCCACATAAGCTCGGCATAGACTTGACGCGCGGCGCCGTTGAGCCGATTCATTGGGCGAAACGCTAGGAATTGAGGTGCCGCAGTTGCAGCGAGGATACCGAAAACCCCGATCGCCACCAATATTTCACCGAGGCTGAATCCCCGACGATCTGTCAGTATATATTTACAACGATGGATAACCATGACCTCTTTCAAATGAGCAATTCTGCAAAACTCCAAAAAGGCCTGCATTTGCCAGGATACAGCGATCCACAGCGCAAGATGATGCGCTGCAATACACGCACCAGGCAAATTGGCACTTCAGTTCGACTTAAAAGTCCGCAGTTGGCGCGAAATGAGGACGGAAGTTTCCGAAAATGCCCAGGATCAAAATGGTTAGAATGTCAAAGCGTGTAACGCTGGCAAAATTTTGTAAGGAAGGCCGGCCCTCCCTATTTAACTGGGATAGAGATAAAGCTGGATGAGATCGTCACCGAAGAAGATGAATAAGACCGCGCCGGAGCACAGAAAGGGCGCGAACGGTAATGCCAGCCTGCGTCCCGCGCCCGTCGCCACCATGCAGGCAATTCCGACGACCGAACCGACCAGGGAGGCGAAGAAAAGCGTTACCGGAATTGAGGGCCAACCGAGAAACGCACCGATCATCGCGAGCAATTTGATGTCGCCGCCGCCCATTCCTTCGACGCCTGTGATTTTTTCGTAGATCCACGCCGTCGCCAGCAGAAACCCGCCGCCGGCGAGTATGCCGATCACAGAACTTAGCGGTGAGGGAACGATGCTGGACTGATTGCCAATCGCGAAATACCCAACAATCGATAAGACCAAACCTAATACAATCCCTGGCAAACTAATCACATCAGGCACAATACGGACGTCCAAATCGATGAATGAAATCACAATTAGCGCCGCAACAAAAATAAACCCGACAATAAATTCAAACCCGAACCCGAAACGGTAATATAGGGCGACTGCCACTAGGCCCATTAATAACTCGACCAAAAAATAACGAGACGAAATCCGTTCCGAGCAGGAACGACAACGCGCTCTCAACAGAACATAACTGACGAGCGGAACATTGTCGTAGAACGCGATCGGTGTCCGGCAATTCGGGCAACGCGACGGCGGTGTCACAACGGATTCTTCATTTGGAATCCGTCCGATACAGACATTAAGAAAACTGCCGACCACCGCACCAAAAAGAAATTCGATTAAGTAAGCCATCTTAATTCCGGTACAGTCTTACAATGTCTGATGATTTCAGGAGCCATTCAGAAACAGAATCTTCCGTTAGCTTCCCTTTTATTATAGCAAAACACCTTCAGATCCTTTATAACCAGTCGCGTAAGCACCAAGTGTACCCCACATCTTCCATAGTTTTGTGTGTAGCGCGCCACACTTTGAATTTCTCACGCACCGATAAGTCAGACTTCCAGGTATTGGGTCGAGCTTTGCGGACAAAACCTTGAGGCAGCTTTGCAGTTGGGCCCGTGTGTACCTCGACTTCGCCATAGACGGGAATGGGAGTTCCGCCCGATTCCATCACGTCCGCTCTGTTAGCTTCAATCGCTAGCTTAATGTCATCGTCGTTCCAGGACACATCAAGGAACAGTGCAAGGTCCTTTAATGTTTCCACTGGAAAGTTCCAGAGCCTTTCATAACTAAGCTCGTAGAACTCGTGAGTGGATAGATTCCTGGCAGAGGACTGAACTGCTTGAACATGTTGGACCCACATGGCCGCGGCAAGTCCAGGATGGTTCGGCGCCCAGGTCGCTCCCCAGGTCCGAGAAGCTGCCATCAGTGAAGCTACCACATCTCTAGCATCTCGCAACAAATGTATAAAACGACTGTCAGGCAATAATTCTTTAATCTCAGGTATAAACAACGCATGAGATGGCGTTTTTTCTAAAAACAATTCTTCTGGTTGCAACCGATCGATCACCGGCTTGAGTAATTCCAAGAGATAGTCTTTCAAAATCGCCAGAAATTCTTCTTCACGGAAATAGGCTGGTGGACCAGCCGCATGACCAATTCCGGCATTGAAATGGTGTGTTTTTTGGCTTTTCCATGCGCGCAATTGTGGACCCACATATAAGCTAAACAAATGTGACTCTTCACCAGAACGAACTCTTGGATGACTTGCCAATAGTTTTTGAAGCCAGGTCGTACCGCTACGCGGACAGCCTACGAGAAAGACCAAGTTTTTACCCGTGTACTCCATCACATTATCTGCTCAAGAGATTCGGGTGCTCCCTTTCAGCGACCGCAACGACGCAAGCCGCTCACGCACATCAAAAGCAAGATGAGAAGTTAATGCGCAGGCTTTTCCGCCGGAGCATAAAGAAATCCTGGATATCGTTCTTGCACACCGCCGGTTTTTTGTCCGACAGCGAAAATGGTATCTCCGCGCTCCCTTGCTTTTACTAAACCTAAACTAAGAACGTTGCCGATTTTGAGCAACGCTTTCATTTGGAGTGTCCATATCCATCCAAATTGCTGATCCTGGTAAACATCAACCGTTTTAAACACGCTAGGTGTATAGCCGCAAAGCTTGAGGAGCTCTCTTACTTCCCACGGAACATATTCATGGTTGTGACGATCTGTACTAGGCTGCCGTTGATACACCGGATAAATATTGGGATTGCCGCCGCGTAGAATCCTAAGGATCGATCGAGTCGATGCGCAATTTGGCGTGGACAGAATTAAACAGCCTCCCAACTTCGTGATACGATTGATCTCGGACATTGTTTGTAAGGGATCACGGCTCAGATGCTCTAAGACTTCGGTAAAAATTACGACATCGAATGAACCATCTTGATACGGGAAGGGTCCCTCGATGTCGAACCGATCAACGTGAAAAGAATACCTCTCTCCATTCCGCGCATTTTGCAGGAAGTTATCCTCGCTTGCAGGTTTCCGCTCCTGAAAAGGCTCCGTTAAAGTAATATCGGTGGCCCCAAGAATGTCCCTAAGAGCGGGTACTAGGCTTCCGTAAGAGCCCACATCGACGATACGCGTCCCCGGCTGAATTATGGCGCGAAGCAAAGACACCGTCTCGGCAAAACGATTCATGTGAACTTTCACGTAATCGTTCACATACGCTATTGAATCATACTGTGGGGCCAGCAACGCGGTTTCAACGGCTCGTCGAAGTTCAAAAAAATCCATTGAATTGAACGGTAATGGAGGTTATGAGATCGGCTGTGGATTAGGTGTCCAAGGAATCATTTTTTCAAAAAATAGTTGCCCTTGCCGTCTATTGAATTCAAGGATTCGGTCGATTGTGCTATACCAATCAACATTCCAATTTATGCAAATATAGCATAACCGCCTAGTTCCAGACACGACTTTCCATGGGAGATACCAAATCTTTTACATCTAAGCAGCGCCCATCGTTTTTAAATTCGTTGGGAGTTGTCATGCTACAGGCACAGCAGAACCGCGGAGACTTCGACATTAGATCTTGAAAGCACCCTCTATGTCACCCTTGCCGCATCTGCCCGGCGCTCAATCTAGTCGGCAAATCGCCATTATCTGCGATACCGTCCCATATCCAACGCGATCTGGCGACAATCAGCGTATCGCCGAACTTATTAGTGTTTTAAGGGAACAAGGATGGTATGTGCATCTTGTGCTTTGCGGCCTGATCGAGCGCAGATTTAGAAACATTTGTCGCTCGCACGTGGACGCCTTGCATATCTACAGCGGCAGGGGACTGAGAACTCGTGTTCGAAATGCCTTGCGCCGCGCCGTCCGGTTGCTTGATCGCGCCGGAAAAATCGTCAGCATACCGCCCATGGAAACAATTGCTAATCGACTGCTTGGTCGTTCTGTTTCGCCGTTCATTATTGACTATTGGCAACGTTACCCAAGAGGGGCTAAGCGATTTTGTCGCGGAACTAGAGGCGCGTTTCCTGTGGAGGGCCGTGATCGTTGAATATATTTGGCTATACCAATCCAACAGACAAACTGAAGAATGGCATCATCCGGCTGCTTGACACACACGACATCCAGCACAAACGAGTTGAGGAATTCGCATCCCGAGGCATGATGTTTCCTCTGCAGATTACCCGAGACGAAGAACGCCGAATCTTCAACCAGTTCGACGCCGTAATCGCCATTCAAGCTGTGGAAGCGGAAGTAATAAGAGAAATGTGCCCGCAATTGAGGGGTGCTGACTGTAGGTTCGTCGGGATCTTCCGCGAGTGTTGCATCGATCCGCCCGGTGGAAGGGCGCATACTCTATGTAGGCGGTTATAACGGCGCCAACATTGACGGACTGCGCCGCTTTTTTCACTTTGTGTGGCCTAAGATTCTCCGACAAATTCCACATGCGAAACTGCACGTCTGCGGTCATATTTATCGAGCATTTCCCGGGCAGCGATTCGAAAATGTGAAGTTTCTCGGACACAAAGAGCGTATCGAAGAAGAATATGGCGAGGCTGCCGTGGTCATCAATCCTGCATGGATCGGCACCGGACTAAAGATCAAAACGATCGAGGCGCTAACTCGTGGCAAGGCACTGGTGACAACCCCGAAGGGAATCGAAGGATTACCCAGTGGTGCCGAGCAAAGCGCGTTGATAGCGGAAGACGACGAGAAGTTTGCTGTTGACCTTATCCGGCTTCTGACCGATCGGGAATCGCGACAATCCTTGTCACAGTCGGCATTCGCTTTTGCCAATACTCACCTGAATAAGCGCGCTGTTTACAAAGAACTCTTTCATTTTCTAGATCATTTAAGGTAAATATCGAGGTCTGAGCAAGCGCCAATACAAGGAACCCAATCTCTTCTTCACCGGCGGACATAATCAAGGCTGTATCACGAGAAAATGAAATTGAATGCGCATTCCGAACCACGATAATGAGCTGCAAGTCGAGGTCATGCCCTGACCTCGTGGAGCTGGGCACAGACCGAGTTATACATTCTGATTGGCGGTCAATCTGCCGCGATCCATTCCGCAGGCATGGCGAACACTCCGCCGCCATCGACCATTTTGCTCTCTAAATGAATTCCGATGGAAGTGGTCATCTGATGAATAGGCAATTCGTCGTACTGCGACGAATACGGCAACGCATACCCAATAATCACCGCTGAGCAGACTGAGATCAGGATATCGTAAAACAATCGTTCCTTCGCCGGAGATTTCACCGCATTCGATACCATGTCGTTCTGTGTTCATTCCGTGGCAGAACAATCCGTCATTTCGATAAATTTGAACACGAAACACGGGATTCAATATTGGCCGATAAGCTTTGAATCCAATGATCACCCGCAGTTCGTCGTGAGTGTGAAAATAACTCTTCCTTGCCCCGTCGCCCCCACATACTTCAACTTCGACAATCTCGATCACTGGTTCATGAGCTGCTTCACTGAACTCTTTACGCTGTAGTTTCCTGGTGTTCAGCAGATTCATGTAACTCGCGATGACTTGATCCGCGCGTCCATTAGCTCGAATTAGCCCGTGATCTAATAGAAGCATCCTTTGGGCGATTTTCTCAATCTCTTGCAGGTTATGGGTCACAACGATAATCGTCTTCCCCGCTTTGATAAAAGTGTCAATTTGATCCAAGCAACGTTTTCTGAACGCACCGTCCCCGACCGCCATGGACTCATCGACAATCAGGATATCTGGGTTAGTGCTTACGGCCACCGCAAAACCCAGTCGTACATACATTCCCGGAAGAATATTGCTTCACCGGGCTATCGATAAATTCTTCTAACCCGGCGAAGTCGACGATGGAGTCAAATTTTTTCGTCATGTCGATCTTTACTAAACCCTAAAATCGCTCCACTCAGATGAATATTCTCTCGGCCGGTGAGCGTGGGATGAAATCCGGCTCCCAACTCTAATAAAGCCCCAATGCGGCCGCTTATCCGAATTGATCCCTTATCGGGCAATGTGACGCCATTCATTAACTTTAACAACGTGCTCTTGCCGGCGCCGTTTGGGCCGATCAGGCCAACACACTCACCGCGTTTCACTTCAAACGAAACATCGTTCAAGGCCCAAAACTCATCTCGACGTAAACGGCTCAAGCGCCGAGTTAGACCCAACATGTCGCATGCTACGTCCCTCACACCGTAAAACATGGTGCGTTTTAGCGAGCGGCAAAACTTCTTGCTCACGCCTTCTATGCTAATGATCGTATCTGTAGACATGACGCGACACGGGGCTTAAGCGTACCCTGCCACGCGGGGAATCGTTACTCGAAAGGCACGCCAACCGCCGAGCGCCAATGCCAGCGATAAAACATATGCTGCAGCGAACATTTCCGGTCTGGTTAAAAATCCTGCGGCGATGAGATCCTGGCTTGCGGTCAGAAGCGGGCTGAGTGGATTCAAGAGATTAACTAAGAAGAATGGCCACCGGACGGGCGGTGGATAAAGTACTGGCGTGAGAAACATGCCGATCGTGAGGGCTGTTCCAAGCGCATTTCCCGTATCCCGGATCACCAGATTGGCGATGGATAGGACAAAACCCAACCCCAGGGCCAAGAGTATGACTGGTATTAACACGAGAGGGCACAAAAACGACTCCCCATGAGGGAGTGACGCCGTACCAGATAAAGACTGCAACGACCGGCACAAGCCGCACAAAAAAATCAAAGACGGGCTGTCCTAGAGCCGCTATCACCAGAGCTTCCCGCGGAAAATTCACTTTGGTTACCAAAGATCCCGATGACACCAAGCTCGTTGTGCAGCTAGAAAGACAACCGGCAAAGAGCTGCCATACACTTATCCCCCACAATGCGTATGCGACATAGGCGATCCGAGTCCCGCCAATCGGCAAAACCCGTGATGCGTGAAGAAAGGCAAATACCCCGACAGTCGCGATTTGTGGGATGACGGCCCAGACATATCCCAGGATCGATTGGCGATAGCGCACGGAAATGTCGCGGCGTATCAAGAGCCATATCAATCGGCGACTCTCGACCAATTCAGCAAACATTATCCTCCAACCGGAGACGCCATTACGTCGCATTCCATTGGGAGAATATACGATCTCCACTTCTTCACGACGCGAAGCAGCGCGTGGAACGATCTCGGGTTGATCCGAATTAATAGCGTCTTCCATGACAAATAACTGCGCCTGGTACTGCAGCTTTAAAGAAGCCAATGCGCGAAAACGCCAGTGATTATACTTCGCTGCGGTGATTTTTGCCATTTTTTTGTGTTTAGCGTGATTCATGGGGAAACCTTGGGAGTCCTTCGACCAAGCTCGGGACGAACGGCAGGGGATTTGATTATCATTCATGCCTCTCCGGTCTGCTGAGCGTGTCGAAGCATGAGGCACTCGAAGTCGATTGCCCCCATTGATTCGAGAGAAAACTGAGAATTTGAGATGGGGTGAGATCGGCTCAACGAGCGGGTAAGATGGACCCGCAGAAGATGTCGATCGATGGGAAAACAACGACGAAATTTGAAACAGGGTTTAAGCATCCGATTGTCCAAGAAGTGGAATCGGGGCTGTTCTCAGTCAGCGCCGCCAGCCGCAAGCACCAGATCTACAGTAGCTGTTGTGATAATCAACTCGCCGATATTCAGGAGGAGCCTCAAAAGCGTTTGCGAGCCAAGGAAGAGGAAATTGTCCAGCGCATCCACGAACGAGACATGAAGCGCGGTGAACGAAAACCATTGACGCATCTCGTCGATTAAGCGTACGCCTTCAGGCGCCTACAATGCTTTGAAAATCCTGCGCTGCATGGCATAGTGGAAACCGTTTGCTATAGCTTGCTTGAGAATGGGGCCGCGCGGTTTAAAAGATCTATAAAGTTTGCGTGATCCCGATGCTCCAAAATTTATCATGCCTCCGCCTCCCAGGGAACCGGCCATGTTTGATCGCTTGGTATGGCAACGTGACCGCATGTTGCTGGATGACCTCGTCTTCCGGCTCGAGCACTACCGGTCCGCAGATTGGGATGGAGGCGACCATTTTCGATTCTACAAGATCAAGGGACTGGTCGACCAATACGCAAATTACTTCTCCAGCCGCTCTGATTTCCGCCCCGAGCGAGTGATGGAGTTGGGCATATATGACGGTGGTAGCACCGCGTTCTGGTATGAACTGTTCCGTCCCCAAAAGATGGTGGCCCTGGACATTCAGGATCAGACAGACACCCCTTATTTCCGCCGCTATGTCGAATCTCGCGGGGCGGGTGGGCGGATCAAGACTTACTGGAAGACCAACCAAGCAGACAAAGCCCGGCTCCGAACGATTGTTGAAACAGAATTCGATGCCCCTCTCGATCTGGTGGTCGATGATGCCTCGCACTTGTATGGGCAGACCCGAGCCAGCTTCGAAGCCTTATTCCCGTTATTTGTACCGGGCGGGCTGTACATCATCGAGGATTGGGCCTGGGGCCACTGGCCCGAGTTCATTTCACCGAGCCACCCGTGGGCGGGCGAGGAGTCGTTGACACGACTCGTCGTCGAACTAATCGAAGCCGCTGGGACATCGATTCAACTGATCTCAAGCATCGTAGTGTATCGGGGTTTCGTAGTAGTCGAACGTGGCCCACAGCAGCTCAATAAAGCCACACATTTCAACCTCGAACATCACATTATCCGTCGCCCGGCTCGTCGGCTGACGAGTTTGTTCTTTCAGCTGGCAAGGAAGCTGAAGCGCGCGTTGGGAAAGCTCGTAAACCGATTCAACCGTTGATCCGCGACCGCGAGCGACAGCTCAGACTCAACGTTCGCCACTAGGACGCAAATCAGATGTTGTGCGACCGTCGCTAAATCACCTTATTCATATCGGTGGAGAATTTAGCGACCTTCAGTTCTTTAGCTAAGTGAAGCCGGAAGACAAGCCCTATTTAGCAGTTTTGATGAAGTAGCATTTCGCGAGCGAGAAAAGCAGGTGATCTTCCGCCCGCGCCTCACTCCAAACTATAAACACCGGGGAAAGATCAAATTCTTTGTGCCGTAGGATGCGCATTCTCGTTCTCACCAAACGTCAGTACATGGGAAAGGATCTCCTTGACGACCATTTCGGCCGATTCCGGGAGTTGCCTTTGGAACTGGCACGCCTCGGACACGAAGTGCAGGGGCTCTGTTTCAGTTACCACGGCAATACGAGGGTAAATTCGTCGATGGAGACGGCTCATCCAGCAGCGGAGTGACATGGGATTCGGTCAATTTGTTGAACGGCTATCTGCCACAAATCGAACGATATACGAGACGCGCACTGCAAATATGCCGGGGATTTTGTCCTGATATAATCTGGGCCTGCTCCGACGCTTATCACGCCATCTTCGGCAACTGGCTTGCCAAGCGCGTACAATCGAAATGCGTGATCGATCTTTACGACAACTTTGAAGCGTTCAAAGCCAGCCAATTTCCCGGTGTCGTACCGCTGTTCCGCCGGGCCGTCAGGGCCGCCGACGGAATCACTGCTTTCAGCAAGCGCTTGGCCGATCACGTCGCGCGAACGTATATGCGGACGAAACCGATATCGGTCATTGAGAGTGGCGCTGGGCCGAACCTTTTTTTCCCGCGAGAGCGAACGGAATGCCGGCGGCATTTTGGCTTGCCGCAAGACGCCAAAATCATCGGCACGGCCGGCGCGCTGTACCGTAGTCGGGGCATTGAAACTCTATTTAAAGCGTTCGAACAGCTGTCTGCTGAAGGCGATGATCTGCATTTGCTGCTCGCCGGCCCGCGCGATCGAGAAATGTCAATCCCCGCCGGGCGGCGAGTTCACGACCTTGCCGAATTACCGCACGCGGAAGTGCCATTACTTTACAATTCGCTGGATGTCGCCGTGGTTTGTTACCGCCACTCGGCCCAAGGCGAATACAGTTTCCCGCAAAAAGCCTACGAGATCATCGCCTGCCGTGTGCCACTCGTTGCGGCAGCAGTGGGGTCTATGAACGAATTGTTACTGAATTATCCCGACTGCTTGTACGAACCCGAAAATCCGTCCGCCCTTGCGACCGCCATCCGTGGTCAATTACAGACAAGGAAAGTGATCGATATACCGGCTCCCTCCTGGGCGGATTCGGCGAAGCACCTGAGCAATTTTTTTCTGCAGGTCAACGATGGCATTGCCGCGACGGCTGTGCAGGACGCAAAGAATCAGTCGCCAGGTTAACTCGCTGCGCGTGTTGCCGCATCAAACACACCTTCATAAAGAACTGAAACGCGACGCCATGCGAAATCTTTGTTTACCCGACACCGCCCATAGGAACCCATAGAGAAACGCAACTCACGGTCTTTCAAGAGTGAAATAATGATTTGGCTGAGCCCTAGGTAATCGCCCGGATCGACCAGGACTCCGCTTTTCCCCTCTTCCACCGCATCCGGTATCCCGCCGGCCCGGGTAGCGACAACCGGTTTTCCGGCAGCCGCCGCTTCGAGGACAACGATTCCGAATCCTTCGACATCGTCGTCCACGTCCAACACCGGCAAAACCACCAAATCGCACGCCTGATACAACTTGATTACATCCTCGTCGCTGACCGAGCCAAGCAAGCGAACATGATTTTCCAGACCGAGACTCGAAACGGCGTCTTTGATTTCGCTGATAACGTCATCTCGATGGGCCAGCGATGCGGTCGGATTATCGCCGGCGATCAAAAACACAGTTTCCGGAACGGCTTGAACCACACTCGCGAGAGAACGTTCAATAAATTCTTTCACACCCTTGCGCCTTGCCAACCGCCCGACAAAAAGGATGATCTTTTTTCCTTCTACTGCCCAGGCTCGCTTGTCCGCGGCGATATCCGTTCGCTGATCAAACCGTTCACAATCCACTCCCGGCGGAATTACGGCGGTCCGTTCTCGTAGAACTCCCTTGGTTTGCGCCAGCTGTGCCGTGCATCGACTGTTGGCCACGACCCGATCGCACCATTTCAACCAGCGCACGCACAGCAGCTGATAGATCACGCGACGATAAATTACATCGAGGCCATGAATCTGCATGACCGCGCGACGCGCGAAGACACGGGCGAGAATCACAACCAGAGGTGTCACGACCGCGCTGCCACCGAGCACGATGCGAATTTTTCGATCGCGCGCCAGGAGAGTGGCGCCGCGCCAAACGGCATAGAGAGCGAAGGCCACTAACCCGGGCAACGGCGCGCGAAAAACATTTTGGTCACCGGGCGCCGCAATAGGCGCATGCGCCGTAATGACCCGGACGGTGTGGCTCTTCTTGACTTCCGCACAGAGGCTACCGATCAGATTTTCGATACCGCCCCGGCGCGGCGGGTAGTTCCAGGTGATGACGAGGACGTCCATTTGATGAGCTTACTGCCTGCGCGTGACACACAGATGGTAGACTTGGTATTGCCAGGATAGAGGCCACAGAGGCAACGCTATTGCCTGTGCGGCGCGAAGCGGCCATCCGTACTTGGGTCCGCGAAGGATCCACGATTTCGACAGCACGTGCAGATCTCTCCAACGGTGGAGAACAATGAGGCCGGCGGACTCGAAGAGTTCTCTCCACTCGCGCAACGAGCGAACATCTTCTTTCAGATCCGCCTGATGCGTACCGGAATAGAACCCCAAGCGTCGGGTTAAGAACCCGGAGTTTGGAACCAGGAGCAAGTACATTGCATTCGGCTTGGCTACCCGAACCATCTCGCGAAGCGCGCCTCGAGCATCTAAGAAATGTTCAAGAGCCCCGAGGCAAGAGATGAAATCAAACTCACGATCGCCGAAGGGAAGTATCTCCGCGGAGCCACAGCGGAGCTGCGCCTCGGGCAACACTCGACGGCAAACTTCCACCGCCTTTTGCGAGATATCAATCCCGGCTGGGGTGGCGCCAAGCGCAACGGCAGCCATAAGCCAATCACCGGTTCCGCAAGCTACGTCGAGTAGCCGTCGGCCATTCCAGGGTCCAAGTTTTTTTGCCAACTGCCGTAGGTGACGGGAGACAATAGGCGCCTCACCCGCATCCTTATAATAAATTTGATCGTAGAAGCGCCGGACTTCTGGATCGGCCTGAAGCGATGGATCGTCGTGGCGGTTTTCTTGCAATACCATTTGCGGTCGCCGCGCGGCGACAGGCCGTTCGGAGCCCAATCAGCGGTCAATCTTCCGCGTCACTCCGAAAATCTACAACGTGGCCGTGCCGTTCCATGCGCAACAACGCGATCTGTTCGGAGACTAATCCGAGCATAAATATAATTACCGCGGTGGTGAACATGAATACTGACATGTTCGTGAACCGACCCTCGGTAAAATACGTATATACGTAGTTCGACATGCCGGCGAGGAAGAAAAAAATACTGACGGGCAGGAACACGCGAAACGGTGAAAATAGCGTTGCGATCTTGGTAATGATGAGTAAGAAGCGAACGCCGTCGGTGACCAGACTGATCTTGCTTTGGCCGGCGCGGTAAAGTGTCTGGATGGGAACATATTTAACGGTGAATCCGGAGCGCAAAAAAGCCAACGTCAACGTCGTCGGATAGGAAAAAGTATTGGGCAAAAGATCGATAAACCGCAAAGCATCGCGGCGCGACAAGACTCGAAACCCGGACGTGAGGTCTTGCACTTTGAATTGGGTGACATAAGACGCGAGAAAATTATAGAGCAGGTTCGCCGCGTAGCGGTGAAATCTCAACTTCGATCCCTTGGCGCGCGCACCGACGACCATATGATAGCTGGAGGCCTGCGAGAGCAATTTGGGGATATCTTCCGGTGGATGTTGTCCGTCTCCGTCTAACAAGACGATGATTTTCCCACGCGCCGCGCGGATGCCGCTTTTCACGGCGGCACCGTTGCCGATGTTGTAAGGATGACGAATCACGCTGGCGCCCGCGCTGAGGGCAATCTCCGCACTGTCATCGGTGGAACCGTCGTCGACTACGATGATTTCCGTACGTGAGAGTCTGAGCGACTGCACTTTGCCGAGGAGCGTCGCCAAGGTCGCCGCCTCGTTAAAGACCGGAATCACGACTGAGATATCGCAACCGCTAGCCATGGACTTGATAGACGGCATGGCCGCGGTCGCGAAAATTTAATATGAGCCGGTTTTGTGCGAACTGGTTCCACACCGCCGCTTGATTCGGCGTCAAATTATGACTCAAAAAATTTGCCAGAAGATCCTCGCGGATCATGAGATGAGTAATTTGTTTTCGCTTCAATGCGTGTTCGATTTGATCTGGGGTCTTAGATTCACGCAGGACTCCCAATAGATATCCCGGCAGATCGCCGCCGTCGTGAAAGTATTCTCGTTGGCAATAATACGCTCTTCGGCCTATAAAGAGAAGATAAATTTTCGCAGCCGGCGGAGTTCTGCGGTTGATGTATTCGAAAGAACTATACTCGGGCAACACCCGTGTGAGATAAACGTGACGGCTTTCGTCTCCGGCCAGGTACCTGAGCGGAGCCGCCTCCCGGAAATAGCCCCAAAGATAGATACCGTGCCACGCCGAGAACAAAACAATGCCCGCGAATAGATAGACCGGCCGCGTGATGCGCAAATAGACATTGAAGATGCCGTAGACCGCCAGAATCACGAGAGGAGGGACGATCGAAAGAATATAACGAATACGCAGGTCGACGAGAAATAGAGCATACGATAGAAACAGAAACGCATAAGCCGCTAAACACTTTTTTTCTTCCAGCCATTTACCTTTGAAGGCCCACGGTAAAAGGACGATCAATATCGGCGTCAGCACGCCGTCGAATAGTTGCGGATTGTCGTCTTGACCGGACAAAAAAATTCGCAGCGGCAGGCCAAGAATCTGCCAACTGTTCTCGCCGTAAAGCAACGCTCGTCTTTCTAGAATGGCGAGTCCGCCGAAATTTACCCCGGTGATTATTTCGACGTGGGTGGAAGGAAACCAACGGCCCAAAAGTGGATAGAATGGATTGCTGGTCTGAAACCAACTCTTAAGGAGCCAGGGCAAAAACGGCAGCAACGTCAATCCGCCGAACAGAAACAGCTCGCGGCCGATCTCAGTTAGGCGCTTTAGCGGTGGCTTCACGATGACGAGCAAGAACAGAAAAGAAATCAGCAGAGCCGCCACCAAGCCGTTGGGTTTGGTGGCAAGGGCAAATCCCAACGACAGCGCCGCAAGGCATAACCAACTAACGCTCTGGCGATCTTCGCGCCAGCGTAACAAAAACAGAAGGGAAGCCGTTATGTAGAACGTAATACCAAGATCGATGTAGCCCCAGTGACTCAGACGAGCGATCGCCGGCGTCGATAAATAGATAAAAAAACCGAGCAAACCATATACCGCATTCATGCGTCGGCCGAGATAGGCGAACAACAACAAACCCGTGAGATAGGCAAAAAGCCCATGAATCAACTTGGGAACGAAATCATATCCCCAATACACCCACGGGACGTACAGCATGTCGAGCAGCATCGGGTAGTAAGCGTACGGCGCCATCGGGACTTCGATGATCCGGCCGGCTTTAGCATAGAGTTTTGGGATTGCCAAGTGATGGGTGAGCTCGTCACGGCTGATCGGCGGCAGCAGACCTAGAATAACTTCAGTGATGATTAAAATTAAAATTGCCACCCAGAGGACACAGCCGACCCAGTTTGTCCGTCTTGGAATAGCGAGGAAAGTGGAAACAAAGAAACTCGCACTGAGGAGAAGAACTACGGCAACGCTGAAGTTGAGCGCTGAACTGCGAACGTAGCCTGCCAAACCGAATAGGAAGTAAACCGTTGCCGTGGAACCGAGCAGGCAGCCGATCCAACCAGTCCGCCTTAACAGGGGCGAAAAACGCTCTGGCATCAGCGTGCCGGGACCCGCATCGAAAAGATCGAGTTGATCACCGCGGATTGAGCGGCCACCCGACCATCCCGCCATGCTTGAATCTGCCGGGCGAGCAATAGATCAAGTTTTGACACCAAGGTTGGGATTATCGTCATTGTCGCAGTCGAGGCGTGCGTTGCACGCCTCGACTGCGATTCAGAGTGATTAAACGAGCACTGGGATCAACCGATTCGTTGAGAATCGAATCAATTCGCCCTTGTCGATGATAGCGACAACGGAGCCAAACTTGACGAAGTCCCCTTCGTTGGCGCTGATTTCTCCCAGCGTGCCGTCCTCCGGCGCTTCGACTTCGACGTTGACTTTGTCGGTCTCGACTTCGAGTAGCGCCTCGCCTTTTTTCACGCTGGCGCCTGGGCTCGCGATCCAGCGTAGAATTCTTACTTCATCGCTCTCATCGCTCGAACCCAAGCGCGGAATGATCACGTTTTTCTTCATGCCAAATTCTAGAGCGAGGGCGCTTCAAAACTGTCGGCAAGGGAATTGAGCTTGAGCATCTGGCGCATGTTTTCCAGAAAGGCATGGACGTTCTTATACTGCGCCGGCACATCGTATTTCACCGCCGTGTATAAATAGTGCAATTGCGAGAAGATCGAGATGTCGGCAAGGGTCAACTTATCGAAGATGAACTTCTTACCGGCGTAGATCTGGTCAAGAGTTTTGAAATGGCTATCCCACTCCGCTTGCGCTTTCTGTTTCGCCTCCGGATTATCCGCCCGCCGCATGGCGTGGTTGGCGTGGATCAATACTTCATCGGACCAGTCTTCCAAGGCCAAGCAAAGCCCTTTGTTCGCGGCGCCGTCAGGGTAGATACTGTTCTGCGGATAATCCTTCTCCAGCCGCGCCGAGATCACCGTAGAGTCGATGACACACTCGCCGTTGTAGTTAAGCGTCGGCACCTTGCGCTGATTGGTATACTCGAGCAACGATTTGCGCTCGTCGGCGCGCACGTCGATGACTTCATAGGGCACCTTCTTCATCGCGAAGACCATCCGGACCTTTTCGCAAAACATCGAAGTTTGGGAATTGAACAGTTTGATCGCCATAGTTATGTCCTCCTGCTAATTGCCTAATGTTATCATTGGCTATGCCAACTTTGTTCACATCTCATATCCCATGCAACAAAATCGCGCATTTCTCAACCCTGCGATCCTGTCAAGCCATCTCAAAATCTAACCGGAG
The DNA here is from genome assembly GCA_963804165.1 of uncultured delta proteobacterium. Lineage (GTDB taxonomy): Bacteria > Desulfobacterota > Binatia > UBA9968 > UBA9968 > DP-20. The sequence goes on from CAWDPO010000023.1 coordinate 235,843, forward strand.
CTAGGATTGACCTTGCCAGGGTTCGTGAGTATTCTCTCCGACACGATAAACCGAACGACGCACAGAGGAAACTATGGCGAAATATTTACAATGCAGTGAGTGCGGCAAGCTAGCATTCTACTACGACGACTTCGTCGGCACCGAGAAGCCCTTTTACCGGCGCTTCATGCGTTACCCGGAAGGCGAAACCAAACATGAACCGCCGCGCTGCTTTAGCTGCGGCGGCGTACCGCGCATGATCCATGAGAATATCAAGGAAGAAAAAGCCGCGGCGGCGAAGCATTGATCAGCCCAATCAAACTGTCAGCTCACGGCCACCCCCCGCCCGCGATTTCGCTAGTAAACTCGCCAGATAGAACATCAGGACGACCAAGAGCAGGGCTTTTGTCCCTGCGATCATGCCGAGATACTCGACAAATCCTCCGACCATAGCGCCAAGCAGGTTGCTACCGAAGGCAAAGGTAGGATCTGGGCTCCCCTTAAGGCTTAACGAAAAGATCAATCCGGCAAAGAAGATCGGCAAAGGGATCAACAAGACGCTGTAAAACAATCTCGCGTAGGGGGACGAGCCGAGCACGAGAGAATTTGGGAAAAAATACAGGAATGCCAGGGAAACCACGAGCGGCAAATAAAACCATCGATGGAATGATTTCAGCCGGGCCGCAACGACGTTTGCCAGCAGTACCATGATCAAAACGCCGAGGATGACTACCATGCTGACGAACCAGGTGGCGCCGAAGAACAACGATATTGTCGTGATGCTCTTGGTCTCCAAGAGGAGAAACGCCGCGCCGAGAAAAAAGAAATGGAGTTCGATACCGCGGCGCTCCTTATCAAAGGTCGCGGCGATGAACAAAGTCGAAATCAGCAGCAGAGAACCGATCGTAAAAAGATAATCGACAGGTATCGATCGGCTGCGCAGGTAGAGATAGGGCCAATCGTCCAAGGCTTCTTCGGTCTCGCGCGGGGTTTTCTGGATCCTCCGGTAGGATTGCATTTCACTGGTCACCGGCGGTGAATAGCCTTTTGCTGCGAGGATAATGACTTGTCCGGTTGGTTTTGTAAAGATTAGCGGTAGGGATCCGGTGGCGGATCTAACCATCGCAATCAATCGGTCGAGCAGCCATAGATGACGGCCCGAAAAGAAGGACACGCTCATCAGACCGCCTGGTCTGACGAGCTTGAATGCTTCCTCGAAACTCTCCCGTGTATAAACATATCCGTCTAAACGGATGCTCGACATGTGGCTCAATAGGCTTTGCGAATCCAAGAATCCGAAAACAATCATGTCGTAGGTCTTATCGTTGCGGCGGAAAAATGGTCGAGCGTCGGTATTGATCACCGTTACACGCGGGTCATTGTATGACTGCGAGGGATTGAACTGCCTGCCTAAGTGAACAATCACCGGGTCGATTTCTAAAGCATCCACGTGAACCGCGCCTGCAAGTAGTGCCGCTTCAACGTCGACGCCGCCGCCAGAACCTACGACGAGGACGTCTCTCGCCGCCGGACGAAATTTATAGGGCAGCATATATTGCTCGTTGAGCTCGGTTGCCTTAGCCCGGTTTGCGTATCGGCGCAAATCGATCGTCCCGTTCCTCATGTAAAAATCGCCATTCACTTGGACGATATAAGATGGTGGATCGCGCAACGCGCCGATGTTTTCCGGCGGTACAGACACGGACTTAAGCGATCCGTTGGTCTCCAACTCTTGTATCGTGATGAAATTATACGGCGACCAGATGGCGCCGTTCTCAACTCGAGCCGTCAAAACCGCGAGGGTTACCGCGAAAAAAAGCGCGCTCCGGATCAGCTGGCGTCTATCAGCGCAAAAAAATAAGGATCCAACCATGACGAGGGAGAACCCTAAGATCGGTGAAAACCACGAATATGAGAACAGTCCAAAAAGTACAGTCCCCGCAATTGCACCGCCGATGTCCCACGTGTATGCCCGCAAGGGCGTGATCCGCGAAAAGTAATTCCCGATGATCTCACCGAGCGGCAAGAACAACAAACCGTTGAGCGCGAAGATCGCTAGGATCGGTAGCGTGGTCGAACTCGTTCCGGCGGTAAACAAGAAACGAAATTCATCCGGGCCTTGTTGAAAGCTGACCCCTTTCAACGTGGCGATTACAGCCACAAGTCCGCACAGAAACGGCGCGAACAATCGACTGAGGCGAAGTCCTCGTTTGGCCAGCAGCGCTCCACTCCCGAGCCCGAGAAACGACGAGAGCAGCATCAGATTCCCGTAGTACGCGACCACACGAACTTGGGACAGGAACCCATCGAATCAACAGGAGTTCAAGGAACAGAGAAAGAAACGAAGCCAGAAACAGATACAGTTTGGGCGACAAGAGCCGGACCCCTAGTGTCGGATGATCAATGGCGGGAGGTGCAGTTATTGGCCGTGGACAAAGTTTTGTTTGCTCGCGGCCACTACACGAAGTCGCTTATTCCTCTACGGCTTAGAATTTTACTTCGACCGCCGGATCGCCATTCCCTAATATGAAGTTTCAAACGGCAGCACCCCACCGCCGCGGATGTTCTATTTTACATTCAATTCACGTGAAGCTGATAGATAAATAATTTGGAACTCAGGGGAGTAACTTACGAAGCGACAACCCATTCCACAATCTTAGCTTCCATCTTAGCTTCCATGCGTACCCGACCTAAAGAGTGTCGAGAATTGTTCCGGGTTTTTGGCGGCTGTTTCGGCTTTTGCGCAATCCTTGCTATCGCCCCTCAGAGATCGCACGTAAGATGTTCCTGCACGACCTCCGGCGGGCAGAGCCGAAGAAAAAGTTTCAGCCCAGCCAGCATGACGGCTAGGTCGTCCATTTGCCCAACGCCGATGAGAAAATCAGGCAGCAAATCCGTCGGCAAAATTACGTAGGCCAGAATTCCCACGATGATCAGCTTGGGACTCGCCGATACCCGTGGGTCTTTGATCAAGCGCGAGAAGAGTTTGGTGAAACTCGGTAGGTGGGTGAGCAGCTGAAAGAAGCCGCGCCAGCCAAACTGGCGGATGATCCCCGTCGGTTTCAATGCCATACTTCTGACCTCCGTCAGTGAACAGGCACTGGCGAACGCCACCCTTTCACACGAAAGCTGGCATGAACATCGATGCGAGTCTAGTGTTTCTCCAAAACTCCCACCGGATTGCCGCGCGAAAACAGCCCAATCACGCCCGCGCGGCAATCTTTCTTTGCTATGACCAAAGCCATCGCGAGGAAAATATAGAGGAAAGAATAGTAGAAACGGAATTGCGGGTCGGGAAATAGCAATTGCGTCGAGAACAGCAGAAAAATAACCGCCGCTTCGAAAAGCGAAAAGGACAGATTGGCGAGAATTGCCACGGCGAACAAAGACTGCGCCGCGGTCAAAAACATCTCTTCAATTTGGCGTTGATCCATGACCATAGGTGCCATGCTTCCGCCGGAGATCATGAAAACCACCGGCAGCATGCCGATCAGCAACGTCCATTGATTGACCTTCGACGACAGCAAAGCTCCCATGGCCGTGCCGGGTTGCGCTTTCAGCGCGAACAAGATCGCGACAATGAACTCCGGAGACTCGGAGGCCAATGGCGCTAGCCACTGAACCAGGACGAATTCCTCGATGCCGAACGTACGGCCGGTAGCCAAGAGTCCTTCGGCGAAAGGTTCCGCCGCGATAAAAATCGTAAATCCGGAATACAAGAAGAACAGCACGGTGAACAGCCGTCGTGCACCTTCACCCCAGCCTTCGATCATCGCCGGCGGCCCTTCTAGCTCAGTCTCCACATGCTCGGCCTTGGACGCGGCGCGCATGTAGAGAACGAAAATCGCGATGAAGACGACCGCATCCATCAAATCGAGACGCCCTCTGATGGGAATCAGAAACGAGTAAACCGTCGCCAGGCCCAAATATAAAATTTCACTCCTATGGCCAGGTTCGAGTTGGATGGATTTTTTTCCGGTCTTAAGAAAATAAGTCAGCACCACGGCCGCCCAACCGACACCGATCAACAAGCGGTTGGCGCCGGTCATGTTCGCCATCGCGAATGCCGTGTATTTCGGGTCTTTACCGGCCTGCCAAGCGAAATACATATCGACTGCGTACTCAGGAAGTACCGCGATCAACGCGAGCAGCGCGATCGCTAAAGCTTGGGGATATCTTTCTGCGCCAGTTCGGCGGCCCATGAAAGCATGAACGCCGCGCCAAAAATCGCCACGCCGGAGCTAAGCGCCATCCAATGCGGCGGCGGATGTCCGCCTGACAAAGTGGATAACTATCCATTGTAAGCAGAGTAATGCCGATGAACCGATCCAGAGCCAATTCGCCATCCGTTCCTCCGCGCGACAATCACATGATCGACAATAACTCCCGTCCCTATTTTCATAGCCAATAGTGGAAGTCAATGCCCAAATAAAAAGGGCGGGGTGATGCCCGCCCTTTCTTGAATTTGGTGGAGGCAGCGACACAGTGTAAAGAACCACTGTGCACTCTTTCCTTCCGCTTCTTATAATGTGGCGGCATCAATCCTGTTTAGAATGGAAACTTTCCGGAAACAGCCATACCACGTTGGCGAAAATGCAGCGATTCCGTTGGGGCAAATAACGGCCAATCAGTAGGTCCGGGGTCGCAAATCACAGCGCAATTTCTTAAAATTCTCCTCGCTTTAATCCACGGGCACATCTGATTACGAATCGCGGTCAGCCTGCGAAACCAACCAAGAAGACCCAAACATTCCCGAAGGAATCGGTTGATATAGTGACTCGGTTTCCGGGTCTGTTTGGGTCTCTTGGGAAGCACTTCACGGACAAAAGGCGGACATTCCTTCCGTTTGATTGAAGGAGAATTCAATTCAATCCTAGCGTCGCAACCGGTTACTTGATCACTCTATCTGCTCGCGCGAGCACGTTCGGCGGAATCGTCAGGCCGATTTGCTTGGCAGCTTTGAGATTTATGATGAACTCGAACTTCTTCGGCTGTTCGCTTAGCGCCTTTCTTGTCGACGTAGGTTGCGGAGCGGCGAAACAAGTCGCTAACGTTCACGCCGTAGGTCATGAGCCCACCAGCTTCCACATAGTCCGCCACGTTGTATATCGCTGGAAGCCGAGTCCTTACTGCAAGTTCGACAACCTGTTTTCGCTCAGAATTGAGCACAGGACCCCCCAGCGCGAGGACAGCCTCAGCACGCCCCTTGCTTGCGGCCCGGAAGGCAGCCTCAATATCCCTGCCATCTAGTACGTCTAGGTATTGAAGCTTCACCTTGAACGCCCCTGCGGCGAATTCCGTTTCTTTCAACGACTGTGCTTGGCCTGGGATGGTTGAAGTCCCGAGGATGGCCACGCGGGAGAGGCTGGGAACAGTCTCCTTCAAAAGCTCCAGTTGTTTTCCGCTTATCTCTGGGCGAAGAGTTGACAGTCCAGTGATGTTCCCACCAGGACGTCATGACGATGGGAATCGTAACAGTCGCTTCCTTGGCAGCACGGGTTACTGACGGAGCAGCCGTGACGATGACATCCACCTTGAGACGCACTAGCTCCGCCGCGAGCGCGGGGAAGCGATCGAGTTTTTCCCCTGCAGTCGGTACGCTTGGCAGTCGCCTCTTTTTGCAACTGATAGCGCAAGAGGCTTAGCCTCGATAACTCGGTTTTGAATGTTCTCAGCCCGGGGGTTGGCGGCCTGTTCGCGCGCAAGCGCTTGTTATTATAGCTCAGCGCGAATAAATTTATCGATTTTTGCTTTAATTATCTCTAACGAGATCGGCTTTTCCAAGTAATCGACCATTCCCGCGTCTAAAGCCTCTTCCCGAGCGTGGCATCCAAGAAAATCGCTGCAACCAATGATCGGTATGTGAGTGGTTATTGAATTGCTTCTCACTGCGCGGGCTACGTCGGCGCCTTTCATATCCGGAAGATCAATATCCAACAAGATAAGCGTTGGCTTACCGGAAATAGCTAGTTTCATTGCCTCTGCGCCGCTCGCGGCTTGTGCGACTTCGTAGCCACAACCATGGAGCATCAACGTCAGGATTTCTCTTAGATGTAGATTGCCGTCGACGATAAGGATCTTCGGCATATTGTGGCGGAGTCAAGTTTAGAGAAAGATCCATTGGGGCGCAACGCGGAAATTTTCTCATAATCACAGCACTGCAAAAGGGCGTTTCCAATTTTGCTCTCTAGGAAACTCAAAGGCGCAATTACGGATTTAATGGAGCGGAAGCGATCTAGTTAAAGAATCATCGGCAACGCCAGTGCGCTGAATCGCCGGGCCGCCCGGAGCACTGTTTTTAACGAAGAGATCGCCCCGGCCGAATAGCAGGATTGGTCGACGAGCTTCGGTGTGATCGATGAAATCTGTTAAGCAATCCGAACTCTTGCAGCTTTCTAGAAGTGAAGGTTCGGGACTCGCTCTGCCCGTCCGCTTGCTGGTAATCCACCGCGACGGAATCGGGAGTCCAGAAAATATGAAATGCGTTGGCCCCCGCTCTATCAAAGTGATCGCCTAAGCTACGCATGAGTTGCGACAGCTTACTTGAGACCTGGGTTTGTGAAGAAGAATGGTTTCGTCTTTGCTTTTGCCATTGCGCCTCCAGTCGGGAAATAACAGCGGAGCTGAAGCGGAAGGCGCTGCCACTCGACGAGGAGCGATGACCAAAGTTTTCGCTCAAAAAGCCTTCGCTCGTTGCGTTTCGTAAAATCCACTCACTCGACGGGCTCAGAGCATCGCTACTAACAAGGTAGTCGTGGCCATCTTTCTCAAGTTCAAAGGTTGCAATCCTGGCAGCTTCTAGCGACTGGCCAATGACTCTCAACGATCTAGCATGGGTCATATATGAGTTTTATTTGAATTGTAGGGGTCAGTGCAACAGCTATCGCGTCCGGAAAGACGCTGCAAGCAACTTAGGTGATTCTTATTCTTTGTTATCGTCTCTAGGCGACATTTATGCAAGGGGATTAGACTGTGGCTGATGGGATTGTCCAACCGAGCTCCTGCAGCTCTTTAGCCTTGAATGTTCGGCTCTCGCTTGGTCCAACGGGTCTTTGGTAATTCACTAAAACCGAGTGAGACATCCAGGAAATGTGAAAGGCGCGTGTTCCGGCGTCGTCAAGATGATCGCCTAAATTGCGAAGCATTTGAGAGAGTCTATTCGCTTGCGTGCGTGAAAGAGAATGACGTTCTCTTTGTTTTTGCCCCTGGGTATCAAGCCGCGAGATATGGGCTGAACTGAGACGCACCAACCGATGAGTCAACGAATTGCTGAGCACAAGATAATTGTCGCCGCTATTCTCGATCTGAAAGTTCGTGACCCGAGCTGCCTCAAGTGATTGTCCGATTGCTCTCAGTGACTTTGCGTGATGCATTTTCGATCCCCCTCGTGTGCGTGATGGCAAATTTCTGCGTGACCGCCAATCGCGCCTCCCCGACGGTAGTCAAAGCGAGTGAACCAATCGAATACCAGGTGTAAGAAACCATGTCGACAACTTTGTCCATCTTGTGAATATATTCTCCAACTTTTCTCAAAATGAGCGGATTATCCGAGCGCACGTGGCATGTTTTGAGTGTCCCATCCAGCATTTGCCTATCGATGTAAGTCAAAACCAGCGAATTAGGACGCGAAACAGGGGTAGTATGCTGTTATGAGAATAAAGACTGAGACGAGGCTGTCATGAAGCAGTGAAAGAATTGTTTAGGCGAAAAACGTGCAGCCGGAGGGATCAGTCCTAGAAACGTTGACTTCGGTCGGAGCGCAGGAGAGCGCCACAGTGATGGCACTTAGATGTTCGGTAGTTGATTCGCTCGGAACAACGCGGACATTTAAATGCTTTTGGCGCGCGCCTCATCGCCCATGCCGCGAAAACGAAAATTGCACCCGCCGAGAACAGGACCGGACGGACTTCCTCGTGGTCGGCGATCACCGAGGCGGCGAAAACCATCAAGATTCCCAGGACAACGAAGACCCACGGGACAAGAGTTGGAATCGTATGCACCGAGGTCTTTGTACTAACGCGATTTGTTGTTTACAACTGTTTTCTTCCAAGCAGCCGCCCACCGATGACGATCACCAGAAAAGCCGCACTCACCGCGAATAGTAGATTGACGCCTAGGCCGAATGGCGCTAGCCAACCAACGATGAATACCACGACGCAGGCGACGAAAAGTAGCAGGTAAAATCGAAGCGCGTAGGGCATGAGGCTGGCTCATATCGCTGACCACATCGGACTGCAATCTCACGCTGTTCAAATCCGATGAGGTTTTCTAACTCGCCGACAACCCTTTGGCGATTTTTCCCTCTATCACGAAAAACGCCTGTGGTTAGGGAAAGCCGTCTTACGCGTCTGAGTCTTTCGTTCACTAAATGCTTGATTCAGCCGTTTTGCTCCGCCCACGCTACCGCAAAGGGGCACGCGTTTCCTTACTTTATCCCGAAAATCCTTCTGGCATATCTATTGCGCTTTTGAAGGGACAAGGAGAGACATCATAGATGCGAAAATCGGCGGAGAAAACTATCTTCCTGGAACCGATGTACGCCCTCGCGGTTCGCAATCTCCCCGAAGGAGAGGACTGGCAGTACGAGATAAAACTTGACGGCTATCGGTGTATCGCCGCCCATGACTCCACCGGAGTAAAGTTGTGGTCGCGCAGCGGGAATTTATTAACAGCTCAATTCCCGGCGATCGCACAAGTCTGCCAGGTGCTTCCCCGGGGCACGGTCGTCGACGGCGAGATCGTCTCCCTCGACGAGAACGGCCTGACGTCATTCAATCTATTACAGCGCCACCGCTCGGAGGCATCGGCGATTCGTTACTATTTGTTCGATTTGCTTGTTGACCGCAGCGAAAGCTGGCTAAATGTCCCGCTCGCGGATCGGCGCGCCGCACTCGCCACAAAAGTCCGCCGGACCCTGCAACCTCCTTTATTAATCTCGGAAACGATCGAGGCGCCCGGCGATCAACTGATTCAGTCGGCGAAAACCCTCGGCTTCGAGGGCATTATCGCAAAGCGTTTGAACTCCCTATACGAATCGGGAAAGCGCAGCGGAGCCTGGGTCAAATATAAGATCAACAAAGGACAAGAGTTCGTGATCGGCGGCTTTACACCCGGCAATCCGTTCGACGCCGTCATCGTCGGATATTACCAGGACGGTAAGTTATTCTACGCGGGAAAAGTTCGTGCCGGCTTTGTGCCGCACGTCAGGCGCGAGGTGATGGCGAAGATGAAAGCATTGAGAATCGACACTTGCCCTTTTGCCAATCTACCGGAGAAACGACGTACGCAGTGGGCGCTCACCCGCGAGGAAATGAAAGACTGCGTATGGCTCGAGCCGGAACTCGTCGCCCAGATTGAGTTCACCGAATGGACTCCAGACGGGCATCTGAGACACGCGAGTTTCATCGGCCTTCGCACCGACAAGCGCGCGCGGGAAATTGTACGAGAGCCCGGTTAAACTCGATGCAATCTCATCCCGAATTTCCTCGTTCTGGCAAATTGCCGGAACCACGCGCTTTCTGCATGTCGGATTTTTACCTCGATCTAAACTCCCAGGGCGCCGGTATCCTCGCAACCTCGGCATTCAAGCGGTCGATCTCTGCCTTGATCTTTTCATCCTTGGTTCGGAGGTATTGCGTGCCAAGCCGGCCAAGGCGTTGATCGATTGCATAGCGGACGGCGTCATGAATGCCGCCAAAGTTAACGCGGAGATTCTGCTGCTGGCCCTCGCCATCGTCATTGAGGCCAAAGGGTTGCGGGATGCGATCAAGGTGATGTCGAAACGCTTCCGCGTCCCATCGTGTATCGATGTAGCGCTCGATCGTGTCTGCCGCCTCGTTAACCTCGGGTGTATCGATGCGGCGCTCATTGCAACCGAGCGTAGCGTCTTCAAGTATCTTGAGGGCTTCAAGGACTCGCACACACGATTGCATGCACTGAAATACATTCAGGTGTCAAATCCTGAATGAGTTCAGACGGTGCATGCGACGACGACGCACCCGCGGGCGCTGCGTTGTCTGGAGTCGCGCGTAACGCCGGCAACGTCCGTCGTCGCCTGAATCAGAACGCCAAGCCAAAGCGCCTTTTCTTCCACAATTTATCGCCTTTCCGACAAGTGCCAGGGCTATTGACAAGGGCATCGTAAATAAATATTTTCGCACCGCCATGAATCTACGCAATCACCCTGAATAAGCACCTGGCCGCCTAGCTGGCTTGCACTGTCGGGAACGCGGGGAAAAAATCGCCCGGTGAATCCGCCATCCTCATAAACGTTGGCCTCTCCAATATTGACCCGGTAACGATTTGTTATCTAACCGTGCAATTTGAGAATGAGGAATACTTGGGAACTCTGCTATGCAAAGAGCCTCACACTTGCCGCGCTGCGTTACCAAATCCTGCAAAACCATATCGGAAAACCGATGAGTGAGATTGGCGATTTAGACTTGCTCTACCCACAAACATGAGACCCAAGTCAGGGCTTAGAAGTAAAGGTTTTTTATGCCGAATCGCGCGACCAAGCATACGTTTTCATTTAGCGTTAAATTTGAAGGCAAGAAATGCGAAGCGAACTACTCTATACAGTCTGGCGTCGTCACTGTTACTTCCGACTACGGCTCTAAATCAGCTCTTGCTGGCGGAAAAGCTGATTTAACTGCGCGCATGTTGCTGCGCGAAATTCTTCGAGAAGCGAAAAGCCGTGGCAAACGATAATTGAGCGCACCCGCTAACTCTCTCCCTCATGAGAGTTAAAAATTGAGAGAGCCGGGTGAAAGGATAGGCTCCGGCCCTCTCTCACTGGCCAACCCACGCCACACCTTTTATTTTGTGTGCGATTCAAGCGCGGCCAAGCCATAGCCCAAGCGATGATTTTCCCCCCTGCCCCGGCAGGCGGGCGCCCCCTCTTTTACTTGTAGAATCTAGCACGCGCGCTGGAATTTCGGTTAACTTTTGGCGTGGTCACTAGCAGATGACAAACCAGATTACCGCGAGGGACGACCGTCTTTCCTGCTCGCGTCGTTAAAACCGCTTCATACACGACAACCGAGTTGGATTCCTAATCCGGTGCGGCGCTGCAACATGCCAAAGCGAAAAGATAATTTTGATGCTGTGCCCGACTTGTGCCCGCCCTGACAGCCCATCCGAGTTTCAATCGTAGGAGAATTCAGTTCAATCGTAACGTTTCGGGTGGGCGGTGCTTCGAGCGTCGGTCTCAACCCGAGGAGTTGGTGAAGCGGCAGCACAATCGCCTGTGATTGAGAAACGTGATGACCGCACATCAATTGTTTCTCTCGGAAGGTCTTGCCTCAGCGTTTCTTCTTTCCAGTTTTTGCTTTGGTGGCCAGGTCATGCTAGGCGGAAAGCGCTTTCGCGGCGCCCTTGATCTTTTCCGGTCCTTCTGTCGTCAACTCGTTGACGAGTTTGACAAAGTTGGGATGCTCCAATCCCGATACCAGGAAAGTCCATCTCCAGGCGCGATGGGTCTTTGTCGAAATCTCCTCTTTCTCGGCTTCCGTGAACTTGCGGCCGGTCACGTTCTGCAGAGTCTCTATGTTCAGCTGGATCTGCTGCAACAGTAACCCGTCGATAGCTCCCCCAAGTTCGAGGAGCTCATCGACAGCAGTTTCTCGCTCCTTGAGGGTCGCCGTCTCCGCAATCTCGTCGATTAGCATGGTGTCAAGTTTGGCGTGTTGTGCCTCTTCCATCCAATGAAATCTCAAAAGATCGCGGAACAGCTCATCGAGACCCGAGGCATCACGCACGTGTTCGACGTAATGGAGCTGGGTAAACCATTCGATTACCGTGGTCAAGTACAGCGCGGCCAGCACCGACTTGCTCAGGACGACCTTCGCCACATCCTCCCGACCGGGGATTAAGCCGCACTGCGCGCCGAAACCTTGGTCGAACAAGACCACCGCGCGGCGAAAGAGCTCCTGATGCTTGAGCTCCTCCTCTGCGAACCGCAGCAGCGAACGGAGCCTGACTTTCTCCCCGTAGGCGTCCTTCAACGCCGCTTGCGTCACCATGGGAATAATAAATTCCTCCACGAAAGCGAAGATATGGCAGTAGGCGTTGCCCATGATCTGGTTCAACTGGCGCTTCTCGTTGTCGTTCAGACATGTGATGTTGTCAACACCGCTCAATCGATTCGGCAGGAAACGCTTCGAGAAATCGAAATTCTTCCCTGCAAAAACATCGTCCTCTTTCCACGCTACCTTCTTGGAATTGTCGAGACATTCCTGGTAGGAGTAATTGTGCGAAAGCATCGCGCACCTCTTCAACGTAAAGAGATTTTAGGCTTCGTCGAATGATTCTGAAAAACCCAACACACTCTGGCTAGCCCACGCTATTTTATCAGTTCGATCAAAGTCAAGCTTATTATCGCCGCAGGATTGAACTGGAACGCAACAGTCGCGTCTTGTAGGATTAAGTCGTTGGAGAATACAATTCAATCCTAGCTCGCCGCGTCGCTTTGTTCGGTTACTTGATCACCTGATTCGCCCGCTCGAGCACGCGGGGCGGAATTGTCAGACCGATCTGCTTCGCCGTTTTCAGATTGATCACAAACTCAAACTTCGTTGCCTGCTGCACCGGCAAATCAGCCGGTTTGGCGCCTTTTAAAATCTTGTCGACGTAAACCGCCGCGCGCCGATAGAGGTCATCGTATTCCGTCCCGTAGAACATGAGGCCGCCCTCTTCGACAAACCCCTTATCAAAGTAAATAGCCGGCAACCGATATTTGTCGGCAAGCTCCACGATCCGCTTTCTTTCGGCGAAAAATCTGCGATTGGAGGTCGTCATAATCGCGCCAACCTGTTTTTGCTTTGCGGTTTGAAAGGCGCGCTCTAAATCTTTGGGGTCGGCTTGAGCCTCGATCTCGTCCAATTTGAGCTTCAGCGCCAGAGCCGCAGGCTTGATCTCTTTCAATTGAAAGTTTCCTGGTCCGGCTGCCGGAGTCCACAGAAGTCCAACTCGGCCGAGCTTGGGCACCGCGTCGTTGAGTATCTCTAGTCTTTTGGTATTCAGTTCTACTGATTGAGCAGTAAAACCCGTCACATTCCCACCCGGCCGGGCTAGACTGGCAACCAATCCTGCGCCTATAGGGTTCGCAGCGCTCGTCATTACGATGGGAATGGTAGCGGTGGCGCTCTGGCCGCTAACGCCGCTACTGTCCCGGTAACCACAATCAGATCGATCTTAAGACGAACCAGCTCCCCCGCAAGCTCAGTTAGTCTTTCAGTCTTTTGCTCGGCAAACCGGTACTCGATGGTGAGATTCTTTCCTTCATTCCATCCAAACTTGCTCAGCTCTTGCCGGAACGCGTCCACGAGGACTGCATTGCCAGAAGCAGTGCTTGGATCCAGCAAACCTATGCGGAAGATTTTCCCTGTCGGCTGCGCCTCGACTATGGCCACAAAAGCAAGCAGGACCACTACAAACAGGATTGAGAAAATGGCTTTCCTCATTGCACATACCATTACCCGTCATGTGTATCACGTGGAACGGTAGTAGAGAACAGTGAAATTTACGACGGGAAGACGGCAGTTTTTCGTCGCATGGGAAGACCGAAGTGAGTCGTGGCGTAGGGAGTCAATCGAATGTCGCCGAAGGTCAAGAAAAAGACGCTTGAGGGCCTTTATAGAAGTGCGGGTCTGGATCATTGTGGATAAGACACACTTAGGGGAGCGAGTACTATGCACATCACCGCCGGACCTTGGCCACGTTTCTCTATCGCAACTTTGGTTATTGGCCTGTGGATGCTGTGGCGGAGAAAGCAGAATTAACTTTGAGCCCGCGATGGTTTTGCGTGCAATCCTAATTTTGGTCACCGAGTTGCGACTAATTCGTCGAAACAAAACTGCGCCCCTGGGTGAGCGTCTGGCGTTTTTCGGTACGCGCGCCCATCCCATATGACCGTGAAGCTATTGGCCGCATCATGGATGATCTCGCAAGGCTATCGCTTCATTGAAGACGCAGAAGTCAAAGCCGCGATTCTCGAAGTGCTGATCGACTTGGGTCGTCAATTGGGCGAGCTTGGGACACCCAACTATCATTGACCGTGGTTTCTGCACCTGTTCAAACAAATTTGAAAGAAAGGCAAAACAATGAAAGCGGAGAAGGACGATGGGTATAAGTGCCCACGATGTGACGACCACATTCCGGAGCAGTTCTACTGCCGCGACTGCGGCTACGTGCCGAACTGGAGGCAGATTGAAACGACAAGACCCACAGAGAAGCGGCATAACTCATGGAGCTGAGATGTCCTATCTAAATTCGACTGTGATGACTTTCGTCTCCCTGCCAACGGCCTTGAACAACCGAAAACCGCTGATTGCCATCGTTGATGACGATGAGCCTGTCTGCCGTGCAGTGAGACGACTGGTGCGATCGGTGGCGATGGACGCGGAAACATTCAACTTCAGGACAACAGTTTCTCGATCTGCTTGAAGCGATGCCTTCGTTTCAACCCAAATGTTTGATTCTGGATGTGCAAATGCCGGAGATGAATGGTCTTGAAGTCCAAGATTGGCTCGTGAAAAACGGCAACACGGTTCCCGTGATTTTTATCACGGCGCACGATGAGGTCGGCGTCCGTGACAAGGCGCTAGCCGCTGGCGCAGTTGCGTTTTTGCGTAAGCCTTTCAACGACGAGCTTTTGATCAAGACGCTTCGCGAGGCGCTGAAGGACTGATTTGAAGGAGAATTCAGTTCAATCCTGGCGTCGCAGTTTGTTTTCCCGGCATCATCGAATCACTTTATCCGACCTGGCCAATACATTCCGCGGAATCGTCAGGCCGACCTGCTTTGCGGCTAACTAAAGTCGATCCATCCCACCAGCGCGGTGCCGAAATGCTCGCCATCAACGACCCGGAACGAGCATTCAAGTGACCTGCACGTAGCGACCCTTCTCGATCTCATAACCACGCACAAGGTGATGGCGCTCTAAGACTTCGTTACAGACTGCACAGAGATGGCGGTGTTTGAGGCGTGACCCGCATTGGGCGTGTAAAAGATTGAAGAATGGTCGCTGTGTGGAGCTCGACCGGGATGGCACCAAGCCAAATGGCCAGGAGGTCTTCGATGGCTCGATGCGGCGCGGGGCATCGGCTACCGGGCACCAAGCGATGAAGGCTTAAAGAAACAGATTGCACTGCCCTATCTTGATGGCGCTCTGGATCGTGCGCGAAAGCTCGAATAAAACTCCATTACGACGGACGGTGCATCTTTCCATCTGCTACTCTTAAATCCATGGCTCGCCCCATTGCCCGGAGCGTTCTGCGCTTTCAGAGCAGCGATGAACCTCCGGGCATACTCCAGTGATCGAACCCGCTGGCAACAGGATCGCCGTCCTGCGCAAAGACAATGGGAATCGTGGTCGTCGCTTTCTTGGCGGCACGGGTTACCGACGGACCAGCCGTTACGATGACATCGACCTTGAGACGCACCAGCTCGGCCGCAAGCTCACGCTCGCGATCCGCTTTTCCCTCTGCGTATCGATACTCAACGTCGATGTTTTCCCCCTCCACGTACGCCAGCTCGCGCAGCCCTGCCGGAATGCCGCGACGCGAGCGACAACGGCGGCGGGTTTGGTGTCAGCTAGGAATCCTATCCGTGAGACCTTCTTCGGCTGTTGCGCACCGGCTCTGACTGCGAAAGCAAGCAGTACCACTACAAACAGGATTGATAAGGCACCCGCTTTCTTCATTGCACACACATGTATCACGCGGGACGCTACCAGAGAGAAAGTAACATTTAGGACGGAGGGCGACAGCGATTCTTCGGGTGAGAAAACCAGATTTTAAGCGTGAGATTGAACTGAACGACGCTTCAATGTAGATGCTGGCGGAGATTAAGCATTGAAGGAGAATTGGACTAAACCGCTTCGCGGTAGGCCGGAGGGCCGGAGTCCCTGCCATGACGTTCTTCCTGCTTTAGTTTTGCAGTTATCATTTTTTTGACGGTGTGTCGTGTCGCAGTGATAGCCTCAGTGAAAATTTTTCACTCAAGGAGGCTGTCATGGGAGCATTACGAGACCGGATGATCGAGGAGATGAAGCTGCGGAACTTTTCGGCTGCAACACAGAAGACGTACGTCTACGCGGTGACACGGCTAGCGAAATATCATGGCAAAGCGCCGGACCAGCTCGGTAAGGAGGAGATCCGAGCCTTTCTTGTGCATCTGATAGTGGAGCGGAAGTTATCGCCCAATGGTCTGACCGGCTACTGCTCGGGGCTGCGGTTTTTCTATAACGAGACTCTGGGATGGGACGAGAACAAGCTGTTCATTCCACCGCGCAAGCAATCGTCACCTCTGGCGGAGGTCTTCAGTCCCGAGGAAATCGTGCGTCTGATCCGCGCGGCCCGAGGTCTCAAGCAGCGTGTGCTGTTAATGACCGCCTACTCGGCTGGACTGCGAGTCAGCGAGTTAGTCAATCTCAAGGTCAACGACATCGATCCGGCGCGCATGACGCTACGTATCAGGCAAGGTAAAGGCGGCAAAGACCGTTACGCGATTTTGTCGCAGAACCTCCTTGCGGAACTGCGTGTGTATTGGAAACGCTACCGGTCCGCGGTCTGGCTTTTCCCCAACCGAGCCAAGAACGGCCCTTTGAGTCGAAACGAAGCGTGGCACATCTTCAATTCGGTCAAGAGAAGAGCGGGCCTTAAAAAGGGCCGTGGCATACACAGCCTGCGGGCATGTTTTGCCACTCATCTGTTGGAAGCGGGTGTGGACCTACGCTCGATCCAGTTGTTGATGGGGCACACCTCGCTTATGTCTACCCAGCGCTACTTGAGGCTATCGCCACAGAGCGTCAACCGTGCCCTTAGTCCGCTCGACCGATTACCGTTAACGACGGTCTAAGCCGTGGGCGCCGGCTCTGGACAGCCGGCAGCAAGAGGCGGCGTTGAACTGGCCGATATTTTTCGCGCCTATGGCGAGTCGTATCGCCGCCACCATCCGTTGCCGGTCTCCCATCTTAAGGTTATGCAGGCCGTGGAGCGCTGTCGCACTGCAGCTCTCGGAGGCCACCTCCAGCAGTGTGATGCCTGTGGCTTCGAGCGTCCCGCCTACAACTCCTGCCGCAATCGACACTGCCCTAAATGCCAATCGTTGGCGAAGGTCAAATGGCTCGATAAACAAAAGTCAGAACTGTTGCCGACCGGATATTTTCATCTGGTCTTTACCTTGCCGCACGAATTGAACCCGTTGATCCTGATCAACAAGAAACCTCTCATCAATATCCTGTTTCAATCGGTCTGGCAGACCTTGGCGCAGTTTGCCCGGAGTCATCTCGGTGGGAGCTTGGGGATCACCGCAGTTCTGCACACCTGGGACCAGACCCTGTTGGATCATTTTCATCTGCACTGTCTGGTTCCCGCCGGCGCGTTGTCCTTTGATCGAAACCGCTGGGTCCCGGCGCGTCAGGACTTTCTCTTTCCAGTCAAAGCCCTGAGCCGGGTCTTCCGCGCTAAGTTTCTCGACTCGCTCAAAAAGAGCTTCGATCAAAGCAAGTTGCTCTTCGTCGGACAGATCGCGCCCTTGGCCGACGCCGACAGCTTTGGTGTACTTCTCAATGGATTGCGGAAAAAACCGTGGGTGGTCTATGCCAAAAAACCATTTGGCTCTCCCGTCTATGTCCTTGATTACTTAGCTCGCTACACTCATCGTGTAGCACTCTCCAACGATCGCATCTGCTCGCTCCACAACCGGGAGGTCACCTTCACGTACCGCGATCGGAAAAATGAAGATCGACGTAAATTGATGACGCTGGGGGCCGAGGAGTTCATTCGACGCTTTTTGCTCCACGTCATCCCCAAGGGTTTCATGCGGGTGCGCCACTACGGCTTTTTAGCCAACCACCGCAAAGATTGTCTGTCGAAGTGTCGTCAACTCGTGGGACTTTCACCTGCACTCATCCCACCTCCTCAACGCTCTCCTGACGAGTTGATGCTGGCACTGAGGGGCATCGATATCCATCGCTGCCCCCGCTGCCAGACCGGAACGCTGATGTGGGTCTTCGACTTGGCGGTCTCCCGACCGTGGGATTCGTCGTGAAGATCGCTCGATCAAATCAAAACCAGAGTCTTGCTGTTGCTCAGTGCCGGAGCCAATGCAGCGCTGTATTCTGTTCCGCCATTTTCCCTGCTACTAGCCCGCGCTACAGTGCGCGCAGCTCCCTGCTCGCCGCTACAAACCACATCCCATACCGCCCCATCATCTTGTTGCTCACCACTCAGCAGCGTCCGTTTACCTCATCCTTTCCTGTTCAATCCCCATAGGCAACGACTCTTGCCTCTCCCAGCGCTTTAGTCCAATGGGTTTTAACCTGAATGCGCCCGTTCTTCCCAGCTATCACCGATCGTTCTGCGCTCGCATTCAGGTTAAAACCTGTACATTCAGTTCAATCCTGGCGTTACTTAATCACCTTGTCAGCCCGTGCCAGCACATTTGGCGGAATCGTGAGACCGATCTGCTTCGCCGTCTTCAGATTGATCACCAGCTCGAACTTCGTCGGGGCTTCAACGGGCAAGTCCGCAGGCTTGGTCCCTTTCAGAATCTTATCCACATAGGTTGCGGCGCGGCGGTACAAGGTAGTGTAGTCCGACCCGTAGGACATAAGGCCGCCCGCCTCCACAAACTCTTTCTCCCAGTACATCGCTGGCAGTCGATGCTTAGCGACGAGTTCAACAATGCGCTTCCTGTTCGCGCTCGGGACAGGACCTTGGATCACGAGCAGCGCGTCGGCGCGCCTCTGGCTCAAGGCGCCGAACGACGGTTCGAGATCCTCCCGTCGTCTTATCTCAAGGGATAACGGCGTTAACCCCAGCGATGGTGCCACCGCCTCGGTCTCCTTGAATGCGACGACGGACGCTGTACCTTCTGGATTCCAGAGGATCGCCACCCGAGATGCCTTCGGCAAAACCTCCTTGATCAGTTCAAGCCCTTTAGTGCTCAACTCTGGAGAGAGGGTCGTGTTTCCAGTCACGTTGCCTCCGGGGCGTGCAAGGCTCGCGACAAGACCGATTCTCACAGGGTCGCCGCCCGCTGCGATCACGATCGGGATTGTCTTGGTTGCTTTGGCCGCCGCTCTCGCGGCCGTTAGGCCTCCCGTAACGATGACATCCATTTTGAGCCGTACTAGTTCAGTGGCTAGCTCAGGGTATTTCTCTGTTCGTCCTTCTGGATCTCGCTGTTCGATTATGATGCTCTTCCCCTCGATGTACCCGAGTTCGCGCAGACCCTGTTGAAAGGCATCGACGCGCTGCTGACCACCGCTCACGAGCATGCCTACTCGCGGAACTTTCGCCGGCTGCTGCGCCTCGACTATAACTGCAACAGCAAGCAGTATCACGGCAACCAACGCCGACGCCCAGCCCGCTTTTTTCATGGCCGCTACATTACCACGCGGAGCCTAGCGATGAAAAGTGTGATTTGCCGCAATAGAAGAACCAGAGTCTTCGAGGGGAAGAAGACCAATTTCGACGTAGGATTGAACTGAACGACGCTTCAGTCAAATCTCATAGGATTTAGTCGTAGGAGAAATCAGTTCAATTACAGCCTTAGCGTTGGCGTTGAGGGAGTGCTGAGGATCCGAAGCGATAAGGGAATCCAGCGGCAGGACTGCTGCGTTCCCCTCCACCGCTTTGTTAGTTAAGTTAGATAGTGTCATTTCACGCAATCGAGCAGTTGAAAGCGAGCCGAGAGCCGCTTGCAACGAACCGAGCCGAGGCGCTAAACGTCGAATCAACTGAAATTGATGGAACCGATGAAGTTAATTAAACAGTTACCCGTTTGGCTGTTCGTCTCGCTGCTTCTGCTGGGAGCCGTCCCTACTTCAGCAATGGAGATGAGCGTCAGCGGCTCTCAGCTCATCCTCAGCGGTTTCATTAACGAGTTGGATTACGACAAATTCCTTTCGCACCTAACCCCAGCCATACGAACTGTCGTCTTCACCAACAGCCCGGGCGGGGTACATTTGATCGGGTTAGCCCTTGCTCACGAGATTCGACGCCGAGGGCTGTCGACCGTTGCCTTGGGGTACTGTAACTCAGCCTGCGCCAATGCGTTCCTTGGTGGAGCGGATCGCCGGTTGGCCAATGACCGTAGCTACGTTGCGTTTCACGGCAATTACTCGTACCGGATCGGCAGACCTTTAACCGGACACTTCGGCGAGCTATCTGCCTTCTACAGCGAGATGACCAATGGACGGTTAAACGACCAGATGATTCAACTGTTCCTGAGCAAAGGGGAGCGCGGATTCGTCGGTTACTACCAGCGGGTGACGCGAAATTGTGAAGGCACAGAGCCCAAACGGCCCTCGGGCTGTCCGACGCTTCCAATCACGGCCTTGGAGCTCGGTATTCTTACGGCTCTCGACGACGTTGAGGTTAGCGAACAGTGAACATTACAGAATCCCTAAAGACGCAAATGGCCTGAAAGCGTTTTTACTCGCATAACGCGTTCGTGGATAGTCCTCAAACCTACAGTCAAATTCTGTAATCGACGTGAGATTGAACTTAACGACGCTTCAACGCGATGCTAGCCTAATCCAAAACCAACAGCGGGTTTTCTTAGTTCCCCGCCGAGTTAGATCCAATGGTTAGCGGCTTATGCGCCTCGCCTCACTGTTTTCGCTGGTAGGCGTGCGAGCAAGTCTCCACAACCAAAGACTCAGACCGCCGAAAACGATAACAGCCAAAACGCTTGGCCACAATGGCATCGGATAACCACCTACAAGCACTTCTGGCCGTATTACAAGCCGCGCCAGCTGCGCAATGGCCAGCGAAGCGAACACCACGCTCGACACTAGCAATCCTGTAGTTTGGGAGTTCATGCTGTCATGCCCTCCTAATCAATTAGGTGCCTTCAACGATAAGCGTGTCACCGCTGAAACAGGAGCGCAACATTGCAATTCTGGCGTCACGTTGCTGCGAGCAGCTGCTATCGGTGCGCATTTCCAGCACGGGTTGCGCGGAAGAACCAGATTTTTAGCCTAAGATTGACCTGAAGGAGAATTCAGTTCAACTCCATGGTTAACGAATCAGGCTGAGAGGGCGAGGCCAGCGAGCGGAGCGAGCGGGTCGAAGATCCTTCTCAAGCCAATTGTTAGACCCCGTCTTATTCGAGATCCTCAGCGTATGAAAACTGGACACCCATGCTTTGAAGGGCTTCCGTAACAGCAGCTCGCGCAAGTGCCTTGCCGAACGGCAGATAGTAACTGATCTTCTCCGAAAAATCTTTTCCCTCCTGTATCTGAACAATTTGAGCTGGAATTAAGTGACGCTCAACATTCGCAACAGTCATTCCCACGACTGCAATGCTCTTCTTCGAAGGAGTGCCCGAGAGGAGCGGTGCACCGCTCGCGCCCTGGAGCGCCGGAAATGAGACGAGAAATGTCGGTGTCTTGATTTTCTCAGGATACGTACTGTCGTACGAACGCACGATATTTCCCTTGTGCGTATACGGCTCGAACGCAATGTGGGTTTGTCCGGGTGTTGGTTTTTCGATTTGCGTTCCGCTGTACTCGAACGTGAATACATCCGCATTGAGTGCCGGATCGGATTTACCCAATGTAAGCGGCATAACCGTCGGAATATGTTCCAGCGGGACATCTGCAACGGCCAGGTCAAAATCCGGTGACGCTAGAACGCGCGAGATCGCGATAACCGGAATTCCTGTTTCACCGCGAAACGCAATGGCGTACTTTTCGTCGGCAGCTAATTGACATGATTCAAACACATGTTTCGCGGTTACAAGCCGAATGCTGTTCGCCTGTCCTACAAAGAATCCCGTCCCGAGCAATTCAGCAATGGGAACGGTTTTACTCGCCCTTACAATTGGTACGATGGACAGCTCGGGACGAAGCTCTGCAGGCATATTGCGGCTATCGTGGGTCTAACGCGAAGCTAACCGTCGCGCCTTCCAAGGAGCGCCCCGCATGGTCTTCCACGCCTTTCGTGCCGCCTCACTTTGCCTAGCAGTCCGTGGTGAAAGTCCGTGTTGGCTTCAACAAATAACAGAAAATTGATTGGATCATTGGTCACACCAGCTAAGGCATAGTACAGTCGAGTGCATGGCGATGGGAAAACGTAAGCAGAGGTTGAGGCAATCGACGATATGGATCGCCACGAGCGATCTGCCGACGACGGCCGCACATCCATTCTATGAGCGGATCAATCAGATTTTGGATAAAGCCGGGTTCGATGCGCATGTGGAGAAGTTGTGCGCGCCGTTTTACGCCGAGCGGATGGGCCGGCCGAGTCTGGCACCGGGTCGCTATTTTCGCCTGCTCGTTGTCGGGTACTTTGAAGGGCTCGATTCCGAGCGCGCGATAGCCTGGCGCGCCGCCGATTCGTTTGCGTTGCGCCAATTTTTGGATTTGGAGTTGCCGGAGGCACCGCCCGACCATTCGACGATTTCGCGCACACGTCGGTTGATCGACTTGGAGACGCACCGGGAGGTTTTCACTTGGATTCTCAATCAGCTCGCTGAAGCGGGCTTGGTCAAGGGCAAAACGATCGGCATGGACGCGACCACGCTCGAAGCCAATGCGGCGCTGCGCAGTATCGTGCGACGCGATACGGGTGAAAACTATCAGGAGTTTCTCACCCAGCTGGCCAAGGCCTCCGGCATTGAGACGCCCACACGCGAGGACTTGGCGCGCCTTGACCGCAAGCGCAAGAACAAGGGCTCCAACGATGACTGGACCCATCCCCATGACCCGGACGCCAAAATCACCAAGATGAAGGATGGACGCACGCACTTGGCGCACAAGGCCGAGGACGCGGTCGATCTGGAGACGGGGGCGGTGGTGGGCGTGACCGTGCAGGGCGCCGATCAAGGGGATCCCACCACGAGTATCAAGACGCTGATTGAGGCCGCCGAGCAGATCGAGGCGGTCATCCCTGAGAGCGATGGGCCAAAAGAGGTCGTCGCCGACAAGGGGTATCATAGCAATCAAGCGCTGGTGGCCCTGGAAGCGGTGGGCGTGCGCAGCTACATTTCGGAGCCCGATCGCGGGCGGCGAAACTGGAAGGATAACCCCGAGGCGCGCAACGCCGTATATCGCAACCGCCGACGGATTAGCGGCGTACGCGGCAAGCGGCTGCTCCGTCAGCGGGGGGAACTCCTCGAGCGGCCGTTTGCCCATCTGTATGAAACTGGAGCGATGCGACGTGTCTACCTGCGGGGTCATCAGAACATCCTCAAACGCATACTGCTACATGCCGCGGCGTTGAATCTTGGATTGTTGATGCGAACACTGTTCGGTGTGGGCACGCCGCGCAGCCTGCAGGGCCGCCTGGCGGCGCTTTTTGCAGTTGTATGGTCATTCGTAAGGTCCTCAGAAACGCTTTGGGAGCGTCTTCGAAGCTGGTATCGACCGATAACACGACGATCGCCTTTCACATGTCTACCAAAGTGGAGCGAATCAAATTCCCGCTCGTGAGCTCTTTTGCCACGGGCTGCTAGATGCCACTGGCCCTCCGTCTGACACCGCTGTCTGCCCAACTATTAAGTGAACTGCCGGCTCTTCCGGCGGGTTATCCGGGAACCCGAAATCTGAGAAGAGCAAAATGAGCTGCAATATCCGTCAACAAGCCGTGCTTTGTCAATCGTTTCACCCGACAAACGCTGCCCGCAGAGCGGTATATCCAGATATCAGCCCGCGGTGTATCTTGGCGGATCAACCGAAATCGCCGTAGGATTGAACTGAACGACGCTTCAAAGAAATCTGGCGGGATTAAGCAGAAGGAGAATTGGACTAAACCGCTTCGCGGTAGGCCGGAGGGCCGGAGTCCCTGCCATGACGTTCTTCCTGCTTTAGTTTTGCAGTTATCATTTTTTTGACGGTGTGTCGTGTCGCAGTGATAGCCTCAGTGAAAATTTTTCACTCAAGGAGGCTGTCATGGGAGCATTACGAGACCGGATGATCGAGGAGATGAAGCTGCGGAACTTTTCGGCTGCAACACAGAAGACGTACGTCTACGCGGTGACACGGCTAGCGAAATATCATGGCAAAGCGCCGGACCAGCTCGGTAAGGAGGAGATCCGAGCCTTTCTTGTGCATCTGATAGTGGAGCGGAAGTTATCGCCCAATGGTCTGACCGGCTACTGCTCGGGGCTGCGGTTTTTCTATAACGAGACTCTGGGATGGGACGAGAACAAGCTGTTCATTCCACCGCGCAAGCAATCGTCACCTCTGGCGGAGGTCTTCAGTCCCGAGGAAATCGTGCGTCTGATCCGCGCGGCCCGAGGTCTCAAGCAGCGTGTGCTGTTAATGACCGCCTACTCGGCTGGACTGCGAGTCAGCGAGTTAGTCAATCTCAAGGTCAACGACATCGATCCGGCGCGCATGACGCTACGTATCAGGCAAGGTAAAGGCGGCAAAGACCGTTACGCGATTTTGTCGCAGAACCTCCTTGCGGAACTGCGTGTGTATTGGAAACGCTACCGGTCCGCGGTCTGGCTTTTCCCCAACCGAGCCAAGAACGGCCCTTTGAGTCGAAACGAAGCGTGGCACATCTTCAATTCGGTCAAGAGAAGAGCGGGCCTTAAAAAGGGCCGTGGCATACACAGCCTGCGGGCATGTTTTGCCACTCATCTGTTGGAAGCGGGTGTGGACCTACGCTCGATCCAGTTGTTGATGGGGCACACCTCGCTTATGTCTACCCAGCGCTACTTGAGGCTATCGCCACAGAGCGTCAACCGTGCCCTTAGTCCGCTCGACCGATTACCGTTAACGACGGTCTAAGCCGTGGGCGCCGGCTCTGGACAGCCGGCAGCAAGAGGCGGCGTTGAACTGGCCGATATTTTTCGCGCCTATGGCGAGTCGTATCGCCGCCACCATCCGTTGCCGGTCTCCCATCTTAAGGTTATGCAGGCCGTGGAGCGCTGTCGCACTGCAGCTCTCGGAGGCCACCTCCAGCAGTGTGATGCCTGTGGCTTCGAGCGTCCCGCCTACAACTCCTGCCGCAATCGACACTGCCCTAAATGCCAATCGTTGGCGAAGGTCAAATGGCTCGATAAACAAAAGTCAGAACTGTTGCCGACCGGATATTTTCATCTGGTCTTTACCTTGCCGCACGAATTGAACCCGTTGATCCTGATCAACAAGAAACCTCTCATCAATATCCTGTTTCAATCGGTCTGGCAGACCTTGGCGCAGTTTGCCCGGAGTCATCTCGGTGGGAGCTTGGGGATCACCGCAGTTCTGCACACCTGGGACCAGACCCTGTTGGATCATTTTCATCTGCACTGTCTGGTTCCCGCCGGCGCGTTGTCCTTTGATCGAAACCGCTGGGTCCCGGCGCGTCAGGACTTTCTCTTTCCAGTCAAAGCCCTGAGCCGGGTCTTCCGCGCTAAGTTTCTCGACTCGCTCAAAAAGAGCTTCGATCAAAGCAAGTTGCTCTTCGTCGGACAGATCGCGCCCTTGGCCGACGCCGACAGCTTTGGTGTACTTCTCAATGGATTGCGGAAAAAACCGTGGGTGGTCTATGCCAAAAAACCATTTGGCTCTCCCGTCTATGTCCTTGATTACTTAGCTCGCTACACTCATCGTGTAGCACTCTCCAACGATCGCATCTGCTCGCTCCACAACCGGGAGGTCACCTTCACGTACCGCGATCGGAAAAATGAAGATCGACGTAAATTGATGACGCTGGGGGCCGAGGAGTTCATTCGACGCTTTTTGCTCCACGTCATCCCCAAGGGTTTCATGCGGGTGCGCCACTACGGCTTTTTAGCCAACCACCGCAAAGATTGTCTGTCGAAGTGTCGTCAACTCGTGGGACTTTCACCTGCACTCATCCCACCTCCTCAACGCTCTCCTGACGAGTTGATGCTGGCACTGAGGGGCATCGATATCCATCGCTGCCCCCGCTGCCAGACCGGAACGCTGATGTGGGTCTTCGACTTGGCGGTCTCCCGACCGTGGGATTCGTCGTGAAGATCGCTCGATCAAATCAAAACCAGAGTCTTGCTGTTGCTCAGTGCCGGAGCCAATGCAGCGCTGTATTCTGTTCCGCCATTTTCCCTGCTACTAGCCCGCGCTACAGTGCGCGCAGCTCCCTGCTCGCCGCTACAAACCACATCCCATACCGCCCCATCATCTTGTTGCTCACCACTCAGCAGCGTCCGTTTACCTCATCCTTTCCTGTTCAATCCCCATAGGCAACGACTCTTGCCTCTCCCAGCGCTTTAGTCCAATGGGTTTTAACCTGAATGCGCCCGTTCTTCCCAGCTATCACCGATCGTTCTGCGCTCGCATTCAGGTTAAAACCTATACATTCAGTTCAATCCTGCGCTTTCTGTTGGCCTGAAACGTTCACTTGATTACCTTGTCCGCTCTCAGCCGCGACGCCGGAAAAGAGCAACAGTGGGGTGAGCAATCCCAGGTGCTTGATCACCACAAGAATAATCACGCTCGCCAGCACTCCGACCGATAGACTTGTATTCGACGAAATGTAGTACAGGACGATTCCGTGACCGATCAGAATGGCCGCTGCCACCAGGAGTATCCAAGGCCGCGTAAGCAGACGCCTGTGTCCCATCATGGTATCGGCCTGTTCGTTGCGGTGTTCGTAATTGCGTGCGGCGATGGGGCCATCGCGAGAACAAAATGCAAGTCGCGGAGTCCCACCGCACCGCTCTCGGCAATGTTTAAACCCGCTTCGCTTAGCGTGCCAATGATGTCGCGCAGCTTGACGTAACCATGGCGGTGAAAGTGCGCGAGGAAGCCTTTTTTTCCTCGCCGGCGCCTCCGAAATCAACGACAAGGACGCGTCCACGCGGCTTCAGCACCCTGCGCATCTCGCAGGCGCATTCCAGACGTGCTTTGCGCGGCAAATGATGAAGCATCACCGAGCTTAGCACAGCGTCGAATTGAGCGTTGGGAAACGGCAGCGCCTGAGCAAGCCCATTCTTGAAGAAAACCTCGACGCCGGCTTTTCTCGCCTTGTTGCTTGCTCTCGCAAGCATCTCCGGCGACGCATCGATCCCATACACCGTGCCGGTCGGCCAGACATGCCGTTTGGCCGCGATCGCAAGGGTTCCGGTCCCGCAGCCCACGTCCAGGACCGACTCGCCAGGCTCCAGGCGCGCCAGTCGGAGAACTTTCTCACAAACGCCCCCTCCCGGCCGAGCATGACCAGCCTGACCATGAGATCATAGGCACCCGCCGCGTGCAGCACCTGGCCGATTGGACCGGACTTGTGATTCTGTTCCATCGTTATCCTCACTTGGCATTCCTGAATAAAAGTATCAAAGTGGAAATCGAATTCAGTTTCGAGTGTAGCTGAAAAGCCAACCGAGTGAAGGGACAGCAAACGTAGACGTGTCCGATAGCGGACAAAAACACTCACGTTGTTCATCTCCTGCGGAGGCTCAGAGGAAAAGTGACGCTAACAGCAAACCCAGCTAAGGATCGGCGGATTCAAAAGACGCAACGCCTCTTGCGTGAGGCGCTCGCTTCTTTGATTCGCGAAAAGCCCTATAACTCCATCGTTGTGAAACAGATTCTCGATCACGCCAACGTCGGCAGATCGACCTTCTATACGCACTTTCGCGACAAAGACGATCTGCTCGTCAGTTGCATACATGATATGCTTCACTCCGTTGACGCGATGGGCTGGCGTCCGCGGGAAAAGGTTACGAAACAATGATTGGGTTCAGCCTTCCCATCTTCGAGCATATACATCGGCACATGCATACCGGCGAGGCAAAAATGGGCAGCAAGAGTCGAGAGGTCATTCATGAACGCCTTCGCAAGGTGCTCGCTGAGCTGATTGCCGATGACATTCGAAAAGATTTTCAAGGCCGGCGAAAAACGGCGGGCCAGATTTCACTGGACCTTCTTGCTCAATACGTGACTTCGACATTCATTCTCGTGCTCAATTGGTGGGTGGAGTGTGGTCGGCTTCCTCCGAAGGAAGCCAATGACTTGTTTCGTGCGCTGATCTTGCCGACGCTGGCTGCCAACTTGGAGTGAATGAAATAGAGCGCTGGACATTCAATGGGACAAAACGTGCGGAGGAGAACACCAACATGGCATACTTTACACGGCGCTCATTGTGCCGCGGGTTTGCTGCAATGGCCGTTCTCCCCCTGGCGGCGCGGTGCGGAGCGATGGCGCAGACTTATCCGGAGCGCAAGATCCAAACGAGTATCCTCGAAGTTCCCGGCGCTCGATCTATGAGACTCACGGCAGGGCCCGGTCATGCTCATGGTTCCGGGGGCCAGCGGCACAGCCGAAAGCTCCAGCGGTGTAGTAAGCCGCCAGATGTTCCGTGACGTGGTGCGCAGATTCTATGTCCGAGATCCGTTCGGAAAGCTGATAAACATTTTACAACATGAGTGAGATGTTGCGCGGCTAACAGCCGGCGCGGCGTGCTTGGATTATTCCACAACTGATTGCTCCCAGGCTTTGAGGAATAAAACGCTATACGTTAGGCCGCCCCTCACGCGGATGACAAAAGAATGTCTGTACACTCAGTGATGAACCGGTCGCCATATCACTTGGGTTTCTGCACCCTGGATACGGAAACTAGCTTGGACGACCTGCCCGTCCGAGGCACGGTTCCGCCCTGGCTCACCGGCACCTTGGTGCGGACCGCTCCAGCGAAGTTCGAGGTGGGTGACCGGAGCTACAATCATTGGTTCGACGGGCTGGCCATGCTGCACAAGTTCGCCTTCACGGGCGGTCGCGTCGCGTATGCGAACCGCTATCTCCGTAGCCGGTCGTATCTTGAGGCGACGACAACGGGTAAGATCAGTCGGGGCGAGTTCGCCACCGACCCATGCCGGACCCTGTTCCACCGCGTGGCCGCCTGGTTCTGGCCGAAGTTCACTGATAACTGCAACGTCAGCGTCAATAAATTGGCCAGCGAGGTCGTCGCCTACACCGAAACGCGGATGCCGATTCGCTTCGATCCGGACACGTTGAACACG
This sequence comes from uncultured delta proteobacterium, assembly GCA_963804165.1. Classification (GTDB taxonomy): domain Bacteria; phylum Desulfobacterota; class Binatia; order UBA9968; family UBA9968; genus DP-20. Next base: position 264,766 of record CAWDPO010000023.1, read on the forward strand.
CTCGGTGGGTACGACTATGACGAGCGGATCAAGGGGCCGGTCTCCACTGCGACCCGCACCTCGACCACGCGCGAGGTCGGCACTACACCTACATGTTGGAATTTGGTCGGAGGAGCAAGTATCACCTCTTTGGCATCGATCAGGGGACGGGACGAGAGGTGGTCGTCGCCACGCTCTCTGCCGACCGACCCGCGTACATGCACTCGTTTGGGATGAGTGAACGGTATCTTGTCCTGGTGGAATTCCCTCTCGTGGTCAACCCGCTTCGGCTCAAGTTCAGTGGCAAGCCGTTCATCCGGAATTACCAATGGGAACCGGATCGCGGGGCCCGGTTCCACGTCGTCGATAAGGAGAGCGGGCAAGTGGTGCGGACAGCGCGGAGCGGGGCGGTCTTTGCCTTCCATCACGTCAACGCCTTCGAAGAGGGCGACGAGATTGTAGTGGACATCGTAGCCTTCCCGGATTCAGGCGTCATCGATCAGCTTTACCTCGAGCATCTGCGGTCGGCCGAGCCGGTGATGACGACAGGGAAGCTTACCCGCTTCCGTATCGGCTCGAGTGGCGACGCCCCTGACGAGAGGCGTTGGAGGCCCCGATCTAGTTTCCCCGCATTAACTACCGCTGCCGCGCCGGACGGCGGTACAGCTACGTGTACGGAGCTGGGAATGAGGTGCAGGGAAACTTCATCGACAACCTCGTGAAGTTGGACCTAGAGCATAATACGACCTCGTCTTGGTACCAGGAGGGCTGTTACCCCGGAGAGCCTGTATTCGTGGCGAGACCGGATGCGGCGGACGAGGACGACGGGTCATACTCTCGGTTGTGCTGGATGCTAAGAAGGCCGCGTCCTTTCTGCTGATCCTGGACGCCTCGAGCTTTCGGGAGTTGGCCCGCGCGGGAGGTGTCACACCACATCCCGTTTGGGTTCCACGGGAATTACTTCGCGGAGACGAGCGGGCCGGAGTCGTTTCGAGACCTCCACCGATAACGCATTGCCCCAAAGACCTACACCCAATAACCCCACACCTCCCCCCCTGAACTCACGCCCCGAAATGCGGGGCGCCCAGCGGGGCTAGGAAGGCGGCCCAACAATCATGGTTGCTCGCGTCCCACCAGCACCAGAATTCTGGTGTGCGGTTTTGCCTGTATCGCGCGTCTTTTCTCCCCAGGAGGATCTGTCATACTTCTGTAGGGGATGTCGAATGCGCTCACCCGGTTCGACAATAGGGGAGTGAGTTGCAACGCAAAGGAGAAGACCATGAGTGTGACTTTCCCGAACGAAACGCTGAACTATAGGAGCGCGCGTACTGCCCTGTTAGAGCGCGAGGTGGCGCTCCGGCGGCAAATGGAGGCCGTCGCAACTGAACTGCGGGCGCTGCCGCCGGGCGGCGAAGTGCCGGAAGACTATTCATTCGACTGCATCGGCGCGGACGGCGCGCCTTCGACGGTGCGCTTGTCCGAGCTGTTCCGCGGCGGCGACACGCTGACGCTCTACCACTACATGTTCCCCCGCCATGCCCAGGACACGCGGCCGGGGCCGACGGCCGGAGCCATGGCGCAGGTACCACTCGCCGAGGGGCCGTGCCCTTCGTGCACCGCGCTCATCGACATGTGGGAGGGAACGATGCCCCATTTCGAGGGGCTCGGCGGCAACCTCGCCGTCGTCGCAAAGGCCCCGATCGAGCGGGTCGTGGCGTTCGCGCGCGACAAGGGATGGAAGCACATCAGGTTGTTGTCAGCTGCGAACAACACCTTCAAGCGGGATTATCATGGCGAGGACGCGGAGGGTCAGCAGGTCCCGATCATGACCGTATTCAAGCGATGGCCTGACGGGGCGATCCGGCTGCATTGGGCGTCCGAGCTCATATTCGAGCCGACCGATCCGGGTCAGGACATGCGGCACTTGGGCACTGTCGAGCCGCTTTGGACGCTGTTCGACCTGACGCCCGGGGGGCGGCCGAACGCGGACGAGCAGATCCAGTATGATTGCTGCCATTCAAACGGCCGGTCAGCTTGAGGGCTAAATTGGCTTTCTAGTATCTTAGCGATTAGGGATGCTCGGTGGATTTGTTGCTCGGGTTTTTATTTCTGCTTACCTCCTGGAGTGACCGCCAATCCGAAAGGCGTTCATGAATGCAAGGTTCTTCCAGGAGATGGCGGTGCGATTCCGACCGTGGCGCTCTACATTTGAGTTATGTGGAAACTGTTCTGAGCTTCATCTGCTCCAACACCGCTCGACCGAGCAGACCGCAGGGATTGCCGAGTGTCTCGAACATTTCGAAGTGGTTATACCCTTCGCCGAGGAGGAATTTTATCGGCTTGCCTGCTTCTTTCACCGCCGCCGCGAACTCTCGGTTCTGGCGCTGGAACTCAGGCGTCTCCAGTGTCCCGTGCGCGACAATCACTGGGGCAACCAACTTCTCAAGATGACCTTTGGGCGAGAGCTTCTCGATGACCTCTGGAGTAAATTTCACGTAGCTGGAGCGCTTCGAGAGACTGACGGGATACAAATCATACAAACCGCTACAACAGAGTCCTCCCTTCAATACATCGGCAGGCAACCCAAAATCCTTCTCCCAGTCGGTCGTGAGCGCAACGGCAGCGAGATACCCTCCCGACGAGGTGCCTGATATATAGATCCGATTAGAATCGCCGCCAAATGTCGCGGCATTTTTGTAGATCCAGGCTATCGATCTCCGCACCTGATCTGCCATAACCATGAGATTGCCGCCAACCTCAGGCGCATTATTGAAGTCCACGGAGATGAAATGAGCCCCCGCATCGACGAAAGTCTCGGACATGTAAGCCGCGCCCTTGGCATTTCCACTCCGCCAAGCACCGCCATGAATAAAGATATTGATCGGAGCGTTGGATTGCTTTGTTACGTAGATGTCGACTTTCTCGATCTCAGCCGAGCCATAGGCAACACGACGTGGCTGGCCGAGACGAGCTAATGCGGCAGCGCTCTTGTGTGCATTGCGTTTACTAATTTGTGGTGCATTTGGGAAGCACCTCTCGGACAAAAGGCGGACACCATGCGATTTGATTGAAGGAGAATTCAGTTCAATCCTGCGATTGCCGCGTGGTTATTTGATCACCCTGTCCGCTCTCGCCAGCACGTTCGGCGGGATCGTTAAGCCAATCTCCTTAGCCGCTTTCAAATTGATAACGAACTCGAATTTTTTCGGCTGTTTCACCGGAAGATTGCCAGGCTTTCCACCCTTCAGAATTTTGTCCACGTACGTAGCCGCGCGGCGGTCCAAATCGGCGCGGTTTGCCGCATAGGTCATCAGCCCGCCCTCTTCCACAAACTCGCTCCGGGGTAAGCCGCCGGGAGCCGGTTCTTTACGGCATATTGAGGCAACAGTGCTGGCTGAGGGTTAAACACAGGACCTGCAAGTACGAAAACCGCTTCAGCCCGCGCCTTGCTCGCCTCTCGGAACGCAGTCTCAAAATCCTTAACACTTAGTATGTCCAAGTATTGAAGCTGCACCCCGAGTGTTGCTGCAGCGCGTTCGGTCTCTCTTAACTGTATACCGTTCCCCGCGTTGGCCGATTGCCCAAGCACCGCCATACGGGAGAGCTTGGGTAGAATTTCTCTGAGCAACTCAAGCCGCTTTCCAGCCAAGTCCGCAGTCATTGACGATAAGCCGGTGATATTTCCCGCAGGTCGGGCCAGAGTGGTCACGGGTCCGTTTCCAACCGGATCGGGATCCTGCAAAAACACTATGGGAATCGTGGTCGTCGCTTCTTTGGCGGCGCGTGTTGCTGTCGCGCCACCGGTGACGATCACGTCCACCTTGAGACGCACGAGCTCGGCCACGCGGGTAACGAAAGTTTTCTCCGCGCTTGGATATATAATCACTAAGTTTTTTCCTTCTACGTAACCGAGATCGCGCAGGCCCTGGCCGAATGCGCCCGACTTGGTGGAGCTAAGGTAGCCTATCCGGTAGACTTTTGGCTGCTGCGCCTCGGCGATCATCGCAACAGCCAGCAGCATCACCGCAAACAGGATTGATGTCGCCGCAGCTTTCTTCATTGCGCTCCTCATCCTTGCGGCTTTTATCACGGATACGGAAGCTGAGAAAGGTGTTGTTTACGACAGAAAGAAAACCAGAGTCATCGAGGGGAAAAAGGCTAATTTCGACGTAGGATTGAACTGAACGACGCTTCAATGCGATGTTGGGGAAGATTGGATTGA
>CAWDPO010000024.1:0-238097 GCA_963804165.1 uncultured delta proteobacterium
TTCGATTTCTTGAAGCAACGAAAGATCGACAAAACTCTCCGGCGACGTTTTCTTGGCCTGCGGCTGCCTTTCAGCCATTTCATCTATATGAATTTTATTCCCTTGAGCGTAGGGTAGGGGATTTTTTCAGTTTTTCCGAGTAAACGGCATAGGCGTCGTCCAATAATTCTTTGTCATCTATGCGCAAATACTTTTTCATCACCCGAACGGAAAAATCCCGGTCCGTAATAAACCGGTGCAAACCCTCCGCATAGGCTTGGATAAAGGACCTTCACCACCGGCCGCCGTTCGCGCAGGTATTTAGTCGTGACCGTGACACAGGTCTGCTGCAGCTCCACGCCGAGCGCATTCAAATCAAAAAGCTCTCTCATGCCAAGTCTTTTGGCCCGACTGGTTTGCGGAGGATTGGCAAATCCTGCTTGAATCGCCCCTCTCTCCATCGCCGTAACGATCTCAGGCAGGCCGCCCAACTGAACGATCGGCCACGTCTGTGTCTCGCTTCAGGCCGAAACGTTGCAAGAAAAATTGACACTGCCGTGTCGCTCAAAGCGCCAAATCTGGATATCCCAAGATTTTTCCTTTAAGCTGCTCGGGGCTCTTAATTTCCGGACGGGCATAGATCGAGCCAGCAAGCCTGTTCTGCACGCTCGCTATGATTCTCACGTCGGCCCCTGCTAAGATCGCCCCGGCAGTAGAGACGCCAGTTACTTGAGCCAATTGAATTTCGCCCGCGATCAGCGCCTGGGTCGCTGCAACCGCAGGGATATAAATGAGCTCCGCTTCGATGCCGTACTTTGAGAGGTAGCCGGCTTCTTTTGCCATCCAAGGAGCGACTTGACCTGCCGTTAAAGCCGCGTAGCCGAACTTGATGGGTTGAGCGAAGACCTCCGCGTGCTGAACACATTACTCAGGGATAGCATCAGAGATTTGCGGAAACAGCGACGGGTCGTCTCAATAGAAACAAGCTTCGGCTCTGGTCGACAATTTTCGAGGAGGCAAATTGCCAAATTCGAGCAACGATCTGCGCGCGACCAAGAAATTCATTTCAAAATCCTCCTTTGTTACATTGCTTCACATTGGTCTGATCGCTACCGCGCCGTCATAATTCCAAGCTCCTTCTGCGCTTCTTTCAAGATTGACAGATCCGCGACTTCGCTCGGAGAAATCTCGCGCTCCACCTTGGCAAGCTTTTTCAGCTCTTCGATCACCAGGAGCAGTCCTTTTTCAGGCACGCTTCCGTCATCGTTAAAAAGCTTCAGAACGCTTTCATAGCCGGCTGTTGCCATCTCTTTATCGGACTTACTCCAATCGATCATTAGTTGAATCGTGCCCTCTCGGTTCTGACGGATATAACGGGTCGCCTTGATTCCCGCCTTGATCACGCGCGTAATCTCCTCCGGCTTTTCTTTGATCTTCTTAACGCTGGCTACTACGCCGCTGGTAGGATAACTGAAAAGTTCGTGGGCCCGCGCAAGCACGACAAACCCCATCTTCTTGCCAAGAAAATCTAAAGGAGGAGAGCCCATAGTGGCGGCGGTCAACCCCTGCTTCATAGCGGAAAAGCGGCGTTCGTTCGTGCCCAACGGAAGAAACTTTATCTCCTTGTCTGGATCGACGCCAAAATGCTTGAATGTTAACCTTGCCATGGACTCGAGAGCGCCGCCGGAGGTGTTAAGTCCAATGGACTTACCCCTGAGATCCGGAACAGACTTGAATTCAGGACGTGCGATGAGCGCGCTGGGGGAGCCGGGTACGTAACAGGCCAGGACTCTAAGCGGCGCTCCCTGGATCGCCGCCGCGACCGAATTTCCAATGACCGTCCAGTAATCAAGTTCTCCGCTGACTAATGCGGCGAGTGCAACGGTGGGATTTATACGGATGATCTCACCTTGAAGACCATCCTCTTTAAAGAAGCCGCGCTTTTCCGCCAAAGCGAGGGGAAGAAATTGGGCGTTGAATTCCGGAACGCCGATGCGGATTTTTTCAACCGCGAGGGCTGAAGTTTCGAGAACGACAATCGCGAGCAGGGCCAAAAGACTCTTCCTCATCGGAAACCTCCTGGCTACAGCTTCAATTCGCCTTGATCCCAGCTCCCGTTGCAAATGTCTTATTGGCGACAGGCCGAGTCTTGAACCACGCCTACTTAAACTCCGCCTTCTTGTTCAAGTAAAACTTCCGCATCGCCGGCCGGTATTTCTCCATCATCTCTTTGTTCAAATCCAGCGGCGGCTTGGCGCCCGGCGGCAGCAGGGAAAAATATTTCGTTTCCTTCGTATCTTCTTCAAACTGTTTCTTCCCGGCGGCGCGAAGGTCAGGGGATGTGAGCAGGTCAAGAACAGAGGCAGCGATGACCTTTGCTCCAACGACCGCGCCCTTATGCGCGATCGACATCGTCGGAGTAATTCCCGCCGTCCAATGGTGCCCTTGCACTCCCGGCACGACGACGGGAAACCGAACAGTGGCCGTCGGTACAACCCAAGTAATATCTCCAATATCGTTTGAGGAACTGTTCTGTCTAGAGGCTCGTAGCGGCTCTGCTTTGGTTGGAAGACCTTCTTCCTTTTTCCCCAATGATTTCTGCAATTCCTTCGCGAATTTGTTTTCTTCATCCGTCCACTTCGGCATACCGACTATCTCGATATTTTTCTGAATCGCTTCGGCGATGACTTTGTTGCCAAGCGACGGCCACGCGGCGCCGAACGGCTCCATTTCCATCGTGGTTCCCGTCATCAACGCCGCGCCACGCGCGATGTTGACTAGTTTATCGAAATTTTCCTTGGCCCAAGGACCGTTAGCGTCGCGAATAAACCACCAGATCTGGCCCATATCCGGGATGATGTTTGGTTGCACGCCGCCATGGGTGATCGTGCGGTGGCCGCGGTAAGTCGGTCGCAGATGCTCGCGCAGCTTGTCGAAGCCGATGTCCATTAGGACAACCGCATCGACGGCATCCTTCCCGTCCCAGGGGTTTACGCCGCCATGCGCAGTTCTGCCTTTGAAGGTGAACTTGGCACCGATCAAGGCATAATTCTGCAGGCCATATCCTGTAGCCGAGCCGTCGGCAACGTGCGTGAGGATCGCCGCATCGACGTCTTTGAAGTATCCGTCGCGCACAAGATAGGGCCGGCTCATCAACTGTTCTTCGGCCGGACCTATGGAAAGCACAATCGTGCCGGGGATCTTGAATTGCTCCATCGCCTTTTTGACGGCGAAGGCTGCGCCAATCCCAACGGCGCCCATGACGTTGTGACCTTCCATGTGGCCTGGGGCACCGTCGACGAGCGGCTTGCGCGGAATGCTTCCGGGAGTCTGTGAACCCTCCGGCAGCGCGTCCATCTCTGTCGCAATGGCGATCACGGGTTTTCCTGATCCCCATTTGGCCCACACGTTGGTGGGCATGCCGGCGCCGCCAAGCTCGACGGTAAAACCGGCGCGCTCCAAAGTTTCCTTGACGAATTTGGCGCTCTCATGCTCCTGCATCCCCGGTTCGGCGTAGTAGTAAAGCACGTCGCCGACGATCGCGATTTGTTCGGCGTTGCGATCAACGACTTCGAAGGCAACGCGCTTTGGATCGCTTGGGGAATCGGCGGTCGCCAGGGGAAAAATGAATGCGAGGATAGTAGCGGCAGCCAAAAAGGTAAGACAAAACTTTCTTGCGACAAGACTCCTCCGTAATAGATCTCTAAATAACATGGCAGTTTCTCCTCCAGTTACCGCGATTTATCATAATTTTGGGTGAATTTCGCAAGTAGGGCGAGTACGACCCCTTGGTGTCATTCTGAGCTTCAGCGAAGAATGCCTTCGTTCCAACCAACGCTGAGGTCGATCCACTTCGGATTCATGGACCCAATCAGTTCACTCTTTTTGTTCCGTCGCCAACCTTTGATTTGCTTTTCCCGCGTTATCGCAGCCTGAACATCACTGCTCTCTTTGAAATAAACAAGCATCGTTAGGTTGTAGCAAGCCGTGAAGCCAAGAAAGATTTTGTTCTTATGTTCGTAGACGCGGCGCTCGAGGTTGTTCGTAGCGCCGGTGTAAAGCGTACGAGAAGTATTGCTCATGATATAGACGTAATAGCGGTCGCGAGGCATGCCATGATCCAAAGAGCAGTCGAGACCCTTCGCTGGAGCTCAGGGTGACAGCTAATAGGAACTGTCACTTACCGCGATGACAAATCACTAACCGTCAAGGGAAGGACCGGACAAAACTAAAAGCCCGCAAAATTGAAATGGAGTCGCGAATCACTTCGTTACACTATACAAAATTCCCATCTCTCATGTTGTAGACTTTTTTGAAATGCTCCACGGCCTTGGGATCGTGGCTCGCCATGATGACCGTTTTGCCGTACTTCTCGGCAAGGGAGAGAAAGAGCGCAGTAATCGTTTCGGTGTTTCCCGTGTCCAGATTGCCCGTCGGCTCGTCGGCGAGAATGAGCGCGGGATCATTGGCCAGCGACAGCGCCACGGCAACCCGTTGCTGCTCGCCGCCGCTCAGCTCCTCCGGCCGTTTGTTCGCTTTGGCGCCCAGGCCGACCATTTGCAGCAAGCCGTCGACGCGCTGTTTGCGTTGCGCCGCATCGACATCGGCGATCAGCATCGGCAGCTCCAAGTTTTCGCCCGCCGTGAGCGTCGGAATGAGATTGAAAAACTGAAAAACAAACCCGACTTTGTGAAGCCGGTATTTTTCCAGATCGCGCTCGGAAAGGGCCGCGAGCTTCTGGTCACCGACGAGAATGTCGCCGCCCGTCGCATGATCGACTCCGCCGAGAAGGTTGAGCAGCGTCGTCTTGCCGCAACCCGACGGCCCCATCAATGCAACCGCCTCGCCCGGACCGATTTCCCAATCGACGCCCTTCAACGCCCGCACTTGTTCCGCGGAAGTTTCATAGGCCTTTGTCAGCTTGGCGACTTTGACCGGCACGCCGCGATTCTTGAAAAAACCGTTCTCCGCCATGATGTCCTCCGAAGTCACAATGATTGGAGTGATGGAATGTTGGAGTACTGGAGTATTGCACTCGGTCCACCCATTACTCCACCATCCATTACTCCATCTTCTCTATCCTTCCGTCATGCTCGTCCGCGCCGAGCGGCGGAATACCCAGAGACTAAACAGCAGCGCGATGGCCACGACCACCGCCAGCAGTCCGAGACTGATCCACACCGTCCAGTCGGAAATGACTAGATGCGTCGGCAGCAAGATGAACCACCGATTTCAGTTCGCGCAGACTCCAGATCAAGTTCGTCAGACCGAAACCGGCCGCGCCCGCGACCAGCAGACCGACCGCCAGCCCGAGCAATGCCGGCGCCAAGAGACTCGATGCGAAGAAGCGGAACAACTGCGCCGGTGATACGCCGCGCACGCGCAGAAGCCCGAGCGTGCGGCGGTCTTCCAAATAGTTCGTCAAGGCGATGGCGAGAATCGCGATCAACGCCAAGAAGCACGCCGCCGACGAGATAGATCCGCATGTTCTCCAGCGCAAGAAAGATAAACATGTCGCCGCCGACCTTCTTCAGCTCGCGCTTGAGCTCGCGCACTTCCAGCGGGCGAGATTTGAGCGTTTGCGACAGAGACTTCACAATCGGCGCTGAGCGTCGCCGTCCGGTTTCACGCGCACGAGCAAGAGAATGCGCGGAATCAGAACTTTAAGATTGGCGATTCGCGGGTTGTCCATCGTTCCGACGAGATAGGCGTCGGTGCTGGAAAGATAGTTCAAGATAATCGATGCGCGCCGAAACATAACTCTGGCGGTCGGAAATGCTGCGCGGCGGCATGCCGGGAAGAAAACCGATGATGCCGCTGGCCGGAACCAAAACCGGCTTTTTGCTCAGATCGGCGCCCAACAGCACCGGCTCGCCCGCGCTCAAGTTCCAAAACGCCGCCACCGGCGGCGACGCCGCGATGGTTTGGCCTTTTAATTCCGTGATCACCTCGCTGAACTTCGCCGGTGACTCCGAGTTTTTCTTCGAAGATGGCGTTTTTCAAATAGCGCTGCGGATCGTCGATCAGATAAAGCGGCACGCCGCTGAGCCCGTATCCCGGAAAGAAAAAGCCGGGCAGGATCGCTTCGAAGATATACTCGGTCGGAAGTCACCGACGGGTGTCTGAAACGCCGCTAATCGTTCTTTCAAGGCGGTGCGGATCGCTTGCACCTGGCCGCCGAGTCCTTGCTCGAGTTGTTCCGCCGACACCAGATCGGTGGGACTAATCGACACGTGCAGCTCGCTGCCGACTTGCACCGTGGCGCCGCGCAGCGCTTTGTCTTCGAAAGACTTGGACGCGATGCTCGGATACAAGCTCACGCTCGCCATCAGGCCGACGATCAGAAGAAAACTCGAAATCCGGTGCGGCTTGAGTGACATATGCTTGAGCGACAGCGCGCGCAGCTTGCCGCCGACGAAGTAAGTCACCGAGCTGAGCAGCCCGCTGATCAATTGGCGCTGCGCGACGAGCAGCGCGACCAGACCGTAAACGAAAAGCGGCAGCGCGATGAAATCGAGCGCCCGATCGAGCATGGTCGCGGCTTGAACAAATTGAGTCCACGCCGCGCTGTCTTCCTCGCCGGCGACGAGATGCGACGACAAACTGTAATCGACGATCCAGCCGATAATCTTGTAGGCGCCGATCACGAGCGCGAGCCATTCCAGCGCAGCCGAAACCGCTGCGCGCTTGGGTCAGTTCCGACACCGCCACGCGGCGCGACGCCTCGAGCGGTGAGATCGTCGTCGCGTAACGAATCAACTTGCGGCTGATCAGCAGGACCAACACTAAACCGACGATCAAGAACAACAACATCAGCAGCGGTCCCTGGACGCGTGAGAGGGTAGTCCAAGACAGCACGCCGCCTTCGTAAACATACAAGCGGAATGAGCGTCCCCAGCGTGAGGCCGATGATGCCGCCAATCAGCCCGCCAAGGCCGATCGAGATCAATAGGCTTTGGCCGAGCAGTTTTCCCGGCACGCCGCGCAGGCGCATGAGACCGAGCTTGCGCCGCTCATTGAGAATCAGCAGCGACGAAAGATTCGACGCGAGCATCCAGGCAATCGCGAGCAGAGGAATCGCGATCAGCAGCGTCGCCAGGCCGATCAGGCGGGAGATTTCCGCCATGCGTTTGAGCAACACCAGAATCGCATTGTCGACGAAGATCGTCGGCCCCAAGGATTTAGATTTCTGGTCAACTTCGGCGTTGAAGCTTCTCGAGATTTGCCAGCGAACCTTGGATATCCCAACCCGAGATCAGCGCTTTCGATCGACGCGCGCCAGATGAACGACTTCCGGAAGATATTCTCCCGCGGTCACGTGAATATCGGTGTGATCGCCCAGCGCTCCGCGGGACAATGCATCGAAGCGCTGGAGCAGTTCGAAACTATGCGGCACGACGAGAATGACGCCGATATAGGGAACAAAAGAAATCGAGCCGATCTCGTCCATGAAATAGCGATTCACTTCCGAACGTTCCAAACGCACGATGCCGCCAGCGCCATGTCAAAAACTCCGGCGCTGGTTTTTTTATGCTCGGAGTAAACTCGCACGGTAAAGCGGCGCGAGCCCTGGAGCGCCAAGAAAGCTTTTCCCATATGCTGCTCGGGACCCACCAGCGCAAGAAATGCGTTGTTGCCGTTGGCTGCCGTCGGCCGCGCTTCGGGCGGCAATAGCGAAACGTCGGTCGCCGACAGAACCGACACCCAAGGCGAGGCGAGCGGTTTGCCGTCGACCATCAGAATCGCTTCCGGGGGCGGTTTGGAGCGCAAGAAACTCAAGCTTTCGACCCGTTGAATGCCGGTGATTTTGCGCAGTTCGGGCGAGACTTCCGCGGAGATCGAAAAATCGGTGGTTTGATAGAGCGCGATGTCCCAGGACAAACGTGAGAGCTGGTCTTCGATATAGAGCTTCAGCGCGTAGTGGGACGCGAGATTGATCGCCGCCAATAAACCGGCGACTAAGAGAGTGACAATCCCAAAAGCAAAGAAAGCTCTTTTGCCAAGGATCTGTGCGAGTCGGACGTGGAGGCTGGTCACGTTTTCCATTTTGGATTTTAGATTTTGGATTTGAGATCGACGATCAGAATCCGAATTCCGAAATCTAAAATCGCTTGTCCTTTCAACGGGAAATTGCCAATGCTATTTTTTTGGTTTCGGCGATGGATAAAAATACTCGAAGGTGCCGGTCATCGATCTTCCGCATCACTTCGCTAAAAGTTTTCCACGGATCTTTCGCGTAGTCCTGGAACTTTCCCGGCGCGTTGATTCCGGGAATGTACGGCGACCAATCGTCGCTCAGCACTTCGTCAGGATTGCCGTAGCGCGACGCCAGAGCGCGGATCTCCGGGCTCTTGAGCGCGTTGACTTCGCCTTTGTCGATCAAGGTAAGCCAGCTGTTTTTGGTGCCGCGTACTCTCACGCGATAAGTCGGCAGCGTGTTATGGATATGCCACCAGTGATCGTTGGGCACTCCATGTTGCTTGGCGAAATCCATCCATTCCTTGGACTCCGTCGCTTTGTCCGGTCCATGATCGAGACGAAGACCGAAACCCCAATGAATCACGCCGGCGTTGTTGCGTTCGGAGCCATTGGTCCCTTCCATATTCTCATCCGGCCGCCGGAAAAACTTCGGATTGGTGCCCATGCCTGCTTCGTAAATCCACCAGTAACCGGGCTGGTCGTGAAACGGATAGGTGAGCTCGTTGATCTTCGGATATTTGAGAAACTCGCGCCACAGTTCACCGTATAAGCCGCCGCCTTTGACTTCCTTTACATAGCCGTCCTTCACGTGCACTTCGATCCTCGGATAGGAACCGGTGTGATTGCTCGTGCCGGCGAAGACGCCATTCACTTTGACCAAATAACGCGCGTTATATTTCTTGGTGAACGCCGGATAATCAACGGAGGAATACGGAAAGCGGCCCGTCGCCTGATGCGGAAACATGAACAGGTGACCCTGCTGATAGGCTCCTTCCGCCCATGCTTGGGCCTGCTTTTCATCGAGCTCAAAGGAAAAATTAGTTCCTTCCGGGTCGTTCACTTCGACCCGATCTGCCCACGCAAGCGGCTCGACGACGCGTTCCTCCGCCAGGCGCCAGATATCGCCGGGAAAAGTCGCCGCCTTGTTCATCAGCTCATAGCGGTTATCGAAGATAAAGTTGCCGATAAAATTTATTGCCATGGGGTTCGATCGACTTGCGCGTCACGGTGCGGCCGCCGCGCCGCCAGAAAATCGCGTTCACTTCTTTGTGCTGATCGAGATATTTGACGATCGCTTCGGCGACGCTTTTGCCGCCGAAGCGCCGGCCCAGATCGATGAGCTCCTGCGCGCTATCTTCTTCGCGCTGAAACACCGCCTTGTAAAGATCCGGCCGCCGCTCCTTGAGCCACTTCTTGGGAACTTCGGCGTCGCCGAAACGCTGTAAAATCCAGGCGCGCATTTCCATGTAGCCCTGCTCCGAGGTGAACCAGCGATTGGCTTTCACCGCTTTCATCGCTTCTTCCTTGCTCACACCGAGCAGTTGATGCTCAGGAACGATCTGGATTTTTACGCCGCGCTCTTCATAGGCGCGCTTGATCGCTTGCAGGATCATCTCCTCGGCCATCGGCTCGGTGAAGATCGCAACCGTCTGACCTTTTTCGACCAATCCCAACGGGGTCCTGCCGCCGGTCTGGCGCACCGCCGCGCGCGCAAAAGGCATCACATCTTCGATGGATTTGGGCGGCCTAACGTAAGATGGAAAGCGCGGTGCGGGATATTTGCCCTTCTCCTGCGCGGCGCCGAAACCGGCGAGCAAGAATAATGATAGCGCGACCAACGCAATTTTAGAGGCGAGCATATCTCCTCCACCTTGAACGCTTGAACGTTTGAACATTGAACAAGGTTGCACGCGCAGCGTTACTTTTTCTTCGGGTAGAAATATTCATAATTCCCGCCGTTCACTTTCTTCATCACGTCGGTGAAGGTCTTCCACGGATCCTTAGCGTAGTCCGCGTATTTGCCGGGCGCCGTGATGCCGGGGATGTGCGGCACCCAGTCTTCTGCCAGCACTTCGTTGGGCTCACCGTAGCGCGAGGCCAACGCCCGAATTTCCGGGCTCTTGTAGGCCGTGAGCTCACCTTTGTCGATGATCGTAATCCAACTGTTCTTTGTGCCGCGCACCCGACCGCGATAGGTGACCATCATATTGTGGATATGCCACCAGTGGTCTTTGGGCAGGCCATTTTGCTTCGGGAAATCAATCCAAGCTTTTGACTCTTCCGGCTTGTCGGGATCGTGCACCACGCTGCCGCCGAAGCCCCAGTGGATCACGCCGGAATTGTTGCGCTCCGACGTGTTGTTCCCTTCCATGTTTTCGTCGGGCCGTTTGAAAAATTTCGGATTGGTGCCGAGACCGGCTTCGTAAAACCACCAGTAGCCGGGTTTGTCTTGATAAGGATACGTCGCTTCGTTGATTTTGGGATACTTGTAAAACTCGCGCCACAGGTCGCCGTAGACGCCGCCGCCTTTGACGTCGGTGACGTAGCCGTCTTTGACGTGAACTTCGATGCGCGGATATGAGCCCGTGTGGTTGCTTGTGCCGGCAAAGACGCCGTTTACCTTAGTCTGCAGCGGCGCGTTCCATTTTTTTTGGATCGCAGGGTAATCAACGACGGAATAAGGGAAACGTCCGGTCGCCTGATACGGCGACATGAAGAGATGACCTTGGTTGTACGCGCCCGAGGCCCAGATCTTTGCTTCTTCTTCGGTTAATTCGAAATGCATGTTCGTGCCTTCGGGATCGAAGGCTTCGACCCGATCGAGCCAGGCGAGCGATTCGAGCACGCGCTCTTCCGCCAACCGCCAGACGTCGCCTGGGAACGTGGACGCCTTATTCATCAGCTCGTAGCGATTGTCGAAGATGAAATTGCCGAAGAACTTTGCGCTATGTTGCTTGAGCAACCGCGCCGTGCGCGGCCGGCCGCCGCGGCGCCAAAAGACCGCTTTGATATCTGAATGCTGATCCAGATATTTAATCATGGCCTCGGCCACTGTCGGTCCGCCGAACTGTTTTGCCAGCTCCCGCTGTTTCTGCGGCACTTCGTCGCCTTTGGTGTAAATCGCGTTGTAGAGATCCGGGCGGCGCTCCTTGAGCCATTTCTTCGGCACCTCGGCATCGACGAACAGATCGTCGATCCAGCGCCTGACTTCCATGTAGCCTTGTTCCGATGTGAACCAGCGCATCGCCTTCAACGCCTTTAGCGCTTCTTCTTTGTTCACTCCCAGCAACTCGTGCTCGGACACGATGGAGACTTTCACACCGCGCTCTTCGTAGGCGCGCTTGATCGCTTGCATCACCATTGAGTCGGCGCCGACTTCCGCAACGATCAACGCCGCCGTGCCTTTTTCGACCAGACCGAGCGGCGTGCGGCCGCCGGTCTGCCGCACGGCTGCGCGGGCGAAAGGCATGATGTCGTCAATGGATTTGGGCGGCTTCAAATACGAAGGAAATCGCGGCGCAGGATACTTTTTGCTCTCGGCCGCACGGATGAAATTCGCAGCGACTAACGACGAGAGCGTGGACACGATCACGAACACGAAAATCCGACGGATCATCTCAGCTCCTCTCGACCTTGAACTTTTGAACGTTTGAACCTTGAACGCGCCAGGCGCTATTGTTTCGCCTTGATCGGCGGATAAAATCCCTCGTAGTTCCCGCCTTGAATTCGCTTGATTACTCCGGAGATGGTTTTCCACGGATCTCTTGCATAGTCCTCATACTTGCCCGGCGCGTTGATGCCCGGCAGATGCGGCGCCCAATCGTCGCTCAGTACCTCGCGCGGATCGCCGTAGCGCGAGGCCAGTGCGCGGATCTCTGGGCTCTTAAATGCGGTCAGCTCACCTTTGTCGATGATGGTGATCCAAGCGCTTTTGGTGCCGCGCACCTTCACCCGATAGGTCGGCATCAGATTGTGAATGTGCCAGCCGTGATCGTCGGGGAGATTGGCCGTTTTGGTAAATTCCGTCCACTCTTTCGGCAGCAGCGCTTCCTTGGGCCCGTGCAGCATATTCAAACCGAAACCCCAGTGGACCACGCCGGCGTTGTTGCGCTCGGAAATATTATTGCCCTCCATATTTTCATCCGGACGTTTGAAGAATTTCGGATTGGTCCCCAAGCCGGCCTCATGCAACCACCAGTAGCCCTTCTCAGGCATGAAGGGATACTGCGCCTCGTTGATCTGCGGGTATTTCAAAAACTCGCGCCAAAGATCGCCGTAGACGCCGCCGCCCTTCACGTCCTTGACGACTCCGTCTTTTACCGTGACTTCGATGCGCGGATAGGCGCCGTAATGATTATTTGTCCCGGCGAACACGCCGTTGACTTTGATCAGCACGGGCGCGAGCCAATTTTTGCTCCATGCGGGGTAATCGACTTTGGAATAGGGAAAACCGCGCGTCGCCTGGGTCGGATAAAGATAGAGATGCCCCTGTTGATAGGCACCTTCGGCCCACACTGCGGCTTCCTTTTCGGTCAATGAAAATGTGAAGTTGGTGCCTTCGGGATCGGTCACATGAACTTGATCGACCCAGGCGAATGATTCGATGACGCGCTCTTCGGCCAGTTTCCACACGTCGCCGGGAAAACTCGCGGCTTTGTTCATCAACTCCCAGTGATTGTCGAAGATGAAATTGCCAAGGAGTTTTTCACCCTGCTTACCCATCGCTTTGCGGGTATTGGGCCGGCCGCCGCGGCGCCAAAAAACGCCCTTGATTTCGGGATGAGCTTCCAAATATTTCTCCAGCAAAGCGCCCATGTTTCGCTGCGCCAGTTTGTTGAACATCTCCTTGTGCGCCGGCGTAATCACGTCGTCGTCCCGTGAGAACATCGCCTTGTAAATATCCGGCCGGCGCTCGCGCAGCCATTTTTTTGGCACCTCGGGATCGGCGAAGCGCTGCGTGATCCAGGGTTTGATCTCCATGTAACCCAGTTCCGACGTGTACCACTTGTTGGCTTTGATCGCCTTCAAAACCTCCTCACGGTTGACGCCCGCAAGCTCATATTCCGGGATAATGCGCGCTTCGACGCCGCGTTCCTTATAGGCGCGCACGATCGCTTGCAGCACCGTATCGTCGGCGACAGGCTCGGTGACGAGGCCGATTAACGTCCCTTTTTCGACTAATCCCAACGGCGTCCTGCCGCCGGTCTGGCGCACGGCGGCGCGGGCGAAGGGCATGATGTCGTCGATCGATTTCGGCGGTTTGACGTAAGACGGAAAACGCGGCGTCGGGTATTTGGTGGTCTCGGCCGCGCCAAGCGGTAAAACCCACACCAGTGAAACCAGAAATACCAGAACAGCCATCGTCGACTTCATGTGAACCTCCACGGAGTTCGTAGCTTTCGCCAGTCGAACCAACAGGTAGTTGAATTAGATCTGGAAATGATTTGGAATCTAGTGATTTTGCAGACGGCTTGTCAAGCGAATTTCGCTGGTCGTCGAGAGTCTTTTTCAAAAACCATTTCTCAGCCGGAGGCTAAATGCGCGGGAAGCGAAACGAAAAAAATATTCTCCTCGACGTATCGTGGAATGCGAATGATATTTTGCGCCTTACTTGCCAAGAATTTTTTCAGCGAACTCCGCCGCCGGCCTTCGAACCTTAATGACCTTATCTTCGAGATGGTTTCTCAGCCTGTGATAGTCCGCAAGAGTCATAACGTCCTTGGCGGCGTCGACGCCGATCTGGCGCATCCATTTGGTATCTACATCCAAACGGCGAGTCGCCTGCTTCATGACCTTCGCGTAAAACTCTTGGCCTTCTTTGCTGAGAAACCAGTTGACGAATACTCTCATTGCATTCGGATGGGGCGGATTCTTGACGATTCCAAGCACGCCGTAGCCGCTGCTCGCCGGCAGTCCTTCCTTGGGTGTCGGAAGTTCCTTGATCGGCAGGCCGGCGTTAAGAAACGGCTCGTATTCGGAGCGGCCGAGGCCGATGGTCACTGCCAGCTTTCCTTTCGCGAGCGAATCTGCAACCTGGCGAAGATTGCGGCTCAGGAAAAGTTCTTGTTGCACGAGTTTCTTAAGGTAATCCTCGCCCTTGACCTCCCACATGAAAGACCACAAGGAGATTCCGGACCCGCCGATGCGCGGATCATTCAAACCGATTTTGCCCTTCCACTTGGGATTGAGAAGATCGTCGAAAGAGCGTAGCTCGTCCGCTTTCGCCAAATCAGCATTGTAGAACAACCCTTCGGTGCCGGCGTTGGCGACGAATGAATAAAGGAAACGATTGGTCTTTAAGTTATCGTTCCAGATATGGCCGCCCCACCAGTTTTTGGGATCTTTCACCTCGGGTAAAATCATATAGGCGCTCACGGCGTCCAGCATGCCATTGTCTTGCAGAGACATCGCCGTCGTCGTTCCTTGAATCAAGCCGTCAATGGTGCGCACGCCGGCGTTATACTCCGAAGCGATCCGGTTTGCCGAGTCGGCACCGCGCGACACCAGCAGTTCGGCATCGATGCCGAACTTTTGTTTTAACAAGGGCTCCAGTTCCTTTCTTAATTCAGCGCTGGGCGGAATCGCCAACACGATCTTACCCTCGGTCTTAGCCTTTTGCAGCGCCGACTCCCACTCGCTGCGCCATTCGGCTGCGTTCGCTAGCCGGAACGCGACGAAAATGGCTAGGCCGTCGCGAACAGAGAAACTATTGTCTTCGTCATGCTTTTCTCCTGGATTGACAAATCTGTCTCATAAAGACTACAAGTCCCCGCCGAAAAATCTCGTCGGCTTGGATAGTTTGAGTCCGCCGCACGCAAAGAATCGCCGCTGGGCGCGATCGCGGCGACACGGCGCGCATAATCTGTTGATGATGGAAATGGGACGGAGCCGCGCCGGCGGCTCCGTCCAAAGATTCGAGGCTAATGAGACAAGATCGAACCGCTGTCCTCGCTGCTATTTCATCGCCATCGCGCGCGCGCCGTAGCTCACGCCTGAAGACGGTTTGATTCCAGCGCACTCAAGGACTCGTCTCGCCACTTCTTCCGTCGTCGCAAACCAGATGCCTTCGTGCTTCTTCACGTAAGCCATCAGTTCATCGAAAACCTCGATCCGGCCGGGTCGGCCGACCAGAAACGGGTGCAACGAAAACTGGCAATAGGTGTGGAACGATTTGGATTCCGCATAGAACGTGTCGAAGGATTTTTTCCAGATGGATAGCGCGTCGTCGGGGTCCGCGGTTTTTCCACCCTGAAAAATGAACATGTCGCCGAACGGTTGGCGCGGCACTTCGACGATGAGTCGGTCGCCGTCCTTCAGAAGATACGGCAGATCGTGCGAAAAGGAATTGCTGTTCCAAATAAAACCCTGACCGATGCCCAAGTCGGGAGTGAGATGACTTTGGAAGCAGCAGCGCCAACCATTGATCTTTTCGCCCGTAAGACCGGTTAAAACCTCGACCGTCTTGCGCATGGTTTCGACTTCTTCTTCCGGCGTCAGCCTCCAGGCTTTTTCATGGTGATAGCCATGCCCGGCAACATCATGACCGGCGGCGTGGATCGCTCGAACCGTATCCGGAAACCGCTCCGCCAAGGCGCCGCAGATGACAAACGTCGCTTTGAGATTATATTTCTCCAATACCCGTAAGACTCGCCAGATTCCCACCCGCGGTCCATATTCGCGCCGGGCATATTCTTCGGCGTCGATGCGGCCTTTTGAATCCGGCTCCAATCCTTCGGCGCCCTGGTAGTTGAATACCAGATTCACCGCGCACCGATACGGCTCCGGCCATTTGAGCTTTTCCCCGAGAAAAATCTCTTGCAGCATACCGACCTCCTTTGGCTTCGATAATTCGACGACGTGCAGAGAGTAGCTTTTTTGCGTCCGCTTTGTAAAGCGAAGCCTCGCTTGCAGGGTCTTTAATTTGCGCCGCAGCGATGTCGTTCACCTACGCGGCCTTTGTTCCCTTCAATGACGTATCGAGAAACTTCTGCACTTCATCCACATCCATCCACTCAGTATCCCACAGCCGAAAGTATTGCACGCCGTCCTTGCGGCGCGAAAGCGGCGGCACGTCGTCCTTTGGGATATCGATCCTCGCCGAATCGCAGCTCCCCTGACTTTTCTGAAAAGAGATTTGACCTTCGCGGGACATCAGCCAGTTGAGAAAAAGTCTCGCCCCGTGGGGATTGGCGGGCTTATCCATGAGCATGAAGCTGGAAGCGGCCGTCTCGACCACCGGCGCTTCCTTCATGCGCCGCGGGTCCAAAATATCCACCGGCAGCTTTTGTTCTTTCGCACGCAAGACTTCACGCGGAGAGGTGAAAAGTAAGAAAGCCAGTTTCCCTTGCGCGAGCCAATCCACCGCCTGGCGCGGGTCCTGGCTCAGCACAAGGTCCATTTCGGTCAACAAACGTTTGAAAAATGGCGGCCCGAGTTCCGGGTGAAAATAAATCAGCCTGCCGCCCTCGCGACCGCCGGCGGCGCGCGGGTCCATGGAGCCGATCTTGCCTTTCCACTTCGGATTTAGAATGTCGCCAAAGGACGTCAGATCTCCAGGTTTCACGAGGTCGGTGTTGTACGACACCATGTCGATGTGCACGCTGACGCACGGCGACAGAATGTACTTCCCTTCGGGGTCGGCGTATTGGTGCTTTCCCTGCCACCATTTTGATCGGTCCGTCACCTCCGGCAAGATCAGCGCGCCGTCGACGGGCTGCAGTGGAAATGGCTGGGCCCGATAGAGGGCGGAGGCGGAACCGGTGCCGAGTTTTGCCACATCCGCAAGATATTTGCCGGCTCTTCTCTCCGTCATCAGCCGCGTCACCAGTTGACCCGATCGTCCGGTAACCACCACAACTTTGATTTTGGAAAACCTCTTTTGAAAGTCATTGACGCTGCCTTCGAGCCCTTCGTTGACATAAAGAACAATCTGGCCTTCTTTCTCCGCGGCTTGAACCGTTTTGCTCCATTCTTCTTGCCACGCGGCTGCGCTCGCGGCCCATGCCGCGGCAAAACCGCCGAATTGCGCTAAGAGAAACGGAACCGCGATGCTGGTTGACGATAGCGAGGATAAATTCTTCACGCGCTGAGGGTTACCATGTATTCCAGCGTTCGCCGCGCTTGATCAGCCGTTCATAGAAATTCCATTCCGGGGAACGCGGCGGCCTGGAACCTCTTGCCGTCACTCTCTCCGCCTCAACTTGCTCATACTTCTTCACCACGACCCGGGGAATCGGACTCGCTTTCCCGACGCTCTGTGCCCACAGGAGCATCTTTGCCGTGCGCTCCAGATGAACCGTGTTGAGACAAGCTTCTTGGATCGTATTGCCGATAACGTTGGCCCCGTGTCCTTTCATCATCAGCGCGAAACTTTTGCCCATCGCCTTGGTCGCTCGCTCGCCGTCTTCATGATAGGTGCCGTAAAGCCATGGGCTCACCGGCACTCCTTTGCCGAACTTGATCGA
This sequence comes from uncultured delta proteobacterium, assembly GCA_963804165.1. Taxonomy (GTDB): domain Bacteria; phylum Desulfobacterota; class Binatia; order UBA9968; family UBA9968; genus DP-20. Next base: position 17,424 of record CAWDPO010000024.1, read on the forward strand.
ATGCTGATGGATCGGCACGATTTTCTTGCCGGTCGCGATCAGCGAAACCGCCACCGGTGGATGACAGTGAATCACGGCGCCGGTATCCGGACGCTTTCGGAATAGTGAGGTGAAGAAAAAGATTTCCGCCGGCGGATCGCGCCGGCCGGAAATCCTTTTGCCGTCGAAATCGTATTCGAGGATTTCATCGTCAGCAAGGTCGGGGTCGAAGGGTGGCCGCATCGGCATGATGAGAAAACTATCGCCGCGCGGCGAGCGACAGCTCACATGTCCCCACATGTCCGCCAATTCCCATCGCAGGATTTGCACCGCGGTCGATAATTTATCTTTGAGTTCTTCGTTGTCGCTCATGATGCACCATCTGTCTATTTTCCCAATTGAGATTCATCGCTTGATCAAGCGCTCCGCCGCGGCTAACGCCGGCTTGCGAACCGCGTCCTGCTTTTCTTCGGTGTGACCCTCGAGGCGATGATATTGCTCCACGCTCATGAATTCCCGCGCCGGCCTGACCGCATAGGGCTCTTTCGGCACCTCGACATCGAGACGCCGCGTCGGTTCCCCGATGGCATTTTGATAGGTCTCCTGTCCTTCTTTACTCAACAGCCAATTGATGAAGAGCTTGGCGGCGTTGGGATGAGGCGGATCCTTGATCACCGCGAGCACGCCGGAGCCGGTAACAGGATAAATGCCGTCTTTGAGTTGCGGCAGCGGCTTGACCGGAAGTCCAGCCTTCACGAAGGACACGAAATTGTCGATGTCCAGACCGATGGTGAGAGCTACTGTGCCCTTCGCCAAGGCTTCGGCAAGCGGTCTCTCTTCGGCCATGATCAGCAAATTTTGCTGCACGAGCTTCTTTAGAAATTCTTCGCCCTTGGTTTTCCATAAGAAAGTCCAGTTACCTTGTCCAGCACCGCCGCGCCGCGGATCGCTGTAGCCAATCTTGCCTTGCCACTTGGGATGCAAAAGATCGTCGAGCGAGCGCAACTCTTCCGGTTTCATGAGATCGCTATTGTACCAGAGGGCGTCCTGAACAAAGGCGAGGAATGAATAGCCATAGCGCTTGGTGTTATCCACGTACATATGGCCGCCCCACCAGTTTTTCACTTCCCTGACTTCGGGAAGAATGAATTGCGCTTCGACCGGCTCGAGCATGCCGGCCAAACCAAAAATAATTGGCGCCGATCCTCCCGTATGGACATCCGTGAGTCGAAGCCCCGCTCTAAACTCGTCGGCAATTTTTTTGGCGACGGCTGCGCCACGGCCCGTAAAGAGCTCCAACTCGATGCCGTAACGCTTCTCAAAAACCTCCTTCAAGCTCTTCCTCAATTCGGCGCCCGCTGGTATCGAAACGACTACCTTTCCTTCTTTCTTCGCCGCAGCGACGATTTGCTGCCACTGAGCGGTCTGAGCATCAGCAAGAGAGGAAACTCCGATGCTCAAAAGGACCAGCCAAGCCTGTCTCGGAGGGATGATAAATTTATGCCGCTTTGCCACTGCTGCTCACCTCGAAGCCAATCGAATCAAAAATCAATCGAGAAAATCTACTGACTTTGAAGACGGCTTGTCAAGGGAATTTCGCTTGGCGTCCAAAGACAAGATGGTTCTTAGGTCTGCCTCCGCCGCATCACAAACTTGATACAGCAGTTGGTGTCGCGGTGATTTCTCGTAGTGTCGCTACGCTCGCGCTCGCCGAAAAAATCGTCCAACGAGCCACAATGGCGGATAATACCTTGTGCAGAAAAGCTCGGCTCTCTGAAAAATGACTCGGTGGAATTTTCGGCAAAATCGCTTGCGTGAGTGATTCTATTCGAGTATCGTTCGCGGGTCAGCAGGTTTTTTGTGATGCGCGTATGCAAAGAACATTTGTTCCTCTTGTTGGTAGTTACAGGGACTTTCGGATGCGCTTCGACCGAGCGGTTGTCTCAACGCGCCGCTACACCTCCGGCGCAAATTCCGCAGAAATCCGATCTCGAAAATAATTTTCCTCAGCCGACGGCCGAATTACTGCCGCCGGATTCGTCCGCGGTTGCCGCCAGCACCGCGCCGATTGATCCAGAGCCAACGCCTACCGCAGCCGCCGCCGAGGCCAAGCTGCCTGCCTTGACGCCAGTTGAACAAAAACCGGAACGTCCAACTATTCGCGAGAAAATTCCGCAACCCGCCGGTGCAGCGCCGTCATCGGCACAACCCGAGCGGGCGCTGCGAGCAGACAATCGCCTGCTTGAATTGTTGGACAAAGATTTGGACAAAGCCGTCGAGCAACCCAAGGAGCACCGGCGGTTGCGATTTTCAAAAGAAGTCATCGACAACCCTAAGGTGAAGCATTTTGTAGGCTACTATTCCACCACGGGGAAGAGTCGTTTTCAGGAACTGCTGGGCCGCGCCGGAAAATACATGCCGATGATCGCCAAGGTGCTGAGCCAGGAGGGCTTGCCGGAGGAACTCGGTTATCTGGCGTTACTTGAAAGTGAGTTCGTCGTCAACACGACCTCGCGAAATGGCGCGGTGGGGTTGTGGCAATTCGTCACCGGCACGGCCCTGCGCTACGGATTGCGAATCGACCAGTGGGTCGACGAACGGCGCGATCCGGTGAAGTCGACTCGGGCCGCAGCGGCGTATCTCAAAGACCTGCACGACCGCTACGGCCGCTGGTATCTCGCAACCGCGGCGTATAACGCCGGACCGGGAACCATCGACAAAGCATTACAGCAGAGCGGCGCGAGGGATTTCTGGAGCATCAAAGCAAAAGCGCAGCTCAGCGATGAAACACGCAACTTCGTGCCGAAGTTCGTAGCGATAGCCCTGATTGCGATGGATCCAAAGAAATACGGCTTGGATAACGTCGTCTATGAAAAGCCCTTGGATTATGAAGAAGTCGAACTCAAGGCTCCCATGAAGCTCGCGGCTCTCGCGCAGTCGACGGAAACTGATGTTCCGAGCCTACGGAATCTAAACCCGTCGCTGCTGCGCGACTCGACACCGCCCGGTGAGGCGGGTTTTCGGGTCAATCTCCCGGTAGAGAAAGCCGCGGTGTTTCTCGCAAAATCCAATGAAAAAACACTCGAGAAAGATGTCGAACCGGCGCCCGTTGTCATGCACGAAGTGAAAAAGGGCGAGACGCTTTTCTCCATCGCCCGCCGTTACGGCCTCGAAGTGAGCGCACTAATGGATTTCAACGGCCTAACCAACTCGCGAGTGCTGATCGGCCAGAAGCTGAGAATCCTGCTGCAAGGTTTGCGAGGAGTGCTGCGCTGAGTCTCTCTTACGATCGCTTGTCCATCGCGACGTAATCGCGTATTTCCGCGCCCAGATAAACCTGCTTCGGACGGGCCAATTTCTGGTCCGGGTCGGTCAACATCTCATCCCATTGAGCGATCCAGCCAGAGGTCCGCGGAATCGCGAAAAGCACCGGAAACATATCCATCGGCAATCCCATCGACTGATAAATCAGCCCGGAATAAAAATCGACGTTGGGATAGAGCTTGCGCTTGATGAAATAGTCATCGGACAGAGCGATCCGTTCGAGCTCTAAGGCGATATCGAGCAATGGATTGCGCCCTTTAATTTCGAAAACCTGGTCGGCGACCTGCTTGATGATTTTCGCGCGCGGATCGTAGTTCTTGTAAACGCGGTGGCCGAAGCCCATCAGCCGGCCCTCCCCGCCTTTCACCTTTTTAATAAACTCAGGAACCTTGTCTTTAGAGCCGATTCCCATGAGCATCCTGAGCACAGCTTCATTGGCACCGCCGTGCAGTGGTCCATACAGCGCGGCCGCCGCGGCGGCGACGGCGGAATAGGGATCCACCTGCGAGCTTCCAACCCCGCGCATCGCGTTGGTGCTGCAGTTCTGCTCGTGATCGGCATGCAAGATAAAAAGAATATCGAGGGCACGCTCGAGCACAGGATTCGGCTTGTACTTGAGCTCCGTCATCTTGAAAAGCATGTTGAGAAAGTTACCGGTATAACTCAGATCATTGTCCGGATAAGAGTAGGGCAAGCCTAGACTATGGCGATAGGCGAACGCCGCCAGCGTCGGCATCTTGCTGATTAATCGGTAGGTTTGATCATGGCGCGACTTGACATCGAAAATCTTCTTGGCCTCGGGATAGAACGTCGACAGCGCGCCTACGGTGCTGAGCAAGATTCCCATGGGATGGGCGTCATGGTGAAAACCGTCGATCAGCTTTTTAATATTCTCATGAATGATCGAATGATACGTGATGTTGTGCGTCCACTCTTCAAGCTGTGATTTATTCGGCAGCTCACCGTAGAGGATTAGATAAGCGGTCTCTAAATAGGTGCTTTTTTCGGCGATCTGCTCGATCGGATAGCCGCGGTAGCGAAGGATCCCTTTGTCCCCGTCGATGTACGTAATCTTGCTCTGGCACGAAGCGGTATTCATGAAGCCCGGATCGTAACTAACGATACCCTCATCCTCGTTGACCCTGATCTGGAAAAGATCCGTCGCCTTAATGGCGCCGTTCTTTATCGGAATCTCGTACTGTTTACCAGTTCGATTGTCGGTTATCGTCAGTGTCTCTGAGGCCATGGGTTCTACCTTTCAATTCTCCCGTTCACGCCTGTTTTTCCTTTTAGACCATCCCTATGCGTCGGTCAACTGCGCGTCAGATTCTCGGTTACGTTAGCATCCAATCGATGCTCCATCGACCACCGACTCTGCGGCAGCAAATCATCGTTGCCGGTAGAAATTCGACGACGGTGCGATGCGGGTCACCATGGACCAATAAACCCGCCAAGCGATTTAGATAAGGCAAATGGCCGACCAGCAAAATTGATTGTTGGGCGCTGTCAAGCTCCGCCGCAACAAGCGCCGGATCGTCTTCCGGCAATAAACCGGCGTGCGGTTCTACACCCAGCGGGGGCAGGAGCACCTTGGCTAATATCTCTGCTGTCTGTTTCGCCCGCAGAATCCCCGAGTGGTAGATCACAGCGACTTGGACCCCGCGATCGAGCGCTAAACGGGCGATCCCTTCAACGCCTTGGCACCCGTTCCGAGAGAGCGGACGCTCAGGGTTTTCCGCTGCGGAGACGGCCTCTCCGTGCCGAACCAAATACACAGTCATAATTGGCTAAGTGCTGGCTCCGGGTCATCGGAGGCCGGCCGTGAAATCTGCGGCTGATGGCGTTGCCGCGAGCGCGAGTCGTCGGTGACCGCTAACGATCAAGCGTCCACTTCGTTTCGTCGTGGTTGCAAAAAACAGTTGTTCATATAGTATGCCGATCAGCAATTTGCAATCCAGTCATGCGTCGCACGTTCGGTAACCGTGATCGAGTTTCGCAAGGTCAATAAGTGGTTTGGCTCGCTTCACGTCCTAAACGACGTCGACCTCACCATCGAAGTCGGCAGAGTGGTTGTTGTCTGCGGCCCAAGCGGCAGCGGTAAGAGCACCCTGATCCGCTGCGTCAATCGGCTCGAAACGATTCAATCCGGTGATATCATCGTGGACGGCTTGTCGCTGTCCGATGCGAAGCTGGACACCGTTAAGTTGCGCACCGAAGTCGGCATGGTCTTCCAGTCATTCAATCTTTACCCGCATATGACGGTGCTGCGAAATATCACGCTGGCGCCGGTCAAGGTGAAAGGCGTGTCTGCGGCGCAAGCGGAAAAAATCGCCGCCGAGCTATTGGAGCGCGTGGGGATTCCCGACAAAGCTCAGGCTTATCCGGCCAATCTATCGGGAGGTCAGCAGCAGCGCGTCGCCATCGCCCGCGCTCTGGCGATGAAGCCTAAAATCATGTTATTCGACGAGCCGACATCGGCGCTCGATCCGGAGATGATCAACGAAGTCCTGGAGGTCATGACTGATCTTGCGCGCGACGGCATGACGATGGTCGTGGTGACGCATGAAATGGGTTTTGCCCGGCGTGTGGCGCACCGGGTCGTATTTATGGACCAGGGATGCATCGTCGAAGCCAACGAACCGGAAAAATTCTTCGCCACTCCAGAATCGCCCCGCGCCCAGCAATTCTTAAGCAAGATTCTTTCACATTGAGGAGAACGACATGAAACGAAGATTTTGCTTCTGGCTTATCGGTTTGTTTGGTATCTGGACAGCTGATTTCTGCCGCGCCGAAACGACGCTCGAAAAGATCGACAAGAGCGGGACGTTGATCATCGGCACGCGCACCGGCTCGCCTCCCTTCGCCTACGTCAACAAGAATAATGAGTGGGTCGGCTTTTCCATCGACCTTGTCGAGAAGGCGATCCTGCCGGTGCTTAACAAAAAGCTCAACAAGCAAATCAAATTGGAAAAAAAGGAGTCTGCGCCGCAGACGCGCATCCCGCTGCTCCAATCCAACGCCGTCGATCTAATCGCCGAGACCATGACCGACACCCAATCGCGCCGTGACAACGTCGATTTCAGCCTCACCTTCTTCGTCACCGGGGCTCAGTTTCTGGTTAAGAAAGGCAGTCCGGTAAAAGGCATCCAAACGATAGCGGGTAGACGAATCGCCGCACAGCAAGGCTCGACCAACGCCAAAATCATTCGAGAGCGCGCGCCGAACGCAAAGCTTCTCGAATTTCCCGATCAGCCCGCGGCGTTCCAGGCTTTGGCGCAAGGACAAGTTCAGGCCTACACGAACGACGGTATTCAGCTCGCCGGCTTGAAGGCCAAGGCGCCCAAGCCGGATGACTGGGCCGTGGTCGGGGAATTTTTTTCCTATGAGCCTTACGGGATAGCGATGCGCAAGAACGATTCCGACTTTCGCCAAGTCGTCAACGTCGGCTTGATGGACGCCATCGCCGCAAATCTTTACTTTGAAATCTACGACAAGTGGTTCGGCCCCAAGGGCGAAGTGCCCTATCCGTTGTTGCCTGAGACCAAGCGCTTCCTGCAGATGCAAATCGTTCCAAAGTAAGGCACGGCATGCCGTGCCCTTCAACTCACCCGCCATTTAGTGCCGGTGGGTTGCGCCTTTGAATGATTGACCAATTGAACTGGAGCGTTCTATGGAGCGGCCAGACCGGCGGCTGGCTTCTTAACGGCGTTCTGACCACTCTCGAAATTTCTTCCCTCAGCTGGTTGTTCGCACTCACACTGGGAGTCCTGGCTGGCGCGCTGCGGACCACGCCTCTGCCGCTGTTACGTTGGCTCGCTTCGGCCTATGTTGAATTCTTCCGCAACGTGCCGCTGCTCGTCTGGATGTTTTTTTGGTATTTCGGCATGCCCCAGCTGCTGCCGCAAGCGCTACAGGATTGGCTGCTGGACCACGGCGCGGAATTTTGGGCCGCCGTGTGCGCCTTGGGCGTTTATCATGGTGCGCGTTTTTCCGAAGTGATTCGTTCCGGTATTCAATCGATTCCAAAGACACAATTTGAAGCCGCGCTATCCACTGGACTCACGGTGTGGCAAGCCTATCGCTTGATCATCGTCCCCGTCGCGCTCCGCCTGATCATCCCGCCGGTAACAAATGAAACGCTAAATCTAATAAAAAACTCATCGGTCGCCCTAACAATCGGCGTCGCTGAATTGACTTTCCAAACCCGTCAAATCGAAACCTACACGGCCAAAGCATTCGAAGCGCTGGCCGCGGGAACGGTCATTTATCTCATGCTCTGCCTCGCCATCTCCAGTTTGATGGCAGTGGTCGAACGGCGCGTAGCGATTCCCGGCATGATCGCGCAACGCAATGCCAGTGAGTTTTGACGATGGACTTTCAAGTCGTCTTCAATAACTTCGGCTTTCTGATCCTTCAAGGTTTTTTTGGCTTGGGGGCATTTGCCGGCGGTACTCTGCGTCTGGCGCTGCCGGCCATTGTTCTCGGTTTCATTCTAGGCACGTTCATCGGACTGGCGCGTTTGGCGCGCTCGCGGTGGATCCATTGGCCTGCGTGGATTTACGTGGAATTCTTTCGCGGCGTGCCTCTGGTCATGGTGATTTTCTGGTTTTGGTTCATCATTCCCGCCCTCGCCGGCAAATCCCTACCGGAATATGCCGTGGCCTTAACGGCGTTCGTGATCTTCGAAGCCGCCTATCTGGCCGAGATCGTGCGCGCCGGAATTCAATCGGTTTCACGTGGCCAGGTCGAAGCCGCCACAGCTACTGGCCTCTCCCGTGCTGAACTGATGCGTCATGTCGTCTTGCCGCAAGCTTTGCGCAATATGATTCCCGCCCTCGTGACGCAATTTATCGTATTGCTGAAAGACACCTCCCTGGCATCCATCATCGGCTACGTCGATCTCACCAAGGCCGCGCAAATCGTCAATAATCGAGAAATCCGCCCGTTCGAATTATATCTCTTCATCGCCTTGGTCTATTGGCTCTGCAGTTACAGTATGTCCAGATATGCAAGCTCCATAGAGACTCGACTCGTACGACAATAGGCCCGGCGTTTCAGGATCGTCATTCTTGAGCCGAAGCTGCGTTGGCGCGTTTCGTGCCAATGCAATAGAATGTCTATTTTTAGGCTCGATAAACGGATCGGTTGGGCAAGGAACCGGTCCATGATTGAGGTTTGAATGCCGTTGAATTCAATCCGATGATTGATCGATGACGGCCAAAGGTCCGAAGGTAAGGATATCTACTTGAAGGCTGCAAAACTCTTAACCGCCGCGCTTCTTACTCTTATTGTTTGCATCGCTACACTCTACGGTGCCGACCGGGATCGATTCTATTGGCAGTACCGTTGTTGGCAACGCGCGGTCGCACTGTCGTCGTGTTTTCAACGCGGCCATTTTGATTTCGAAGCTGATCTAAACGGAGCACGGTATCAAGGCACCACCGGTAACTTTGTCGACAGGCATATTTTTTTTTATGGCGCCTTCGAAAAACCGGTATTGTATTTCCTGCGGGATGTCATGAAATCGGCATACTCCAATCAAGGCGTTTTCTTGGACATTGGGGCTAATACAGGGCAACACTCACTTTTCATGTCGAAGTACGCAAAAGAAATTCACGCCTTCGAGCCTTGGGAGCCCGTCGTTAAACGGTTTCGGCGGATGGTGGAGATCAATCACATCAAAAACGTTGTAATCCACCCTTTCGGATTAGGCGATGAGAATTCGAAGAAGCCTTTTTTCAAACCGCCCGACAACAATCTCGGAACGGGCTCCTTCGTCTCCGGTTTCAAGGAAAATAACTCCTATGAGGGAGAGCTAGAGATTCAGCGCGGCGACGAGGCGTTGGAGAAGACCCGTGTAACATCCGTAGCGCTCATTAAAATGGATATCGAGGGCTACGAAAAACCCGCGCTGAAAGGGTTACATCGAACCTTGCAAATCCACCGACCCATAGTCGAGTTTGAGATTAGCGTTGATCCTAAGAACGCAGTCAGTATCAAAAGCCAAGATGAGTTGGTCTCGCTCTTTCCGGAAAAATACGAATTCTTGGTTTTTTCCGAGGAGGGAAATCCGATGACCGGCGCATACTCCTTGGAACCATCGACTGAACTTTTGCGCTTCGACATAAAACGACAATTCGATATGGTTGCCTATCCCATTGAGAGGAAAAATAGTATTCCGATAAAAGGGCCTCAGCCCTAGTGACGCAATTCATCGTATTGCTCAAAGACACCTCGCTGGCGTCGATCATCGGTTACGTCGATCTCACCAAGGCCGCGCAGATTGTGAATAACCGGGAAATCCGGCCTTTTGAGCTTTATGTGTTCATCGCGGTGATTTACTGGGTTTGCAGTTTCGCGATGTCACGTTATGCATTGCATCTGCAGCGCCACGAAACCATAAAGTCCGGCAGCAATTGGCTCTTTTAACTCGCAGACAGACCTTGCCGAGATATACAACGCTCCGGTTAGGAATTTCTCAGTTCGATTTTTTGCTTGTGGTCTTTAAAGTAACGATCAATAATTAACGACAATTGCATTAGGTCTCGCCCAATGAAAGCGATACGACTAACCGCCGCGGGCGTTATCACCGTAATTGTTCTATGCGGATATTTGTATCTTACGGATCCGGCAGGTCTTCACCGAGTCTACCTGTGTTTCACTCAATCAAAATCAATCGCGACGTGCTATCGAGGCGGCAGCATCGACTTCGTTGCGAGCATCGATGGTATCCGTTACGAGGGCAATACCGGCAACGGGGTCGACAACGACATTTTCTATTACGGGGCTTACGAGAAACACATCCTGTATTTTCTTCGTGATGTAATGCGCACAGTGTACGGGAATCGCGGAACGTTCGTCGACGTGGGGGCAAACACGGGACAGCATTCCCTCTTCGTTTCGCGCTTCGCCTCCGAAGTACACGCGTTCGAACCGTGGGAGCCTGTACTTGAAAGATTTCGGTGGATGGTCGAATTCAATCATATTAAGAATATCGTGATCCATCCAGTTGCACTTGGCGACGAGAATTCCAGGAAACCGTTCTACAAACCATCAGAGAACAATTTGGGAACCGGATCATTTATCAACGGCTTCAATAAAAAAAATTCTTACGCCGGCGAATTCGAGATCCAGATTGGGGACGATGCCCTTAACAAAGCTGGAGCCAAAGCTGTGGCTCTCATCAAAATGGACATCGAAGGTTACGAGAAACTAGCACTAAAGGGATTGCGCCGAAGCCTGCGCAAAGACCGTCCGATCGTCGAGTTCGAACTGAGCGCCGATCCTAAGAGTCCTGTCAGCATTAAAAGCAAAGAAGAGCTAACGGCTCTCTTTCCAGAAAATTACGAATTTCTAGTCTTTGCTGAACCGGACGATCCATCGACGGGAGCCATTCAGTGCCCATCGATGGAATTCTTCGATTCGATGTCGCGCAGCAACATGATATGATCGCGTTTCCGATCGAGAAGAAAAAACACATTCCACTCAAGGGAACCTTGAATCTGAAATCGTTCGGGATGATCCGTTAGGCCGGAGCATTCCATCAAGTTCGTCCTTTCGGTGACCTTTTATCTCCCTGATCCGTTGGCTGCAGCTATGGCATGTCTCGGTGCGCGCGTTATTGCGATTATCGGTAGAATCCAAGCCGATCGTGAATCTCGCGCGCGTCGACTTAACCAGCGCTTAACAATAATTGACCATCGGTTGAGTTGACCCTTTCGACACCTGTGCGCTACAGTTAATACACAGCCCCGCACGTTCACCACCAAGATTAGCGAATCGAATCCAAAAGCAATACTCAATACAATTTCTTCGCGAACAAACATGCTCTTCCTAAAAAACACGCCAATCAGTCAAATCCTTTCGATCAACGAGATGATCGACGCGATCGAGGATACGTTGAAAGAAATCGCCCTGGGCCGTGGCTTCGAGTTGCCGCGGCGCAGGATCCATCATCCGAACCGGATGATTTTCGGTCTCCTGCCCGGATCCGTACATGGCGCGATGGGCGCCTATCTTCAGACCGACCTGGACCGGCGGATTCACCACGAAACAGTGATCTTGTATAGCGTCGATACGGGCTTGCCACTCATCCTGTTTCAGGACTGCGCCATCAACGAACACCGGACCGGCGCCGCAGGCGCCATAGGCGCCAAGTATTTAGCTCGCGCAAACGCCAGTCGCGTGGCGCTATTCGGGAGCTCGATTCACGCGGAAAGCCAACTCAAAGCGGTCGCCGCCGTCAGAAGTTTGACGCAAGTGCGAGTATGCAGCCCGACACCGGAGCATCGCAACGTACTCGCAGACAAGCTGGGATCCGAGCTGAAAATCCCCGTGCAAGCCGTCTCGAGCCCTGAAGAAGCATTGGAAATCGCCGATATCGTCATTACCGCAACCGATTCCACGGCACCGGTTTTCGACGGCAACCAGTTGCGGACTGGCACCCATATTACGTCGATTGCCAACGGCGATAAGACCAGGATACGCCAGGAAATTGATGAAGCCACAATCCGCCGGGCCGACGCAATTTTTGTGACTTCGACGGAAACCGTGTGCGTCAACGAGAGCGATATCTTTCGCGCGGTCAGAGATCGGACGATTACATGGGAACGGGTTCATGAGATTTCCCACTTGCTGCTCGGCAGCGTTGCCGGTCGGACCCAGGATCGGCAAATCACTCTTTTTAAACTCCAGGGGACTGGCATCATGGACGTCGCCATCGGCTTATGCGCCTACGAGAAGTTGAAGGACAGCAATCTGGCGCAGCGATTGTAAGCTTTCGAGAAAAGATTAGGATAAAAGCATGGCCCACTATGACATTTTGGTGGTCGGTTCCGGTCCCGCCGGCCAGAAAGCCGCTATTCAAGCGGCCAAAATCGGCAAAAAGGTCGCCATCATCGAGCGCAAAAAAGTTGCCGGGGGCATTTGCATCAATATCGGCACCATCCCGAGCAAATCATTACGCGAAGCGGTGATGTTTCTGTCCGGTTTCCGCCAGCGCAATCTCTACGGCGCCAGCTATCGGGTCAAAAAAGACATTACTTTCGAGGATCTCGCGCAGCGTTGCGATCATGTAGTCAAAGCCGAGCAGGAGATTATCCAAAACCAACTGATCAGAAACTGCGTTGATTTCATCGTCGGCACCGCCACGGTGATCGACCCGCATCGGATTGCGATCAAACAGGACTCCGAGTCCAATGAACACACTGCGGATTACATCGTGCTGGCCGTCGGCACCGAGGCCGCTCGCCCACCGGATATTCCATTTGACGGCGAAGCGATTATCGATAGCGACGGCTTGTTGTCCCTAAAACAACTGCCCAAATCCCTGACGATCGTCGGCGCCGGCGTGATCGGCTGCGAGTATGCTTGCATCCTGGCCACCCTGGGGATTCCGGTCGTGCTGGTGGAACGGCGGCCCCGGCTGCTCGAATTTGTCGATAGTGAGATTATCGAATCGCTGCAATATCAGATGCGTAATATCGGCATCACCCTCCGCCTCAACGAAGAGGTGGTCGGCGTCACCAAAGCGGCCGACAAATCCGTCGTGCTTCAACTCAAGAGCGGCAAGCAAATCCGCGCTCCCCTGCTTGTGTATTCGGCGGGCCGTGTCGGCGCGACCAAGAACCTGGGACTCGAACGGATCGGCATTGAACCCGACGAGCGCGGCCGCTTGAAAGTGAACGAAAACTTTCAGACCGCAGTTCCGCACATTTATGCCGCCGGCGACGTCGTGGGATTTCCCGCGCTCGCTTCAACTTCGATGCAGCAAGGACGTCACGCCGCCTGCCACGCTTTCGGATTGACCTGCGAGACATCCTCCCATCTGTTGCCCTACGGCATCTTTACGATCCCGGAAATTTCCATGGTCGGACGTAACGAAGACGAGCTTACACGCGATGGGATTCCCTATGAGATCGGAGTCGCGCGCTACCGCGAAATTGCCCGCGGTCAGATCATTGGCGACACGGTCGGTATGTTGAAACTGCTCTTTCACAGCGAGAGCAGGGACCTTTTGGGCGTCCACGTGATCGGCGAAGGCGCCACCGAACTGGTGCATATCGGCCAGGCCGTCATCGCCCACGGCGGCAAACTGGATTATTTTGTCGACGCGGTTTTCAATTATCCGACGCTCGCGGAGTGTTATAAGGTCGCGGCCCTCGCGGCTCTGAACAAATTTTCCAGCAACGGCGCCCCCATGTGCGAAGTCCAATAACTATCGTCCTATCCCAAAAATTGGCAATAAGAATCAGTCATCATTTCGGACAGCCTGGCGACATCTCGCCGTCGCGACCAAGCACGACCCAAAATCCAGGGATGAAAAACTCCCGGCTGCCGATTGTCACCGCTGTGAGATAGCCCGCGAATGGCTTTTTCAATCAACTGCTGGCTCGCCACCAGCGCGCGTGGATGAAATTTGGCTGCAGTACTCGCCAGGTTCTCACCCCGAAGTTGAGATCTTGTCCGGACGAATTTTGTAAATCACGCTCACTTCGCCGGGGCTTCGAAAGGGATAGCGCTCTTTGCCCAGATACTTCTTGGCCAGCGCATCGATGTGAGCATCCGCGCCCTCTTCCGTGATCTCAACCACATCGCCGCGAACCTCCAGATAGCGATAAGGATTGTCCGGGTCCTGGATCGAAAGCGCGACCCGCTTGTTACGCCGCATGTTCTTGTCTTTCACACGTCCCTTGGCGGAATTGACTCGAACATAAGTGCCGTCGTAGTCGACCCATACCGGTGTGACCTGGGGCTTCCGTCCTGCATGGCCGTGGCCAGGTGAGCAAAAGCCACTTTGGTAAAAAGATCCTTGAACTGCTCGGGAATCGTCGCCGCCATGATTCACCTCCTGCGTCACAAGATAGGAATGGTTCAACAGAAATAGTCGGATAGCTGCGCCGGATGATCGATTATAACATCCGGTTGCGCAGCGATTAAATCACCCTTGTTGCCGAGACCATAAGTTACTCCGCAGGTCATCACTCCCGCGCGCTTTCCCGCTTCGATGTCTATGTCGCCGTCGCCGATCATGACTGCGCTGCGGGCCGGCACGTGAAATCGTTTCAAGGCGGCATTCAATAGTGCCGGATGCGGTTTTTTTTCGGCCGCGCTGTCGCCGCCGAAGATCGCATCGAAGCAATCTTCCACTCCCAATCCGCGCACTACGGCGAGCGTGAGTCGGTACATTTTGTTGCTCACCACGACGCGCTGCTTGCCGCTGAAATAGTCAAGCACGTCGCGAATCCCCGGATACAGCACGGTTTGGTCGAGCAAGTGCCGTTCGTAATGGTTGAGAAAGACGCGCATGATTTCGTGAAAATGATCAGGGGCTGCCTCAGGCAAAGCCTGCTTGAGCAAATGCTCCACGCCGCGGCCAACATGAACATAAACGGACGTCTCTGGCAACGGCGCTAAATTGAAATGCGCTCGGGTAAAATTCACCGAACCGGCAAGATCATGTCCCGTGTCTGCGAGCGTTCCGTCGAGGTCAAACATCACCAGATCCATCGGTATTTTCATTGGACTTGATTGAAATTGAAAAAGTCAGGGAAGTCAACGCAAATACACGCGTTTTGCTCTTCGCGTGCGAGATGATGTAGTTTAGCGCCAGCGAAGCTCATGAGGGTCTTCATTGGAGGTTCGACGTGAAATTCAAACCGGTTGATATTTTTGGCGCTGTTTTCATCGCCGCTCTTTGCTTACAGCCACATTTGTCGATGGCGGTCGATAAACTCAATACAGCATACATTTCGACCACTCCGGGTTCGTCTTCCGTTATCTGGGTGGCCAAAGACGCAAAAATCTTCGATAAGCACGGCATCGACGCCACGGTCATCTTCATCTCCGGCAGCGTGCGCGGTATCCAATCGATACTCGCCGGTGAGATTCTGATCGGCGAAGGCGGCGGGCCGGGACTGGCCAGCGCCCGCCTCGCCGGCGGCGATATCGTCGCCATTGCCGGCAACGTCAACGTGTTGCCTTACTACCTCGTGGCGCAACCGAGCATCAGACGAGCTGAAGACTTAAAAGGTAAGATCGGCGGCAGCCACATCGCCGGCACGACGGCGGAATTCGCGATGAAAGTCGGTCTGAAAAAAATCGGCATCGACCCGCTCAAGGATGTCAATCTACGCGTCATCGGCGGCGCCATCGAGCGCATGGTAGCTTTGCAGAAAGGCATCGTCAATTTTACGGTCGTCACCGAGGCAGGCAAAGCGATCGCGGAAAAGCTCGGCTATCCCACCGTCGTCGATATGGTAGCGTTGCAGATCCCATTTCCTCAGAACGGCATTTATACTTCGACAAAGCTGCTCCGTGACAACCCGGATTTTATCCGCCGCTATTTGCGCGCGTACACGGAAGCCATTCATTACTACAAGACCCACAAAGAGGACACGCTTAAAATTATGCGCAAGTACTCGCGTGTCGATGATCGAAAGATCCTCGAAGAAGCGTGGGATTGGCACGCCAAGTTTATGCCCGAAGCGCCGTATCCACCGGCCGACGGCTATCAGCTCGTTCTACAGGATATAGCGGAAAAAAATCCCAAAGCCGCCCAGGCCAATGTCAAAGACTACATCGACACGCGCTTTGTCAAGGAAATGGAAGACTCTGGGTTTATTAAGGGATTGTACCGAAAGTGACACGACTGCGATTGGATTTCGTGCAAAAGTTCAAGTTTCAACGTTCAAGGAGTCCGATCCGGTTGAACTTTGAACTTTGAACTTTGAACCGTGCTCAAAGCTTCGCTCGCGAAGCTTTGAGCGCTTCATGCATCGGCTCGATATCGATGACCAGTGAGGATAATTGCAGCTTTTCATCGCGCAAGGTTTCCGGCACCTCCGTCATCACTTCCTCTTCGAGCACATGATATACGGGGATTTTGAGCGCGACCCCGGCAAGCGGGCCGGCATAGCTCGGATCGCCTGCGGTGACCGTTTCCGCGAACACTTCCACACCATTGGCTTCCCCGTTGCCCAACACTACCGTCAAATTTTCCGGACCATACTGGTCCGCCAGGCGCTTGATGACCCCTTGGTTCTCAAAGTTCATCGCGCCCGCGGCGGTTCAAACAAAGCACTCCGTGGCTTGGAAGACCACCTCGTAGCCCGCGCCTTCCAAGCATTCGGCGATCACCGGACCGGGAACGCCGTCCCGTTCACCGATGGCGATGATTTTTTTTCCTTTGAGCATTGGACCTCCACTAAACTTTGTTGCGATCGACCAAGAACGAGCAGCCGTCCGAAATTGCGTCATCCGGCCGAGAAACAGACTTCCCTTAGCGATCAAAAATGAATTGCGAATCTCGCCTTTCTGCAACGCCTCCACGGCATGTCCCAGGTAAACGATTGCTGAAGGAATATGCCCCTGTGTCGGCGCATAGCCTAGCATGCCGCGCTGCACGGACAAAATCCTCCATTTGGTTCTTTTGAATCTGCCCGCGCATCACGGCGAGTGCAGCCAAAGTCAAATAATTGGTTCGGGGCACATCGCCGCTTCCCGACGGTACGGTGATCTCCGGATTGTGGAGTTCGACGGCGTAGCGGTCGACGTCGGTCAGTGTCATGCCGAGCTTGGCGAGCGGCTTTTCCGCGAGATATTCGGCCATCGCTTGCGGCGACGATCCGGCGCCGACCGGATGAAAGGCGGCGGAATCGAGCCGCAGGCAAACTTGCTCCGGTTTTGGCGGGCCCAATATCACGGCGAAACTACCGAGCACGTCTTCGAGCACCGGCATATTTTTTTTCAGATGGGATTCGAATTTCATGCCGAGCTTGGCGAGCGATCCGCCGGCGACCACGGCGACCCTCTTGGCGAGACCGGACTGAACCATACTAGCGCCGAGCACCATCGCGTACATCGGCCCGGCGCAAAACGCCTTCGTGTCGCAACCCGACGCGTTGACGCAACCGACGTCTTCGGCAATCGCTTTTGCCAAATTGCCGCCGCCGCGATTGTACCTATCGCCCACGGCCTCTTCCGAACAACTGATGACAAAATCGATGTCGTCGGGCTGGATCTCGAGCTGCTTAATCACCGTTCGCAGCGAATGCGCGGCACTGACCTTACCGGCGAGATTTTCCAGCAACACTTCGGCGGCAAGACTGGCATCCTCTTCATGCGCGGCCTCGAACGCGCCGATTACCCGTTCGCCGTCACGCAGCAGCAGCGCGCCCTTATCGCGGAGCGCTTGAATCTCGCCGAGTGACCGCAATCGAGGCGCACGGCCGATCAAATGCCGCGCTGCATGCTCTCGAAACCAACCCGCTTCAAAGGAAACCAGATCAAATTGATCCGCGCCGGCGAGTAAGCCGTAAAACTTCGATTGAGCGACCAGATCGCCGAAACGGCCTTCCGACGACGCGCCTTCGATCAATCTCTCGTACCAAGGCTTTGGCAGATCTCTGAGCTGTTCCGGCGCGATGTTGCCGATGTAAACCTGATGCGGCGCATAAGCCGTCGCCGCGGCAAAATCGCGCTGCTGCTTTACCAGCTGCTCAAGGAGCGCGGGATTAGCGCGAATCTCACGCAACGGCTTGGAACCGTAGCGCACCAAATCCGGCACGTGGGTCAGCGAATAAGAAACACCTTCGATCCCAACGCGCACGGGTTTGATGCCTTCTTTGAGTTCACTCACGCCTATCGCCTCGTGCCTCCCGCCTATTTTTTTCCGGTAAACGCATGATGCTTCAAAAAGGTCTCGGCGTCGCCGGCGCCGAAGAACACCAGCCGGACTTCTTTGAGCGTTTGATCGAACCGCAAGAATTGTTCGATCGTTGTCGACGACACGATCGCCGCTTCGTTGGTCGGATAACCGTAAACACCCGTCGAGATCGCGGGAAACGCTATGAAGTGAACGCCGCTTTGAACCGCAAGACTGAGCGAGTTGGCATAGCATGCCGCCAGTAAATCGGCTTTGTCCTGCCCGCCCCGGCCGTACACGGGACCGACCGTATGGATCACATGTTTCGCCGCCATCCTTCCGGCGGTTGTGATGACGGCTCGGCCCGTCGGCAGACCGTCAGGAAATTGCTCGCGGCGAATTTCTTTGCACGCAGCCAAGATCGCCGGCCCGCCGGCGAGATGAATCGCCCCGTCGACTCCGCCTCCGCCCATCAGCGTGCCGTTGGCCGCATTGACGACGGCATCGACAGCTTCTCTGGTGATATCACCCACTTTGACGATTACTCGGCCATCGAGAAATGTTCCAAGAGTATTCATAATTCAGCAAAAATCATGGTCCAACCAATCCGAACGAAACGCGACACCCGTGGACTCAACGGATCGAAGTTTCCTTCAATCCCCTGAGAATAGGCGAAGTCAAATTGGTTCGGTGAGATTCTCGCGACAAATCGCTCAACCCAGCGGCGCAAGCCGTTCTAACACCGGCTTCAGCTCATGGTAGTCGCGAATGACGGCTCGTGGTCGGGCCGCTGTCAATGTCTCCTCGTCGTTGTACGAGTGCTCGGTCGCGAGTGCGATCGGAACCACTTCGAGATTGCTATCGCCTACTTTGCAACCATCGGCGTTGTTGCCGGCGCGAATATAGGTGGCCGTCCCCGTAAGCAGAATAATCCGCATGTGCTTCGCCTTGTGCTTGCGGTAAAGATAATAAAGGCCCTGTTCCTTGGCGTAGTACGTCTCGTCGCGATCGACGATCTCCTCGAAATAACCGCCCATGCCGGCTTTTTCCATCGCCTGGTGTTTGTAGCGCCGGCCGCCGGTAGTCATCAAAACATTTCGCAGGCCGGCTTCCTTCGTCTCCTTGAGCGAGGTTTCTATGCCCGGAATAAATTCCGGCGGGTCGACGTCGTATCCGCGATTTTGGGCGATCGCGAGCGCTTGCCTGCGGATCTCGACGCGTTTGGCCTCGTTGAACGGTAGATTGCGATCCTTCTCGTATTCTTTAGCGAAGATCAGCGGGATCAGGAACAAGTCGAAGGGCCCGTCGGCGATTTTTCTCAACTGCTCGAAAGCAAGCGGCGCGATACCGTAGCGGGGCAAGATCTCGTTGGCGATGATATGGACGCGCTGGATATCGGTCTCCACCGTGTCGGACATCGTGCGCACCAGAAAGGTTTCGGCTGTCATCGTTTTTGCCCTCCGACGAGAGGATACTATTGAACACTGCGACCTGCCGCAAGGGGAATGTTATTCGCGGCCGTTTTCAAAGGGCAGACCATGCTTGCGCTCGGAATTGCACTGCTTGCAGCTCGCCACCAGGTTCCCCTTGGTCGATTTACCGCCGCGGATAATCGGCACCAAATGATCCATCGTCAGATCCTTCGGCAGAGATTTGCCGCCGCAGTGATGGCAAATGCCGGTGGCGCGCTTGCGCTTCCACCATTGGCTCGCGCGCAGTTCGCGCGCCTTCTGGCGCTCGCGGCGGATCTGCTCTTCCGAAACTTCGACCAAGAACGGCACTGAGTCCACGGCAGTGCTCACTTCAATTTGTACAGGCGCGGCAAATTCTTGAGGTAAATGCCGAATCCGAGAGCGACAAAGAGATACAAGACGCAGCGCGCGATAGCCCAAGTATCGTCGCTAGCGGAATAATTCCGATACTCCCACAGAGCGAAGAAGAAAAAGAAGACCGTCGCGCTGCCGATGAGTATCTTGTGAGCCGTGATCAGTTTCATCACTCTTATGATCTAATCAAGCATATCAGCCGCGCCGAGCGCAAGCACAAGCGCGGCCGCTTCGTTGCGCTTGGTAAAAATCTTGATATAGATTTTCCCAACAGATCCCAAGGAGAACCTCACGATGAACAAAGAAGTCATCAGCACCGCTAACGCCCCGAAGGCCATCGGCCCCTATGAACAAGCGATCAGGGTCGGTGAGTTTATTTATGCCTCCGGCCAGATCCCGCTCGATCCAAGGACCGGCAACGTCGTCGAAGGCGGCGTCAGCATTCAAACCCGCCGGGTCATGGAAAATCTTAAAGCCGTCGTCGAAGCCGCCGGATCGTCGCTCGAACGCGTCGTCAAGGCCACGGTGTTTTTAAAAGACATCGGCGATTTTGCGGCGATGAACGAGGTTTACGGAGAATATCTGGGTAAGTCGAAACCCGCTCGCTCCACGGTCGCCGTGGCCGATCTACCGCGCGGCGCCTTGATCGAGATCGATCTGATCGCGCTAGTCTAAAATTGCCGCGCCGATCAAATCCCGAGAATCATTCGTGCCAAGCTCTGCAACACGAGCTTCGCCGCTCCGCCAAGGCTCTTGCCGACGAGATCGTCGCCTCCCTCTTCGCCGCGCGGATAGGCATAAATCCCCTTCGTGCCGGTAACCACCCAGGATTTCGGATTCGCGTAGACTTCCGGCAGCTTCGCGGCGACGGTTTCCATCGGCATTTTCTCAGCGCGCGTGCCCTTCTGAAAATCCTTGTAGCGATGGAACTGACCGCGGTTGAGCCAAATACCGTCGCAATGACGGCAGCGCTGTAGTTGAATCTCTTTCGGCAAAATTGGATCGGCAAAGACTCGCAGCTCGTCGGCACAGCGCGGGCAGTACAGAGTTTTTCGTTGAAGTGGCAATGCATCGCGCAAAAGCTTTTCATTCAACCGATCCAACCGATCGGCTTCGTCGGGATCGATTGGAAAGAGCTCCCACTTATCGCACCAAATGCCACCGCATTTAGCGCACTGATCGAGTTGGATCAGCGATCCCGGATTGGCCCGCGCCATCACCTCGGCCATCTCAAGATCGCATTGGGAACAACGCAGCATGGGTGAATTCTGCTCTATTGAACCATTTGGACTTTTGAACCTTGAACCACGTGTTGGGTTATCCCGGCCATTCGGAACAGCAACCCAATGCGCCGGTTGATCGGCGGATGGCTCGAGAGCAGGTCCGCCAGTTTTCCCTCGTGATCATCGACTCGCCGGCGCAATGGATTGACGAAAAACAGATGCGCCGTGCCGCGCGTTGCTTTGTGAAACGGCATTCCCGCGTCGCGGATTTTTTCCAACGCCTGCGCCAGGCCGCGCGGATTGCGCGTGTATTGCGCGGCGCCCGCGTCGGCCAGATACTCCCTCTGACGTGACACCGCCATCGCCAAAAGCCGCGCGATCAGCGGCGATAGAGCGATCAAGATCAATAGCGGGATAAACAACAGCGGATTCTTGCCGCCCAACCGTCGTCCTGACCGTGAGCTATAAAAACCCCGTTGCCCCCAGTCGGCGAGAATCGCGATACCGCCGAGGAGAATGCTCACGAGCGTCATCAACAAAATATCTTCGTTGCGAATATGCGAGATCTCGTGCGCCACCACGCCTTGAGTTTCCTCGCGGTCCATCAACGTCAGCAGCCCCGTGGTCACGCAAATGGCCGCGTTTTTTTCATTGGTCCCGGTGGCAAAGGCGTTGGGCGCCGGATCAAAAATGACAAAGACCCGCGGCATCGGCAAACCGGAGGCTAAGGCCATTTCCGTCACGACATTGTGCAATTCGCGGTGCTCGGGAAGTTGGAGATTGAGTTTCTCCGCGCCGAGAGATGAAAGAATGATATCGCTGCCGCCGTAGTACGCCGTGAGCGTCGTGAATGTGGCGAAACCGAGGGCGAAAATCGTCGCCACCGGAAACGCCGGCCCGACGGACGTGAAAGTATCCAGATAAATATAGTCAACAGCGCCGCCGATAAATAGAAAAAGCAGGATAAAAACGCCCACCAGTGCGGCGCTGCAGCGCTGGTTATGCGCTTGCCGTTCGACGAAGTCCAAGACTGGCGGGGTGTCCAGCGGCAGGCCCCTGGGCTAGCGTGTAAGCGACAGGTTCACGCGCGCCAGCGCCTTCTCCGCCTCGGCGACTTCGAAGAACTCGCTCGGATGGAAACCGAACAGACCGGCGATCATGTTCGACGGAAACACTTGCTGCTTGGTATTATACTGGGTCACCAGGTCATTGTAGTATTGGCGCGCGAACGCGATCTGGTTCTCCGTCGTCGTCAGCTCTTCTTGCAGGTCCAAAACGTTTTTGCTGGCCTTCAGCTCAGGGTAGTTTTCCATCAGCACAAAAACCTTGCCCAACGATTGCGTCAGAGCGTTTTGCGCTTCAGCGGTTTCTTTGACCCCCTTCGACGCCATCGCCTGGCTGCGCGCGTCGATCACTTTCTGCAACGTATCCTGCTCGTACTGCATGTAGCCCTTGACGGTCTCGACGACGTTGGGGATCAGATCGTAGCGCCGCTTGAGCTGTACGTCGATTTGTCTCCAGGCGTTCTGAATCCGTAGCCGCAACGCGGTGAGACCGTTGTACGTGGAGATGACCCAGATCCCAAGTACAAAGATGATGGCCCAGATCACGAATATCATAAGGCGCGCGCTCCTCCCCGCTCGTCGCGAAACAACATCGACTGGGTTATGTCGGCGATGCGCGCCGCGCCGGTCATGGTCATGACCCGCTGCATTTCCTCGGTGAGAATTGCGAACACGCGCTCGACGCCGCGCGCGCCGAAGGCGCCTAGGCCCCATGCCACCGGCCGGCCGACAAGAACGGCCTTGGCGCCAAGCGCGAGCGCTTTGACGATATCGCCGCCGCTGCGAATACCGCTATCGAGCAGCACGGGAACCTTGCCGCCGACGCCATCGACAACTTCGGGCAGGGCTTCCAGCGCCGCGCGATTGTAGTCGAGAATCCGCCCGCCGTGGTTGGAAACGACCAGAGCGTCGGCGCCGGCATTCACCGCCGCGCGCGCGTCGTCACTGCCCATGATGCCCTTGACCACCACGGGCAGCGATACCTGCTGTTTCATCCATTCGATATCCTTCGTCGTCGATTTGTGGCCTTTGCGCGGCTTGCCGTCTTTGGTCGAAAGCGGCACTTCGTCGCCGATTTTGACCGGGCGAACCGTGTCCATGGTGATTCCCACCGCTGCGTAGCCGAGATCCTCCGACAACTTGGCGTAGTCGGATATCTCATCTCTGCCACGGTTCATGTAAGCCATGAACACCAGCGGCGACTTATCCGCGTCGCGCCAGTCTTTCGGATTGAACTTGGCTGCTTGACTGACAAACATCATCGCGCCGGCCTGATCGGTGCCTTCGGCGACTTGCCGTTCGGCATCTTTGCCGAAAAGAATGAAGCTTCCCACCGGTGCCGTGATCGCTGGAATCGGCAGCTTGTGGCCGAACAGCTCGATCGATATATCGGGCTCGGAAACATCGTGAAAAATCTTCTGGCGAAATAGATACTGGTGGAATGCGCGCGAATTGCGGTGAAACGTCGCTTTGGTCTCCGCCGCGCCGTTGAAATGTTCCCACGCCTCCGGCGGCGATTGTTGCCGCATGAGGGCACGCAAGTCGCGCAGGCCCATTTGTTCAAGCGGTTTTTCGATCATGAAAACCTCAGTTTGGAGAAACGACTTCCCAGCAGTTAGTGCCGGGATCCCGAAAACAGAACGAGGCGGTATCGTCAATTTCTTGCAGAGGAAACAGCTCGCTCACGCCGAGCTCTTTGCCCGATTCGTTGAACTCTCGATGAGCGTCCTTTACCGCGTCTTTCGAAACCACGGTCAGAGTATTGCGAAAGTTTGGCGAGAAAACCTTTGGATTCTCGCGCAGGGCGCAGACGATGTAAGTTTTCGTGCTTGGATGCTTCACGTAGATCACGTGACTGCTGAAGCGGTGCACTTCCAGGTTCAGAACCCTCGTGTAGAACTCTTTGTTGGCCTCCAAATCGATCGCGACTAAAGTGCCGTGGGTAAACGCCTGCGGCACGTAGCCGCGCCCCGGAAAGCGTTCTTCCGGATAGATCTCTTCCCAGTGCGGCTTTTTTACGCCGCCGAATTTTTGCGCCGCTGCCTCTTTGCGCGAAAAATCTTCGTAACATTCGATTTCCCAACCGTTGGTGCCCGGCTCGACGAAGTAGCAAGAATAGGATCCATGGCTCCACGTCGGCTTGCCGATCGCGCCGAGCTTGTACTGCTGCTTATGCGCGGTCAGATACTCGTAGGCTTTGTCGACTTCCTCCGTCGTCATCACGCGCACGCCCCAGTGATTATGCATGGGTTTAGCGGCAGCGTCCTCCCCTGCTTCATGGAGCACCAATACCCAGGGAGAATTGGGATGTTTGAGGGTCGCTTCGTCCGGTTTTTCGGAAATTTTTTCAAACGCAAGCAACTCGGTCATCACCGCCATCGACTCCTGCAGATTGCGGCATTCCATGTGAGTCGCGGATAGCGCGATGGGCTGAATCATGGTGCTTCTCCTCAATTGATCGGCTGAATCCAAAGTCTAATGGCGAAATTTACAGCGGTCCGACCGGGGTGTCAAATTGACTCGTTCCAGACGGGAGTCTGGAACGAGTCATCCTGAGCCAAGCGAAGGACCTGCGGCTTTTCCGATTCAGTGGAGAGGACTTCGCCCTGAGCAAAGCGAAGGGTCTATGCTTTTCGAATCCATGCTTGACACACACAGGTGTTTTACTTAAATTCGCGCAGCTTTGCGGTGAGAGGAGCGCGATGACAATGAAAAAAAATCGGATCGTTGTGATTTTCGCTATCACCCTTTTCGTTCAACACCTGGCGAACGCTGCGCTCGCCCAGGAACCCTTTTACAAGGGCAAATCCATTCGCGTCGTCGTCGCCACTTCCGCCGGCGGCGGTTTCGACACCTATACCCGCACGATGACTCGGCATATGAGCAAATATATCCCGGGAAATCCCGCGTTCGTGGTCGAGAATATGCCGGGGGCCGGCCACCTGATCGGCGCCAATCATATGTACAAGGTCGCCAAGCCCGACGGCTTGACCATGGGGCATTTTCAAGGCGGGCTTTTTCTTTACCAGCTACTGGGTCGTCAGGGCATCGAGTTTGACGCCGCAAAGTTTCGTTTCATCGGCGCACCGGTGACCGACAACCGTGCCTGCGCCTTTACCAAAACAAGCGGGATTACCAGCGTGGAACGCTGGCTGGCAGCAAAAACGCCGGTCAAGCTCGGCGGCATCGGCGGGGGAGCCACCGACGATATCCCGCGCATGTTGGCGGCAACCACCGCGTTGCCGCTGCAACTCGTCAGCGGTTACAAGGGAACGTCGGAGATTCGTCTGGCGGCTGAAAGCGGCGAGTTGGCCGGAGGGTGCTGGACCTGGGATTCGATCCGCGCCACCTGGACCAAAGCGATATCATCCGGCGACGCCGTCGTGGTATTGCAAATCCTTTCTAAGCCGCACCCGGAGCTGCCCAACGTACCGCTGGCATCCAAACTT
Source organism: uncultured delta proteobacterium (assembly GCA_963804165.1). Taxonomy (GTDB): domain Bacteria; phylum Desulfobacterota; class Binatia; order UBA9968; family UBA9968; genus DP-20. Next base: position 42,933 of record CAWDPO010000024.1, read on the forward strand.
GCCAAGAATGAGGAGGCACGCCAGCTGATTCAGGTGGGCATCGAAGAGCCTTCGGATTATTACAGGCCCTATCTCCTTCCTCCTGGAACGCCGAACGATCGCGTTGAAACGTTGCGCAAGGCCTTTCAGGAAACATTGAAAGATCCCGAGTTCCTCGCCGACGCGCAGAAAGCCAAGCTCGACATCGAACCGATCACCGGTGAGGAAATGGAAAAGATGCTCAGCAAGCTATTCAAGCTTAGCCCGCCGATCGTCGCCAAGCTGAAAGAGATTTTGAAGTAAGCGATCTCGTTTGATCGACCAATTTGGTTTACAGGATCGCGGCGATCACAGCAGGGAAATAAAGACGAGAAAAAGCATGAGACGAATTCGTCGTATCGGTCTTATCGTTCTGGGCCTAGTTTTCTGCGCGGGCAATTCCGGCGCCATGGCCCAAACCAATTTCTATGAAGGCAAAACCGTCCGCATTATCGTCGGCCTTGCCCCGGGCGGCGGCTACGACGTTTACGCCAGAACGATTGCCCGCCACATGGGCAAACATATTCCCGGTCATCCGAGTCTGGTCGTCGAGAACATGACCGGAGCAGGCAGCATTATTTCAGCCAACTATCTTTTCAAGATCGCCAAGCCCGACGGCCTCACCATCGGCCATTATCTCGGCGGCATTGCGCTGCAGCAGCTACTGGGCAAATCCGGAATAGAATTCGACGCGCTCAAATTCAAATATATCGGCGTGCCGGCGCAGGACAACTTTATTATCGGCGTGCACAAATCCACCGGCATCACCGACGTGAACGCTTGGATCGCATCCAAACAAATGATCAAGTTCGGCGGTGTCGGCGCGGGTTCCGGCGCCGACGATATTCCCAAAATGCTCGCCGCTACGATCAACTTGCCGGCGCAAGTCGTCTCCGGTTACAAAGGCACGGCGGAAACGCGCCTCGCCTTCAACAACGGCGAAGTCCAAGCCACGAGCAACTCCTGGGAATCGACCAAATCGACTTGGCGCAACGAACTCGATTCGGGCAATCTAAAGGTCGTGCTGCAAGCGACGTTCAAAGCGCATCCTGAATTGCCCAACATCCCGGTCGCTTATAACATGGTCAAGTCCGACGAAGCGAAAAAGTTAATGGCGACCGTGCTGGGCGCCAACAGTCCGACGGTCCGGCCCTTCGTAGCGCCGCCGGCGACGCCCGCTGACCGCGTGCAAATCTTGCGCAAAGCTTACTCGGACACCATGAAAGATCCGGAATTTTTGGCGGAGGCAAAAAAGGCCAGGCTCGACATCGAACCCGCCGACGGCGCCGAACTGGAACAAAACGTACGCGAAATGTTCAAGCTCGAACCCGCGCTGATCAACAAGCTGAAAGAGATTCTGAAGTAGCGTAGCCTGAGCTACGACACATTCTTACTCTAAAGCACGCGAGAAGTGGTTCAATCCTCAGGGATGTCATCCTGAGGCGAAGCCGAAGGATCTCGCCTTTGGCACACGACAAGCGGTCGAGATTCTCACTTCGTTCAGAATGACGGCGGTGTCGTTCCTCGGTCGCAATGCTGCCGGATGAACCTCACCTCGCTTTGTTAAAAATCTCGTTGAAGCGCGCCACGGTATCGGGGTAGTTTTCGATCATCCCCTCCGGCCGCGCCGGGTAGAGCTTCAATCCTTGAGTTAGCGTCGGAGGATCGGGCAAAATATCTGGTCGCGCCGGAATTCGGCGCAAGCCGCGCAGCAAATTTTGTCCTTCCTTCGACAGCGTGAAATCGACGAACAGTTTCGCCGCGTTGGGGTGCGGCGCTTTCTCCGGAATTCCTATGGCATTGATCGCCGTGATCGTCGGTCCTTTAAATCTCACCCAGTCGATCGGCGCGCCGCTCGCTTTCATCCGCTCCACCCGGTTCGAATAAACCACCGTCGCCAGCGCGACCTCTCCGGCCGCGACCAGCTGAGCCAGCAGTGTATGGCCTGCGCGCATCTGGAGATTTTGGCCGGCAAATTTTTTCATAAAGTCGGAGCCCTTGTCTCGACCCAAAATCTGCATCCAGTGATAAAACCACTGGTACTCTTCGGTTTCCAGAGCGATCCATCCTTTCCATTTGGGGTTTAGCAGATCTTCGTAACTCGCCGGCGCGTCCTTTGGCGCCACCAGCCGCGTGTTGTAGCCGATGACATAGGGAATTTGATAGAGAGCGGTCCAGTATCCCTGCGGATCTTTGAAACCGTCCCGATAACCTGCGGCTTCCTCGGAAACGTATCGCCCCAGCAGCTTGAGGTTCTTTAGCTGATAAACTTGAATGATGCTTGCCTGAAACACGTCCGCAGTGTGCGTGTTGGCGCGGTGCTCGACGAGAAAGCGCGCCTGGATTTTTTCGCCGCTGGAACGAAAGATTTCAGATTTTATGAACGGATACTTTTTCGAGAATTCGTTCGTAAAAAGTGTTGCTTCCTCAGTCTCCATGCCGGCGTAAAGAACCAGCCGGCCTTCTCTTTTCGCCCCTTCGAGGATGCGCTCGCGCTCGGCGGAGGCGCCGATGGCAAGTTGATACTGCAGCACAACCAGGGAGAACAATAATCCACGGACGCTGTGACGCGCCCGCTGCCGACGAACCATGTGGTTTTTCCTCTTTCGTTCGTTGCTGTGCCAAGCATAAACTCCGACGGCTTTGCCATGTCAACCGGAAAATTGTCGGGAGCTCGCGAGCGAGGTAGCGTCAAGACTTGTGTGTAAATTTTAGGGGTAGCTGGAGCCAATTTTGATTCAAGTGATGAAACACAGCGAAAACGATTCTTTGTAAGCTCTGGGTATGAGCCATCACACCCATCGGGCGAGTTCTTCGTCTGACTTCCCGAAACGCTCTTTCTATTAAGTTAGTGGTTCTCAATCGGCTCCACTGCTGTGAGTTCTTGATCTGAAAAAAGCTCAGGAGCTGATCGAAATCCTTCTTTAAGCAACCCACCGCTCTCGGATAAGCTTTTCTCCACCGCGCCGAGAATCGCCAGTAAGCCTGGGTCGCTTCTCGACGGTTGGCAGCATGGCTGATTCGGTTTAAAGCTTGCTTGACCGCCGGCTGATCTTTCTTTTTCACTTTGTCCAAGACGTTTCGGGTCTTATGGGCCCAGCAGCGCTGCAAAACGATCTTGGGATAGACGATCTGTAAAGCTTGATGGAGTCCCGTGCCGCCATCGGTGGCGATCAACTCACATGGGCTCCCCGTAAGTCCCCGTTTATACAGATCGGCTAAAAACGCTTCCCAGCACGCCCCCGATTCACTGTGCGGGATAAAAATCAATCATCTCATGGCGGCCTTCCACCGTGATGCCGAAGGCACAAAGTAAGATCTTCTTTTGCACCTTGACCGCTCCTTTGCTCTTTAACACTACGCCATCGAAGAATAGATACTGATATTGATCCTTGAGCGCACGGCCGTGATAGCCACTGACCTCCTGGTCCAAATCCCGCGCGATGCGCGAAATCGTGGAGGCCGAGACCTTCTCTCCCAGCACAGGAGCCAGCACTGAGGCGGCTTTGCGCGTCGACAGCCCTAAACAAAAACAGGCCAACAACACCTTATCGACCGAGCGGCAGCGCCGGGCATAGCGCTCAAAGAGCTTGGAAGGAAACTTTCCCCTACGGCATCTCGGCACTAAAAGCTCGATATCTCCCATCTCGGTCAACAGATGTCTTACATAGTGACCATTTCTATAATCGTGCCGATCCCTGGCATGCTCGTAGCGAGAGACTCCCAAATAATCCGCCATCTCTTGGTCCAAGCGGTTCTCCAAAAACTCCTTGAGAGCCTGGCGCGCCATCGGCTTAAAGTCTCCCTCCCATTCAAAACCGTTGATCTCCTTAATCGCGCGCGATACATTGCCGGCTGTTGCTGGCTCGAGCAGCATCGGGGTGCCCTCCTGATGTTTGTGTTGGTCGCACAACTCTGGAGTTAGCACCCCTTCTCTGTTTTCCCAATCAACAAATGCCCTAGCTCTTACCCCTAACCATCTCCCGATCGTGCTGCTTCGGCCAAATCTGAAAGCCATTTTTCCCCATTCCCTCTCTCCCCACCCAATTTACACACAATTCATACATCACCCGCGAGCGAAGTAAACTTGACAACCAAGGTAGGGCTCTCTTATGGTTGGCAGGGAAAGCAGTTTAAAACTTTACCTGCGCTTTTGACGCTCTACGATGATGAAGTTGGACGGATAAATCTCGCGCTTTGCGGCGACTTCATGGGGTCGCGCCGTCTGGCGGTTGATTGCTCAGGGAGAAATTCATGCCTGACTTTAAACTCATCTCCGCCGACAGCCACGTCAACGAACCGCCCGCCGCTTGGGAGCGCGTGCAGAAAGAATACGGCGAGCGCGCGCCGAGAGTCGTTAAAGATCCTCCTGGCGTGCCCAAGGGCATCTGGCTGCTGATCGACGGCTTGCCGCCCGTGGGCCTGTCGCATTATTCGAAAGGTCTCGTCGTCAGCAAGAATCAGGGCATCTCCGAGGTCGAACAGGAAAAACATTTCGAAACCGTTCGTTTTAACGAGTCGTTCCGCTACGAAGATTACCCCGGTGGTTGGGAGCCCGCGGCGCGCACAAATGATCAGGACACCGACGGCATCGACGCGGAAATTCTCTTTTCTAGCGCCGTGCGCCAACTTTACAGCATCACCGACGAACCGTTTCAGCGCGCTATTTTTCATTCCTACAACGCCTGGCTCCATGAATTTTGCAGCGTCAATCCAAAGAGATTGATCGGCCTGGCAACGCTATCGATATTAGACATCGAACACACAGTGGCGGACATCCAGCGCTATGCCAAGCTCGGTTTTCGCGGCGTGCAAATTCCCACACGGATCAGAGACAGCGGCTACTACGAGCCGAAATACGAGCCCATCTGGGCGGCGCTAGAAGACAGCGGGATGGTCGTAAACGTGCACACGAGCGCCACCCAAGGTGTCGCCCGCACGCATTATGAAGGGCCGCGCGACATCGATCCTAAAAAACAAAGCCTCGGTTTCGCCACCAAACAAGCGCCGGCGCAGCAATTTCTCGGCAACATGATTTTATCCGGCGTCTTCGACCGCCATCCCAAGCTTAAAGTTGTCTGCGCGGAGTTCGACGTCGGTTGGGTGGCCAATCTCGTTCAGCAGGTCGACTATTGGTTCGGCCGCGACAGCACTTTCGACTCGGAGAGGAATATCAACAAGCTCCCGCCCAGCGAGTATTTCAAAAGGAATGCTTTCTTTACCTACCAAGACGACCGTGCCGGCGTGTTGACGGCATCCGTCTACGGCGAAGACAATTTTCTCTGGGCCAGCGACTATCCGCACGGCGTGACGACGTGGCCCAACTCGAAAGCAACCGTCGACAGGAATTGCGCCGGCATTGATCCCACCGTCAAGCGCAAAATTGAACCGAGAGAATGCGGCTAAGCTTTATCGCTTGGCCGACTGATTCGAATATTCTAAGGAGACTCTATGAAAATCACGATCGACCGAACCAAATGCGAAGGCTACGCCAAATGCATTCAAGCTTCGCCCAAAGTTTTCAAGCTCGACGCCAAGATGATCGCCGAAGTGATCGATTCCAACGCCGACACCGACGAAAAAATTACCCTCGCCGCGAAAATCTGCCCGACGAAAGCGATAAGCCTGGAAGAGGAAGGAACGGGCAAAAAGATTTTTCCGACTGAATAAGCAGGATTGCTGGAGAAAACGTCTACATTCTCACGGCTGCACGTTATCAGAACATAGCAACGAGAATTTATCCTAACGGCGTCACCTCCGAATGTTTTAATCGGTGGCAGTCCGCGACTCCGGATTCCATAGAAACAACGGGAACGCCGAACTCTGTCGGGAATCAGCTTGATGATCCAACCATCCCCCGCCAACGGGTAATAAAGCCAAGAAGCTGCTAATATGTTCAGGATTATTTAAGATTTTGCATCCTGCTTGTCTCTCACCGCCTGCATCTCCTCCAAACATCCCGCGCACATGTAGGCCGCGTGCGGCAGAAAGATCAATTCATCGGTTTCCCGCGGCTCCATGCAAATGCCGCAAAGGCGACTTTCTTTTGCCTTGGCTTTGGCCGTTTTAGTCTTGGCTTTTTCGCTGGTGTCGACCTCTTGGGCAATGATGTTCTTGCAAAGCTCGACGCATTCGTCACAGATGTGCACCGACGGCCCGGCAACGAGTTTGCGTACCTCGCTTTGATTCTTGCCGCAAAATGAACACGAAGAATGTTTGGTGTCATCGTCGACTCTCGGAACGTGAGCATCCCAATCCTCGCCCATCGCTTTCTTAAGCGTTTCTTCGAGCGCGCTTCCGATCTGGAACAATTGCCGGGCTATTTCTCCTCTTTTCGGCGGGCTCTTGGAATCGAGAAATTTACCGACCGACTGCTGAAACTGCCGCAGCGCCGCGCCGTATCTCTGCTCACTCACCAAATCGGCGCACTCCACAAAACCAAACTTGGACAGGGTTTTCGCCATAGGCGTTTCTCCTAGTTTCCTTGTAAAAACCCAAAGCGTTGACGGTGCAAATGGAACGGCGATGAGGGTTTGAAATGAGCGCACCGCCTAAGAACCTTTTACACCCTAATGCGCACTACACTCAAACGGCGGGAATGACTAATCGGCCTGGGATTTTTTTCGGCGCCAGGAATTTTTCACAATCAACGTCGTGAAGTGAGGATTCCTCGCCTCCATTCAACACACAACACAAGCGAGCCGAGCGAAGCCTTAGGTGTTAACTTCGTCGAATGATCACCGTTCGTTAGAGCTTAGAGACGATTACTGAAGCCGTTCTACACCCGCTGGACTTCCAGGTAGAGCAAACTGTGATCCGAGAAATCTTTGATCCACTGGTCCTTCGCCGCCGTGGTCGCTTGGTTTGTCCAGCCGCGCACGTCGACTTCAGCCTTGGTGTCGTCGGGGCGGGTGAACGATTTGAATTTAAGATGATTGAAGCGTAGACATGGTCGAGATTGCTGTCGGGGATCGATGAGCCTGAGCCGTTGGACCAAGAAGCGTCGTGGATCTTAGCGAGCCTACGCATATCGTAGTATTGAGATGCCCGCATGTCCCATTTCTTGAGCTCGGTCACCACATTGATATCTCTCTGATACGGGTAATCCAAGCCCATCGTATTCAGGTCGCCGAGAAATAAGTAGTGGGCTTTGCCACCGGCCGCCGCATCGAGGGTTTTGCGAAACTTGATGGAGCGGATGGCCATGTCGTCGCGCAAACCGAAACCGCGCGGCTCATTATTGCTCGCTAGATGAAGGAAAAGAACGCAATAGGACACACCAGCAACAGTAAGGGTGACCAATAGTCCCGGTCGCATCGACGTGGTGCCCGATTTAAATTCGAGCTTTTGCGTGAAAAATGCCGAGATCGATGCGCGCACGCCGACGAGGATCTCCTGGCTTTCCTCACCTTCGGTGATTTGGAACGTGTAGCCGGGAAACTTCGCCGTAACACTGGCGAAGATTTCTCTGCTCTCGTAAAGAGCCAATACGTCCGGATCCTGCAATGCGATATAAGCGACGACGCGATCGACGCGGCTCGCATCGTTCTTGAAATGCTCGACGTTCCATGACGCGATCGAAAAGGCTTTTGCCATACGGTTCTCTCATGTGACGAATGGTCTGTGCGGTGCAAACGGCCGGCAGGGCTTCGCAAGGTCTAAATCATAACGGTTCCGCAGTTGATATTATACGCTTGGCCGGTGATATACGCCGCCGCGTCGCTGGCGAGGAAAAGAATCGGGCCGGCGATATCGTCGGGCTCGAGGACGCGGCCCAACGGTGTCGCCCGCAAACGCGCCATCGTTTCCTCTTCCGAGCGGTGGCGCCGCGGCATATCGGTATTGGCGGAGCCGGGGCAGATCGCGTTAACGGTGATACCGTCGGGACCGAGCTCCCGCGCCAACGCTTTAACGAAGCCGATGATTGCGGCTTTCGACGCAGCGTAGTCGGCGAACTCGCGGGCGCCGGTGTGGGCGATCGACGAGGCGATGCTGAGAATGCGACCGCTCTTTTGTCGGCGCATGGCCGGGACGAAGGCCCGCGCGCAGAGAAAATTGCCGCCCAAGTTAATATCGATTGTCCGATCCCAATCTTCCTCGCTCTTGTCGACGACCGGCGCTTTAAGATAGATGCCGGCATCGTTGACCAGGATATCGACACGACCGAAACGCTCCAGGGTCTGATCCGCAAGCCGTTTCACCGACGTCTCGCTGGCAACATTGACCTCGATTGCAATCGCGTCTGTTCCGAGGGCCTGCGCTTCATCCGCCACGCTCTTGGCTCTTTCGCCTTGCAAGTCTACGATGACAACTTTAGCCCCTTCGCGGCCCATGCCTAGTGCGATCGCCCGCCCGATGCCTTGAGCGCCGCCGGTAATCACCGCCACTTTGTTCCGCAAGCGCATGGCTATAGCAGCCCTCCGTTGCAGTGGAACAATTGCCCCGTGATCGCGTCGCTTTCAGGAGTCGTGAGAAAATAATAAAGCTCCGCAAGGTCTTCCGGCTGGCCCGTTCGTCCGAGCGGGATCGACGAATGCCAGCGTTGCCGGCGCGCTTCGGGAGTTTCTTTTTCCATCACTCGCGGTGTGTCCGTCGGGCCGGGGGCGACGGTGTTGACGCGAATCCCGTCCGGCGCCAGTTCCAGAGCCAAACTCTTGGTAAACGCAATGATGCCGGCTTTGGCGGCAGAATAAGGCGCGCGCAGCGCCGAACCGGTCACTCCGTAGTTGGACGCGGTGTTGAGAATCCGGCCGCTCTTATGTTTCTGCATGATCGGCGCCACTTCACGGCACATGAGGAACGTCCCCTTCAAGTTGGTGTCGATGACTTTCTTCCATTCGGCCCAGGTGAAATCTTCGATGCGCTTCGTATAGAAACTGCCGCCGGCGATGTTCGCCAACACGTCGATGCGGCCAAAGCGCTGCGCGACAGCGCTGACGACGGCTTTGACTTCGCGCGCGACCGTGACATCGACCGACAACGCGTCAGCATTACCGCCCGCGTCTACGATCTCCGCGCGCACCTGCTCCGCGGCCGCGTGATCGAAATCCGCCACGATCACGGTCATCCCGGCGGCGGCCATGCGATGCGCGACGGCTCGGCCGATGCCGTTGCCTCCGCCAGTGATCAATGCGACTTGATTCACCGTTCGTTAACCTCCACGAGCGACGAATAAATCCCGTCGATTACTGTTTGATACCGCAGCGCGACGGCTTTGCGGTCGACTTTGACCTTTTGAAAAACATTGATGCTCCGCACCTCGGCGGGAAAATCGTCCCTGACGATGGCAAATTCACGGATTCTTTCGTAGTGCTCCAGGCGCTCATTAACGCGCGCGAGCTGCGACGCCAACGCCGCGCGCATTTCGATATCCGTCAAGGCGGCATCCGCGCATCCGAGAAATTCCGCGATCCGGCGTCGCTCGGGAACGACGAGGGCCGCGATAAACGGCCGGTGGTCGCCAAGCAAAACCGCTTGGCGGATAAATGGCTCATTCTCCAACTGCAGCTCGATGAAAGCCGGGTAGATATTGGATCCTTCCGCGCAATAAAAAACATCCTTTTTTCGGCCGATGATTCTCAGCGAGCCGTCGGGATCGAGCGCGCCGAGGTCGCCCGTGTAGAACCAGCCGTCCGCATCAAACACTTCACGCGTCGCCTCGGGATCGTGAAAATAACCCGGCGAAACCGTGGGCCCGCGCACGAGGATCTCCGCATCGCCGGCGATACGGACTTCGACGTTGGGAAAAGGCTTGCCCAAATTGCCCGGCCGATTCTCGCCGATACCGCAAAGAGTGACGCCGCCGCACTCGGTTGAACCATAGGAACCGAGCAACGGGATGCCGATCAATTCGAAGAATCGCATGATCCGCGGCGGCATCGCCGCACCGCTGTAAGTGATATATTTGATGCGCCCGCCGAGCGCTGTGCACGCGGCGTCCTTGAGACCGATTCTTAGCTCTTCAAATTTCATGCGATCGGAGGCACTAAGCCCATCCTTGGTTTTTTTCTGATCAAGCGCCTCGAGCACTTCCCAGCGTTGTCGATGACCCTCCTGGTCGAGAATGCCTTTCCATATTCGCTCCATGACTCGCGGCACTACCGCCATCACCGTTCCCGCCAAAGACTCGATCACGCCGAGATCCAGGCCCAATTCCGTCGCTTCGACGATCGCGGTGGTCCTGCCGGTAACGGCGCTCTTCAAAAGGCCGAATCGCCCAAGCAAGTGGTTGAGGCTCAGGACAATCACAAGCAATTCATCCGGTCTGCTGACTGTAATCTCGCGGCCGTTCGTAATGTTGGACAAGAGATTGTCTTGTGTGCGCATAACCCCTTTCGGCTCGCCCGTTGAGCCGGAGGTGTACATGATCGTCGCGAGATCGTGCGCATGCACGGATTCGAGAATTTCTTCCAGCCGTGCGGGGTTGATGCGCCGGCCTTTTTCCACCAAGTCATCAAAGGAAAACGTGTTTGGCAACGCTGTGCCGGTTCTCTGCATAATGAAAAGATGCGTCAACGCCGGAAGTTGTCCCTTCAGATTGAGTAACCTACCGACGTCCGTTTCATCTTGAATAAAAGCTGCGCGACATTGGGAATGATCGAGCACCTTGAGAAGCATGCGCTCGGAGAAGGCGGGTGAAATCACCACATTTGGAAATCCGCCTGCCAAAGTCGCCAGATCGGCGCAAACCCTCTCGACGCTGGTTTCACCGATGATCGCTACGGCGTCTCCCGGAGTCAGACCGACGGCGTACAATGCCAGAAGAGTGTTTTGGACGAGCGCGCCGACATCGCGCCAGGTAATCTCTTCCATGCCGCTGTCTCTTTGAAATTTGATGCACGTGCGATCGGCAAACTCTTTAACCCTTCGGAAAAAAATTTGGCCGATATGGCGGCCCTGCGAAAAATCAACGAAAGGCGCGGTCCGAGAGCTCATAGCTGCTCAAAGTGTGCAGGGTCATATTTCGCCCTGGCGGGGTCTTCGACTCGTTTGAGACCCTTGATTTCGTGACGATGCGCGTACGAATAGAGAACCGCTTCGGTCACGTCATCCATGTGTCCGCGCAAGTACTTGCGCGCCGGGATGGCGAGTCGGAGCAGCTCTACGCCGCGGCGAGCCTGGCTTGGCGCCGCCGGCGGGCCCTTGGTCAAGCGAACGCCGGACATATGATAAACGAACGCCGCCAATGCTTCGGCGGGAAAGTGCTCCGGCGACAAATGCGGCAGAAATGCTTTGACGTCAATAAAAACCGCGTGACCGCCCGCCGGTCTCACCAACGGCACGCCGTCACTTAGCCGGTGCCAAAGATAGTTCACTTGTCCGACTCGGTTTGCCATGGTCGACTCGGACGCAAAAATTTCTTCCAGAGACGTGGCCAGGAGCTCCATGGCACCGCCGGGCAGTTGAACCCCGTCGATAAACGCCTGCACGGAGGCTTTTTGGTAACTTGCCCTATCGCGCGTCATTATGAATCCGCCTGACGATACCAACAGATCTTTGAGCGCGCTCATGGTGCATGCATCCGCCAGCGCGCAGGTTTCTCGGACGATCTCACGCAACGTGCGGTCGTGATAACCCTGTTCTCGCTCTTTGACCAGGAAACTGTTCTCGAGGATGCGGCAGGCATCGAGAAAAAGTGGAATCTTGTGCGCCGTGGCCAGGGTTCTGAGTGCTTTGAGATTGGCGAGAGACACCGGATGGCCGCCACAGGCATTGACACAGAGCTCGACGTAGATGCAGCTAAACGTTTCAGCGCCGTGTCGCTCGATTGCCGCGGCCAACATTTCGACATCCACGTTGCCCTTAAACGGATTGCTTGACACCAGATCGTGGGCGGACTCGGTAATCACGTCGATGATTTTAGCGCCGTTCGTCTCGATATGGTTGCGCGTTGAGGGAAAGAGCATGTTACCGGCAACCACGGTGTTGGGCTTGATGTTGATCTTCGTCCAAATCCGCTCCGCGGACCGGCCTTGCGTGGTCGCGACGACGAAAGGAAAACCAAAGGACTGTCGAATTTGCTCGGAGAGGAGCGCGTAAGAGCGGCTTCCCTCAGCGGCCAGCCCCATGCCCGGCTCCGCAAACTTCGAGCCGGCCAAGGCGGATAACTGGCTCGTGCTCAGTGAGCTGACACCGCTGTCCGTGCAAAGATCGATGTAGATCAGGTCCTGGGGAAGGAGTTCTGTGTTGTAATGCGCCGCACGCAGCGTCTCGTCGCGCTCGTCCAGGGTCGTTTGACGCAGCGGTCGCACGACGGCGATTTCGTACGGCACTGAAAAAATTGTCCCTAACGAGCCCGCTTTCATGCCGCCCATTCACCTAAATCCATCGGACTCTGGATAGCACGAAACTATCGGATTGAAAATCAGAAGTCGATTTTCACGGGTTTCTCTGCGCTCCGGGTGAACGGTTTGGCCGCTGCCGCGCGGCAAGCATCGACCACGCCCGGTGTACCATTTTGCGCTCGGTTGCGAATTTGAGCTGCTTGACGGCCTGTTCGATTGGAAACCAGCGCACGTCATCCGCCTCATGATCGTGATCGCGCACGTCGCCCCTGAGGTAGCGCAACAAATAGAAATGAACCCGCTTATAGATGCGCACCGGCTCGTGTCCTTCTTTCTCGCGGTAGGAATAACCGATGTCGCCCAGTTTCCTTATGACCTTTCCTTCGAGACCGGTTTCCTCACGCACTTCGCGCAGCGCCGCTTGCTCCACGCTCTCCCGCTCTTCGACATGTCCTTTCGGCAGTCCCCAGCGATTGCGCGTGTGGATCAGGGCGACTTCAAGATCATCGCCGATTTTTTTGTAGATCACACCGCCTGCCGAGATTTCTTTGATCGTTCGAATGCCATCTTCTTTCAGCGGCGCGCTCGCCGGCGCCTGCTCCTGAAGCCATTGGAGATATCCTGCGCTGCCGGCGATGAGCGGCACCGCGACGATCTCCGGCACCGAATAGCTGTGCAGCTCGCGCACCTTTTTTTCCAGCGCAGGAAACAGCTCCCTGCGGGTCTTAATGATGAGCAGTTCTTCTTCGCTCTGTTCGACTTGGCCTTGCCAGCGATAGGTCGACTGAATCGATTTGATCCGATTCACGCACGCCGCAAGTCTTTCACCGACCAGCGTTTGGGCCAGTTGCTCGGCCTCTTTCGCGGATCCCGCAGTCACGTAAACAATGATAAATTCGAGCATCGTCGTTAATCTTACAACTCACTTTTATGGACAGTCAATCAACCCGGCGAAAAGAGCGAAACGAACCCATCAAGGCTTCGAGGATCGAAGCAAGACAAGCCCGTGGTGTTGCCTCCTGCCTGTCGGCTAATCTAATTTGACCTTGATGCGAACCAAAAACGAAATCCGCGAACAGATTTGGAAGTTGTTACAAAAGAGTAAAGTCGCCCGCTTCCCCGGAGCTGAAGGACGCATACCGAACTTCATCGGCGCCGAGGCGTGCGCCAAGCACGTTTCTGAAACTCTGCATTGGAAAACAGCAAGGGTTCTAAAGGCCAACCCCGACTCACCGCAACGCGCCATCAGACACAAAGCGCTGGCCGAAGGCAAGATCGTTTATATGGCCGTGCCGCGGCTCCGCAGCGACAAGCCTTTCATCGAGCTCGACCCGAAGAAGCTAAAATGTTCGCCCTTCGTGGCGTCCTCGATCAAAGGCGCGACGCAATACGGCCGGCCGGTGAGGTTGGCTGAAGTGAGAAAAATCGATTTGGTTGTTTGTGGTTCGGTCGCGGTGAATCGCCACGGCGCCCGGGTCGGTAAAGGCGGCGGTTACTCGGATCTGGAATTCGCGTTGCTCACCGAGGAAGGTAAAATCGGACCCAAGACACCGATCGTCACGTCGGTTCATCCGCTGCAAATCGTCGACGAAAAGATTCCGATGACCGAACATGATATCCCGCTCAGCGCGATCGCGACGCCGACGGAGACCATTGATTTGCAACCGCCATTTGCACGTCCCCAAGGTATTTACTGGCACTTGTTACCACAGGAAAAAATCGACGACATACCCGTCCTGGCACGGCGCGCGAAGTATCGTCCGTGAGTTTCGTCGCTCGGATCGCCATATTGAAGGCCCCCGGTATCTATGTTAGCTAAACAAGTTCGAGGAAAGCGCCAATGACAGAGGTAAATATCGACTTCGCGAAGGGCAACGGTCTGGTTCCGGTGATCGTACAGGATTACCAATCGCGTGAAGTCTTGATGGTCGCATATATGAACGAAGAAGCCTGGGAAAAAACCAAGGAAACCGGCAAAGCTCATTACTACAGCCGGTCGCGCAAGGGTCCTTGGTTCAAAGGCGAAGAATCGGGGAATTTTCAGGAAGTCAAAGATGCCTACATCGATTGCGATAACGACACCATCTTGCTGCAGGTCAATCAGATCGGCGGCGCCGCCTGTCACGAAGGTTATCGCAGTTGTTTCTTCCGCAAGCGTGCCGGCGGCGACTGGAATGTCATAGCCGAGCGCGTGTTTGATCCCAAAGAGGTCTACAAAAAATCGTCGCGATGACGATTCAACGTTCAAGGTTCAAAGGTTCAACGTCAAATGCCATCCCAAGAATTGAAGTTGGGAATCCCGAAGGGGAGCCTCGAGGAAATGACCATCGAGCTCTTCAAGAAATCGGGATGGAAGATTTCGACCACGAGCCGCAGCTACTTTCCTTCGATCGACGATGAAACGATTCGGTGCAGCTTGGCGCGTCCGCAGGAAATGTCGCGCTATGTGGAAATGGGCACGTTGGACGTCGCGATCACCGGCAAAGATTGGACCCTGGAAAATGCTTCAGACGTCCAGGTGGTCTGCGAAATGGTCTATTCAAAAACGAGTTTTCGGCCGACGCGTTGGGTATTGGCGGTGCCGCAGGACTCACCGATCAAAAAAATCGACGATCTCAAAGGCAAGCGAATTTCCTCGGAGATGGTCAATTTCACAAAGCGCTACTTTGCCGAGCGCAATATCCCTGTCACCGTCGAATTTTCCTGGGGCGCCACCGAGGCCAAAGCCGCCGAAGGGTTGGTCGATGCCATTGTCGAGGTCACTGAAACCGGCAGCACGATTCGGGCCCACGGCCTGAAGATTATTCATGAGCTGATGGAATCTTGCCCGCAACTGATTGCCAACCAGCAGGCTTGGCAGGATCCCTGGAAAAGAGAGAAGATCGAGCAGATCAAACTATTGTTGCTAGGAGCGCTTTCCGCCGAGAACAAGGTCGGCATCAAACTCAACGTTGCGGAAGGTAACCTCGAGAAGATCGTCGAGCTGATTCCGAGCATCACGGCGCCCACTGTCGCCACTCTTCACCCGTCGCCCAATCTCAAGGGAGTGAAATGGTATTCCGTCGAAAGCGTGCTCGAGGAAGCGAAAGTAAGGGATCTGATTCCCAAGCTGATCCAGAGCGGCGCGGTGGGAATTATCGAGTACCCGCTGAACAAAATCATATAACAACCCGGCAACCGGTAATAGGCAATAAAAGCTTCAGTTTATTCGGTTGCCAATAACCTACGGCCCGTTGCCTGCTGCCTGTGGCCTATCCTGGTGCGCGTCCCGCCACAAAAAAAAGTCTTTGGCGATTTCCGGGAATAATGCGTAGGTCAGCACGTCTTCTTCGCTATGCGCCATGCCCGCGGCATCTTTACGCGCCTGGTCGAGGCCAGGTTCCAACAGGTCGGCCGGCCGACAGGTAATCGGCTCCTTCTTGCCGAGAACCTTCGTTCGCATTTCTTCGCTCACCGGTCCAGGCGGCTCGCCGTACAGGCCCATCACATAATTGCGCGTTTCCATGGCGACGACGGAATAGCGTTTGCCGGTCATGACGTTCAACGCGGCTTGCGACCCGACGATTTGGCTCGTCGGCGTGACCAGCGGTGGATAGCCCAGGTCTTTTCTCACCTGCGGCATCTCGGCCAGCACGGCTTCGAGTTTATCTTCGGCTTTCTGCTGGCGCAGCTGTGCGACCAGGTTGGAAAGCATCCCGCCGGGGATCTGCGAGGTCAACACGTCCGTCTTGATCTGATTATTGACCGGGCTTTCGAACTCGGAATAATTGCGCCGCACTGCATAAAAATAATCGGCAATCTTGTTCAGCTTAGCGAGATCCAAGCCGGTGTCATACGGCGTGTCTTTGAGGGCCGCAACCAGCTGTTCGGTAGCCGGCTGCGAGGTCCCCTGGGAAAACGGCGCAATCGCGGTATCGAGGATATCGGCGCCGGCTTCAATCGCCATCATATAAGTCATCGGCGCCAAACCGGCGGTGCAGTGGGAATGGAGATGCAGCGGCAGCGGGATGCGCGATTTGATCTTCTTGATGATTTCGTAGGCGACATAGGGCGCCAGGAGTCCGCCCATGTCCTTCAGGCAAATGATTTGCACGCCCGTGTCCGCGAGCTTTTCCGCCACGCGTAGGAAGTAATCCGGGGAATGCACCGGGCTGATCGTATAACAAACGGTTCCTTCCACGAGCTTGCCGGCCTTGAGCGCCGCCGCGATACCGGTCCTCATATTGCGGATATCGTTCATCGCGTCAAAGATTCGGAAAACGTCGATGCCGTTCGCCGCCGCGTGCGCGACGAACTCCTGTACGATATCGTCGGGATAATTACGGTAACCGACCACGTTCTGTCCGCGTAAGAGCATTTGAAAACGGGTTTTCGGCATGGCCGCGCGCAGCTTGCGCAAACGCTCCCACGGAGACTCTTTCAGGAAGCGCAAAGTGGCGTCGAACGTGGCGCCGCCCCAGGTCTCGAGCGACCAGTAGCCGATCTCGTCCAGTTTTGCGGCGATCGGCAGCATGTCTTCAGTACGCATACGTGTGGCGACCAGACATTGATGCGCGTCGCGCAGCACCGTTTCCATGACCTCTATTTTTTTTGCCATGTTCGACTCGCTTCCAGGACGCGGTTACTCGTATATCTCGCTTTGTTTCTCTTCCAGGCGCGCTTTCTCCTCGGGTTCCACGACGTAGAGTCCGTTTATTTCTTTGATCTTCGTGATGTCGTAGAAGTACTCAGACATCGCCAGGCCATCGTCGAACTCGTACATCTTGATGGCGTCCCAGGGGCAAATCTTTTTATCCAAGCGGTCTTCCGATTCCGTACCGATCAGCTGCAATTGAATGCGCTTGGGCACGGCGTCAGGGGGTATCGGTTTGCGATTGCTGTCGAAAAAACGGTTGTTGTATTCGAAGAAAATTTCACCCGTTTCCTTATGCTGCTGGATCTTCGTCAAGTCGTCGCTGTAACACATCTGGCAGCCGATGCACTTATCATTGTCGACGAATACTCGATACGGCTTGAGCCCACCCTGCGGCAATTCTTCGTAGAGCAGGTTGATGCAACCGTCCACCGGACAATGCAATTCGCAGATCGGCGAGCCAGCGCAGCTCGAGCAATTCTCATTCATCACCGCCAGAAGCGCCGTTCCTTTGCGCTTTTTTGCTTCAGCCATTGGCTTCCACCCTCGCTTTCTTAAACCGCCCTCGAAGAGCAAGCGCTATCGCCGCCGATAGCAGCACCCACCAGTAACGGATCAATCCTATTCTGCCCCATTCCAGCCAATAAACAAAATTGGGCGAACGTGAAATGAGCTCGCCTAGCGCGCTTTGCGCGCCCGCGTAGTCCCGCGACTCGCGCAGCGACTGCGCCAACCCGTAAAGCGCGCCGTCATCGCGCGGGTCGAGCTTCAGCGCCGCTTCGAAGTCGCGCCGCGCCTCAGCCCACTTGTCTTGCTCCGCCAAAATGCCGCCGCGGGTCGTTAGCGCCGAAGCGAAATCGGGCTTTCGTTCCAGCGCGCGGTTCAAGTTTGCGACCGCGCGGTCGAGCTCGCCTTTCCGTTTCTGCGCCACCGCAAGATTGCTGTAAGCATCCGGCAGCTCCGGATGCAGCTCGATGATCTTTTGATATTCATTGATCGCGGCATCGACATCGCCGCGCACTTCCATCGCGATCCAAGCCAGGAAAGTCCGGGCGTCGACATGTTGCGGATTTAATGCGATTGCCCTTCTGACCGCCACTTCCGCTGCGCGCGGATCGCGCAATCGGAGCAGCGCCATGCCGAGAAACAATTGCAGGTCAGCCTCATTTGGAAAACGGTTGAGTAAAGTCTCAAATTGCGCTTTCGCTTCGGCCGCTTTACCCTCCGCTAAATCTTTGCGCGCCTGTTTCCACCGTTGATCGCCAAGTAGGGCAGGGTCGCTAGCGGCGGCGCTGGAAAAACCAATCCCCGCGAGGACGACTAAAACAGCCAGCCAAGCCCGCACACCCACTATTTCCACATTTCGTTGGGGATCTCGTCTTCTCTGTCTTCTTCGATCAGCTTGTCGTTTTTGAACGCTTCACGTAGCCCTAGCCAAGTGAAGAAGATGACGAGAATCAACATTCCGACAATTGGGATATTGTCGGGTTTAGTCACGATTTCAAGAAAATTTTGCAGTCCGCTCGGCTCTTCCATAAAACGTAAGCACCTGTAAATTCAGATTCTTATGCCAACAACATACCGGAATAAATTATTTGAAACAACCGGCTGAACGACTGTCAGCCGAGCGCCGAAATAGTAGAATGTTTCGACACAACGCCGGTACTCATTAGGCGCACGATCAGTGCGACTGATGATGCCCGCGGCCATGTTCGGTGTGGCGGAAAATCAACGACTTGATCACAACCGGCACAGCCTTGGCGTCGGGCAGTTCCTGACCGATATCGATAAAATCGAAATCCTTCAGATCGATGCCATCGATGGAAATAATGCCGGCGCCGGGAACCAACTCGCGCTCGATGATATTGCCCATCAGTTTGGCGATATCCGCGTCGAAGACCAGCACCAGAGGCTGCCCGTGGTCGATATGCCCCTTCATTGCGCCGACCAAACCCTCCGCCAGAGTGCGAATTAAAGGATAGGCGGGGCCGAGCTCCCAGCGTATCGCCAGCGCCACCGTCCGTTCGGTGTCGTGGGCGTCGAAACGTTGCAGGGCTCGGGTCACGGAATCCCGAATTTCTGCCGCGCTGATCGCTTCGGTTTGTTCAAATTGCGGCGTCACGACCTGCAAATTGCGCAGCGGCAACAAGTCCGGATGAGAAAGATAAATCGTATTGCCGCTGACTTGGACCGTGTACTGGGAAGCGCCGATCACCGTCGCGCGAATCCGCACATCCGCAGGTCGGAGCGGAATATTCCCACCACCCAACTGGTTCGCTCGCGCCCGGACCTTTTTCCCAAGCTGCACGCCGAGGTCGCCAAGATTGCGTTTCTCATAGCCGTAAACGAATTCGGAAACGCCGCCCGAGAACATCACCGCGTGAATCGGGTCCTTATAATCGATGTTCGGCGTCAGCAAGAGATCTTGCACCTGCGGCGAAAGCGGGCCACGCTCCATCACCGCAAAAAGCGAATCGCACAGCGCTTGCGAGAACTTGTCTTTTTCGGCGTCAGTCATGGTGCCGCCCAATTTAAGCCCATCGATGCCGGACATCTTGGCAAACTTGAGCGCCGTATCTTCCAGGCGGTTGATCACACCATTTTCATCCATCGCCACCAACCGAGCGCCGACCTCAACGGCGCAGGAGTCGATCACCTTACCGCCCTTAACAATAGCGATCTTGCTGGTACCGCCGCCGATGTCGACGTTCATAACCGTGAAATCGCCGCCCTCGTGATAGGTCATATGCACGGCGCCGGAGCCGTAGGCGGCCAAGATCGCTTCTAAGTTATGCCCCGCCGTGGCGCAGACGAATTTCCCAGCTTCCGCGGAAAACAACGCGACGATCGCTTCAGCGTTTTTTTTCTTCGTCGCCTCGCCCGTGACGATGATCGCGCCGGTGTCGATATCCTCCGGCGTCAGATTCGCCCTTCGGTAAGACTCATGAATGAAGTCGCCGAGATTGTTAGTATCAATCGTGGTCTTGTCGAGGTAAGGGGTCAACAGGATCGGCGATTCATGAATAATTTCCCGGTTGATCACGACAAACCGGCTGGAAAGCGCCACGCCCTGGCGACGCAGCGTCAGACGGGAAAAAATTAAATGCGACGTGGACGAACCGATGTCGATGCCGACGGAATTGAGCGTGATCCGCTCGGACCGCCACATCGGATGGTTTTCATCCATCAACTCCCCGTCGTCTTCATCGAAATCGTCTTCGTGTCCCTCATGTAGCTCAAGCTTGTCGGTCTGCAAATTGTCCATGCTCGCGATCGAATCCTTTCTCTCACTGACTTCGGTGGATCAAAATTGCATAGCACAGCGCGTTCCGTCTTGCTACCGTTTGAAAGCGTGCGTGGCGGGATAGACAAGGGCCCCTAATCGGGGATAATATAAAACTGGTTTGCCGAGTCATGGGACAAGAAGAATATCAAGAGCTGTCGTCGTTTTTGCGGCGCTTTATCCGGCGCCTGAAACTTCTCCAAGGAGCTGAAGGACTGTGTCTGACGGCGACCTGCGCGCTTCTGCTCTTGGCGCTCGGTCCAGGTGTTGCCCAGCTCGCGAATTTTTTTCCCTACGCGCCGTTGGCCTATAGTCTGCTCACGGGACTGGTGTTATTGGCGGCGGTCAGCTGGTCACTGTTTCGTTTCCTGCGCCGGCTTTCGCAAGAAAAAGCCGCCCTCTACATCGAACAGAAACAACCCAAGCTACGCAATAATTTAATCAATTCGCTGCAACTCTATCCACAGGTCGTTGGCGCCGAACACGCCCAAGGCTTTTCTGCCGGAATGATCCTGGCGCTTTTGCGCACGACCCGGAAGCAGATCGCGAGCTTGCAAGTCGACGAGCTGCTCGACAAACGGCGTCTAATCACCAGTTTGCGCTTGCTCGGCTTTCTCGTCGTGCCGGTGTCGGCAATGGTGCTGCTCAATCCCGCCTGGGTGGGCGGCACGATCAGCATGTTGACCCGCCCGCTCGATCACTTGCCGCCGACGAAGACGGCGGTGGAAATCGAGCCCAAGGGCACTCGCGTCGTGCGCGGCGCTCCGGTGACGATCCAAGCCGCCACCTCGGGCGCGATCCCGGCAGCGCTGGATTTGATCACATGGACCGGAACCAACGAACGCGGCGAATCCATCGGCATGGAAAAAATCCCGATGGAAAAGCTCGGCGCGGGAAAATTCTCCGCCAAGGTGACGCATTTGGCAAATACCGTGAACTATCGCGCTGCGACCGGTCCATTCTCGTCGCCGACGTACACCGCCGAAGCCGTCGATCCGCCGGAAATCGCCAACGTTCAGTTGATCCTGTATCCGCCAGCGTACAGCGGTCTTGGCTCTGTTTCCGTACCCGAAGGCAGCATCGAAGGGCTCAAGGGATCGACTCTCCGTCTGGATGCCGTGACCACCAAAGACGTCGTCAAAGCCGAAATCGTCATGGAGGACGGCAAAAAAATCCCGCTCAAGATCGACGGCCGCAAGCTGCAGGCGAACCTGGTGCTGTTTCAAGCGCAATCCTATCGCATCCTAGTCGAAGACACGCACGGTTTTCGCAACACGCCGATCAGCTACGAGCTGCGCGTCAAACCGGATGGCTTCCCCACCGTTGACTTGCTTCGCCCGACGGAGGACTTGGAAATCAATGGCGACGAGACGTTATCGCTGGAATACGGCGCGCGCGACGATTTTGGCATCGGCGAAGTCGCGTTGATCACGAAAATCGGCGACCGCGAGGAGAAAATCGCCCTGCAGAAAGAGGAGGCAAAGCGTCTCATCGTGCGCGATCAGTACAAATGGGATCTTGGCAGACTCGGGTTGCGCGATGGCGAGGAAGCGGTTTTTTTCCTGCAGGTTTTCGATAACGACACAATCTCGGGCCCGAAAATCGGTACGTCCCGCTCGGTTCGACTGAAGCTGAAAAACGTAAAAGGCGAACACCAGCAGGTCGCCGACATGATCCGCGACTTGAATCAGCGCATGGTCGACCTGTTGGGCGACCATCTGGAAACCCCGCCGCCGGGGGAAAAATCCGCAATTCCGCCGGATTCCGACAAGAAGTTCGAACAGAATCTCACCGACGCGCTCAAGCGCACCGAAGAAGTGATGCGTCGGACGGAGAAAGATCGCATGTCCGATTTCGCCACCTGGAGCGATCTCGAGGCGTTGAAACGCAATCTTGAATTCACCAAAAACGAGCTTCTGCAAAAACAACAGCAGGCCTCCGCCATGGACGAAAAGCTCAAGGCGCGCGACGATATCTCGGCCGAGCTGGAGCGTATGTCGCTCCTGTCCGAAGACATCGGCAAACGCCTCAAAGCCCAGGAGCTGGCATCCACCGCGCAGGACTTGGCGCGCAACCAGGAACGGCTGATGGATTCTTTGGAGAAGCTCCAGAGCGGCGACAAAAATCTAGATGCCATCATGAAACAAATATCCGAGCTGGCGAAAAATTTGGCGAGCCTGCAGCAGGCAGTCTCGCAGCTCGCGCAGCAGATGCCGGACGACTTCATGAATGCCGACGCCATGCAGGGTCTGGGCTTCAACGACATGTTCCGCGGCCTGGAAGAGATTCGCAAAAAACTCATGGAGGGCGACATCGAAGGTGCCCGCCAGTTGGCACGGGAGTTGTTTAATCAGATGGCACAAATGGTTGCCGCCATGCAAAACGCCCAGCGCTCTGCGATGGCGTCGGGCATGGGACGCATGCAAGGCGAGATGCAGCGCCAGAGTAACGAGCTTCAGGAAATCTCCCGCGAGCAACAAGAGATCCTCGCCAAAACCGAAGGGATCAACAACTCGGCGCTCACCCAGCGCGACGCCGCGCTCAAGAGCAAGCTCGATCGTTTCCTCGAAAAGGCGGTGGCCGAGCTGGGCCAATTGACCGAGCTCTTTCCCGACCGCGAAGGCCCGGACGATCCGAACCTACTGACCAATATGGACGACGCGACGATGAACTCGTTGCTCAAAAACCTGATTGCTAAGCTGAGCAATAAGGATTTTCCCGGTTACGGCGAAGGCGACGGTTGGACGCGGAAAGAATTGGGGAAAAAGCGCACACCCGCGCAGGAACGCCGCGCGCAACGCGCCGAGAAAAGCCTCGATGACATAAAATCGGAGCTCGATGCCCTGATCAACGAGCCGGCGCGTGCGCTCTCCGATTCCGACAAACGCGAATTGCGCGACCTCGCGCACCGCCAGGACGTCCTGAAGGAGCGCACGGAGGAGCTGCACGAGAAGTTGGAATCGCTCTTTCAGCTCTTTCCCCAGCTCGATCCCAAAATCGTGCAAAACATCGGTGAGGCCGGTAAGTCCATGGGCAGCGCGCAAAACCGCCTGGGGCAACTCGATTCCCGTGGCGCGGTGCCGCCGGAGCAATCGGCGCTCGATCGTCTGTCGCAGTCCCAGCAGCAGATGCAATCTTCGATGCAACAGATGGCGCAACGCGGCCAGCTCGGCAATATGCCGATCACGCGCTTGTTCCGCCAGGGACGTTTTCTCCCCTATGGACAAATGACGCCGCTCCCCGGCATGCCGCAGTTTCCTCAGTTCGATATCGAAAGCGGTTTCACCGGCCTGGACACCGAGAAATTTCACCTCCCGGGGAAAGACGAGTACAAGGCGCCGCGAAATTTCCGCGAAGAAATTCTCGAGTCGCTCAAGCAAGGCGTGCCGCCGCAGATGAAAGAGCAGATCGAGCGCTATTTCAAAAATCTCTCCGAGTGATTCCGATTTGAAGTACCGAGTTTCCCTGGTTTCCGTTTTATTGTTTTTTTTCGTGCTGGCAAGGCACTCGCCCGCGGCCGAGGCCGATCCGAAATTCAAGGCCGGCGAAGAGCTGCTGGACGCGTGGCGCTTGACCCAAGCCGAAGAATTCGCCGCGAAGGCGCTCAAAGAAGAGCCCAAATCAGCCGCCGCGCTCGAATTCGATGCCCGGGTAAAATTCTACCAGGGTCGTTATGCCGACGCGTTGACCGTCTTCGATCGCGCCCTGGCCATCGACTCGACGAATCAAAGACGGCAAGCGCTAAAGCTGCTGACCCAGCTCACCGTCGACGTTCACAAATCGCTCAAGCGCCACGAGAGCGCCCATTTCGTCTTGTTTGTCGACGACAAGCGCGACGGCATCCTGGTACCGCATGCGCTCGAGGCGCTGGAAAAAAGCTACGCCGCGATCAGCGCTGAGCTCGGCTATCAACCGAAAGAAAAGATCCGCGTCGAGATCGCACCCGACGCCACGAGTTTTAACGCGATCTCGACGCTGTCGTTGCGAGATATCGAGGAAACCGGCGCGGTCGGCATTTGCAAATTCAACAAGCTCATGATCATTTCGCCGCGCGCCTTGAGTTTCGGCTACCGCTGGCTGGATTCGGTGAGCCACGAATATGTCCACTATGCGATCGTGGGGTTGACCAGGAATCAGGCGCCGATCTGGCTGCACGAGGGCATGGCGCGCTTTTATGAAACCCGCTGGCGCAAGGCGGCGCCGGCAAAGGAGGCCGCCGAGGATTATTTGACGCCGGCGAACCAAACTTTGCTGGTTCGAGCTCTGGCAAAAAATCAGTTCGTCGGCTTCAAAAATATGGAACCGTCGCTCATCCACCTCGACACTCCGGAGCAAGTCCAACTGGCCTATGCCGAGGCCGCTTCAGCGATCGACTTCATCAACCAGAGCAAGGGCGGAGCCGGCGTGCGTGAACTCCTCGCGACTTTAAATGACCAGCCCACGCCCGAAGCGATTGAAAAGGTCTACGGCATGTCTTTCGACGCGTTTGAAGCGAAATGGAAAGGTTTTCTCAAAACCAAAGGGCTCAAGGAAATCGAAGGCAGCCGCGTGCGCAAACTGAAGGTCAAGAAAGACCAACGGGAAGACGAAGACGTGGTGGAATTGCGCGAAATCCAGTCGGCGGTGGCGCGCAACCGCACCCATCTTGCCGACCAACTGCTCGGCAAGGGTCGCACCGCCGCCGCCGCCAGCGAATACCAGCGCGCCCTGCAGGCAAGCCCGCACTCGCCGATCATCTTGAACAAACTCGGCCGGGTGATGATCGAGACGAATCGCCCCGACGCGGCGCTCCCGCTATTTCAACAAGCCCTCGACGTCGACCCGGACAACGTCAACGCCTACATCCAATTGGGCCGTGCCCAGCTTGCGACCAAGAATTTTAAGGAAGCGCGCAGCGCGCTTGAGGAAGCGATTCAGATCAACCCGTTTAATCCCGCTTATCTACCGTTTGCTCGGCGATGCCTACGCCGCTCTCGGGGAGCAGGAAAAAGCCCGGCTCGCCAAGGCGAGTCTCGATAGACTCATGACCGGTAATCATTAATCGATTTAGAAGGAAAACCATGGAAGCAACGGAGATGCAGCAACACGAGATCGCGGAGATCGAAGAGTTCGCGACCAAGCGCGACAGCATGCTGGGCGAGATTCGCAAGGTCATCGTCGGCCAGGACCACGTCATCGAAGAAGTTCTGATTGCCCTCTTCGCTAGAGGACACTGTCTGCTCGTCGGCGTGCCGGGATTGGCGAAGACATTGTTGATCAGCACGCTCGCCGAGATTTTGGATCTCGACTTCAATCGCGTCCAGTTCACACCCGACCTGATGCCCTCCGACATCACCGGGACCGACATTTTACAGGAAGACGCCGCCACCGGCCGGCGCGCCTTTCAGTTTCTCAAAGGGCCGATTTTCACGAACATCTTGCTCGCTGACGAAATCAATCGGACACCGCCCAAGACGCAAGCGGCGCTTTTACAATCGATGCAGGAATACAAGGTCACGGCCGGCGGCACCACGTTTCCGCTCGATCTGCCGTTTTTCGTCCTGGCGACGCAGAATCCCATCGAACAGGAAGGGACCTACCCGCTTCCCGAAGCGCAGCTGGACCGATTTATGGTGAACGTGGAGATTCGCTATCCAAACTTTGAAGACGAAGTGCAGATCGTCATGCAGACGACCTCCACCGGCAAGCCGGCGCCGCAGAAAATTATGGATGGGCCGGCGATCCTGCATTATCAAGAGCTGGTGCGCAAGGTGCCGGTGTCGCCATTTGTCGTTTCCTATGCCGTCTCACTGGCGCAGCGTTCGCGGCCGCAGAGCGCCGATGCTTTGCAGTACGTCAAAGACTACGTCGAATGGGGCGCCGGCCCGCGCGCCTCGCAATATCTGATCCTCGGCGCCAAGGCGCGCACGATCTTGCAAGGCCGCTACGCGGTTTCGATCGAAGATATCCAGGCGCTAGCCCCCTCCGTGCTGCGCCATCGCATCGTGCCCAACTTCAAGGCTCAAGGCGAAGGGCTTGCTTCCGTCGATATCATCAATCGTCTTTTGACCGATATAAAACCCTCGGCGGACGGCAGAGCGGTTCGGTAAAGCCGTCATTCCAGATTGCAGATTCCAAATTCCATATGAGATCTGGAGTCTTAATCTGGAATTTTTAATGCGTTCCAAGTCGGACTTCGTCCATGGGATTGAAGTGCGCGGCAATGCCGAGTTCCGGCTCCGAACCAGGCACGCCCTCGCCCTGCTCTTTCCCCTCGCCCAGTTCCAAATCATCCGAGACAATGTTCAGATCATTCGTCAAGCCCGCCGCAGTGGCATGAAAGCGGCGGCGGAAAGCCCCACTTTTCTCGTCGGGAAACCGACGTGGAGCCATTCCCCGGCGTGGTATGCCGGCGCCATCGCCCACGACGCCTATCACGCCGAGCTTTATTCGGGGGCCAAGCAGCGCGACGCGCGGCAAGCAACCGCAAGCCGACAGTTGGACGGGCACCGAGGCGGAAAAACAATGTCT
Organism: uncultured delta proteobacterium; assembly: GCA_963804165.1. Lineage (GTDB taxonomy): Bacteria > Desulfobacterota > Binatia > UBA9968 > UBA9968 > DP-20. The sequence continues at coordinate 69,661 of CAWDPO010000024.1, forward strand.
GGCCTTTCAACGCCAGGTGCTTTTGGCGCTCAACGCGGACGAGGGAATCATCAGCTATGTCGAGCTCTGCGCACGAAATCCAACTTATCAAGGGCACAACAAGGGTTGGCGCGGTTGGCTAGATTATCTGAAACGCCGGTGGTAGAAATTTGGCAGACCGATGACGGTGAAGAATTCGAAGATGGAGGATAGAGAATAGCGATCATCGATCTTCGCTTCTCGATCCTCGACGATAGAATAAAGCCATGCCCAACGGCGACAAAAACTATTTCGATCCCAAAGTTCTCGCCGGGATTTCGAATCTCGCCCTGCGCGCCCGTTGGGTCGTCGAAGGTCTGATGTCCGGCATTCACCGCAGCCGCGCCAAAGGCTTCAGCGTCGAGTTCGAAGAGCACCGCGAGTACTCGCCCGGCGATGAAATTCGCCGCATCGATTGGAAGGCCCTCGGCAAATTCGACCGCTATTTCATCAAAGAATACGAAGACGAAACCAACCTGCGCGCTTATTTGCTCCTAGACGCCAGCGCGTCGATGAATTACGCCTCCGATGGAATTACGAAGTTCGATTACGGCTGCACGCTCACTGCGTCGCTGGCCTATCTTATTCTCAAACAGCAAGATGCCGCCGGCCTTGTCACCTTCTCGGACCGGATCGAATCCTTTATTCCGCCACGCGCCAAGCGTGACTACCTAACGCAAATCCTTGGCGCTTTGGAAAAGCGCGGCGCCGCCGGCGAAACCAACGTCGGAAAGATCCTCGAAGACATCGCCGGCCAAGTGAAGCGGCGCGGCCTGATCGTTTTGGTTTCCGATTTGCTCGACGAGCCCGAGGCGATACTCAAGGGATTGCGCCAGTTTCGTTTCAGGGGCAACGACGTCATCGTCTTTCACCTGCTCGACCAAGCCGAGATCGAGCTACCTTTCGATGGCAATATTTTGTTCGAAGATCTGGAAGCGGCGAACCTTCAGGTGATCGCCGATCCGCGCGCCATCCGAACGACCTACAAGGAAGTCGTGCAGGAGTTCATCGACGACATGCGCAAACAATGCCGCGATAACACCATCGATTATCAAATTATCTCGACGGCGACACCGCTGGACCAAGCCTTGGCCAGTTACTTGAGCTGGAGGGGCTAAGGCGCCGATGTCGGTTTTCTTTCTCTACCCGTTATTTTTGTTTGGTCTCCTGGCCGCTTCACTGCCGGTCCTGATTCATCTGCTGAACCGGCGCAAGCTGAAACGAATTCGCTTCCCCGCGGTGCGCTTTATCTTGCTCTCGCAAAAACGCATTTCCCGCAGTTACCGTCTACGCCATTGGCTCCTGCTGGCGCTGCGAACTTTAGCAGTCGTGTTTCTCGCGCTGTTGCTCGCCAATCCGATTTTTCAGACTGGCGCCGGGCTGTTCGCCGGCGGCGGTCCCGTATCGTTGGTCCTCTTGCTCGACAATTCGCTGAGCATGACCTGGAGCGGTGACGGCAACGGTTTCAAGCAAGCCAAGGATGCCGCCCGGTTATTGATTTCAGCGCTGAACGACGACGACCGCGCCGCGATTATTCCGACCAACATCACCGGCAAGGAACCGTTCCGCCTGAAAGCGCAGAAAGACGTCTTGCTCAGAGAATTGGACGCCATCGAAATCGCCGACGGCACCGTTAATCTGGAGGCGGCGCTTGGCAAGGCTTACGAATTATTGAACGTGCCGGCGGGTCAAAAGGAAATCCGCTTCATTAGCGATATGGGGCTCACCGGGTGGGACCAGTTTTCCATCGCCGGGCTGAAACAAGTCGACCCATCGATACCGTTTAAATTGATACACGTCGACCGCAAGCAAACGCCGCCGAACGGCAGCATCAAAGAAATCCGCCTCGGCAGTCCGGGCGTCGGCGCCAATCTGCCGCTACAGATCGACGTCACGGTGGCGAACTTCGGCGAGAGCGAGCTCAAAGAGGTCCTCGCCCAGCTCAGCATCGACGGCCAAAACAAGGAACAAAAACTCATTTCCGTGCCGGGAAAGTCGGAAGCTTCATTGAGATTTCAAACCCGGCTCAGTCAGCCGGGTGCCCATTCGGGCCAGGTCACGCTCAAAAAAGCCGGCCTCGCCGGCAACCCGACGACGAACTTCACTCTCGATGCGCAAGAGAAGCTGAAAGTCCTCGTCGTCGAAGGCGATCCGCAAACCTCGCTGGTTCAAAGCGAGACTTTTTTTCTGAGCCGCGCGCTCAGTCCCTCCGGCGAACGCGACACGTCGCATTTTTCTTCCGACAGTGATACTTCCCGATGGCCTGAACACGGCGACACTGGACGGCTACCAAGTATTGATTCTCTGCAACGTGGCGACACTGCCGGATAGCTTTACGGCGAAACTGCAGAATTTTCTCCGCCAGGGCGGCGGCGTGTTGATTTTTGCCGGAGACAAGTTTCAAGCGGACAGCTACAGTCAAAAAATCGCTCGTGATCTGCCCGGCCAGCTCGGCGAAAAAAAACTCGCCCCCGAAGCGAGCGGTGATAAAATCGGCAAATACGCTGCCAAGCATCCGGCGCTGCAGATCCTTGCCGATCCGATCCTCGAGGAATCCATAAAGTCGACGCGCGTTTGGGGCTACTTTCGCACCACTGCCGGAGGTCAGGCGCCGTTGATCACGCTGGCAAACGGCGACCGCTTTGTTGCTGGAACAAAAAGTCGGCGCTGGACGAAGTCCTCATGATGACCTCCTCCGCCGATCGCGACTGGACCGATCTTCCGTTGAAGACCGTCTACCTGCCGTTGATCCAATCGCTTGCGCAGTATCTCGCCGGCGGCAAGCGCGGTGTTCTGGACGGCGGTATCGCCGTCGGCGCCGCCAAGGAAATAGCACTGTCGCCGACTCTCGTCGGTAAAAACTTGCGCGTGACCAAGCCCGATAAGCAAGCCGCCGAGGTCGCCATCGCCGCCGCGAAAGACCGCGCCGTCGCTACCATCGAGGAAAACGACCGCGCCGGCATCTACCGTTTATCCCTGCCCGCCGGCGGCGAGAAGAACGCCGGCGCGCCGCAGATGTACGCGGTCAATCCGCCGTTCCTCGAATCACGCTTGGATGAAATCAGCGCGCGCGAGCTGCAGGCCAAGCTCAGCCCGATCCGCGCCGAAGTCATTCCCGTCGATGCGCTCAAGGAAGGCGGCAAGCGCACCGATCTCGCCCTTCCTTTGCTGGCGTTGCTCATTGTAACTTTGCTGATGGAAGGTTGGTTGGGACAGCGGTTTTAATAAACTAAAAATTGAAAAGGCAAAATCAAACAATGACCGTGGAGTCTTTTAACTTCAATTTCTAACTTTGAATTTTTATGAATCGCCGCAAATTCATCCGATTATTTTCACAAGGCCTTTTGGGCGCGGGCCTTACGCCGAGCCTGATCGGGCCGCCGAGCCAGCCGACAAACAACGCCTGCAGTTCGTCTTTGCCCAGATCAAGTACCGCGGCGGCGATTGGAATCCCCATCCGCTGTCGGTGACGCCGCTGATGGAAGAGCTGATGGCGCGCACCAGCGTCGAAGCCGCCAGCGCGCCGGCACGAAGTCACGCTCGGCCGATCGGCGATCTGTTCAACTATCCGTTTCTCTATCTGGCCGGCAAATACGAATTTGATCCGTTCAGCCAAGAAGAAATCGAAACTCTGCGCCGTTTTCTTTCCTACGGCGGCTTTCTGTTGATCGACGACGCGCTCGGCCAGCAAGGCTATGGCTTCGACAAGGCGGTGCGCCGCGAGATGCAGCGGATATTTCCCGGCAACGAATTCAAGCGCCTGCCGTCCGGGTCACGCCGCGCTGCGCAGCTATTATCTCTTGCGCCGCATCGGCGGCGTGCGCATCGTCAGTCCCGACTCTCGAAGGGATCACGCGTCGGCAACTCCACGCCGGTGATCTATTGCCAAAATGATCTCGGCGGCGCCTGGGAGCGCGACCAAGTCGGCAAATGGACCAACGCCTGCACTCCCGGCGGCGAAGCGCAGCGTAAAGACGCCTTTCATCTGGGCATCAATCTTATTCTTTACGCCATGACGGAGAACTACAAAGAGGACTTGATCCACGTCCCGTTCATTCGCAAGCGGCTCACCAGGTAAGCGATGAAAGATCTCTATCTCATCGGCGCTTTGCCCGTGGTGGTTGGTCGCGCTCGTCGGTCTCGGCGCGACCGCGCGCTGTTGGTGCAGCAATTTATTGGTTTGCGACAGCGCCTGCCGCTCGGGCCAGACCGATTTTTCTCACGCTGTCTCCGCGCTGTGCGTTTATGCCGGACTGCTTTTCTTCTTGCTCGGTCCGGCACTGATCGACAAGCGCGTGAGCAAATTGCGCCGGCCGCTTACGTTGCTCATCGACACCTCGCAAAGCATGGGATTTCCCGCGAGCGCCAAGACCGCGCGCAGGCGACAAAACGGCGCAGAGCCGGCTCGATCTCGTTCGAGAAAACTCGAAGGCGGCCAAGACGCCGCTGATCCAAAAACTCAATCGCGATTACGATCTTCGCGTGATTCGCTTCGGCACCAGCTTGGAACCCATCGCGCCGGGCAGCCTGGCGCGGTCTGAAGCCGCAGGATCCGGGCACGCGGCTCGTGGAATTGCTGCAGCACGTCGCGCGCGACAGCGCCGCGCGCAGTCCGGCATCGTCGTTTTCAGCGACGGCATCACCAACGGTGAGAGACAATCTGTCGATGGCGCGGCGCCGCTGCCGGTGCCGGTATTTACGGTCGGCGTCGGCGACACCGAAGGTTTTACCGACATGCGCATCGCCAAGCTCGGCGCGCCGGAGTTCGCTTTTCGCGGCCGCGAATTCAAGATCGATCTCACGATCCAAGCCTCTGGCATGAAGGGCAGATCCGTGCCGCTGTATTTCAATCGCGGCAAAAATCTCATCACGACTCGCGCCATCGCCATCGACGCCGACCCGTTCGAGCAGAAAGTCACGCTCAGCTTCACGCCGAAAGATTTGGGCACTCACGGCTTTTTCCGTGAGCATTCCGGCCCAACCCAGCGAACAAATCACCCAGAACAACCACAAGGAATTCAAAGTCGAGGTGCAGCGCGACAAGATCCGCGTTCTAACTCTTGTCCGGCTCGCCGGCATGGAACTATCGATTTTTGCGCATGGCGATGAAGCAGGACCCGCTGATCGAGCTCGTGTCTTTCGTGTTTCTGCGCACGCCGACCGACACGGTCGACGTGCCGGAGAACCAGTTGAGTCTGATTCCCTTTCCCATCGATGATATTTTTCTCGAAGAACTGAAGAATTTCGACGTGATTGTCTTCGATGATTTTTCGCACCGCGCTTATTTCAATCCGGTTTATCTGGAACGGGTGCGGGATTTCGTGCGCGACGGCGGCGGGCTCGCCATGCTCGGCGGCTCGCGCGCGTTCGACAGCGGCGGCTACGGCGACAGCGCGCTGCGCGAAGTGCTGCCCGTCGAGCTCGACGGCAAGGGCAATTATCAGATCGCGGCGGCAGCGGTGCATGCGGCGTTGACGGCCGCCGGCAAAGCCCATCCGATAACGCGCCTGCTGCCCGATCCGAAAACCAACGAAGAGGCCTGGAGCAAACTGCCTGCGCTGACCGGATTGAATCAAGTGCGCAGCGTGCGCGGTGAAACTCTGCTCACTGCCGAAGGCAACGGCACGCAGAGCAACGCTCCGCTGCTGGCCATCGGCCGCTTCGGCAAAGGACGAACTTTGGCGCTGATGACCGACGACGCCTGGCGCTGGAACTTCATCGCCGTCGGTAAAAAAGAAACGCCGCAAAATCATTTGAAGCTCGTTCGTCAGGCCGTGCGTTGGCTCGCGCAAGAGCCGTCGTTCGAACAGGTGCAGCTGTATCCGGTCGCGACCCCGCAACCGGGGGAAAAGGTAGCGATCAAACTGAAAGTCTTGAACGACGACTATACGCCGACGCGCCAGGCATCGATCCAACTTCGAGTGTTTAGTCCCGACGGCGAGCCGACGCTCGTATCCACGGGTCCCGACAGCGAGGAGGGCGAATACAGCGGCGATTTCATCCCGACTAAAGAGGGCACCTATCGGGTCGAGGCCGAGGCCAGCGCCGGCGGGAAAACTCTGGGCAAAGACAAAACCAGCTTTACCGCGGCGTTCTCCTACGGTGAAACCGACGATGGCTTGCCGCGTCCTGATTTATTGAAAAAAATCGCCGAGTCAAGCAAAGGCGAATACCTCTCGATCAATGACTGGAACGAAAAGAGTTTCGAGAAAATCGCCGCCAGACTTGAAACCATCGCGCCATCCGAGATCGTCGAACAGCGCCAGACCCGGCTGTGGAGTAACCTGTGGCCGTTCGGCGTCATTCTCGCTCTGCTCAGCGTCGAGTGGTGGATGAGAAGAAAGTGGGGCCTGATATGATCGTAGGGGCAGGCCGATGTGTCTGCCCTCCGTACAGGCAATCACGCAGGATTGCCCCGACAAACCCCATCCGGCAATCTAAATCGCGCGCGGGGACCTCAAACAATGAATGCGAAAGTGAGACTAACATCGTTGGCCCTGGTAATCGTACTTTCTGCGATACCAGCGAGCGTCCTCGCCTTCTGCCACGAACTCGACATGGTCCAAGGCCGAATTTACCGCGCGGCCGCGAGCGCCGCCGCGCCGGTAACGGTGGAGTGGATGGGCCATTCGACCTTTCAGATCACGTCTTCGAAAGGCACGCGCGTCCTTACCGACCCGCACGGCGCCTTTGATTTGCCGCAGCCGACTTTGCCGCAGCATATCGTGACCGCCAGTCACCGCCACGGCCCGCACAGCAGCGTCCATATGGCACCCGGCACCCCGGTGATTCTTCATGGGCTCACACCGACGGGCGGCGAGTGGCAGAAAATTTCGACGACGATTCGCGACGTCTCGGTTTACGTCGTCCCCGCGTATCACGATAAAAGCCAAGGTATGCAGCGTGGCAAAAACGCCATCTTCGTCTTCCGCGTCGACGACGTCTGCATCGCCCACCTGGGCGATCTCGGCCATATCCCGACGCCCGATCAACTCAAGATGATGGGCAAGATCGATATCTTGCTCGTCCCCATCGCCGGCGGCTACTACACGGTCACGCCGAGCGAAGCGCGCGAGCTTACCAAGCTGGTGAACCCAAAGATCGCCATTCCCATGCACTTTTGGTGGGAGCAAGCGGTGCAAGACTACGTTCACGGAATGGCAAGAGTGAAAACTCTGAACACCCCGATTTTGAAAATTTCCAAGCCGGAACTGCCGACACCCACCGAGGTCGTGGTCTTGCCGTGGCGACAAAGGTAGCGAATCCACTTTATAACGCCGCAAATCCTATCACTTGCATTTAGTTGAGCTGAGCGAGTTGGAGGGGTTCGAGCAATTCGAAGGCGCTGACCGGAGTAATCTTATCGTCGTCGACTCACGGTTGGCTCGTGAAACGTCCGGAGCCGTAAATACACCTCACTGTCTTAAACGACCTTGCGTTTAGGAGGATCCAATGATTCGTCGGTGTCACTGCAGTCGGGCGTCAAAACGCTCGCCGATTCACCGGTAATCAATCGCGCTGCGCGGTTGCGGCTGAAATAATACCAGCCCCATTGCACCAGGACCAGGACCTTGTTTTCAAATTCGACCAGGTACATGAGATGCACAAACAGCCACATCAGCCAGGCAAAGAATCCGGCAAAGTGAATTCTACCCATGTCCGCAACCGCTGATGCTCGCCCGACCATCGCCATGCTGCCGCGATCGCGGTAAATGAACGGCGTGACGTTTCTCTGCGCCATCTTGCTCTGAAGAATTCGCGCGACGTATTGACCTTGCTGCATCGCGACCGGTGCCACGCCGGGAAGTGGTTTCCCGTCTTGGTGAGAATAGTTGGCCAGATCTCCGATCACAAATACTTCGGGGTAACCGGGGATGCTAAGGTCGCGCTCGACGATAATCCTGCCTATGCGATCCACGCTGGCACCGGTCGTTTTGGCGAGCACTTGGCCAAGAAAGGAAGCCTGCACGCCGGCGGCCCAAATAACGGTACGGCACGGGATGCGCTCGATGATCTCGCCGCGCTTGACCGTGACGGATTCCCGATGAAGTTCAGTCACAACGGCCCTAACTTCGACTCTCACTCCCAATTCACTCAGAAAGATTGCCGCCTTGGTTGAAAGCTGAGGTGGATACGCAGGAAGAATCCGATCGCCGCCCTCGATCAATAAAATTCTCGCTTTGGATGGGTCGATGCTGCGGAAATCATGCGTCAGAGTATCGTTCGCGATTTCTCCGAGGGCGCCGGCCAACTCGACGCCAGTGGGTCCGCCGCCGACGATGACGAAGGTCAGCAAGGCTTCGAGTTTTTCCGGATCACTTTCTCTTTCCGCAGCCTCGAACGCGCTGAAGATACGCCGCCTGATTTCGGTGGCGTCTTCGACGGTCTTGAGGCCCGGGGCGATCTTTTCCCACTCGTCGTGGCCAAAATAGTGATGGCGCGAGCCGGTTGAGACAATGAGGATATCGTACTCCACGAAGCCATCACTGAGCGAAACGCGGTGTTTTTTTACATCGATATCGATCACTTCGGCCAATAGGACCCGAGCATTCCGCTGGCGTTTGAGCGTTGCCCTTAACGTCGACGCAATGTTGGCCGGAGAGAGCCATCCGGTCGCGACCTGGTAAAGAAGCGGCTGAAAGAGGTGGAAATTGCGTCGGTCGATCAGCGTCACCTGAACCGGCGCGCCGCGGAGCGACTGAGCGGCAGCAAGGCCGCCAAAGCCGCCGCCGATTATAACGACGCGAGACACTCTATCCATATCGGTATTCTGAAACTTATTTTCACCCCTGACAATCGCTTGCTTCCGCAGCCTCGCCCGCGGAACGCCGGCACATCGACGAGCGGCCGATCGAGTTTCGCCCTGTTGAGCGTGAGTGCCGATCAATCTGTGAAAAACGATGCCTCGTTATGGCGAGCATGGATTGACTGTCGAGTTAGCCTCGTTGAATCCGGTTTCCGGAGCGGAATTCCCCGTCCTGGGGTCGCTGGACAAACACCAAGCCGCGCGGTGTATTCACTTGGACGTACATTAAAAATGCGGCGGATTCTTGCCGTGCTAGAATAAAGCGAATCTCATCGCGGCGCCTGCGCAAAATCTTTTGATTCCGTCTGGGAATAGCGAAGGTCACATCACGTCTACGCCAAGGGTGCGGATTCTATCGTTGGAGATGTCGACAGCGGAGCCCTCACTCTATCGTCTTCCGCCAGTTTGTCCGGCACCTGAAGAATTCGCCATCATCCCGGAGAATTCGCTGAACCACGATAGTAGCGCTGTCCGCGTTCGTAGCCGCGACGAAAAGCATCCTTACGATAGATCTCCGGATAGAGCACCCTCAGGTGTTCCGACACTTCGTCATACGAACTGCCGCGCGTGTGCGGCAGGAGCGCCGATTCAAAACCAGATCGATACTCTCGTTCGTCCTGCGGAAAATCCCCTCCTGCTTGGACATAATGCTCTTTTTCCGCGTCGCGCAGACCGACCCACCATTGCTCGCGCGCCTCGTCGACGCTTTCCGCTCCGTTGCTCGCGAAAATCTCACGCGCAGCGGCGGCTTGATTGTCATCTTCGGCAAAAGCGATCAGGACCGTCCGTCCCTGCTTCAGCGCGTCCTCGTAGACGAATATCTCGTCCTTGGGCAAACCTTCGGTCAGCGCGTTTTCCAAACTGCCGCCCGCCGCGGCGCCTCCGACGGCGCCGCCGATTCCCAGTAACGCAGAAGCCGCAAGTCCGATGGCAATGGCGGGTCCCACACCCGGAACGATCGCGCTTGTGACCGCCATGCCGAGAGGGGCGCCCAGGGCCGTTCCCACGGCTGCACCGACCACACCACCGACCGCCTTCCCCATGCCAGGTTGCTCGCCTTCGGTCGAAGGAACCAAATCGAGTTCCAAATCCGACGCGTGGGGAGTTAAGAAATTTATGCCTTCGTCCGCGATACCGTGCGCGCGCAGCTTTTCGGCGCTGCGTAGCGAAGCGTCGAACGAAGTAAAAATACCGGTGATTGCTTGCATACTATTTCCCTTGGTTGTTTTTTGGTTTGGTTGGAGGCTGAAAACAATTGCTGCTTAAGACCTAGTCCTCCGCTGGCGACCCGTGAAGTCCACTCCACACCGGCTGCGTGTTTTGGCAACACCGGGTGGGCATTGACCTGAACTCCAGGTGTCGTCGTGACTTCAACTTTAGTGAATTCTATCCAGTATCCTGGTCCTGAAAGTTTGCGTTAAAATTGCCGCGCTATTCCGTCTGGAAAATCTCCCCTTCCCCTCTTTGACAAAGAGGGATGAGAACCGCACAGAGAAAATTCCCCTTTGAAAAAGGGGACAAAGGGGGGTTTGAGTTCGACTTCAGCTGCGCCATCGAATCCGGTTTTACCCGTGGCGCTTGAAATACTGTACCGCACGCTCGTGTTTTTCCGCCGCCGTACGGGTTTTGAACGTGCCTAGATTTTTACGTTTGCCGGTTTCTCTGTCCTTCTTGCGGGAGTAGAGACGGTATTCGCCGGACAGAAGCTTTCGAATCACCAGTGGCCTCCATGCAACAATGTGCGGGGCCGATGCGGCCCCGCACATTGGCTCGCTCAATTGATTTTCGAAGATTTCGAACCCTCTCTCGACATTCCAGTCTTGCTGATCGAGTCCGCAATCAAAATTGCGCCTTGGTCTCGATAGGAAACGTTCACCTTGTCCCCAACCTTGATCGAGTCGAGGGACTTTTTGGCGGAGCTCCCCTGAACACTGAGATTGAGCTCCTCCTCGCCGGTCTTCACAGCCACCTTGCCGGCCTTCGGGTCAATCGACGTGACTTCGCCGCTGGCGCGCTTTGCGCTAGTGCTTTGATTTTCCATACCCCGCTCTGCTCGCTCCGGAGTCGTCGGAGGCAAGCTTTGCGAGTAACTCATTCCGGCCAAGGTCAGCATCCCCACCCCGGCGAAGAGCGATGCAACAATTTTCTTCTCCATCGTCTTCCTCCAGTTTCTGTTTTTGTTCTTGAACCGCTTACATTGGATTCCTGGATTCCGTTGCTTTTCGGGAGGCCACGGCGTTCCGTTCGTGCCAATCTTCCGTCCAACGCGTCACTTCTTCTTTTTTATCGCCGTACCTCTTTTGAACGACGCCTAAAAACTTGTCGTAGTTGCCCTCCGCTTCCAGGAGATCATTGTCGGTCAATTGACCCCATTTCTTCTTGACCTCGCCTTTGAACTGTTGCCAGCTCCCTTTGAATTGTTCCTTATTCATGCGAAACCCCTCCTTGCTTTTAGCCGCTGTTTCTTTTCTCTCCCGTCAACACCACCAATAGTTTTCCTGACCGTAATGTTTGTGGAGTTGCGTCTCGTAAGCGCGATCGAGACTGTTGGGATTGAATTCCGGACTGCTCTGTATCGATTCTCGCGACAAGTTGACGTAGACGTTTGAATTCTTCCAATCGACGTGCGCGATCCATGGCGGAGCAATGAGCACCTTTTTCCCCGGCCACCAATTTCGCGTGTCGACAACGATGTATCGAATCGACCAAGACTCATCGTCGAGGATGAAATCATCCACGTGGCCGATTTCGCCGTCGGTGGCCTGAAGGGTGTAACCCGCGACATCCTTCATGCTTCTCAAGTGCGACTTGTTGATCTCATGAGTGAGCGCGATCCGCTTGTCGATCGCTTCGGCCATCAGATCCTGGGGTAGAGCCACTGGACCCCATGTGGCGTCGCCCGCCCAATAGTAAGGCCAACCGTAGTAATTGTAATATTTGATTTCATCTTGGGCCGAGAGCGCTTCGTCCATACTGATGTCGGGACTGTTTTTCACTTCTTCCTGAGTCAGCAGAACCGGGAGTCTTTTGCCTTGCCAATCCGGTTCGTCGACGACAATGGGTGAGATAAGAACCTTACGGCCCGGCAGCCAACGACTCGTATCGGCGACCAAGTAACGAACCGTCCACGCCTTGTCGTCAAAAATAAAGTCATTAGCTTCGCCGATGTCGCCGTCTTTAGCGCCTATTGAGAGGCCTTTCAGGTCTTTCATTCTTCGCAGCATGGCGTCACTCTCCTTTTTTTGTGGGGCTTTCCTTGCCGATGGCTCGCGAAGCATCATTTACAGAAGAATCAAAGATGACTCCATCGAATTGGTCAATTTCTCGGTACTTAATCATTTCGGCACTTGATCTCTATCAACGCACAGACGGTGCCAACACCAAAACGTTCGTTCATTTCGCAACTTAGATGCGCCCTGTCATTGAAGAACAGTTCGTTTGGGGGATGATCTCCTACAATTGAAGTAGAAATCTAAGGTTTTGACCCGACACTCACGCTGCGTCAAAATGGATTTCGAATCGGCTCTAGCCAGTCTCTTGTTGAGATAGCTGGTGGGACTAGCGGTAAACGATCCGTTGCTTAACTGCCGCGTTGTTTCGTTGGGGCTGAGTGCTCGACATCCGCACCCGCGCCCAATGAACTGAGAGCTTTCAAGACCGCATCGAGGGTAATCGACTGTGGACCCGCGGGCGACATCCCCTCTTCATCGGCAACTTGAAGCTCTCGCATGTCGTATTCCCATCGTCGAAGAATTTCGATCTTCTGATCACGTGACATGTCGTTTCTTTCGACTACTTCTTGCGGCGTCTTGAACATCGTGCTCGGGTCAACGAGCGTATTTTTTTGGTCCATCACGGATTGTCTCCTGTCGTTGATGTGCTCAACCCATCCGGCCTTCGCTTTTCACTTGCGTCTCTCGGAAGTTTTTTTGGATTCACCCAGGATCGTGCAGATGGCGATCGGGCGCTTCGATCTTTAAGACCAATGATTCGCTGACGGCGAAGTGTTCGTGCGCGGCGTCCGAGGTAAGATGGGCGATATGTAAGTCCTGACCAAGAACGATCGACCCCACGTCCCGGGCCACCAACACGCATCCCTCGATGGCCGCTTTGACGATACCGCGCGTGCAAAGTCGCTTGAGATGCTCGATCTGAAGAAGGTCGGACCCGGGATATCGGCGGAAAAGATTGTTATAAAGTTCCGGCGCCAGTGCGAGCCCATAGGGACCGCGGTAACCCTTGCCGTCCAACGCGTTCACGGCGGTGATGACGTCGTCGAGCACTTCATCGACGTTACGCCAATTCCCGGCTTTTACAGTTTGCCGGCCCTCGACTGTCAGTAATCCTCCTAGATGAAAATCCGTCTGGCCTTGGTAGACAAATTCTTCTTCGCGCTCAGCGACAGCTTGAGCCGCGTCTTCCGCGGCCTTGAGATTTAATGGTCACTCCTAGCTCTTGAAACGCCGCGATTCGCCGCTTTGAGATTGTAAAACGGCGATAGATCATCGGAACCGATAGCGCCCGGCTGACCACCGCGCTGGCCTCGTCTGGGCCGGGCTCACGACATCGATCGTCATTTCCTACCTCGACGGTAGTCAAACCGATGCCGTAAGGGCCATCGACTTCCACGATTCGCCTGCCGCTCAGGATTTCCCGCGCAGCGGCGACCGCGGCTTCTTCGATGCGCGTCAGCAACTCTGAAGTAATGATTCCCGGTGATCTCTCGTCCGCCATGATCAACTTCCTTTCATATCTCCGACGGTAGGTCGCAGGTATCCTCGCTCCGGCTTGGCCGGTTCGTCTCCTTCTGTTTCTGTTTTTGCGCGTTCCTCGATGGTCGTAATGTCCCCGCTCGTGAACAGATATAACTTCAAAGCTTCGTCGAACTTCGGAACGTTGCGCCGGATCCATTCGAGGGTCATGGAAGCATGTTCGATCTCCTCGTTTCGGTTGTGCTCGAGGACACCCCGCAACTCTGGATCTGTACAAGCTTCAGCGCGTTGGTTATACCAATCGATCGCTTCAAGCTCTTCCATCAGCGAGACGATCGCGCGATGAATATCGATGGTTCGATCCGTCAATTGCCCGGCCGGTTCATGCAGCGTGAATGATGGCATAATTTATTAACCTACCTATAGGGTGTGGTAGCGGTCGCAATTCTTTCGTGCAACTAGCGAGCCAAATTTAAATGTCAATCGTCAAGACCTTTCGAGGGAGCGAATCTCGTTCGGTTTTGTTCCAATGGCTTAAAGAAAAAAATAGTTTGCTTAAGGCGTCCGTGAGATGGAAACGTATGAAAAGCACCGACAGGCCCATTGACTACGTGAACAAAAAACCCAAACAAGCCCTTCCGATCCTTCAGTGATCGCTCGGCAAACAGGCGAGGAAGGAGGTCCCGACCCCGAAACTCCCGGTAATTTTTTTACAAGGACGGGATCGAGACCTTGGCGTGGCAGACTGTTTCGGCGGGTGTGATAATCACTTTCCCGCGCCATCAGGATTGTCGCGTTCGAAGCGCGACGTATCCTACTGGCGCTTCTAGACCGGTGGTCTGCGACCCATCACTAGACCCACCAGGAATAAAACCAAAAACACCACGAACAAAATCCATGCGATCTGCGTCGCTGCACCGGCCACTCCACTAAGTCCCAGAAGCCCGGCAATCAACGCGATCACAAGAAAAGTTATCGCCCAATTTAACATTTGCAGACCCTCCTTTCTTTCAACAGTTAGATACTACACTTTGAACAGACCGAGTATTCCCGTAATGATCAGATAAATGGCAACGATGTAGTTCAACAACCTCGGAATCATTAGAATCAATATTCCCGCGATCAACGCCACCAGCGGTTGCAGAGCGATATAGATTTGCATTGTTTCGACCTCCGGATGCGCCGTCTATCCCGTCTAGGGATTTACCGCCGTTGCGTTTGAATCCTCCTCTCGCAACTCGTTGCGAGCCTGATCTGCCAGCTTCAAATAGTTTGCGCGTATGCGTTCCAAGTCCTTTTCTTCCAACTCCTCAAGATTGAGAAGAGCATTGTGTGCTTGGTCGATCGCGCGTATCAGCTCATCCAATTTTATTTGCATCGCTTCGGCGTCACGGTTCTGAGTGTTTTGAATCAAGAAGACCATCAGAAACGTGACAATCGTCGTCCCGGTGTTGATGACAAGTTGCCAAGTATCGCTGAATTTGAAGATGGGCCCTGCCACCGCCCAAATAAGGATGATCCCCAACGCCGTGCCGAAGGCGGCCGGTTGCCCCATGGCCCGCGCGATGCGCCTCGAGAAATCCCCAAACGACGACGTTGTCCGCATGCCTTGTTCACCTTTAAGTCTAAGTCCTGTATATCCTGGCACAGCTTCCATGACTCGTGGTAAGCGACTGGAGCAACGGTCGTGCCACGAAACGACAAATCAACGATCCTCTTATTTAATGAGTGGTTTAGTCGTTTTTAGACGGGCATCGGGTTTACGCGGTGCAGAGGGGTTTTTCTTACAAATTGTCGGCGTAATCCTATCTCGATAAAAAGCTGCGATTGACGATCATTCTGTCGATGTTGAATATCTCGATGTTCAATATCTTACAGCGGAGTCTTGCCTTTTTTGCTAAACTCCCGTGACGAGAAATTCTGATGTGATTGGCGCCATCGCCGAGTACGTGGTGCCGGCACTGCCTCGTGGCCGAAACGACGATGCTCGTATTGCTTTGATATAAGTGTGTTTTCCCTTCGTTTAGTTGGTAAAAAGCCGACAAGGGTTTCCGCGCAAAGTCATGGCACCGCTAAACTACTTGAACTAAAACGAATATTCCGACGAACGGATTGGCACATCGTTTGATTGTTCATAGTGTCAGTGCTGAGTTTGTTTCTGCTGCCACGACTATCTCTTTGGCAGCTGAATTAAGTGTCGATGACGCCACGCTTACCCCATCGGCAAAAACCAAGCTGACCCGCGAGCCCTAAACGGGAGTTTATGCACCACAGTGATTTCCTTGCTGCAATGCAAACGATCAAGATGTCATTTATCACGGAGATATAATTATGGAGAGCAATCGAATTTACCGACCCAAACAATTTAATCTGAGCGGTCTCAAGGGAATTTCCGATCAAACGTTGGAGATGCACTTTAAATTGTATGAAGGCTACGTCAAGGAAACCAATAACCTTCAAGAAAAGATCGCCGCGATCCTGAAAGATGGCAAAGTCGATCAAGAGGAAATGCCGGCCTACTCCGAACTCAAACGCCGCCTCGGTTTTGAATACAACGGCATGGTTTTACACGAGTACTACTTCGGAAACCTCAAGCGCGACGGTGGCGGGCAACCATCGGCAAAATCATCATTCGCTAAAGCCGCGACTTCCAGCTTCGGCAATTACGACGTATGGAAAGCCGACTTCGCCGGCATCGGCAAGATGCGCGGCGTCGGCTGGGCGATCTGCTATCAGGATCCGACAAACGATCGACTGTCCAACCACTGGATCTCATTGCACGAGATCGGCAATGTCGCCGGCTACAACCCGGTGCTTGTGATGGATGTCTGGGAACACGCCTTCCTGCTCGATTACAAGCCGGCCGAACGCGCAAAATACATAGATGCGTTTTTCGCGAACGTGGATTGGAAAGTCATTGAGGACCGCTTGCACAAAGTGCATCAGAAAGTGCAGCGAGCCCGGGTGGCCTGATGTGCATCGGCGGTCGCCATGTGACGATGGCGTGGCGAATCTACAAAATTTTTGAACGTCACACCTTCACGAGAAGGCGACATCATGCCGAGAGGCGACAAGTCCAAATACACTCCGAAGCAGATCAGACAAGCGAGGCATATTGAAGAAGGATATAAGCGGCGCGGAGATAGTCCCAAACGCGCCGCACAACGAGCTTGGGCGATTGTGAATAAAATCTATGGCGGCGGCGAGAAACCGGGAGGTTCAGGTCGTGGCAAAGGAATAAACAGATCGCCTTACTTAAAGGGTGGAAAGCTGGGCGGCAAAGCGTCGGCCCGACGGCCTTTGGCAAAACGATCCGCTTCGGCGAAAAAAGCCGCCCGTACGCGAGCACGGAGAAGATGAGACGGCGCCAATTCTGGCAAAACCGCTACCCGGGTTCTGGGCCTGTGTCCGACTCGCCGAACTTTATTAGCTTACCAGATCTTCTAGACCGCCCATCTCACACTCAACGGTGGTAGTAGACTTAGGCAAGTCTGACACGTGTCGACACGCTGCAGGTCCGACCCAGCTGTCTTAGATTTTTTAGCAACCTGCTAGTAAAGGATAACTCCGAACTCTACCTGTCCCTTCCGCATCTCGTAGTCTCTACGACTTATTCTCTGACCCCGATAATCTTCCTCCACCTGGTTCATCTGGTAATGGGAGTTAGAGCGGTAGCCTAACACGGGTGTCTTGTTCCCTGACGCCGTTCCAAGGAATTGGCAACCCCATTGACCAAAAGCGATCATGAGCGCTAGGAGCACGGTAAATTTTCGCATGTCAACCTCCTTGGGTTGGACAGATTAGGAGGTTTAAGCAGGCTTACTTAAAAAATTTCGAGTAACCTCAGAAGTGAAACCCCACGTCTAGAATTGCTCAAACTCTACACTGACCGGAGAGGGATTACTGTCTAATAGGGGACCCTTTCTTGAAAGGAATGAGCTAAAGAGGCGGGTTAACGAAGCGGCTTCCCGCCGGCTCGCAAACAATCAGCTAACACGCCAGGACCGACTGGATTTCACTTAGTTGTCGGGGCACCTCGGTCGCCGTCCCATGGGACGAGAATCATCAAATGGATCGTTTTGTCCTTTAAGTCGCGCCGATCACAGCGGTCGAGTAATCAGCACCGGATCGCCGCAATGGCGCACCACCGATTCCGCGACACTCCCCAACACCCAGCGCTTAACGCCGGATCGCCCGTGCGAGGACATCGCGATCAAATTGTCCGGCGTTTTTTGTCCTAACAAAATAATTTCATCGGCGGCAAGACCTTCCTTGGTGACGCACGTGATCTTCGCGACCCCAAGGTTTTTGAGATCGGCTGCCTTCTTGTCTAGATATTGCGCCGCTTCGTCGCGCACGCCGGCGAGCAGCTCCTCGTAATTCCCGGCGTAAAAACCCTCA
Source organism: uncultured delta proteobacterium (assembly GCA_963804165.1). GTDB lineage: Bacteria > Desulfobacterota > Binatia > UBA9968 > UBA9968 > DP-20. The sequence goes on from CAWDPO010000024.1 coordinate 87,598, forward strand.
TCGCCGTCGTAAACGTTGTACGGAATATGATAGGTGCGGAACAACTCGACCTCCAGATCGAGCTTTTTCGCCATGCCGGCGGCCATGGGCAGCACGTCCTCGGCAAGCTCGGACCCGTCCAGCGGCACAATAATCGACTTGAGCATGGCTTCGCCTTCTGACTTCGCCTCCTCGGTAGCGCGGATCAACAACAGTGGATTCGCCATGCCGCGCAGGACCTTTTCGGCAACGCTGCCCAACAAGAAGCGATTCAATCCCGACCGGCCGTGCGTCGCCATCGTGATCAGCATCGCTTTATCGGTTGCCGCTTTTTCAATGATCATGTCTTCGGCTTTGCCCTTTTCCACCGAGCATCGAACATCGGTGCCGGCAAACGTTGTTGCCACGCTTCCTAGATAGCTCGTGAGGCGGCGGATAGCATCGTCGATGATGGTGTCGAGAAAGCGCGCCTTTTCGCTCGCCATGTGCGAGGCGACCTCGGCGATATCGACCACAGCCAACAACTCGACGGGAACCTTAAACTTGCCCGCCAGGTAACGAGCATAGGGCAGGACCTTTTCCGCCGTCTTCGATCCATCCAACGGTACGAGTATTTTGCTGTACATGCTTTCCTCCTCGCCGCCTGTTAAAAAAGTCCAGAGGGACTGTCGTCTTCCGTCCTCTGAAGGTAAAACTAACCCGTGATGGATTGCGGTCTAATATTGGACAAACTCAAAACTATAATTCTGCGTGATGAGAGCTATTTCGCGCGACTCGCAGTAGCGGTTTTGTTTCAATTATCTTTGGCGTTCCCTGTATTAAATAGCGACAGGCGGTTTAAAACTCTGAGCCTAGATTGTTTACTCCAAGAAATATTCCAATGGTAGACTCTCTACTTGCTCGCCTTCTGTCTATGCTTCCCGCGCACGATCACGTGATACAGAACTCCGAGAGCCAACACCCTTCGTCGCCTCGCCATGCATTCCCTCCAATAGGGGAGATAAGAAATTCTCAAGATTGGCTAGACTAGAAAAGCTGACCCCAACATTTTTTCTTGTCCCGGGGTAGCGGGCCGAAAAACTGCCGCCAAATCGACGAAATCGTCGAACTAAAGTGCAATTCACAAACGCCACGCTGTTTGTTTCATTCCCGCAACAATTAACCGGAATCTCGTAATCCGAGGAGAATAAACAGAATGATGAAATTCGTTTCACAACAATTTTCATTGAGAGTTTGCGGAGCGTACGCCAGTTTTCGTTGGCACAACAGTTGCGCCCAATCATACCCGAATACGTGTATTCAACGACATAGAAAATCACAGGAGGCGCGCGATGAAAACACTTGTTGGTATTTTTAGTTCCCCGGCAGACGCTGGCCGGGCTTATAGCGATTTACGTTCGCTCAACCTTCACGGCGAAGATCTCATTGTCCTGACGCCCGAGGCCTCTTTACAGCAAATCGATGCCGTACCCACGGAAGACGGTGAGCAGCCGGGCATGGGTAAAGCCCTCGGAGGGGTGATCGGCGGCGCGATGGGGCTAGCCGCCGGCGCGGCGGTGGCCAGCCTGCTTCTCCCCGGTGTGGGAGCGGTATTGGCGATTGGTCTGGGAGCAGGGACTCTCGGACTTGGCGGAGCCATTGCCGGAGCTGCGGGCGGCGGAGCGCTTGAAGAAGGACTTACACAGGGCTTGCCGAAGGATGAAATCTTTCTCTATGAGGAGGCGCTGCGACAAGGCCGCACGGTGATTGTCGTCACTTCCGAGGACGATGATCTACTGACCCAAAGCCGCCAGCTCATGGAACGCAACGGCGCTGAAAGCTTGGATGCAGCTCGCGAGAAATGGTGGATAGGCCTTCGCGATACGGATGCGGCTGATTACGATGCGCCACAGGAGGCTCGGAACGAACCCCTGTATCGATCTGGATTTCAAGCCGCGTTGCAACCTGACTTGAGAGGGAAGCCACTCCAGGATGGGCGCAGCATCTTGAAAGAACGCTTTCCACTCATCTATCAGGAAGAGTGGTTTCAACGGGGCTACGCGGGAGCCCAGGAATATTATTCGAACTTGCGCAAGAAAGAGCCGATAGCAGTAGCGATGTGATCGCGGGTGAGTCCGAGCCAAGCGCGTGGCTCGGGAGTGAACATAATATTGTGGCGACGTTTCTTTCATCCACTCGATGAAGCGTTGACTATCTGAAGATTAAGCGTGGAAAGGTCTTGCAATGACACATGTAATGCAAGATGCGACCCCATTAACTCAGCGTGCCACCCGCCGACAGCGCGGCCCGGTAATCTGAAAGGTCGCCACCCTGGTCGCTCAACGGCCAAGCAACGCCGGCAGAAGGAAGGTCCAGACCATTACCGCGGCACCAGTCAAAATCACGCCCACCATCATGGCCCAGGTCAGATGCATGGAACTAAGATACTTTCCTCGGGTAGGGTGCGCGTGCTCCTCTTTCTTTTGTTCTCGCTCTTGTCGATGGGACAGATCGCCTTCGTGGCTCATATCGTCTCCTTATTCCTGGCACCCCTCTGATCGTCTGGCAGGACCAACTTATTCACGAGAGGGCATCAGCATTTCAACGAAAAGCAGCCTTTCCGCTTTTCTGCACTCATTGTCCGCTGAGCCGTCACGAATTGCTGTCCACTATTGAACGATCCTGCAAAGAATTATTGTCCGGGAGGGCGGCAACGTCCTGCGACTAATTCCCCGGTAACTTTGTCTTATATTGAACAGACGTCCTCTTGGATGGAAGTGTATAGTGTAAGTACAATTGCGCTGATCGATGAGGGAATATTTCAAAAACGATATCAGGCTTCGAGGATAAACCCGACGGCCGGAAGCGCTATCAATTATTTTCGACGCAATCTTTAATTGTTCGCTGATCCTCAATTCGCCTGGCTAGGGTTACCACAGCGCCTTTATCCCGATAGCGGCATCATGGAATAGAAAAAGCAGGAGAAAGCAAAATGGATTTGGAAAAAGCAAAGCTGAATCCCGCAGCCGTTTTTAAGACCCCTGAAGAAATCGTTTCAAGCCAAGAATTGTCGCGCGAACAAAAACTTGAAATCCTTCGGCGATGGGAACAGGACGCGATGTCGATGGAAGTCGCCGACGAAGAAGGCATGCCCGGCCCGCAACCCAAATTGCTCCAGCCGATTCGCGCCGCTCTGCACGCCCTCAACTATTGGCCGGATACCGAGCACTCGAGCCCCAGCAAAGCCTAAGAACCGGACCGCCATCTTTCAAGATGACTTTTTTCGGTCTGGCCATCGATCCGGTAGGCAGTCGAGAGAGTCTAAAGTGGTTGACTTGAACGATTGCGAGCCGCTGGGAACCCGCTTCAGTAACCCGGCTTTTAGCTAGATTCAAGACTGCGATAATTCTTTTCAAGACACGGTCCCATATTAGACAGTAATCCCTCTCCAGTCAGCGTAGAGTTTGAGCAATTCTAAGCATGGGGTTTCTCCTAATCTGTCCAACCAAAGGAGGTTGAGATGCAAAAATTTACGGTCCTACTAGCGCTCGTAATCGCTCTCGGTCAATGGGGTTGCCAATTCCATGGAGGCTACGACGCTAACTCCTATTACCAGATGAACCAGCTGGAAGATGTTTATCGAGAACAAAGAATAACTCGCACTGACTACGAGCTCCGTAAAGGACCGGTAGAGATAGCATTTACCGTTTACTAGGCGAAGATTCGAGCACTTCGCCTGATGATGATCGTTTGATGTAATCATGAAAGGTGAAAGGGAGACCGACAGATGCGAAAAAAAACCAAGACCACGCCGAAAAAGGCCAGCCCGAAAAAATCCCGCGCCAGGAAACGCAATTCAATCCAGACGAAGAAAGTCGCCGTGAAACCAAAGGCAGAAGACAGCGTTCTGGGAAAAACTCAAGAATGCGTTGGACGACACCGTCGCTAAAATCAAAATGTTTCTGCCCCGGGAAAGCGCCGGCAAAGAGGTCGACCAGCCGAAAAGCGCCGCCGAATAACACAGCAGCCGCGGTCAAGTCATGCAATCCGACATCCTACTTCCGTCGCACTATCTGTTTGAGCCTGCGGGTCACCTTCGCGTAATGGACTCCCAAATGCGCGGCGATCTCATGCAGCCGAAACCCGTGCTCGCGGTACGCCAGAATGTGCGAAATACCGATTGAACGCATTGTTAACATACATCGTCGCCTGGAACCTGCGATCTTTGAAGAAGGCAAAAGAAAACCGTCACGCGTCGAGGTCATAATCATTTGAAAAGAAAGTCGGGAATGCCTGACCCCCCATACGGTCGGAACTGCGGCGGTGTCTATTGGGAGTATTTCGGAACGAATTTTGTTTCGCAGCACGCTACGCATGAAGCCACCGCAGAGCGGATCGCCAAGCTCGGGGACGAGACATCATGACTGAAGATCCAGAGGTTCGCGCGTGGAAGAATTGCCATCCCGATGATCTTTGGATTTTTGACAAATTATTGTTGAGCAAGCAATTCAACTATCTGTGCGGTCCAGGTTGCGTTCCCGTACCGAAAGCTGATTTCTACGTCGTAAGGCCGGTCATGAATCTCTACGGAATGGGCGTCGGCGCCGAGGTCAAATGGTTGACGCCGACAGATTCCACCGCCGTGCCTCCGGGTTATTTTTGGTGCGAAGAATTTAAGGGGCGCCATTTGAGTATCGATTATGACCGGAACGGCCTCCAACTTAACTGTGTCGAAGGATTTCGACGCGCCAACGCGCCTTTATATAAATTCTCTGAATGGAAGGTCGTGAATCAACTCAGAGAGTTTCCCGGCGTACTGAAAAATCTGGTCGGAACTTATGAGTTTTATAATGTCGAGATGATCGGCGACAAAATCATTGAGGTTCATTTGAGGCAAAATCATGATCCAATTCAAAACGACCTCAGAGTCTGTTGGGAAAAAGATAAGAATCATGAAAACCTGAGATTATTGCCGCATCATGAAGATGCGGATGGCTATTTACCTGAAAAAAGACTCGGCTTCTATATTTCGAGGCGTTAAAAATAACAAGGAGTAAAACCCTATGCAAAGAATTAGTCCATTTTTGTGGTTCGACGACAAAGCCGAAGAGGCGGCGGTTTTTTATACCTCCATTTTCAAAAATTCGAAGATCACGACCATTGTTCGCTATGGAGATTCGGGTGCAGAGGTCACCGGAAGAGCCAAGGGAACGGTCATGACCGTGGCCTTCCATCTCGACGGGCAAGAATTCGTCGCGTTAAACGGCGGACCGCAATACAAATTCACTGAAGCCGTATCGTTTGTCGTGAACTGCCAAACGCAGGAAGAGGTCGATGAATATTGGAAGAAACTCTCGGACGGAGGTCAGGAAGTGCAATGCGGCTGGCTCAAGGACAAATACGGCTTATCATGGCAAATTGTTCCGACTATTTTAAGCGAAATGCTAAATGACCCTGATCCAAAGAAGGCGGACAGAGTGATGAAGGCAATGCTTCAAATGAAGAAAATTGACATCAAAGGTCTAAAGCAAGCGTATGAGCAACAATGAGACAAAATCCATTTTAGCTCGGCGTCAGAAAGCGGACAGGCTACCACGAGCCCGCGACCTTTCAACGGAAAAGTAGCCTGTCACCTTTTCTGCTCTCTTTTCTGCTCCTTATCCGTCTCCGCCCAGATCGCGGTAACGCATCATGGCCCAGGTGAACAAGCCGTGGGCAATCAAACCAGCGGCGGTAGCGCCGAGCAGCCACGGGCCGAAAGGTTGTTCCATGAGAGTCGCAAGTGCCTTTGTCATGCCGCCTGCGTTATCGGAATCGGAATTTACGGCCGCTTGCACGAGAAAAAGGCCGACAAGTGCGATCAGCAAAGCCCGTGCGCAAAAGCCCATCCGGCCGAGAGTGATCACCGCAATCTTCTCCCAAGCATGCATGTCGCGCAGCGCGAGTTTCTCGCGGAACTTCGCCCGGTAGCCCACCAGGAGCTGACTGATGCTGATCCCAAAGGCCACCACGCCCGCGGCCCCAACCAGCCAACGTCCGAATCCCTGCGACATCAGCCAGCTTGTCCCCGACTGCGCGGCTTGATCCCCACTCTCCCCGCCACCCATCACGCCGAGCCCTGACAGGACTGTCCTCGCCGCCATGTATGCGAGATAGATATGGAGGAAACCGCTGGCACCGTACAACACCCGGGGGCCTTTGCCGACGTTTTCGGGGTCCTTGAACGCCTCCACGAACTTCCACGCCGAATAGTGCAGCAAGCCGACGGCGAGGATTACCAGAAGCGTGCCCCCGAATGGACGCCGGCCGATTTCCTCGAGAGCTCCCTTCGTGTCACCCGTTTTACCGCCGAAACCAACCGCGACCTGCAGGGCAAGCAACCCAACGGCGAGATAAACCGCGCCCTTGGCGAGAAACCCAAAACGAATGATGAATTTTAGAAAGCGGCTTTGAGACTTCATGCCGGATAATCTGTGAGGCGAGGAAAGAACCCAACCACGGCATGCCGATGCTCGATACCGGCCATCGTTGGACGCGAGAAGGTAAGCGAAATTTCCGGTTTGTCCATCGGAGCCGAAAAAACGGTTGGTCCGGCTCGTCACCCTGAAGAGCAGAGCTATTTTTCTCCACCCAACATCGCCGCTTGGTCTACTATCACTTGATCACCTTGTCCGCCCCGCGCCAGCACGTGGGCGGTACCATTACACCGATCTGCTTCGCCGTCCTTAACTTGACGACGAACCCAAACTTCGTCGGCTGCTCAACGGGCAGGTCGGCAGGCTTGGTGCCCTTCAAAATTTTGTCGCACGCACAACGAACACGCTCGCCCCACAGCTCAGGAATGTTCGGACCATACCCCATGAGGCCGCCGTCCTCTGCATGCTCCCGGAGAGGAGCCATTAGAGGAACGCTGGTGCTTCATGGCGAACTCGAAGCCCAACTAATAAGTATATTGCCGCATTGCTAGCAGTGTATTACGTTCCGGTTTTCGTTCTCAATAAAGCTAAACTGCGCAAAATATCACCCGCCTACCCGTGCGGGATTGGGCACGATGTAGCGGCGGAGCTCCAGGAGATGAGATTCCTTATCCACCAGGATCGCCTTGAACCGGCCTTGAAACAGGTGGCCGACCCGTTTGTGACGGCGGTTTAAAACTCTGAGTATAGATCCCGTTGAGCTGGCGCATGCCAATGGACAGATTGGCCTTGGGCGTCTCGATCAGCAAACGATAATGATTGGCCATCAAACGTAGGCGTGACAAATCCAAGCATAACGACTGACCGCCCCGGAGAGAGTATTGAGAAACAACTCGCGGTCGGCGTCCGTAAAAAACACTTTCTGGCGCGCCTTGCCGCGGCTCGTCACATGATGAATCGCACGGGCAAATTCTAGGCGTAGGGGGCGCGCCATAGCCCTGCTTTCTTTATCCGATGACGAGATGTGTCATTGCAAGACCTCTCCCCTTTTCTTCCGGTCCCTTTTCTTCCGCCAAACATGCTATAGCTCTAATGGCTCAGAGCTTCTACACGGGTAGCTATGCCAAAAACAATCCTCGTGGTTGACAACGAACTTCGTAGTCGGCAGCTCATCGCTCACCTGTTGCGCGAGGAGGGTTATAAGGTAGACGAGGCGGACGACGGTGTAAGCGCACTCGAAATACTTGAAAAGAAGATCTTTGATCTTATGATTTGTGATGTCGTCATGCCGCGCCTTAACGCATTCGGCGTCCTCGGTTACATGAAGTCCCGCTCATTATCGACTTCAATTATCCTCATAACCGGTCACCCCAATTTGCTTGCGGACAAAGGGCTCGGAAGCTTAACCTGTTTAATGAAGCCTTTAACATGTATGATCTATTGCATAAGGTCAAAGAAATGTTGGGTAAATAAACGCAGTGAAACCACTTTCTACGTGAGTCGCTACAACGCCGTCATGACCGACCTGTTCACGGCTTTTTATTGTTATAACAGCACTAAGACATGTTGAATATTTTTCGGCAAAGAGATATTTGGCAACCAAGTTCAGCGATAGCGGAGTGTGTAATATGAAAGCAGTTCGCGTCCACAATCCCGGCGGTCCTGAAGTTCTGACCTATGAAGACATCCCGATGCCTGAGCCCAAAGCCGGCGAGGTGCGCGTGAAGATCGACGCGACCGGAATGAACTTCATCGACATTTATCATCGTACTGGACTCTATCCGCTGAAAACCCCGTTTACGCTCGGAGTGGAAGGCGCCGGCACTGTCGACGCGGTCGGGGACGGCGTGACGGAAGTCAAAAAGGGCGAGCGCGTCGCTTACGCGATGATCCCGGGTTCCTACGCCGAATACGCGATCGTGCCCGCAGCGAGGCTCGTTCCGGTGCCGGGAAATGTCGATACCAAAACGGCCGCGGCGACTATGCTCCAAGGCATGACCGCGCATTATCTTACGCGCGGCGCATACGATTTGAAAAAGGGCGACACCGCGCTCGTTCATGCGGCGGCGGGAGGGGTCGGATTGCTCCTGGTCCAGGCCGCCAAAATGCTCGGCGCCAGAGTGATCGGCACCGTATCCAATGAAACGAAAGCAGAGCTGGCACGGCAAGCGGGCGCTGATGAGATTATTTTATACACCCAGTCGGATTTCCTTGCGGAAGTGAAAACATTGACCGAGGGTCGGGGCGTCAACGTCGTCTATGATTCTGTGGGCGCCACAACATTCGACAAGAGCCTCGATTGTCTCAAGCCGCGCGGTTACCTCGTACTCTTCGGCCAGTCCAGCGGACCGGTGGCGTCATTTGATCCGGGGAAATTGGCGGCAAAGGGTTCACTCTTTCTCACCCGTCCGAGTTTGGCGCACTATACGCTCGATCGCGCGGAGCTGTTGCAGCGGGCCGGCGAGTTACTTGGCTGGATTCAATCGGGCAAACTCAAGCCGCGCATCGAGAAGGTCGTTCCGATGAAAGACGCTGCTGAGGCGCAGCGCCAGCTCGAGGGACGCAAAACGACAGGGAAGATTGTTCTCATTCCTTAGCGGGAGGGTTTTGTCCGGCGCGGGGCGGGCGCGCCGCGCGCGACTCGAGCGAATCGGCGAATTTCTTCCGCTGCTCCGCTGTGAGGACCGCTTTGGCCTGTTCGATGACCTTGACCCGGGCGATACGCAAGTCGGCGCGCAATTTTTCCGCCTCGCGAATCTTCGCTTCAACTTTTCCGACATCGACCGTTGGACTATCGAGTAAAGTCGCAATATCGAGCTCGACGATGCGCGCGTCGGCTTCGTTGCGAATGCTCTGGCGCTGAAAGCTGTCGCGCAGTTGCTCGAGTTTTTTTACTTGATCGGGCGACAGGCCGAGATAATCCTTGTAGCGGAGCATTTGCGTAATTGCGGGCCGGTCTTCTGATGATTCCCGGCTGCCGAAGCGCTCCTTCAATCGACCGCCCCAATCCTGCAGAGCTTGTTGAAGACGATCCCACGCCTCGCTAAGTTCCTCCGGAACGGATTGCCGGAATTTTTCCGCTTCGGCGCCGATCGCCGGCGTAGCGAAGCTGAGACAGCACGCCAGAAAACCTCCGACGATGAGTCGTCTCATGGATAAATTCTCTCGGTCGTCGCGCGCGATCGAGTCGTGACCGCCACGAACAAGAACTCGGCCCCGCCGTAGTGGCGGACTTGCCTCGCACGACTTGATTGGAAGACTACGGCCACTCCGCCACGCCGAGATCAGGCAGGTTGATAATATCCGCGTTTACGTCTTTGACGCCCGGAATCTGCCTGATCTTCGACACCACCGCTTGCTCAGACATCCAGCTGGGGACGGACCCGGAGACCGCGACCATGCCAGCCGATGCTTTAACGTCGAGCCGCGTCCGTGGCATATCCGCCGACATCGCCAACACAGCCTTTACCCGCGACGCCAACGCAAAATCCTCGAACGCCTGTTTCGACGCCGGACTCATCTGGTAATCCGGCAAGCTCACCGCCTCGCAGATCAGATGCTTGGCCGCACCGACGCTCATTCGTCCCAGATTGACCACCAGATCGAACCTGCTCGGATCGCGCCAATCGACGCCGAACATCGCCATGAGCCGGCGACTGCGAGCCTTGTCGGTCTCTTCGATAAAGCGTCGCGCGGCCGCTTCACCGAGTCCCTGGCGGGTTTTGACTTGTTCGATGCGCTTTTCCATCGGCGCGGTCAACAAGACTTTAAGCACATGGGTAAAACCGGGCAGCAGCTCATGCCCCAGATGTCCGTGGTAGACGAGATGGCTCTGCCCTTCGGTGACGGCGATTTGACAGAAAGCGGCTTGCAGGGCGATCCGGTAAGGCTGCAAATTTTCCATGAACCGGTCCCACCAGTTCGATCCTTTTTCGACGATGTCGTTCAGCTTGGCTTCAGGGATGTTGTAGCGAAGACTTGCCTCGACCAGCACTTCGCGGCTAATAGAGCTACAGCCTAAAGATTGCGCTACCGCGTCGGCCAACTCTTCGCCGCTGCCTGAAGCGCCTTGATAAATGGTAATGATCGCCATGATCCTCGACCTCCTGTCGGCTAACGCGCGGTCATTCTTCGTAACGCGCACGGGAACACAACCGAACTTGCTAAGGGCTCACTTGCAAATCCGCGTGATGGCGCCAAAAATAGGCCGCCATCGCCGCGGCCGCCAAAAGATTGCCAACCAGCACCGACAGCCACGCGATCGCGTGCAGAATCGATTGCGCGAAAATCAGCGCTGCGCCGACGAAGCCGAACTCAAAGATGACGAAGAGGAGCAAAATGCCAAAACCCGCGTTGACATCGCGCTCGGCAATCGCCAGCAGCTTGGCAGCGATGCCGCCGATCACGCAGAAAACCAATCCATGAACCCAGGTGTAGACAAGTACCATCTCGAACGAAATGGCGAGCGTCTGCGGTTGATCGAGGCCGGCGCCGTGGCGGAAGAGCGCCGTTCCCAGCACGTTCGGCGTGTAGAAAAACGGATGTCCGCTAATCAAATCGACAAGAAAAAACCAAATTGCGATCGTCGCCGCGCCCAGGACGCCGGCTTCGATGCCTTGTCGATAGGAGTCAGAGATTGCCGCTGTGGGTGAAAGAACGTCAGTAGGGTTTGAAGTGCCAGATGGGACTGCCATGGAAGATCCTCCTCGGCCGACCGACGGCCTGGGTTACTCCACAACCGTTTCGTGCGCCTTCGCCGCTACCGGGGTCAACGCTAGCACCCGCACTCCTTCTGGTCAATGATTTCTTCTGCCGTCGCCTCAAGGGAAATCTCTAACGGAGCCCGCGTACGAGAGGTCGTGTCTGCAGTGAATTCCGGGTGAGAATTGCGGCACCCGTCACGCTTTGCACGACGGGTGGATTGCGGCGCTCGTTCGTGGTTTAATCGTCGCGGTGATTAAGCCTCATCATGTTCACGCCATTTTTCAACATCGGTCTTGCTGACGTAGCCGACATCTTGGTCGTTGCGGTGCTTCTCTACACCTCAACGGCTTGGCTCAAAGAGACTCGAGCTGCTTTCATCATTAGAGGCATTTTCATTATCGCGGCGATTTATATTATCGCCCGGTATTTCGATCTGCAGTTGACAGCATGGTTATTTCAAGGTTTCTTCGCGATCTTCTTGATCATTATCGTAGTCATTTTTCAGGAAGAGCTGAGACAAATTTTCGAGCGGATCGCGGTTTGGAGCCTGGCGTCGAAAACCATCCGGCCGCTGCGTTCCGACGCCGTCGATATTCTGGTTGGAACTCTCGCCGATCTGGCCAAGGATAAAATCGGCGCGCTGATCGTGCTCGAAGGCAAAGATCCCATCGCGCGCCACATCATGGGCGGAATCGAATTGGAAGGGAAACTCAGCGAGCCTCTACTGAAAAGCATTTTCGATCCTCACTCGCCTGGACATGATGGCGCGGTCATTATCGGTAACGAGCGTATTATCCGGTTTGCCGCGCATCTGCCGCTTTCCAACGATTTCCGACAACTCGCCAACGTCGGCACACGGCACAGCGCCGCCCTCGGACTCGCCGAGCTGAGCGACGCGCTGTGCATCGCGGTTTCCGAGGAAAAAGGCACAATTTCGCTGGCCCGGGACGGTCGGCTTCGTCAACTCGACAACGTCCAAGAAGTCGGTTTATTGCTGCGACGATTTCTCCAGGAAAAGTATCCGTTGCCGGGCCAAAGTAAGATTTCGATGTCTCTGATCAGAGAGAACTGGCTGGCCAAACTAGTGACATTCTCGCTGGCCGCGGGTCTCTGGTATGTTCTGGTGCCCGGGTCCAGCACCGTTGAAGTCACCTACAAATTGCCCGTGCAAGTGCAAAACCTCCCCCCCGAGTATCACGTGGATGAAGTGCAGCCGCCCGAGGTCTCCGCGACCTTCATCGGTCCGAAGCGCGCGTTTTACTTCTTCGATCCGACAAAACTCAAAGTCACTGTGGATGTCTCCTCAGTGGAAACGGGCCATAAAACTTTGCGGCTTTCCGAACAAAACGTTCAACACCCCCAAGATCTGACGCTGCAGCAGCTCAATCCCACCACGCTCAGAATCTCCGTGCGTAAAGTATCCCGAGAGCAAGCAGACAAAGGTTAAGCCGCGGCGGTAATTAATCCGCAGGGCGCAAAATATCGAATATGCCGCGAATGGGCACGCTGATCCAATCGGGACGATTATTCAGCTCGTAGTGCAATTCGTATACGCTCTTGTACAGCAGGTACAGATCCAGCAAGCTCTTTAGTTCTTCATTCGACCCCGGCAGAAACCCTTTGCTGCGGCTGGACTCCAGGTAGCTTTGGAGAAAAACCACGGAGACCCAAAAGCTCCAGCTTTTGGACAACAACTGAGACCGGGAAAGGTCTTCCGGGCGTATATCGCCGCTTTTTAAAAATGACAGAGCCGCGTAATCGAACGAGCGCAGCATGCCCGCGACATCGCTCAGAGGCGATCGTTTACTGCGGCGTTCGCTGAGGGGCTGTGCCGGCTCTCCCTCGAAATCGGTAATGACAAAATCCTTACCGGTATAGAGCACCTGGCCCAGGTGATAATCCCCATGACAGCGAATGCGCAACGCCGTGATCTTTTGATCGACGACAAAACGGAACCGGCCCAAGATATCGCTCTTGAGCGCTAAAATGCTCTCCGCTTCGCCGCGCACGTCTTCGGGCAAGGTCTTGAGTCGATCGCGCAAAAGAGCAAGAGCCCGGTCCGCGAGCGTGCGCATACTTTGGTAGGCGGAGCGGCGATAAAAAGGAGTAAAGGGCTCGGGGATAAAGTCGGGGTCATTGACGTCCGCGGCCAGCGCCACGTGAAACTCTCCCGTTCGCTGGCCCAGGAGTCGCACCGACTCCAGGTAGGTTCCGATCACATCTCGCACCGCGTGCGGCAATTCCCGATTGATGAAATCCAACGGATGTCCCGCGGGACGGGACAAATCCGCCGGAATCTCCGTGGTGGCAAAACAATTCTCGAAGAAGTCGCCAAGGTGGTCCAGCGTGTAGCGCCAAGCATCGCCCTCGTTTCTGATCCAGTTTTGTAGAATACCGAGGGTGGCGCTGCGGTTGTTCCCCTGCTGCAATTGAAAGCTACCGGCCAGCTGGGGAATATGTTCGAAGGAAGTTTTTTCGGTGAGAAAGCGACCGATCTCCAGGTCGGGATTCACGCCGTCCTGCCAACGACGAAACATTTTAAGGATGAAACGGTCGCCGTAGACGATCGAGGTATTGCTCTGTTCCCTCTTCGAAGGGGCCGGTTCCAGTAACGCGTTGGTGTCGCCCCTGAGATGGCGAAAGAGTTTCGACGGTGCGGCGACAATTTCGCTTGAATTTCCTTTAAAGCTGCGTCGCCGTGAAATCGCGTCGAGCAAAACTTTGAGGAACGCGCGGTCGTAGAGCGCGTCGACGAGGATGCCTTCGGCGACCTCGCCGTCGCTCTTCGCTTTAAGCCGTGTGATCAGCGCCTGCGGAAATGACTGCTGCAGTTCCGCCGCGCGTTCGCCCATAACAAACGCGAGCGGCAAAAAATAACTCTCGGGTTCGCCATCTGCGTAGTTAACCACCACCGCGGCAAAAAGAGCTTTAGTCGAGTCGAACGGGATAGGCACCGCTTCGGCAAAGCTGATCGATCGAATCCTCCGTGCCTTACCGCCAAACCACCGGCAGTTTTTCAGATAACCGGGAAGAATTTTTTCCAGTGCCGATTTGGCGCCGGGCGCAAGGATCCGGTCCCACGTACCGGTGACCTCCAGCGAAGCCAGCGATACTTCATCCGCCGCCCGCGGCGCCGCCGGGTGCGCGGTCTCAATTTTGAACCAATAGAAAGCGTGCGGCCCAAGTGTGATGAAGTAAGGCAGATCGCCCGATCGGTGGGAATTCGGTCTGGCCGAAGAGTTCCACCGGTACGCTCCCTTTGAATTCCGAGAGATCGATTTCCGCGCACTGAACAAAGCGCGACAAGTTGGCCACCGTGAGGATGATTTCGTCCTGCAAGCGCCGGATAAAAACCAAAACGCGGCGGTTTTCGGGAAAGAGAAACTCGAGTCGTGCCGCGGCTGAAAGCGTGAAACCGTTTGCGCAGCACGATCAGCCGTTTCATCCACCACAGCGGTGAGCTCAGATTCTGCTGCTGCGCCTCGACGTTGATCGCCTCGTAGTGGTGTTCCGGGTCGACAATGATCGGCAGATAAAGCCGCTGCGGGTTGGCTCGGGAAAAACCCGCGTTGCGGTCTGCGCTCCACTGCATCGGCGTGCGCACGCCGTTGCGGTCGCCCAGGTAGAAATTGTCGCCCATGCCGATCTCATCGCCGTAATAGATCACCGGCGTGCCGGGCAATGAAAAGAGCAACGCATTGAGCAACTCGATTTTCCTGCGGTTGTTGCCCAACAGCGGCGTCAAGCGGCGGCGAATGCCGAGATTGAGTCGCGCCTTGGGATCGGTAGCGTAGACTTTGTACATGTAGTCGCGATCCTCATCGGTCACCATTTCCAGCGTCAGCTCGTCGTGGTTGCGCAAAAACAAGGTCCACTGGCTGTTGGCCGGGAATCTCCGGAGTTTGGTTGAGAATATCGACGATCGGAAATCGGTCTTCCATGTGCACGGACATAAAAATGCGCGGCATCACCGGGAAAGTGAAACGCCATGTGGCATTCATCGCCGGCGCCGAAATAGGTGACCGCCTCTTCCGGCCACTGGTTGGCTTCGGCAAGCAGCATGCGATTGCGATATTTCTCATCGACGTGGCGGCGCAGCTCTTTTAAGAACTGATGGGTTTCCGGCAGATTTTCGCAATTGGTTCCTTCGCGCTCGAAAAGATAAGGAACCGCGTCCAAGCGCAACCCGTCGACGCCCATCTCCAGCCAAAAATCCACCGTTTCGAACATGGCGTGTTTGACCACCGGATTGGCAAAATTCAAATCCGGCTGATGGGAATAAAAGCGATGCCAGTAATAAGCCTTGGCCACCGGGTCCCATGCCCAGTTGGAAGTCTCAAAGTCTTTAAAGATGATGCGCGCCTCTTTGTATTGCTCCTGGTTTTCGCTCCAGACGTAGTAATTGCGCTCCTTGCTGCCGGGCGCCGCCCGCCGCGCTCGTTGAAACCACGGGTGTTGATCCGATGTGTGATTGAGCACGAGCTCGGTAATTACGCGCAGGCCGCGCCGGTGCGCCTCGGTAAGGAAAGTTTTAAAGTCCTTCAGCGTGCCGTAGTCGGGGTGGATTTCGGTATAGCTGGCGATGTCATAACCGTCGTCTTTCAACGGCGAGGGATAGAACGGCAAAAGCCAAAGCGCCGTGACGCCCAGATCGTAAAGATAATCCAATTTCTCGGTGAGCCCTTGAAAGTCGCCGATGCCGTCGGCATTGCCGTCGGAAAACGCCCGGACATGGAGCTCATAAATGACCGCGTTCTTATACCAAAGCGGGTCGTCGTCGAGAGCGAAGTCTTGCGTGGTTTTTCTTGCGCGCCTCATGATGTCACATGAAATAGTCGAAATCCTGCTCGCGCCGCACGCGCCGGCGCAGCCGCAAGATGTGGGCCGGCGCCATATTCGGATCGAGCGCGACGTAATTTTTTTCGCCATGCCAAAGAAAACGCGCGCCGCTCAAAAGATCGTGCGCCTGATACGAGGCATCGAGCCGCAGCGCTTCCACCGGGATTTTGACCCACCCCGACTGCACATGGTGCGGATCCAGATTCACCACGACGGCGACCACGTTGCCGAGATCCTCCGTCTGCTTTGTGTAGCAGATGATCTGCTCGTTATCGACCTCGTGGAACTGTAGGCTCCAATCGCTCTGCAGCGCGGGATTCTCCCTGCGAATCCCGTTGATCCGCGCGATAAATTCTTTCAGACTGTCCGCACTTTCGCGGTCCCAATGTTTAATCTCATATTTTTCCGAATCGAAATACTCTTCGCTGCCGGGCTCGCGTGGACGCGCTTCGAAAAGTTCGAACGCCGGTCCGTAAATCCCGTAGCTGGCTCCCAGTGTCGCCGCCAGAACCAGGCGGATCATGAAGGCTGGGCGGCCGCCGAATTGCAAATACTCGGTCAAAATATCCGGCGTGTTCGGCCACAGGTTGGGGCGAAAGTACTCGCGCACTTCGGTTTGCGCGAGCTCCTGAAAATACTGCGTGATCTCGGGCTTGGTGTTCCGCCAGGCAAAGTAGCTATAGGATTGGCTGAAGCCGAGCTTGGCCAGCCGGTACATCACCTTGGGACGGGTGAACGCTTCGGCAAGAAAAATCACCTCCGGGTGATCCTTTTTCATTTCGCCGATCAGCCATTCCCAAAACGGCAGCGGCTTGGTGTGCGGGTTATCGACCCGAAAAATGCGGATTCCCTGTTCGCGCCAAAATTCAACGACGCTTTTTAGTTCCTGCCAGAGCTCACGCCATTGATCCGAGGTGAAATCCAGGGGGTAGATATCTTGATATTTTTTCGGCGGGTTTTCGGCGTACTGAACGGTACCATCCGGACGCCAGCGAAACCACTGTGGATGTTCTTTGACATAGGGATGATCGGGGCTGCACTGATAGGCCAGATCCAAAGCGACTTCGAGGCCAAGAGTCTCGGCTTTTCGGACGAATCTTTTGAAATCTTCGAGAGTCCCGAGACGCGGATGAACGGACTTGTGGCCACCCTCGTCGGAACCGATCGCCCAGGGGCTGCCCGGGTCATTTGCCGTGGCCGTCACCGAATTGTTTTTCCCCTTGCGGTGGGTGTACCCGATCGGATGAATCGGCGGCAGATACAGAATGTCAAAGCCCATCGAGGCGACATAGGAAAGCAGCCGCTCGCCGTCCTTAAAAGTCCCGTGCGCGCCGGACTCGGCCGCGCACGACCGCGGAAACATCTCATACCAAGCGCCGCAGCGCGCTTTCTCGCGGTCGACCACCACGGCGAGTTCCTTGGAATATCGGGTTTCGGCATTTCGATCGGGATAGCGTCCGACCAATCCCAGCAAATCATCGCTGATCGCCGTGGCGAGCTTGTCTGATAAAGTTTGGTCGTCGGCGCGCAGGCTTTTTGCCTCCTGCGCGAGTTTTTTTTGATCGGCGGCGGCAGCTCGCTTTGCCGCTTCTTCGATCCACAGAGCACCGGTCAGAAAGTCCAATTCCGTGTGCGCGCCGACCTCGGCTTTCTTCTGCAAATCGCGTCGCCAGGACTTAAACTGATCGACCCATGCGGCAAGCGTATAAACGTAACGGCCGATCTCGGCAGCGACAAACACGCCGCGCCAACGATCGTTCACGAGCAATTTCATCGGCGCTTCGCGCCAATTTTTTTCCTCTTCGCGCCGGAACAGCAGGCTGCAGGAAATGACCTCGTGGCCGTCGGCGAACATGTCGGCTTCTACCGTCACTGACTCGCCGCAGGTACGCTTGACCGGAAACAGACCGGCGTCAATTTCCGGCGTGACGTTTTCGATGACAACCCGGCTTCTGCCGTCCCGCGCTGGGTTAAACGATGGCTGCATGCGAGCTTTCCTCAATGAGCTGTGATTCCGCCAAAGCGTCCTCGTGATAAAGCAATGCCACCGGAAAATTGTTGAATACGCCGCGCAGAAGCAAATTTTTCGCTGGCGTCGTATCCGACGCTTCCAAATGTTCGCCGCTGATGATGTCGACCCATCGGCCCGGCATATCGTCGCGCAGGCTGAGCGCAGTCGAATTCCAAACCTCGGCTCCCAGCGGCGGTGTTCCGTGATAGACCCTATTGGCAACCAAGCACGGCACGACCGCCAGCGCCCAGGTTTGACCTTTGCGTCTGGCGAACGCACAAACCGCTTGCCTCGACTCCCCTGTGGCCTCGAGCGCAATATACTCGCCGTCAGTAAACAGCTCCTGGTGCGCCCGGCGAAAGTCTAGCAGTTTGTGAATCAGATAAAGTTTGATCCGGCCGTCCTCCCAGCGCGACAGCAGATCGCGCAGAAAGCCCGGGCGGTCTTTCACTTCCGCGCCTTTGAGCTCTTCGAGCAGGTGGCGCCGCTTGGCGTAATCCACCGGCCGGCGGTTGTCCGGGTCGACAAAGCTTAAATCCCAAAGCTCGGTTCCCTGGTAAATGTCCGGCACTCCCGGCGAAGCTATTTTGAGGAGCGTCTGCGACAGCGAATTAAACATGCCGCAATAGGCGATCCTCTTTGCAAATGGAAGAAATTCTTCCATGAAGCGATTGCTTTCGGCCGGCGCGAGGATCTGCCGGGCAAAATCGACAAAGGCTTGCTCATAAGCGCCGTCCGGTTTGAGCCATTCAGTATGAACTTTGGCTTCTCTGACGGCTTTGATCAAGTAGCTGGTGAGTCTTTCTAGAAATTGCCCATCCTGGTCTTGATTGAGCGGGTGGGAACCGATCAGAGTCTGATAGAGAAAGTATTCGTCATTGCGGTCCGGCGCTTCCGCGCCTCTGAGCTTGGTCTTTTTCGCCCGGTTAGTTCTGCTCCATGTTCTTAAATTCTTTTCCCATTCGGCGGGCAATTCCGAGAGCACGTTGATTCGCGCGCGCGCGTCCTCGCCGCGCTTGGTGTCATGGGTAGCCGTGGCGTTCATGGCGTGCGGCCAGTGAGCCAAACGCCGGAGGTTGAAATCGTGAAACTCTTCGACTGATGCGCCGAACCGATCCGGCGCACCGCCCACTTCATTCAGCGACAGCAAGCGATTATAAACATACAAGGCGGTATCTTCCGAGCCTTTGGCCATCAACGGCCCGGTCAGTTGCTGGAAGCGCATGACAAAGTCCGTCCAGCGGTTTCTCTCTTCGTCGGTGGCGTGATCGGCAAAATCGAGAAGCAGAAAACGGCCGATGTAATTCAATTCGAGAAGCAGTCCGGCGTTGGCTTCCTTGGCCCGCTCGACCGCCGTCGTCAGCTGGCTTCGGTCTTGGGCGCTAAATGAGCCGGGGCTGACGTAACTGCGATAGACTGGAAAAAATGCCAGCACCTCGACCAGCGCCCTTTTGAGTCCGTAAAGCGTCACATCGGCGGCGTGACGGTCGCGGCTCGATACCCGTTTGAGCAGGTAAGCGAGGCTTTCAATATCTCCGGCCATGTACTTGCCGATAATCAGCCGCTTCTTTTCCGTCATCAGCGCCGGCCAGGAAGTCTCGAGTCCGGTAAAGCGCTCATAGATTTGGTTGAACCGGCGCAGCTGCTGGCGTGCGCAGAAAATGCCGTTGAGTAAATTCAGATAATCGTAACCCGTCGTTCCTTCGACCGGCCATGCCGACGGCAGCTCTTCATTGACGCCAAGAATCTTTTCCACGGTTAGGTATAAATCGCCGGCTTCCCGTCGCAGTCTGGCTTGAGATAACCGAGAGGATCATAAAGACCATCGACGTGATCGACCCTGAGGCCGGTAAATTTGCCTTCCCGAACGAACTTGAAAATCAGCGTGTGGCTATGGCGGAAGACTTTTTCTTCTTCAACCCTCAGGGAAATTAATTCGTTGATATTGAAAAATCGCCGATAATCAAGTTCCTCCGCCGCGACTTTCCAAAATGACAGGCGATAATGTTGTTGCGACAACAGCCGGTCGAGTAGATTGAAACTTTCCGGATTCCCGGGGATGCCGTTGAATCTGGCGATATTAGCGTCCAAGTGCTCTTTAATTTCCAGCGTGCCTGTGTAGAGCTCCCAAAGCATTTGTTTCACGAAGAGGATCTGGTCGGCTCGATCGGCGTTCTCTTGCGACGGCGAAATGTTTTTAAGCGCGTAAAGAACGCCGAGGAGCTTGATGAAATCCACATGATGCGATCCGAGACGTCTTTTGAGCGCGCCGAGATCCTGGGTCAATACCTCGCCATAGGACTCGATGATTGACCGGGAGACGCAATTTAAAGTAGTGGATCGTCAGTCCGTTCTCGCCATACTGCAGCGTGATTTCTCCGTTCTCCAGGCATTCGCCGTAGAAGCCGCCGAGAAACGGCGCGAGCACTTTTCCTCGCATGCTTTCGTAGGGATGCTGCCAATCGATATCGAAAAAATCAAAGAACGGAGAAGCTTCGCCGTTTTCCAGGACGTCCATGAGCATGCGGTTTTGCCCATCGTAGGCCATGTGATTGGGCACGATATCCTGGATCCAACCCAATCCAAGCCGCCTCACGTGTTCGTGCAGCGACTCGAATTCTTCCTCGCTGCCGAGCTCCGGATTGACCTGATTGGGATCGACCACGTCATAGCCGTGCAGGCTACCCGCTCGTGCATGAAAAATCGGCGACGCGTAAATATCGGTGATGCCGAGAGCATGCAAATACGGCAAAACTGCGCGGCTTCAGTGAAGCCAAACTCCGGCGTGAATTGCAAGCGATAGGTTGCCGAAGGGATTTTCATGGCGTCGTTTCGCTCACGGCGTTAGCACCGCGCCGGCCTCGGCGCGAAACAACGCCGGGTTCTCCATTGCCGTTTTCCTCTTCAACATGCTTCGGCAGGCGCAACAAAACCAGTGAGCGCGCCTTGAGCGCGTAAGCTTCGCCGCCGCGCATCGGCTGCGGTTTGTTTCTGCTCACTGCCGGATTATGGGTGTCGAGAATGACTTCCCATCGCACTTTGCGACGGTGCGCGGGCAAAATGAACGGGATCGCTTCGTGGTGCGCGTTTAAGAGAATTAACAGCGTGTCATCGACGATCTGGTTGCCGCGCCCGTCCAACTCTCCGATGGCGTCTCCCGCGAGACGAAGCGCGAAAATACGGTTCTCTGAATTGTTCCAATCGTCGTCGGTCATCTCCTTGCCGTCGGGACGAAACCAAACCAGGTCCTTGACCTCGGAGCCGCGAATGCGCCGCCCTTGGAAAAAGTGGCGGCGGCGCAATACCGGATGGGTGCGTACCAGGTGGATGAGATAGCGGGTAAATTCCAGGAGGTCGCGGCGCGGCCGGTCGAGCTTCCAATCGATCCAAGAAACTTCGTTGTCCTGGCAATAGGCATTGTTGTTGCCTTTCTGGCTGCGGCCGATTTCGTCGCCCGCCAACAGCATCGGCACGCCTTGCGACAACAGCAGCGTCGCTAGAAAATTTCTTTTTTGCCGCTCGCGCAAGGCAACCACCTTCGGATCGTCGGTTTCACCTTCGACGCCGCAGTTCCAGCTGAGGTTCTCGTTATGGCCGTCGCGATTTTCTTCGCCGTTGGCCTCGTTGTGCTTTTCATTGTAGCTCACCAAATCCTGCAGCGTAAAACCATCGTGGGCAGTGACAAAATTGATGCTCGCATAGGGCAGGCGGCCATTGTGACCGTAGAGATCGCTCGAGCCGGTCAGGCGAAAGCCGAGCGCGCCGACTTGTCCCTCGTCGCCTTTCCAAAAGCGCCGTACCGTGTCACGGTACGCCGCATTCCATTCGGCCCATAGTGAGGGAAAGTTGCCGACCTGATAGCCGCCCGGTCCGAGATCCCAGGGCTCGGCGATGAGCTTTACTTGAGAAATGACCGGGTCCTGCTGGATGATGTCGAAAAAAGCCCCGAGCCGGTCGACGTCGTGGAGCTCGCGCGCCAGCGTAGAGGCAAGGTCGAAGCGAAAGCCGTCGACGTGCATCTCCACCACCCAGTAGCGCAAGCTGTCCATGATCAATTGAAGAACCCGCGGATGGGTCATGTCGAGTGTATTGCCGCAGCCCGTATAATCCATGTAGTAACGGCGGTCCTTCTCGACCAGACGATAGTACGAAGCATTGTCGATGCCGCGAAAACAAAGAGTCGGGCCCAGCTGGTTGCCTTCACCGGTGTGGTTGTAAACCACGTCCAAGATCACTTCGATCCCTTCGCGATGCAGCGCCCGAACCATACTCTTGAACTCCGTCACCTGCTCGCCGCCCACGCCGCTACTGGCATAGCGCGCATCGGGCGCGAAAAAGCCGATGGAATTGTAACCCCAGTAGTTGGTCAGGCCGCGATCTTCCAAATGCTTGTCCGCGATGAATTGATGCACCGGCATAAGCTCCACCGCAGTGACGCCGAGCGACTTGAGATAATCCATCACCGCCGGACAAGCGAGCGCCGCATACGTGCCGCGCAACTCCGGCGGCACGCCGGGATGGCGCATGGTGAAACCTTTTACATGCAACTCATAAATGATGGTTTCGTGCCACGGCGTCGCCGGCGGCATATCGTTTCCCCAACTGAACGCCCGGTCAATCACCACGCACTTCGGCATTCCCGCCGCGCTGTCCTTCTCGTCGCGCGAAAGATCCTGATCGGGATGACCCATGGCGTAGCCGAACAGCGCGTCGCTCCAATTGACCGTGCCGGTGATCGCCTTGGCGTAGGGGTCCAGAAGCAACTTTGCCGGATTGAACCGATGACCTTCTTGGGGCTCGTATGGCCCATAAACTCGGTAACCATAAAGCTGGCCCAGGCGGGCTTCGGGCAGGTAGAGATGCCAAACCTGATGCGTCTGCTCGTTCATCGCGATGCGCGTTTCTTGCTGTGCCGCCGTGCCGTCGAAAAGGCAGAGCTCGACCTTTGTCGCGTTCTCGGAGAAAAGCGAAAAATTAACTCCCGCTCCATCCCAAGTCGCGCCTAACGGATATGGCTTGCCCGGCCAGATTTTCATGTTGTTGATCGCGGTTGCCGTTTGCTCCGTCACTTCATCTGGGAATCGAACAATGGAAAAGTCCGAATGAGCGCGCCGCGAGCGTCAATCGGGAACTCCCTCCGCCGTCAAACTCGGCAGGCAGAGCGCTGCCTTGGCCGCGCCATTTCTCCTCCGCCGAGTCAATCAGCTTGCGCCAGCGTCCGGCGTCGACGGTTATCGCGACGGGGACCTTGTCTGTGTGAAGATTGGCGACCAGCATCGCTCGCTCGGCGCCGTGCCAGCGTTGAACGATTAATACTTTCTCATGATCGCAGCCGACGACTTCCATATTTTCTTTCGCCAAATGGTCGAGCGCCGGGAGTGTCTTTCTAAGCCTGATCAGATCGCGATAAAATTCCAGCAGAGTTTGGTGCGTCCCGCCGGTGCGCAGCTCATGACGGAGCTTGGCGGAGAGAAAGGTCGCTTCGTCCTGCGGATCGGGCATCGCTCCTTGCCACTCGAACGCCGCGAATTCCATCCGCCGTCCTCGCCGTACCGCTTCGATCAGTTCGGCGTCCGAGTGCTCGACGAAGTACGGAAACGGCGCCGTTTCCCCATACTCTTCACCCATGAATAAAAGCGGCAGATACGGCGAAAGCACAACGATGCCCGCGGCAAGCTTCAAGTCTTCCAAGGAACCCGACTCGCTCAGCCGGTCACCGCACATGCGGTTGCCGACCTGATCATGATTCTGCGCGAAGACGACAAAACAGCGCGCCGCGATATCGCGGGATGAGCTGCCATGGCGGCGCCGGCGATATTCGGAATACTCACCGGAATAGACGAATCCTTCCCGGTAAGCTTTAGCGAGCTGCGCGACTTCGCCGTAATCCCGGTAGTAACCGCGCCGCTCGCCGGTAAGGAGCGTGCGCAGGCAATGATGAAAATCGTCGTTCCACTGCGCGTCAAGACCGTACCCACCGCACTCTCGCTCTCGCACCAGGCGCGCATTGTTATCGGCGCTTTCGGCGATGAGAAAAATTTTGCGCTTGAGGCGCAGCGCCTCTCGATGTACGGCATCGCCCAAGTCTTCGAGAAAAGTCATCGGCGAATGATCGAGAATCGCGTGTACGGCGTCGAGCCTGAGAGCGTCGATATGAAACTCGGAGACCCAATAAAGCGCGTTTTGAATAAAATAGTTTCTTACCTCATCACTCCACGGCCCGTCGAAATTGACCGCCGGCACCCCACGGCGTTTGATAGCGGTCGGTGAAATAGGGTCCAAAATTCTCAAAATAATTTCCTTCCGGACCGAGATGGTTGTAGACCACGTCCAAGATCACGGCTAAACCGCGCCGGTGACAGGCGTTAACGAGTTTTTTTAAGCCCTCCGGTCCACCGTAGGAATTCTGCACTGCGAAAGGGTAGACGCCATCGTAACCCCAATTCCTGCCACCGGGAAATTGTGCGACGGGCATGAGCTCCACCGCCGTGACGCCGACTTCGAGCAGATAATCGAGATACGGAATTATGGCTTCGAAAGTTCCCGCCGGCGTGAAGCACCCCACATGAAGCTCGTAGCTGATGTAGTCCTCGAGCGCCAAGCCGCGCCAACCTTCGTCGTCCCACGAGAAGCGCGCATCGACCACCTCGGATGGACCATGCACGCCTTGCGGCTGGAAACGCGAAGCTGGATCAGGGTGCTCTCCAGCTTCCGCCAAGTGAAACAGGTAGAGATCGCCGGGCGCAACGTCTTGCGCCACGCCTTCATGATAGCCGCGGCCCGTCTTCTCGAGGGGTATGAGGCGGTCGGTTCTGAGCAAGCGAACGCCGACCGGGACTTTTGCCGGCGCCCATACTCGAAACTGGCAAGCGTGCTCGCCCAAGTACGCCGCGCCGATCGCTTCTCTTGCGCTATTCGCGTTCACTTTGTTCTCCGAGCATCGATGCGTCGCAAAGGAACCGATCAGCGCGCTCTAGCCAAACGCGCGCGCCGATCTGCCCGCCGTGCTCTCGTCCTAGCCGCTGGCCTCACTGGTGAAGAATAAAATCGATAACGGCGGTAAGATCAGGGGCAACGAAAAGCGCCGACCGTGGGCGGGCACCGGCGCGGCTTCCACCGCGCCCATGTTTCCCATGCCGCTCCCACCGTAGGCTTCCGCGTCGCTGTTGAGCGCCTCTTTCCACGTTCCACCCTTGGGCACGCCAACTCGATAGTTGAGCCGCGGCACCGGGGTAAAATTGCAAGTCACCAGGACAGCGCGCTCATCGCGCCGCCCTTTGCGCAGCAAAATCACGATGCTGGATTCGGCGTCGCGACAGTCGATCCATTCGAATCCCGCCGCCTCGCAATCGAGCTCGTGCAGCGCCGACTCGCTGCGATAAAGTCGGTTCAAGTCTCGAATCCACTGCCGCATACCCGCGTGGCGCGGGTCATCGAGCGCGTGCCAATCGAGGCTCTGATCGTGTTGCCACTCGGACCACTGCGCGATTTCGATCCCCATGAAAAGCAGTTTCTTTCCGGGTTGGGCGTACATGTAGCCGAGCAGCGCCCGCAAGTTCGCAAAGCGCTGCCATTCGTCGCCGGGCATCTTGCCGAGCAGCGAGCCCTTGCCATACACCACTTCGTCATGGGACAGCGGCAGCACAAAATTCTCCTGAAACGCGTAGATCATTCTGAACGTGAGCTTATCGTGATGGTACTTGCGATGAATCGGATCCTGGGAAAAGTATGCGAGCGTATCGTGCATCCAACCCATGTCCCATTTGAGCCCGAACCCGAGGCCGCCGGTATAGACCGGACGGGACACCATCGGCCAAGCGGTGGATTCTTCCGCGATGGTCTGGACATCCGGAAAGCCCTCGTAGATGGCGCCGTTGAGCTGCTTGAGGAACTCAATGGCCTCGATGTTCTCTCTGCCGCCGTAGCGGTTAGGGATCCATTCGCCGCTCTCGCGCGCGTAATCGAGATAGAGCATCGAAGCCACGGCATCGACGCGCAAGCCGTCGGCATGATACTTATCGAGCCAGAAGAGCGCGTTGCTGATAAGAAAACTGCGCACCTCATGGCGGCCGTAGTTAAAAATATAACTCTTCCACTCCGGGTGAAATCCCTGGCGCGAGTCGGCATGCTCGAACAAATGCGTGCCGTCAAAATAAGCGAGCCCGTGTTCGTCCGAAGGAAAATGAGACGGCACCCAATCGAGAATGACGCCGATACCGTTTTGGTGCAGCGTGTCGATCAGAAACATCAGATCCTGCGGCGTGCCGTAGTTGCCGGATGGAGCAAAATAACCGGTGATCTGATATCCCCACGAGCCGAAAAATGGGTGATCCATCAACGGCAGAAACTCCACGTGCGTGAATCCGGTTTCGCGCACATAATCCGCCAGGAGCGGAGCCAATTCGCGATACGAAAGCGAGCGGTTACCTTCTTCAGGAATACGCCGCCACGAGCCCAAGTGGACCTCGTAGATCGATATCGGCTGGGCTAGGCCGATGCGCCGGCCTCTCTCGCCCAGCCATTTTTCATCGCCCCAGGAATAGTCGAGATTCCAGACAATCGAGGCTTGTTTGGGCGGAATCTCATTGAAAATGGCAAACGGGTCGGCCTTTTCGACTCGGTAGTTCTTGAAGCGGGAATGAATCACATATTTATAGAGGGTTCCCGGTCCCAGCGCCGGAATGAAACCTTCCCAGACGCCCGAGTTTGCTCTCGCACGCAGCGGGTGGCTTTGTTTATTCCAGTCGTTAAAGCTGCCGGCAACAAAAACCTTCTCCGCGTTCGGCGCCCACACGGCGAAATAAGTGCCCTCTTGGCCATCCACGCGCATGTGATGAGCGCCGAATTTCTCGTATAGCCGCGTGTGGCTGCCCTCGTTAAATAGATAGAAATCCTTGTCGCCCAGCAGGCTGGCCGCGGCCAAATGTCGTACTTCACCGTGTGGGACAGTCGTTGACGTACGGCCGTTGGTTTCGATGGATTCCTTGCTCATGATCATTCACATATTTAGCTGCTAATGTGTGCCTTTCACTAAACTAAAATAATTTTGAAGGAATAATAAGGGGCCGTTCTTCGAAAAATCCTTGCGCGCTTTGACCCCTCACTTATGTAAATATATTCTTGCCTACGAGCGAAGCCTCAAATCAACGTGCGACCGGCGCGGCGAGATCTCTGTCAATACGGCAATCCTACGACACCGGGCACGCAACACCGCACCGCCGCACCGTGGAAATTGTATTTTTCGTTTGTTGCCAATGTCCAGGATGCGTCGAGCCGCGTGCGTAATCGGTCGTGCGTCAATTTTCGGCTCACTTTGATGTTTGGATAACGGACCAATGAGATCTGCGCAAAAAAGAGACCAAGTTTACCGCCGCGCGCAAGTCGTTTATTCTTTAAGGTAGTGGGGAAGGCAGGAGCACAATATCCCTGGTACTTTGAAGGATTTGCTCTACGGTGAATGAGATCCCCTACATCGAATCGGTCCGGGGGAAGGCCGGCGGAGGAGGGTTAAACGGCCTGCCTCGCATCTTGAGCAGTCTCCTCCGGCACCGCCACGGGTAAATGAATTTTGAAACTCGTGCCTCGTCCGGGCTTACTATCGACTTCGATCCGGCCACTGTGCGACTTTACAATCCGGTCGCATATTGGCAGACCGAGCCCCAAACCGCGACGCTTCTTCGAGGTGAAAAACGGCTGAAAGATCCGCGGCAACACGTCGGCATCGATACCGATTCCTGTGTCCGCCACCGTGATCGTCATCCGATTCGATGAGGTGATGCGCGCGCCGATGGTCAATGTACCCCCTTTGGGCATGGCATCCACAGCATTCAAGGAAAGATTCAACAGCACCTGTTGCAACTGCTGCGGGTCCGCATGAATCTGTGGGATTTGCGCCTCAATCTCGGTCGTCGTTTCCACATGATTTTTCGTTGCCCGGGGTTGCACGAGATCCAACGTTCTTTGAATCAGCTGTTCGACGTCGGTGGGAGTAAAATCTGCGCTCTTCGGACGGCCGAATTCCAACAACTCCTGCACGAGCTTTTCGCAGCGCTTCGCTTCCTCTGCGATGATTTCCACATGGTGGTAGTTGGCATCTGAGGGATCCATGCTGGACATTAACCCCTGGGCAAAACCCAAGACGATACCCAAGGGATTGTTGAATTCATGGGCCATCGAGGCGGTGAGCTCCCCGACGGCGACCAGCCGACCCGACGCTAGGAGCTGTTGCTCGAGCTCCTGCGCTTGATTGCGCAGGTGCTCTTCACTTTGGCGCAACGCCGCTTCAGCGCGCATGCGCTCGACGAATTGACCGATCTCTCCGCCGATCATCCGCATCATTTTCAAAATGTCTTCTTTAGGCTCGTGAATCGCGGTATCAAAAAACTCAACGACGCCCAGCACCTCGTTATGCATTCTTATCGGAAAGCAAAACGCGGCGTGAAGTCTTTCGTCCAACGTAGTCGCGCGACGGAATGGCATCGGTTCGCTTGCGACGTCCGAAACCCATGCCGGCTCATCTTCCGCCCACACTCGACCCGCAAGTCCCATTTGCCGGGTGAGGGGCGCCCGAACGTCCTCGTGATGGGCTTTCAGCGAGGGATGATGCCAGGTCTCCACACAATCGAGCGCTTGAGTGGTTTTGTTGACCATCCAAATCCGCCCAAGTTCCCATTCCAAGCCTTCGCCGATCACTTCGAGAATTCTATGCCACGCTGCCTCCGGCGTTTCGGATTCCGCTAAAACGAGTGTGACCGCGTGCTCCATCGCGATACGTCGGGCCAATTGTTTGCGGGGACTGATGTCGCGATTACATTCCAAAATCACATACCCGCCGGCACGGTCCTCGATCAATTTAAAGCGACTTTCCACTTCGATGCGTTGTCCCTGCTTGGTCTTCTGTTTCAATTCACCGCTCCACTCTCCAGCTTCGAGCAGCGCGGCCTCGAAGCTCTTCCACCCCTGGGGGAATTCTGTGTCAAGCAATTCATGACTAATGAAACCGATGGCCTCGCTTTGCGAATAGCCGTAGAGTTGGGCAGCACCCCGGTTCCAATAGATGACCTGGCCGTCCAGTTGTCGCGCAAAGATCGCTTCATTGGCCAGATTTAGCAGGTCCGCCTGTCGTCGCAGATTTTCTTCCTGCCGACGCAGCGCCCCTTCGACTCGATCTCGTTCATTTTCACGCTCCCGGAGAAGACCGCCGGCGCGCTCCATCTCTCGAGCTAAATCGTCTAGTTCGGCAATGGGAGACGCCGCTGGGAAAGAAACGGCGCGGCCCCCGCCCAAGTCGTGGGCCGCCAAAGACAATTCTCCGATCGACCTGGAGACTCTGCGGGCGAAGAGCAGCGCCACACAGAACCCAACTAGCAGGAGAAGCAAGCCGCCGCCACCCACCAGCGCAATGGAACGGTACAAGATCGCGTTCAACTCCGAGCTCGGAACCGTCAATGCTATCGCCCATCCCGATCGATGGGATCGACTGATGGCAGCGTACGAGCTAACCCCTGCATCGTCGACGCCATTAAGCAATTGTTCCGCCGTCTCCGAGTTTGCCTTTTGCAGTAGCGCTCCAACCGGTTTCCCCGTCAGCTTCACCGCATCGCGCGTCCTGGCGATGACGATCTGTTTAGCATCGAACAGCGTGCCTACCCACGAGCTCGGCAGCTTTTGTTGAATCAGGATCTCGGTGAAAACCTCGGGCTCGATCGCGGCTGTAAGGATGTAAATAACGGTTTGTTCGCGCACCACCGGAACATGAATGTTGATCCCCTTCTCGCCGGATTTCGTGACGGGAAAATCGCTGATCACCGGCCGGCGGGTGCTCAACACGCTCTCTAGACTCGCTCGGCTAATGCCGCCTGGCAGTTCGGTTATGGGTATGGCGATGCTGATGAGTTGCCGGCCCCTGGGATCGAAAAGCGAGATGCTTTTCCAGTTCTTTTGGGTATTCAGGGTACGGGCCGCAATGCTGCGAAAAACGTTCACCGCGCCGACATCCAAAGGCTCTGATGTTGCAAGGGCTTCGAGGTTGGTGATGGAAGATTCGATCTGCTGATCCACAGCGAGCGCCAAGGCGCGCGCCGTATCCTCAAGACCACGCTTGCGATTCGCTTGCTCGTGGCGCGCGAACAAGACCATCATGAAAACCGAAAAAATAAGCAACGGAGCGAGGCCGCCGATGATTAGTCGAGAAAGATAGGAGTTCAGAGACGTGGATCGGGTAAACCAATCGGCGAAGTACACGCGCAGCGAGGCCATCCGGGATTCGGAGGCAAAGTTTCGGCTACACCACTGCCTTACCGCTGCAGGGATGCTGCGATGGAGGATCCTTGAGGCTGCATGCTTGGGCGTCACAAAGTTGCCGCTGCTCGATAATCTACCTAAGCCAGGCTAACTCCTCAAGGCGGAAATTTTAAGACCTCTGCCAATTCTTGCAAATCTACGGGCTTGGTCAAATAACGGCTGGCCCCTTTGTCAAATGCTTGTTTGATGGAACTCACCGTCGGGTACGCCGTCATCATGACGACTTTAACTCCGGGGGATTGATCGTTCACTTGCTCCAACAGAGATAAACCGTCCCGGCCGCCAAGCTTGATGTCGAGTAAAACGATATTAATAGAGCGTTCTTGCAAGATCCCATAGGCTTCATCGGCGCTCGATGCCGTGTAGACGTCGTAGCCCTGCTGCGTCAGATACCATTTAAGGAGAGTTAGAAAATTCTCTTCATCATCGACGACTAAAATCGCCTGGCGAACCGACGCTGGGGAAACTTGGGCACGATCCGCGGATGCCATTCCGCTCGCCGTGAATTTAGTCTTTTCCATGGCCTCAGTCGCTCATGTTACTCTATGAGCCAAAACAATTGGTGGGCTGAGATTGCCTCAAGCCGCATCGTGATTCTCTTCGGTAACAACCTTAGTGCGACGGCTAGTGGCCTCTATCCAGTCTTAAATTAAATGTGAGCATTAATTATACCAAAGTTCCTCCTCGCGAAAATCGCAGTGAACTCAAGCACTTGGCGCTGTTACGGCTTGTCACAGCTAGAGCTTGTAGGAATTTTGCCGACGAAAATAGCCGAGTTTATCAAACACGGCGTCGCAAACAAAAGTTTTCGAAGTGAGTGGCTGAACTCGAGCGAGTAATGAATCGTCAAAAAAGAAGAATTTCATGGCCGCCGTTCTCTGCAACAGAGGAGAGAACGTGGATTTCGTCTCGTCACAATGGCGGAAAGTGGATAGTTCTATTAGTGCGAGCCTTCCCCCGCCGCTGTCCAATCCGCCACTTGCTCCGCAGTCATGGACCCGAATGGTAGCTCGCGCGCGTCTTGGTAACCCCAATTCTCAACGTCGATACGGTACTGAGTTCTAGAAAGAAGTGTGCCGCGACACACGCGATTTCGCGATAGGGGTTCCCCCTTCTCGGCCTGCAACCGTGCTATCAACTCGTCCATAACCCACGAGGGCACCGCCAGCAATCGTTCCGAAGGATAGATAAAGTCAAAAAGCACCAGATGACTGAAAAGCATCTGCCAAGTGTCCTCGAAGCGCCGAAGCAGCCGGTGCCAATCTAACTGTTTTCCTCGAGCTCGAATAATATGAGCGATGTCTGCGCCGTCAAAGCGCTCCCGTTCCATGACGAAGGCTTTGGTCCAGATCAATTCCTCCGGCGGGCAAAATTTTATCGTCACTCCAAGAATTTCCCCTGCGACACTATGTTCAAACCAGCCGTCATCGACGGCGCAAACGCCATTGCCCGAGCTGAAGATGACATCGATAAAATATTTTCCGTCGATGACTTTGCCGAGCCAATGCGGAAAACAAAGCTCGGTCTTATAACCCCTGTCGGCAAACATTTTTAGAATATCCGGCGCATCGGTCGGTCTCACGAAGAGATCCAGATCCTTGGTGTCACGCACCATTCCTGCGTATCGTTCCAGCGCGTGTCCGCCTCCGACGAGATAGGAAAACTGACCCTCATTGAGCTCGTCGAGCACGTCTCGATAGAATTTATATGGGTTGTCCGTGAAGGTTGACGACTGCCGAGCCAACAAGCTTTTCATCACTTCTCCTAAGCTTCCGGAATCTCGATGACTTTAAAAGGAGGTTGGTTTGGATAAACGTTGTGTAAAAGCTTCATGGCGACGTTGTAAACGGGCACGCCGTTCTTCGTGCTCCCTTCGGGAGCGCCATGGTGGGCATGACCATGGAACACCGCGGTCACGGGGTAGCGATTGAGCGGCTCTTCAAGGCGGCTCGATCCCAGGAACGGAAAGATTTCCGGGGGCTCACCCAACACCGTCGCCTGAATCGGCGAATAGTGCAGCAACACGATGCGTTTCTCCGACCGCAACCTGGCCAGCGCGGATTCTAATTTAAGCGCTTCATGAATGGCCTCGTGCACGAAGCTTTTGATAATGTCTTCTCCCCACGGTCCAAGAGCGCGCTCGCCGAATCCGCCGGCGAAACCTTTGACGCCGACGAAGCCGATCCCTTGGACCTCGCGTGCGTCCCCGTCCAGGACCATCACACCGGCATCCGAGAAGATTTTTTTGACTTCGTCTTGCTTGCCGCTTTCAAACTCATGGTTTCCGAGCACGGCCAAACTGGGAATTTTTAGGCTGCTTATTTCCTTTGCCAAGACGACCGCTTCCTCGGGTAAACCATAATCGACAAGATCGCCGCAGAGCAGGAGCAGGTCGGCGCTCCGGGCAATTTCCGCAAAGAGCGGGCGCATCGCTTCATAGGAAGAAGTGTTGCAGTGAATATCTCCGATCGCGGCAATGCGCATGGCTTTCTTTCAGATCGCAGGCACCCATCGGTGCGGCACGAATCCATGGCAGACGTTGGTGGATGGCATGCCGATACTCGGTGTCTTTGGCATTTCTCGCTTAGTACGAAAACTTTCAGTTAAGAATTTCTTCGCTCTTCTTCGACTCGTTGGAGAACCTTCTTGCGCAACGCCTCATTACCGTTGACCGTGGTGAAGATCCGGTTGTAACGCTCAGCGGTCAGCCCGTGCGTGTCCAAAGATTGTTTAACCTTGGTATTGGCTTCCTGCTCAATCTGCTTCTTGCGCTCGGCACTGCTCGCCTTCTCGAGGGCGGGCCCGTAGTTGTGACGAATCTTCTGGTAATCCACGTAGGCTTTGACAAATGCCGTCAACTCTTGATCGCTAACTGTCGTCGATCCCCTGGTCGTTCCTGGTTGTTTGGTTTCAGCGGCAGGCGCGACACCGGTTCCCGAGAACGCGCAGACCGCCAGCAATGCGATCACGATAGGCGCAGACAAATTCTGTCTCATCGGCATTCTCCTTTCTTATTTGCTCTCATGTTTGTGTGTTCATCTTGGTAGATCGCCTCGCAACCGTTCATTTTCTCGCCGAAGCCGTTCGAGTTCGGCCTGGTTACGATCGATCTGGCGCTGTTGTTCGTCTTGCCTGGTCCCCTGATGCATCAGCTGATCGCCGATTAAAGCGCCGGCAATGAGACCCACGGGTCCGCCGATCAACGCACCCACGGCGGCGTGACCGACCGTGCTGCCAATGATCGCGCCGCTACCGGCTCCCAGCCCCGCGCCGATCAGACCGCCTTGTTCACGAGTCGTGATCGGAGAACTGCACGCGGACATGAATAAGCCCGCAAGCACGAGCGCAATCGCTAGTCGATGCATTTGACCCATGTTCTTATCCTCCATGTGTTTGCTTTCACGAACGGGACCATGAACGACAATACTTTTCATCGAGATTATCCATCCGGCACTTTTAGGACGCCGTGTAAGTTTCGCGCGGCAGCGACATCATCGGCGCGCCACGAGCGATAGACTAGCTTCTAGTGCCAGGTTTGCGAAGACGGGGCTAAATTGCCGAATAAGCCAGAGAGAAGAAATGCAGCCAGAAGATGAGCATCGATTTGGTGGTGGACCGATCGTTCACCTTCTTCAGTTAACGCGATAAACAGGTCTGCCAAATTAGTTTCAGGAAAATTGCCCTCGTCCATATCGTTGTCCTCCGCGATGCCTTTTGAAGATTACTCTAACGTTGGGTGGAGCAAGCCCCATGCCAGCAATTCCGTGGGGCCGGCTACTGATTACCAAGGAGATTCATGTCCGAACATGCCTGGGCTGGCTGCCGTGAAGGAGATACACATACGAAAGGGAAGCATTTTACTTCAGTTATAAGGGGCTGGTTTCTCGTGAATTACGACAATCGCGCGGCCATCTAGCCAGCGTTTGCTTGGATCGTTGGGTTGATCTCCCAAGGGGGCGCTTCCAGATGCGCCAGGCGATTTTCCAGTGAACGTTGTACGGAGAGAACTTTCGTGGCGTATCCCAGGGGAAGTTTTTGCTTGGCGGCGATCTTTTTGCTGACCGAGGTCGGACCCACATTATAGGCCGTCAGCGCGACCTTGAGATCGCCAAACATTTCTCTCATGTATCCTAGATAGGACGCGCCCACCTGCACGTTTACCGACGGGTCTTTGAGATTTAGCTTGCGGTTTTTTGCTTGCGGCGGAATTTTTCCTTCCTCGACCAATTCCGCCACGACAATCGGCTGCACCTGCATGAGACCCTGTGCGCCTTGCGGCGATACGGCTTTGTGATTGAATCCGCTTTCCACTTCGATCATCGCGAGAACCAGCATGGGATCGAGAGAATGCCTTTCGCTTTCTTGCGCAATGCTGCGCGCCAAACTCATCACGGAGTGCTCTCTCATTTGAAGGGCGCGCAACTCGAGCGTCGAGCGAATCTTCAACAAATGAAACTCCTTCATGCCTCGGGCCTGATCGCTCTCGCCAATTAATGGCGCGGGATTGAGCAAAAATAATACAAGAGTCGCTCCAAGCACTCCTCGCGACCATCGTCGAAAGAAACATCGATAGGAAACTGCGAATTCGGATTTTTCGATCCTTGGGCTCATGTGACACCTGAAGCAAGAAATATTTTGGATTTCCCCATCGCGCGATTGCCGTTGATGGAGTCGACACTGCCTAAGCGCAATTGCCATGCCCAAAGACCGGTGTGGACAGAATGCTGAATTAAAAGGAGTTTCGGTTTTGCAGGAAGGAAAAAAACTCCGGTTTTTAGGTAATTTTTCCTATGTGAATAACCTAAAAACCAGCCAGATATGGGCGCGCACGCACGCGCGAAATGAGCTGCTGGATCGGCGAAGTTAAATTTCGCTAAAGAAGCACGAACCCAATACCGTGCACAATTTTCGCTTGTACGTCTCAGGATCGAGAAACCAGAGCGTGGCGGCAATGCTGCTCAATAGAGAGTTGCCGTCCTGCGGCGTGAAACACATGCCGATGACTTCGCGATCTCCGCGCATCGCGAGACTCTGGCTGACGATTACCGTTTGATTGAGGATGCGGCCAAAAAGGCCGTGGTCCCGTCCAAAGGAGAAAACCGAAGCCGAGGATTTCTTGCTAGTGAGAGCGATTTTTACGTTGGATTTGAGTCTGTGAATCACATCCTTCAATGCTGTCGGACGGCGCAACATCATGTCGAAATGAATCGTGTGCATATACTGGGTGTTCAATTTCAAAGCCGACGAAAAGATATTCAGATTCAGGCCGAGGGTTTTGAAAAGCAAATGGGCGTCGCGCCCTTGGTGGGTGCCAAACCTCTTGTCCTCATGTTTTCCAACTTCCGGGGCGGGAAGAAATTGGCTCTCCTCGCTCAAGTCATTGGCGCGCCGCATACAGACAAATTTTCCTTCCTCCAGGTTGTCTTCCTTCTCAGGACCTAAGGCGATCGTATCGATCAACGCGGCCAAATTATGCGTGTTGCAGCTGACCACCTGAATGAAACGGTCGTTACTCCGGTCCAACGCCTCATCGTTAATTCCGTACGCATACATTTTCCCAAATCCGAACTCGCTGCCTTGGGCTATAAAACCGCAGCCGTTGTGGGCATAGCGGTTGTAGTATTTTTCTTTATTTTCGTTTCCCACCGGGGGTGCAATCGATCACCACTTTGGCGCGCTCAAGAGCCTGCTCCGCCTCATAGCACGGCTCCATTTCCAACTCCTTGAAGCGCTGCCAGTTCATCGCATCCACGCAAAGTTTAACGCCGCGCCGAGTCAACGCCGCCACCTTGGAGCGGTCGGTCAGCAAAGGCGTGCGTTTGTGGAAGGTGATCTCGTCGATACCGAGTTGCTCCTGAAAGTTGGCCATCAAACCGATGAGCGGCTCGCCAATGGTTCCGGTTCCGACGACGTGAACGACATTTTTGTGCATCCATCCTCCAACGGTCAATGAAATTGAAACTGAATCAGTGACTAGCGTTCTGGAATCTAAGTCTTTAGAGTCATATCGGCGCCGGTATCCAGATCTCTTCGTAATTCCTAGATTCCACGTCGCCCCGGCCGTGAATTACGTTTGGCTTCGGGCCTAGCATGTTGCCAAATTCGAAATTCGAATATCGAAATCCGAAACAATTTCAAAGTTCAAAATACGAATTTCCGAAACTCAAATTCCGAATCGAGATATTGTTTCGAGCTTCGAATCCTTCGACATGGCTCAGGGCAGGTTTCGAGCTTCGGATTTACTTTTTATCCGTTTGCAGCCTTTGCGCCTGCTATGATTTTCCCCGTTCCTCTTCGATCAGCTTAAGCGCTTTCTCGCGCAGGCCGAGATCCGCGCTGACGATTTGATACAGGGCGTCGTAGCGCTGCGGCGTGAGTCCCTCTTTTGCGAGCGCTACGTCAAACTTTGCCACCGCCTGTTGATCGACTTTGCCTTTTTCTCGCGTCGTCTTCGCGACGCTCCACTTGGGCTCGTATTCGGCGCGGATCTCTTGAAACTTAACGTAGAGTTTCGTAAAAGCTTGCAATTCGCCGGCGCTGACCGCTTTTGGCGGAGCATCGACTGGCGCGCTTCGTTTTGACCGAGGCTCGGCGGTGTCGGCGCGAAGTAAAACACGGTGAGCGCCGATCCGAACAGCAACGAAAGGGCCAGGATGGGCTGACCTCTCGAACGGCGAACGAAGCTCGCTGCGGACTTTAGGACTGCTTTTTCGGCGTCACCGCCTCGAACTGTTTAGCTTTCATCTTTTGCATCAGGTCTTCGAACGACGATTTGGCGATAACGCGATTGAATTGCGAGCGATAATTGTTGACGATGCTGATGTTCTCGATCACCACGTCGTAGATTTTCCAGTCGTTGCCCGACTGCAAGAGTCTATAATTGACGGAGAACTCTTCACTTTTTTTGGTGATGATCTTCGTGTCGACTTGGGCGTGCTCCTTATCCTCCTGCTTCTCGGACGTGATAGTTACCTTTTCACCGTCATAGGAGGCCAGATTATCGGCGTACGAATTTTCGATAAGGTCAGTGAACAGTTTTACAAATTCCCGCTGTTCGTCGGGACTGCGACGCTGCCAATTGGCGCCCAGAGAACGCTTCGCCATCTCGGTAAAATCGAACTTTGGGAAGATGACTTTCCTCAGCTGATCCAAACGCTCTTTCTTCTTGGCTTCTGACTTAAAGTTCGGATCTTTCAGAGTTGCAGTGACCTTTTCGATCGCGTCTTGAATTTGCTCGCGAGGCGCTCCTGCAGTTGCGGACCCGGCGATCATCAGCGCAAGCAGAGCACTCACCAGACTCGCGCCGATGCGGGCGGAGAAAAACCAGCGCGTATTTTTAGGAAAGTTTACAGTCAACATAAGATAAGACCTCAAAGTTTCGACAGTACACTTAAAAAGACTTTATTATCGGCTGCCAAGGAAGCAACGGTCGTGCCACATTCCTGATTTGTTTGACTCCATTGAATTCAGGACATTAGGTACCGCGTGAAACATCGTGCGCAAGACGTTGCAGGAATTTCCCTACAGCCGGAAGGCGTTTAACCTGTCAAGGCCGCGAGCTGAGATTGTTTTGACTTTGAGTCACGTCGACCGTTTACCTTAAGTGCCGAACACTAAAGTTCGGCGGCGGGGCAACAAAAAAGCCCGGTCTGGGAAATTCCCAGCCGGGCCGTTGAGTAACAAAAACGAAAGTCTGATTACATGACTTCCAAATCAACCCGAATCTACGTCAGCGGCGCAATTCGTTGAGGCGTTGTTCACTCGAATCCCATACCAATAGCGAGGGTCTCGTGAAGGCCTGAGAGACTATCGCGACAAAGCGATCATCACTGCGATTCAAATATCCCATATGTCGGTTTCATAGGTCGACCAAAAATTGCCTGATTTCAGACAAAGTGGAATCGGGCTGATTAAAGGCAGGCGGCTACGGGCAAATCATCCGGTCAGAAAAACACCGCACCGGCTCGGCCGATAACGATGGCTTGGAAAGAAAAAAACTGTAGGGACTTTAGATACCACAAAAGTTTTTGTATATTTTATTGGCGAACCTGGGCGTCGGTCTGCGCACGGCAGCCCTTAGTCACCTCTCGTGGTCGGCAAAGCCGAATTCACTACTCGCATGTTGTTCCGAGAGATTTAGAGGAAGCAAAAAAAAAGCGCGGTGAATTGTAGTCAATAATTTCCACGAGGAAAGGGGGTTGCCTTGTGACATTGCAACGCGGAACTGAGATGATTTGGTACGATACAGTCGGCGGAGTTCCGATTCGAGTCGGCATTCCGCACGATTTAACAGCGACAGAAGCTAAAGCTGTGCTTGAGGAGTTTGTTGGCTTTTTGGGTGAGCTCGCCAAGCTACCCCATGCGGACAAACTCACAATCGGGGAAGCCTACAAAATCGTAAGCAACAAAAATAAGGAGCACTAGCCCTCACACTCCTTGCATACGATAACCTTGTTGAATGCGTTGTCCACCATCTCTTTATCTCCGCCAACTCATCGAACCATTTGGCCGCACCGAAAGTCAAGAAAAATTCCCGTGAGACGCAAAAATCCAGGTGAAGACGCGTATTTGTACAGCGAGTTTATGCCGTTGAGAAAGCGTTTAACCTGCCCAGCGAGCCTCGTTGTCCGTTGTCCGTACTCCGCGCGTTAGTGAACTTGGCCAACAGCTCTGTCCCGCAGGGTACAATCTTGTGAATTGACGGATTTTGTTTCAAGCGGCAAATCAAGGTAAGCCCGACCTCAGCTTAGGACACTGACGGAAAGTGGACGACTCGAATGAATCACTAAAAGGTATTACCACGATTGCCATCTGAATCTGAGAAGATGGTATGGCCGTTGCGTTCTATCCACCTAGATGAATACTCGCTTGAAACTGGCCGTCGAGAGTCTGATGATGATCATGCTCCCCTATGGCATGGGCTTTCTGCCAACTGTCTCCATAATGACCGCAATGGCCTCGACAGCTTGTTTGTGGACAACAAAACACCTGACGCTCGTGGTTTGACCTATGTCGCATGCTAAATCCTTACGTGTGATCGGACAGTCCCTGGAAGCCGCGAGGGTTGATACTTTCGAATTGGAGAAACATGACCGGCACTATCTTGTATGGATTGTTTCCTCAACAAAAGCGGACGAATTGATTTCTCTCAGAGACAAAGATATTGCACCGCAAAATAGCCTCCAACCCACAGCCGATCCTCTGTTCTGTTTCAGTCCAGCTGACATTTCACGTCTCGATGCCCAGGCGCAAAAAAGACGACGAAATCAGTCTTCTTCACCTACGCGATTGTCGAAAATGCTATCTCACCAGCTACGTACTTTAGGCGATCATCTTGACAGGATCGAGGTAAGCGCTTTTCAAATTGTCTGGACCCCTGGTTCTGTTCTTCTTGATTACCAACCGCTTGACGGGCGGCGGAAAAGTAGAGTATTTACAGCTGAAGAATTGCAGCAACTGTGTCTGCACGGGAAATGGCTACGGTCCAGCCGTGACCTTTTCCTACGGCTGGATATCTAAAGTTACCAACACAGGACTTTCCCTCGTCTTCCCAACAACGTTGCAACCTGTCCCCGTTATCTCTACTGCTCCTGTTCCCACTGTAACGGATACGTCGACATAGTTCTTCGCAAGTCTGGGCAGAACACGCCGATGCACGCCGTTAACGGTTATTGCCTAAGATGTAGCTACTGGCTTGGATTGTGATTCGAGGCAAACGCGATGCGTCGATTGCGGTGCGCAGGCCAAGACAAGGCCGCGCGTGCAGCCGATGCAAAACGCTGGCGGGACATTAGCGTCTTGGCAGACGCCAATGCTCCGGACTCTTCGCCTGCTTCGCGATTATGAGCGGATCCGCGCACCGAGTGTGAATCGACATACGAAGCGTTATAGAATGCGAAATAGAGTTCCAGGCACACAGCTGACCGCCGTCTGCATCGTCGCCGAGCCGAAATTCCACGATTGTAGATCCCTCAGTTGAGCGCGCCGGCGAAATGCGCGTGCTCAGTTGCGAAGGGAGCACGGGCCGGCGTGCCCAATCGAATTGCCGTCGAATCGTTCGGCACGATCACAGGCTTGCGGTTCTCGATCGCTTTCATGACTGTGCGGGCGCCATATCAGATGCCTCCGGTCGCTTTGTTGACATCATCAACATGTTCCGCCTCGCAGAAGATAGAAACATCTGCGGCCAGCCATAATGAAGTTTTAGGATTGTTGGAGTTTCCTCTGTAGTAAAATTTGCAGAATAGGAATCGGTTTCCGGCAAGAGCCTCGCACTGAACTCCTGCACGATCGCCTCGACAAGTCGCGCCGCGCTAATAATCCCGTACTCATTCGCGATGTCCACATATCCTACTGGGCGATTCGCGCGGGTCACGAAGACCCGTGTAACAGGATAATCGACCACGTCCGTCAGTGCTGACGGGCATTGACAAACATCGATGGTTCGCGAGGCAAAACCGCTTCCTCGTTCCGGCATGCCTTTCTTCAGCGTGTATTTTAGGTGCACTTCGCTCTGCGGCAAAGGACCGAACTTCTGTTCAACTTTCTTTGCGACTGAACGTGCCCGACAGTAGCAAAAGACACCGACAAGCAAACCCCACATCTCAGCGAGAATCAGGCGTCTGTTAGAGCGGGCTGGACGGAGGAAAGAAATCAGCAGACGCCGCAGACCCCGTTGCCAAAACCAGCGCAACCATAGTTTCAACAGACCTTCGACCTCATGAGGATAGGCGACGGCATTAGTAATCAAATAGCAGCAAAATGCCGTGCCCCAGGAAAACATTTGCTTACGTAGGTCTTTATCCTCTCGTCGATGGACGTGGCGAACCATGGCACTGGGCTCGTAAAGTAAAGTGTATCCTTCCTTGATGACGCGAAAGAACATATCGATATCCCCGCCCCCGTTGGTGGGTGTACCTACGTCCAAGGCCGGATCAAAGAACCCGATATTTTCGAACAGCTCGCGACGGTATGCCATGTTCGCGCCTGTGCCAACCTTCCCTATTCCACCATGAGTTCGTGCGATTCGCCTATTCTTCTTGGTATCGGCACGATACCATTTGCGCCGAAAACCGCGGCCAAAGCCATGGTCCTTTTCAAATAAGGTCTGCGCGTTTGTCTCAAGTTCGTAGGGGACAACAAGGCCGGTAACAGCCATCACGTCGGGCTCTTGCGCGAACACGGCAGCCAGGGCAGATACCCAATTCGGATCTACCACGACGTCATCATCGGTATAGGCAATAATTTCACTGCGGGCCTCTACGATTGCCCGGTTACGTGCCCAGTCCAATCCCGGGCGTGGCTCACTTATATACCGGACGTTAGGATATTTCGTGCACGAGACGCTCGGTTGAATCGTCGCTGGGGGCGTTGTCAACGACAATTATTTCCAGCCCGGGATATTTGACGAGATTCAAAGAATCGAGACATCGTCTTAAGGCAGCCGTGCGGTCGCGTGTACAGACTGCCACTGTTACGGTTGGCAGCGGACCGCTGTACACTGGGGTGCGGGACTTCAAGCAAATCTTCGAGGCAAAATCCCGTGGGTTTGATGCCCGCGGCCAGACTGTCCGACAACATATGTCTGGTAATGGCCCCGATATGTTTCTCCAAGATCGCGTCTATCAGTGGCTCCGCCAGGCAGCGGTCCCCATCTACCGCCAACTTGACGAATCCGATAGGAGCACCATGGAGACGGACCAATGCATGCAACTGGGCATAGCCATGCAAACCTTCGATCGTGTCGATTGGGCGACCGAGCTCAACGTCGATTACTTTTGCCGGCCTTATTAGATGAATGGGGGCCTTCAATCCGGGGTGAAGCTGGACCAAGCTGGGCTCACAGAGATCACACCGGACACTCCCGGGGATGTTCCCGTAGAGCTCTCTATTCGCAAGACGTGCATGTGCCAGTGGTAGTCGTAGCAGTAGTTCCAGTCGACAGGATAGAGTCCTAGATCGATATAATAACGGCCCGCGAGGAGGGGCAGCTTCGGTAACTGGCAATAAAGCGTTCCGCTGTTGCCGCGCCACGGCGAAATCGCGCTGACTGATGACACAACGGTCTCGAAACACTTCACGTTGGCTTCACTATAAATTCCCAAGATCACGGCCATGTCCGAGAGAGGTTTCGTAAGATCGTATTCAAGCGCAACGGTTACATTATCCCCGCTTAGCACCGCGTCCGTGGACCTACCTTGCTCGTCAAGGATTCGAACAGAACGAATCGTTGCTTCTTGTGTTCCTACGCGCCTCCCTCTTTCAACGGAGAGATCGGGTAAATTTCCTCCCGAGAGTTGCGCCGCGCGCCTTTCCGATCGCTGCCGCATCAAGTCGTTGTAGCACTCGAGAGCGTCCTTTGGATGAGCCTGAGTGACGACTCGCCCCTCCTCCAACACGATCACCTCGTCGCACAGGATCTGGATCTGGTCCTTATTGTGGGATACCAGACACCAACGATTTCCCGGCTTTTCGAAAGGCGTTTAATCTGTCGAGGCATTTCTCCTGAAAGCGGGCGTCCCCAACCGCCAATACCTCGTCGACCATCAAAACATCAGGATCGAAATGGATCGCTGCAGCGAAGGCCAGTCGCACGTACATGCCGCTCGAATAGGTCCGTACCGGTTGATCGATAAAATCCTCCAGCTCAGCAAAGGCGATGATCTCCTCCTGCTCCGCCAGGATCTGTTTTCGCGTGAGCCCGTTGAGAATTCCCACAGTCACGATGTTTTCCCTGCCGGTCAAATCACAGACAATCCACTGCCGAGATCCAGCAGGCCGCTCACCTGCCCGCGATGTTCGATACGCCCGCGCGTGGGTCGTCCAAGACCGCAAAGCAAGCGCAGCAAAGTGCTTTTGCCGGCGCCGTTATGTCCGATGATCCCCAAAACCTTCCCCTGCTCTAGAGCAAAGCTGATATCCTTGAGTGCCCATAGTGTTTCGCTGTCTTTGACTGGAAGCCCAGTATCGGATCAACGAATCTACCAAAGTTAAACGCTTGCGTTGAACCGTAAAGCACTTTGCGACGGAGTCTACAATTAATGCGCTAGCCATACCTATTTCATCAAAAGGCGCGAGAGCTTTCCGGCACTCTCCTACAAAGCATCGTATACGCTCGATAGCTGCCGGCTGTAAATGAACTGACCGAGCCCCCATAACGCAACGCTTGCGATCGCCAGAAGCACCAGCGAGCTCAACTCAGGCACATTGCCGTAAAAAAAGATTTGACGATATCCTTGGATGAGAACCGCGAGCGGGTTCCATGTGTATAGGGCTTGATACTTTTCCCCGACGGTTGTCGACCTGATAGAAAATCGGGGTGAGATAGAACAGAGGCATCACCGCCAAGTTCACCATGTACCTTACGTCGCCGTAGACGACGTTCAAACTGGCGGTGATCAGACTTATGCCGACGATTAACAGACACTGGATCGACAGCAGCACCGGAAGAAATAGAAGAGCTGGGGTTAGACTTCGATCGTAGAAGATCAGCATCGCCAGGAGCACCGGCAAAAACACCAGGTAG
Source organism: uncultured delta proteobacterium (assembly GCA_963804165.1). GTDB lineage: Bacteria > Desulfobacterota > Binatia > UBA9968 > UBA9968 > DP-20. The sequence goes on from CAWDPO010000024.1 coordinate 131,354, forward strand.
TTAATGAGCTCCACCAAGGTATTGACGATGACTAACGTAGAAGGTTCGAAGTTAGGGCGTCGCACCAAATCACGATTACTGCTAAACAGCAGACTAGACGAAGTAACACAATTGCTGAACCATGCCCACGGCAGTAACGCGCTCAAAACAAAGGCGGGATAGGCCTCTATTCCTAACGGGAACAACCTGCTTGAACAGAAACACCAGCGTCAACAGTTGGGTCAATGTAGGCACGATGGACCATAAGACTCCGAACGCTGACTTTCTGTATCGAACCGCAAGATCGCGCCACACCAGGTGAAACAACAGATCCAAGCGGTTTGCCCTGGGCTTCACAGGAGTACGTGTTTTTTACAACCGTTGTTGCGATAGGAAGTCTGATGTACTGCGAGAGACTTCTCTGTATTTCAGCTGCTCTGAGCAATTGCATGGGTGTGGCTATTCTTTCCAGACAATATTTACTTTCTCTGATCGGGATCTAAAAAGTGCAATGAAGTGCCTTTTGCGTTGTTTTTAGTCTCTTGTAATTGTTGCGTCCGCCGAGGGGTTCAAATATCCTATCGCATTACCAATGACTGTTGACGGTCATGACCAAGCGTTCGCCTTCGAGAATAGACGGGACGCCATGAAATGTTAAATCACCAAAAAACACAATGATTGTCCCTACTTCATAGTGTACTTTTGTACTGCCGAACCAATCGCGAAACCATATAAAGTGTCTTAACAAGCGTGCGATAGACGCGCTTAGTAGATACGGCGAAAACCGTTTACGTAAATTAGGAAACAGCTCCACGTCCGGCCGAGCATGCTGGCCACGTGGCGGCAACATAATCGGCAAAACTAGATTTATATACGCCCCATCGAAATGATAATCCGTCTCTGCAGTCGTTGCGCCGCCACGAGCATCTTTATAGGGGAACCCGACGACCTGGCGGGAACGTTCGAGAGGCATCGGGTTTTTTCCTTCGATTTCACGACGCGCGTTATGCAATGCTTCACACATCGAAAATATTTCGTCTGAATACGCAAGATCGTGAGCGAGGGTCCCCTTCAATTGCTCGTTTTTTTTATTGATGATCCTGCGCGACTCACCCAGCGCCTTGAGTTGAGCAAAAATATCCTCGGCGAGGAACTCGGGGAGTTGCACGTATCCCTTGTTCAATATTTCCTGGGCGAGAGCCTTGATCTTATCCGGGTCATTGAAAATATCGAGATACTTGCGGTTGATGAACGTCGATCCCGCATCATTATGTTCGTGCAACACGGAAAGCATCCCTAATCTCCCCAGCCCGGCTTTTTATCGTTAAACATCAGCCTTTTGGTCTTGTCGTGAATCATCTCGATCTTAGGTACCACTCCACGGCCCGATGCAATGCGTCTTCCATGGTCACGGGCTGTTTGAATCCGAGATTGCGCAGCGAAGTCGCATCAAAGTTTGTCGGCCGACAAAACTTCTTAATCCTCGCAGAAGTGATGGGCAGGTCTCTGCGAGTCACAGCCGCGGCAATATCTGCGACATGAGCCAGGGGGGCGGCAATTCCAAGAGGAACGCTCCATTTAGGCGGTCTCTTCTGAAGGAAGGCGCAAATTTGCCGGACCATGCTCGCTGTAGAAAGTTTCGGTTCATCGACATAGATGAAAGTCTGAATGCCTTCCCTCATTCTTTCTATCAGGAAAATCGTGGCCGCCACCAGATTCTCGATGTAGGAGGTCGCTTTGATGGCATCGCCCTTCCCCACCATAATAAATCGATTCGTATGAATGGAATCGATCAATCTATAGACGTTGGTATTCGGTGGATTGTCGGGCCCGAAAACTACCGAGGGGCGTACTATGGTAATTCGTGCCGACGGCTCTCTCTCGGCGAATTGGCGGAAGAGCATTTCACCTTCTGCTTTTGACTCTCCGTAAGCGCCCTGGGGGGCATGCGGGGCTGATTCATTTAATGCCGCGGCACTCGGCCCCAACACGCCGACAGAGCTAAAAAACAGCCAATTTTTTATGTTCCTCTGTTCACCGCGCGACCTGCAAAAGTCTGCGCGTCGCGGTGACGTTGTCGTCAAAATATTCCTTGTCCGACAGCCCCCAATCATCTTTGGCAGCCGCCAGATGGCATACCATGTCGATGTCATCTGGAATTTGTTTCAAGACTGTCTCGTCCCGCAAATCACCGTGGATGAAGCCGTCAAGGCTATCCACTGTATTGGGGTAGGACTTTCGATCCAAGCCGATAACAGAAAACTTCTTCTGTCTCAGAAAGGGCACCATGGTATGAGCGATATATCCACTGCATCCGGTTAAAAGAATTTTGTTCATATCAGCTACCAAGCAGCCTTTCGTACAACTTAAAATTCTCGTTAATGACTTTTTCAAGGGAGAACTCGCTCTCGGCGAACGCGCGGGCTTTTCGTCCCATGGAGATTCTCAATTCCGGGTCTCTGATGAGGGTGCGCAGCGCATCGGCCAAGGCGCGGCTGTCCCTTGGAGGCACCAACAAACCAGTATCGCCGTGACGTACGACTTCGCGGCATCCTGAAACATCGGTCGTCACAACTGGCTTTCCACAGGAGGCGGCCTCGATGAGAACCTGAGGAGCACCCTCTCGGTAGGAGGGCAAGCAGACAATGTGAGCTTCCGAAAAGAGGCCCACCATATCCTGGCAATACCCTCGCCATTCAACCACGCCGCTCTCATGCCACTCTTTCAACTGCGCTGCCGGAATGCCCGCCGGGTTTTCAGGGTCCGGATCGCCAACCAGAACAAAATGGGCCCGGACTCCTTCCTGTCTCAAGCTCTTGGCAGCCTCGACAAACTCAACGACACCCTTGTCTCGAAGCATTCTCGACGCGAGAATGACAGTCGGAATACCCGGGCTCTCTGCCAGCATTCGATACTTTCTAACATCCACGCCGCAGCCCACGATGAGGTTTAATCGCTCACGAGCGATGCGAAACTCTTCGTTGAAGAAAGCCAAATCGTCCTGGTTCTGGAAAATGAAATCGTCCCCAGCGCGCTTGAGCAATCGTGGCATAATCGTGGACACAGCTTTTCCAAGGAGACGAGCCTTTAGACTCTGTGAGGTAAAAGCATAGCCCAAGCCGGTTACCGTCATGAGAACAGCCGACTTACTGGGACGTAGGAATGCAAGTCCTCCGACGCACATCGCCTTGAGGGTATAGATGTGGATCAGATCCGGTTTCAGCTTTTCGAAGAGTTTGGCCAAATCAAATCCGAACATCAGAGGCTTTACTACCGATCGATCCGTAGAGTTACGGGACAATTTGTGGAACATCATGCCCTGAGATGAAATCGCATCGATGTCCTCTTCTCTCCGGCTCAGTGCCGTAACATGCACTTCCGCAAGGCGATCTCGAACAGCGACAGCTAGGGGAAGCCGATGCGCCACAAAATATTGGGAACGGTTGTCGACAAAGAGAATCTTTTTTTTCATTGAAGATTAACGATTCTTACCCAGCGCGGCAGAGCCGCAACCAAAGGAGCACAAGAAGGACTCACCGCAGAGGCACAGAGGTCGCAGAGTTAGGAGTTTGACTTGATAAAATTCTTTCTCGGCGTACTCCGCGTCTCCGCGGTAAATTCTCTCTGGTCCGCTCCGGTTGCATCTTGTTAGAAGTATTTCCGTAATCCCTCAGGCTACGGATCTCTTCAACGCACGTTCGCGGAGAACATCTTCGTAGAGCAACAAGGTTTCCTCTGCCATTTTTCCAGCAGAAAAATGGCTGTAAACTCTTGCTTGCCCATGTTTCCCCATTTCTTGGGCTTGTTCAGGATGGGTAAAGAGCCACGCGATGGCATTGGCCATGGCTCGAGGATCGTCGCGTGGTACTAAAAAACCCGTCTCGCCTTCTCTGATAATCTCCGTGAGCGGGGCTATCTTGCTCGCCACTACCGGTTTACCCGCCGCCATCGCTTCAATGACAACCTGACCGAATCCCTCCGATTGCGTCGCAAACGCGAATACATCAATCGCGCTTAAGAATGCGGCGATATCACTCTGGAAGCCGACCAGGCGCACTTCCTTTCTAAGATTTAATCTGTCGATCAGCGACTCTAACTCTTTGCCGTATCCCCAGGGATCATGCCCGGCTATCACCAGAGAGACACCGGGAACAATTTTCTTAAGTTCGGCGATTGCGTGGAGTAAACAGTCATAGCCTTTACGCGGCTCGAGACGGCCAATAGTTCCGATGACGAGCTTGTCATCCAATGCCCACTGCCGTTTTAGGTCCGATTGAGATAGTGAAAAACGCTCCGGCTCAATTCCATAGTGGATCACCGATACTTTTTCATCCGGCACGGCCCGCTCTTTTATCAGCCAATCCTTGACCGCATGAGAAATCGCAATCACCCTGTCCGCCCTAGGCCAGATAAAGTTGAAAAGAGGTAGAGTCCATCGTCCGGACCACGAATTGTCGTGAATATCGTGCACCGAACAGACCCAGGGGACGGATGGATGCAACAGACGCCGGCAAGCCCCAGCTATATCGGCTCGCGGCAGATGAGTATGCAGGATATCTGGCCGCTCCTTTGCGACGAGACCAGCGAGTCTACTAATCGAGCGCAGATCAAACCGGCCATCCGCTTCCAAGCGGATCACTCGGATCCCCTCATCCTCAAAGTCGCCGCCCAGTGATCGACTGCCTTTGACTTGCTCGCGCAGACACGCCACCACCGGCTCTAGCCCCTGCCGTTTCAGGTGACGGCATAGAGTCAAAAGATGCAGTTCCGCCCCGCCGGCAGAAAGGGTATTGATGAGGTGAAGAATTTTCACGTCTGTTGGCAGCAGGCAAAGACTTTTAGACGTTTCTCTTTATCACCCGCAATTGCTCCACTCTTTTTCTTTCGAGCTGCGCCACATTCGCCAGCAGAGCGAGGAAAGTGAACGCCAGCATAGTTTCAATCTGCCCACCGAACAGAGCACTGTTGTTCCACCAGATCAGCAGATAGATGAGTCCCAGCGCATAGAATTGCGCCCACACTCTATAAGGAGATTCAGCGGGTATATTCTTGACGATTCGGGCGACGCTCTTTCCCGTGCGAAAGCAGACCCAGACAAACAGGGCGAATCCGATGATCCCCAACTCCGCCAGGAACTGGATGTACATATTGTGAAGTGAGGTTACCGGCTGTTACAAAAAAAGCATTGCTATGCAGATGAGAGAACGTCTCGGTCACAGCCGTCAGCAATTGAGGGGAAGTGATAACCGCCTGGGATGTAGTAGCCTGCCATCCCACACCTACCAAGGGGTTGGCTAAAAAAATCCAAAGTCCCGCATAGGCGATCATAAGGCGCTCGGCGAACGAGCCACCGCTAAGATCAGCGGAGCCTGACACGTCGCCCTGTCGGAAATTGAAGATAGCCAGTGCAGCAGCCGTCATCATGATTGTACTAACCACAGCCCACCTCAATAGGTCGAATCGTCGGGATCGCATGCTTGCGAAGTACACGGTGACAGTTACCGCGACGGCAAATGCAGCAGTAGCCGTTTTAGCCAAGTAAAGGCCCAATAAGCCCGACTGCAAGGGAGACAATCCATGCCATCGACCGGCGGTTCCCGTCTCTCTCAATGAGGGCATATAATACCAATAAACCTGACACGAGCCCTAAAGGGCCGATACCGATCACACCACCAGATCGGACTGCAAGCGCTCCGGCTGCCGTGAGTCCCCAGACGAGCGCGGCCCCGACAGCTACAGTGGCCATAGAAAAAAAAATCAGAGCTTTGTTAAAGAATTGCATGTCCCAATCTATCCCTTAAAGTAACGCAAAGTACTGGGACAAATGATGCGGTTAGGAGCAACCGCATGTAGGACGCTATAGAAGCGCCGATGAAAATCCGGCGCGGAAATACGCACTAAGACCACAGACAGACCGATGTATAAGAGAAAGACCAACAGTGGCGTAAATAGTTCGCGGACCTCGGTTAAAATGGCAGTGCGGCGTCCGATAACACTCCGGGCCAGAACCATGCCGATGAACAAGCAAAACACTCCATCGATGTAACGGAGCGACAATGGGCCAACTTCCATTAACGGCGAAAGCAATGATGGACTGACAAAGCCAAAGCCAATAAACGCAGCCGCACCGAGTACCGGACGCATAGCCATGAGCAAGAGAACGGGTAGAATGAGAGGTGCTAGTGCTAGCCAGAAGTTTTTTCCACTCGTAGCTTGCTCCACAACGATCGGTGTTAGCAAACCTATGGCAATGCCGAACAGCCCGAAGTGAACGATGGCATTGCTTTCTCTGCTTACGAAGTTGCCCTTGTGCATTTGTTACTCCGGTTAACGTGCGAACTTTAAATACTTAACCGTGTAAGTATTTCACTAGCCCTCTGCTCCCAAGTGTAACTTTGAACATCCCTCGTCGCCTGTTTCGCTAGTCTTTGTGCTACAGCATTATTCTCGAGAAGAGAGTGAATTCCCTGTGCTAGAGCGCTGGGGTCGTCCGGTTTTACCAGCCACGCGCTTTCTCCATGCCGGATAACTTCGCGATGGGACGGCAAATCACTTGCAACTATCGGCACCCCTGCCGCCATATATTCGAAAAGCTTCAGAGGCGAAGTATAATATCTGGAGTGGACGGATTTCATTGAATGTGGCAGCGCCAGCACATCCGCGGCCTTTTGAAACAAGAGAGCATCCGAATGCGACTTGAATCCTGTTAACGTTACATTATTCCCGTCAACTTCCCGGAGCACTCGTTGCAACGGCTCCTTCGTCTGGTGGCGCGTCACCCACAATAACAATACCAATACCGTTCAGCATCGGGGCTGCTCTTACTAGAACTATCAACACCCTTCTCACCGGAAAGCTTCCCGGTGTAAACAACCAGCGGCTTATCCAAAGGTAGGCCAAGTCTTTGTCTTGCTTCTTTTTTAGTCATTGAGCAGCTCAACGTGTCGAGTTCTACGCCGTCGTGGAGCGTCAACAGCTTATCAGAGGGGACGTGCACTTGGCTTTCCAGATCTGCTCGCAAGTGCTCTGTAACCGCCAGCACAAGTTTAACGCTGGTTTGCTGAGATGCCCAACGGATGAATATCCGCTCGTGTCCCTTCGGCATCTCATGTATCTCAAGTACCGTAGGCAAGCCTCGTCGTCCTAGCCACCAGGCAATCATAGGCTCTCTGACGAAAAAAGAGATCGACCTTCGATTTTGAGATCAAATGACTCACTATTCCGCACCAGACAAAAGCATGAAGAAACGAAGGGAGAAGATCTTAACTTCTCCAATTTAAAACTTTTGCTTATAGGAAAAACCGCTCGCGGCAACGGTTTCAGCATGATCTGTGGCTTCGAATCATCGAAGCGAAGCGGATCATTTTTGGCGTAAGGGGAAGGTATGTAATATAAGGTGGTTTGAAAACCTAGCTTTGCAAATGCATGTCCCATGGAAATGGTTTGCAATCCATTTGCCTGCCGGGTCGGTAACCAGCCGGTTCTTAAAATCACTACAGACCCTGCCATTCCTGTTGCCTCAGAACTAAAGCATCGTCTCTCTGGTAAGCTCGAGAGTTACCGCGATTTTTTCTCTACTAACCGGGCGAAAAGGTCGACCAGTTTCGTGGCAAGACCGTCGAGGCTGTGCAGCTTCATCACCTGTTCCCTCAGATACTGTCCAATGCGTTGCGTTTCGGTATCGGTCAAAGATAATGCCCAGCGCAGGCGGGCAGCGAGACTCTCCGCGTCTCCGTGGCGGAAAAGCAGCAGGTCCGCGTACCTGCCGAATGTATCTCGAAAGCCTTCATTTGCAGCTACACAAAGCTTCCCGCAACTCATCGCTTCCCACGCGACTTTGTCGCCGAAACCGGTCGGCGTCAGATTCACATAGACCGCGCAACGCCGGTACCAGAACGGGAGCTTTTCCATGGAAACCGCGGGCTCGAACTTAACAATATTTTCCAATCCTAACTCGCTAATCTGTTGATGAAGCAATCGGACATAGGACTCGTCACGAGGAGCGGCAGGCCCTCCGACAATCACGACTCGGAAAAGTTGGTCAGAAGTTTGTCGCAAGAGCCAAGCTGCCTTAAGGAGGGTCGGGTGATCTTTGACCGGCGACAGCCGGCCTACACAAAGGATCATAGGGTGGAGCTCCGGGGATGTCTCCCCAGTCGGGTGAGAACAGCTCTGTGTCAATGCCCTGCCCAATCGCAATCAATTTGTCGCGCTTATACGGATAAGCTGTCGGGAAGCTCGCAACCATGTGAGTCGAGAAACGAGTGAGCCACCTTTAAAATCGGCGTCACTGCTCGGATGTGCATACCAGGTCACGATCGGGATCCTTTTAGGTCTCAATACGGGTGCCGCCAGTACCGTAAAAAGCGTTATCATATGCGAGAAGCATGCATCGATACGGTCTTCCCGTAAAACGCGAAAAAGCAACCGATAGAACTCGAAAGCTCGCCGCGGCTCACTGTAGCCTTTCTCCTTACCCACTGAGTAAACTCGCACGTTGCCTGGCACCTCGAGTCGGCCCACTCGCATGGTGATGACATGGATGAACTCCACCCGCTTCGCCAGGGCACCGAATCCAGCGCGTCGTAAAGCCCAGAAGCGGGTCATCGGCATCAGTTGCCAGGTTAAACAGTAGAATGCGCATGTTGGCTCCCCTCGTCAGCCAGCAGACCCCGAGCTATAGCAAACAACTCGCGATAGCCTCCCATGTAGGTTTCCGTCGAAAAAATTTGCTCGGCGGCTACACGAGCCCGTTTTCCCATCGCCTGCGCTTCCAAGGGATTTTCCAATAGCCAGTGGATTTTCTCAGCGAGAGACAACGCATCACCCGGGGGCACGAGGAAACCCGTAACCCCATCTTCGATCATGTCTGGAATGCCGCCGACCGAGCTGCCGATAACCGGGGTTCCGCTTGCCATGGCTTCAAAGACCACACGCCCCAGTCCTTCCGACACGGAAGGCAAGACAAAGACGCTCGCTCGCCGCATCCACGTTGCCAACTCAGCTTGTGACATGGCACCGATGAACTGCACACGCCCATCCACACCCAGTCGCTTGACCTGTTCTTTCAACTCGGCGGCGTAGGTCTTGTTTTCCTCATGTCCCACTAGGAGCAAACGGGTTTGAAGGAAATCCTTCGCAACGTGGGCGAAGGCGTCAATGAGGTGATGCACACCTTTGCGTGGTATGAGGACACCGGTGTAAAGAATGTCCGGACTCCGAATATCCTCATTGACGCCGGCGGCAAGAAAAGCGTCCATATCCGTCCAAGCGGGAAATTGAACGATGGGCCGTCCCGGCATCCAATTCTCCAGTTGGCGTCGAGTGGAGTCAGAAATAGTCCGAAACACGTCAGCATGTTTGATAGCGAAATGGGCTGCTCGCCGCATGAGTGAGCGATACAGCCGTGGCAGCAGCACACGGCGCTGCATAAATAAGCTTTCTTCAAAATCACCGTGGCTTTCTACGATAAGCACGACCTTGTGTCCGAACCAATGGCAAATTTTCTTTGCCAAGGCAGCGGCAAAACCTTCGTACGGGCTTTGGGCCACAAGAACCTGCACTCCATGCCGCGCAACAACCCACAAGGCGAGGGGGACCCCCAACAAAAGCATCTCGGCATATCTAAACGGCGCAAAGCGCAATGTCGGCAGAAGATAAAACTTTGCGTGTTCGGTAAACCAACGGGGCCCCAACTCTCCAGAGAAACCGATGACGAAGATTTCGCCCAAAGACTTTATGGACCTAAACTTCTTCTCATTGGTTGCGTCGAGCGGACTGCTGTAACGGGCGCCGCCAAGAAAGCAAACTTTACTACTCATACATCACCGATCAGACGGAGCTCCTTTGTCGGCAGCCGGTACACACCCTCATCTTGCGAGATTCCATGAGCGACGGCGTGCCAAGCCTGTCAGTATCGCTGCAGGGGACAAAAGCCGATAATTGAGCTGCAGCGCGCGTTTGAATAGCAACAAAAACTCCAGACCGCTGAATCGCAACGCTTGCAATGCCAAACATCCCATTTTCTTTGCGGCATCCCATGAGATTTCATTCAGCTCTTCAGATGCCAGTGCGTGCTGCGACACGAAACGATAGTACAATTTTTCGAGCAGGGCCGCGGTCAAATGAATTTCTCCTAAACTCTCCAACTTCGTCCCGCGCAATCCAACCACGGCCTCGATGGAAGTGTTCTCCTGCAAAAAGTCGCTTATGAATGGAGCCAGCACTTTGTTCGGAGCCTCCCGGTACTCTCGGCTAAGACGTTTGGAGATGTTTTTACCCGAGATTCTATATTTGAAGAGGATCTCCGGTGTGTTGCTAAATTCAGTGATCGCGCTCGCCCGCAACCAGAGGTCCCAATCGTCGGCATGAACTGCCTCGGCTCGATAGAAATTGACTTTCTCGAGTATTTCGCGACGCATCAAAACCGTCGGATGGATCACACACACCCTGAAAAAGAGATTCCATTTTAGCACGTTCGGGTTTGGAGGCAGGCACCACTCCCCTCTCAGTGAACCACGCTCGTCAATTCTATTGGCCCATGTCCCGACAATTCCGATCTCCTGATGTTTTTCAAGAAACTCGAGCTGTCTCGCAAACCGATGAGGCAAGCTAATGTCGTCCGCATCCATCCGGGCGATGAACTGACCCTGCGCCATCCGACAACCTCGGTTTAACGCACCGATCACGCCCTGGTTTTCTTGCCGATACACTCTTACCCGGCCATCGGCTTTCGCGTATTTCTCGAGAATACTGGCGGTAGTCGTCCGTGGATCCGTCATCAACGATGATGAACTCGAAGTCTCGAAACGTCTGGTCTAGGATGCTGCATACAGCCTCATCGAGAAACGCCGCCGCATTGAATGCCGGCATCACGACGCTAACAGTAGGAGTAGGAGTCATACCCGTTAACTCGTCTTTAAGTATCGAGCTATCGCAAGAAGAAACGGTGGCAGCCATCCCGATGGTGGCTGGCGCGGCAATCCAACCGCAATAGAGTTGACGTCATTATCGAGGGATATAGAGACCGTTTCCGTTTTGCCCAACAACGACTTCCTGCGCCGTCTCCACTTCGCTACGGAGATAGCCGATAAATCTTTCTACAACAGCGCAAATGGCATGGGTGGGCACTGTGCCGAGCGGCTGTAGTCTTCCCCGCCGTTGCATATCGAGATACTCTCTGCTCTGACGCACCGCCTCTTCTTCTGCTAGACGATAAAGCACCGTTGCGCTCGGACAATAAAAAGGCAGCCAATTGGCTGTGCCGTGATGAGCGGCAACAATTACGCGCGCGCGGAGAAAGCAAGCCAGATGGGTAATTCCCGTATCGGTGCCGATGAAAAACTCAGCCAATTGTATGAAAGCCGCGATTTCCCGCGCGGAACAACCTATCGCGTTGATGATTCTTTCTTTTTGTTCGATTCCATTCCTGATTTCTTCAAGCCAATTTCTTTCGGCGCTACTGCCGGAAAGAACCACATGCATTTCAGGATTTCGTCTAAGCACGTGCTCGATCACCTCTCGCGCAGCTTGAACGGTAAAAGCTCGTTTAGGATTTGAACCACCTGGATGAAAAACTATATAAGGCCTGTGATCCAGGCCGCACGCCTGAATGGGTTTAAAATCGGCAGTGATCGTTAAGTTGGGAACTTGAACGAGGACGGGAATCCCGAGCGCACGGACGATATTTTGAATGTTCTCGCTGTAAAGTTGATTGGTATCGTAAACGAGTGTTTTGGAATAGAGCGCCTTGCAGAGCGGCCCTTTATCTTGAAATCCTATAAACTCGGTTCCAGAGGATCGGCTCATCAACCATCCGAGTGCCTTTATCCTAAAAGGAATTTTACCGGGGGTGGGTTGGATAATGACCAGGTTAGGGTGTCGCATCCTTTTGACCATCTGCCCCCAACCGCTGCGCCGCGAAACTTCCATTGCCGAAATATACGGATATGCCCCGATGAGGCCCCGCAGAAAATTCAAGTTTTTCGGCACGACGATGGTGCTGTGATCGACGTACCCGGATTTCTGAAGTAATTCCGCAAGGAAAATAAACATCAAGAAATCGCCGATAGACCCGTTTTGAAAAAGAATGGCGGTCTTGAGTTTCTTCGCTGATCGATTCATATCGGCATCACTTCTTGATCTCGACTACGACTTGGTTGCGTGCGCAACATTCAAAACCTTCCTGAGAGCACTCTTCCTCGCGTTGCCGAGTGCACAAGGGCCTGGCCTTCTCGTAACCCGGTATAACGCCCAACCTCCTGGACAATTATGCTCGGTAAGCCAACCGTCAACGTGCCAACTCGTTGTCTCCACGTTGCTCCATACAGCAATCCGCGCAAAGCTTGCTTACACACTCGCCAAAGAACTTCGCCGTGAGACGGAACCGGGAGTTCCAGAAAATTAGCGAAGCCCACATACTCCCGATGATTGCGGTACCAAATTTGCCGAAGCGTCTCATGATGATAATGCCATACCAATGCTTGACCGTCGTGAACAATAGTGTATCCAGCCTTTAACACTCGCCACGCCCACTCCTTATCCTCTGTATAGGGAAGTAACTCATCAAACGCGTAGAGCCGCCAAAGATCCGCCCGAATCGCCGCATTGCCATTGCACAATCCAAAATTGTAGTTGCGCAGAAACATCTCTAAGTCCTGCCGCACGACACGTTCTCTAGGCTGACTCATCTTGTTCCGGGTCTCTTTACCCCACACAGCCGCAACATTGGCGTCATCGAAATGACTTATTAAGCATCCAAGCCAATTCGCGGTCAGGGGAACGGCATGCGCACTGACAAAAACCAGGAATTCTCCCTGGGCGGCGCTACAGCCGATATTCAATGCCCTGCCGAAAGTAAATTCTTCCGGCCGAATCTCGATAATTTTGAGCGGAAACTTTCTGGCAATTTCGAGGGTTCGATCCGTTGATCCAGAATCCACAAGGATGACTTCAACGTCACGAACTGTCTGTTCATAGACGGCGGTCAACACCTCCCCGATTAAAGCCTCTTCGTTCTTGGCTCTGATGATTATGGAAGCTACAGGACTTCGACTTACTTTTACCTGGTCTTTATCTCGAAATGTCTGACCCACAATACTGCTAACCGCCTCGTCCAAATGAGCCGCAGCGCCCAGTGTCTTGATCATTTTCATTCCGTGCTCAATTTCACCGTCGCTCCCCCGTCGATGACTAACGCTTGCCCGGTCATAAAGGACGAGCGCTCATCGTCAGCGAGAAAGAGGACCGCCTGCGCAATTTCCTCTGGAGTTCCGACACGCCCCATGAGATGTCGCGCGGCAAGTTGCTCTGTCAGCTCACGCACGTTGCCACTCTCGCCCCTTCCCCGATTCAGGCCTGCGTGCAACATAGGAGTGTTTACGGCACCGGGAAGCACGGCGTTGACGCGGATGTGATCCGGTGCCAATTCAATGGCCAGCGCCCGCGTTAAAGCTACGACGGCGCCTTTACTCGCAGCATACGCGGCGATGTTAGCTGAAGTGGCAACTGCGTGTACTGAACTGACGTTCACGATGGCACCGCCGTGGCCGCGCATGAGCGGATAGGCGTGACGGACGGACAGATAGACCGAGCGTACGTTGGACGCCATCACGGCGTCCCACTCATCAGGCGTGGTCTCGATCAGCGGCTTGCAGATCTGGATAGCCGCGTTATTGACCAGAGCGTCAATGCGCCCTTCACCCTTCGCCACTTCGGCAAAGATCTGTTGCGACGCAGCGGTATCGGAAAGGTCAGCATGGATGAAATGATGAATACCGGGTAGCGAATCGACTTGACGCCGATCAACGCCAATGACGCGCCAACCGGCCTTGTCAAATGTTTGTGCAGTAGCGCTGCCGATCCCGCCGGACACTCCGGTTATCAGGACCACGTTGCTCACGAGCCCGATCCGCCCAGTCCGTCCAGCAAGTTACGAATGGCCAGTTCGTTGACGCGCATCACGGCTTCAATCGTGTTTGAGCTGTTGTGCGAACCGAAGATACAGTTATCCAGTTCCCGCAATGGACTGCTCAGGGGAAGCGGCTCTTCCTCAAATACATCCAGGGCAGCCCCCGCTACTTTTCCTTGTCCGATCGCCTGAGCTAGAGCCCTCTCGTCAATGAGCTTTCCCCGAGCCGTGTTAATGACATAAACGCCGGTCTTCATCCGGCTGAACTCCCGTTCTCCGAGCATGTGATAGTTCAAAGGCGTGAGATTACAGTTCAGCGAGATGAAATCAGCAACCGCCAGAAGCTCGTCCAGAGTTACCATCCGGACCTTAGTTTCCTGCGCAAGGGCTGCCGGAACCGAAGCAACATCGTGTCCGACGCAGGTCATTCCGATAACGTCTGCGCGTCTGACAACGGCCTGTCCGATACTGCCCACACCGATCACCCCGAGTGTTTTGCCGTGCAACGAAGTACCCCGAATCCTTCTCCAATCTCCGCTACGCACTCGTTGATTCAACTCATGCAGCTTTCGAGAAAGTAGAATCATATATCCGAGAACGACATCGGCTACTTCCTCGGCAAAAGCGTTGGGAGTATTGCACACCAGGATACCCAGTCGTTTGGCGGCGCACTGGTCGATCGCATCCACGCCGATGCCCCATTTCGAAATGACTTTCAGACGCTTTGCCTTTTCCAGCACATTGGCGGTGAAGGGGTCATCACCCGCGATTACGCCATCGAACCGGTCAACGATATCGAGCAGTTCCTGCTCCGTCAGCTGCTGGACAACCGCAGGCAACTCGATTTCAATGCCGCGCTCTTCGAACAGGGAACGGTACGGCTCAATCGTTTCCTGCAGTTGGCGACAGCTAATGAGCACCCGGTATTTCACGACGATTTCTCCCGTTCCCGATACAGAAACTCGGCGACCCGGAAGTCCTGTTCTTCATCGATATCCCAGCTCTCGATTGAATCGATCTCGAACATGAGCGGCCGTTCGCCGATTCGGTTATGCCGTTTCTCCAGGTTAGAGCGGGTGAAGAGGTACAGACACGAGTTCTCCTCGTAGATCGGCGGAAGATCTTGGGTGCGTAACAGAACGGCGGGGTTGTGATTGACAGCTCTCGCCAAGCCATCCCACAAACGGCTTTGAACTCTCGTAACCGAGAAGAGTGAATCATGGATGGGATACTGATGCAGAAATGACTCGATGGCACGAGAGATCGTCTCGGATCGCAGCAAGGGATTGGTGCTGTGGGTTTGCAAGTAATAGTCGGCGCTGACCTGCTGCACGTCGTAGAGCAATACGTCGTTCATGGGCACGCTGCCGCCGCGAAGCGACTCCGGCCGCTCGATCAGTCGGACCTGAGGAAACTGACGGCGCGCATCTTCCATGATGACGGGACTGTCCGTGTTGATCAGGACCTGAGAGATCATTGGGCAATCCAGGAGGCTTCGGACGATGCGGCGATAGAGAGGCTCGCCGGCGAAAGCACGATAGTTCTTTCCCGGCACGCGCTCGCTTTCATGCCGCATAGGAACCAAAGCCGCAACAGAGGCCTGCACCATTCGCGATCCTCTTTCTTCAATCCGTCGGCAACGCACGGAGAACCGCACGTACCGGAGCTCCATCGGACCCCATCAGTCGGATAGGCAGACAGATCAGCTCGTATGAGCCCGGCTCCACGGCCGCCAGGTTTAAGCCCTCGACGATGATGACGCCCGCTTTCATCAGGATTTGATGTGTCAGCGGATTGTCTTCGTAGCGTTGGACGGAGAGATAATCGATACCGACTAGGCGGATTCCCCGCTCCACAACCCAACGCGCCGCATCAGCGGAAAGTGCGACGTAATCCTTTCTGAACTCGGTCACGCCAGCCGCCCAGAGGTCCGAGTTGCGAGTTTTTAAAAGGAGCCGTTGAATACCAGACGCCAGGTTCAGGTCGGCCAGTTCGTTCGCTGTGATCACACTGGCCTCTGGCAGATAAGCAACTATGGCAGGACCAATGAGTACGTCCAGAGACATCTCATCGACAGTAAAGCCATCGTTGAGAAAGTGCCAAGGAGCATCCACATGGGTCCCCATGTGCACATCGCAGTCCAGTCGCGATACGTTCGCCCTGTCTCCCGCTTCCAGCGACATCGTGCGAGTCAATCGAAACCCGACGCTATCGGGCCAGGTCGGCATGTCCGGCTTTAGCGGCAGGGAGATATCAATGATGGCCGACAAGCTTAGTCTCCCTTAACGTCCACATATTGAACGCGTCGTTCAGGTTCGTGCGATGGTTCCGGATGAGCACGCATTCTCCCGTTGGGGTAGTAGAACCGCTGCCTGAGCTGAGTGCCGATGGGACCACTTTGAGAAAAACCGCGATAGGTTCCCCAGAACTGCATGAAGCGGAACGAAAAAATGTTCGCCAGGTTGCGCGACAGCATTCCGTCCTGCCAGGCATGGTAACAGTCAGTCGCGGAGTTGGCAGAGAATAGGCGGGCGAAGTTCCACAAGTTGAAACGCTCGTGCGGAAAGACGTGCTTTAGAGCAATCGCTTCCCGCCGGTAACGGTTGTAAACACTCGTTGAAGTTTCGTCATGGACATGCACGATCTCGGCGTCGGCAATGTAACTGATCTTGTGGCCTAGCTGCATGGCGCGCTTTGCCCAGTCAAGGTCTTCCAGACCCGTAAGGGTTTCGTCGTAGGGCAGCCGTTCCCATAGCGAACGGCGGATTGCCGCGTTGGCATTGTTGCAGAAAGGATGATCCTGCTGCGGATTCGACTCCTTCGGGAACCATTTGGCGAAGATCTCATGCTCTGAAAACTTCGACGATTCGTTCCCCCTTTGCTTTCCGTAAACCAACGCGACTTGCGGGTTCGCAAAGGCAGCTATCAGACGCTCCAGCCAGTCCTTGTACACCGGATAGACGTGGGCGCTGGCGATCACGACGAGCTCTGCTTTGGCCGCCTCGCAACCTATATTGAGAGAACGGCCGAAGGAAAACTCCTCGGGACGAATGGAAAGGATCTTAACCGGAAATCGTGATGCGACCGCAACCGTGGCATCGGTTGAACCCGAATCGACTACGATGATTTCCACATCTTTAATCGTTTGCTGCATGATCCCACTGAGGAGGCGACCGATGTGTTTCTCCTCGTTGTAACAGCGAATCACAATACTGCACAAAGCTTCCGCGGCCTTCACGATAGCTCCCCCCGCGTGTTTCCTTGAAAAAGCAATCCCACCGTTTGATAGAGAAACCCGAACCAGTGAGCTATGAACTGCACTTCACCGAAGCGGCTCTCCTCTTTAATCATATTCCGTGCGAGCGTTCTCGGATGGACACACTGCGCGAGCAACCTCCGGTTAAGCTGCAGGGTTTGCTTCAGGAGCTGAGCGCGACCGGAGCTTCGGGCCATGAGAATCGCTTCGGAACGGCCGTTCCCGTAGGCGCGATTATAAAAGTACTGTTTGGTCATACGATCCACAGGGACGTGATGCCGGACCACCGCCCGTGGCGTGTAGAAGACCAGCTTTCCCAGCTTGTGGATTCGCTCTTGAATCTCGGTGTCTTCATTGCCGAGCAAGAGCTGTCCTCGCCGTCCCCAGGTCCGTCGCAAAAGGATCCGATCTCTGAGAACACTCTCTTCCTGAAGGAAAAATTCGTCCCAATGACTCTTTCCGGCCATTTCAGAGGTCGTTCGTCATCTCCCCATTCCACCAGGCTTAGACTGCGAAGCATCTTGTCTTGCAGCCATGCCGGTCGCTCTCCATCCCATATGGGCAAGACTTTCCCGCCGACCACCCAGGCATCCGCAACTTTATCGTAGACGTCCAGCAGACAGCTAAGCCAATTTGGCTCGGCCACCGCGTCGTCATCCAGGAACGCTACGATGTCCGCCCGGGCCTTCCGGATACCCGTATTCCGCGCGTGCGAGAGCCCCTGCCGACTTTCCAAGACATAGTGAAGATGAAAACCGGCATCTCCTTGGTGTTTCCGGACAATCTCGGCCGTCCCATCCCTTGAGTTATTGTCGACAACGATGACTTCGCATTCTTCAGCCGAGAGCGTTTGATTGCGAAGGCTGTCGATGGCAGCCGGTAGAGTATCGGGACGCCGATAAGTGCAAATGACAGCGGACACGCGTGGGTTGCTATTCTTGATGGCCATTGAATATCACCTTTACGAGTAACTAAAGCCTCGCGGCTACCAAACGCTTTAAGAAACTTTTAGCATCCGTGGTGCCGATGATTGAAAGGTTGAGAGGCCTTTATCCTCCTTGAACATCGATCCCACCTCAAGCACGCGGAGAGGCTCGGTCGCGAACACAGAAGACACGTGCTGTAAAGCCAGTAAAATCGTCTGCCCTCGAAAATTCATAAGCTCAAGAACTCGGCTCCATTGCCATTGGTCTGTTTCGAAACCATTACCGGAGATGCGGTTCTACCACATTGGGTTACAACGTCTTCATTTGCTGGGATTAAATCGGCCCATCTAAGAAACTGACCGGTCAAGGCCATCCCACGCTCAAAACTGAATGCCGGTTCGTAACCAAGCAGACGGCGTGCTTTATCAATCTTCACTTGGCAACGAGTTCGGTAGAGCTTTAATTTCGATTCATCGGGAGGCCGGACGGTCTGCGCCTTCTTGGCGAGAAGCTTCAACACTGTAGACTGGATAAGTCCGTTGACATCGTGCGGCAAAAATCCGCGAGACTTTTCGTAAGCTCTCCGTAAAATCCGAGACTCCATCGCTGCGTCAATCACACGGCACTGGAAGGATGATAGGGTAGACGATACTCGCTCAGGCACATCCGATGAAATAGATGCCGTGCCATTTCTCCCTAACAACTTCTCAAAAGCAGCGTAAAATTCCCTCCACGTAATCGCGTGTCGGACCTGAAATCAGAAACGCCTCACCGACCGCATGCGGCTCGGTGCCGGCCAAAATCAACGCATCTACAACATCATCAATGTAGACGGGGTTGCAGACGCCATCACCTCCATCGACCAGTACCAAGCGTCCGTTTTTAATTTGCTCGACTACAGAAAGCGTCCAGGGTCGCGAAAAAGGGCCGTAAACAATGGTCGGCTGCACGACAACCAAAGGGAGTGCGTGCTGCCGATGATAGGTCCACAGCAGCTCCTCTGCAGCAAACTTGGTTTGCGCGTAGATGTCAGCACCGGGAGATTTCGGAGAGCTCTCATCCAAAGTCTCCTGTAGCGGCCAGCCGTAGACATCAACCGTACTCACGTGCACGAGCCGAGCCCCGGTTTTCAAAGCAGCCTTGGCGATATTTTCCGTGCCGCCAACAGCGACGTGCTGGCGATTCTTACTGGGAGCCTTTGAAACCATAGGCACAGTGAAAAATCACCTCACAGCCTTTAGTCGCCTCGGTTACCGCGGAGCTGTCCGTAATATCCCCTCGCATCATTTCTAAGTCGAAACGAGCGATACGCGACGCGTGACTAAAGTCGCGCACCAGCACTCGAACATTCGCGTGTTGCTCGAGGACCAACTTCTCCACCAAACGCCCACCGATAAAGCCCGTAGCGCCGGTGACTAACACCTGCTTACCGCTCAGCTTCATAGGACTGCTTCTTTCTCTTGGTAAGGAGTAACCCATGGTAAATCCAGTTGTCGTCTTGTCGAATAGCATTTCTCAATCAAAGCAACAGAGCGGCAGGCTTCTGTCCCTGGTACTGCCACGGGCCGCTCGCCCCGAATTGCCGCCAACCAATCTTCCAGCTGAGGTCGAAAGAGATCGGAAAAACTTTGCGCAACTCCCTCCTTGGAGGCGTCGGCGACGCCTTTGCCCGACAGACCGACACCTTTGTCTGGACAGTACAAGGCAACCCAATTTTTGCGAAGGTCAACCTCGATGGTAGCGTGCTCGCCGGTGATAATCGCTGTATTACGCAGCTTTCGTGTCCGGCTCAGCTCTACCACGCCTTTAGCGCCCGACTGCATCGCCAAATAGAGCTCACAATCAGCCTCCACACCCCCATAGCTGTCATCGTAGTATTCCAGACCAGCCACTTCGCCTAACCACCACAACACCAAGTCAAGGGTATGCGCACCCGTATCCGCCAAAACGCCGCCACCTGCGGTCTTTCGTCGAAAGAAAAAATCAGATTGAACAGGCCAGTCGTAGACGCTGCCCTCGCGCACGTCGAATGCCTTAATTCGCCCAAGAACCCCTTGCTGCAACGCCCCGGAGACAAACCGAGCACTATCCAAGAACCGTCGCATCAGACCCACAGCCAGAATAACCCCATCTCTCTTCTGCAGCCTCCAACATTGCTTGGCACTCCGCGGAAGACATCGCCATCGGCTTTTCCACCAAGACATGGATGCCTCCCTTCATCAGCTCGCAACTGACGGGAGCATGCAAATGATGAGGCAACGCTATGATAGCTCCGTCGGCACGTTGCAAAGCCTCCCGATAATCGTCTGATACAGCGGGTACGCCGTGAACATCGGCCAATTGCTTGGCGCGATCCAGGTTGCTATCCACGAGAAGCGTAATCTCGCAGTTCGGCGTATCTACTGCAGCCGGCAAATGGCCCCGCTCCGCAGCCGCCCCACATCCGATAATGGCGACTCTAAC
Organism: uncultured delta proteobacterium; assembly: GCA_963804165.1. Classification (GTDB taxonomy): domain Bacteria; phylum Desulfobacterota; class Binatia; order UBA9968; family UBA9968; genus DP-20. The sequence goes on from CAWDPO010000024.1 coordinate 151,887, forward strand.
GGTTCGTTGCGTCATGAATTAGATGGAGACCTTTCCTTTCATGTCTTTGTTCGCTTCATGTCTTTGTTCGCCAAAGTAAGCTTTGTTCAAAGTCTCGTAAACTTTCTCTTTGCGCATAGCCAAAAGAGTAACCCTCCGTCTCAATTTCCCCGATTTCAGACCACTCCTTCCACCACCCTTCGAAATTCAACGCGAGGAAACACTTCCAATTGGCCACCGACGGTCGCGTTGTAAATGACCCCGCCATGAGATTTGAAGAAGCGTTCGGCTTCTCTGTAACCTGTTTCCATCCGTTCGACTTGAGGATCGTGCCAGCGATACCCCGGTCCAAAATAATCTGGGTGAAAATGATTGAGATCGGCAGAGCGCGAAGTAATGACGATGCCTTTTACCTCGTCCACCTTTGCGGGCGGTTGATAATTATGATCGAAACCGATCAGGTACACCTCGCGAATGCCGAGATAGTACGCCAGTTGCAGGTTCAGAAAGCTCACTGTTCCACCCCAATAAGCACACCTCTCAAAGGCGGGAGAAAACTGCGGAAAACTGGGTGGACGCCGAATGAAATTGACATAGATTATTTCTTTGTCTCGGCACAGCCATTGTGAGAGATCGGAGGGAACAATCTTGGTTGTGCCGCCGTATTGGCAGATGGCTGCGGCCCGGTCCTCGGCCACGAGCGAGTCTTCCACAGTGTAAAAGGTAGGGCGAAACCCGTTCTCCTGGGTCAACAGAAAAATCCCGTTCGAACCGATGGTAATTTCACCGGCAAGCTTCGTAACATCCGTCTGCCGCAAGCTCGGTCCATTTCCAATAACAAAGGCGCGACGACCCGCATACCGGTTCTTCAAGCGCAGCAATTTGCGCTCATTATCCGTCAGTCCGACGCCTAGACCCGCCGCTCCAAAGCGAACCTTTTGCAACGCGCGACGGCAACGGCCCGGAGCCATAAGCGACTTGACTACAGGGCGAGCCGCGCGTAGAAACCTTCTCGCTGGCGCAGTCGTTTCTAGTTTGGCCTCAGCAGTTGTCAACACTTTTACCACCGTCGGCGCAGGAAAGTGATCCCGTCTCCGTCACTGGTCGCCATGCTGAACACATCAAAGTCACCCGATTGGGCTATCTCTTGCATAAGCCGTCTGAGCGCCATGATCTTGATGGTGTCGTGATACAGCATCATGCCTCGTGGCGACAACTTTTTAGAGAAGGTCTCGTAATCGTGTCGAGCTCCATCATAAGAATGATCTCCATCAATGAAGATTAGTTCACTTTCAGGCAATGGACTCGACCAGAGACGTGTCCTGGGAGCTACCATGATAAAAACTCGTCTAAATGCGATAGCTTCGCCTGCTCTAAATGATCGCGCGTTAGGTCTATATTATACTGATCGATTTCCACGCAATGGAGGTGTCCGGAATCGCCGTTGTCGTGCAACGCCTGAGCCATGGAGACCGTCGAGGCGCCGTTGTAGGTCCCAACTTCAATAACGTTCCGTGGACAGCGCAAACGCATGACGGAATAGAGTGCATGACCGGTCTCGCGCTCCGCACTCCACATAACCCGCTGCGGGCGCTCACCAGAATACGTTGAGTCTGTCCGACATCGCTGGGCTACCTCGTTCACATGGGGGTGAGCGGGCAAAAAATCTTTGCCGTCGAAAAACCAAGCGAAGACATCCCCCAAGCTAACATTACTTATGGGCCGCGGCAGTGGAGACTCGCGATAAGTGTAGTCGTCCGCGTAAAGCTGTGGGGTTTTCGAAACGCGTTTAGGTTCCTTCTGGATCATCCAATTGTACGTATTCTTAAGAGCCTGCATTCGTTCTTTCCTCCATGTAGATTCCTTATGATCGAAGCTGTTCGTACGTTAATAACCGACCTTAACGAGAGCCTGTACAGAGTTAATTCTTTCTGTTCCGTTCCTCATGCTAATCATTTGTGTCAGTGCATTTCGGAATTCTTCTTCATCGATCCGATAATCATAGGGACTCCTTCCCAACTTGGACCGTGGCCTCACTGATGTACTTTCACCGATGAGATACCCGTAATGGAACCCGGCGGCCTCCGAGAGCGTGTACATTATGGCGGAAACTTGATCCGATGGGATGAGTTCAAGCACTTTCGTACCCGGTTGGCACACGGCCAAATTTGCCAATCCCGACCCGGTCCCTCCCACGACAATTGCCGCCCGAGCGAAATAGTTAAGCGGATCTTCGTGCCGGGGAGGATCAAAGACCTCAAAGCCATGCTCTTTGAGAGTCTGAACTAGAATATTTCTCATTGATGATCCGGCGCGTAGTAGTACGCGGGATATAGAGCCGCAACTCAGGAGTGACTGGACTCGGCGCAAATGTCCGACGTAAGAAGTCAACTGCCCAACTCGGATAATTCCACCGTGTGCCGGGAAAGCTCGCGGCCAGAACGACATCCGCCTGAACAGCTATGTCATTAGTTGCTATGATCCACTTCTCGGGAGGAACGCCTAACTTTACCAGCATGCGTCGTGAATGTTCATCCGGCGCTCCGAGGTAAAAGTAGTCGACATCGGACAGTGCGAACCCAGCTCTTCTAAAAAGGTCGAGACGACTTAGCCCGTGCAACAGGAAATGCCCATAGGTATATGACGCCCAGTCGCTCGCGAGTGATAGGCAGACCCCCTTTAACTTAACGATCGTGTAGGATCTGTTCGGAATTTCCATGTCGGACACATGTGCGCCATCCCAGGAATGGTCCGGCAACAAGTAGCCTTCCCGACTGACGACCCAACCGTGCCGCCCGACCAAATATCCATTCTCCAGCTCAAGAACCCCGAAGTCCGGGAATGCCGACTCTAACATCCACTCGAAATCAGCAACTCGTTGCCCGTAACGAATGGGCGGCTTACGGTCGACCGTGGTTCGACCGTAGACTTGATGCCAGCGGCCAGAAAATCTGCGGACATACTCTTGCGATTTGAGCGAGCGCCGAGGCACAACCATCCGCGTTCGAGACCAGCGGTTAAAGGCTGTGTACAAGAGATGCTTCTGCTCCCTCAAAAGCAATTCAATCCCGTTCATCGCTGATTCTGCATGCCTTCAGATTCTGTCAGATTCATTCTCTTGTTCCGGACGCCCATTGTGGCGCGCAGACATCAGGTAAGGTGCGTCTTTGGGGATGACGAGAAGGTCGCACCAGCCAAAGTCTCGTTTGTTGAGCGAGGTTATATGGCGCGTGAACTCGGTGACGTCTTCCTTCACAAGCGGGTCCTTGAACAGTCTTCCCAAAACATCGCCCCGGAACCGCGTCCGCACGGGTTGCTCGACAACAACAAAATTAGTGACCAGAAACTCCAGCAACTCCTCAGGGCTGTTGCCCTGGGATTTTAGCCAATACGGGGCAAACTCGGTCGTGATCATCCAGTTTTTGTGTTGACAGAGATAATCCATCCCTCCGCGAAACACCTGGGTCTCGAACCCTTGCGTGTCAATTTTGATGAAGACATTGCCTCCATCGCATCGCTCTTGCAGGATGTTCGAAATCGTTACAGCGGGGACTTCGACTTTGGTCCAAGATTCGTTCTCTCCACGGACGCGGTTGTCTTGGCTGCCCGACGGATTCAGAGCGAATTCAACTGCGGAGGAAGCCACGTCGCTGCAAATTGCGCCAATCAAATTGTATCGTTCGACTCCATTCTTCTTCAGGTTGGTATGGATATAGGATTGCAAGCTCGGCGACGGTTCCACTAGGACCAGTTGAGCCTTTGGGAAACACTTCGCGAACACATTTGCGGTGAAACCATAGTTTGCTCCGATATCGACAACCAGTGAGGGATCGAGACACTCTGCAATCTGATCGTAAAGATAATCCACGGCCATTTCGAAAGACGGTCGTGCGTCATATTGCAGGCCGCCAGGATCACTTCCATCCACGAGAAGCGAGATGCCGTGAATCGAGAGATTGACGTTTGAACGCACCGGCGCCGACTGGCCTATGCCTGGGAAGCGACATAACTTGCTACGCACTAGCCTAATCGTTTTCCGGAGCATGTCGTTAATCCCAGTGTCTATTGTGCGCCGAGTTGGTAATAACTTAGTCCGGCAACCGGTCCATCAACCTCGACTGCACATTGCTTCTCGGACCACAAAAACAGCGCGGGACTCGCAGATCCCAAGAGGTTTACTCCTAGCTTGTAACGGCCACGCTTTAAGTTAATCGGGCCGATGGTCTGCTTAAAAACATAGTTGTTTCCGATGACTCGATTCGGAGCTACCGCCCCGCGGCTGTCGTATTCAGCAACCAAGGAGCCATCTTCAGCATAAAGGACTACGCGTATCCGGCAGGGGGCTAGAGCCTTCTCGGTCGAGCATTGCACTTGAACATCAAGCATGCCGCCCTTGGGCAGAGATTGCGGTTCAATGCTAACGGAGCCGGACTCGATACCGTCGTCCAGTGACAGAAACGACTCGGTTCCATCGTCGGCTTCTGCGTTCAATTCAGCATAATGCTTTACCGCATTCTCGACGTCGCCCGAATACAACATTGTCCCGCCCGCAAGGCACAGCGCCTTGTTACAGATGCGGGTTACCTGTTCCATGCTGTGGGTTACGAAGATGACCGCAGCGCCCCGCTGCAGTTTGTTGATACGGTTATAGCAACGGGCGCGAAACGCGGCGTCGCCCACGGCGAGCACTTCGTCGAGCAGCAGGATGTCAGGGTCAAGCGCTGTGGCCACTGCAAATCCCAACCGCACCTGCATGCCGGAGCTATAGCTCTGCACCGGACTATCGATAAACTTGCCGATTTCGGCAAAATCGATGATCTCATCCAGTTTCTGATCGGTCTCTCGTTTGCTCAAGCCGAGCACGGAAGCATTGACATAAATGTTTTCACGCCCGGTCAGGATGGGGTTGAATCCCGCTCCCAGTGCGATCAACGCCCCGACGCTCCCGCGCATGGTGATCCGACCCTTGTCGGGCTTGATCAGGCCATTGAGCATTCGCAGCAGCGTTGTCTTGCCGGCGCCGTTGCGGCCAATCAATCCCAGGCACTCCCCGCGCTTCAGTTCAAATGAAACGTCGCTCACCGCCCAGAACTCGTCATGGCGAAGACCTTCCCCGGCCCGCCCGTTATCAGTCATAGGAATATTGAATATTGCGGTTGGGGATTCCGTCGGGCTATTTGCATCCGGGGCACAACTTCCATTTCTGCCTGCTAACGAATAAGTTTTGACCGGTGACCTATTCCCCCTGAAAGGATTTAGATCCGCAAGAATATCTTGCACGCCGTACCGCAGAGAGCGCTTGAGACTCGGGCAGAACTTTTTCGAGACCCCTTCGACTTTAACTAGAACGTCGGACATCGTCACGCCCCCAATCTCGCAATGATGTGCGGCAGGGCGATGCGGTACATGATCCAGCCGGCGAAGAGGAGAACAATGGCAACGGTAGTTATGATGGCAAACGCTGCAATCTGAGTGGCGTCGCCCGTCGTCATCCAGTCGCGCGTCACCATGATCAATGGGCTCAGAGGATTCCAACTGGCAACCATGGCGGCCAAACCTGTCCGAGGAGGTGGATAGACGACCGGCGTGAGAAGCATCAGAAACGTCGTGGCGATCGGTATGATCTGCTGCACGTCGTTGTAAAGCAGGCCGAGGGGAGTTAGGGCCAGCCCGAGGGTAAATCCGACAAGGATCAAGGCGAAAACCCCGACGGGGAACAGGAAGGCCGTTACCGGCGGCACAATCTTAAACCAAGTAAAAACTAAAGTGAGCAAAACCAATCGTATCAAACAATTTAAGACCACGTGTCCCAAACCAGACACAAGGATCGCCTCCCTCGGGAGGTTGATCTTGACAAGCATAGACTTTGCCGCGGTTACAGTCTTCAGCGGGCTGTTCAAGGCATCCGCAAAGATCTGCCAGATAATCGTGCCGATCATCGCGTAAGCCGGATAAGGAATCGGCGTCCCTTCGATGGTCACACGCCTTGGGCGTTTAAGAATATAAATGGCAGGCTCGCCACCAGAGGCGGAAGAAAAGCCCAGACGTAGCCGAGCATACTCTGGCGGTATTGGGCACTCGTGTCGCGCACGAACAACCTCCAGGCAAGTTCACGCGACGCTCGCAAATCGCGGAACATCTCGCGTAAAAAGCGGCGAGGATTTCGCAGGGGCGATTCCGGCGTATAGACGTTGACGGCAAGCGGGGCTGCTGCCTCGCTCGGGCGAATCTCAAAACGGGGAATCTTGAGTGACTCGTTTCGCGATTCACCGTGAGTTGTCAGGTTGTCTGAAAGAGTCTCCATATTTACTCAAAGGGAACAAGCATTAAACTTACAAAAAAATCTATCGATTGCGGGTTTGTAATCCCACGACGCTTGATATTGCCTGAACCAATCCTGCGGACAAACTTCCGTCCTCAACGCACAAACCGTTGCCAATAAAAATGACCTGCAACATCGCTCTCAGAGTCGCCACCGCTGGAAAGCTATAGCGCGCTAGCTCGCAGTAAGGCTTCCGTCGCCTCAATCATCACGGACTGTTGAAACCGTTGCGTTGTTTCCTGAGCACCGGCGGCCAGCCTTTGTCTTTCCTCTGAAGAAGTCAGGAGCTTCATCAGAGTTTTCGAAAGGTCGCCATTGGCATTGGGAGAAATCAGCAAGCCGTTCTCCCCATCGCGCACTAACTCCGGCGTACCGCCAACGTCCGTCGCGACGACGGGCAAGCCAGCGCGCATGGCCTCCAACACCACATGGGGAAATCCCTCATAGGTCGAATTCAGCACAAAGAGATCGCACGCCGCCATCAACGCAAAGGTTTCCTCTTTGCTTCTTTGCCCCGCGAAGTAAACCCGATCCGCCAGCCGGCGATCGCGCGCAACTTCTTCGAGCCGCTGGCGCTCCGGGCCATCTCCCACGATGACTAAACCCGCCTCCTCGCACTCAGCTAAGCGCCTCAATCAGATGATCGATCTGTTTCCATGGGACCAGGCGCCCCACCGTCACTAGGTTGATCCGAGTCGATAACGGTAGCGCCGAACGAGACGATAAAAGGGATTCGACGGCGTTATAAATCACGATGGTTTTGGTTCCGGAGACACCCCAACCGGCTACGATGCGTGCCAAGTATTGGCTCGGGACAATCACGGCATCTGCGCGCCGGGAGCAAAAACTTCGGAGAGTCTTAAGCAGCGCGACCTTCGGGCCGTGCCTGCCCTTTTGAAACTCTTCGAAGCTGTCCTTCACCCAACCCTTGCTTGTCGCGCGCTCCCACGCCCAATCGCCGACGATTTTTTGCACCAGGGGTTTGCGTAAAATGAAATTCGCAATCACGGCTTCGATATAAAGCCCGTTGGCGTACAGCACTTCGCTCTGTCGACCTTCCCGCAGTAGGGTTGCCACCGTGAGCACGAACCGCCAGGGCTTGAAGATAGCGCGCCGGATACGCAGCAGGCGGAACGAATACGATCGATCATCATGTTCGAGACTGTCACTAAGAGTGATTACCGTAACCTCGTGTCCACGCATCGCCAGGTCGTTGCTGAGGGCGGGCACATAAGTGGCCGGACCGCCGATATCTGGAGGGAAAATCCCGGTGATCACAAGAATTTTCATTGAGTGTCCCGTGACAGCAGTGCCATAAGCAACGTTACCGCTTCGTGACCTCGTGCGCGGCACTCAGCGCTTGGATATAAGACGGTGCGATCCCGGAAGGAGGAAAAAATCGCGCACGTTGACTATAAATCCAGACATAACCGTCGGTTCTCGCTAAGGCCGCGCTGACGACCTGGCGAAAATTTTCCGGCGTGAAGTATTTCGGATTGTTTTGATTGTCGATCCACAAACCAAAGCCTGCTTTTGCCTTGGCTCGGTAATGATCCGGCACCTCGCTAATTTTCACAGCCTGCTGAATTTCCTTATACGCCACGCCAAACTGCCTCGGCTCCTTGAACCCGTAGGAGATTTCAAAACCGTCAATTAGCGTTGCCCCGGAGGGGAGCGTTTCCAGCAAGCCGTCGTAAAATGCTGGCAAGAAGTTATATTGAGTCTTCTGCAGCGTATGACGCAGCGGATAAGTGTACGAGTAGAGAGAGAGAATCGCGACCTTGGGCAGAGAGCCTGTAATTGCTTTGGCGACTTCGCGGCCCCGTTGGCGGGCCATCTTCTTGTATTCCTCGATAGGTTTGTCCTGCTGTTTGCGCTGCGCACTATACCTGAACAGTTCATACTTGTAGTGCTCAGGATCAAAGAGAAGTCCCTTGACCCCTGTCTCCGCCGCGATGCGCGAAACGACTTCAAAGTTATTCGTCACAGTGCGCCAGCGCGCGTCATCGAACCAGTTCAACCCGAGGGTCGACTGTTCGGCTGAGAGAATCACCGGGAGGAAATTGTCGGTGAATTTGTGCCACTTCGCTGTTTTCAGGTCTGCGATGGCATCGCGAAAATCTTCTACCTGAAATGCCCTCTTGCCCATGATCTGCCAGGCGAGTTGATTACCGGTATGGCGCTTCCCCTGCTGCCAAGCCCCGTGATCTACGGGCACTACGATGCTGACACCGTCAAAAGGCATCTCTTCCATCTGGCTCCAGTGCTGTCGTATGTACAGCGTATCGGGGGATCCCCAGCCATGATAGATAAGCTTTTTACCTTTCGCCTCTACAGGGGCAGGACTCACAGGGGCAGGACTCACAGGAGCAGGAGTCACAGGAGTAGGAGTCACAGGAGTAGGAGTCCCAGGAGTAGGAGTCACAGTGGTTGGCGGTGGCACGCAACTATAGAGGCCGATCACGACCAACACGGCAAAAGGCAGGGCAAACTTCGCTCTCATTGGAGGCTCCAATACAACAAGTCTTTATTGCGGCTCATCTCGCCCCCGCGACGATGTGCGACACATCGGTCGCCGGCCCGCCGCTATCGGGTGGAAAAATTCCCGTGACGATAAGCATATTCATTTCAGCATCAACTCGGGCGCCGGCAGCACCGGTTTGGAGTCACGCGCGGCGGCGAGCGCCTTGATATAGGATTCGTCGATACCGGAAGGAGGAAAAAATCGCGGACCTTGACTATAAATCCAGACATAACCGTCGCTTCTCCCTAGGGCGAGACTGACGGCCCGGAGCAAACTTTCCGGCGTGAAATAGTAGGGATTGTTTTGATTGTCGATCCACAAACCAAAGCCTGCTTTGACCTTGGCTCGGTAGTGATCCGGCACCTCGCTGATTTGCACCGCCTCCTGAATTTGCCGATATCCCGCTTCAAAAAGTCTCGACTCCTTATACCCATAGGAGGGCTCATAACCGTCAATTAGCGTCGCCCCGGACGGCAGCGTTTCCAGCAGCCCGTCGTAAAATGCCGGCAAGAGGCTATATTTAGTCTGCGCCAGAGTCTGAAGCAGCGGATAGGTGTACGAGTAGAGAGAGAGAATCACGACCTTGGGCAGCGAGCCTATGATGGCTCTCGCCACCTCGCGGCCTCGTTGGCGGGCGATCTTCTTGTATTCCTCGATAGGTTTGTCCTGCTGTAGCCGCTGCGCATTGTAATCGAACAGGGCGTAATTATAGTGCTCCGGATCAAAGAGAAGTCCCTTGACGCCGGTTTCCGCCGCGATGCGCGCAACGACTGCAAAGTTGTTCACCACGATAGGCCAGCGCGCGTCGTCGAACCAGTTCAACCCGATGGTCGACTGCTCGGCCGAGAGAATGACAGGGAGGAAATTGTCGGTGAACTTATCCCACTTCGCTACTTTCAAGTCTTCGATGGCATCGCGAAAATCCTCTACGCGAAATGTCCTCTTGCCCATGATCTGCCAGGCGAGCTGATTGTTAGTGCCACGTATCCCCTGCTGCCAAGTAAGTCGATCGACAGGCACGACAATCCCGACGCCATCGAACGGCATCTCTTGCATCTCACGCCAGTGGTCCCGTATGTACAGGGTATTGGGAGATCCCCAGCCGTAATAGATAAGCTTTCTGGCTCCTGACTCTTGGGCCGCAGCCGGAGTCGCAGACAGCGGCACACCATTGACCAAGGCCCATTGCCGCTAACAGAAGAAAAGTCAGAGTTAACTTCACAGGCATCAGAGGCTCCAATACAACAAGTCTTTGTTGTCCCTTATCTCGCCCAGAACACCTCTGATATCGACAAACACCGGCGTCCCGTCCCCGTTCGCAAGTAGATTCGAATAAGCCTCGATGGATTGTTCACGGAAGATTCGATGCGGCACCGCCAAGATCACCGCGTCATACTTTTCATCTCTTTTGAAAGGATCCGATACCACCCTGATGTTGAACCGCTCCAGATCTTTGGCGGCCGACCAATGGATCGCTCAGGACCACCTCCACCCCATGACCTTCCAACTCCTGGATCAATTCGGCGACCCGCGTGTTACGCGCGTCGCAGACATTTTCTTTAAAGGCCGCGCCCAGCACCAAAGTCTTTGCGCCGCGCACCACCTTGCCTGATTTGATCAATAGCCTTAGGGTTTCCTGGGCGACATAAACTCCCATGGAGTCGTTGATCCGCCGCCCTGCAAGGATCACATCGGGATGGTAGTCGACCTCCTGCGCTTTATGCGTCAGGTAGTAGGGATCGACAGGGATACAGTGACCGCCGACCAGACCCGGCTCAAAGGGTAAAAAGTTCCACTTGCTGCGCGCCGCTTTGAAAACCTCGGCCGTATCCAGGCCGATGCGATGGAATAAGACGGCCAATTCGTTCATCAGCGCAATGTTCAGATCCCTCTGTACGTTCTCAATGATCTTCGCGGCTTCAGCGACTCGAATGCTCGGCGCCTGATGGATTCCCGCTTTCACCACCAAGCCGTACACGTTCGCCAAAACTTCGCTGGTCTCGGCATCTTGTGCGGCAACGATTTTTTTTACCGTTTCGAGCGTGTGCTCGGTGTCGCCGGGGTTGACTCTTTCAGGCGAATACCCGACTTTGAAATCCCGACCGGCTCTCAGTCCGGATTCACGCTCGATGGCGGGGATGCACACCTCTTCGGTGCAGCCCGGATAGACGGTTGATTCGTAGACGACGATCGTGCCGGCGGTGAGATTTTTGCCGATCAGACGACTGGCATGAAGCAGCGGCGCAAGATCCGGTTGCTTCGCTTTGTCCACGGGCGTGGGAACCGCAACGATAATCAGGGAAGCGCGCCGCAAGTGCGATGGCTCGAACGTCAATTGCAGCGGCGCCGCGCCCAGGCTCGCTTTATCGAGCTCGCCGTTTCGATCCGAGCCGTTGCGCAACTCGGCGATTCGGTCCGGATTGATGTCGAAGCCGATGGTCGGCAAGACCTTGCTGAACGCCGTCGCCAGCGGCAATCCGACGTAGCCCAAGCCGATGACCGCGATAGAGGATGGAAAGTCCATGGTCATAGCTCTCCTGCGCCTTCCTCGACAAATTCCAACCGGAGCTGTTTGATCCAGAGTCCTTGTTCCCGGCAGACGGAACGAATTTTTTCGGCGTGGCCGTTGGCGAGAATACTGGGCGACGAAATAATGCAACCCTGCACTTTTTCATGTTGGATGATTTCCGGTAGCTTATCCGCGCCGCCCAAAATGCGCAGCCCGAGCACCGTGCGCCCTTGTTTTCGTGGGTCATCGTCCAAAAATCCCACCGGCCGGTAGGCGACTTGGGAATTGTTGCGGCACTCCCGCACCGCGATCTCGCCGCCGTCTCCCGCTCCATAAATCAGCACCGGAACTTCTTCCTGCCGGCGGTGATTCAGGAAAAGACCGAACAAACGAAAAGACAGGCGGCTGCCGGCCACGCCGAAAAACAGCAGGAAGCCGTAAACGATAAAGGCCACCCGCGAGTAGCCGTCGAACCGGTACGCGAGCAGAATCGCAGCCATGGACAACAGCGTCGCGCCTGCGGCCGCTTGAACGATGCGCACAAGATCTTCCAACCCGGTGTAGCGCCACAGGCCGCGATAAATGCCGAAAAGAAAAAAAGCGGCGTAGGTCGACGCCAGCACCAGGGGCAGTGAATGGACATACAGCCACAACAGCGCATCGTCGAGCTGAAATTCATAGCGTAGCGCGAAGGCCAGATAGTAGGCGGACGAGATCACCAAGAGATCGAGCAGCACCTCCAGCAGCCGGCGCCGGTACGTCAGCGTGGTCAATATCACCGTCAGTTTTTTATTCGCTTGTTTTCGTCGCCCCTCTTCCACCGGAACAATCTCGACCTGGGCCAGATAGGCGGTGAACAGAGCGAATAAAATAATCACCACGGGCAGAAACATCAGGCTGAGCGAGTAGGAAAACCCCTTGATCAGCACGGCGGTGGCCCCGGCGATGGAAGCCATCACATAAAGCAGCAGCACGGTTTGGCGTTCGCTGAGGCCCAGGATCACGAGCCGGTGCGACGCATGATCTTTGCCCCCTTGAGAGATCGATTGGCCGCGCAGCAAACGTGTGATCGTGACCAGTGTGGTATCGAGGATGGGCACCAGCAATATGCAGGTCGGCACGGCGACTAAGGACAGAATGTTGGAAGCCTGGCCGTTGGCCTGAACGGTGAGCAGGCTGAGCGACGCGCCGAGAAAAAGGCTGCCGGCATCGCCCATGAAGACCGAAGCAGGATAGAAATTATATAAAAGGAATCCGGCCACCGCCCCGGCGATGGCCAGCGCCAGCACGGCATGTTGCGTGTCGCCTTGCTGGTTGAAAAGGAAGGCCAGATAAAGCGCGGCGATCAACGCAATGCCGCCGGCCAGGCCGTCCATGTTGTCGAGCAAGTTAAGCGCATTGGTCAGCCCGATGATCCACGCGGCGGTGAGCAAAGCATCCAACGGCAGCCAGGTAAAAAAGTGCAGAGAATAACCGAAGAAGATCGCGGTGGCCGCGCAGATGATTTGGCCGATCAGCTTGGTTGCAGGATTGATCTGGCGCAGATCATCGTAGATCCCCACGGCAAACATCTGCGTGACGACAATAAAGAAAGGCGCGACCGCTAAAGGATCAGGCGAAAGAAACAAAACGGCGGGAATAAAGCCGACAAAGAACGCGACGCCGCCCAGGGTCGGCGTCGGTCGCGTGTGCCATCGCTCTTTCTTCGGCAGCGCCACGCAGCCCCATCGGGTCGCCAGGCGCCGAACTAATGGCAGGCACAAGATCGTCAACAAGAACGATGCCGCGGGCACGAGAAAGAAGCTGGCGTTGTTCCATGCGGATTGCATTAAAAGTGTCCCGCGATCTTTACTTTTGGGCGGCTATATCCTGTCCCAGCAGTTCGCGACCTAGTTCTCGCGTCATTCCGTCGGAAAATCTCCCCTTCCCCTCTTTGGCAAAGAGGGGTGACAATCGCACGGAGAAGATTCTCCCTTTGAAAAAAGGGGACAAAGGGGAATTTGAGTTCAACTTCAGCGGCTGCCATCGTTTGGACTTTTTAAACGAATTTCTGAGACGCCAGACTAGATTCTGACTTCCGGAACTCTTCCGACTTTGCTGATTCTGCCGGGACGGCGGGGTTTGACCGGCGCGTCAAAGCTGTCGATGACGCTTTGCACGATCTCGCGGGTATTATACGTCGTGTGAAAATTCACCAGATTTTGAACTTTGCTGATATCGGGCACGCGCCTCTGCATATCTTCGAACCCTTCTTCGTAGGCCTCGTCATAGGGAATGTAACGGATCGGCGCTGTGCTGCCGGTCATGGATTTCACCAGACGGGCGAGATCTTCGATGCTGATCTCTTCTTCGCTGCCGATATTAAAAATCTGCCCGACGGCATCGGGATGCTCGATCAGCCGGGAAAGCGCGCCGACGGTATCGCTCACATGACAAAAACAGCGCGACTGCTTGCCGTCGCCGAAAACCCTGAGCGGCTCGGCCGCGAGCGCCGCGCGCACAAAGCTCGGCAGCACCATGCCGTAACGGCCGGTCTGGCGCGGACCGACCGTGTTGAATAGCCGCACGATCACGACCGGCAGGCCCTTCTCTTTCCAATAGGCCAGCGCCAGAAACTCGTCGATCGCCTTGGAGCAGGCGTAGCTCCATCTGCCCTTGGACGTGGAGCCCATCACCAGATCATCCTCTTCAGAAAAAGGAATCTTGGTGGACTTGCCGTAGACCTCGGAGGTGCTGGCAATGAGGACTTTCTTTCTTTTTTTGTTGGCGAACTCGAGCACGCCCTCGGTTCCCTTCACGTTGGTCTCGATGGTGCGAACCGGACTTTCGACGATGAGTCTTACGCCGACGGAAGCGGCGAGATGGAAGACCGCGTCGCAGTCGTCGATCAGCTCGGCGAGCAACGGCCGGTTGAAAATGGAGTCGATGACATAACGGAAGCCGCGCCGATGTTTAAGACTTTCGATATTGTTAATGGCTCCCGTGCACAGATCATCGATGATCACGACCTCGTGGCCCTGGCGCAGCAACGTTTCCGACAGATGCGAACCGATAAAACCTGCTCCTCCGGTGATGAGATAACGCATTATTCCTCCTGCTGGTTTATGCGGCAGTCACGAGGGTCATGAAGCGCCTGTTTCTGTTTGACAGTTGCGTCCAAGGATTTGCCTGAGATCCCGCTAGTATCCTGACCCAGAAGTTCGCTGTATTATTGCCGCGTCATTTTGTCCGAAAATCTCCCCTTCCCCTCTTTGGCAAAGAGGGGTGAGAATCGTACGGAGAAATCCCCCTTTGAAGAAGGGGGACAAAGGGGGATTTGAGTTCAACTTCAGCGCCGGCCATCGTTTGGATTTTTTAAACGAACTTCTGAGACGCCACATGGTTTCGTCACGCCTGCTGCCGCTCGCCGTCGTATGGCGCCTCGTGGTAGTACTCGTCATAACCGTTGCCATTCATATTCACGCGGTTCAGCATGGTTCCTAATATCTTTGCGTGGGCGTGGCGCAGGCGCGAACAGGCGTGCTTCACGGTGTCGCGCGGCGTGCCTTTGCTGCCGATCACGACCACCACGCCATCGACCATCGTGGACAACAGGAGGGCATCGCTCACCGCCATCACCGGTGGAGAATCAATCAGAACGTAATCATAGCGTTCGCGCACCGAACCGAGCGCTTCACGCATCTTGGTCGAACCGATGAGCTCCGTAGGATCGACAGCGCTGGAGCCGCTGCTGATGAAAAACAGATTATCGACGTGCGTCGCCTGGGTCGCCCACGTCGGCCTTATCCTGCCGCTGAGAAGCTCGGCCACGCCGAGGCCTCGCCTCATGCCCAGGATCTTGTGACAAAAAGGACGCCGTAGGTCTCCGTCGATGAGCAAAACTCTGGCGCCCATGCGCGCGAAGCTGATCGCGCTGTTGACCACGGTGGCGGTCTTCCCTTCGCCGTGAACGGCGCTGGTAAAAAGCACCGTCTTCGGCGCATGTTCTCCCTGCGCCAGCAAGATGCCGGTACGCAGCGTGCGGTAGGCTTCGTTGACAACGCCCAGGGAATCAATCGACATGATGGGCTTCTCTTTAGGCTCGGAAGGATAAAAAGCGACGTCGGATTTGCCATTCCCGTTGGTGTGCTTGTGCGCCGACGAGGCGGCCCAAAACCGGCGCGAGGTCAAGGAAGCGACGGTCGGTGCGGGGAAAAATGGGCACGAGCCCCAGGCTCGGCAAACTCAAATAGCGTTCCGTGTCTTCGGCGGTCCTTAAGGTGTCATCGAGATGTTCTAAGAAAAGCGCCAGGCCCAAACCTCCCATCAAACCCAAGATGGCCGCCAGTGCAAGGATGAGCTTTTTCCTGGGCGTTGTGGGTATGACCGGATTCTCCGCCTTGTCGATAACATAAATATTGGAGGCGCGCAGCTGTGCCGCCACGCCGACTTCCTTCATGCGCTCGAGCACGCTGTTGTAGAGCTGGCGATTGGTGTCGACTTCGCGGGCCAAAACGGCGTAACCGACCGAGGCGTCTTTAAGTTGCAGGGTCGCGGCCTTCTGCTCCTCCATTTTGGCGCGCAGCTCCCGCTCTTTTCCGTAGGCGGCAAGATGGGCGGACTCGATCCCGCTCACGATCTTTTTGATCTCATGCTGCAAGCGCAGCTGGACTTCCTCGAGACTTGCCTTCACCTTGGCAACGCTCGGATAACCTTCCTTAAACTGAGATGAAAGATTCGCATACTCTCCCTGCAACTGGGTCAGCTGTGTCTTGAGAGTTGAAACCAGCCCGCTTCCGATGACTGCGGGCAGGGAATCGAAGTCCCTTTTACGAATCAGTCGGACGTGAGCTTCAAGCCCGATCCGTTCGGCCTCCGCTTCCGTGAGACGCTTGTTCAAATCCGCCAAGCGCTCCACCACGATGTTCTCTTTCTCATCGAGGGAAATGATGCCGTTCTCCCGGCGGTAAACGTTTAGAGTGGCCTCCGCCTCTTCCACTCGTGTTTTTAGTTCTGCCAGCTTTTCTTCGAGAAATTTTTGCGCTTCCTGATTCGCCTGACTGCGCAACATCAGTCCCTGCCGGATATAGGCATCGGCATGAGCATTGGCCACCAGCGCGGAAAACTCAGCATCAGGCGAATTGAAAGCGATTTTAACCAGGCGGGTGCGCTGGATAGGCTCCACCTCCAACATACCCTGATAGGCGTCGACGAGTTCTGGCTTTATGCCGAGGAGATCTCCTCTCTTGATGCCTGGAGGCGGCGAAGCAAAAAACGAGTTGACCCACGCAAAAGCGGCTGAAGGAAGCTGTTGGAGTTTTTTGAGAAAAGCGAATCCATTACCGCTCCCGGTGAGAACCGCGCTTTTCTCCAGGCCCTGTTCTCGAATGGTCTGCGCCGCCAGACTACGGCTCTTCAACAGTTCGTACTGGGTTTTGTAGTAGTCGAGCTCACCGGAATCCACCGACTCGGAGAGCACGTTTTTAACGTCAACGACCTGCGGCTCTTTGCGTTCGATGAGAAGCGTGGTCCGCGCGGTGTAAATCGGCTCCATCATCATAACGACAACGGCGGCGACGATAACCGCGCCAAAAAAGCATGCCGCGATAGTTGCTTTGTTTTTCCGAAGGACCCGCCAGTAGTCGCGCAGGCTCGCCGCTTCACGGTCTTCGGCGACTTGGCGCCAGGTGGACACCGTGGACACGGTAGGCACGATGTCCTCCGGTTCAAGCAGCAGCTCACGCCGCTGCGAATAGGACGAAGTATCTTTCATGGCAAAATCTCAATCGACTGAACTGAAGGACTACCGGATCGGGACACTCGCACTCGCGCCAATGCGGACAAACGCGCTAACATCCGGTAAAATTTCCCTCCCGCCAGTCTCATTTGACTCGCTATCTTCCCATGGGGATCGAGGCATTGGCCCCGACACGCATGAACGATGTGAAGAAACGATAAACTCCGTACGCGACCGCCTTCGGAGTAGAAGAGATGATATCGACCACGTCCCCTTCGCGCAGCGGCAGATCGGGTTCCTGTCCACTCGCGATAGCCTCAAGATCAGCCGTAAAAATCATTCTCTGACCCAGTTTGTTGGTGCGCATGAGCTTGACGGCGCTGGTATCGCCGGCAAACATCGCCCCTCCGGCCGCCGCCACGACCCCCAAGATAGTCAGTCCTGAAGAGATCTTGTACGACCCGGGCCTCCCCACCCACCCTTGAACCAGAACTTCGCCTGCCCCCGGCACCATGATGACGTCGCCGGGCCGCGCCGGCAGGGAAAGGTAAATCTCATTGCCGCCGCGATTGACGGACGCAAGGTTGATCACGATCGGTTCGACGTTTTTCAGAATCAGCGGTGAAGGGTCCTGTCTGACAAGCTGTACCGGCAGTACAGCGCCAATGTTCTTCGCCGTGTCCGGATCCGCCGCTTCCGCCGGAATAAAAAGGATCCGCTCCGATGATCCCGGCGTCATGCCGCCCGCCTGGGAGATCAGGCTCAAAACCGTGTCACCTGAAACGACAAGGTTGTAAAGTCCCGGTTTCTGCACGGCGCCGATGACCGCAACCTGCCGGCTGCGAAATTCTTTGACGAACAAACTCACCTGCGGATTGTGCATGTAATTGGTCTGGAGCCGGCGACGAATTTCCGCCCTGAGCGTCTTGTCGGTCAGGCCTTTGGTATCGATGACCCCAACGAACGGCAAAGTGATCGTCCCTTCGCGGGTGACGCGCTCCGAATGGTTTCTGATTTCCTCCATCCCGGCGACGTTGATCTCGATCACATCACCAGGGCCGATTGGATAATCGTTATCGTTGCTGTCCTTTTGGCGCATCTCCCACAGAGCCGCCAAGCGCTTGAGGTCATTGTCAGCGTCTGCGCTTTCTCTTAAATGGGCCGTCGTGGTTGAAACTTTTTCATCTCCCACTGTCTCTCCGGACTTTGTGGCCGCCGCCGAGCATCCAGCCACCAAAAGGAAGACTCCATACGTCAAAGGAAATGAAAATATCTTCATCGCTTTAGTCCAGAACTAATTTGAATTCGCCGGTCGGGTGAGATATCCTTAAAGTGCAACGGGGTGGGGTAATCATCTGTCCTATGGACAGATCCAAATGAGCCTAATCAGCTCGCGAGGATTTCATCTCTTTACGGGTCCTTCGCCAAAAGTCTCCCGCAAAGAGTCATGTACCAGCCCCGTTGCGTATTTCTTCTTTAAGTCTACATCAGCTCAACACTTTTTAATCCGGTAACCAAAATCACTACGTCTGGTTCGGCCTTTTTATAGCGCTCTTAGCCAAGCCTTGACGCCGCCGCTTTCCTAAGAAAGCGACTTTGCTGTTTTTGCTGTTATCGAAGCTTTCGAATAATCCACGGAGAGGGACAACCAACCCGCACTACTCACACAATGCAGAGTACAACGGGATTCTATTTGCGCCTCGCAAAATACGTGCCCTATCTGGCCACAACTAATAACTAGCCTAAATTGTTCAAATTTCACTGCATACATATGAAGCAGTTGTTGCTTCAGAAGGGTTTTCCCTTCAGCACACGTTTGATATTTCTAACACCACGTCCCAAGACCAGGACAAGAAAATCTCTTTAAGAAATTTTCGCGATCGCGTTTGCCGATACGGCCCTGCGCGCCATCCCCCCAAGGATGCGCGTTGGAACGGAAACGATCACTGAGCTTTTCAAGACATTCACAGCTGTCGAGATTTCAATCGCCAACGTGTACTCAATTTTGATTGCTCGCAACAAGATGCTCACCAACGCAACGCGATACGACGTCCCTCTCAGTCGACAGGCTTTTGGTCTTAAAGACCTCGAATTGGGATTCATATCTTTGCGGCATCTTCGCCAAAAATTGACCCGCAAAATAGCGGCGGTTTTTTTTCACCGTTGCTGCGTACTCGGCAAATTCTTCTCGTGAGCTAGCAACCATTATTTATTAATTCATTCACCAGCGGCCAATATTATTTTTACCGGTTCATTGTGCGCTAACACCCATCGTTCCAGAAAAGAACCAAAACCAAAAAGATGATCACAAAGCGTGATTCCAGACGTGCGCAATAGCGCATCCGTTCTGAGATCGGAAGGTCTTAGTCTACTGAGGTCTAATTCTGGAAACGAGGAATGTTACTAAAACCACGGTCGCTATCCTGACTTCGGCAACCGGAAACCATCTCTGGGTAATTGGTAGCATTTCTTTACCTATAAGGGAAGCGAAAATTTATAAAAACATTTTAAATTTTTGTTACAGCAATTTTTATTCGGATGCCGATGGCAAGGAACTCATTTTGTAGGAATTATCCTTCAGATATTGACGCCACAACAAATCCGTAGCCCATGTGTTTCGAGATTCGAGTCACGGCGCACAACGGAAAACCAGAAAGCCCGGCGTTACAACGTCCGGAAAAAATCTTTTGATCGAATTGGACTAGATCGATACAGCGTCTGTCGAAATTGACACGGGCGCAATTGATATGCCACGAAACTCAGTCCCTGACGTGCATGGCAAAATTTGTTAAAAGCCCGCACCGGGAACAATATCCCACCACCAAGTCAGGTGCATAAATTAATCCCCAATTTGCGTTGATACATCGCCGATTGCTCCAAGAGTTATGGTTAGATGAAAAGTTCGCTCTAGCGTGTAACAGTCTCTTCACGCGGCTCCCTGCCTATTACTCAGTCACTGGGCGGCTGCATTGCCTACTACTTGGTCACTATTCTGCGCGATTGCACATTCGCGTATTCTCCGTCACAAAATTGTTCCGAATTGTTCCGATGTCCATCCATGTGCAAACATTGCCGGGCCTCGTTTGTCCGGATATTTCCCACAATTTACATTGGTAGCAAGGTCGTAATAGGCCACGGGCGAGTCGGTGGGCTGTGACGCACGCTTACGAAGATGAGATCCGGCATCGTCGGCTGCCATGGGAACGTTTGAATAACGAGTTGGCAGAGGATTTTCAGACGTGGAATCAGCTCGTCGCCCTGGATTCCAGACAGAGCCAAAAAAGCCCGGTCTGAGAAATCCTCAGCCGGGCCGTTGAGCAATAAAACAACGAATGATTACAAGGCTTCCAAGTTAAACTTTCCCCGACTCATGATACGCCGTCCGCCTCCTCGCCGCGCGAAATTCCCCGATGCTGGACCGTCTCTGATTCAACAGTATAAGGTTGAACACGACCGCTCTGACCCTTCCCCCTTTGCTCCCTGCTCCACGCTTTCGAACTCCGCGTACGGGACAGACTCCGGCCAGCCCGGGAGGCTCTGCTTATAAACTTCGAACGTCTGCGGAGAAATTATTTTCAACAAGGACGGCGGCAAGGGCACGAGCTGCATAGCGCAAAGGGCAAGGAACAGAGCTAAGGGCAACACGAGAGGCGGGAGGCGGGATTGGGTGTTGGGCTCCATGCTCCTGCTTACCTGCGAGTATCGCGCGCTTAACCATCCACACCACTCACCAGCCCGAAGATCACCACTTCCATCGACCGAGTACGCGGGCGCATGCACCGAGCCGAGCGCGAAGGGCGTAAACACAATCAGGAAGACGATAGCCGAAGATGAATAGGCGATCGCAGATTAGGGCTAAGGGCATGGAGGTAAGGGGTAGGGGTAAGCGCTAAGGGCCTAAAGCCAGAGATCAGAAGTCAGCGGTCAAATGTCAGTGACTGCGTCCGTGCCTTCGTCCCTTACGCTGATCTTGCAATATATGCATTATATGCATACACTGTCTTACGATAGCGAACTTTTGATCCCAAAGCATTTCGAGAATCTAAAAAAACACGGTGTCTCACTTGCCGAAGGCGATGGTTTCTGAGTGATCCCTTGGGGTCACCGTCGAAGACGAGTCGGCCGAAGGAGAGCAACGGTTCGTGACCCTGGGTGCGAACATATTCGGCTCCCTGAGAGTTGTGGTCTGGACACCACGGGACGAGGAAATTCGCATCATCTCGGTTCGTAAGCCGACACCGAAGGAAAGAAGGACATATGAAGAAGGAGTATGATTTTCTCCAAAGGCAAACGCGGAGCGGTGATTCACCAGGCCGGGAAAACGCGCATTACCATTTATCTCGACGATACGGTTTCCTGAAACGCTTCAAGGCCGAGTCCGAGAGAACTGGAAAGGGGTACCAGACCCTGATCAACGATACGTTGAAATCCTATCTCGGGCTGAGCGATAAGCCTCTGACGGCGGAGATAGTATTAGCCAAGATCGTCCGTGAAGAACTTTCGAGTCAAAGCTGACCTCCGACCTCTGATCTCTGACTTCTGATTTCCGGCCCCTGAAGGATGAGTTTCATGAAAATTAAAAATGACTCGGTCCAGTGGCAATGTGTTTAAGGACTTGGGCTTTACCGCCGAGGAAGCGGAGCATCTTAAAGATCCGGTCAAGCATGATGGCACATCTGCGGGGAACTCATCTGCAAATCGCGGTCTCACGCAGGGCGAATGCCGCTGCCCTTTTCGGCGTGACCCAACCCCGTGTGAGCGACCTGGTACGGGGGAAAATTGATTTGTTTAGCATCGATACGTTGGTGGACATACTCATTCATGCCGGAATTAAAGTTAAGTTCACATTAAGCGCAAAACCGCAGAGCCCATAAACAATCGCCGGCACGAGGCCGCACAACTGCTTAAGAAGAGAATGGCGCGCTTGAGCAGCTCCGAGCGGCTGAACTCGGCGAGATAAATCGCGCCGCCGACACCGAGCGGCAGCGACACCATCAATCCCAGCGCGATCAGCGCGGCCGAGCCTTCGATCGCGGGGCGAATGCCGCCCGAGCTGCCGAGCGGAAAAGCCGTAGGGCGTCTCCCACAGCAAATCCCCAACTGATCACGCCGGCGCCGCGATAAAGCAAAAACGCCACGATGGCGACCGGCAATGACAAGCCCGCGAGCCCAACGCTCCACGTCAGGATGACCAGGGATCGATCCTGCCACCGGCGCAAGCGCTCGCGCCGCAGCGCGAAATCATGCGGCGCCACGGATCACCCTTTGTTTGATCAGGCCAATCAGCGCATTGATAGCGATGATCACGAGCGCTGAGCAACAGCGCGGCAGCGAACAACGCGTGATATTTGGACGAGCCGGCACCGGCCTCGCCTAATTCGGTGACGATGAGCGCCGTGATCGGCTGACCGCGATCGAGCAATGATTCCGGCGGCGCCACCGAGTTACCTGCCAGCATCACGACCGCCAGGGTTTCACCCAGAGCGCGGGCGAGCGCCAGAACCACAGCAGCGATCATGCCGCCGGCGCCGGCGGGAAATAATACGCCGGTCACGAGCTTCCATCGATTGATTCCCAGCGCCAGCGCCGCTTGCTTCATGTCCCGCGGCACGGCGCGAAACGCCTCGCCGGAGGTCGTCGCAATGAACGGTAGGATCATCCACCGCGAAGCGGTTTAGTCCAACGACGCTTCAGACAAATTTCGCAGGATTTGCGTCGAAGGAGAATTCAGTTCAATCCCGGCGCTAACCGTTCAAGCTCACCGGCGGCAATTGAGCGCAGCGGAATTGCCGCCGGTGCAGCGCCATGTCTAGCCGTCGCTACTTCGAGGCTCCGACCACTTCTGAATCATTCTTGAAATATCATCTTCCCCGTAGAAGTGCCTTGCATACTTTGTTGCATATGCGTTGGAAAGGAGATTTTTTCGAATCCGACTCGGTCTTGACATCTCGATATAGCTCTCCGTCCTTCGAGTCCTGCCTCTCGTTAGCGTTGATAAGATCTTCGAAAAACTCCTCTCTGAGCAGTGCAGATAGGGCAGGCGATAGCGCCTTGTCTATCTTTTCGAGCGATACGATCGCGACGACAAATGCTCTTTCCGAAATAACACTCCATCCTTCCGACGCGTTGAACTCATGCTGGAATACGTCGATTCCAGTAAATCTGCAAAACTCACTGTCAAACCAATTTGAGATAAAATCATTATCTGGATCAAATTCTAAATAGTGTTTCGTAATATATTCCTGGACTAAAGTCTTAGTGAGAATTCCCTCATCCCCCAGGAGATGAGGTCTATGTACTTTCGGATTCTGGAATACATGAGACAGGAAGGTGGCCACAGGATCTCTCATGAGAGATACGATATACCATTTCCGTGCGTGTGAGAGCCCGCTCAATGCGTTGCTGGCAGTAAGATGGTCCACGTTCCCCCGTAGCAACTGACCGAGTGTCATACGTGGGGCAGGTACGCCAGCGTTTTTGTACCTTGCGGAAATATGTGCAATATTCTCCCGTGTCAGGAAGTGCACATGATAAACAAGCTTTGACACATTATTCGATTGTATTGTTTGGTGAACTGTGGATGACCCTACTTTGCCCATCGTATACACTAATATTGTTCTATGTCCCATAGCATCAAGTACGCGATGTCTACACCTAACCGCCAATCGTGGCAATAAAATGTGTCGGCTGCTCAAGTATCGCTTTAGACTCTTCATTTTGATTCTCGGCTAATTATTAAGTGACCTGCCGTAGGCGGCGAGAAAAGCCGGTCGGCCTATCTCGCCGAGACAGCTCCACGATCAAGCCATTAATTGGTCGCAATATCCTTCACTTACCCCAACCCTGTCAATATCGTTCTGCTCGGCAAACGCTGCCAAACTCGGCAGCCTATCTCCCTAACGATTCGCAGCCTATCTACGTCCAGTCCACCGCAAAAAGCCGGTACGATTGAATTGAACGACGCCTCAGTTGAATTCAACGCCAGATGGTTTAGTTGAGAATTCAATTCAATTGCAACGTAAGCTATTGCTGAATCCGCTCGTTTCTCGGTAAGCACAAAAATAACTGGCAGGCCTCGGAGTCGGGCTCATTGTAGGAATTACAGAGTATACGACAAGTCCAAATCACCGATCTCTTTGATCGAGCGGCCTACGTTATTTTTTAGGAGAGCACAAATTTCAGAGCACAGACCAGGCTCGTCGAAATACATCGACCCCCAATAGCGGAATCCATTATATGTCAATGAATAGAAAAAGGCAGGTGGTCACGCGATCGTGCATCCACACTTGCTGAAGAGTTCCAATTTCGCCAGTCGGCCAATCGTCTCGATCTCGGCGCGTTGTCGTCCATCGAGGCGGCCATGTTCTAACACCGCTCCTGCGCGTCAGTAGCGGGTGATCTCTGAGCCGCATAACGGAAACGTATATTGCGAAAAGCGCGCTGGTCAACGGGATCCTTGAAAATCTTCACCGATTGGCAACGGCGAAGCGCTATCACCGCTCGTCCCTATTTTTTCTCTAGTGTGGCGTCTCAGAAGTTCGTTTAAAAAGTCCAAACGATGGCAGCCTCTGAAGTCGAACTCAAATCCCCCTTTGTCCCCTTTTTCAAAGGGGGAATTTTCTCCGTGCGATTCTCACCCCTCTTTGCCAAAGAGGGGAAGGGGAGATTTTCTGACGGAATGACGCGAGAATTATGTCGCGAACTTCTGGGACAGGATACTAGCATACGCGCTAAGTCAACAGATGACGCGTGAGGTCGAGATTGGCGGTAAAGACTTCGGGCGCGGGGAGCTCCACCGAGAGAATTATAAATGATCAGTGGAATATCCGACTCGTGGAGCGAGCCATGGGATCGATAGCCGCGTTCGAGTTCTTCCATGGGCCCGTCGAGCTCGCCGAAAACCGTTTCAGCATCGCCGAATACTGCCAGCTCGCCGATGCGCTCGGGCATGAGGTCGAATTTTGCCGCGGCTTCACGGCGCGGCAGCACCGACTTCCACTCCTTTGAGATCCCATCAGGGTCGCGCGCGACTTTGCTCTCGTCCTTCGGTGACTTGAGCCAGACCCAGGCCGCGCCGCCAAAGGTCCGGTGATGCTTCACGTAGCGATCTTTTTCCGCGGAAAGCGCAAAGCGCACTTCGCTGCCGAGCTCGCGGCACGCTTTGAAAAGGTCCCAACAGCGCGATTTGTAATTCATGCCGTGGTCGGCGGTGAGTAAGAAACGCGGCGTCCGGGCAGCGGCTTTCGCTTCGCCCAGGAGCTGATCCAGAGTTGCCATATGTTCTTTCGATTCCTGCTCCGCCGGCGCCCAGGTATGCATCGGGAAAATCGGTGGTGTGAACATAGAGCAGACCGACGTCTGGGCGATGCTTGAGAATATCGACGGCGGCTCGCCACAGCCAATAATTGATTTCGCGAGCTGTAGATATTCGCCGGTTTGCCGTAGCGCTCGACCCACTCAGCAGGCGGCGCCTCGGCGGCAACGGCGATCTCCGCGCCGCGCCCGAGCAGATGAATGGTTTTTACTTTGCACGTCAGCAGCGCCGACTTTACGCCGCGCTCGGCGGCGCGTTGAATCATCGTCGGGACGCAAATAAAATCGGCGTTCTCCATGTAATCGGCTTCGCCGGTTTGCTCGTTGAAATAAGAATTGCCGGTAATGCCATGCTCTTTCGGCCACGTGCCGCAGCAGATCGACGCATTATTGGCGTTGGTTACCGTCGGGAAAACCGCGCTGACCCGTTTGAAAAAGCCATTGTTCCGCCATGAAGCGCAAGCGACGGCAACGGGCTGGCTTCCATGATAATCCATGCCGAAACCGTCATACATGCCGATAACAATCCGTTGTTTCCGATCAGTGCTCATGAACATTTACCTCCAAGAATCTAGCCGATCTCGTCCCGAGACAAAATCGCGGGTAAGTTGCGATTGCGGGTTCGTGAAAAATTTTCGCCGTGGGCCCTGACTCGACGATCTCTCCGTCGAGCATAAAGATCGCCTGATCGCAGACGCGTTTGGCTTGCGCCAGGTTATGGGTGACGATGACGATCGGTGTAGCGCGTCTTTGAAGCGCGAAGATCAGTTCTTCGATCTGCTGGGTTGCCGCCGGGTCGAGCGACGAGCAGGGCTCGTCCATGAGAATGACTTCTGGTTGGTTGGCCAGAGTGCGCGCCAGACAGAGGCGCTGTTGCTGCCCGCCCGACAGCCGATCGGCGCGATCGCTCAGCCGGTCTTTGATTTCGTTCCACAAGCCGACTTGTTCCAAATACTCGCGCGCATACTCCACCGGCGCCGCGACCGTCGAGGAGGCCGTGATAGCGCGCGCCGAACAGCACGTCGTCGAGGATACTCATCGGAAACGGCACCGGACGTTGATGGATAAGACCGATGCGCCGGCGGATCGCCGCGGGCTGAACGCGCTCCGTAGCAGATCTCTGCCGCGAAATCGACCGTGCCGCGAGAGCAGGCGCGCGCCGCGGGATCAGTTCCAGGGTGCGATTGAGCACGCGAAGAAAAGTCGATTTGCCGCAACCCGACGGGCCCAGGATCGCGGTGACCTGGCCGTTGCGCAAACGAGCAATCGATATTGCTGAGCACGACCGCTTTCACCATAGGCGACGGAAACGCCGGTGCACCGCAAAAACGATCGGCGCAGCGCAAATCTTGCGGAGCGTAGCGCCGCAGCATCGCGCGCGCGGTGGAATCGCCGGGCGCCAGGTCAATCGCCGTGATGTTTGGCTCGAATCATTCACCGAATGTTTTACCTTCCCGCGCGCCCTTGGATCAGCATGACCGGCAAGATTTG
This sequence comes from uncultured delta proteobacterium, assembly GCA_963804165.1. Lineage (GTDB taxonomy): Bacteria > Desulfobacterota > Binatia > UBA9968 > UBA9968 > DP-20. The sequence continues at coordinate 178,741 of CAWDPO010000024.1, forward strand.
CCATGAGAGGAGTCGCGACGAGAATCAATGCGGTAGCGTAGGCTTGCTGCAGCGAGCTCGCCTCGCTGACCAAATAATACAGATGGGTCGGCAGGGTCATCACCGGCGAGGACAAATCGAGGCCGCCTTTGGACAGGACGATGCTCGCGGTCAACAGCACCGGCGCCGCCGAACCAAAGGCATGGCCCGCGGCGAGCACGACAGCGCCGAGCAGGCCGGACGCGCGCTTTGGGCCAGACGTTTTTGCGAAATGCATAGAGCCGGCTGACGCCGAGAGGCGAGCGCCGCTTCGCGATATTTTCCTTCCACCGCGCGCAATCGCCTCATAGGCGCCGATCATAACGATCGGCAGCATCACCAAGCCCAAGCGTTATGCGCCCCGGCGAGCAAGCGACAATTCGCATTTTCAACGTACACCACAAGAAACGAATAACCGACAAAGCCCATAGATGATCGCCGGCACGCCGGCCAAGCACTGGCTTAAAAGACTCATCGCGCGCTGCAGACCGAACCGACGCGCTGTATTCGGTGAGATAGATCGCGCCGCCGAGCGCCGAGCGGCAGCGAGACCGACAAACCGATCGCGACCAGAGCGAGCGATCCTTCGATGGCCGGCCGAATGCCGCCCGAGCTGCCGAGCGGAAACCCCGTGGGGCTCTGCCACAGCAAGTCCCAGGTGATCGCCTCGGCGCCGCGATAGAAGAAAAACGGACGATGGACGATCGGCAATGATGAAACCCAACAAACCCAACACTCCACGGCGATGGATGATAAATATTCGGTCCTGCCACGAGCGCATGCGCTCGCGCCGCAAGTCGCGAATCAAGCGCCGCCATAAATCACCTTTTGTTTGAGCCAGGCCGATCAGCGCATTGATAGCTATGATCACGAGCATCAACAACAACGCGGCGGCGAATAAAGCGTGCTGTTTCGGCGAGCCTGACGCCGGCTTCGCCGAGTTCGGTGACGATCAGCGCAGTAATCGGCTGGCCGCGATCCAACAGTGATGCGGGCACGCCACCGAATTGCCCGCGAGCATCAATACCGCCAGCGTTTCACCCAAAGCGCGCGCCAACCCGAGCGCCACCGCCGCGAACATTCCGCCGGCGCGGCGTGGCGAATAAGTACCCGGCACGTAGCTACCAGCGATTGATTCCCAGCGCCAGCGCTGCCTCCTTCACGTCCGCGGGCACGGCGCGAAACGCCTCGCCCGAAGTCGTAGCAATGAAAGGTAAAATCATCACGGCGAAGATCAAGTCCGGCGACGAGCAGGGATTCGCCGGTCGGCATGTCGAAATACTGTTCAAACCAGGGAACCAAAGTGACGTAGCCGAAGAATCCGTAGACCACCGATGGAATGCCGGCCAGCAACTCGAGCGCAGGTTGCAGCAATCTTCGCATCGTTGCAGGCGCGATTTCCGCGATGAAAACGCCGATGCCGAAACCGACCGGGGCGGCGAGCGCGAGGGCGATCAAGGTGACGATAATAGTCGAAAGCCACGCGTGCCGCAATGCCGAAACTCGCCGGCTCGACAGCGGCTCCCATGGGTCAGTGATGAGCAGACCCCAGAGGCCGCCGCCGCTAAACAAAGCCGGCAAACCTTCGCGCGCCACCATCAGCGGCACCATCAGGAACGTGGCGACTCCCGATCGAGTAAGGAAGAACAGCAACGTGAGTTGCGCCAGCCGTTCCCGAAATCACCGTCCGTCGAATGCGGCGCGAAGCAACTTTCGCGACGAACGACTGTGAGCGAGGAATAGACGCGCCAGATCAACCGGTCGCGCGCAAAATCAATTCACGCTCCGGGAAGGCACATAGCCATGGGCGACGACCAGTCTTCTGACAACTGTTCAGCGCGTAATCGATAAAGTGGCGCAGCGTCGGCGCCGGCGCGCCCTTGACGACCATCAACAGCGGCCGTGCGAGCTGATAAGTGCCATCCGTAATGTTGGCATCCGTGGGCTCGACGTTGTCGAGCGCAAAGGCTTTGAGATGGTTGCTGTTAAGCGCCAAGCCGGAAGAAATGTAGGCGATCGCATTGTTGTTGCTCTGGAGTTTTTCCAGGAGCGCGCCCTGGGACGGCAGCTGGAGCGCTTTGGGTGAGATTTTTTTCTCGCCCAATGATTTTCTCTTGAAAGATCTCCGTCGAGCCGGCGCCGGCATCCCGTGTCAAAAGAACGATCGGCTTCGCCGGCAAGCGAACGATCCAACTCCTGGTAAGTCTTCACTTCGCCGGAAAAAATCGCCGCCAACTCCGCCGGCGAAAAGCCCTTCTTGCGGTTCGCCAAGGGATTGCGCGAGTTCACCGCAATGGCGACCGCGTCCTTGCCGACGAGATGGCTCTGATGCTCGCCAAGTGTCTTTTTCTCCGCGTCCTTTAATTCCCGCGACACCATGCCGATATCGATGACGCCGCTGAGCAGCGACTTGACGCCGAATCCTGAGCCGCCGCCCGTGACAAATACCGTCGTGTTTTTCTTCGGCAACGAAGCCGTCGACCCGGTCCCACGTCGGGAAATCGCTCCATGAACTCACTGCCGCAATTCGCCATGATCGGCAGCAGAGTCGTCGATCCGCCGGCGCGAATGGTCGGATCTTGCTCCTGCCCTGAGGCGAATCGTTGCGACAGGATCAGCACTCCGAGAATGACTGCGATCGTCGAAATTGACTTCATCGAATTCCTCCCCGAACGGCGCCGCCGGCGATAGGTCGGCGAGCCGTCAATAAGTTACTCAACGCTGAGCGCGACTCTGGCGTCGCTGTTTGACGGGAAAATTACAAAGAGATGAATTCTATGTGAACGATTCGAATCAAAAGAAATCCGTTACAACGATGTAGCCAGTGCGGCGGAGCAGCAACCCAATCGGATTATCTCGCGCAAAGACGCAAAGGCCGCAAAGGAAAACAAGCTCTCATTTCGACCAAGGGGGAAAATTTTTCTTAGATCCCTCGCATTGGTTCGGGATGACACGCCTCGGCGTGTCACTTGGCGACTTTGCGCCTTGGCGGGAGGAATTTCCGACTCCGATCGCTTTTCTCACGCGTCTGACTTTTTCGTTCACTGCAGGCTTGATTTAACCGGTTTTGTCCGAATACGTTACCGTAAAGGGCACGCGTTTCCTTATTTTATCCTGGAATACCCATGGCACATCTATTGCGTCTTGAAGGGACAAGGAGAGGTCCTGTATGGGAAGGAATCTTAATACAAGCGGTCCCCTCATATCGCCTTACCGGTTCGCGAATATCGATTGGGCGTTCCACATTTTCTGGCTGACCTACTTCAGCACCGTACTCGGTTTTGTAGCGTACGTTATCGGTTGATTAGCGTTAAAGCCCGCGGTGCCTGTTGGCGCAACGCCGCAGCATAAAAATCACTTGCCGACAAACTCCGATTTCGCGGCTAATACCGCAAGCTCGGCCGTGAGCCGATCGACTCGGCTTTCACAGCGGCATCGCTTGTTTTCCTAAAACGGCACTTCAGCTTTCTGCTTTGAGCTCAGAGCAGCTTCCGCACATCGCCATGGATATCGGCGAAACAAATCCGTAAGTTTTGTTGTTCACTGCCGGCGTGTCGACGCAATGCCTTTCAACAGCATTAAGTTGCATTCAGGATAAAGCCCGTTGGACTAAAGCGTCGGGTGAAGAATCCATGGGATCAAATTATTTGACACGATAAAAGTTTCTTCCTAGATTACCCGCACCGAATGGCAATTTGCTGCCGCACCACATAAGAGATACTTCGACCGCCCGATCGTCGAAATCAACACACGGAGAACAGCAATGAGCGTCATGACTACAATGCCGAGGCAAGTGGCCGTTGCGATCAATGACCTTTTAGACACCTGCGGACAAATTAAGACCGGACAGCAGGTATTAATTGTCGCGGCATCAGACGGTCTCACCGGCGGGGTCAACATCGTCGATGAAGCGACCATCGCTTGGATTCAGGCGGCCGTGCAGCAACGGGGCGCCTATGCATCCGTACTATGGACCGATATTCCAAGCCCAATCCACGCCTGGCGTGTGCCGCCAGTGATCAAAGCGGCCGTGGCGGGTATCGATGTGATGATCAGCCACGCCTTTGACTTGCCGTTTGAAGAACTCTACGAGTTGCGCGACGTCATGACCGAGCATCGTGCTGTGTTTGTTCGCAACATGGCGACCACGGCGGGCTTGCTGGCCAGCGATTGGGCGCAAACGCCGTATGAGCTTATATCGCAAATTCGTATTCGAACCGCGCGCTTGTTCCAGGAAGGCCTTGCCTGGACGCTGACACACCCGAACGGCACGCATTTGACAGGCAGGATTAGTGAGCCGAAACCGGCGGGCAGACGTTACGCGGATCTGCGCACCGAGGGTTTCTATCGTCCTTTTCCGGAAGGCGTCTTCAGCCCGATCAATTTGGCCGATACGGAAGGCACGCTGGTCTTCGATCGCACCTCGCCGTGGTGGGCGCGTTACATCAATATCCCGGCCCACTTTGCCGAGCCGGTGCGCATCACGATCACTAACAATCGGATTCGGAAATTCGCAGGCGGTGATGAGGCCAAAGCTATGGAAAGTTTCATCGCTGCCATGGCGGATCGCGTCGGTGACATGATGTACGAAGCCTTTGCGCTGCATGGCGGAGTGCACCCGCATGCAAAGATTGGCCGGCATCAGTGCGTCAATGACAGCTATCGGGATTTCATCGAACATCACCATTCTAGCAATCTCCACCTCCACTTGGGTGTAGTTCCGAGCGAGCACCGCGCAAGCTATCCCTATTTCGTCCACATCACCGGGGATCTGCAGGGAGCGACCTTACAACTGGGAGACAAGCTGGTGTACGATCGCGGCAGGTTAACAACGCTGGACCTTCCAGAAATCAAGGAGCTTGCCGCGCGCTTTCCGGAGCGTCCCGGGATTTGAGCCAGCAACCGTCATAACAAGGGATTACAGTTTACTAGCTCACCGGCTGCCGAAAAGATCGAGGGAACAGGCATGTTTATGAAAGACGCATTAGCATGGAAACCGCTGACCGTGCTCGCCAACCGACACCGCGTGAATCGGCATAGCTTTACGTCCGTGCTATTACTGTTGTCATTTCTTTTTGCGCCGCTCCATTTGAACGCCGTCGAGAAAGTGACCATCGCGCATTCCGTTCAACTCTCGGCGACGATCGCGCCATTGCTTTACGGCATTCATCGCGGATTCTTCAGAGACGAGAATATCGAACTGGAATATCGGATGTTGCGGACCGACATCGGGGTCAAAGCAATAATAAACAATGAGATTGATTATCTTTACAGTGCTGGGACAGCCATTCGGGCTTCCATTAGAGGCTTGCCTATCCGCGCTCTTTCTTACGATTTGGAGAGGCTGCCGCATTTTCTAATGGGTCGACCTGGCGTTAAATCGGCCAATGACCTGCGCGGGAAGATCATTGGCGTGAGTTCCTTTGGCGCATCGGGTGACGTGGCGGCGCGAGCTTGTCTGCGATCCATGGGCATCGACGTAAAGAAGGACGTCACAATCGTTTCTATGGGCTCCGATGCGGTCCGCTACAATGCCATCAAGGCCGGATCGGTCGAAGCCATCATCGTGCCCCTACCGCGCAACATTCAGTTGAAGAAAGAAGGTTTCGGCGAACTGTGTTACGCCGGGCGTATATTCAAGGGAGCGGTTTCCGGCGTGGTTGCAACGATGGATCGTATCCGCAATAAGCCGGACCAAGCCAGGGCGGTACTCCGAGGCATGTTGAAAACTTCAAGGTCATTGAAAAAAGACCGAGGTGATTTTGTCGATTTCTTGGTTTCGCGCGTAAAGCTTGAACGCGATGTGGCCGAGGAGACCGCCACGGTGATGATCGACGGTCAGACCAAGAACGGGATTATCGAGGACAATGATCTCCAGGTCGTAATCGACGCTGAGCGCCAGATAATGCAAGTGGACAAACCGGTCAAAGTCTCCGATGTCGCCGACTATAGCTTGCTTCGGGAGATACTCAGCAAGGAAGAGAAAACTTCTCCCCGCTGACTTTGAGAAAGATCTAGACTGCTCTCAGAGTATGGCCCACCGCTGCACGATAGGCGGCGTCTACTTTGTAAGACGCCGCGGCGCCTTCGAGGGCGGTACGAACGGCAAATTCGTCTGTGATATGCGGAACGATTGCATCCCAAATAGCATCCGCGTGATCGACGTCCGCTTCCACGTGGACATTGGTTGAAGCGAGCCGTTCGCGCTCTATTCCAGCCTCGTTAACCAATTTCTCACGCCATCTTCGCGAAATCCCCCCACCAGGAACAATGCGATCACTATTCCTGCGCTCGAGCGCGTGAAATGCCGTCAGCACGCTTAACCAGGGAAAGGTCGCGGCGATATGCAGCCAACCATAGAATGCCGACACGATCAGTGGCGGCAAATCATACCCTTTAACATCATCCTCGGTAGCCCCGAAAGCACGGGCTTCACTTAGTTGTAGAGTTTGATGATCTGCGCCGCCCCGCAGGTCAAACGAAAGCTCATCCTTCTCATGCTCCCAAATAGTTTTTTTGACGCTGTAAGGGCACCGCGCCTGCACATATGCCCAACAATCTCGGCGGTTGATACCATAATAGACGGTGAGAATCGCATGAATCCGCGCGCGTTCACGGGTTAGCGGCGTCGAAAACATCAGCTTGAACTCGGGCGTGTCATATTGCGCGATCGCCATTTTGGTGAGTTGCCGATTCAAGTGATCAACAAAATCGTTGCGGCCGTCGCTTGTATTCGCACCAGACATGATCGTTCTCCTCCGAAGATCCTTCAATGACCATGGATAACACTCGCTAATTTGGCAAGTCAATGTGTGCGCTTCGTTTCCATCGCGCAGGTGTGTCAGCGCTCGCGCATTTTTCCACATGAAGAAAGCGAGTGCCAAACGAGTGTTTCGAACTGATTGAGCAACGCAGCGTGAATTGCACGAGCAACAACATCCAAGAGCGAACAATGAAGAATTCGTCGCGCCGAAAGATATGCAGGCGGAGCATTGTGCTGTGCTGACAATCAGCACTTGACTCTGTCGTTACTTCCACGTACGAGATTTGCGGTGATCGGCGGACCAGCGTCTATGCCGATGGAAGGAGCTCTCAAACATAAATGAAGCGGCACAAACAATTGATCGCTCAAAAAATCTCGAATATTTCTGCTCTACTGATCGTTTTTATTCTTAGTTCTATTCGACCAGCTCCGGCAGAAGTCGACTTTCCCATCGGCTATGTGTCGCGCGGCGGCACCTATGCCTTCATCAGTCTTATCGAGCAACACAAACTGCTTGAACAGGAAGGTATCCGGCCCACTTTTGTCTACATTGGCGGGCCACAGGTATCGCAAGCGCTCATCTCAGGCGATATTCGCATGGCCATCGTCGCCGCGGCGAGCCCTATTCGCGCCGCGGCTCACGGTGCTGACCTGCGATTCGTCGGCGGAGTGACAGATAAGGAAGTGGCCTCCTTTGTCGCCGCGCCAAATATCAAGACTCCTGCGGAGTTGAAAGGCACACGTTTGGCCATCGATCGCTTTGGCGACTATAGTGATTTCCGCGCGCGCAAAGTTTTGGAGATGTTTGGCCTGCAGGCGCAAAAAGATGTAACGCTCTTGCAGATCGGCGCGCAGACGGCCCGTTTCGCCGCGCTTAGAAGCAATAACGTCCAGTCGACCTTTGTCGTGCCGCCCCTCACACTGGTGGCGCGAAAGGCAGGTTTACGCGAACTCGCAGATCTCGGCGAACTTGGGTTTCCCTCATCGTCGGGAGCATTCGTCGTCATGCAATCGACCGTGGAAAAAAATCCCAAAGAGATTTATGGCGTGCTGCGCGCATTTGTCAAAGCCATCCGCTTATACAAGGCGGACAAAGAGCAGGCGCTCGGCGCCATCGCTCGTTTCATGAAATTGAACGACCGCGAAGCGTTGGAAGAAACCTGGCGCATGAACGCCAAAGTGCTTAAGGATATTCCATCTCCGCCGTTGGCCGGCATCCGGGTCGTCAGAGATTTCTTGGCCCAGACCGATCCAGAGGTCAAGAAGATGAATCTCGAGTCCTTCATCACCACCCAGTTTACCGACCGCCTGCAGAGAGAAGGCGTGAAGTGAACCGAAGAAACAGCATCGGCGGCGGGAAAAATCTCGTTCTGTTGCTCGGCGTTCTATCATTTACACTCACGACAAACTCCGAATGCAGTGCGGCGGAAAAGCCGTTGCAGAAAGTGCGCGCCGGCTACGTTAGCCCGAGCACGGATAACGTCTTATTGCCCATCGCGCAAAAACGCGGCTTGCTTGCGCAGCATGGAATCGAAGTCGAGATTATCGCTCTACGCGGCGGTGTGCAGATGGCGCAGGCGTTGCTTAGCGACAGCTTACAGTTCGCGCAAATGGCAGGCTCCGTGGTGGTCCGCTCGGTTTTGGCCGGTAGCGATCTGGTCATGATCGCCGGTTTCGTTAATCGGATCAGTTACCTCATGGTGTCACGGCCTGGCATCAACAGCATGAAAGATTTGACCGGCAAGAAAATCGCCACGGCATCCATCGGCGGTTCAGTGGACTCCGTCCTGCGGCTCGGCCTAAGAGCTTCTGGGATCGATCCGCAGCATGCAACCCTGTTGCCCGCCGGACCGCCAAACGCGCGAATTGCCGCTCTGGCCAGCGGTCAAATGGATGCGACGATAGTGTTGCCGGAAAATCTCGGCGTTGCTGAAAAAGCCGGGCTCAAAGTTCTCAAAGATCTTTCAGAGGTCGACCTACAGATTCAACACACGGGTCTGGTCGTCAGACGGAGCTTGATCAAGGAAAATCGCCATCTCGTAAAGTCGTTCCTCGCCGCGATCGCCGAGGCGATCAATTTTTATCGTGACAACGAGCGCGAGACCATCGAAATCATGGGCGCATTTGCCGGCACTAAAGACGCCGGCCCGTTGCGGGACAGTTATCGGTTTCATAAACGGCTTTTTCAGCAGCCGCCCTATCCCTCCGCGGAGGGATTCAAAACCGTGCTCGCCGAGATTCGCGATCCGGCGATCGATGAAAAGAAGATTCGTAGCGAGCAATTCTTTGATAGGACATTACTCGACGAACTTAGAGCGAAATAAGGGGCAGTCAGGCTAAATCGCGATGACGAACAGGTCAGCGCGTTACCAAGGCGAATTTTTGAGGACACGATGATGCATTCAAAGAGTCATTACTTCGGTCTTGTTCTCGCTCTCCTGGTTTTGTCCGTGCAATCTCTCCATGCTAAGGACATCGTCATCGCGACGTCGTCAATGACTTTGACCAGCATTCCCTATCTTGTCGCGATTGAAAAAAAATACTTTGAAAAGGAAGGACTCGCCGCGCAATATGTCGTAATGCGTTCGGACCTCGCCGTAAAGGGATTGATTACCGGCGACGTCGACTACAATCAAAGCGTATCAAGTGTTCTACGTGCCGGCGTTGCCGGTGCTCCCTTAATCACCGTTGCCGGAATTTATAACCGAACTTTCTTCGAATTAATTGCCCGGCGTGACATCAAATCGCTCGCCGAACTGAAAGGGAAGACAGTCGGGATCAGTCGTTACGGCGCCTCTACGGAGTACGCCCTACGATTCGGGCTCAAGGCCAACGGGATCGATCCTGACAAGCAGATCAAGATGCTGGCAGTGGGCGAAGATGCCGCTAGAATAGCCGGACTGCAGAACGGAACGCTGGCAGCCATCGTATCGCAGGTGCCGGCGAATTTTTTTGCGCACAAAGTCGGCGGCCATACGCTCCTTCCTTTGGGTGAGTATATGGAGACCCTGCTGGCGGGCGTGGGTGTCGGCCAAAAAAAATTGGAGCAAAACCGCGATGAAGCTAAACGAGTAATTCGTGCGCTGCTTCGCGCCATGGATTTCATGCAGGCTCAACCTGTTGAAGTAAAAACCCTGATCCAGAAACGACTCGGTGTATCCGAGATGATTATAGTGGATCATATCTATGGTCTGATAACGAAATATGCCACGCGCAATGGCATTCCTTCACAGAAAGCGATCGAGAACACGCTTTTGGGAACGCCCTTCGAGGGCAAGGTAACAAACTTTGATAAGCTGGTCGATTTCTCGATGGCGCGGGAAGTCGCGGAAGGAAAATAGCAGGTACGGGCAAGACCACGAAAGTGATTCATGAGCTTATACGCCCATAGGTAATGAAAACACGGTCACGCTGGACGGGCCACACATGTCATGCTGAGCGCCAGCGAAGCATCTGCTTTTCGAACAGAGAAAGCAGATTCTTCGGCTTCGCCTCAGAATGACATTCTGAGTAAGGGAAGGTTCTTCAGATCGTCCCGCAGTCGCCCTAACCTCAATCTACGAAGGAGCCGGCAAGGTAGATAGAAGCGAACCTAAGGGTGAGATGATGGAGATTGGGCAGGAAGAGGCAGATGTCGTCATCGTCGGCTACGGCGGAGCAGGCGCGGCGGCCGCTATTTCTGCTCACGATGCCGGCGTGTCTGTCATTGTCCTGGAGAAGGACTCCGGCGGCGGGAATACCCGCTTGGCCACCAACGCTTTTCTCTGCCCGATCAACAACGCGAACGCTAAGGAACATTTGCGCGCTCTCTCTTCCGGAACCGTCACCGACGCAATTATCGATGCCTTTTTGGAATGGAGCTCGAAGAATGCCGAGTTCATAGAGGAGCTCGGCGGCGGCGTGGAGCGGGTCACTCCCGGTCCAACTTTCCCCAAGCTACTCGGCTCGGAGGCGATGACCCGCTACAGAGTGAAAGGTCCTCCAGGCGAGCGCGGCGGCGTTTCGCTTTGGAATCTACTTTCCAAGAACGTTCAACAAAGGAAGATCCGTGTCTGCCAGCAAAGCCCGGTGAAAAAACTGCTGCGATCCGGAGACGAAGTTGTCGAGGTAGAAGCAGAAATAGAAGGACAATGCTTGCGAATCCGCGCAAAGAAGGCAGTGGTTTTGGCGACCGGGGGATTTGAGTTCAACGAGGACATGAAGAGAGAATATCTTTTGGGCTATCCCATCTATGCCTATGGACATAACGGAAATCGGGGAGATGGCATCAAGCTGGCGCAGGATCTTGGCGCGGATCTTTGGCACATGAAGTCGGTAGCGGCGCCCATGGGATATAAATTTCCCGAATACGAAGCGGCGTTCACTATGCAAATGCCGGCGAACGGCTATATCATCGTCGATCAGCACGGATGCAGGTTCTGCAATGAAACCGGTCTCGAGCATTACAGCATGTGGATGGAAGCGACTCGCCTTGATATGGAAACCCTTGGGTTTTCCCGAATTCCTTCCTATCTCATTTTCGATGATCGAACCCGTCTTTCCGGACCGATCACGCAGTTAGGCCATGGGGCCAACCGAGATTACAACTGGAGCGCCGACAATTCAGAGGAGCTTAGGCGCGGATGGATAACGAGTGGAAAGAGCGGCGAGCAGTTGGCGGTTGGGCTGGGAATAAATTCTCCGGACCAATTGTCCAGAACTTTGAGCGCGTATCAGGCGTTCTGTAAGAAAGGGAAGGACGAGGAGTTTGCCCGATCCAGAGAAACCTTAATTGAGCTTCGCGGAGATTTATACGGAGTGCCTTTATGGCCGTGTTTGTTGAACACCCAAGGAGGGCCCAAGAGAAATAACCGAGGACAAATCCTGGACGTGTGGGGCCAACCAATAAAGCGGCTCTACGGCGCGGGTGAGTTGGGTTCCATTTGGGGATTTTTGTACCAGAGCGGCGGGAATCTCTGCGAGTGCCTGGCTTCAGGCCGAATGGCTGGATTCAATGCGGCGCATGAACCGCTTCAGTCTTGAATGCCAATCTGTCGGAGCTATTTGACACTATCGACGCAGCCAGAATATACCTGGTGCTCAAACTTGTTCCGACGGGCAACACACTGCTTGGGAAGAAGGGAGCCGGCAAACAGTGCCTATAAAAAAATATCCTCTAGAGGCCCGCCGGACGCCAAATTTCCGGCGCCTTTTTTTATTTGCAGCGTTAAGCCTCTTCCTCAGGGTCCCTGCTTGGCCGCAAGAATACAAGCCAAGCGAGGCCGCCAGAAAAGACGGCAAAGTGGTCGTGTATGGCTCACTCGAAGACGAGCAGTTCACACGCATCAAGAACAACTTTGAAAAGAAAACTGGAATCACGATCGACTACTGGAGAGCGTCCAATGCAAAAATCCTGGACCGGGCAATCACCGAACATCGGGCCCGAAAGCCGCTCTTTGACGTGATACTGAACAATGAAGACCCGATGCAAATCATGCTTCAAGAGGGAATCCTTGCCAAATTTGATTCTCCATCGATCAAGAATTTTTCCAAAGACACGATTCACCCTGAGCTGGGCGTGAGGTATCGCAATGTAATTATCGGCATCGTTTACAACAACGAAGTCGTCAAGCCTGCGGAAGCTCCCAGATCGCTCGATGATCTGGTTAAACCTCAATACAGAGGAAAGTTGGTGATGCCTGATCCGACACAACATTCTCTCACGACGCAGTGGCTCGCCAGCCTGCACAGGATCATGGGAAAAGACAAGGCGGACAGGTTCATACGCGATCTGGCTGCAGCCAGGCCGGCCCTGGTGGAATCCGTCAGTCCCGCGGCGGACCGCGTCGTCTCCGGGGAAACGCCGATCGCTATTGCGTTCGTGAAGTTTGCCTTTGAATACGGCAGAAAGGGTGCGCCCATCGACTATGTGCGTCTAGGCAAGATGCTGGGTGACGGCCATTATGTCGCCCTTAGCGCCAAGGCGGCGCGTCCGGATGCGGCCAAAGCTTTTGTCGACTTCTTCCTTGGGGAAGAGAGCATGAAAATCATGGCTGAGATGGGCGAGTTCGTAAGCCGAAAAGGAATTTACCCGCCGCTGAAAGACGCAGACAAGATTGAATTCGTGCCAATGGATCATCTCGGGACCAAAGGTTTTGCGGAAAAAAAGCAAGAGTACAGGAAGCTCTTTCTCCAGTAAAAGCAGCCTGGAGCCCGGCGATAGGATCACAATCCCGGCACTATGAGGTCTTCCCAGAGGAAGCGAAATGACCGACACACGAAACCCAACCAATGGGAAAAGCCAACGGGTTCGAAGGCAGGATATCCTCGTCCAATTGGGAACGTTTCTCAACGATCGTGACATACTGGTCGCGGCGCTCGCCGGCACGACCAATGAGTGTTTTCATACTTTGCACCGTCCAGGAAACCTCTATCTAGTCGGCATGGGCATGGTGACGCCGGTGGCCTTTGGGCTCGCGAAAGCTCTTCCCAACCGACGAATCGTCGCTCTGGACACCGACGGCGGCCTGCTGCTCGCGCCGAGTATTCTTCCGGTGGTCAGCACCTACAAGCCGAACAATCTTTGCATTGTGGTATTCGACAACGAGCAATTGTACGGCAGCCGCGGTGGGCCGTCGAGCCAAACCGCCCACGGCTCCGATCTGGCCGGCATTGCCACGGCCGCCGGAATCGGCATGAGTTCGACGGTCGAGACCGTCGATGGGTTCGCCGCTGAGTTCTCGCGATTCACATCGGAGCGCGGACCGGCGCTGATTGTTTGCAAGATAGAGCCGATATACGTCCGCGGCGAGGGGCCGAACTTCAACGGGCAGGAAAACAAGTTCCGTCTGGTTCGTTTCATCGAAGAAAGCGAAGGAATCAAGATATTGGAGGGATCGAAGTAACCGTCGGCTATTCTTCGACGCTGTCGATATCTGCTCATTGTTCGGCAAATCATCAAAGGAGCGAAATGAAAAACGAAGCCGCGAAGGAAGCTCTCGACGCGCTCATCCAATCGGGTATCGACTTCGCCGCGTGCATGCCGGATTCGGCGTTCAAAGAGCTCTACGAGCCGTTGAGCGCAGAGTCAAAAATCGAATATGTCCAGGTCGCCAATGAAGGCGACGGCGTGGGCATCTGCATGGGCGCCTGGCTGGGCGGCAAGAAGCCGGCGCTGCTTATGGAGAACACCGGTTTTGGAGTGACCACCTACGCCCTGATGCGCGGCCCGGTCCCCTTCGGCGTCCCGATGCTGTTGCTGATCGCTCATCGCGGCGGCTTTCACGACCAGCGCTGGTTTTCGGTGCCCTTCGGTTGGGGAACGGAGCCTTTACTCGATGCCATGAGAATCAGTTACGAAACGGTGGTGAGGACGGAGGACGTTCGCGCCGCTGTAACCGGTGCGGTGAAATCGATGAACTCCATGCAAGCTCCGGTGGCCGTGCTTCTCGCCGGCGGGACCCTATTTTGACACATCGCGGAAGGAAGCCGCACAGGGAAAATTTCCCGCGCCGCCGCGATGAAGGAGAAATGACTTATGATGGCCTATCCTTACGACGATGCGCGGATAATTGTGGCGCTGCAGATCGACCACTCGCGGGTGGCAGGCTACTTCGCGGCTCATTGGGGCAACCGACACTTCGATCGGCCCGAGCCTTATTCCTCCGTCGTATTGGCCGCCACCGAACACGACATCGGCTGGTGGGAGTGGGAAATGAAACCGTCGACGCTCAACGACAAGGGGTTTCCTCTCGACTATCACGACGGCAGCCTCAAATATCTCGGGCAACTCCGGCTCGATTTCTATAAAAACTCGGTGGACCGCGTGCTCACCCGCGACCCCTACGCAGGGATGTTGATGGCGATGCACGGCGTCGCGCTGATGAACGCCGGCTATGGCAAATATGCTTATCCACCTGACCGCACTTCAGACCCGCGGGTGAAGGCGTATGTCGATCATCAGGAGGAGCTGCGTCTAAGACTGCTCGAACAGCTGCGCCAATCCGAACAGTTTAAGCAGCATTGTTCAGACGAGCATATATGGACCAACTACGAGTACATGGAGGTCTTCGATCAGTTGGCGCAGTTTGTCTGCAATCGTTATCCATTGAATAGCAAGGCGCGCAAACTCGGCCCGACCCATTCGTTGAACGACGTCGCTATACCGACGAAGCACGGCCAGCCGGCGGTGAAAATCGATATCGACACAGTCGGTGAAAACAAAGCTGTCCTGCGTCCCTATCCTTTTGATATCGATCCGCTACCGGTCTCATTTGCCGCGCGTCTGGTGCCGAACCGGACGTACAAAGACGGCGAAGACTTTCTCGGCGAATTTTACCGCGCCGAGCGCATCACCGTGAATCACACGCTGGCGTCGGCGTGATTCCGATCAACGAGACCGAAACTAAAACGTTCGGACATGGCACATTAGCCGACAGCTCCATTCCGTCGTTCCGGCTCTGATCCTCCCCCTCGACGGGGGAGGACAAAGAGCCTGCCCCGGACTTGATCCGGGGTGGGGTGCTCAATTATTTCAATAGCGTGCATAGCACCCCCATCTGAATCTTCCCCCGTCAAGGGGGAAGAAGGAAGTGGTTCGCTCTGCTCATTATTCCCACTCCGACTGAAATTTTGATTAGACCATGACCCAGCCAAACGAACACCAAGGCCGCATTGCGGTCATCACCGGCGGCGGTGGCGCTATCGGCGGCGCGATCGCGCGCCGGCTGCACGATGAAGGCGCCGCCGTGCACGTGCTCGACTCGAAACTGTCGCCTACATCGGGATGGCGCTTTCACACGGTCGATGTCGCCGATGAATCGGCGGTCGGCACAACCTTCGACGCCATCGGCAACTTGGCGGGCAGGATCGATTATCTCGTCTGCTGCGCGGGGATCTATCGCCCAATGCCTTTCTTGGAGCTTACTCTCGAAGACTGGCGGCAAACTCTACAAATTAATTTGACGGGCTACTTTCTCTGCTGTCGCGCCGCGCTCCGTTTCATGCGTCGGCAAAAATTTGGCCGGATCGTAATGTTTTCGTCGATGGCAGCGCGCACCGGAGGGGCGCAGGTCGCCCATTACGCCGCCTCAAAAGGCGGTATCCTCGGACTGGCGCGCTCTCTCGCAATGGAATCCGCCGCGGAAAATATTCGGGTCAACACCGTATCGCCGGTGATTACCGACACGCCGATGCCGCGGGCAGTATTATCCGATGAAGCAATGGAATCGCGAAAGGCACGCATTCCTTTGGGCCGCATCGGCCAAGTCGAGGACATGGCCGATGCCTGCATGTTTCTCTTGAGCGACGACAGCTCCTACGTGCTCGGCCAGGATCTCCGCGTCAATGGAGGCTCCACTTTGTGGTAGAGCAGAGCAATCCACGCATAACGGTCATCACCGGCGCCGGCAGCGGCATTGGACGCGCAACCGCGCTGCGCCTTGCCCGTAAAGGCGACAAAGTGTGTCTTTGCGATCTCAGCGAAGCCGGACTCGAGGAGACCGCGGCTCTCATTCAGTCGGACGGCAGCGCGGCATTCACTGGAATTGTCGACGTGCGCGATCAGGCGCAAGTGCAAGGTTGGATCGCAGAGATCATCGGAAGATTCGGCAAGATCGATTGTCTATTCAGCAACGCCGGAGTGAACGCTCGTTCCACGGTCGCTGACATGACACTGGCGCAGTGGTCTTTGTTGATCGACACTCACGTCACGGGTACCTTCAACTTTTGCCAGGCGGTCCTTCGGAACATGGTTGAACGACATTGCGGATCGATCGTGATTACGTCATCCGATTTCGCGATTGTCGGCGTTCCCAACGCAGCGAATTACTGTGCGGCGAAGACGGCGTTGTATTCGCTGACGAAATCACTGGCGCTCGAATTCGCAATCCACGCCATCCGCGTCAATGCGATCGGCCCCGGTCCCATCGATACACCGTTGCTTCGCGCCGGAAGGACGCCGGAAGAATACGCCAACGCCCGCAACGTTTTCGAAAGCCGACTGCCGATAAAGCGGCTCGGGCGGCCCGAGGAAGTCGCGGCGGTAGTCGATTTTCTGCTGAGCGACCGCGCTTCGTTTATTACCGGCCAGCTGGTCCAACCCAACGGCGGCCAGGTAATGTGGTAGAAGCCCCCGCACTCCGCCGCTGCTTGGAAAACAGCGATTGATACGTGAAGCAATTGTTTCAGAAATAGGTTATTTCATTGAAAGCCACATGAACTGAGCGAATATGAAACCGGCAAAATTTGACTATCACGATCCGACTTCCATTGATGAAGCCCTAGAATTGATGGCGCAGTTCGGCGATCAAGCGCGCCCGCTTGCCGGCGGTCAGAGTCTCGTGCCACTGATGAATTTTCGACTCCTGCGGCCGGCGCATCTGATCGATCTGAACGGCGTCAACGAGCTCAGCTATTTGACAGTGGACGATGCCACGCTGCGCATCGGTGCGACGACCCGCCAGCGTGAGCTCGAACGTTCGGCTGAGATCGCCAAACGTTGGCCGCTGCTGCGCGACGCCGCTGCCTTTATCGGCCATATTCAAATACGCAACCGCGGCACGGTCGGCGGCAGTTTAGCGCACGCTTTTCCATCTGCCGAGCTGCCCGTGGCTATGGTGACGCTGGATGCGTCATTCGTTCTGTGCGACGAGGACAACCCGTCGCTCCGTGCGCGCTGAAGATTTTTTTCTTTCGTACATGACCACCGCAATGCAGCCAGAAGAGCTGTTGTTGGAAATAAGCCGTCACAGCATTGCCGGCGAACACCGGTTGGTCGTACCAAGAAGTCAGCCGTCGACATGGCGATTTTGCGCTGGCGGGAGCCGCCGCGGTCCTCGCTCTGGATGCAAACGGCTGCATCCACCATGCTCGCCTCACCCTCACCGGCACAACGCCGGTTCGCGCGACGCGAAGCGGAAGAGTTTTTGCTCGGACAAAAGCCTTCAGCAGCGCTGTTTCGCGACGCAGCGCGACGCGCAACTGACAACCTGGAACAGGATTCCGACATTCACGCCAGCGCCGAATATCGTCGCGCCGCCTGCACGGCGCTGGCTGGCCGCGCGCTCATGCAAGCGGCACAACGCGCAGCCGAGCCCATGAAAGGAACGTCACAGTGAGCACCCGGCGGGTACGCCTAATTGTCAACGGGCACGAATACACCGGAGAAGTCGAACCACGCAAGCTTCTCACCGATTTCTTGCGCGACGATCTCGGACTCACGGGAACGCACGTTGGTTGTGAGCAGGGCGTTTGCGGCGCATGCACTGTTCTCTTGAACGGCGAGCCGGTGCGCTCATGCTTGCTCTTCGCCGTACAAATGAACGGCGCAGAGTTAAAAACCGTGGAAGGGATCGCGCCCAACGCAACCGAGCTGCACCCGCTTCAGGAAAAGTTCTGGGAGCTGCACGGCTTGCAGTGCGGTTTCTGCACGCCGGGAATATTGCTCACCGCGGAAGCCTTATTGAAAGAGATACCGAATCCGAGCGAAGGGCAAATTCGCGAATGGCTTAGCGGCAATTTGTGCAGGTGCACCGGCTATCAAAATATCGTCACCGCGATCCAGGAAGCGGCAAAGACACTGGCGGAGACGTAACATTCCGCAAGAAAGATATTAAGACATCCATGGCGTACATCGGTTCGAGAGTTAAGCGCAAGGAAGACGTGAGGCTTTTGCGCGGCATCGGCAAATACGTCGGCGATATTCACCGCGCCGGCATGGTGCATGCAGCCATCTTACGCAGCACACATGCGCACGCGCGCATCGTCAAAATAGATGCGGCGGCGGCGCTGAAATTGCCTGGCGTTGTCGGCGTCCTCACGGCGGCCGACATGCCGGGACTGAAAACCATTCCGATGCGCACCGGAGTCATTCCCGGTTTAGAACGCTCGCAACAAACTCCGATTGCGACGACAAAAGTCCGTTACGTCGGCGATCCGATCGCCGTAGTCGTCGCGGAAAATCGTTATATCGCTGAGGACGCTCTCGAATTGATCGACGTTGAATACGCCGCGCTGGGAGCCGTCATCGATGCACGCGCGAGCATGCAACCGGGCGCGCCACAGCTCCACGACGCGACGCTGAACAACATCGCCGCCAACTTTCAGGTCAATGTCGGCGATGTCGATAGCGCCTTCCGCGACTCCGACCTAATCATCGAAGAAGAATTCTCGACCCAGCGTCACTCCGCGGTGCCGCTCGAAAATCGCGGCTTGGTCGCCGAGTGGGACGATGGACGCGGGCTCCTGACCATGTGGGGTCCGACCAAGATGACCCATACCAATTGGCGCATTCTTTCCGAACTGATCGGTCTGCCACAGAGCTGTATTCACTTCATCGAGCCCGAAGTCGGCGGCGGCTTCGGCGCCCGCGGTGAATTCTATCCGGAAGATTTTCTGATTCCCTTCGCCGCCATGCATTTCCATAAACCGATTTGCTGGATCGAAGACCGTTCGGAGAACCTCAAGGCGATGAATCAGTCGCGCCAGCAAAATCATCGAGTAAAAATCGGTGTAAAAAAAGACGGCACGATCATGGCGATGGACGCAGAAATACTGTTCGACATGGGCAGCTACACGCGCACCCACGGCGGCGTCCCGGCCATCGCCGCTTCGGCCATGCTGCGCGGTCCGTTTCGGGTAAAAAACTATCGCTGCAATGTTTTCTGCGTTCTGACCAACAAGACACCGTAGGCACCTACCGCAGCCCCGGACGCTACGAAGCGAATTTCGTGCGCGAACGGTTAATGGATATGGTCGCGCATCGCCTAAAGGTCGATCCCGCGGACGTAAGAAGACGCAATCTGATCCGCCATGAAGAAATGCCCTATGATCTGGGCAAGCATCCTTTTCACTACATGGTTTATGACACCGGCGATTTGCCGGGTCAGTTCGAGCGCGCGCTCGAGCGCTTCGGCTATGAAGATCTCAAGGCCACCTGCGCCGCGGCAAAGCTCGAAGGCCGCGCCGTCGGCATCGGCATCGGCTGCTTCGTCGAAACCAGCGGCATCGGCCCGTGGGAGTACGCCCGGATCGAAGTCGACAATGCCGGTCAGGTCGTTCTTTACTCCGGCTGCAACTCAGTCGGCCAAGGCATCGCGACGGCGCTGAGCCAGATCGTTGCCGATGAGCTGCAAGTTGCCATAGAGAATGTGCGCGTCGTGCACGGCGACACGGCAAAAGTTCCCTATGGCAACGGCAGCAACGCCAGCCGTTCCACCGTGATGGCCGGCAGCGCCGCGGTCGGCGCGTCGCGCAAAGTCAAAGACAAACTCTTGCGGCTGGCATCGGCTGGTTTGGAAATCGACGCGGCGGATTTAATTTTGCGCGATGGCCACGTCATCGCCCGCGGCGCACCTGAGCGCGCTCTCAGCTTTAAAGAGCTCGCGCGCTTGGCGTTGCCCGGTCCGGCGCTCAAGAGCGGCATGACGCCCGGCATTTCCGAAGAAGATTTTTTCGCCACCGATAAGCGGCCTTTTCCTTACGGCGTGCACGTCGCGGCGGTGGAAGTTGACAAGGAAACCGGCAAAATCAAAATCCTCGATTATCTCGTGACTGAAGACGTCGGACGAAAAATCAATCCTATGATCATCGAAGGCCAAATGGCCGGCGGTCTGGCGCAAGGAATCGGCGGGGCGATGCTGGAAGAGTTCGTTTACGATGAAGACGGCCAACCGTTGTCGACGAACTTCATGGATTATTTGCTGCCGACGGCGATGGAAGATGCCCAAAGCGCAGCTCATTTCGACCGAAGATTTTCCGAGCCCGCATAATCCGCTCGGCGTGAAAGGCGCGGGCGAAGGCGGCATCACCGCGGCGGGTGCGGCGTTGGCAAACGCCGTGTCCAATGCGTTGGGTGTCGAAGTCAAAAAATTGCCGCTCAAGCCGGACTACATTCTTCAGCTGATAAAAGACACAGAAGCCACAGGATAAAATTCGAATTTCACCGATTGATCAAGAGTAAGATTGCGATGACGGCTCACGAAATTATCGACGTCCACGCTCACGTCTACCCCGAAGGCTGTTTGACGGAAGTCATCAAGAGCCGTGCCGACTTCAAGGTCATCGACAGTCCGCGCGGCCGGTCGCTCGTGTATCACGGCAGCCACGTCATGTCGGTGCCCATCGAGCAAGAGAATTTGCCGAGGCGCCTGGCTTCCATGGATCAAGCGGGCATCGGTATGGCGATACTTTCGGTGGGCGCGCTGAATATCGGTTGGGCCGGCGCCGGCGACGCAGCGGCAGCGCGCTTCGTCAATGACGGGCTTGCCGCCGTTTGCCGGCAACATCCAACTCGTTTTCGATTTGTCGCCGTGCTGCCGTGCACAAACCATGGCGAATTGACGAAGGAACTAGATCGCGCGCTCGGTCTGGGCGCCGTCGGAGTGGGCATCGCAACCAATGTCGGCGACTTTCAGCTCCACGCGCCTGAGCTTCGAAAGTTCTGGCGTGAGATGAGCCGCCGTAAGCTTATGGTGTTGGTGCACCCCACCTGCCCTTGCGACGGGCCGCAGAACGATCCGGGAACTTTTCTATCCGTAGGATATCCGGGCGAAACCGCGATGGCGGCAACCAAGCTCGCTCTCTCCGGAATTCTCGAAGAGTGCCCCGACGCAAAAATCGTTTGGTCACACCTCGGCGGCGGTTTAGCGATGATCCTGGATCGCATCGATCGCGGCTATCAACGCTATTCGAATTGCCCGCACCCGCCCAGTTACTATTTGCGTCGCTGCTACTTCGACACGGCGTGTATTCATGGTCCGGCGTTGGAATGCGCTCGCGCGACTTGGGGCGTCGACACACTGGTTTTCGGCACGGATGCGCCGCATGTGCCGAACGCCGAGAGGGCCACCGTCGCCGCATTAAAAAATACCGGATGGCCGGCGTCTGAGCTCGATAATATTTTTGGCGGGATGGTGCGCAAATTGATGGTGTAGCAGATTTGTTCAAGGTTCAATGTTCAAGCGTTCAAGGTCAGAATCCCATTTTGAACTTTTGAGCCTTTAAACGATAAGCAAGGAGAGCGCGCAATTGATGGTTTGTCCCTATGATGACGAACGGTTGTTGCTATTTCTGCAAGTCGATCACTCGACGGCTGCTGGACTGGGAGATCAAGCCGCAGCTCAACGCGAAATCCGGGGCTAGTTAAAAAGAGAAATTACAGTATAGAATAACGTAAGTACCCGCGCTCTCACTTGGTGACTGAAACCTCTCTCGCTTACGGAGGATTGAACATGATTATCTCGGAAAACTCGGAACACTATCGGATGATCACACAGAACGATCATGGCGATCTCGCTGGGCAATTCGCCGCCCATTGGGGCAACGACCGATTCACCAAGCTCAATCCGTATCACTCGATGGTGCTGGCCGCAGAGACTCACGACAACGGCTGGTGGGATTGGGACATTTATCCTTCCATCGATGACAGCGGAGCGCCCATACCGTTCACCCGCACGCCGCGCGAATTCCGGTCGAATTTCTACGGCAAGGGTATCGACAATGTCATCACACGAGATCTCTATGCCGGTCTAATCGTAAGCATGCATGGCGTCGGATTGGGGCAGAAGCGCTACGGCACCATGCCCTCGATGGTCGAACGCGACGATCCTTATTCTCAAAAATTCATCGCCGAGCGCGAGCCCACTCACAAAGAGATGATCGACAAGCTAAATAGGACGGAACAATACGCCGGGCTCACGAGCAAAGAGCAGCTTTGGCATAACTATCTCTTGATGCAGGTATTCGACCGGCTGTCGCTTTTTTTGTGCTCTAATTTTGACATCACGACCGTGCCGGCCGCCGGCTCGCATACTAAAGAAGGTAAAGCTTATTACGGCTCGACAATTAAACCGGCGCCGATGAAACCCGATCACCAAGATGGCGAGATTCAACTTCGGGTCGTGGACCGGCAAACGATCAGCGTCGATCCTTACCCGTTCGATCAATCACCATTGCCAGTGAGCGTCCGCGGGAAGCTCATCCCGAAGCGCAAGTACAGTTCGCAGGAGGAATTTAGAGAAATTTACGGCAAAGCCCAACGGCAAGAGTTCACGTTTACTTTACTTAAGGATTGAATTTTCAATTCGGCATCCCGGTTAATGTTGCCATGAAGGCAATCAGGCACACATCCGTACAGATGCATAAGCGCATGTTGATCTTCAGAGAGAGGACGTGGCCGCAGCATTCGGAACCGGGCCGAAGATTGAAGTGGTACACAGGCATGGTAGACAGAAGGCTGCAGCGTCCCGCAGTAGACTCGCAAGCGCTTGATTTCACTTTTGGAGAAGGAAGGTGCCCGGTGGTGCCGCTGGTCTTCAAAACCAGTCTGGGGGCCGTAAGGTCCCCGGAGGGTTCGACTCCCTCCCTTCTCCGCCAAGAAAGTTTTTTTATATTCAGCAGTTAACTTTTGCGGATTGCGCTTGTAGCCCATCGGTAGCCCAAAACCACTTAAACGTAGCACCATTATTATTCACGGCAGTATTCGCCGATGTCCCGATTTGTTCCTCGGTAATGACGGCGTCACGTTATTCCATTTTGAACAGATCGTCCGAGTATAGTTCTTCGAGCGCAACGTAGTTCTGGCTCTTGAGTGCGCCATAGAAGACTTCGTTGCGGATCTTCAGGACCTCATCTGCGGTCAAGTGATTTGGCTCCATGATCATTCCCCTTTTAAGGTGCGCGCCACCAAGTCTGTAAACAGACGAACAAACTCCTGCTGCTCGGTTGCTGTCCGCTGAGGCCAATATCGACCGAGCGCCTCTCGAGCAAACTCTTCCCGATCGAAATTGGCCAAAATCACCTGCTCAGCTTTAGCGAGTCGTTCCTGGCGGCGAGCAGCGCCCTGGTAGGCGGTGTCCTGGAGGACGGTAAGCGTTTCCCGCACTGCAGCTCGAATCGTGGCCAGAGGAGAATCCGCACCCAATGCGCTGACAGACAGCAACAAGAGACTCATCGCGGCGGTTCCGCTGATCACTGACCTAAAACGATTCATTGCCTCATCCTGATTCGTTAATACTCGCCTGTCTTGAGTCTATCGATTTCCCTCTGCTGTCGATTGATCTCTTGCTGCTGCTCGTCGATTCTGTGTTGCTGTTGGTTTTCTTCTGTCTCACGGCCTTGAAGCTGGTCGCAATCAGAGCGCCTGCTCCCAGGCCAAGCAAACCACCAATGGCGGCGCCGGCTCCGGCGTGTCCAACAGTGCTGCCGATGATCCCGCCCGCCGCCGCACCACCCAGGGTGCCGATCCCAGCTCCCTTTTCACGCGTGGTTAACGGCGTGGAGCATCCTGCCAAAGCCGCTGCTACAAGTGCTGAAGCGGAATATGCCACTATCTGTTTTTTCATAACTATTTCTCCTACTGGTTTATGCGTCATCCGACCTTTTTCCTGCAGCAAGACCGCGCGAGTGTACCCCGGTCGCCGGTGCGCCAATGGCTTTGGCCGCGCGATCGTTGAGATCCATACCGGCGTGGGTCTGTGCTAGAGCATTAGCCGTGATGATCCACATAAATAAAACGATGAGTAAGACGGCTACTAGCGCAACTACGTCACTGCCGATGTTCATCACTCCTCCTCGACAATCTTGATTGAACCGAAACGGCTTTTTGTGCGCCGGCCAGGTATGTAGTAAACTTCTCAGCGCTTAGAGCTCGCCTCTGATCTCCGCCAAGAACCACGTCCGCTGCTCGCTCTCGTCGATCCAAACCTCGATCAGATTCGCCGCGGCGACATCGTTGTGCCGGTCGCAAACTTCGTGTGCGGCTCGCAAGCTCCGCGTCAATTGCTGGTTGTCCTCGCACAACTCGGCGATCATTTCATGCGGGCTCACGCCTTCTTTGTTGTTGTCTTTGAGCCGCTGATTGCGCGCAATATCGCTGATCGAACGAATCGTTGTGCCGCCGATCTTGCGCGCCCGTTCGGCGATCGTATCCGTCATCGCGAAAATCTGCGTCGCCTGCTCGTCGAGCAGCAAGTGATAATCGCGAAAGTGCCGTCCACTGATGTGCCAGTGAAAGTTCTTCGTCTTCAAGTAAAGTGCGAATACGTCGGCAAGCATTCTTCGTAAGTTGCTCGAAATTTCCTCGACTGCATCGCCGCCCAAATCGGACACCCTTCCCTTGTCATTGTTCTCTGTCATGGTCCTGTTCTCCTCTCAGTGATTTCGTTCCAACTCTTTGCTTTCCGTGCCATCTCGATTTACTTGACCGACCAGTCGGCTCAGTACCTCGCTAGAATTTCCGCCAACTTTCGCTCGCTCGCCGGCGAGCGTCGATGTTCCGAGAAATGAAAAATCAGAAGAGACGTCTTTAAAAACAATCTGACGAACTTTCGGATGAAGATTTTTTTTCATTTCGTTGTATCCTTCGATTGGCACTGTTCCTAGTGCTGAAACCGATGCTGTATCGGCGCGAGCGGCTGAGTCGACTCACGCGCGCGCGAACTGCCGCGCGGGGCTATCGTTCCTACCTTGCTGCGGCTTGACTGGCCCAATATCCTCGTCACGTCGGAAACTTTTCCCCGAACATGGGGAGTCCGCTCTTTGACTGTTGCTGGGTAGCCTCATCTTGTATTACGTCCCAGTGCTCCACCAGAATCCCGCTCTCGATGCGAAGAATGTCCGCCGCGATCCAGTTCACGGGCTGGCCAAAGCCCGAAAATCGCCCGTGCACGATCACGAAGTCTCCCTCAGCCACGATCGTTCCGGGTTCGTACTTCAACATTGGTGGGAGGCTCTTGATAAGATTGAAGAGACCCTCGCGGCCAGGCGCGATATGCGCGCTGTGCTGAATGTAGTCAGGAGACCAGAAGCGCTCAGCAACTGCATAGTCACGCTTGTTGAACAGCGTGTCGAAGGCGCCGAGTACCAGCGCCTTGTTCCGTTCCTGTACCGTCTCACTCATAACAACCCCCTCCTCGTTTCGAGACCGCTGCGTTGGAGTAGTCATCTTAGGAGTACTCGCATTCACTCCGCACTCCTAAAGCTTTGATCCCCCGTCCACCGGAATACTCGCACCAGTGATCCAGCGCGCGCCATCTGACGCCAGGAATACGACTACGTCGGCAACATCTTCCGGTTTGCCGATTCGCTTCAAGGCCTGCATCCCAAGCGTGACCTCCCGCCCCGCCTCGGTTTTCGTGAAGTTCGACATGCCCGTATCGATCACGCCTGGCGCGACTGCATTCACGCGAATGCCCTGGGGCCCGAGCATGGCCGCCCAGTTCTTGACAAGAGTCTCGATTGCTCCTTTGGTCGCCGCGTAGGCAAGGATCGAACGGTTGTCCAAACCGGGTTTGCCAACTACGGTGCGGGCCGCGGCAGAAGAGATCACAATAATGTTTGAGCCTTCTCCGAGAATAGGCAGGAGTTGTTGCAGCAGAAAGAATGGACTGCGCACATCGCAACGAATACCCCGCGGACGTTGATGCCGATCACGCGATCCATCTCATCGAGCGTGGTCTCCTCGAAAGTTTTCGGAATGGCCGTACCGGCATTGTTCACAAGCACATCAAGTCGGCCGAAGCTCGCAACGGTCTTTTCGACCGCGGCTTCGACGGCGCCGGCATCAGCGGCGTCCGCCTGGATTGCGATCGCTTTCCGACCGGCGCGTTCAATCTCCTTAACGACCGACGCGGCAGCGTCTACACCTTTCGTGTAGGTGATGGCCACGTTCGCTCCGTCCGCGGCCAGACGCTTAGCGATTGCGGCACCAATACCGCGCGAGCCGCCAGTAATGAGTGCAATTTTTCCTTCGAGCTTGTTCATGTATTCCTCTCCTCTCATCAAAGCATGTTAGATTGTGAGGACGACCCTGGGTAACGCCGAGCATCAGCCGCTTCGGCCAGCGGCAAGGTCTTCAACCCCTTCATAACCACTAAATTGTTCCGCTCTCATCGCACGCATATTATTAATAGTTCCCCGGTTTTTGTTCGTTGCAGATTCCTAAACATGCAAAGAAGTCAGAGCAACGGATGTGCCAGTGTCGATTCGATATCGGGTCTCTGAAACCTAAGGATTATCCCGAATGTTGCACTCAGCTGCCGGCGGATGTGACGAGATGTCTTGGCGAGTTATCGGCACCCTGACGAAATGCCGGCTCTAAATTTCGGTTAAGTCACTTGCCATTATGATAGTTAATAAAGGAGAGTGATGGCCGACGCAGTAATTGCTTCGCGAGACTTCTACTTAGTCTTCCGGTTCATGCCGTGACCTCGCGCTGAACTGCATTGACCACTGCCGCCGCGTGGGTCAGTGGAATCATGTGCGCCGCGCCGGGAACGGCTATGCTTTCTGCCTGCAATGCGGCGGGGCAATCAGCGTCTTTTCGCCGATGAGTATCGTCGTTGGTGGCGGCGATTCGGCGAAGAACTCAACTCCGGTGGTATTCGGTTTCAAGCCGTGGCTGCTCGACACACAGGGCGGCGCATGGCGCTGGCGTCGAAACTGCGGAGGGTAACCGTTTATTTCGGTATCTTTTTCTCGAGCGCGAGCGCTTGAGCTTCTTCTGTTTCCGGCGAGTTCTCAGTGACGCTCCAACGCCGCTTCTCACGCCCTAATGTCCAGGCCGGCGGGTCACTCGCGGGAAAACTGTCCGCCAGTGTCGCATCAATTATATCTTCTGAAAGTTTCTCATCAATCGAATCATCCGCCATGGGTTTTGCTCCATCTATAGTCATAAAAGCTCGCAACTCGAAATCCAAATTCGAAACGAATTCAAATTATCAAGAAGGGCAATGTTCCAAACATGGTAGTTCGGATTAGCGTTTTGGATTTTGGCGGTTCGTGTTTATTTGACTATTGTTTGTTTCGGATATTCGAATTTCGGCTTTCGAGTTTATTTCTATTTTGGTTTGTTTCGGATCTCCAGTTTCGAGTCTATGCTACTCTGTGCGAGATAATCCCACTTGGTTGCGGCTGAGTCTTCCCGGGCTCCTCGTATCGTTATATGCCATCCACACACTCTTGATGTTCATAAACTCCCGGATGCCGTATTCCGAAAGCTCCCTTCCATAGCCAGACCGCTTGATACCGCCGAACGGAAGGCGCGGATCGGACATCACGACTTCATTCACAAAAACGGAGCCGGCTTCAATCTGGCGAACGATTCGCTCCGCGTGCTCGCAGTCCCGGGTCCAGAGAGATGCACCCAATGCGAACACCGAGTCGTTTGCCAGGCGGATGGCGTCGGCCTCGTCCCGGGCGCGGATTACCGCCGCCACCGGTCCGAAGGTCTCTTCGTCGAACGCCGGCATCCCTTTGTTGACGGCGGCCACCACCGTGGGCGGATAAAAGGCACCGGGGCTTTCCGGTATCCGTCCGCCGAGGAGTAGCTTGGCGCCGCGTCTCACTGACTCTTCCACCTGACGGTGCAGCGCCTCCCGCAGGTCGTGGCGCGCTTGTGGACCGATCTGCGTATCACGGTCAAGCGGGTCACCCATTTTTGGGGAGCGCATCTCTGAGAGGAAAAGTTCCACGAACGGATCCGCGATCTAGTAAGGACAATAAGCAGCCTAATTCCATTGATGGGTTTGGTTCTCGTCCCGAGGATTTCCGGCTTTTCAAACAGCGACGAAAGCAAGGATCAGAAAGCTAAACGGCGCCTCTTGCAACCGCATAATCAGCAGGATTCTTGAGCAAGTTGACGCGCAAGACAAGATTTTCAGACTTGTTGGGCTGCTACTTCAGAGGGCACTCGGCGACAAAGGATAATCCAATATGAGAATTGTAACGGTCAAATTGACTGAATGTCCGGATGGCTTTACTCATTACGCTTGGTTTTGCCCACGCCGGCGCCCCCTTTTTTGCAGGAGCGAAACTGTCATCACAGGGTCGTCCACCCGCGAGGTATGCTCCGCGCATTGCCTTGGACTGTCACTGCTGCCAGCCGCCGCCGAGCGCTCTGTAGAGCTGAACCAATGACAGCAACTCACCGAGCCGGATCTGAGCCAGGCTCAATTCGGAATTAAACAAGTCGCGGTCAGCATCCAGGGCATTGAGAAGCGTATCGACTCCGCCCCGGTATCTCATGTAGGCCAGCCGTTTTCGGTCTAGCAACGCTGAAACCAGCAACTCCCGCTGTGCGCGAATTTCTCTGACCCGTTGGTACTGGACCAGCGCGTTCGAGACATCGCGAAATCCCGCTTGCACCGCCCCTTCGTATTGCGCCAGCGCGCTGCGCTGCTGCGCTTCGGCCAACTGGACGCCGGAGGTGATCCGTCCGCCGGCGAAGATAGGCTGGGTAATCTGAGGAATGAAACTCCATATTCTTCTTGAACCGGAGAACAAATTCGCCAGCGCCGTGCTTTGATAACCGAACTCACCGGTGAGAGTAATCTGCGGGAAATAAGCCGCCTTGGCAACGCCGATAATGGCGTTGGCCGTGATTAAGTTTTGCTCCGCCGCCTGGATATCCGGGCGCCTCTCCAAAAGGTTCGCCGGCAAACCGGCAGGCACTTCGGGCGGCGTCCGCTGATCCGTTAACAGACGAGTGCGCGATATGGAGCCGGGATGGCGCCCGAGCAGAAAACTGATTTGATTTTCGGTTTGCTCCAATTGGCGTTCCGCATCGGGTATCGCCTGCGACGCGTCATAAACCAATTGCTCTCCCTGTCGCACGTCCAAAAGCGTGCCCACCCCGCCCTGCAGTTGAAGCCGGATCAAACGGAGCGATTCTGCTCGCGTGGCCAAAGTGTTTTTTGCGATCTCCAATTCCATATCCAGTTCGAGAAGACTGAAATAGGCAGTGGCCACGTCGCTGATCAGGGTCGTGACAACGGCTTTTCGGTTCCAATCCGCAGCCAGTAAATCGGCGCGTGACGCTTCAGTCGCTCGGCGTAACCGACCCCAAATGTCGATCTCAAAGGAAAAAAGATTGAGGAAGACCGAGCCAAAGGTGCGCTGGCGGCTGGTTCCCCTAGGGATGGTAAATTGTCCCTGCCGCGATTGCTCGGTCGAGGTAACATCGGCCCCGAGACCAATGTTCGGATACTGATCCGCTTGCGTAATGCCGAGGTTGGCGCGCGCCGCATCGACGCGCGCGACCGCATCCCGGAGATCGTAATTCTGCAGCATCGCCGTGCGGATCAATTCCTGCAACTGCTCGTCTTGGAAAACTTCGAACCATTTGAGCTCGGCAATGGATTGCTTGTCGGGAGTTATCGCAGCAGAAGCGCCGCGAAACGAATCCGGCGTTGTCACGGCAGGCCGCCGATAATCCGGGCCGAGCATGCAGCCGCTCAGAAGCAGGATCAATGCGGCGGCACCGCTCGCGCGCTTTTTCATCTCCGGCTGTCGAATCATCGTTGCCTCCCTCAGACCGCTGCCGGTGCGGGCTGCTCTGCGGCCGCCTCATGCTTCTGCCGGCGGCGCGCGAGTCGCTCTATCGCGTAGAACGAAACCGGAATGAGTAAGCTCGCGAACAGCGTGTCGAAGGCCATTCCCATGATCACGACGGTGCCCAATATTCGCCGCGCCACGCTTCCCGCCCCCGAAGCGATCCACAACGGCACGCATCCTAGAATGAACGCAAGCGATGTCATGAATAATGCCCGACGGCGTATCCTCATTCCTTCCAGCGCCGCGTCGATCAGACTTCGTCCCTTCTCGAACTCGATCTTCGCGAATTCGACGATCAGGATCGCGTTCTTCGCCGCCAGCCCGATGAGGACAATCAGACCGACTTGCGAGTAGGCATCGAAAGGAAAATGGCGCAGCCATAAGCCACTGAACGCGCCGAGGACTGCGATCGGAACCGTCAACAGAATTGCGAACGGCAGTGACCAACTCTCATAGAGCGCCGCAAGAATCAGAAACACAAAAAGCAGCGAAAACCCGAAAATGGCGACTGCGGACACACCCTTGTCTGCGGCCTGCTCCTGGAATGACATGCCCGAGTAGTCGAAGCCCATTTCCCGCGGCATAGTTTGAGCGAACACTTCTTCCAGCGCCTTCCTGCCCTGGCCGGAACTGTAACCCGGCGCTAGAATGCCGTTGATTTGCGCCGCCCTGTAACCATTAAAGCGTACCGTAAATTCCGGACCCGACGTCGTTTTCATCGTCACGACCGTCGAGAGGGGTACGGGGTTTCCGTCATTGTTCCGAACCCGGAAGAGCCCGACGTTGTCAGCTTCCGTGCGAAATTCTCCTTCTGCCTGCACGTACACCTGCCACACCCGCCCGAAACGGTTGAAATAATTGACAAAGAGTCCTCCCATGAACGTCTGGAGCGTCTGGTAGACCGAATCCAGATCCACACCCTGTTTGAGGACCTTGTCACGATCGACATTTGCGAAAACTTGCGGCGCGTTTGGGATAAATGTCGTCGTCAGCGACGCAAACTCCGGCCGCTTGCGCGCCGCCTGAAGGAAGCGATCAGTGTTTTGCGCCAGGAACTCAACGCTCTGTCCCGATCGATCTTCAAGCATGAATGTCGCGCCGCCAGAGGTGCCGATGCCGGGAATCGCCGGAGGTGAAAACGCAAACACTTGCGCGTCAGGAACTGTTGCGAGCCGCTGATTGAGATTCCGCAAGATGTTATCAGCGGTCAATCCTGAGCCGCGCTCACCCCACGGCTTGAGCGTGACAAAATAAAATGCGTTGTAGGTCGTGTTGACAAAGCTCAAAAGGCTGAAGCCGACAATGGTATTGTACGACTGAACGCCCGGAGTCTCTTTGAGAATCGCTTCGATTTTTTTGGCGACATCGTCCGTCCGCTGTAATGATGCCGCTGTCGGCAGTTGCACGTTGATGAAAAAGTATCCCTGGTCTTCTTCCGGCAGCAATCCGGTGGGGAGGCGCGAACCAAAAAAGCCCGCGGCAAGAGCGATCACAACCAGCAACAAAACCGAAAACACTACCTTGTGGAGCAGCACGTCGCTGCCGACGAGATAGACGTGCATGACTTTGCCAAATCCCGAGTTAAAACGATCGAAGAACCAGCCGAGGAGCCCGCGCGATTGCTTTCCCGGCTTCAGCAGCAGCGCCGCGAGCGCCGGTGAAAGCGTCAGGGCGTTGAACGCCGAGATCAGAGTCGAGATCGCAATGGTGACGGCGAACTGATTATTGAGTCGCCCTGTGATGCCCCCTACGAATGCGGCCGGTAAAAAGACCGCGGCGAGAACCAGCGCAATGGCGACCACGGGTCCGGAAACTTCTTCCATCGCTTTGAGCGTCGCATCGCGCGGCGAAAGCCCGTGCTCGATGTGTTGCTCGACTGCCTCGACGACGACGATCGCGTCGTCGACGACGAGGCCGATGGCGAGAACGAGGCCGAAGAGCGACAGCGTGTTGATCGAGAAACCGAGCAAGGGAAAAACAGCGAACGTGCCAACCAGCGAAACCGGAACTGCGAGGAGAGGAATCAGAGTGGCCCGCCAGTTCTGCAGGAAGATAAAGACCACGAGGACGACCAGGATCAACGCCTCGACGAGCGTGTGGACGATCTCGTTGATACCTTCCGATACAGCAAGAGTCGTGTCCAGCGAGATGTTGTAATCGAGGTCCTCAGGAAACCTGGATTTTAATTCTTCCATCAACTGCTTCGCGCTGTTCATCGTGTCGATCGCGTTGGAGCCTGGAAGCTGGTAGACGGCGATGATTGCGGCAGGCCTGCCGTTCAGCCGTCCAATCTGGTTGTAGCTCTGCGCGCCGAGCTCTACACGAGCCACATCCTTCATCCGCACAATCGAGCCATCGGGATTGGCGCGCACCACCACGTCGCCAAATTCCTCGGCGGTCAAGAGACGGCCTTGCGCCCGAACCGTATAGGTGAACTGCTGCCCACGCGGCACAGGCTCCGCGCCGATCTGGCCCGCCGGGTTCACCTTGTTTTGGTTCGTTAGCGCCGCGACGATATCACTGACCGTAATACCGAGGCTCGCGAGGGTGTCCGGCCGTACCCAGAAACGCATCGCGTACTGGCCGGCGCCGAAGATGTTTACCTGCGCAATGCCGGGCACGCGGCTCATCGGATCGTTGATGTTGATGTACGCGTAATTGGCGAGAAAAGTCGCATCATAGGTTCCCTTGGGCGAGTAGAGAGAGAACAGCGCCAGAGGGCTCGTGGGCGACTTGCGGATCGTGACACCCTGGTTCCGGACGTCAAGCGGGAGCTGCGATTCGGCCTGAAGGTAACGCATCTGTGTGAGGATTTGGTCGGTGTTTGCGTCTGTGCCGACGTCGAAGTTCACCCTGAGCCGCATCAGCCCGCTCGCTGCGTTGGTCGAGTTCATGTAGATCATGTTGTCGACGCCCTGCATTTGCTGTTCGATCGGCGTTGCCACCGACTGCTCGACGGTTTCGGCATCGGCACCGACGTAGGTCGCCTGCAAAAAGATTTCCGGCGGCGCGAGCTCGGGGTACTGAGCGATCGGCAGCCGCACGATGCTGACGATGCCGACGATCACTATGAGGATGGAAATGACGATCGCAATGATAGGGTGGTAGACGAAGAATTTGGCCATATTCTACCTCGGCTGCGAGTTGGCTGTGGGCGCGGTTTTGTCTTCGGTCATCGCTTTTAGCGGCTTAGGGTTGACCGGCATGCCTGCCTTCACTTGTTGGATTCCCTCTGCGACAACGTTCTCCCCCGGCTTCAACCCTTCATCAATGATCCACTGCGTGCCAACGCGCTCGCCGACTTTAACCGGTCGGATGCTAACCTTGTTATCGTTGCCGACTACCGCCACTTGGTAACTACCTTGCAGCTCCGTCACCGCGCGCTGGGGAACAAGCAGAGCGTCTTTCTTCGTCGTTGTGATTGCCCTAACGCGGGCGAACTGGCCGGGACGAAGGATATTTCCAGGATTCGGAAACAGTCCCTCCAGCCGCAGCGTGCCCGTCCTTACATCCACCTGGCGGTCAGCGAAAGAAAAGCTGCCTTTGTTGGGGTAAAGCCTCCCATCAGCCAAAATCAGCTCCAAGACCAACTTTTTCTCTTGCGCAGCTCGTTTCGCTACATCGGGGTTTTCCCTGATATAGTTGAGGTATCCGCGCTCGCTTACGGGGAAATAGACCTTGATCGGGTCAAGCGTCGACACAGTCGTGAGGAGAGTGGTCTGGCTCACAAGGTCGCCAATCTGTGCTTGCGCGACGCCGGCAATACCGTCAATAAGGGAGACGATTTTGGTAAAGCCCAGATTGAGCTGAGCCGCCTCAACCTGGGCCTTCGCCGCTTCTATTTGAGCTTTGGCCGCCCGGACTGCAGCCTGGGCGGCGAGATTGGTCTGCACCGCATTGTCGAGAGCCTGTTGGCTCACCGCCTGCTCTTTGGCGAGCGGAATGTAGCGATCCACGTCGAGCTGGGCCTTGACTTGATTCGCCTCCGCCTGCGCGAGCTGTTGCTCAGCATTGGCGAGCTGCCCTTTGGTTAGATCCAGCGCCGCCTGGAAAGTTCTCGGATCGATCTCGAACAGCAACTCTCCTTTTTTAACGAAAGAGCCTTCTTGGTAGGTCCGGCGAATTAGATAGCCCGTCACCTGTGGCCTGATCTGGGCGTTGACCAACCCCTCCAACGTGCCGATCCACTCATTCGGGATGGGCACGTCCCTTTGCTCGACCTGCACCACCTCGACTTGTGGCGGTGGCGCTTGCGGTTGCTCGGATTTCCCACAGCCGAGTGAACTCAGCAGAATCATACTCGCAATGACCTGCCAGAGACTTGGCCAACGTTTCACGGAAGTGCCTATTTGAGGAAATCTAAAAACCGACCACTCATCACTGCGTTTCATGCGCATGTAAATTCGCCACCTTTCATCAATCAGCCGGAGCGTTCCTTCACTCATGGTCACAGCCGCAAATCCGTTCCCGTGATGTCGGAATGCGAGAAATACGACAGTCTCGCGACCTCACCGGTGAGCGCAGTTTTTTTTCGAGCCTTCCCCATCTATTTCTTCTTCGTTCTCTGCCGCCACTGGTCTCACAGACTCGGCGAATTCCCGGAGCGTATCAGATCGTCGGGATGTTTCCTCCGTCAATGATGTATTCGCTACCGGTGATCGAAGAAGCTCGGTCGGAAACGAGGAACGCAACCAACTCTGCGACTTCATCGGGGCGGCTGGGGCGGCCGAGCGGAATCCCGCCCAGCGAATTGATCAAACTTTGCCTCGCGGCAGCTACGTCAGTCCCTGCTTCCGCCGCCAACCGCTCAATCAATGCCTCGGCGGCCTTGGTTTCAGTGAATCCCGGGGCAACACTGTTCACCCGGACGCCGTGCGGGCCGACTTCCTTGGAGAGTCCTTTGCTGTAATTGGTGAGAGCGGCTTTGGCGGCGGCGTAGCCCAGGGTAGCTTCGAATAAGGGCAGCGTTCGCTGGATGGAAGAAACATGGAGGATGACGCCGGAGCGTTGCTTCAGCATCGGTGGAAGAAAGCCGCGATCCAGGCGCACCGCCGAAAACAGATTCAGCTCGAATTCCTGCTGCCAGATTTCATCGTTCAACGCCAGCACACCACCGCCCGGCGCGGAAGAGCCGCCAACGCTGTTGATTAGGATATCGAGGCCGCCGAGGCGTTCAAAGGTTGTCTTGATGATGTGATCCGCCCCCGCACGTGTGCTGACGTCCGCTTGAATGAACCCTTCGGGATTGGCGCCTGCAAGAATATTTCTAGCGGTACTGAGCACCGTCCCACCGCCCCTTATTAGACGGCTCACGACGGCCTCGCCAATTCCTCTGGTGCCGCCCGTGACCAGAATTCGCTTGCCAGAGAATTCGTTTGCGTCGTATGGGACGTTGGATGCGCTCATAGGTGCCCCTCCTCGCTCGCGTTCCTACTGCGGCCTGCTAATGGTCATCACCACATTCCGTTAAATTCACCCCAACCCTCTGTTTGCGGCGATTACGTCAACTCGGCACGCCGTTGATAAAATCGAGGATTGCCGGAATCACCGTCTGGGATGCTTCTTCCATCAGCCAATGACCCACGCCCGCGACAACCTGACCTCGGACATCGGATGCCACCAGCGTGGCTTGTTCGATGAGAAAGTTGCCGCTGGCCTTTTCGCCAGTTAGCACCATCACCGGCATTGCGAGACGGCTCGCGCCCAGCTGGGCGAAATCCTGCGCGTCGCGTTCGAGATTGCGGAAATACTCGAAGCCGGCGCGCATGCCGCCGGGCTGCGAGTAGGCCTGCGCATAGATACAGCGATCGGCCTCCGGTACCGAGTGTTTCGGATCGGCGGCGAAGTCGTTCCAAAAGTGTTCGAAGTAGGTCCGCTCGCGCCCGTGGACCAGTGCGAGCGGCACATTGCCGTGGAAGTGAAAATGCCACAGGTCGCGCAGCAGCCAAACGTCTTTCCAGTTCCCGATGCCAGGGAGAAACGCGTCCATCAGCACCACGCGCTCGGTAGACTGCGGAAACTGCGCCGCGAACGCGTAAGCGACCATCAATCCGATGTCGTGGCCGACGATGCTGACGCGATCCAATCCTAACGAGGCGGTCAAATCGTGGATGTCGACGGCCATATTCTTCTTGTCATAGCCGCCCTCCGGCTTGGACGATCCACCAGCGCCGCGCAGATCGGGAACGATGACGGTGTGACGCTCGGCGAGCAACGGCATGATCGGCTGCCACATGTGACTGGTTTCGGCGTAACCGTGCAGTAAAACCACCGGGCTACCTTTACCATGAAATAGCGCAGTCTAACTCCGTTGACCTCGGCGAAGCGTTCGGCAAAAGCGGAATCGACTGTGGCGACCTCGGCCCTATGGGGAGAAGATGGCGTCGGCAATGCGGCGAGCAGTTCTTCAGTCACGAGAATCGCATGCGCGAACGTCGGTCCGTTCAGCTCGTGCGCCGCGTGCATCATCTCGCGGCTGAACGCCGCCGTTGCGTCCTCACCAACGTGACGTGATAACCAAGCTCCATCGCGAAGCGGGACGTCGACTCGATGCAAGTATTTGCGAGTAGACCGATCACGATGACGTTTTCTATGTCATGCTGTTTGAGCTGCTGATCGAGATCGGTGTTGGCGAAGCCGCTCTGGGCCCAATGCTCCTTGATGATGACGTCGCCTTCGTGGGGTGCGAAGTCCGGATGCCATTCACCGCCCCAGGTTCCTTTGGCAAAGGTTTGCCGTTTACCCGAAGCAATCTGGCTCGGGTTCGCGTGTTTCCATTTGACGTAATCACCGGGTTCCCAGCGATGATGCGGCACGATGAAGATCTGAATCTTTGCAGCACGCGCTGCTGCAACGATCTGGCGCAAGTGATCGAGGAGGTGTTCTTCCTCGGCGATATCTTTGAGCAAGGGCCAAAGCTTGCCACCTTCGCTGAGAAAATCATTGTACGGATCGACGAGCAGCAGACCGGTGGTGTCTGAAGAATAGTTGGTTGTAGTCATGTGATTCTCCGAGGCCCCATCATGTCGGTTTTGCAATGAGCAGCGCCGCTCCTTATTCCTAGATCACCTAGGCCGCCAAATCGAACACAAGAACTTCAGCGTGATCGAGACCTTTGACCTCGAAGATGCTTTCTTGACCGATAGCGGCGCCATCGCCTGCACCAAGCGCGGTTCCATTCAGAGTTACAGTTCCGCGCGCGGCCAAGCAGCCCGGCCGCGCTTTAAAGAATAACTAATGGCGTGACCTTGAGGCAGAACGGCAAGCGAGATCTCAGCATCCTGATGGACCTTGACCGCTCCATCGCGCGCATCCGGCGCGGCGACGAGAACCAAGCTCCCACTAGTTTTCTCGAGCTCGAACGAGCGTTGTTCATATCCTGGCTTCAATCCCGATTGATTGGGCAGGATCCAGATCTGCAGAAAGTGTACCGGCTCGGTTTGCGATGCGTTGTATTCGCTGTGGCTGATTCCTGTTCCCGCGCTCATGCGCTGAACGTCCCCGACCCGAATGACCGAGCTCGTTCCCGTGCTGTCTTTGTGCGCCAGCGCGCCTTCCAGGACATAGGTGATGATTTCCATGTCGCGATGCGAATGAGTCGGAAATCCCGCGCCCGGGGTGACTCGATCTTCATTGATAACTCTAAGATCGCTGAAACCCATGTGTTGCGGATCGCGGTAATCGCCGAAGGAAAAACTATGGCGGCTGTCGAGCCAGTTGAATCTCGTACGTCCCCTTTCATCGCCATGGCGCACGGTGATCATTTTGCCTCCTTATTCGCCGGCTGAAATAAAATCCGCGACAACCGGCGGTCGCTCACCGATGTGAAAGCCTACACTTCTTCGGCCTCGTGATCCGCCACCGTGACCCGCTCTTGCTTGCGCATGTACTCCGCCCGGGATCTCCTTGTTTCCTTTGTCGACGACGATGAAGCGCTTAGCAGCGATACAGCTCTGCCCGCTGTTAATCAGGCGCGCCTCTGCCGCCATCTTCGCCGCTTTCTTAAGATCAGCGTCCCCGAGGACAATGAACGGGTCGCTCCCCCCTAGCTCGAGCACGGTTTTCTTGAGCTCACGGCCCGCCTGCTCTGCCACCTTGCTCCCGGCGCGATCGCTGCCGGTTAAGGTGACTGCCCGAATACGCGGATCCGCAATTATGGTGGGGACGCGATCGGTCGCCACGAGGGCCACGCGGAAGAGGCCCTCTGGAAACCCGGCCTCGCGAAAGACTTCCTCAATCTGAAGCGCGCAGCGCGGAACGTTGGAGGCATGCTTCAGGATTCCGGCGTTACCCGCCATGAGCGCTGGAGCGGCGAAGCGAAAGACCTGCCAGAAGGGAAAGTTCCAAGGCATGATGGCCAGCACCGGCCCGATGGGTTCGAACCGTACATAGCTGCGGGAAGCGTCGGTTTGTCGAGGCTCGTCCGCAAGAAAAGCCTCGGCGTGCTCAGCGTAATAGTCACAGACCCACGCGCACTTCTCCACTTCCGCTTCACCCTGGACAATCGGTTTCCCCATCTCGAGGGCCATGGTCCTTGCATACTTTTCCCTGTTGGTTCTCAGAATGCGGGCCGCTTCGCGCATCTTTTTTGCGCGATCCGCGAATGGACGGCTATGCCAGTCGCGAAACATCGTGTGTGCGGCTTCCAGAATCCGATCGATTTCGCTTGTTGTCGTTTCCTGAAAACTCTCCAAGACTTCACCCGTGGCTGGATTGATGGATTGGATGCTCATTTGACGCCTCCTAACTCAAATAGGGCAGACCCAAGCCCCCAATTTTTCGGTCAGCCTCAAGTTCTCACTATAGTCAACGGGGCAAGCCACCACCGCCGGCACCCGCTGGCGGAACGCCTCATCGAGGATCCGCAGAAGCTCCCCTGCGA
The DNA here is from genome assembly GCA_963804165.1 of uncultured delta proteobacterium. Classification (GTDB taxonomy): domain Bacteria; phylum Desulfobacterota; class Binatia; order UBA9968; family UBA9968; genus DP-20. The sequence continues at coordinate 217,713 of CAWDPO010000024.1, forward strand.
CGCTAACCCGGTATCCCTTGCACCCAAAGGACTCGGCCAGGGCGACAAAGTCCGGGTTACTGAAATTTACGAAGGCGGGCCGCCCGTAGCGCTTTAGCTGCTTCCATTTAATTACGCCGTAACCCAAGTCCTCGAAAATGAGTGCGACAAAACTCGTCCCTGCCCGAACGGCCGTCTCCAGTTCGTGCGCGGTCATAAGGAATCCCCCGTCACCGCAGGCCGCCAGCACGCGCCGCTCTGGATAGAGGAGCTTAGCGCCGATCGCTCCAGGGAGGGCAATTCCCATGCTGGCAAACCCGTTGGAGATGATACAGGTGTTGGGGCGAGCGCACCCATACATACGCGCAATCCAAAGTTTGTGTGCGCCGACATCGCTAATCAGGATGTCATTTTCGCCTAGTACTTCTCTTAGGGCACGGACCACCTGCTGCGGCTTCAGAGGGAACGCGTCACCCTCAGCCTCGGCGCGAAACTCCTTTTGGATAATCTCTTTTAGCGCGCCGGCACCGCGGCTCGAGCCGGAATCCGCACGCGCCGAGGCGCGTTGTGCAATTCGCGTCAGCGATTCGGCAATCTGCCCTTGGACACCGACGGCTACCTGATAGGCAGCGTCCACCTCGGCCGGCGATGGATCGATGTGCACGATGCGCTTGTCCTGCCTCGGATTCCACCGTTCCGGCGCGTACTCGACGAGGTCGTAGCCGACGCAGATGATCACGTCTGCCCGATCGAGCCCACATGAAACGTAATCGTGCTCCTGGAGACCCACGGTCCCCAAACACAGCGCGTGCGCGTCGGGGACGCTCCCTTTTCCCATGAATGTTTCCACCACCGGGATGCCGAGCGTATCAATGAAATGGCGGAGAGCGTCGCTCGCACGGCCTCGCGCCACCCCATTACCGGCGAGGACGAGGGGATCTCGCGCCTCCGAAATGATCTTCGCTGCCCGCACAATCTGCTGGTCAAGAGGTTCAGTCGGAAAAGCTTGTTGCGGCAACAGCGGCTCAAGACCCGAGGGCGTCTCCGCATCCGCCACATCTTCAGGGAGGTCTAGATGAGTAGCCCCCGGCTTCTCTGTCTGCGCTACCTTGAAGGCCTTGCGCACCGCTTCCGGCACAACCTGAGGGCGGACGAGCTGCGCGTTCCACTTCACCGCCGGTCGATAGAGCGAGATCAGGTCGAGATACTGATGCGACTCCTTATGAAAACGCTCGGTCCCTGCCTGCGCAGTGATCGCGACGAGAGGTGCCCGGTCCATGTTCGCATCGGCGACGCCCGTTAGCAGATTCGTTGCACCTGGGCCGAGGGTCGCGAGGCAAACGCTCGCCTTCCCGGTGAGCCGGCCCTGGACGTCGGCCATGAAAGCCGCGCCCTGCTCGTGGCGCGTCTGGAGAAAGCGAATTTTGGAATCAAGAATGGCCTCCAGCACGGCGAGGTTCTCTTCGCCTGGCACGCCGAACATGTGCTCGAGCCGCTCGTTCTCGAGACAGCGGACTAAGAGCTCTGCTCCTGTCATGCTTCATCTCCCTTCGTGGGGAAAGAACTGTGTACCTCGATCAACTCTCTCATGTAGCGTTATCGTCGCGATGTTCACTTCTTTCCGTATTTTTTCTTGAAACGATCGATGCGACCTCCCGTATCGAGAACACGCTGTTTTCCAGTGAAGAATGGATGCGACGCCGATGATATCTCAAGCCTTATCAGCGGATAGCTCTTGCCGTCTTTCCACTTGATGGTCTCTTTTGAATCCATCGTTGATGTTCCAAGAAAGGAAAAATCTGAAGAGATGTCTTTAAAAACAACCTGACGAACCTTCGGATGAATATTTTTTCTCATTTTGTTGGATCCTTCGATTTCGCTGGGCTTTTCATTCGTTTTTTCAAATCAAATACCCGCAAAAAACATGACCACCGAGCGCGCCTCGGCGCGGTAGGAGTAGCCGGGAACCGATTCTGCGGTCTCCCAAGATAGGATGTCGTGCGGGGAGTCAAGGGCTGTGTCGATCCAGCGGCGCCATGCAGTTTCACTCGTGTTTTTCACCTGCGGCAGCTCGAAATCGAGCGCCTCCCAATAAGCGTTCAAGATCATGTGAAAGAGCATCTTTTCTCTCCGGATTTCCATGGTGAACGCAACGCTGTGGGAAAACTCGCCCCAGTCGGGCTGGCTCAGTTTCACGCCGTGCCAGACTACGTTGGCTCTGCGGAGGAGCTGGCACAAGCTTACGCGCTGGCCATCGGTTTCCAAGTCTCGTAAGAGGCGTCGCGTATTGAGCAGAGTCACGAACCGATGAACATCTGCGTGCTTCGCGAGTAGCGTCCAGTCGAACCAACTGGTTTCGTTGTCCTGGCAGTAGGCATTATTGTTGCCGTATTGTGTGTGCCGCGCTTCGTCACCCATGAGAAACATGGGCAGACCCGCAGACAACATCGTTACGGCCAAAAAGTTCTTCACCTGCCGGTTTCTGAGCTTTTCCACAGCGGGATCATCGGTGGGACCTTCGACGCCGCAGTTCCAGCTCCGATTGTCGTTGGCGCCGTCGCGATTGTTTTCGCCATTCGCTTCATTGTGCTTTTGGTCATAAGAGACGAGGTCGTTCAATGTAAAGCCGTCATGACACGTCACATAGTTAACACTTTGCTCAGCCTCGCGTTCTTCATGAGCGTAAATTGCGGGGCTACCGAGCAAGCGGTCAGCAAACCGTCCGACAGACCCGTCTTCCCCACGGAAAAAACTCCGCACGTCATCGCGGAACCGCCCATTCCATTCCTTCCAACAATCGCCGATGAAGCTGCCTACCTGGTAGAGGCCGGTCGCATCCCACGCCTCCGCGATGAGCTTGGTGCCGGCGAGCACAGGATCCGATTCAATGTCCCACAATACAGGCGGGTTCGGGATCAATTGGCCTGACTCATCCCGCCCGAGGATCGCCGCCAGATCGAATCGGAAGCCGTCCACGTGCATCTCCTCGACCCAATAACGAAGGCTGTCGACGATCATTCGGCGAACGATCGGTTGATTAGCGCTGAGCGTATTGCCGGTGCCGCTGTAATCGGCATAGCGTGCGCGGTCCTTGTCGAGAATGTAATAAGTGCTGTTGTCCAAGCCACGCAAACTCAAGGTCGGGCCATTATGGTCGCCTTCTGCTGTGTGGTTGAACACAACGTCGAGAATAACCTCGATACCTGCCCGGTGCAGCGCCTTGACCATATCGCGGAACTCATCGATCGGTCCGAGCGAGTCTCGGCGCGAACTGTACGCCTGGTGCGGCGCAAAAAATGAGACCGGCGCATAGCCCCAGTAGTTGACCAGCCCCAGCGGGGAATCCTGAGGGTCAAACTGAAACACCGGCATCAGTTCGACTGCCGTTACACCGAGCTCGTGCAGGTACGGGATTTTCTCGATCAGCCCCGCAAAGGTGCCGCGTGTTTGCTCCGCGACACAGGAACTCGGATGACTCGTAAAGCCGCGCACATGCATTTCATAGATGATAGTCCGGGACGAGGACCGGTTGAGCGGCATGTCGCCTTCCCAGTCGTACGCACATGGATCCACCACAACACTCTTCATCGCCGTCGCGCAATTGTCGCCTTCCTTCTGGGCCGCCTCGCGACTGTAATTCTTCGGAACAACGGTGCCGCGTCCATATGGATCCAGGAGGACCTTGGCGACGATCGAACCGCATTCCACTCGAAAGATCGTATGGCCCCTCAGCTCGATAGCCGTAGATCTGCCCCGCTCTCACGCCCGGCACGAATACATGCCAGTAGTGATACGTGCGGTTGGTTGAAGCATCGATGCGGATCACACGTGCAGGCGCGGCGTCATCGACGCAATCAAAGAGGAGGAGCTCGACTGCCGTTGCATGCTTTGAGTAGACGCTAAAGTTTGCCCCTTCAACAGAAAGTGTCGCTCCGAGAGGAGAACTCCGGCCTTCGGTGGTTTCTTGTGTCACTGTGCTCGAAAGTTTTCGCGGCTTACACGAGTTTCGGATATCTCACCACAGAGACACCGGTCATGAGAAAAATCAAAAATCATCAAAAATTGCAAATTCTGCCTGAACGAAATCAAGTACTTGCAACTGCTGATTTTTGCGAAAAGGGATTTCATCACCGAGGACACGGGGAAGAGAAATAAGAGACGCTGCATGCTCTGCGCTTCTGTGGTCAATTCTATTCTCCTATTGTCGTTGCGGATCTGCCGCGTACCATTTTAATTCCTGCCCGAGCAATTCCGTTGCAGCCGTCACCACTTGGTCCGGTTCGAATCCAAACTTTCTCTGCAAGTTCTTTTAGCGGCGCCGATGCTCCGAACGTTTTCATGCCGATCATACGCCCCGACCTGCCGATGTATCGCTCCCATCCGAAAGTCGATGCCTGCTCCACCGCGACGCGCGCCGTCACCTGCGGCGGTAGCACTTCATCCTGATACTCCTGTGTCTGATGCTCGAATATGTCCCAGGATGGCATCGATACAACACGCGATCGGATGCCCTCGGCAACGAGCTTCTCGTGCGCTTCCACGGCAAGACTCACCTCACTGCCCGATGCGATGAGAATCACTTCGGGGTTCCCGCGCGAAGCGTCAGCGAGCACATAGGCGCCGCGCGCGACTCCAGATGCCGGCGGCGTACTTCTTCCGATCCAGTGTCGGCAACGGCTGGCGCGACAGCACCAGAACAGCCGGCTGGTGACGTAGCTGCATAATGTAGCGGTAGGCTTCAACGACCTCGTTGGCATCGCCGGGCCGCAGAGTGACCAACCCAGGGATCGCGCGCAACGATGCCAGATGCTCTACCGGCTGATGAGTCGGGCCGTCTTCACCGTCACCCATCGCGTCGTGTGTGAAGATAAATATGGTTGGGAGTTCCATCAAAGCCGATAGCCGGATCGCCGGCCGCGCGTAGTCGCTGAAGATGAAGAACGTCGCACCGAAAGCGCGGAGCTTGGATAGCGAGAGCCCGTTCACCGTTGCGGCCATCGCATGCTCGCGGATGCCGAAGTGCAGATTTTTCCCTGCCCGGTTATCGGCCTCGAAGTCTCCCGCGTCCTTGAACGTCAGAGTGGTCTTATTCGAAGGCCCAAGATCGGCGGAGCCACCAAGAAACCAAGGAATGTTCTGGGCAAGAACGTTCAGCACTTTGCCTGAGGCGTCTCTGCCTGCGATGCCTTTCGGATCTGCCGGGAACACCGGTAGATCGCGGTCCCACCCGGCAGGCAGTTCGCGCCGCTGCATCTGCTCGATCTCGGTTGCCAGTTCAGGATACCTGGCTTCGATAGGCGGCGAAGAGTTCCGTCCATTGTTGCCGGGACTTCGCGCCGCGCGCGCCGACGCCGGCGGCAAAGTGTTCATAGACGCCGTCGGGCACAAGAAACTTGGCATCCTCGGGCCAGCCGTAGAACTTCTTAGAGAGGCGGATCTCATCATCACCGAGAGGCTCGCCGTGGGCGGCAGCAGTGTCCTGTCTATGCGGGGATCCATAACCAATGTGACTGTCCAGCACGATGAACGTGGGGCGGTCTTTGGTCTTGTGAAAGATATCGAGGGCGTGCTCGATGCGCTCGATATCGTTGGCGTCGCCGACGCGCAAAACGTTCCAGCCGTAAGCCAGAAAGCGCGCCTCGACGTCCTCCGTAAAGGTGATGCGCGTCTGCCCCTCGATGGTGATGTGGTTGTTGTCGTAGATCCAACAAAGGTTGTCGAGGCCCAAATGACCCGCTAGCGACGCTGCTTCCGACGCGACGCCTTCCATCAGGCAGCCGTCTCCGCAAACCGCATAAATATTGTAGTTGAAAATCTCAAAGCCGGGCCGGTTGTAACGGTTGGCGAGCCACTTCTCGCCAATGCCCATCCCGACGCTCGTAGCAACGCCTTGCCCGAGTGGACCGGTCGTGGTTTCAACGCCTGAAACCCAATGATACTCGGGATGCCCCGGGGCTTTGCTGTCGAGTTGCCGGAAGTGGCGAATGTCATCGAGCGAAACCGATGGATGACCGAGGCTTTCGTATTCAGCGTTGACCGCCTGCGTGCGCGTGAGATGGAGCACCGACCAGAGCAGCATCGAGGCGTGGCCGTTTGAGAGCACGAAGCGATCGCGGTTGGGCCAGATCGGGATCCTGCGGATCGAAGCGCATGACGCGATTCCAGATCGTATAAACCAGCGGCGCAAGCGCCATCGGCGTGCCGGGGTGCCCGGACTTGGCCTGCTGTACCGCATCCATTGAGAGCGTGCGAATTGTATTGATCGCCAATTGAGTCATGTTTTCGTCTGTCATGGATTTCTCCTATGCCTTGATTGCGACCCGGTTAATTTTTTATTCACCACGAAAGTGGGTCTTGATCTTACGCTCACCCGCTGGCGGTCTCAGTTTCGTCATTCCCGCATGCTTTTAGCGGGAATCCAGGCGAATTTCGGACTGGACCCCCGATTAAAACGTTCGGGGGTGACGAGCTGAGATTTCGGATCTCATTTTCTGTGCGCGAGTGTAAGCTCATGCATCACTTCCTCGCTCAAACTTGTTTTTTGCCTTCAAGTGTCCTGCCGCCGCCTGGTCGGCGAGAACCAAGGCGTTATCGCGCTGAATCCGGCCGGCTGGAATCGTCACATCGCCGTCGCGCAAGCGCGCTAGCGCTGCAACTTTGTCCTTTCCGGTCACGAGCCAGAGGATGCTGCGTGCGCGGTTGAGAATCGGATACGTCAACGTCATCCGGCGCCTGCCCTGGTAGAATCCAGTCAGTCGCGACATCTGAGTCGGTGACATTCAGAACCGGATCTCCAGGTACCAGGGACGCAGTGTGGCCGTCCGGGCCGAGACCGAGATGGACAAGATCGAGCACCGGCGGCGAGCCGGCGATCTCTTTGAGAATGTCCGCATAGCGTTCGGCCTGCGCTCTCCAGCTCCGGCGACTTCCACCGGCATTGCATGGATCTGGCCTCGCGCGCAGCGGCGCATGCTCAAGCAAGCTTTCATACAAGTGCGTGAGGTTTCGATCGGAGTGTCCCCCAGGCGCGACGCGCTCGTCCACTTGCACTACATGTACGGCTTCCCAGGGAACATCTTCGTTCGCTAGGGCGCGCAGCATTTGCCACGGCGTGTGGCCGCCGCTGACGGCGACAATAAAACGGCCGCGCGCCTTCACTGCCGCTCGAGCCTCTACGGCGATGATCTCGGCAGCCCTTTCCGCGCGACAGCATCGGCATCGGGAAGTATTTCAATTTTCATGATTCTCACTGAAATGGAGTGATGGCTTCCACTAATACTCGAAGCTACATCACTCCTTCATCCGCTACCTCGGATTATGCCATCCCCCAACCGGCGAAACTCTCTCGTCGACCTCATGCGGTCCCCAGCTACTTGGCTCGTACCCGTAGACCGGAGTGCCAGCCTTCAGCACCGGATCAACGATCCGCCATGCCTCTTCGACATAGTCCTCGCGGGCGAACAGGCTCGCGTCTCCGGCCATGGCATCGCCGAGCACCCGTTCGTAAGCATCCATTTCGTCTGCAGCGGGGCAATGGCTCGCCAAAAGTTCCACCGTCTCGCCATTGTCTTCAGCCGGCGCCAGAACATTCATGCCGAACGCAAGCGTAACATCCGGACTGATCCGAAAACGACAATAGTTCGGCTTGAGATCGAATCCTCGCAACATTGTTGGAGGCTGATGCAATTGTACAAGAATCTCAGTGCAGGTAACGGGCAACGATTTTCCCGCCCTGATATAAAAGGGGACTCCTCTCCAGCGCCAGGAATCGATCTCCAGTTGGAGCGCCACAAACGTATCAACCTCCGAATTTGGAGCCACGCCGTTTTCGTTGCGATAGCCGCGGAACTGCCCGCGAACAACATTCCTCGGCTCCAGTGGATGAATTGAGCGGAGAACCTTGACCTTTTCGTCACGCACAGACTCGCTGTCATTTCTCGCCGGCGGCTCCATCGTCAGGTTCGCCAAGACTTGGAAAAGGTGGTTTTGAACGACGTCACGGATAGCGCCCGTCTGATCATAAAAAGCGCCGCGTCCCTGGACGCCGAAATTTTCCGCCATCGTCATTTGCACACTCTCGATATGATTGCGATTCCAGAACGGTTCCAAAAATGCGTTGGCGAAGCGCAGAAACAACATGTTCTGCACTGGCCTTTTTCCGAGATAGTGGTCGATGCGGAAGATTCTCTTCTCGTCGAAAGTGCCGAGCAAAGTTTCGTTGAGCTGCTGCGCAGACAGGAGGTCGTGACCGAATGGTTTCTCGATGATGACACGCGCGCCGTTCTGACATCCAGCTTTGGCGAGTTGTTGCACGACTGCGCCGAACAGCGAAGGCGGGATCGCGAGATAGTATGCTGGCTGCCGCGCGGAACCCAACTCCTTACGAAGGACCTGAAAAGTCGCAGGGTCTTGATAGTCGCCGGAAACGTAGCGCAACAACGTGCACAATTTGTCGAACGCGGCGGGATCGATCCCTCCGTGTTTCTCGAGGCTGTTCCTGGCCCGCTCGCGGAACTGGTCGAGACTCCAACCACGTCTCGCCACACCGATGATCGGCACATCAAGGTGGCCGCGCTTTAGCATCGCCTGCAGCGCCGGAAAAATTTTCTTGTCAGCAAGATCTCCAGTAGCGCCGAAGAAGACCAGGGCATCCGAATGGGAATTGTTCATATCTTGCTCCTCATTTGGTGGGTTTTTCCAGGTGCCCGCCGAACTCATAGCGCATCGCCGAGAGCAGTTTATCCGCGAAATCTGCTTCGCCGCGCGAGCTAAAGCGCTCATACAGAGCGGCACTCAGGACATGAGCGGGCACGGACTCGTCGATGGCCGCCTTAATGGTCCAGCGCCCTTCGCCGGAATCGGAGACACGCCCTGCGAACTTCGATAGGGCCGGATCCGCAACCAGGGCGGTCGCAGTTAGATCCAGCAGCCACGATGCGATTACGCTGCCGCGACGCCAGACCTCCGCGATATCAGGCAGATTGAGGTCGTATTGATAATGCTCAGGGTTGCGTAACGGCGTCGTCTCGGCATCCATCTCATGTGTTTGCTTTCCTACGTTGGCGCTATGCAGCACTCCCAGCCCCTCGGCATAAGCGGCCATGATGCCGTACTCGATCCCGTTGTGAACCATTTTGACAAAGTGGCCGGCACCGTTTGGCCCGCAATGCAGATAACCTTGCTCCGCCGTGCCGCCAGCCTTTTCACGCCTGGGTGTGCGCGGGATATCGCCTCCGCCGGGAGCCAAGGTCGCAAAGATTGGATCGAGGTGCTTGACTACGTTCTGCTCGCCGCCAATCATCATGCAGTAACCGCGCTCCAGCCCCCAAACCCCACCGCTCGTCCCCACGTCTATATAATGGATGCCTTTCGAGGCGAGTTCCCTCGCACGCCGGATATCGTCAATGTAATAGGAGTTGCCGCCATCGATTAGGATGTCCTCCGTCTCAAGATGAGGCAGGAGATCTGCGATACTCTGATCCACGACCGCTGCCGGAACCATCAACCAGACGGCCCGCGGCTTTGTAAGCTTCTTCACAAAATCGGCTAGCGAGGATGAGCCAACAGCCTTTTCCGCAGCCAGCTCCTCAACCGCTTTTAGCGATCTGTCGAAGACCACGCATTGATGGCCTCCTTTAAGTAATCGCCGCGCCATGTTCGCGCCCATTCTGCCAAGACCAATCATTCCGATTTGCATACTCAACTCCTCTTTCCGCGTGTTTTTTTAAACTTCGTGCTCTTCGCGTCTTTCGTCGTGAGTATTTCTGCTCTCAACGGCACTGCGAATTCGCTCCATCGCTGCAGCGATATTTTCCTTTGCGCTAAAAATTGCCGAGCCTGCCACCAACACGTTGGCCCCGGCATCAACGACCAGTGGCGCAGTCACCGGATCGATGCCACCATCGACCTCAAGGTCGCAGCCGGGCATGATCTCGTCGATCATCTGGCGGACCCGGCGAATCTTGGGCAAGGTCGTGCGGATGAAACGCTGATCGCCAAATCCCGGGTTGACCGTCATGACTAACACCTGATTCACGTCCTGGATAATCTCTTCCAGCACTGCGGCTGGGGTTGCCGGATTGATGGCAACTCCGACGCGTTTGTCGAGCGCCTTCACGCGCTGTACGGTGCGATGCAGATTGTTGTTGCCCTCCCAGTGGACTAGAAATGAATCAGAACCAGCTTCTACAAATTCTTTCACGAAGAAATCGGGATCCGCGATCATCATGTGGATTTCCAACGGCAAGCGGGTTATCCGCCGGAGGGATTCGACGATCGGTGCCCCCATCGAAAGGTTCGGCACGAAGTGCCCATCCATCACGTCAATGTGAATCCGATCGGCTCCTGCCCGTTCGGCCTCAGCCACCTGTTCGCCCAGACGGGCGAAATCGGCCGCGAGAATGGAAGGGGCAATTTTGATGATGTTGGTCATATTGTAGTGACGTTCTGGGACACGACACCAGAATGAGCCCTTCAGGTGTTGGATGCCTCGTAAATCTTCTGAATCGATTCGTCGAGGAGCGCGTTGAACTCGGTATCGGACTGCTCGACCGACAGCCCTTCCACCAGCGCCCGCGAAAAGCTCGCCACCACACCGTGATTCCTGCGCAGGCGGTCGTTGGCTTCTTCCCGCGTAAATCCGCCCGACAGCGCAACCACTCTCAAAACTTTCGGATGTCTGACGCAATCAGCATAGAAGTCGTCCCGCTCCGGTAGCGTGAGCTTGAGCATAACCAGCTGCCCGGCCGGCAGTTCGTCGAGTTCCCTCAAGATGGCGGCTTTGAGGAATTCTTCCGCCTTCGCTCTTTCCGGGCAGTGAATGTCAACTTCCGGCTCGATGATCGGCAAGAGGCCGGCGGCGATGATCTGCCCGCCTACTTCGAACTGCTGACTCACGATGTCCTTGATACCGGCGGCATTCGCTTGCTTGATGACCGAACGCATCTTGGTCCCGAAGATGCCCTTCGCTTTGGCTTTATCGAGGAGCCCGGCAAGCCCGGGCATGGGCTTCAACAACTGAACCCCGTTCTTCTCGGCCTCAACGCCTTCGTCCACTTTTAGAAACGGCACCACATGTTTCACGTTCCAGAGATAGTCCGCCGTAGGCCGCCTCTCGATGTCCCTGTCCATGGTGTTCTCGAACAGGATGGCGGCAATAATCCGTTCGCCGGTGAAGCTCGGGCTGGTCATGATGCGCGTGCGCATCTGATGCACGATCGCAAACATTTCATCGTCGCTGGACCAAGGACCTTCTTTAATTCCGTACAGACGCAGGGCGCCGGGCGTGCTGCCACCGCTTTGATCCAGCGCAGCGATGAAACCGCAACCTGTCGTCATCTGCTGCAGTTGCTGTTGGTTGGCGCCGAGCATTTTCATGACATCTCCTTAGATTTTCGGTAGCGCCGAATCAGGTTGTTCGTTGAACTGTCGTGCGTGAGAGCGGGGTCAGCTTTGCTCTCGAGTTCGGCGATAATGCGCTGTGCCAACACTTTGCCGAGCTCGACCCCCCACTGATCGAAGGAGTCGATGTTCCAAATGACGCCCTGGGTGAAAACCGAGTGCTCGTAGAGCGCGACGAGCTTGCCGAGTGTTTCCGGCGTAAGCCGTTCGGCAAGGATCGTGTTCGACGGGCGGTTGCCCTCGAAAACCCGGTGCGGCACGAGCCAATCCGGCGTGCCCTCCGCCTTGACTTCCTCGGCTGTCTTGCCGAATGCCAGTGCTTCGGTTTGAGCGAAGACGTTTGCCAGGAGCATGTCGTGGTGCCGGCCGAGCGGCTTGAGCGTCTTGTTGAACGCGATGAAGTCGCATGGAATGAGTCTCGTTCCCTGATGAATCAACTGATAGAACGAGTGCTGGCCGTTGGTGCCCGGCTCGCCCCAGTAGATCGGCCCGGTATCGTAGGCGACTTTGCTGCCATCGACGGTGACGTGTTTGCCGTTGCTCTCCATCGTCAACTGCTGCAAATAGGCTGGAAATCGGTTCAGGTATTGCTCGTAGGGCAACACCGCAACAGTCTGGGCGCCGAAGAAGTCGCTGTACCAAACCGCCAATAGCCCCATGAGGACCGGCAAGTTGCTCTGGAAGGTCGCCGTACGGAAGTGCTCGTCCATCTGATGGAAACCATCCAGCATCGCGCGAAAGTTATCCGGGCCGATCGCCAGCATCGTCGAAAGACCGATGGCCGAATCCATCGAGTAGCGGCCGCCAACCCAATCCCAGAAGCCGAACATGTTGTCCGTATCGATGCCGAACTTGGCGACTTCAGCCGCGTTGGTCGACACCGCGACAAAGTGCTTGGCGACGGACTTTTCGTCGCCGCCGAGACCTGCGAGCGACCAGTCGCGCGCCGTATGCGCGTTGGTCATGGTTTCAAGGGTCGTGAAAGTCTTTGAAGAAATGATGAAGAGAGTTTCCTCCGGGTCGAGATCCTGAACCGCCTCAGCAAAGTCGGTCCCGTCAACGTTAGAGACGAACCGAAACGTCATGGCGCGCTCGCTGTAATGCTTCAGCCCTTCATAAGCCATCACCGGCCCCAGATCGGAGCCTCCGATGCCAATATTGATGACATTGCGAATGGGTTTGCCGGTGTGACCTTTCCAGGCGCCGCCTCGAACCCGCGTGGAAAAATCGGCCATCTTATCGAGGACAGCGTGGACCTGTGGTACCACGTTCTCGCCATCGACGATGATCGATGTTCCTCTCGGCGCGCGTAGGGCCACATGCAAGACCGCGCGGTTTTCCGTGACGTTGATCTTTTCGCCGCGGAACATGGCGTCGATGCGTTCGCGCAGGCCGGATTCATCGGCGAGCTGCAGGAGCAGCTTGAGGGTTTCGTCGGTGATGCAGATTCTTGGAGTAATCCAGGTATAAACCTACCGCTTCGGCCGTCATCCGCTCGCCGCGTTCCGGGTCGTCTGCAAAGAGCTTGCGCAGATGCAGCTCACGAACCTTCTGATAATGGGCTGCGAGACTCTTCCATTCCTGACGTTCCGCGAGTGGTTTTATTGAAGGGTTCATCTTTGAGTTCCTTTCTCCGTTCTAGTCGTCTTTCCCCGCGCTTTTTCTTTCCTTGCGCACAAAAAAAGATCCACGTTCGTCGTGTCTCCTACATTTGTTCCAGCGTTTTGCCTTTTGTCTCCTGCACAGCGGCCCACACGAAGGGCAGCGAGAGTACGGCGCCGATGGCGTAAAGCGCGTAAGTGCCTGCGAGACCGAGCGCGTTCAACAACGGTAGGAAAGTGACCGTAACGGCAAAGTTAGCGGACCAGTTGGTGGCACCCGAGACAGCCAGAGCCGCGCCGCGCAGCTGGTTGGGGAACATCTCGCCGAGCAGCACCCACATCACCGGCCCCCACGACACACCGAAGGCCACGATGTACAGATTCGCCGCAATAAGCCCCGCCAACGCGGCCAAGTGATCGAGAATTGGTTTGCCGTCAACCGCTACTCCGGCTGTGGCGAATACGACGGCCATGGCGCCCAGAGTCAGAGCCATGCCGACCGATCCCGCTAGCAGCAACGGTTTGCGCCCCGTGCGGTCAATGAGCATGATGGCCGGGATCGTGGCGAGAATGTTGACGAAGCCCGTCAGCAGGTTAATGCGCAGGGCCCATTGTTCCGTCGCCCCCGCTGCCTTCCACAGGATCTCACCGTAATAAAAGATGATGTTGATACCGACGAACTGCTGGAACGCCGCCAGCCCCATTCCCACCCACACCACCGAGGCAAGCCTCGTGCCTGGAATAATCAGATCCGACAGGCGCGGTTGGTGTTCGGCCTTGAGGCTTTGCTCGACTTGCCGCACCAGTCCTTCGGCGTCGCCACCGATGCGCGCGAAGATTTGGCGTGCTTGCTCGTACTTGCCTCGGAAAATAAGAAAACGTGGCGACTCGGGAATGAAAAGGACACCCAACAGAAACGCGGCCGACGGCACCGCCTCCGTCCAGAACATCCAACGCCAGGCCGGCGCCCCCAGCCAAAAGACTGCGCCGGCTCCGCCAGCAACCGTCGCGAAAATGTAATTGCTCAGGAAAGCGCTGAACAGCCCCAGCACAATGGCCATTTGCTGTAGCGAGGCCAGTCGGCCGCGTAAATGTGCAGGGGCCACCTCCGCAATGTACATTGGCGCCAGCACACTCGCCGCGCCGATGGCGAGCCCACCCACGATCCGCGCAGCGATGAAGAAGCCAGCCGATCCGGCCGCGCCGGTAGCAAATGCGCTGGCCAGAAACAAAACGGCATTCAGCAGCATGGTCGGGCGCCGACCGTGAAGGTTGGCGATTGTCCCCGCGACGAAGGCGCCGACAGCACAGCCGACCAGCACTGAAGCGACGGCGAAACCGGTGCCTGCCGCCCGCGTGCCGAAAGTGTTCGCCAAGGCATCCACGGCTCCGTTTATGACGCCGCTGTCGAAACCAAAAAGAAAGCCGCCGATCGCGGCTACAGAGCTCAGCATGATCACATAAGCAGAGCTAGCAGGGACGGCGTTAAACATCGCGGGAGCGCCCGTAGGCGGAGATACGCGACCGGTTAGTTCAGCTTGGATACCTTTTGTTGTTTCATTCATAGAAAAGTCTTTCCAACAAGGTCTCCCGTACGCCTCGTTCAAAAGTTGATCCCGGTCTGGAAGCCGATCACGACTGCGTTTGAAGTGCGGCCCGTGCCGCCCGGCCGGATGATGTACTGCAAGTCGGGCTGCAAAAAAAACGAGTCTCCTCGAAACCGTAGGCGGTAAGTCGCCTCCAGCGCCGTCTCAAACCGCTGCACCGGCTGCCCCGCGCGCCGCTGAGAGTCTTGCAGGTCATTGCTGAAGTGGCCGAAAACGACGCCGAACCCACCCACATCCGTGGGGCGCGACGGGAAAATGCCGCGAACTAGGAAGCCGGCCGTGGAAAAGAAAGGCAACTGACTTACGGACTGATCGGGAGAAATCATTAGCGAGCCGGTTACGCCGAAACCACGGTTGCTGCCACGCTCGCCAAACCGAACCAGCACTTGGTCGAACAGACCATACAAGCCCCAGTTACCTCTATTGGAGTGGGTGGAGTGGACGCGCGCGACGGTTTTGAAGTCAGTGAAGCGGCTGTTGTCATACCAGACCCCGGCCTTGTAGTTACCGAGCAGCCCTTGGTCGCCCGGGAGCCCGTTGGTTTGGTATCCAATTTCCCCAATGGTGAATAGCGGCCCTGTCATTGACCAATCCAGGCCATGATGTCTGTCGTCGCGGATGGCGGGATCTCCGTTATACCAACCGCCCATGATGTAACTGCGCTCGGTTGGTCTCCCCTTGACGAGAGCGCCCCAGGTAGCGTTGGGATAGGCGGTCATGCCAGGAGAGTTGAAGAAAATACCTACCGGATTGCCGTCAAAGCCGTTTTGCACGAACACGTAGTTGTACGGTGACACGAGGAAATCGTCGCCAGCGGCGATACGGCCGACGCGGAAACTAAGGCGGTCATCAAATAGCTGCTGGCGGTAGGCGACATCGACAACCCGGAACGTTGCGCCGCAACAGACCTGCTGCACGTTGAAAACGTTGCCAATATATTTTTGCGAAAGGCTGGAGCCAAAGCGGTATGAAGTCGAGATCTCGAGTGACCCGCCGTTGGGCCCGTAGAGTTTCTCCAAATTGAACAGCAGGTCCACGCCCAAGTTGTTGAACGCTGTGAAGCTTTGCCGCTTGCCACCAGTCGGATTGCCGAGGGCGTCAGTAACGAACGTCACGGTCGGGGTGATACCGCGATCCTCGAGCCAGCTGCGCATGCCGTACCAGTCTCCCAGCAGGTGCTCTCTCGGCAGGATTAGTTGGAAGGGCGTATCTGCTATGGGCCGTGTTCCCCCGGGCGCCTGGGAAGTGTCCTGGGCCTGGGCTAAAGCCGGCGAGCAAAAAATTACGACGATGACAGTAGAAACGCGAATCTGGGACTTTGTGCTCATGAGAATTTGCTCAAGATTTCCAGTGGCTATCAAAACGAGCCTTTCCGGAAGTCGAAGCATTGCGCCGGCTCGTTTTCTGCCACAGGCGAAAGCCGCCCACGAACGCATTGGCGTTCGCCCCCGCGCGAGTTCCTTTAGGTAGCTCTTTCAGGTTTTTTACGTTGCCGCCGCCAATAACCACGTCGTCCGGCTCGAGAGCGGCGATCAGAAGCTGCACCACGTCCGCGACATGCCGCCGCCACTTCTTCTTGCCTCGTTTTTCCAAACCGCGCACGCCGACGTAATCTTCATAAGTTCCTTTCTTGTAAGGTAGATGAGCCAGTTCCATCGGCTCGATGATATTATCGACGATCATCGTGGAACCCAGACCAGTCCCAAGCCCGAGGAAGAGCATCTTCCCACGCTTGTAGCTCCCTAGCGCTTGCATCGCCGCGTCGTTCACGACTTTAACCGGTCGTTTGAATGCAGCCTTAAAGTCAAATCCCACCCAGCCGCGTCCGAGGTTATGCGGTTCGGCAAGCGGGCAATTTTTAACAACCGGACCCGGGTACCCGATCGACACCGCGCCATACTTCCAATCCTCGGCGAGCTTCTTGACTCCGGCAACCATACGCTTCGGCGTGAGTGTCGGCCCGGATGGAAATTCGCGCATCACTTCTTGTCCGCTAGCGAGAATCTTCACGTGAGTCCCGCCAACATCGATCACCAAAACATTCACATTGCATCCCTTTGTGCGAAAGGTTCTTCTTCGTGCCTTCGTGCGCTTCGTGGTGTGGACCGACTACGCTGCATCAGCTCGCTTTCGCAAGGCTGGCGCTCTTCGACGCGATAACACCCATGAGATCGTTCCACGAATTGACGAAGGACTTGGCCCCTTCGTCCTGCAGCGTCGCTGCCAATGCAAAGACGTCAACACGGGCCGCGCGGAACTGGTCCAATAACGATTCGCAATCGCCGCCATCGGCCGACATGATTTCGTTGACCTCACCGTGATCGGCGAGGGCTTTCAAAGTTCCCTCGGGCATCGTGTTCACGGTGAACGGTGCAGCGAGCTCCTTGATGTAGAGGACGTCAGAGGCCTTGGGATCTTTGGTTCCCGTGCTCGCCCACAGCAGACGCTGCGGACGGGCGCCGGAGTTATAGATGCGCTGCCACCGAGGCGAGCCCAGCAACTCGCGGTACGCTTTGTAGGTGCGCTTAGCGATAGCGATACCGAGCTTGTTCTGAAGCGCGGCAGGCACCTTGCCGCCGACGGAAGCGTCCCAACGGCTGACAAAAACCGAAGCTACGGAACCGACTTCGGGCTTGAGTCCGGCGTCGATGCGCCGCTCGATGCCGCGCAAGAAAGCCTCGGCCGCCGCAACGTAGTGCTCGCGGGAAAACAAGAGCGTCACGTTGATAGGGATGCCGGCGAAAATCGCCTCTTCGATGGCAGGCAATCCCTCCTTGGTGCCTGGAATTTTGATTAATAGATTTGGACGGCCCGCCCGGGCGTGCAGACTCTTGGCCGCAGCGAGAGTGCTAGCCGTGTCGTGAGCCAGCAGTGGTGAAACCTCCAACGACACCCAGCCGTCGACGCCGTCGGTCCGGTCATAGATGGGTCTGAACAGATCGGCGGCTCGCGTGAGATCCTCGAGTGCCAGCTCGAAGAACAGATCCTCTCCCGACTTACCCTCGTCGAGCTTTTTCCGGATCGCGACATCGTAGGTGCTGCTGTTTTTGATCGCGTGATCGAAGATCGTCGGATTCGAAGTGAGCCCGGTTACCGAGAGCTCGTCAATGTAGCGTTTCAGTGTCCCGCTGTTGAGCAAATCGCGCGTGATGTTATCGAGCCAGAGACTCTGGCCCAGGTTGTGGAGCAATTGGGTCGCCTTCATAATTTCACCTCCGGAGAGATTTGGATTGATTGTTGTCCGCGAGCAGTGCTGCCAGATCATAGTCAAGTAGGTCGCCGATGCGCTCCACGGTCAGGTCCGCGGGCGGACATGCGGCGACAACGCTCGGGTCGTGAGCATACTGACCTTGACGCGGGAATACGGTAGTTACGCGGCCACCCCAGATTTTCTTGACCGCGGCCAGAATACGCGGCTTGTCGTCCACGAGGACATAGTGCTCAGCCGGGTAACGCTGCTCGACGTCATCCAGCGCCTCTTCTTTGTGAATGTAGACGAGCACGTGGCCTTCTACAGCTTCGAAGATGCCGGAGCGTTCGATCTTGCGCGGTTGAAAAACCACGTCGCCGTCCGAGAGGATGACCGTCTGCCCCCATGAGCGGAACCGCTCAAGGACATCGAGCGAGCCGGGATAGAGACGATTGGCGAACGGATAGTCCACCTGGAACGATGACATAGTGAGCAGGTGAGGATCTCTAGGGTGCTCGACCCGGTAGCGCTGAAGAGCGCCGAGATAATCGCGGTAACCAAGATCAGTCAAGAGCTGTTCGAGGATCGCCCAGTACCGGTCGCGGCAGGCAACGCCGAACTCACGTTCAAGGTGGCGCTTCAAGTCGTTCTGGATATGGTCGTTGTTGAGTAACGTGTTGTCGACGTCAACCAGAAATACTATTGGGCTCGGAATCATGGCGTGGCCTCCGCCATTTCTCTTGTCAGCGGAGTTGAAGCAGTCAACAGACGGTTCGAGCTTCCTGTCAGGGCCCGCAGTGAGTGAAAGTCCGCAGCCGCCAACATCTTTTCAGTGCAGCGCCACATCCAGTTCCCGTCCGCACGACCCGGAACATTCATTCGGCCCTCGGGTCCAAGATTGAGCAGATCCTGGAGAGGAGCGATGGTGAGCGCTGACACCGAGGACCACGCCAGGCGCATCAAGTCCCAGGCGACATCCCGGCTTTCACCCTGCGGCGATTTGAGATAGCGCCACAAGTTTTGCCGTTGGTCCGTTGGCAGTTCTTCATACCATTCGCGGCTCGAGGGATTGTCGTGCGTGCCGGTATATACCACTGTGTCATAGACATGATTGTGAGGAAGATGCGGGTTATCTGAATGGCCGTCGAAAGCAAACTGCAGCACGCGTGTGCCCGCCAGATGGAACTGGTCACGCAGCGCATGCACGTCCGGCGTGATCAATCCCAGATCCTCAGCGATAAACGGTAGTACGCCTAACTCTCTCTGAACTGCGCTGAAGAAATCAGCGCCCGGACCTGCCTGCCAATGCCCGGACTTCGCTGTCGTTGCTCCGGCCGGTACATGCCAGGCTGCCGCGAATCCTCGAAAATGATCCAGCCGAACCATATCCACGTGGGCGAGCAGCGCACGTAGGCGATCGATGCACCAGCGATAACCGGTCTGACGCAGCGCCTCCCAGTTGTAGACGGGATTGCCCCAGAGCTGTCCATTGGAACTGAAATAATCGGGAGGCACGCCGGCAACGAACCGCGGCCTGTAACGTTCGTCCAGTAGAAACAGCTCCGGGTTGGCCCAAACGTCGCTCGAGTCACGAGAAACAAAAAAAGGCAGATCACCAATCAGGCGCACACCCTTAGCCCGGGCGTGCCTCTTTAGGCGTTCGCCCTGGCGAAACAGCAGGAATTGAGCAAAGCAAACTTGATCGATTTCGCTTGCCAGATCGCGGCGGGCCCGGGCTAAAGCTTCAGGCACGCGCGTCACCAACTCCACTGGCCAATCGAGGTAGTAAGCGTCGCTATATTTGGCTTTTAACACTCGAAACAGCGCGTAATCTTCTAGCCAGTTCCTTTGGTCTTGGCAGAACTCCTCGAAGTCATCTTTTAATACTGAAGGCGCGCCGGCACTAAAGTTGGTCCAAGCTCTGGCCAGCAACCGGCGTTTGAAAGTGATCACCGCTGGATAATCGACAGCAGTTTCCGAAAACGAAACTGGCGCACAGTCGCTTGCGCGCAATAACCCATCTTCGATCAGCCAGTCTGGGCTGATTAGAAGTCCATTACCGGCGCAAGACGATAGCGACTGATACGGAGAGTTGCCATAACCCGTTGGGCCTAGCGGCAACGATTGCCACCACCTTTGTTCTGCCTCATTCAGTTGATCGATCCACTTGATCGCAGTCGGTCCCACGTCGCCGATCCCGTATGATGAGGGCAACGATGTAACGTGCAAAAGCAAACCGGACGCGCGGTATTGCGGCGGAAACGACGACAGGCTCACCGGGCGAATATCGTGACTCATCAGCGCGCCTCCCGCTGCCGGTGAGGTGAACCAGCGGACTCCAGTGCCTCGTTCACGATCTCCTGAGCTTCATTCACGATAGCCGTCAGGTGGTGCTGATCCTTAAAACTCTCCGCATAGATCTTGTAGATGTTCTCCGTGCCGGACGGACGGGCGGCGAACCAGCCATTGTCGGTCACAACCTTGAGGCCGCCGATCGGTGCGCCGTCACCGGGGGCACAAGTCAGTTTATTTCTGATCGGCTTGCCGGCAAGGCTCGAAGTCGCAACCGCCTCCGGTGATAATTTTTCCAGCCTTGCCTTCTGCTCCG
>CAWDPO010000025.1:0-174785 GCA_963804165.1 uncultured delta proteobacterium
TCAGGCTGTATGGGGTACTGGACAAGGAATTGGCTCAGAGGGAATATCTGGCTGGCGAATATTCGATCGCCGATATCGCAACCTATACCTGGGTGTGGCGGCATGAAATGCATCACGTGAAATTGGAAGATTTTCCCAACGTGAAGCGCTGGTTCGATGTCATCTCGCAACGACCCGCGGTTCAGCGCGGGATGGAAATTCCGAAGCGATGAGCGGCCGGGTGGAACACTATTCTTTTGCTGGGTCGGTGTGGTGACCTTGGCGCCGAGATGTAAATTTTAATATCGTCGTGAGTGCAACGAAGAATCGCGACTTCGCAACAGGACGATGATATACGTCGACTGAAAGGAGCCTCGCCATGACCGTCGCAGAAAAACCGCTCTACTATTTGTCGATTCATGAAGCGCAACAACTCATTAAGGACCGCAAACTTTCACCGGTCGACTTGACCCGCGCCGTTCTTGACCGCATTCAAGCCGTCGATGGCAAGCTGCACGCTTACATTAACTTGATGGCGGATGGCGCGATGCAGGAAGCGCGGGCCGCTGAGGTGGAGATTGCCAAAGGCAACTGGCGCGGGCCGATGCACGGCATCCCCATCGCGGTGAAAGATCAGCTGGACGTGGCCGGCGCGCCGGCGCGCATTCGCCAATTCACCCAAGGCGTAGGCGACGCGACGGCTGTGCGCAAACTGCGCGAGGCGGGCGCGATCATGATGGGCAAGCTGCATATGAGCAGCTTGCCAGATAGCGAACTGCCGTTGCCGCGCAATCCGTGGAACACGGAACATATCACCGGCGGATCGAGCACGGGCTCGGGCGCCGCCGTGGCCGGGGGGCTTTGTCTCGGCTCACTGGGCGAAGATACCGCGGGCTCGATTCGCAATCCGTCGGCCTTTTGCGGCCTCGCCGGCTTGAAAGCGACCTACGGGCGAGTAAGCCGGCACGGCTTGGCGCCGCTCAGTTGGTCGCTCGATCATTGCGGGCCGATGGCGCGGGTGGTCGAAGATTCGCCACATGCTCAACGCTATCGCCGGGCATGATCCCAAAGATCCGACGTCGAGCAGCATGCCGATGACCGATTATACCGACGCGCTGCGCGAAGACGTTAAAGGCATGGTCGATCGGCGTGCCGCGCGACGTACATCGATGAATGCGCGCCGCGCACGGTCCCTATCGTATTGAAACGCGTGGAAGAAGCCATTGGTGAGCTCAAATCGATGGGGCGCGTATCGAGAAGTCAAAATTCCCAACGCTGCATCTGGCGACGATCGCTAACGCGGTGATCTACTACAATGAATTTTGGTCAGCCCATAAAAGCGATGCGGCGACGGTATTGAAAACCGGCGCGGCGCAACGGCGCGCGCGGATCTATTTGGGCTTGCTCACGGGTTCGGCGGATTATATTCAGGCGCAGCGTATCCGCAGCCGCTGCCGCGCCGAGCTTGCCGAGGTTTTCGCCAAAGTAGATTGCCTTGGCGCTTGCCGAATCAGGCCGGGCCCGCGCCGCTGCGTCAAAGACGTCGGGCCGATCGATACTTTATTCAAGCATGTCGTGCCGGAGTATCACGGACCGTTCAATTTAACCGGCCTGCCGACGCTGTCGGTGCCGTGCGGTTTTTCGGAAAACCAGTTGCCGATCGCACTGCAGCTGGTCGGCAAACCATTTGACGAGTCGACGGTGCTGCGCGCGGGTTATACCTACCAGCAGCATATGAAATGGTTCGAACGGAGACCGGCGATTTAGGGATGACGAACGTCGGTTCAAGGGTTCAAGGTTCAAAGTTCAAAGTTTTCCGGGCAGAAAGAGTTCAAGTCGTTCAAAGCGTTCAAGGGAAGGAAAAAAACGATCATGGAGATACAACGAATCAACCCTCGCGAATGGAATTGCAGCGCCGCCGTTTTTGGCGATCTGGTTTTTCTTTCCGGCACGGTCGCCGATGACAAATCGCTGGACATGAAAGGGCAGACGGCCGAGGTGCTGAAAAAGATCGACGCCGTTCTCGCCAAGGCGGGCACAAACAAGTCGCGCATCTTGAGCGCGACCGTCTATATGGCCGACGCTCGGTTGAAAGACGAGATGAACGAAGCCTGGATGGCGTGGGTCGATCGGTCCAATCTGCCGACCCGTACGGCGGTGGGCGCCGTGCTCACTCCCGGGACCCTCGTCGAGATCACGGTCTGCGCCGCCAAGTGAGCGGCGCGATCGAGCCCCACTCGTTCGCTGGGGTTAGATTCCCCGCAGCTTGCTGCAGAAAAACGATTCCAGTCCGCTTTGAGTCTGTCATTTCCGAATGCTGCTGCCGCTGACTCGACTGCGTCACAAGTGGGATTGGACCAGCCCCTCCAACTGGACGACCCTCGGGTCCAAGTCGAGGGGTGCCGAATTGACTGGAAGCCGACTCTTGTTAGCGTCATTCCGGCGGAGGCCGGAATCCAAGCGGGTTTTGAGCTTGAGCTGAAAACGAACCTAGATGCCGGTTTTCACCGGCATGACGAACTTTCACTTCGCCTGAGGCGCGAGATTTCAGCCATCCCCAAGAGAGAGCCGTTAAAGCAATTCTGGGGTGACGACTTTTGGATAAATTCTCATCGCTATGTTCTGATTCCCCGCAGCTGGCTGCGTTAGTTCAATCCTCGGACCGCGATCCGCGCTTCATTCAGCGCCAAATTCTACAAGCTCGGCGCCTTTCAACCGACTAAGGTCGGGCTTGCTATTCAGCATGTTTTTTACTATGAACTTGACCCCAATATCCGAGGCTGTTCACCTATGGCAAAACTGGAAAGGACGATTCGAGAGTCTAAAGGATAACCCGTAGAGGACTGGTAGCATATGCCCGAACAACTGCTGACGCTGGAACAAGTTGCCGAGTATCTCAACGTTGATAAATTCACCGTGTACCGATTGTTGGCGGATAAAGAACTGCCGGCGTTCAAGGTGGGAAATCAGTGGCGCTTCAAAAGAAAGATGATTGAGAATTGGCTGATGAAGAACTCCAACGTCAGACGCAAAGATACCCAGTAAACCCGCGCACTCTTATCGTTCCAGCTGTCGAGCACGCGACAAGTTTTTATTCACTCCGCTTCTCTGCACAGCGCTTCAATATTGTAACCGTCGGGATCGAGGACGAAGGCGCCATAATAATCGGTGCTATATTGCGGCCGTAATCCCGGTTCGCCGTTGCTTTGCCCGCCCGCCGCGATAGCGGTGCGATAAAAATCCTCGACCAGCGTCCGTTTGGTAACGAGAAAAGCGACATGCGTGCTCGCCGGGCTCGGCGTGCCCTGGTAAAGCCATAGGTCGGCGCGCGCCGGCTCGCCGAATCCCGCGCTCGGCGTCGGCCGCGTCGACGTCACGCCATACTCACGGAGCATTTCGTAGCCGATGGGTTTGAGCGCTGTGGTGTAAAACTTCTTGCTTCTCTCGATGTCGCTGACTTGCAGGCCGACGTGGGCGATCATGGAGTACCGCTTTTGTTTTTCCCATAATGAGACTGTGTCGCAGTGTGCACGATCATACGGATGTCATGCTGAGCAATGCGAAGCATCTCGCATTTTTCAGGTGTGTCAAAGTCGAGATTCTTCGCCTTCGGTTCAGAATGACATTAAAGCGCAGTCTCAAACGGTGGGCGAAGATGAATTCAGCGTTGAAACGGCGGAGCGGTGGGTGCACAAAGCCGCTGCTTTTGATTTCGTCCAAAACACGTCCAATGGTTCCTTCGCTCAGTAGGCGCTCGACTGGATTCTCTGAATGAACGTAGCGTCGAGGATTGTTTCCGGCTTCAACGTCAAGAGCTTGGGATTGGTTCGGGACAGGATAGAGTAAATCTTTTGCAAGCCTTCAGGTTTGGGCCTCAAATCGTTGCTGTAGGCCGCGACCATCGCGTGGTAGCCGGTTTCTGCATCTTCCACGCGGTTAAGCCGGAGATGTTTAGCCATCGTCTTTAGGACAACCGGTTTGTTTTCCGGTTTTTGAAAGAACCGCAGCGCATCGATGGTTCCCTTGAGCAACGCTTCGTAGGTCTTTGCCTCCTGATGCGCCGCGGTTTTCCTGACCACCAAGGACGAGCCGACGTAGGGAATCGGCGCCCGGCTTAAATCGAGCAGAAGCGTGTAGCCTTTTTTCTTGAGCGGCGCGCTGAAGGTCGAGCCCATCCAGGACGCTTGAGCGCGGCCGGTTTCGAGAGCTTGGATGCGCGAGGGCTGATCACCAAGAACGATGAACCGGATGTTGTCGCGGTCCGGATCGAGGCCGAGGTAATCCAGAGCCAGCATATTGTTCGCCCAACCGCCGCCGCCGATACTTTGGATCGCGACCAATTTGCCTTTAAGATCTTCGGGCTTTTGAACTCAGGGCGAGCCATGAAGTCCCCTTCGGGGCGTTGGAACAGCGCCCCGATGATCACGACATCCAACCCTCCGGCGGCGAGATTCAAAACGGCGTTGGAGCTGGTGAGAACCGCGTTCACATCACCGGAAACCAACGCAGACGCCGCGAGCGATCCAACCCGCATGTAGATGACCTCGACATTAAGACCGTGCTTGCGGTAAAAGCCTTGCTCGACACCGACCCAGAGTACCGCAGGATTCTCGCCGCTGGTGCCGTTGGCGATGCGAAAGTTGGTGAGAGTTTGCGCTGCGGCTGAGCCAGTCAAAATAAAAATGACAAATGCCGTAACTGCCGGCTGAAATCTCTGGTGGAGCCGAGTTCTAATAAAATTGCCAACTGCTTTCATGCGGATCTCCTCGAATGATGTCCCGGTCAATTACGGGCCGGAGCCTAAATCATGACAGCGCTGCCTGTCAAAGCGCCGATAATAACCGAGAGAGAAAAATTGCTCTTTATAGCTCCGACCACATCAGCCGGATGCCGACGAACACCAAAGCGAGCGCCAGGCCGCGTATAATCCATTTGCCGCCGACCCGATTGGACAGACGCGCGCCGATTTGGGCGCCGAACAAGACGCCGATGGCGAGGATCGCCGTGCGCCGAATGCCATGGGCGAACACGCCATTGGCGACGTGCACGAGAGTACCGGTCAAGGCCATCACGGCGAGCACGAAGTGGGAAGTGGCGGTGGCGATGTGGACGGGAAAGTTCAACAGTCGAGATAGTGCGGGAACATGAATAAACCCGCCGCCGACGCCCAGCAGGCTCGATGCAAAGCCGACGAATATGCTCAGCACGATGCCGATCACCGGATTATACTCGTAGTGATAGCGCACGCCGTCCGCGTCGACGAAATCGCGAACTGTCCAGCGTGCCGGCTTATTGGCAGAAGCGTGCGGACCCGATGGAGCTTGCGCGCGCGCGTGATCGTCTTTGGCCGAGACCCAAAGAAATGCACCTGTCACGATCATCAAGACGCCAAAGATGAGGTCAAAGGCGTAGCGTGGCACGTACGCGGTGGAAACCGCACCGAGGATCGCCCCGGGAATCGTCGCGATTGCGAAGATGATGCCCGACTTGTAATCGACCCGTTTCATCCGGCTGTAGGCCCACGAGCCGGAGAGCGCATTAAAAAAGACCACGGCGAGCGAGATGCTCGTGATCAGCTCGGTATTTTCATTCGGGTAGACGAGGAGAAGTATGGGAACCAGGATGAAGCCGCCGCCGGCGCCGATCAAAGTTCCGAAGGCGCCGATCAGTAGACCGAGAGGAAGCAGCCAAAGGGAGTGATAAGGCATGATGCAGCTACAGGCATAAAACTACCTCGGCTTGTGTAATAGGTCGTGTGTAGCCGATCGAAAACTAGCATGAAAATTTTTCTGAGAAAATAGCCGGCGCGCGGATTTTGCTTCAATGGGTCGGCAATCCGTAGAAGCGCTCGGCATTGCGATAGCGTACCGCGTCTTTATCATCCTGTGTGAGTCGTTTATTTTCCTCCAGCTCTTCGAGCTCCGCTTTGCACGTGTCGTTATTCACTTCGTGGGGAAAATCTGAGGAGAAGATAAACGGTTTGTTGCCGACGACACTGACGGCGAAGGGTAAAGTAAGCTCGTCGCCTTCGACACCGACGTAAATCCGATCTTCGTCGACATGGCGCTTGATGTAGTCGGTCACGGATTCCTTTTCACGGAGCTTCAAGAAGCGCCCGCGGGGGTCGTACTGCACGTGGCTATTCCAGGCGCGCTCGAACGCTCGATGCAGTTGACGAACCAGCCGGCGCCGGCTTCCATGAAGCCGAAACGGACTTTAGGATATTTATCGAAGACACCGTTGAACAGAATGCCGGCGAAATTGACCATCTGGCCGAAGGGATGGCCGAGCGCATTCACCGGAGCATAGGGTGTCATGTCGTCCAAACCCATGTGGTCATGCACGCCGCCGTGGATGCCGATGCAGCAGGCGAGACGGTTGGCTTCCTCGTAAATCGGCCAGTATTTTTCGTCGCCGAGATGATTCTGCGCGCCCATGACTCCCGTGCTCGGCAGCATGGCCCCGCAAAAGCCCAGCTCTTTGACGATGCGGCGAAGTTCTTTCACCGCTTCCGCCGGATCTTGCAGCGGGATCAGGCCCAAAGCCTGAAAGCGTGAGCTCTTACTGAGATATTCGTCATGCATCCAGTCGTTATACGCGTGGGCCAGCTCGATCGCCCAGTCCAGGCTGACGATCCGCCCGAACGACAATCCGTTGGTCGGATAGAGCACCGCGCTGGCAAGGCCGACGTCTTCCATGAAATCGATCCAGCCCTCGCGGCCGACTCTCGCAAAGGCGCCCGGCGGGAGAAAATGCGCATTGGCCGAGTGCAAATGATCGTTGGGCGGATAGGGGCTGCGGCTCGAGCCGAATCGGTCGCGATACTGTTCCGGCATGCGCGCCGCGATCGCCGAGTGATCTTCCACCACGTGGCCGTCGCCGTCGATGATTTTATGGTTCTTGGTGTTCATGGGGTCTTTCCTTCTTCTTTCGAAGTGTCATTCTGAGCCGCAGGCGAAGAATCTCGTTTTACACGGGTCGAGATCCTTCGCTCGCGCTCAGGATGACCCTCTCGTTACGAGAGGGTCATCTGATAGAACCGTTGCGAGTTGCCGAACAGGATCGCATCTTTGTCCGCCGCCGTGAGTTGACTGTTTTCCCGCAGCTCTTCCAGCTCGTGTTTGCACGTCTGCGCATCGACTTCGTGCGGATAGTCCGTCGAGAACACATACGGCTTGTTGCCGGTGATCCGCACCGCCTCGGCGATGCTCAACTCTTCGCCTTCGCAGCCGACGAAAATCTGTCCGTCATCGATATGACGCAGAATATAGTCGATGATTTTCTCGCCTTTTTTCAATTGCAAGAAGCGGCCGCGCGGATCGAATTGCACGTGGCTCTCCCACGAGCCGGTGAAGCGTTCCATGCAGGTCAGTAACCAGGCGCAGCCCGCTTCCATGAAACCCACGCGCAGGCCGGGAAATTTGTCGAAGACACCGTTGAAGATAATGCCCGCGAAGCCGATCATCTGGCTCATCGGATGGCCGAGCGCGTTGGCCACGGCGTAGGGGCTTATGTCGTCCATTAAAAGATTTTCATGGGAACCGCCGTGGATCGCGATCGCGCAACCCAGCCGCTCGGCTTCGCCATAAATGGGCCAATACTTCTGAGAGCCCAGGTGCGGCATGTTGACGCCCGTCGACGGCAACATCGCGCCGGAGAAACCCAGGTCGCGCACGATGCGGCGCAACTCGATCACGGCTTCCGCGGGTTCTTGCAGCGGGATCAGGCCCATTGCCTTGAAACGCTGGCTCTTCGACAAATAGGTGTCGTACATCCAATTGTTATACGCGCGTGCCAGCTCGATGGCCCAGTCGCGGCTGACGATCTTGCCGAAGGCAAGACCCGCGCTGGTGTAAAGCACGGTGGTGCCGATGCCGACGTCTTCAAGAAAAAGCTCCCAGCCCTCGCGCCCGACGTTGGCAAACGCGCCCTTCGGCGTGAAGTGGCGGTTGGCGGAATGCAAATGGTCGATGGGCGGAAACGGATTCTTGCCCCGCGCTTCTGAAAAACTTCTGCCGACGTACTCTTCGGGCATGTATTTCACGATGCTCGCGATATCTTCAACTACGTGCCCATCGCCGTCGATGATCTTCTGCTGCATCGCTGTGCTCATGATTTCTCCTGGAACTCGAGCTTGGATTTCCTTTGGTTTCAACGGTTTCTTTATACCGAAATCGGCGGAACGTCCAGAAGGGCGACGGCGGACGTCTCTCGGTGGTTCCAGGTCCAAAAAACTCGAAGCCTCGCGGCGAGATACCGCGAGGCTTCGGTTAAACCTTGAACTTTGAACCTGGAACCTTGAACGAATACCCTACGCCGTTTTCCGCGCCGCTTCCTGCACCAGCGGATACTTCTCGCACAACGACTTCCAGTACGCCGCGATCTTCTTGCTGTTGTCTTTGACTTCCTGTGGGATGACGCGCCAAGGCGCGCGCAATGGACCGGCGGTGCAGTAGCCGGCTTCGTTGACGGAAAGTTTATAGACATTTTCGCGCCAGGAGAGATTGCCGATATTCGGCCCGACTCTGTTGGTACCTTCAAGGTCGAGGCAGACTTGCTTCGCGGTTTCCCAATCCTGCGCCAAGCAAACGTCGCGCAAAGTCGCGACCGGCGACGGACCCATCCAGACGTTAAACGACCAGCAGCCGGCGGCGCCGAGCTGGTAATAAGGAAACATCTGCGTCTGGTTGACGAAGACGCTCATCTTGCCTTTAGTGACGCTGGTCAGCTCGACGAACTGCAGTGGCGTGCGGTGGCTGTCCTTCATGCCGACGATGTTCGGCTTCTCAGTGATGCGCTTGAAGGCGCCGACCGGGATCGTCACACGATGATGGGTCGGGTTGTGATAGATCATCACGCCCATCTTAGGCAGCGCGTCGGCGACGTCGTGATAGAACTGCACGGCGTTATCTACCGTCGCTTGATAATAAAAGGGCACGCCGAGCAGGAGACCGTCGGCGCCGGCTTCCTGGGCGAATTTCGCCTGGCGAATCGCCTCGCGCGGGTTCAAATTCGTGCAGCCGATGAACAAAGGCACACGCTTCTTCACCGCCGCGACGGTGGCTTCGATCAATTTTTTATGCTCGTCCCACAGTAGCGTGTGAAACTCGCCGAAACTCCCGGTGGTCGTGAGCACGTTGACGCCGCCGTCGCGGATTAATTTGTCCACCGCCCGCGTAAGCTCGTCAGTATCAACCGTATCCGTCGCGTCGATACGATCGCCGTCTTTGCTCGTAAACGCCGGCATCATCGCCATGATGCCCTTCAAGTCGTTGGAAGTGACCATTAAGTAAGCTCTCCTTGTGAGGATTTTGCCGGATTCTCCAACAGGCGGCGGCGGCAGTCAAGCCGCCGAGTGACTCCCACGACCGTGCTGCAATACTGCGCGTGCTGGCGGATCAAGTCCGTCCGTCAGATCCGGGCCAGTTCAACATGCAACCTGACACCCTTGACATGCGTGATCTTCGGAGTAGAAAAACTTTCCATACGAAGAGATTTTCAGCAAGCTGTTAGAGACATCATCGACGCTCTGGCAGGTTGCGCTGCATGCGATTGAACACTGAGTTGACGAGACTTGGGCACAGACGGGAGGCGAAAATGCATACTACGTTTTTGAAGGTTTCACAGTCTGCCGCGCTCTCAATGGCGCTCGGCACAATGACGATTAGCGCTCACGCGCAGGCGCCGGGAAGTTGGACGATGAAAGCGCCGATCCCGATGGCGCGCAACGAAGTGGGGCTCGCGGCGGTCGGTGGAAAAATTTACGTGATCGGCGGCAGCGTGCAAGGCAAGGCGGGGACCTACCACGACGAATACGACCCCGCGACCGATCGCTGGAGATCGCGCGCTCCGCTGCCTCAGGCGCTCGATCATATCGGCACGGCTGTTCTGAACGGTAAGATCTACACCGTCGGCGGCTTTGTCGCGTCCGTGCACAAGGACGGGCAACCCCATGTGTTTGAATACGATCCCGCGACAGACAGCTGGCGTTCGCTCAGCCCGCTCAAGTCCGGCCTGGGGTCGGTTGGGGTGACCGTGCTCGACGGCAAGATCCACGCGGTCGGCGGGCGCAATCCCGCAGGCGAGACGGTGACAACACACCAGGTCTACGATCCTGCGAACAACACGTGGAGCGAGCGCGCTCCGCTGCCCAAGGCGCGCGATCACATGGCGTTGGTCGCTGCCGAAGGAAAAATCCATGCGGTGGGCGGACGTTTCGGAGCTTCCAACGACAAAACAGATATGCACGACATCTATGACCCGGCGACGAATTCCTGGACGTCAGGACCGCCGCTTCCCACCGCGCGCAGCGGGCTCGCCGCTACGCTCTATGAGGGCATGGTTCTGGTGTTGGGCGGTGAGCTTGCGCCAAATACATTTGCCGAAAACGAGGCCTACGATCCGAAAACAAAAAACTGGAGGACGCTTGCCCCCATGCCCGGAGGTAGGCACGGGACGTCCGCCGCGACCACCGGCGGACGCGTCTACATCGCCGCCGGATCGTTGAAGCCTGGATCGGGCGGGGTCACGGACCAACTGATCGTCTTCACGTTGCGCTGAGGCGGCGGGGGTATGTCTCGCTGTGTTAGTCGAAATGAAATCGGCAAATCGATTAAGCTGTTGTTGTCGCTTTCCGCAAGCCGTTCAGAGCGACCGCTGTTGATCGACAAGTCAAATTTCGTGAAGCCGTGATTTTCAGCATCCATAGTTAGCCAGGCCGAAGCATTTGAGCTCTTCAAGAGTGACTTTGAGACCACGGACGGATGGGGTGATCCCATGGCTCCTCGACGGCGACCCTGCCATTCGTTGGCAGACCCTACGTGATTTGGTCGGGGTGGCCGAACGCACCGTCGAGCGAGCGCGGAGAAAGGTCGCGCGCGACGGTTGGGGCGCTCGTCTGCTCGCTAGGCAGGACCCCGGGGGCACGTGGGCGGGCGGGCTATCGTCGGACGGCGGACTCTACTCGCCGAAGTGGACATCAACGACCTACACAATGCTGGTGCTCCGTGACTTCGGTCTGCCAGCAACCAACCCGCGGGCGCACAAGGCGTGCAGGCTCCTTCTTGACAGCGGGCTCCAGCGGGACGGCGGTATCAACTACGGTATTTGGGCAAAATGGACGCGCCGGAGCGAGACGTGCGTTACGGGGATGATCCTTTCCATACTCTCGTACTTCGAGCATGACGACGACCGTCTCGACACCATTGCCGCCCACTTGCTGGAGCAGCAGATGCCCGACGGTGGGTGGAATTGCCGGCGTCCGTTTGGCGCAACCCACGCTTCGGTCCATACGACTATCAGCGTGCTCGAAGGTTTGCGGTTCTACGAAGTACACCGTGGACACAAAGTGCGGGCGGTACAGACTGCGCAGCGCCGCGGTCGTGAGTTCCTCTTGGCGCATCGGCTCTTTCGCTCCCATCGTACCGGCGAAATCATCAAGCCTGTATTTACTCGCTTTTCTTTCCCGCCACGGTGGCATTACGACATCCTCCGCGCTCTCGACTATTTCCAATCCGTCGACGCGCCTTGTGACCAGCGCCTTGCCGAGGCGATCGAGATCGTCCGTAAAGGCCGGCGCGAGGACGGCCGCTGGTCGCTGCAACATTCGTATAAAGGGAAAACGTATTTCGAGCTTGAACGGATCGGCGCGCCGAGCCGCTGGAACACTCTCCGCGCGTTGCGGGTACTGAACTGGTGGGGTCGGAGGGAGAGCATGACCCAAGAAGCACCAAGCACGTTGGCTCTGGCTAACAAGGGCTGAAGCTGACGTTTGCCTTCGGCGCCTGCAGCTTATCGCCAAGCCGCCGCCAGCCTGACGAATGAGATGACTTCTCTGCAATCGAATTCTGAGGACTCGTGCGCTGTCATCATTTCGACTGTTTTCGTCCACTGACCGGAACGACGACTGATCATATTCCCGCGAGATCAGTTGTTGAATTACGCTAAACGCCAGATCACATAGACGACCGCGAAAGTCCCACTCGATCCAGTCTGGCATCTCATCTGGAAACGATGCGTATCCTCCCAAGTGAGTCGAGATCATGTTTGTTTAACTGCAGCCAGCGTCTCTCTCAGGGTCCAACACCCGCCCAGACGAAGATGCGGGGCTGGGGCTTTACTTACATTGTTAGGAAGTACCGCAAGTTGCTCCGAGGTGAAATTCGTGTCGTAGCGAGTCCGGAAAGGGTTCGACATTTCGCTTCACATTTGCCGGCGGATCAATGATACTGGGGGAGCACCGGCGGATTTGACCCATCATCGCCGGCCGGATCTTCTGGCAATCATAGAACACGAGAAACTGCATGATCGTCACGCATGACGTATCTATTTCTGGTTTTCTCCGCCGCCTCTGGTCTGTGGTGCCACTGGGCCGAGCCTTGCCGGACGAGGTCTGGTACGCGAGGCACCGGTTTCTGACCGGACTCACCTGGTTTCACGCCGTCCTGATCGCCCTCATCGGGCCCTTCGTAGGCAACAGTTGGGAGCTAAGCATCGCGGCGCTCTTTCGCGACGGCATGGTGCTGCACACTTTTCTGGAAAGCTCGATGGTCGCCGGATTCGCGCTCCTGGGCTCGATCGGCTGGGGCAGCCGCACGTTTCGCGCTTCCATCGTGAGCCTTGGGTTGATCAGCGCGTCGGCGATTCTCGTTCACCTTTCCGGCGGTTATATCGAGGTCCATTTCCATTTTTTCGTCATGCTGGTTTTTCTCGCGCTCTATCAGGATTGGGCGCCTTACCTGCTCGCCGTCGCCTTTGTCGGTGTTCATCACGGCATTGTCGGCACGCTCTGGCCTGAAGAGGTCTACAATCACCCTGCCGCTTTGAACGCGCCCTGGACTTGGGGCGGTATTCACGCATTTTTTATTCTGTTTCAGGGCGTCGGCAGTATCATCGCGTGGCGCTTCAACGAGAAAGCCACAGCGCAAAATGAGCTCATCCTGAATTCCGTCGGAGAGGGTATTTTCGAATTGAATCGAGAAGGGCGCGTGATTTTCGCCAATCCCGTCGCGGCAGCGACCGTGCGCCTCGACGTCGACCAACTCGCCGGCAAGCCACTACACGAAGTCCTTAGCCCTGGCAGAGAGAACGAAACGCAGTCCCCTACAAGTGTTCATCCTATTCTTGCCGCTCTCCAAGAAGACTCACCTCGTAAGGAAGGGCGCGAAGTTTTCGCGCGCAGCGATGGCACTACCTTTCCCGCGGAGTACGTGAGCAGCTCGATCATCGAGCGCGGCCAGTTGACGGGCGCCGTAGTGAGCTTCAGAGATGTCACCGAACGGGAACGCGCCGCCGAAGCGCTACGCCGGAGTGAGAAGCAGTATCACGACTTGATCCAGTCGATTGACGGCATCGTCTGGGAGGCTGACGCCGAAACGTTTCGTTTCACCTTCGTGAGCGATGACGCCGAGCGCATTTTGGGATTTCCCGCGCAGACCTGGATCGAAGAGTCTCGTTTCTGGTCCGATCACATTCATCCCGAGGACCGCGAATGGGCGATTCGCCTGTGCACTAAAGCGACCGAACAAAAACAGCCGCACCGCTTCGAGTATCGAATGACCGCCGCCGACGGGCGCGTCGTATGGCTCGGAGATATCGTCTCCGTGGTGGTCGAAAATGGCAAGGCGGTCAAACTGCGGGGTGTCATGATCGATATCACCCAGCGGCGCGAAGCTGAGGAACGGGCGCGGCGCAATCACGATCGTATCCGCACTCTCCATGAAATCACCGCCGCCGCCAGCTCGAGCCTGGAGCTCGAAGTTGTGCTCGGAGCCTTGATGCAAAAAATCGTCGCTCTTCTGCCCTATGCGGCCGTGCAGATCTGGCTCAAGAACATCGAGAGCGGCAAACTGGAGCGGACGACATGCTTGAACATCGATCGAGATGAATGGCTGCGCCGGGAGCTAAAGCAGCTTCCTCTGCTCGTCAGAATCGCGGTGGAAAGCAAAATTTTCGTCGTATCCGACAACGTGCAAACGGATCCCAGAATTCTCGACCGTGAGTTTTACCGCAAGCAAGGCGTGGTCGGCTATCTCGGCATCCCCTTCGTGGTCAAAGAGGAGGTCTTAGGAGTGCTGGTGCTGCTGACGCGTGAAGCGCACGAATTCGCTTCCGAAGAGATAGAATTTTTAACGGCCATGGCCGCTCAGGTGGCGATGGCGATCCACAAGTCGCAGCTTTATGCGCAAATTAAATCCCAGGCGGACGAACTGGAAAAGGCCAACAAGGAGATTTGCGATTTCACGGCGATGATCGCTCACGACCTGCGCTCACCCCTGAACAACGTGATGGGCGTCAGCGAATTGATGACCGACAGCGCTTTCGGCCCGGTGACGGACGAGCAAAAGAAATGGCTCGGCAAGGTCGTCGAAACCGTGCGCGAGCTGGTGACCTTGGTCAACGATTTTCTCGACGTGTCGAAGCTCGAAGCGGGAAATATCGATCTTCACTTGGAGCCGCTCGACGTCGCCCAGCTCGTCGACGCCGTGCTCGAAAATTATCAGTTCGTCGCCAAAGACCGTGAGATCTTGCTGCGCAAGAAAATCGGCATCCCGGCGCAACCGGTACGCGGGGATCGTCGCCGCCTCGAACAAGTCCTCGGTAATCTGGTGGCAAATGCGTTGAAATTCACAGCCGCCGACGGCGAGGTGGAGTTGGGCGCGGAGTGGAACCGCTCTGACGTGACCCTCTGGGTAAAAGACACAGGGGTCGGGATCGCGCCCGAGGAGCTGGGCAAACTCTTCGAGAAATATAAACAAACCGCCAGTGGTAAGCTTTCGGAACACAAGGGCACGGGTTTAGGTCTAGCGATTTGTAAAATGATCGTGCAAGCGCACGGCGGTCGGATTTGGGTGGAAAGCCGTCCGGACGAGGGAGCGAAGTTTTTATTCACCCTGCCGGCAGATGCTACTTCTTATTTAAATTAACTCATCTTCAAAATTTTCTCATCAAAAATCCGCGCCTGATTGAGAATATTGTCGCACCGCGAATTTCAGGGTGCGGTTCCTGACTTGCCTGAGTCTAGTCTCATTTTTCGACAAACCATGTTGTCTTCATTCCGAATCGCTAAATTCATGCTTATGGCCGCTCCGATAAGGGGGCAATAAGGGGCAAATTGAGGCCAGTGTCGGGGTTCTGCTAATTGGGGAAAAACATGTGGATCACTTTCGTGGGATTTGATACCCTCAAGGCTTAGGAGGGTCATTTTATGCCTGTACGGTCCATCGGTTCCGGTGCTATTTCCTTCGGTCTCGTTTCAATCCCGGTAAATCTCTATGTGGCGGCGTCTTCTGAGTCGCCAAGTTTTAACCTGTTGCACGCCAAGTGCGGCAGCCGGATCAAG
This sequence comes from uncultured delta proteobacterium, assembly GCA_963804165.1. Classification (GTDB taxonomy): domain Bacteria; phylum Desulfobacterota; class Binatia; order UBA9968; family UBA9968; genus DP-20. Next base: position 15,320 of record CAWDPO010000025.1, read on the forward strand.
CAGCAGCGGGTTTGTCCGGTGTGTAAAGAGGTAGTCGAGCGTCAAGACCTAGTAAAGGGGTATGAACTCGAGAAGAACCAGTACGTGAAACTGACCGATGATGAGCTCAAGGCGCTCGAAGGCGAAGCCTCGGAGGCGATCGAGATCTTCGAATTCGTGCCTCTTGCGAAAGTAGATCCGATTTATTTCGAAAAGAGCTACTACCTCGGCCCCGACAAGGGGGGTGAAAAAGCTTACCGCCTACTTGCAGATTCGATGGTCGAGGCGGGTAAAGTAGCGCTCGCCAAATTTGTCCTAAGAGGCAGGGAGAATCTCGTCATCATCCGTCCGGCGCAAAAAGGTCTGGTAATGCACACCATGTATTTTTTCAACGAGGTGCGCAATTTCGACGAGATTGGCAAGGGGGAATCCGCCAAAATCACCAGTCCTGAGACGAAGCTGGCGACTCGTCTTATCGAGGAGCTATCGAATGACGCCTTCGAGCCGGAAAAATATGAAGACGAGTACGCCCAACGCGTGTTGGACCTGGTGAAGAAGAAGGCTGAGGGCGAAGAGATCACCTTATCTCAAACGCCGCCGCAGCGGGGCAACGTAATCGACCTGATGGAAGCTTTGAAAAAGAGTCTTGGTACTGTACCGAAGCAAAAGAAACCCGCGATCCAGGCTAGATCAAGCGAGCCTGAAAAGGGCCGCAAAAAGGCCCAGTCCTCTATAAGAAATGAAACTTTTCTCCACCAACGAAGTAGCGAATATTCTCAATCTACCGAATAGCCGCGTTCGTTCGTTCGTGCGAGCCGGTTTTATTGCACCCGGGCGAAACAATAGAAAAACGTTACAGTTCAATTTTCGCGACCTGCTCTTTTTGAAAACCGCCAAGAGCCTTCTTGAATCCCAAAGTCCCGGTAAAAAAAGTTATGCGAATGCTGACTTCCTTAAAAAGAAGCCTTCCGGATGAAGAAGCAGATTACCAGGCTAAAGATTTATGCCGACGGCCGGCGCATTGTGGTATGGGACGGCAAAGCTCGGTATCAGCCCGATACCGGCCAGTTTCTTATTCGATTTCGATCCTCATACTGTTCTACAGACCGTAAAACTCCCTTCTCGAAAAGCCGCCAAAAAAGATCGCGTCGCTAGAGACTGGTTTACCCAGGGCCGCGAGCTGGAAGAAGTATCTCCTGGGGATTCCATGGCCGCTTACAAAAAAGCGCTGGAGATTGACCCGACCAATAGCGAGGCCCACATCAATTTGGGTAGGCTTTGCCACAATGCGGGGATGCTGAAAGAAAGCGAGGACCATTACCGAGCGGCGATCGACATCAATCCCGACGACGCAACTCCACATTTTAATTTGGGTGTTCTTATGGAGGACTTGAAATGCCCGGCTGAAGCTGCTCGCTCGTATGAGGCGGCGATCGACCGAGACCCCGTCTTTGCAGACGCGCACTATAATCTTGGACTCATTTTCGATGCCCTAGGCAGGAAAAAAGAAGCTTTCAGCCATCTCCGTATTGCCCGCAATCTTTATTTGGGAAAATAGGTTCGATGCAGAGCGTGCCTTTTACGGGAGAAAAAACCCGCCGATTGTCCTTTTCGCATCGCTGATTCATGGCCCTAGAACTCTATCGCAAAAAACGCAATTTCGAGACGACTCCGGAACCAAAAGGGAAGCTCGCCAAATCAAAGCGCCAGGCGCTTGCGTTCGTAATTCAAAAACACGCCGCCACTCGTTTACACTACGACTTCAGATTGGAGCTCAACGGTGTCTTGTTGAGCTGGGCCGTGCCGAAAGGGCCAAGTCTCGACCCCAACGACAAGCGTCTGGCGATGCACGTCGAAGATCATCCCATCGAGTACGGTGAGTTCGAAGGAATTATTCCGCCAAAACAATACGGCGCGGGAACCGTGCTGCTTTGGGACCGGGGGACGTGGCTGCCGAAAGAAGATCCGGTTGCGGGATACAAAAAAGGTAAACTCAAGTTCGATCTCCACGGTGAAAAACTTCACGGTGGCTGGACTCTGGTAAAGAGTCACGGCGGCAAATACGGCGGTGACAAGGCATGGCTATTGTTTAAAGAAGACGACGAGTACGCCCGTACGGGGCCGGAGGCGCGGGTGGTCGATGATCTTCCCAACAGTGTCGCTACTCATCGCAGCCTTAAACAGATTGCCGCCGATCCCAGCACGGGTTTGGCATTCGAACAAGTCGGTCGCGGAAAACCTCGAGCATGGCCCCAGGAGGAAATCTAGCGTCCGCATCGACTTGGCGAAAATAAGGGGAGCGCGCAAAACGGCATTGCCGGATTTTATCAACGCGCAGCTCGCTACTGTAACTAAAAATATTCCGACGGAAGATCGCTGGGTCCATGAAGTCAAATACGACGGCTATCGAATGCTTAGCCGCATCGATGCCGGAGCAGTTCAACTTTATTCACGTAATCGTAAAGAATGGACTCAGGAATTTCCCCGCGTAGCAAAGGCACTGGCAGATTTGCCCCTAGAGAACGCTTGGATCGACGGCGAAATTGTCAGTTTGGACGCCAAAGGACGTACCAGCTTCCAAGCCTTGCAGAATGCGCTGTCCACGAACACCAGTGAGGTAATTTATTACGTCTTCGACCTGCCGTACTTGAATGGCTATGATTTACGCGGCGTCGTTTTGGAGCAACGAAAAGCCCTGCTCAAACGCCTCATCCCAGAGCCGGGTATCATTCGCTATAGCGACCATTTTAATGTGCCGGGTACGAAGTTTATCGCTGAGGTTTGCAGTCTCGGGCTCGAGGGAATGATTTCGAAACTTCGGAACTCGACGTACGAGGGCTCGCGCGGAAATGCCTGGCTCAAAATAAAATGCGGACGACACCAGGAATTCGTCATTGGTGGGTTCACCGACCCCGAGGGTTCGCGGCACGGCTTCGGTGCGCTTTTATTAGGGGTCTATGATGCCGAGGGGCGGCTGCGTTATTCAGGTAAAGTCGGTACGGGATTCAATCAATCGCTTCTTGCGAAGATGCGCAAGACTCTCGATGGACTCGTTCAGGACAAATCACCGTTCGTAAATCCACCCCAAGGGGCAGAGGGGCGGCGCGCGCATTGGGTCAAGCCGGAACTTGTCGCTCAAATAGCCTTTACTGAATGGACTCAAGATGACATCTTGCGCAATTCTTCATTCCAGGGATTGCGAAATGACAAGCGTGCGCGGGACGTCGTGCGGGAGGAATCAGGCGGTACTCCCAAGCTTGCGCCAATAGGATCTGAGATAGACCTATCTCGGCGAAAAGGAATCAATACTGCTGCAGAGAAAGCCGATAAGGGTACAGTGGCTGGAATCAAACTGACCAATAGCGACAAAATACTTTATCCAGAGGCTGGAATTACCAAACGCGATCTCGCGTTATACTATGAAGCGATCGGCGAATGGATCATTCCGCATTTGCGCAATCGCCCCCTTACTCTACTGAGATGCCCCAATGGGTGGGATAAGGAGTGTTTCTATCAGAAACATGCCGATCATAGCGTGGCCGACGTTATTGAGCGAGTCACAGTTCGCGATAGCGACGGGCCAGCTTTGTATATGATGGCTAACTCCGTAAGCGCGCTAGTAGCGATAGCGCAAATGGGCGCTTTGGAGCTGCATCCGTGGGGCTCGCGCACGCCGAAACTCGGCCTTCCCGATCGCATCGTATTCGATTTCGATCCCGACGAAGCGCTCCAATGGAAACAGATTACCGAAGCAGTGAATTTATTAAAAACCCTGCTCGACAGCCTCGGCCTGCGCGGATTTCTGAAGACGACCGGCGGCAAAGGCTTGCATGTCGTCATACCCATCGAAGCCACGCTGCCATGGCAGCATATTAAAGGCTTCAGCCAAGCCATCGCAGAGCTGTTCGTGAAAACGTTTCCGGATCGTTTTACGGCTAAGATTCTCAAAGTATCGCGCAAGGGAAGAATTTTTGTCGACTATTTACGCAACGGCGAAGGCTCGACGGCCGTGGCGCCTTATTCGGTACGCGCTAAAGCCAACGCGCCGGTTTCAACGCCGATTGACTGGGGCGAGATCACACGAGACGTGCGCTTCGATCATTTCAACGTCAAGAACGTACCCGCGCGGTTAAAGCGGCTCAAGCGCGAGCCATGGGCGGAGTTCATGAAAATCCGACAAACGATCACCAAGACAATGATGGAAACGGTTGGCTATCAGGCAGGCAAAATCTAGACTCGTTCTTTGGAAGGAAATACAGTGGCGCAACTCAGAGTTTGTTGGATCTTTACTGACTCGGCTTCCTGTTGTTTCAACTGATCGAATTCTATCAAATTGTTTGTCAGATCTGGGAAGAAACATTGAAAATATGTCCCATCGGCATCGATGACAACTTCTTTGATCTAGGCGGTCATTCTCTAACAGCGTCCCGAGTTATCTCACGAGTCATTCTAACGTTCCAGCTGGAGTTACCGATAAAGTTGGTCTTCGACACGCCGACTGTGGCGGCGATGGGGTTGGTGATCGCCGCTCATCAGGCCGAGCAGGCGACTCATGACCAGTTGGAACGGATGTTGACCGAAGTAGAGACGATCTCCGATGAGGATGCGCAACGGCGCGTGGATGAAATTAATTCGAAACTCGCCCGCAAGTAGCCAGGCCATTGCCCGCCTTTTGTGCGTGTGTACGATTTTGCGGCAATTCCGGTTCCAGAATTCATCTCGCATCGTACTGGGTCACGACACGAGTTTGTAGCGAGGCCCTCTTTTCGTTCACATAGTGCGAATAGCTTTGAGATCCTGCCAGAAAACGTTTCGGTCTTTTCTCATCGATTTTTAACATACTCGGGTATAGAATAACGTCCACAACAGGAGCTTATTCTTGCTGAACACGGAGGTACCGAAATGAGCGAGAGGAAAATCCGAGTCGGCATTATGGGCCTAGGGCAGATTGGCCGGCAGCTTTACCACCTCGCGCTGGAAAAAGACGACATCGAGATCGTCGCCGTTGCCGACATCGGCAAACCGGAAATCATCGAGTATCTGCTCCAAAGTGACGGCATGGAGGAGCCGTCGTGCAAGCTTCAAGACAATTACCTGACTAATAAAAAATTCCGCACGCGAATGCTCCAGCTTGCGCGGCCTGAGGAGGTTCCGTGGGATATTATGAACGTTGATTGCGTGGTCGATGCGACCGGGCGATATCGTCGCCGGCGCGATATGGAGGCGCATCTGCGCGCCGGCGCTAAGCGAGTTATCCTGGCATCGCTTCCGTCAGAACCGGTCGATCGGATCATCATACCCGGTATCAATGAAGGCCACGCTACCCGCGCCGACAAAATGATTTCGGCCGGTTCGGCGACGACTAATGCGTTTGCGCTCTTGTTGCAGTCTCTGGATCAGAGTCTGGGAGTCGACTGTGCGTCGCTGACGACGGTCCATGCCTACTCCAGCGATCAATCGCTGCAGGATTACGCTCACGAAGACTTTCGCCGCAGCCGCTCGGCAGCGGAAAATATCATTCCCAACAATAATGAGTCGGCGCAGTGGGTGGAAATGGTTCTGCCGAAGTTCTCCGGGAAGTTGAGCGGTTACGCGCTCAACGTGCCGGTCCAACGGGGATCGTTGCTGGACGTGAATTGCGTGATGCGCGACGGCACCGTTACGGTCGATCAAGTAAACGACGCCGTGCGCGCCGCTGCTGCTCAGCAGCCGGACTTGATCGGTATCACCGATGATCCGATTGTTTCATCCGACGTCATCGGTTGCCGGCAATCCTTGCTCTTCGATGCGTGCGCGACCATCAAAGCAGGAAAGAAAATCGTCAAAGTGCTGGCCTGGTACGAGAGCCTGGGGCATGCATGCCGCGTGCTCGACGTGGTCCGGCAATACAGCAAGCTTGACGGAGGTGTATCATGAGAGTTGCCATTAACGGATTTGGCCGAATCGGCCGCTCTGTGTTTCGTATTCTAGACAAGCGGACCGACGCCGAACTGGTAGCAATCAACGACGTCTTCGATCACGACGCGCTCCGATACTTGCTGAATTACGACACCGTGATGGGACGATTCGCGGGCACGTTGCGGCTCGAAGGCGATGAGCTGGTCACGTCGCACGGCCGAACCCGCATGCTCCGCGAGAAGGATCCGCTTAAACTGCCGTGGCGCGACCTCGGCATCGATGCCGTCATAGAATCGACCGGAATATTCACCAGCAGGGAACAGCTTAGCAAGCACCTGGAGGCCGGCGCCAAGCGTGTTGTGCTGACTGTTCCGGCGAAGGATGCGATCGATTATACCGTCGTGATCGGCGTTAATGATGACGGGCTCAAGCCGGAGCACCGGATGATTTCCAACGCGAGCTGCACCACCAATTGCTTAGCGCCCATGGCAAAGGTGCTCCATGATTCTTTCGGCATTGTCGAAGGGATCATCAATACCGTGCATGCATACACGAACGACCAGCGCCTTGCCGACGTGCCGCACTCGGACTGGCGGCGCAGCCGCGCCGCGGCGGAGAATATTATTCCGACCTCCACTGGGGCCGCGAAAGCGGTGGGCGAAGTGTTGCCACAGCTGAAAGGGCGGCTGGACGGTATCGCTGCGCGCGTTCCGGTGCCCGACGGTTCCGTGGTCGATTTGTTTGTTGAGCTGGAGAAACGGATTAGTCCCGACGACGTTCATACCGCGATAAAGGCTGCGGCGGCTTCGGAGCGGATGAAGGGTATTTTACAGCTCATGGAAACGCCCGTGGTATCGTCCGACGTGATCGGCAACTCGCACTCTTCTATATTCGACTCGGCATTCACCAGCGTCACCGGCGGCAGATACCTAAAGTGCCTCAGCTGGTACGACAACGAGTGGGGATATTCAAACCGCGTCTGCGATTTGCTGGGTTTGATCGGACGGTGGGGATAGCTTGCGTCGCCGTTGAAGTTTGCGACGGTCGATCGAGACGTTCTGCGCTGCTATTGGATTGCTGCTCACTTAGGCCAAATAAAGGGATGGAGAGCCTTTTATGATTCACCCGCGGGCAGAGCGGGAAAATCACTTCGTTGCGTTCATCACTTCCAGCTTTCCCCGATCAATCTTGCCCATGGCGGTGCGCGGCAGGGCGGGGACAAACTCCACGATTTTCGGCGCTTTGTAGGAGGCCAGCAACTCTTTGCAGAATTGAATCAATGCGTCGGCGCTGCAAACGGCGCCGGGATGTAGAACCACGAACGCCTTTACGGCTTCGCCCCACTCGGCGCTTTTGAAGCCGCCGACGGCGGCGTCCGCCACTGCCGGATGTTTGCGCAGTGTGTCTTCAATCTCTTCGGGGAAGACGCTGATGCCGCCGCTCTTGATCATGTTCTTTTTACGGCCTGAGATGTGCAGGTAACCTTGGTCGTCGAGGAAGCCGATGTCGCCGGTGTGACACCAGCCGCCTTGGAGAAATTCCTCCGTAGCCTGCGGATTTCGGTAATAGCCTTGAATTGCCAACGGGGTGCGTAAGCATATCTCACCTTCTTCGCCGACCCGCATTTCGCGTCCGTCGTCGTCGATTTTGACTCGAACGCACCAGATTGGCTTGCCAATGCTGTCACCGAACGACACGCGATCCTCAGGCGTAAGAACCGTGATTTGGCCGCAGTCCGTGGAGGCGTAGGCTTCGTAATACCTCGGACAGACTTTCTCCCAGAAGCTTTGTGCTGCGTCGAGAGACAAGTGACCGCTAGTGATGCTCACATAGGTAAGCGACGACTTGTCGAATCGATCAAGTTTTTCGTAGCGCAACAGGCGCTCGCATAGCGTCGGGACCAGTATCGAGAAGGTGATCTTCTCCTGCTCGATGGTTGTCAAAAACGCTCGCTCGTCAAATCTTTCCTGAATGAAAACCGTCCCACCGATGTAGAGAAGCCCGATCACGGAGCCACGCCCCGCATTGAAGTGGACCGGCAAGGTCATCAGCGCGCGCTCATCGGCGTTGGTTCCGCGGGTGATCGCGTAGTTCAACGAACGCAGCGTGTAGGCCTCGTGACTGACGGTGCATGCCTTGGGAAATCCCGTCGTCCCGGACGTGATCATGAGAATGAAGGTGTCTTTGCTGTCGACTTCGACTTCCGGGTCGTCCGGGCTCCCCGTGGCCAGAGCGTCTTCAAACGGCCTGCCTTCGATGTTCTCGGTCCCTTCTATCACGAGTCATCTCTCCTGCGTCATGCGCTCGCGCAGGATGCCCGTGAGATCTGTGGTTTCTTTGCGTCCTTCCAAAATGAAAGCCCTCGGCGCGAAGAAATTGACCATCGCTTCGCATTCCCGAGCGCTCCAGTGATAGTCGAAGGGAACGGCCACGGCGCCGATCTTGGCCAGCGCGAAGATGGCTTCGAAATGCTCAGCGCGGCTGCCGCAAGAGAGGCCGACTAGGTCGCCTTTGCGGATGTCTTGCGCGAATAGGTAATTGGCCAGGCGATTGGTGCGATCGTGGAATTCCCGATAAGTCACCGTGCGGTGCGCGTCAACGATGGCGCGTTTTGCCGGAAAGCGTTGGGCGTTACGAGGTAGCGATTCACCGATATTCATGACGCAAAAAAGTGTCGTTGACCGACGGTTCCTTAGACTATTTCGTCCCGCACTCTTAGGCTGTCATCCTGAGTGTCAACGAAGGATCTGTTTTGTTTTCATCCGTCCGTTCGCTCAGAAAAAAACAAAGCAGATTCTTCGTCGCTTCGCTCCTCAGAATGACAGGATTAATGTAAGTGTCGCAGTGATGAAAGTGCCGCAAGCTATTTTTTCCAAACGGCATCGATGAAGCCGGTTTTTTCCAGCTCCTGAATAAAACTCGAGTCGACTACCGCGTTGGGATCAAAGGTCTTGGCGCGGGGATCGCGCGCCTCCAAGGTTTTGAGCATGAACTCGATGCCTTTCATGTTGACGTACGGAACGCGGTCCTGGTATCGCGTAACGACTTCGTAGGTTGGGTTGAGCACGTTGGGGTCGCGATTTTGCGCGAAGTCGGCGGTGACCTTGAGTACGAACTCTTTATTCTCCTTGTAATAACGCAGTCCTTCGACGAAGGTTTTCATCACTCTCATGACGGTGTCGCGATGAGATTTTATGTAGGTCTTGGTGCTGGCAAAACAACTGCCGGGGTTGTAAAGACCGAGCTTGCTCATATCGATGAGCGGGTTGAGCCCGAGCCTCTCCGCGGCGATGTCCTGCGGCGGAATGAACGTAGAGCCACTGATCACCCCTTTGCTCAAAGCCGCCAAGCGCGTGGGCGCACCGCCGACAGCGACGACGGCGAAGTCGCGGTCGGGAATAAGGCCGCGGTCGCGGAGGATGAAACGGACGACGCTATCTTCCTGCGAGCCGATGGTCGTGACGCCCAGTGTTTTGCCCTTGAGGTCGGCGATCGTTTTTATGTTCGGCGTTGTGAAAAACCGCCAGTAGAGCGTATTGATGCCGCAAGCGAGATAGACGGTGTCAGCGCCGCCTACGGCGGATGCAACGATCGCCGCGCCGCCGATGAAGCTCAGCGGTACCTGGCCCGAAACCATCGCAGTAGTTAGAATCGGGCTTCCTTGGATATAAACGAGATCGACGTCGAGCCCGTTCTTTTTGAACAAACCACTCTTGCGCATCACGTCGACAATACCGAGAGATGCGACCGGAGCGGGATAGCCAATGACGAGTTTTTCCAGTTTCTGCGCGTCAGCAGTCCAGATGGAGTAGGGCTCGAAGAGATGAAGACATAGGACACTTGCGAGGAGAATTGCACGATAATTCAATTGACAGCCCCTTCTCTAGCTTGGCATTCTCTGTGGCGAAATCGGCTTCGTTTTTTTGTTTCTACTTTTTATACAACTGCTCGACGAAGCCGGCGCGGCGAATCTCCTCGACGACGCTCGAGTCCCAAAAATCTCTTTCGGTGAATTGCTTGGCGCGTGGATCGTCGAGCGCGGCCATATCGAGATGAAAGCGAATCGACTCGGGATTGGCTCGAAGTTCTTTCTCAAGCCGGCGCGTTGTTTCGTCGTACAAGTAGCCCATCGCGGTCGCGTCGGAGTTCTGAAAGTATCGTTGTAAGATTTTCAGGCTCTCGTCCTTGTGCGTGCTCATGTAATGGATGCCTTCGATATAGCCTTTGAGAAAATTGATCACCAGCGCGCGATTCTGCTTCAACAGTGCCGCGGTGATGTTGATACCACCGCCAGGACTCGGCACGTCGAATTTTTGCAGCACTTTCAGACCTTCGTTTTTGCCGATCAAATCCAACGGCGGAAAAAGCATGGTGCCGTGAATCACGCCGGCCTTTACCGCGGAGAGCCGCCCGCCTTCGCCGCCGCCGATGGAGAGGAATTTTACGTCTTCGTTGGGGTTGAGGCCGTGGTCGCGCAGCAACTTCGCCAAACGAATGTAGCTTGCGTCCCGCCCGCGGGAGATTCCCAGTATTTTCCCTTTTAGGTCCTGCACCGATTGGATCGACGGCTGAGTGAGCAAAGACGAGCCAAGGGTATTCATCGTCACGCCGAGCCGTACGACCGGAATGCCTTGGAGCTGCGCCGTAGTGACGCCGGTATCGGAGCCGACGACAAATTGCACGCTCTGGCCGATCAGCGCCGGCACCGCGCGCGCGCCGCCGCTCACTAAAATGGGCTCGACCTCCAAGCCATAGTTCTGCCAGATTTTTCTATCGGCGGTTACCCACGATGGCGTGGAGCCGGGTGCCACGGCAGGGTAGGCGACGCGGAGTCTTTCGAATTTTTCGGCGGCGTGCGCGGGGACGATTGTCGCTGCAAAAGCCATAAATGCGAGAGCGAAAGGTATCACACGTTGAAGCGTAATTTTCCGGACGCCCTTCGACGGGCTCAGGGTGAGCGGACTTAGGATTGGGCTGCCCTCGTTGTTTCCGTTCGTGATGAACTCGTCGAAGCACGGAGTCCGTTTTCCGGATAATCTGGTAGTCGGCATCTAAAACCACCGTCCCGTCAGAAACTGGTTGATGTTGCGCTCGACCATGCGGGTCTTACCGAGTCCCATGTAGTTGCCGCTTTGCATATGCTTGGCGACTTCCTCGCGGCTTTTGCGGCCGGATTTGATATCCTCGAGATGGCCATGAAAATCCTCTAGATAATCGTGCATCTTCTTGAAGTAGCTGCGCCCGGCCTGCTCGCCTTCGACCGTCGGACCGTGACCGGGCACGAGATGTTTGTAACGGCTTTCAAACAGCGGCTTCAGGGCCGTGAGCCAGTTGGGAATATTACCGAAGAAAGTCACTGGATGAACTTCGGTGTAGAGCAGATCGCCGGCGATGAATGTTTCATCCTCTTCGAGATAAAGCGTCGTGTCGCCTTTGCTGTGGCTGTGGCCGTTCTCGGCACAGTATTTTAAATGCAAAGTTACGCCGGGCAAGGTCACTTTCGTCGTCTCGTTAAAAACGATGTCCGGCAGCGTCAGGCTGAGACCGGGAAAGCGCTCGTAGAATTCCGGTACCGGTTTGAGCATGCGTTTGAAATCCAATGCCCCATCATCTCTCATCGCGCCGACACAGCCCGCGCTCGCTACGATCGGCACGCCGCGCCGGCGAAAATAGAAATTCGCCGAGGTGTGATCGAAGTGCTCGTGGGTATTGACCAGATACTCGACGCGAGAGCAACCGGTGAGCTTCAGCGCTTCTTCGACTTCGTCGATGCGCCTGATGTCGGCATCGATGAGCACCGCGCCGCCGTCGGCGCCTTTAATGATCGTAAAGTTCGTAGCGCCTTCCGGGCCGATCACGGCGTAGGCGGATCGGCTGATTTGCTGGACCTGGGATTCCATTTGCTAGTGGGATATCCGATTGACCCGCCGCTTTCAAGGTAAACGCTGTCGAAATAAGAAACGACCATTTTCATCGCAGAGGCACAGAGTTCGCAGAGTTTTTTATTCACTCCCCTCCCCCTCAGCGTCATGACAAAAAATCAAAATCTCAAAAATTGCAAATTCTGCCTGAACGAAATCAAGTATTCAACTGCTGATTTTTGCGAAGGATTTTTCTCACGTCAGCGCCTCAGCGGTGAGATATTCGATTCATCGAGTGCTGACCGCTGCGGCGGTTGACCGGACCGGATGGCGGTGTTATTCGCCTAGGAACATTCGATAACAGTGAAAGGATTTGTTCATGATCACAGAAGGCAAATTTACTTTAGTGGAAATCCGCGGCGCGGTGGCGAAGATCACCATCAATCGGCCGGAGAAAAGAAACGCTTTGAGTCGCGATGCGATTCGCGAAATTTTGGCTGTCTTCGAAGAGTTGCGAAAAGACGACTCCATTGCTGTGGTCATGACGACCGGCGCGGGCGACGTCGCGTATTGCGCCGGGCGGGATTTATCGGAGTTCCCCACCGAGGGCGGCAGGAATCGCGGCACCGACCGGCGCGCCGAGCCACGCGCCTATCATGTCGCCGAGGTGATTCGGACATTTCCCAAAGTGACGATCGCCGTAGTGAACGGTTTCTGTTTGGGCGGCGGTATTACACTCTTGTTGCCGCACGATCTCGCGATTGCATCCGACAAGGCGCAGTTCGGGCTGCCGGAAATCAAGCGCGGCTTCTTGCCCTATCCAATCATCGCAACAATGTTCAAGACCCTCATTCCGACGAAGCTCGCATTCGAGTTGATCCTCACCGGCGAAAATTGGGACGCGAAAAAATCGATGGATGCCGGCTTGATCAATCGCGTCGTATCGCACGCCGAGCTACAGGATGCGGCGTGGAAATGGGGCGAGGAGATCGGCAAGTTCGACAAGGTCACCTTAAAATACTGCAAGATGGCGGCGCACTCGTCGATGGAAGCGGCGAGCGTGCCCGCCGCGGCGGAAATCGCCTGGCTCATGCAGGAAGAACACGCGCTCGTTAATCCGCGCGCCTACGCAGGGACAAGAGAGTTTCATAAACAATGAGATGAATTTATGCCAAAGCCGTCGTACCCCAAGGTTTTTTTTGGCGGTGCAGCTCCAGTTTCATCTGGATTCGCTATAGAAGCATTCGGAAAGGATAAACTCTTAGTGGTTTTGGGATTGGTGTTTGCGTAGTGAGCTACGGGAGTTTAGCCGGAGAGATAAAATGAGAGCTAATTTGAAAGGAGCGGAAATCTGACCACCGACCGGTTCGCAAGCGGTGTGCTCGCCCTATTTGCCCTGCTAGTGATTTGGGAGAGCCGCGTGCTACCCTTCGGAACGTTTCGTCAACCCGGGCCGGCTTACATCCCCGTTCTTCTTGCATCGCTGCTTTTGATTTTCGCAATCTTCCTCGCAGCCACCGCTAGCCGCGCGCCGTCCCTGTCTTCGATTCACTGGACCGGTTGGCGCCATGTCCTGGCAATTCTAGCGTCGTGCATCTTTGCTGTCGGCGCATTAGAGCGTCTTGGTTATCGCCTGACCCTGCTGCTCATGCTTGGCTTCCTGCTCAAGGTGGTCGAAAAGCGTGGCTGGAGGGTGACGATGGCCTTTGCTTTGGCCTTGCCATTCGGTTCGTTCTACTTATTTTATACGCTCTTGCGGGTTCCGTTACCGCAGGGTCCGCTGGGATTCTGATGTTCAGCGGGGATAGGGCTCAAGTCATAAGTACGTAAACGGCTTGAACGATTTGAACGTCTTGAACTGCTTGAACATATTCATTCGTCGATGACTGAAACTCTGCAAAATCTCTATCTCGGTTTCTCCGTGGCGCTCACGCCAAGTGTCTTGCTCTATGCTTTTGTCGGCTGTGTCATTGGAACTCTGGTCGGCGTCCTGCCGGGAGTAGGTCCGCTTGCCGGCATCAGCTTGCTGCTTCCCGTTTCCTTCGGTCTGGACGCGACTTCGGCAATCGTTCTGCTCGCCGGCATTTACTACGGCGCCATGTACGGCGGGTCGACGACTTCGATACTGATGCGCATCCCCGGCGAGGCGGCCTCGGTCATGACCTGTATCGACGGCTACGCCATGACCCGTCAAGGCCGGGCGGGACCGGCGTTGGCCATTGCGGCAGTGGGTTCCTATATCGCCGGAACGTTCAGTGTTATCGCTCTTATGCTTCTGGCGCCGCCTTTGGCGAGCTTTGCTCTGCGCTTTGGGCCGCCGGAATATTTTACACTGCTGCTTTTGGGTTTACTGGCGCTCGCGTATATGAGCGGCGGTTCCATGCTTAAGTCTCTCGCCATGGCGGCGTTAGGACTTTTATTAGGCATGATCGGAATCGATCCGATGACGGGATTCTCTCGCTTTAGTTACGGGCTGGTCGAGTTAGCCGACGGGATCGGTGTGGTGCCGGTGGCGGTGGGGCTGTTTGGCCTTTCAGAGATTCTACTGACCGCGGGACAGCCGACGGTGCCCGAGGTGACAAAACCGCGGCTAAGCGAGCTGCTGCCGTCGCGGGAGGAATGGCGCGCTTCGCTTTGGCCCATCGGCCGGGGGACGGTTCTTGGTTTTTTGATTGGCATCATTCCAGGCTCGGCGCACATCATCGCGTCATTTGTTTCCTACGCCGTCGAGCGGCGCGTCTCCAAACATCCTGAGCGCTTCGGACAAGGCGCCATCGAAGGCGTCGCCGGACCGGAGTCGGCGAACAACTCGGCAGCTTCGGGAGCCTTCGTTCCGATGCTCGCGTTGGGCGTTCCATCCGGACCGATTCCAGCAGTGATGATCGCGGCCATGATGGTGCATGGCCTCTCACCCGGTCCGCTCCTGATCTCGCAGCAGCCGGAGCTCTTTTGGGGTTTCATTGCCAGCATGTACGTCGGCAACGTCGTGCTTTTGATTCTGAATCTTCCGTTGGTCGGAGTCTTTGTTAATCTCCTGAGAGTTCCTTATCCGTTCCTCTATCCTGGGATTCTCATGTTTTGCGTTCTCGGCGTCTATGCGGTCAATGGCAGCGTGGTCGATGTCGGGATCATGACGGCGATGGGCGCGCTCGGCTACGGGCTACGCAAGTTTGACTTCGAGACCGCGCCGGTAGTATTGGGGCTCGTACTGGCGCCGATGATGGAGATGAGCTTTCGCCAATCCCTGTCGATGTCTTCGGGCAGCTATAGTATTTTCATTACCCGGCCCATCGCTTTGGTTTTACTGGCGGTCGGGCTCGCATTGTTGCTGTCGAGCATCATTTCATTTGTCATGAGAAAAGCGGATTGGCGGCAACGACTGGGTTTTGCCGGCGCTAAAGAGTAGGTGTGATCGCTCTAAATCTAAAGGGGTCGAAATTCGATTCGCTAGCTGCGGATCGCGGAGGTGAAAAATGACAAGCATATTCCAGATACAGCCACGGTATTCTTATTTCGGGGTTTCTTCTTGAGTTCTACTCATTCTGCTTTGCGGTTTCGTCGCCGGTTCTCATGCTCAAGAGAAATATCCGAACCGTCCGATTACGATTGTCGCTCCGTTCCCGCCCGGCGGCGTCGCGGATCTTATGGCGCGGCCGGTCGCGGCGGCGCTGGAAAAGGTTCTAAAAAATCCGGTGGTGGTTGCGAACAAGACCGGAGCGGCGGGCGCGGTAGGAATGTCTTTCGTCGCCAACAGCAAGCCGGACGGCTACAACCTCCTGATGGCGCTCTCCAGCATCTCGATCATTCCCGAAGCGGACAAGCTTTTCGACCGCAAACCCGCCTACACGATGGATCAACTCGTTCCCATCGCCTTGATCTCTGCTGACCCGACGATCTTTGTCGTCAGCGCCGATCGTCCTTGGAAAAGCGTAAAAGAGTTTGTCGATGACGCCAAGAAACGCCCGGGGCAGATCTCGTATTCTTCTTCCGGCGTGTACGGGACTTTGCACATGGCAATGGAGATGCTCTCCCACGCCGGCGGAATCAGCTTGAAGCACGTTCCATACGGGGGGGCGGGGCCGGCCCTCACGGCAATCCTCGGCGGTCATGTGGACACACTCGCCTCGGGACCCGCGGTAGTGATCCCGCATATCAAGGCGGGCAAGCTGCGACCTCTCGCTGGTTGGGGCGCTAAACGGGTTCAGTCTCTTCCTGACGTCGCGACTTTCAAAGAGCTGGGATACGATATCGAATTTTATATCTGGGCCGGCCTCTTCGCGCCGCGCGGGACACCGGAGCCGGTAATGAAAAACATCCGCGAGTCGGTGCGCCAGGCGGTGAATACGACTGAGTTCAAAGCAGCGATGGAAAAGCTTCAGACTCCGATCGCATATCTTGACGCGCCCGAATTCCAGAAATTCTGGGACAAAGACGCCAAGATGCTCGCCGACGCGATCAAGCGTGTGGGGAAGGTGGAGATACCGGAAGCAAAATAAGTGAGGAGTAAGGAGCGAGGAGTAAGCGCAGAGGGGACGCGAATGAAACCTACTTTGAGATGCGCGAAGGTTCTGCTCGCGGTTTGGTTCATAGCGGCGGCCCTGGTGGATTCAGTTCTTGTTCATGGAGCTGCGCCGAAAACCCAGCTGCGCGTCGCATACAGCTCGATTTCCGGATCCGCGATTGTGCCGTTCATCGCTCTCGACAAGGGGCTATTCGCCAAATACGACCTCGACGTCGAGCTAATCTACGTGGCCGGCTCTCAGGCGATGCAGTCTCTGCTCAGCGGCACGACACCGATCGGCATCCAGGGGATCGAGCCGGTCTTTCGAGTTAACGCGCAGGGCGGCGACACGGTCATGATCTTGGGATTGGTGACCAAGCCGCCGTTTTCGATCATCGCGCGTCCGGAAATCAAAGACTACCGCGAGCTCAAAGGCAAGCCGATGGGAGTGACTCGTTACGGCTCGTCTACTGATTTGCTCCTGCGGCTTACGCTGGACAAGTGGGGCCTCAAGCCGGAGACGGATGTTCCCATTTTACAAATGGGAGGCGTGCCGCCGATCTTGGCGGGAATGCAATCGAAAAAAATCTTCGCCGGACCGCTTTCATTGCCGACACTGGCAAGGGCGAAGCAGGAAGGTTTTCGCGAGCTGGCGGACATTGCCGATTTGGTTCCGGAGTATCAGGTCGCAGGAGTCGTCACACGGCGCGCCTTTATCAAGCAGAACATGGAGGCAGCTCGCGGGTTCATTAAAGCGATCGCGGAGGCCACGGCCGTGTTCAAATCCGATCCCGGTTCTGTGAAGAAGGTCATGAGAGAACGGCTCAAGATCGATGACCCGGCGGTCGTCGAAGAAACACAGAAAAATTATCCGCGCTACATGCCGAGCATTCCATACCCGAGTCGCGCCGGCATCGCCGTTATCAAAGCATTCTTGGAGAAGACCGAGCCGGCGCTGCAAAAGCTGTCCATCGACGATCAGATCGACGTGCAGCTGGTGCGAGAGCTCGAGCAGAGCGGATTCTTTAGCGGTCTGCAGCGCGTCAAGTGAGAGTGAAAAGAATTGGAATGTAGGAGTGTTGGGTGGTCGGATAAAGCAGGACTCCAATATTCCATCATCCAATTATTTGGTGTCGAACAAATGGGTATCGGTAAAAAGCGCTTCCACCCATCTTACGAGAAATTCTCCTCCCTCGCCCACGAAGTGGGAGAGGGCTGGGGTGAGGGTCCCTCCAGGAGGGAGAGGAAATTAAGATAAAAGCAAAAGAGCCTAGTCCGGTTCGCTTACGCTCAGGGTGACTCGTTCCCCACTGGGCTTCGGAGCGAGTCAGTTGCCCACCGGCGCGAACAAATCGCTGAGCGGCGGACGAGAGGGGATGTAGCCTTGTTCGTTGGCGTATTGAACGAACTTTTCCAAGACGACTTGATTTTCCGGCGTGAGTCCATGGCCCCATGGGTTGTTGCCGAAGAGTTCTTCCTCTTCCTCTAGAATCAAAACCGCCGATGGAAAAGCCGAACGTTTGGCGTAGTCGTACGACTTCCGGCAACGTTCCTCGGCTTCGGTGAATGCGTTCACCAGACTCGATACCAGCCAGGGATTCCCATCGAAAAGCGATTGACGCACGACTAGCGTATGCGTGATCGGAAAGATTTTTGTCTTATGGAAATATTCGTTGACCGTGGCTCTTGCGTCTTTGAAGACGCGGCGGATGCGCGGATCTTTGGCGCGAAACGATGGCACGATATTCGGCGGAATGAGCGCGTCGATCTCGCCGCGCAATAATAGCGCTTCGGTGGGCTCGTTCGCGACCGTCACACTGACATTCGCGGGTATCTGATATCCGGCGCGTTCGGGGTCGGAAGTAAACCATTCGCAGTCCTCTGGCCTGACGCCATAATGCTCTTGGAGAATGCCTCTCGCCCAAAGTCCGACGGTCAGTCGATACTCGTCCATGCCGATTTTCTTGCCTTTGAGATCTTCGGGGCGGTCGATGCCCGACGCGGCGGAGCAAAAGATATAAGGGTGAATCTGCATGCGCAGCGGAAAGATCGGCAGGGCGATGACCGGTTCGTTTCGGCAGCGCGCCATCATGTACCACGAGAGCGACATCTCGGCGATATCGAACTCCTCATAAACCGGCCGCAGGCACGCTTCGCCGGTCTCGGCGCGGCGCGGTTGCAATTTGATCCCCTCGGCAGTGATTTCGCCGCTCAGCAATGGGCGGGTTCGATGGTAATCCGCGAGCATAAGGGTTAATTCGAGATCATGTGCCATGGTTGCTCCTTAAGAGTTGTCGCGGGGTGCTCTGTTGTTGGAGTGATGGAGTAATGGAGTGTTGCGGAGAATCAGGGAGCGAGGACCCAATACTCCAGTACTCCACTACTCCGATGACTCCAATTTATCCTTTCACCGTCCCTGTCCAGTAGCTTTCATTAAGAATTGCCGGGTGAAAAATTTGTCGGGTCCGCCGAGTTTTTTCGACTCGGCCTCGATCTTCGTCGCGGCGATGAGCGCGTCGATGTCTTCCCGGGATATCGAAGTCGAGTAAACGCCGGCAAATTGGTTGATTACCTGCCGCACGGTCGCCGGATCGCCGAATTTGTTCTTTTTAATAACGCTCTCGGCAACTTTATCCGGGCTTTTTTTGAGGAAATCAAGGCCGCGGTTGATGGCGCGAAGTGTCGCGACGATCCCTTCGGGATCGGTTTCCAGCTTCTGTTTGCCTGTCGCAATGACCACGAAGGGAAATCCGGGTATGACGCTGCCGATGTCGAATAGGGTCGAGAAGCCCTTCCTTTCCAGCGCCAGTCTTTCCAAAAAAGAAAACGGCGAGGCATGAATTTTTCCCGTTTCCAAAGCTTGGGCACGGGACGGACTGTTGCCGACGCCGTAAAGAATCTTGTAATCGCGGTCGCGCACCAAGCCTTTTCTGGTCAAGCCTTCGACAGCGGCGAATTCCGCCACGCCGCCGGGGCCGGTGACGCCAACGACTTTGCCTTTGAGATCGTTGACGCTGGCGATTCCTTTGGCGCCGATGAGCGTGTAATCCATGTAAGGCTGAATTCCACTGATGATGAGCATGGGCGCATTTTGCGCGATCGCACGAACCGCGGCGACGCCCGCGACCAAAGTGTAATCCACGCCGCCTCCGACCAGGGCCGCCATGGCGGTTGGCCCACCTGTGATAAGAACCGTTCTTACGTCCAAACCTTCGGCCGCAAAAAAGCCAAAGTCCTGCGCGACGACCAGCGGCAAGGTTCCGCTCAACGTCGGCGTATTGGAAGCGAAGTTGACGGACTTCGTGGCGGCTCCAGAGACTCGAGTAAAGATAAGAATAATGAGAACGATGGAAAGGCGCAGCATGAGTTTGCTGCATATCCTTGAAATCCGCAGAGGTCAAGCCGGCCGAACAAAACCATATACGTGTTGACGGTCTAAATTGCGTTCGGTTAAGATTCCCCGAAAGGAATACTGTCGTGGTGATGGAAAATAGCAAACCGGTGTCGAGGCCGGAAGTGATCGTTGATTTCGCCGTCGATGAAGGAATACTCAGCGTGTGTTCAAAAAATATCGGCGACCGGAGCGCCTATCGGGTGCGGACCGTTTTTGACAAGCCCTTCTATGGTTTGGATGGTGCTAAATGCATTTCTCGCATGCGGGTGTTTCGTGAAGTCGCGTTCATGCCGCCGGGAAAAGAGTTTTGCCAATTTGTGGATATGTTGGGACCCTACGCAAAGAGAAAGGAACCGATGCAGCTTAAGGCGACGGTTTCGTATCGCGACCGAGCGGGAAATCGGTATGAGGACGTGATGGCGCATGATTTAAGAATTTGTCTCGACTTAGGTCAGGCTAGACTAACATCGGCGAGAGCAGGAGGGTAATCATGGCGGGACCCAATCGCAACGATCCGTACAAGGCGTTTAATTTCGTGGTGGAAATCGACGGCATACAAGCCGCCGGCTTTACCGAGTGTGCTGGGTTGTCCACGGAAACAGACGTCATCGAATACCGCGAGGGAAGTGAACGCGGAGGAATTCGAAAAATTCCCGGACTGACGAAATTCACCAACATAACTCTGAAGCGCGGACTCACAAGGAGTCGGGATTTGTGGAATTGGCGCAACGTCATTATCGACGGTGGCGTGGATCGAAGATCGGGAATCATCGTCGTGTTAGGTGACAATCACGCGCCGGTTGCGCGCTTTCAATTTCGCGAGGGCTGGCCGTCGAAATGGGAAGGTCCCAAGTTCAACGCGAGATCCAATGAAGTCGCGATCGAAACTTTAGAGATCGCGCACGAAGGACTGGAGGTCGTGCTTGATTAGACTTTAACGGCTGAACGAATCTCAGCCCAGCAACTTCTCGGTTACAGAGTCAGTGTTTAATCGTCCAATATTCTATTCCAGCACTCCAAGATACAAGTTTCTTTTTTACAGGCCCAGGGTGCTTTCGGCAAACAGCTCCTCGACCTTGGGTTTTTTCGTGATCAAGCCTTGCTCGTGCGAAAAATCGATGAGCGTTTCGAGCATCTTACGGTTCGCTTTGACGCCATAGGGATAGGGGTCGTTGCCAAATATCTCTTGGGTCATCGTCAAATACTCTTTGCCGAAAAAGAGTCCGGACGGAATGCTGTCCACCAATTTGGCGTTGAAGTCCACCTTGGCTTTCACGAAAGCAGTATAGAGATTGAACGCCACCCACGGATATTTTTTATAAATATCGCCGCGAATCGTGTAGGCGTGATTGACCGGCAGAAAGCCCCATTTCTGAAAAAACCGTTTACCTTCGGCCATGCGATCGGGAAAGAGGCGTTTGACCTTGCTCCAGTCGCCATCGGCGCCGGGAATCCGGTGCGAGCGCCCGATGACGTTCGGCGTATTCTGCCAGGGACTGTTGATGGCGGCGGCATCCAATTCATTGCTGACCAGCATGGATGCCATGCTTTTCTCCGGCGGGATCCTCTGGAAGGAAATTCCGTGCGGCGGAGTGAATCCCGTCACGCTGCCATGGCTCAACTCCTCCGTGCGCTCCATGTACCAGTGGATCTTATACTGTGAAACGCCGAAATCGTGCTCCAAAATACCGCGCTGCCAGAGCGCCGCGGTTTGCTGATATTCGCCGACAGCGAGGCGTTTGCCGCCGAGATCCTCCGGCTTCTTGATGCCCGATTCGGTGTTATAGGACAGCTCGGTATGAAAGAGCCGTCGGCTCGGAAATACCGGCAAAGCGATCATATCGAAACCGCGCTCGCGCGCGATCAGATAGGACGACATCGACATCTCGCCGACTTCGAATTCCTGAAACTTGAGCTGGCGCCAGAACGTTTCAGGCGGAGGCGAGTAGGTCGGAACGATCTCGATGCCTTCTGGTTGCACGCCGCCTTTCATCAAGGGTTCGACCCGCTCGTTGAAAGCGGAAATGAAACTCAGTCTAAGCTTGGGCATTTTCTGATACTCCTTCGATTTCATTCTCCGTGGAGCGGTTCCAATCGCCGCCCGAGAGCGTAACGGCTCGCAGTCATGTGTCGAGTAGGTCGTTCGCAAATAATTCTTCGATATTCATCTTGCGCGGAGTAAGGCCTTGCTCGCGGGAGTATTCGGCGATCGTGTCGAGCATCGCTTTATTGGCTTTGATGCCGTACGGAAACGGCTCATCGCCCAAAATATCCCGCGTCATCGCAAGATACTCCTGGCCGAAAACAAGCGCCGCGGGGATGCGCTCCAAAATAGTTTCTGTCGCGTGCGCTTTGGCGGCGACGAAAGCCTCGTATAGTTTCACGGCCAATCCCGGGTTGGCGCGATGCACGTCGCCGCGAATGATATAGGTGTGATTGACAGGGACAAAACCGTGCTTGGCGACGAATCGTCTGGCTTCGCCGATCTCGTCGGGAAACAGTCGCCTGACCTTCGACCAGTCGCCCTCGCTGCCGCGAATATGCGTGGAGCGATCGATGACGTTTACCGCCCGCGACAAATGCCCGCCGATGGGCGCAACGTCGATCTCGTTACTCACCAACATGGTCGCCATGCTTTTTTCCGGCGGGATACGATGAAACGATATTCCCGGCGGGGGCGAAAAACCGGTGGCGCCGCCGTGGCTGAGCTCGTCGGTACGCTCCATGTACCAGTGGACTTTGTATTGCGAGACGCCGAAGTCATGGTCCAATATGCCGCGCGCCCAAAGCGCCGCGGTCTGCTGGTATTCGCCGACGCCGATGCGTTTGCCGACAATGTCGCTTGGTTCTTTAATCCCGGAGTCGACATGGTAAGACTGCTCGGCGTGAAAGAAACGCCGGCTCGGAAACACCGGCAGGGCGATCATGTCGACGCCGCGCGAGCGCGCGATCAAATACGATGACATCGACATCTCGGCGACTTCGAATTCCTGAAACTTGAGCTGGCGCCAGAACGTTTCCGAGGGATGGGAATAGGTTGGGATGATTTCGATGCCTTCGGCTTTGATCGTTCCGTTCATGAGCGGCTCGACCCGCTCATTGAAATTGGAGATGAAACTGAGAGCTAGAGGTATCATGTGAGTGTTATGCCCCAATAGTTGGTCCAATCGTCTATTCAGCGCAGCTTGAAGATGCTGTTGTATAGTTTTACCAGCCCTTCGAAATCTTTGTAGTCTTCGGGGCTTTCTACGACGCGTTTGTATCCTCGAAAAAGTCTCGGCGGATCGGGCTCGACATCCTTGCGCACCGGGATGCGCTGCATGCCCCTGAGCATCTCCTGGCCTTCTTTGGACAGGCTGAAGTCATAGTAAAGCCGCGCCGCGTTAGGATGGGGCGCCTTGGCGGCGATCATGATTGGAAACGCCGAAACCACCGCCGGCTCGAGAGCAAGCCAATCCATCGGTGCGCCTCGGGCGACCATTCGCTCGAAGGTCTGGTTGTAAGAGATCGTCAGCGGATATTCGCCCGCCGCCGCGAGGGCGACGCGCTCGGTGTTGCCGCGCTTCATTGAGGGCTCGATGGCGGCGATCCGCCGAAAGTAAGCGATCGCCTTTTCCCGTCCCCAGGCGCGCATCAATCCTTGCAGCATGCCGTAAGCTTCATTGTCGAACGACAACTGGCCGCCCTTCCATTTAGGATCGACGAGCGCTTCGTAGGTTCGTGGCACGTCTTCGCGCTTGACTAATTTGGTGTGCCAGCCGAGCACGTAGGAGATGACGTAATACGCCGTCCAGTAGCCTTCCTTATCGACAAGGTCGTCGTCGATCATCTTCGTTTCCGGCGAACGATACGAGGCGAGCAGCTTGCGCTCGAGCAACGGCACGACCATTTCGGCTCGGCCTGCGGTGACGTCCCAAAGATTCTGCCCGGCGCGCGCCTCCGTGAAGATCTTGTTCAAGAGCGGGCCGCCGCCGGTGCGGAAGAGCGTCGGTTTGATGAATGGGTATTTTTTTTGAAAGCGGTCGATGACTTGTTTGCTCTGATCCAAAGTCATGGTGGTGTAGAAGACCATCTCGCCTTCTTTTTTCGCGCCCTCGATCACTTTCGGGTCGGGGCTCTGCGCGCCGGCGCGGAGAGCGCCTGTAAGGAGAAGACACAGAGCGCCTGTCAGGAGAACGCTGAGCTTCGCTGATGTCATATTTTCCTCCTTCAGCGATGCGATGTCTTATCAAAGAGAAATCATAGGCCGAGGGTGCTTTCGGCGAACAGTTCCTCGACTGCCATTTTTTTTGGGCGTGAGCCCCTGCTCGTGCGAAAAGTTGATAATCATGTCCAGCATCGTTCGGTTGGCCTTGATGCCGAAGGGAAAGGGATCGGCGCCGATCATGTCGCGAGTCATCGCGGCATACTCCGGGCCGAAGAAAAGCGCGGACGGAATGCGCTCGGCCATCTTCTCTTGCGCCAGCGCCTTGGCTTTGACAAAACCGTTATAAAGATTGAACGCGACCCAGGGATATTTTTTATAAATGTCGCCGCGGATGATGTACGCGTGATTCACAGGGAGAAAGCCGTGTTTCTTGTAGAAGCGCGCGCCTTCGGCGATGCGGTCGGGAAAAAGCGGCCCTATCTTACTCCAATCTCCTTTTCCCGTGATCCGGCTTGAACGATCCAGCGTGTTCGCCTGAAGCACGAACGGGCTGGCGACGTGGGCGACGTCCAATTCATTGTCGAGCAGAGTCGAAACCAAGCTCTGGTTGGGCGCGATGCGATTGAACGAAATCCCAGCCGGCGGCTTGAAACCGGTGGCGCTGCCGTGGCTCATCTCTTCACTACGTTCCATGTACCAGTGGATTTTGTATTGCGAGACGCCGAAGTCGTGTTCGAGGATACCGCGTATCCAGAGCGCGGCAGTCTGTTGGTATTCTGCCACGCCTAATTTTTTTCCTGCGAGATCTTCCGGCTTGGTGATGCCGGAATCGACGTGATACGACAGCTCTGTCTGAAATAGCCGCCGGCTCGGAAAGACCGGCAAGGCGATCATGTCGGCGCCTTGGGACTTGGCAATCAAGAAAGACGACATCGACATCTCCGCCACTTCGAACTCGCCGAACTTGAGCTGGCGCCAGAAAGTTTCGGCCGGATGGGAGTAGGTGGGAATCAACTCGATCCCTTCCGCCTGGACAGTGCCGTTCATCAACGGTTCGACGCGCTCGTTGAATGCGGAGATGAATCCTAGAGTGAGTTTCGGCATGGATCACAATTGTGAGGTAGACGACCTGGGAGTCGTGATTCAAGGGCTCCTATAACGCCCAGTTTGCCGCCGAGTTTGCTCGTGCTTACTTGTCATAGCCCTCGATGGACCAGATATCGTAGAGCAGTTCCATGCGCCGAAAAGTCGCTTTGTACGTCTGCTCCTGCAGGGATGGCGAGTGGAGATAGCGGACCGCGATTTCTTCGGCGAGGCTGCTGTGGTCCTCATCCGCTTCCGAATGAACGGTGAAGAAACGCACATCATCCGGCTTCATATTGTAGTTCTTCAGCAAGCCGTTGCCGATCGCCGCCGCCGCCGGTCCAAACGTTCCTTCGGCGCCGATCTGGATCGACATGACGACGAACCAGGGCAGCGTGTGGATGATCAACTCGACGTAATAGAGATGCGCCGCAGTGGACGGGCGCAGCTCGGCGTTTTCCAATTGCTTCTGGGTTAGGCCGATGGAGTTGGCGAATCGGATCGCTAACTCATTGTGCCCGGCGGTGCCGGTGTCCAAGCCGCGGGTTTCTTCCTCGACGACGCCCCAAAGTTTTTTCGCGATCTCCGGATCAGTGCACGCCAAATAACGCAGCATACAGATGCGCGGCACCGCGGCGCGAAACTGGTAGTCTTGAATCGCCCAGGCGCGAATCTGATCCATGGTTGCGCTGCCGTTGCATACCGCCTTAAGAAACGGATGCTTGATGCGGATCTTTGGAAACGCTTGGATGTCTTTTTTCAATTGATCGACGAATTCTTTAGACGTGGCCATCTGGGTTCCTCCTCAAAGCGTGAATTTCGTGATTGGAGTAATGGAGTGGTGGAGTGATGGGAGTAGCAACACTCCAGTACTCCAATACTCCATCACTCCAGTTCTATCTTTTTCCCTCGAGCCGGCTCACGTAATATTCCCAGCCGCGCATCGGAAATCGCTGGTCGGCATTGTAAACTTCGAGCTCCGCGGCGGTTAGATACTTCGGTTCGCCGTGCAGCAACGCCAGATGATTCCATTCGCCGAGCATGGCGAGCCGCGTGGTACGCTCGATGACCTGCTCGATGCTTTCGCCCGCCACGGCGTCGCCGTGCGCACGCATCAAGACCACGGGGCCGTTGCCGAGGGCGGATGCCAATTCGTTACCGCGCTCGACCGTACGTACCAGTCCGATACCTTCGTATATCGGCGGGCCGTCGGCGGAAAGAAATTTGCCGTAGTGGTGCATGGGCTTGAGCTTGATTGGCAGCACGCTGAAAATCGTACTCCACTTCGAGTGCGTGTGCGCGACGCTGACGATCTCCGGACGCGCTTTCAAGATACACGCATGAATCGGCCATTCATTGGGCGGTGTCTTGGCGCCGTCGAGGTAATTGCCAGCGAAATCCTGCATGATCAGTCGCTCGCGGGTGACGCACCCGGGACTGACGTTCGCGATGGTGATAAATGCATCGGCGCCGGGAACACGCACGCTGATGTGGCCGTAACCGTCGGTGACGCCCTCGTGATCGAGGATGTGGCAGGCGGTTATCAATTTCTCCGTCAGCTCTTTCAACTCCGACGAGTCTATTTTGGGCACGTCTGTTCGAGTCGCCGCCATGAACGCTCCTTACTGATCGGGATAAAGACGAATGATTTACTTTGGCGAATCTATTCGTCGGCTCTCGGACTGTCAAGAAGAGCGCCGCTCACGGATACGGCTCAAGTAATACTCCCACGGACGCGCAGGAAATGCCTGGTCGGCGGAAAACGTTGCCAACTCCTCTTCGCTCATGTAGAGCGGCTCGCCGTGAGCCACGGCCACGTGCGCGAGCTCGCCGATAAATGCAAGTTGGACGGTGCGCAGGATGGCTTGCTCGAGACTGGCGCCAACGACGGCGTCGCCGTGCGCCCGCATCAAGACCGCCGCGCTCTCCTTCAAAGCCGTCGCCAGCGCTTCGCCGCGCTCGACGGTGCCGATCAGGCCGGCCGCCGGATAAACTGGCGGGCCGTTCGCGGGAAGGAACTTCGCGTACATGTGCACCGGGCGAAGACCGCCTTTGAGCACGCTGAAAAGCGAGCTCCACTTGGAGTGGGTGTGGCACACACTCATCACGTCGGGGCGAGCACGCAGGATGCACGCGTGAATCGGCCATTCGTAGGGTGGCGTATTTTGGCCGCCGAGAAATTTTCCGTTGAGGTCGAGCAGCACGAGTCGCTCCAACGTCGCGCAGCCGGGGCTGACTCCGGCGATGGTAAGAAAGGCATCGGTTCCGGGAACGCGTATACTTACGTGGCCGTAACCGTCGGTGATGCCTTGGCGGTCAAGAATGTGACAGCCGTCGACTAGTTTTTGCTTGAGCTCTTTAAGCTCGCTGGAATCGAAAGCGGGAACATTTGCGTTAAGACTGTCCATGGACACTCCTTGGTGTCGCGTATTTGTTCACCTCGGTTCTAGTGGCCGATAGGTGAGGAGTCAAGGCAACGATTGTCTTGACAAGCAATTCGTCGCGGAGGTTAATGCCCTAGGGAATTCAACGCCTGCAGGGGGTACACCCGTGATGTCCAGGATTTTCCGCGCAGCGTTGCTGTTGGCGCTACTCTCATCGCCCATTTCACTTGCCGCTCAAGAAAAATACATCGCCAGCTATGCGGGCTTCGCCGGATTCCAAGCTCCTTTGTGGGCGGCCAAAGACTACGGTTTCATGGCGAAATACGGCGTGAACACCGATCTGGTCATGATCCCCGGATCCGCAAGGGGTGCGCAAGCCCTGCTCGGCGGCAGCATTCACTTTGGCCAGATCGACGGCACGGCGCTGATCTCCGCCATCAATCAAGGTGCGGATCTCGTCTTCGTCGCGTCGTCGTTGAACAGATTCCCGTTCAGTTTGGTCGCGCAGAAAAATATCCGCCAGCCGAAGGATCTTGTCGGCAAAAAAATCGGTATCGTCGCCTTGGGCGGCGCCCACGAAGTATCGCTCATCCTGGCGCTCAAGGAATGGAACATCCCGCGTCAATCGGTTACGCTGCTCGCCAGCGGGCCGGCGGCCAATCGTTTATTGGCGCTGTCGAGCGGCGCCTTCGATGCGACTCTGCTCGCGCCGCCGGAGACCGGCGAGGCCGCGCGCATGGGACTGCCGACGCTTGCCAACATGAACGAGCTCAAAGCCGCATACTTTCCGATGAACGCCGTGGCCACGCGCCGATCCTTTCTGGAGAAAAATCGCGATGTGATCAAACGATTTCTGCAAGCCTACTCCGAGGGGATACACCAGTTCATGACCAACAAGGATAAGGGACTGGCGTTACTTACCCAGCGGATGAAACAGAAAAATCCGGCGGTGGTGGAAGAAACCTATCAGTACTTCAATTCCACGTTCTCATCACCTCCACGCATGTCGCACGAAGGCATGCGCACAGCCATCGACATGCTGCAGCAACGCTCTCCGGAGACTAAATTCGATACAAACGTAAACAAGTACGTCGACGAGCGCTTGTTGGACGAGCTGGAGAAGGAAGGGTTCTTCAAGAGGATGGGCAAGAGTTGATGAAAGCATTGTTCGGATGACTTCCGCGGAGCGGGGAGTCGGTTGGTTACTCTTGCTCACGGGTGCAGTGGCCTTGGTTTTTTTCTATTTCGTGGAATCATTCTTTATGTCCAACCTGTTAGCCGGCTACTTTTGGTTGTCGGGCACGGTCCTCAGTTCGCTGGTCACATACGACCTATTTCACAGGCACGATTTTACAATTCGACGTAGGACGGTTCTTTCAGTCATAGCGTGGATTGTTCCCTGCACAAGTTGGGTTGTGTTTATCATGCATCGCAATCTGCCACGTCCTGTTTCGGCTGCAGCGACGATTGGCGACCAAAATCATTAGCGATGTCAGCGCACACTCAAACTTTGGCCTCACTTCATTGTCACCCGGACACGGCCTGTACAGCTGTCGAGAGCATCAATTCATTCCTGCTTTGGCACAAAGGACCGGTTCTCACGGTCACCTATGTGCTCAATGGCGTCGTCGATCAATTGCGAATCCCGCCGGATCCACCGGCTCGCCTGGTAGACGATTTGTGGCAACACACTTGCTTTGAATTGTTCATCGGCGCGAAAAACGACGCCGAATACTATGAATTCAATTTCTCTCCATCCGGTGAATGGGCGGCGTACAGTTTCCACGATTATCGCGACGGTGGCCCGTGCAACGACGACGAGATTGAACCGAAAATCACTGTGCAGCGAAGTACCGCGTCATTAGAGTTAAGCGCGGTTATTCGCTTCAACCATTTGCTCGGGATACAGCCAGATGTCTGTCTATGCATCGGACTTTCCAGTGTAATCGAAGATCTCAACGGCGCGCTCTCGTATTGGGCGCTCAAACATCCGCCGGGGAAACCTGACTTTCATCATTCCGACAATTTCGTTCTGGAATTCGCGCCCAAAGTGGTCGACGGCGCCGCTATCGATTATACTATCAAGCTATGAATTTCGGCATCGATCGCCTGCTTGAGGACGCCAAACTACGAAAGCCACTGGCGGGAAAGCGAGTTGCATTGCTCGCCCATCCGGCGTCCGTGACCCGTGACTTGGTTCATTCGCTCGACGCCCTGGCGGATTCGAAGGACATCAAACTTACGGCAGCCTTCGGCCCGCAACACGGATTACGCGGTGACAAGCAAGACAACATGGTCGAGTCGCCGGATTTTCACGATCCCGTGCATGGCATTCCAGTGTTCAGTCTATACGGCGAGGCGCGCCGGCCGACACCGGCAATGATGGATAGCTTCGACGTATTGCTCGTCGATCTGCAGGATCTGGGTTGCCGTATTTACACGTTCGTCACGACACTGTGCTACGTTCTCGAAGCGGCGGCACGGCATAAAAAAGCGGTTTGGGGGCTCGACCGGCCCAATCCGGTCGGACGGCCGGTGGAAGGATTACGGTTGCGAGCGGGTTGGGAGAGTTTCGTCGGCGCGGGACCGCTGCCGATGCGCCACGGCCTCACCCTGGGCGAGCTTGCGAAGTGGTTCGTGAGCACGCTTCGTCTCGATGTGGAATGCGAAGTGATCACGATGGAAGGCTGGAAGCCGTCGAGCGCTCCGGACTACGGCTGGCCGCTCGGCGAGCGAACATGGGTGAATCCGAGCCCAAACGCATCCAATTTATCGATGGCGCGTTGCTACGCCGGAACCGTGATGCTCGAAGGGACGACGCTATCCGAAGGACGCGGCACGACACGTCCGTTGGAATTGTTCGGCGCGCCGGATATCGAGCCGCGAGTGCTGCTCGCAAAAATGGCATCGCTCGCACCGGAGTGGCTGCGCGGTTGCCGATTGCGCGAGTGCTGGTTTGAGCCGACGTTTCACAAACACGCGGGCAAGCTCTGCGCGGGAATTCAAATCCACGTCGCTGATCCGAGCTACAATCACGAAACCTTTAAGCCCTGGCGATTGATGGCGCTCACACTTAAGTCGTTGCGCGTATTAAGACCGGATTATGATCTCTGGCGCGACTTCGCCTATGAATACGAGCGGGATCGGCTCGCCATTGATTTGATCAGCGGCAGTGAGCTCTTGCGACAATGGGTTGACGATCGCGCGGCGACGCCGAGCGATCTCGACGTGTTGACAACGCGAGACGAGCAGTCCTGGCAGGAAGAACGAGAACCACTGCTGTCGTACCGCTAGTTAGTTCTCACTGAAAAAGTCACAATTTTCTTGGGTCTGATTATAGGATTGATGTACAAGAGAGCATGCGCAAAGTGATCTCTCAACAGATGAGTTTTGGTGACGGATTTATCGATGCTTCGTTGTACGAGCTGGACGAAGAGCTTAAGAAAGTTGACGAACTTTTGTCGAGTTCGGCATTGCTGAAGTCCTTTGAAGAGGTCTACGACGAGAGCCAAGGGCGCCCCGGCACACCGGTCGGGATCTATCTGCGCATGATGTATCTGAAGTTTCGCTGGGGGCTGAGTTACGAAGAAGTCGAGATTGAAGTTCGGGAAAGACTGCCGTGGCGCTACTTCTGCCATCTTTCGCTGATGGACTCGGTGCCCGATGCTACCACGTTGATTAAACTCAACCAGCGATTCGGCGAAGCCCGGATGGCCGAGCTCAACCGCCAGCTTATCAAATCGCTGGTCAAGACCCGCTCGATCAAGCCGCGCCGCATTCGCATCGATTCGACAACTTTGGAAGCCCACATCGCCTATCCCAGTGACATCGGGATCTTGCATCAAGCAGTGAGAACGCTCACCCACACAGCCAACTCTTTGGGCCAAAAGATCACCCGCCACGTGAGAGCCACCAAGAGAGCCCTGGCCCGTTGGGGCCAAAGCTCCAAAGCCAAACCTAAACAGCGTAAGGTCCAAGGCAAAAAAGTGCTCAAGAAAGTAGCCCAACTGGCTACCGACACCCTGGCACAAAGCCGCCAAGCTATGGAGCAACTGTTGAGGACGGCGCCCACCCAACTCAAAGAGAAGTTCAGGGCGCAGATCGGGGTGGCCAAAGAACTGCTTGAACAGACCAAAAGCAAACTCGCCGGGCAACGCTCGATTCCCGAGCGCATCGTTTCGTTCTTTGATCCTCATGCCCGGGCCATCGTGAAGGGAAAACTCGATAAGCCTGTCGAATTTGGTCGTACGCTGGAGTTGGTGCAGGATGACTCTGGGGTGATCGTTCATGACGAAGTCCATCACGGCAATCCCAGCGATAAGATTCATCTGCTTTCTTTGGTCCGCCAAACCAAAAAGATTCTCAGTCAATCGCCCCAGGCAATTGCCGCGGATCGAGGATTCTACAGCGCAGATAATTTGGCTAAGCTTCGACGCCTTAAGGTGTGCCGGGTGAGCATCCCCAAAATCGGTCGGTTGACGCCCAGCGAAACCCAACATCAACGCACCCAGTGGTTTAGAGAACTGCAGCGGTTTCGCTGCGGGATCGAAGGTTCCATCAGCATGCTTAAACGCCAATTCGGTTTGGGTAAAGTGTTGGCCAAAGGCTCGCCGGCCACCGCCATTTGGACCGGATGGGCGATCTTTGCCTACAATCTGTGGCAACAGACTTGATATGCGACTGACACCGAACATCGACTTAAACTCTAAAAACAAAACCTCTAAACTTCAGCCAAATTTGAAACTCTCAAACTCTACTTTTTCAGTGAGAACTAGTTAATCAGAACGAGTGTCATGGAGTATAAATTCGCAGCATAATTCAAACGTCATTCCGGGCAAGCCCGGCGAAGGCCGGGGGCGACCCGGAATCCAGGAATTTCGAAGAGATCTGGTTACCGGCATCCGCCGGTATGACTCTTAAAGAGGACTTGGATTCCAAAAAACTCGTTTAGGCTCGCTGATTTTTACGAATGACTTTTTGATCGTTGTCCGAAAAAGTTGCAGCGATGGGAGGAGTCGAGATTTGACTAGGGCATTTATTCTTATCGTTTTTGGTCTTTGTGCTCTAACAATTCCGTTCAGCGTTTACGCTCAGGACAGACTCACCAAATTCCGCTTCGTCCATCTGGAAGCCAACGGCTCGCAGGCCGTGCCGTTTATCGCGAAAGAAGCGAAGGTTTTTGAGAAGAATGGTTTGGACGTCGAGCTCATTCGTATCGGCGGCGGGTCGCGGGTGATTCAGGCGATGCTTGCCGGAGAGATTAGAATCGCG
Organism: uncultured delta proteobacterium; assembly: GCA_963804165.1. GTDB lineage: Bacteria > Desulfobacterota > Binatia > UBA9968 > UBA9968 > DP-20. The sequence goes on from CAWDPO010000025.1 coordinate 47,838, forward strand.
CACGGGTCGTCTCCGGCGGTCGTCGAGGCAAACCTCGCCGGCGCTGATCTTGTCATCGTCGCTTCAACCGTCAACGTGGCGACTTTTCGCATGATGGTGGCGCCGACCATCAAAACTCCGAGCGACCTCAAGGGAAAGAAAATCGCCATCAGCCGGTTCGGCGGTCAGACCGACACCTTGACGCGGTATTTGTTGGAGCGATGGAAACTGGACCCGTCAAAGGACGTGACGCTGCTGCAATCGGGCGGCGGAGCGGAGACCGCAGCCGCGATGGTCAGCAAAGCGATCGACGCGGGGCTGGTCAATCCGCCGCTGCATTTGAACCTCGCCGACGCAGGCTTTCGTACCCTGGCCAACCTCGGCGAAATGGGAGTGCCGTACACGAGCGGATCGATCGTGACGACGCGGTCTTTTGTCAAGAGCAATCCGGATCTCCTGCGCCGGGTGATGCGGTCACTTTTGGAAGGCATCAAGATTTACAAGACCGACCGCGAGTTCTCGCTCAAAGCATTGCAAAAATTCACGCGCAACACGGACCAGAAAGTTCTGACCGCGCTTTGGGAGGAGTTCGGCAACGGCGTCATACAAAAAGTCCCTTACGCCGATCCCGCGGGGTTCAAATTTGTGTTGGATGAGGTCGCTGTCAGAAGACCCGAGGCGAGAAAAATGAACATCGATGATTTGGTCGACAATCGTTTCGTTAAAGAATTAGACGACAGCGGCTTTGTCAGGTCCCTCTACGGAAACAAATAGTCCGATCGATTGTATTGTTGCCGCGAGCGTAGCGCAATGAAATTCAGCGCAGCGATTCATTTCCCAGTTCTAGGAACCGCCCGTGAGAATTCTCGCATTAATCGGAAAACTCTTCGTAATTAGCTCCTGATGTCCTGAGACGACACTACTTTGTCCAACGAAAGCAGACTTGGCCGGCTTCCATCTGGCAGATAGTTTCGGGCAGATCGCGATGAGCTTCGCTTTGGTATTGGGGAGCGATGGCAACCCATGCCAGGGGCATCGATTTGCCGCCTTTCATTCGGGTGAACAGTTCCTTGAAGAATCGCGGAAAGGCGTCGCCGCGCCGATTTAGTGTCCACACCAGATTGGCTCGTTTCGGACCTGACAATTTCGATGCAACGATACCGTGTTCGGCGGTATTGTTCGAGGCGAGGACCGCAATGGAGGCGCCGGCTTTTTCGGCTAAATGGCGGAGTGTGAACTCCTTGGCAAGCCCCAGCGATCCGTCCGGCGCGATCCCGGCGTAGACGAAGAGGACGTCGCATTTCGGTACTTCATAACCTGTCCTCATTTCAAACTTCGAGAATATTGGACCGAGAGCGCTACGGTCTTCAGCGATCAGGGACGCGAAAACCTCGCCGTCGAGGTTCAAGAACCCGAGGGCGGGATCGGCGATGCCTCGCTTGCGTCCGCGAAAAACTAAATAGAACGCGTAGGCTGCCAAACACCCCATGAAAAAATAAATGACGAACAGTTCCATGTGTTTGCCGCCCCTTCATACATAAGGAATCGCTTGATAGTATACCGAATCGGGACGGAACCTGAGGAAGTTTTTTATGTAGCTTATCCTTTATTGACAAGCAGCCGAGCATATAAGAAAAAGATTGAGATCATTCTATCTCAGAAAGGAATTCACCTATGGCGGATCATCAGGACAACGAAAAATGGTTCGAGGGAAAGAGCTCGCTGTTCAAATCCCGCGCGGAGCGGGTCAAAGCGGACATGGCGCGGCGTAAGGCGGGGCGCAAGGCGATCAAGGGCGATGATGTCAAGGTCGAGTGGGAAGAGCAGAATGGGGTGTGGATGGGGCCGCTGGTTTCTCAGGAGCTTGGCTTTGAAAATCGCATTATCGAGGTCGACTGCCACATCTATCCGCCGCAATCCCATTCGGTAACGCATAGACACAACGAAGCGATCATCATTGTTCTACGCGGGCAGGGTTATAGCATTCTCGACGACGAGCGCATCGACTGGAAGGCAGGCGATACGCTTTATATCGGCCAGGGTGTTTGGCATCAACATCATATTCCAGGCGACGAACCCGCCATGGTGTTTGCGATTAAGCCATTGCCGATTCAAGAATACATGGGCGAGCTGAATATCGTTTACAAAGGCGACAAGCCGAAGGTCAATCCGAACTACAAGGCCGGCACGTTCTTGGAAGAATTCGCCAAGATCGGCAAGAAATAGAATAAACAACGACTCGAATTGGAGCTCCGGCTCGCCTATCGCGGCTGCTTCAGCACGTGCTTGGCCAGCCGGAGCGCCAAGGCGACGATGGTCCAAGTGGGATTCGCGTAACCGCAGGTCGGAAAAACCGAGCTCCCCGCAATAAATAAATTCTCCACCCCGTGCACTTTGCAATTTGCGTCGACAACGCCGCTGCGAGGATGCTCGCCCATGCGGGTCGTTCCAATGTGGTGGGAGGCATCGGTGTAAGAAAGGGTGTCAAGCTCGCTGGGGTTTGTGTCGAGACAACCGATGTTATTTTTTCGCAGATACTGATCGAATAATTCCTGCAGGCGCACAACGGTTCGCGTTTCCTCGGCGCCGACTTTCCAGTCAAGAATCAGGCGATTCATGTTGAGCTTATCCCGCTCCTCGCTGAGGAACACTCTGCTCGCCGGGTTTGGCGCCTGCTCGCAATAGTTCACGATGATCAGCTCGGAGACATCCTTGCCGAACCTTCGACGCGCGGCTTTGAACATCCGGTAAAGAAAATGCGGCATCAGCTCTCGAGGGGCCAAAAGATAGATCAACTCCGGGATGTTGGCCAATTTCACGTCGGAAAACGTAAAGCGTTTGCCGGAATAACCTCGCCTGAGGAGTATTTTCGCGGAGTGAACAAACGATTGATATGCCTTCGCCGCCTGCGGCGACCATTGCCGCTCGAGGCTGAGATAGTTGTTTAAAAGGCCCTCCTTACGTTGCACGTTCTCGGACAATTGGACGCTGATCTGTCCCATTCCCTCGCGCAACGGCACCGCCAGGAGCAAGGGTAGCTTTTGCTTCTCGAAAAGCCGGATTTTGCCGAATACCGTTCTTGGGTGATCCATGAAGAATCTGCCCACCAGGTCGAATTGGTTCCCTATGCCGTTGGGCTGCACGCCGCGCGAAACGAGCAATAGTCTGGCATTTTCCATTCCGCCGCAGGCCAGGATGAAGACCTTTGCCCGCAGAGTCATCCGATTTCCACTTAACGTCGCTGCCTTCACCTCATCCACCGAAGTCCCTTCTGAATTCAGCACGACTTCGGTGACGTTGGCATTGAGGTAAACCGTCACATTGCGAGATCTTGCGAGCCTCGATCTGTACGCCGCTCCGAACCGCAACGGTTTTATGCCCCACAATGAGATATTGGGTTTAAGGTCGGCGTTATCGAAAAGCGCTCGCTCCGCTTGGCTCAAGCCGCGTTTCAAGGTGATGTTTTCGAAGCTTTCGAAAGACGGCAATTTGAGGATCTCGGCGGCTTTGCCGTAGTAGTTTTGCACCTCGCTGTAACTGATGGGCCAGCCGCTATTGGCAATCCAATCTCTCTTTTCGAAATCGAACTCCGTCAATTTCATGCTGCGGCCCGCCCAGAGATTGCAGGTGCCGCCAAAGTAGCGCGCGCGCGCCATGAAGTTTTCGCGCACAGGGTAGCCAGCCACGTCAACATCGCAAAGGGACTGTACCTCTTCATCCGGATTATAGCTGCCGCTTTCGAGGAGGCAGACAGATTGCGGAGTTCCGTTTAGTTCTTGCGCGAGCGTAATGCCTGCCGCCCCCGCGCCGACGATGCAGATGTCGGTGTTTAGAATGGAGTTCGATGGAAGCTTATTTGCGTCCTTGATGCTCACCCCGTTTTCCTTTCAACAGTCGAGTGCATTATCGGTAGTTTCAACGAATGCCCAGAAGGCACGGCTATTCCAATGATGCCGTGGGATCACGTGCCGGTTGCGTTCCCAAAGTTTGAGTTCAAATGTGAGAGACAGGCGGAGAAGCACGGAGGGTTAAATAAGTTGGCTTTCGATTCTCGAACGCACAAGTATGGAATATCATCTAAACGGGGGACGTGCAATTTTCACATAGCATCGTGGCATGGGCAGACCCGATAACATTTTGGTGGTCGCCGTCATTCAACCTTCAAATTGAACACCGCCCTGGCGTTGTCTTCGAAGATCTTCTTGCGATCCGCCGCGCTCAACCACTCGATGTTCTCGATCATCGGTTTGACGTTGTCCATGGAACGGCCCGTTGCCGGGTCAACGGAAGATCCCACGCCCGGGCACTCGGTGCCGAATAGGCAGCGGTCGACGCCGACTGTTTTTATCAGCAGACGCAGCGCATCTTCGGTATACAGCACTGTATCGTAATAGAGTTTGCGCATGCCGTCCGAAAATCGTCCGCCGGTCCCGCGCCGCAATGACGGCGCTTCGAAGCGGCCCAGCTGGTAGGGAATCGCGCCACCGCCGTGACTGACGATGACTTTAAGATTGGGAAAATCGTTCAAGACGTTCGAGTTGACTAGACCGAAGACCGCAATGGATTCTTCATTGATAAAATGCACGGAGTAAGGACTGCGCTCCGAGCGCGAGCCCGTGCCGTGGATATGCGCCGGCACGTCCAACTCGCAGAGCTTTTCATAGAGCGGATACCAGTAGCGATCGCCGAGCGGCGGCGCTTCCGTGCCGCTGTTTTCGTACGGGTCGGGATTCAAGAGACAACCGACAAATCCGAGCTGCTTCACGCAGCGTTCGAGTTCGGGAATCGCATTTTGAATCGGATCGCCCGCCGTTTGCGGCAGGGCGCAGACGCCGATCCACTTGCCGGAAAAAAGCTTCATCTGGCGGTGGATGATGTTGTTGCACTCCTCGGTGAACCAGTGAACGAGCTTGGCCGGCTTCTCCGACTGCATCAACTGAAACGGCCGCGGCGAAATAAGCTGCACATCGGTGCCGTGATCGCGCATGTAATCCAGATGGCCTTTCGCCCAGTTTTCCTTACGATTAGCCGCCGCGCGGATTTCCTCATCCGATACATTGACGCCGCCGCGCCCGTGCGCGCCGCGCGCCGAGAGCAGGTTAGCCTTGTAAGCCCAGAGTTCGGTCGGCGCGGAAACGTGGCCGTGGATGTCGATAATCATGGTTATCTTCCTTATGATACTAAAAATTGTGCTGCACGCGTCTTCTCATCCAGGATTAGATATTCGCTTTTCTCGTACTCCCGCCGAATTGTCAAATCAACAGATGATCTCGACCGTCGCTCGTGAACGCCGTCGCCCTTGAGCTGTATTATGTCCGCGTTACCGGTTGTCGGGAGCACGTGGCCAGTGGGTCGTAAGAAGTGAAAGTTCGTCATGCCGGCGAACGCCGGCATCCAGGTTCGTTTTGCGGTTCAAGTTCCAGAACCGTCTGGATTCCGGCTTCCGCCGGAATGACGGGAACAAAGTCGACTTCCAATCGACAAATTCAGAACCCCTTGGCTTGGAGCCGAGGGCCGTTCAGTTGACGGTTGACAGCGAAATTGTGTCCGCAGTAAGGCTGATCTTAGTTCGGTGTCGGGCTGGTCAATTTGCGCAAGTCGATTGGTGGTCGGCAACGCGCCGCTGCGGGTCGTCAGTTCCTCGGCACTAACAGAAAATTGCTGTTGCAGTCAGGAAGGACGATATGAAAGTCATGAACGTGCAGCGATTCGTGCTGCTGCTGGTTATTTGCCTGGCGTCATCGGCAAACGCCCAGAGCCAAACCAAAGATCGCGCCAAGCTCATCGAAGAGGCCAAGAAAGAAGGCAAGGTTTTAGTCTACGTTTCCTCAAATGCGTCGGACGCCAGAGCTTTGAAATCCGCGTTCGAAAAAAAGTATCCCTTTATTAACATGGAGTTCTACAGCTCCGGCAAAGACGCGCTGCTCGCCCGTTATTTGCTCGAAGCGCGCACCGGCACTTACCTTGCCGACGTCTATCAGTCGAGTGTCTTTCCGATCATGAATTTAGTCGAGAAAGGCCTGCTGGCCAAGTATTACTCGCCGGAGCGCGAAGGATACATCGACGCGCTGCGCGACAAAGACGGCTACTGGAACGCAACTTATTTGAATGCCGTCACCATGGCGTACAATTCGCGTCTCGTGAAACCCGACGAAGTGCCCGCGAGCTATCAAGAGCTGCTCTTGCCGAAATGGAAGGGGAAAATGGGTTTCGTGCTCAGCCACACCGAGTGGTACTTCGCCATGCTGCAGTTCATGGGTGAAGACAAGGGAAGACAATACATGGAGGCGCTGAGCAAGCAGAACATTCACGCGCGCATCGGCAGCTCGCTGATGAATCAGCTGATGATGGCCGGCGAATTCCCCTTGCTCATTTCGCAATATCCGACAGGCGTGGAAGAGATCAAAAAGACCGGCGCGCCGATCGATTGGGTGCCGCTCGATCCGTGGTTCGTCTATCCGATCGGCATCGCCGTCACCGCCAAAAACTCCCATCCCGCCGCGGCGCGGCTTTATCTCGATTTCATCCTATCGGAGGAGGGACAAACTTTCATGCGCCAGCTGAGCCGCATCCCGGCGCGCAGGGATATCCTGCCCAATCCACCGCGATTGATGCAGGGCCGCAAGCTGTTTGTTATCAAGCCGGCGTCGAGCGCGATATACAACAAGTACAACAGCGAGATGCTGCGCTATTTTCGTTGAGTTTTACAATTGCGCGGGGCTAAGAAAGTATCCTCAGTAAACAATGAAGTCTTAGGTCATCGATCGACGCGAACGCTTCGATAAGGTTGAGTTAGCACAGCCTCTATCTATTCATATGAGCAGGCCATCAGCTGCGGAAATATCGCCGGTCATGGGCCGGCTGAGCGCTTACATTGCAGCGGCGCTGCGCCGGCCGCTCCCGCCCGCGGTGGTCGAGAAGACCAAGCATCACATCCTCGATACCATCGCGGCAATGATTTCCGGATCGCGTCTCGCGCCGGGCATTAAAGCGATCGGCTATGTCAAAACTCTCGGTGGCGTCAAAGAAGCATCGGTGATCGGTAGTAATCTTGTTACGACCGCCGTAAACGCCGCATTGGCCAACGGCATGCTCGCGCACGCCGACGAAACCGACGACTCGCATGCGCCGTCGCTGACACATCCTGGCTGCGGGATTGTTCCCGCAGCGCTGGCCATGGCCGAGCGCGAACGACGGAGCGGAGCGGCGCTGGTGCGCGCAGTGGCACTCGGTTACGACGTCGGCTGCCGGTTGACGCTGTCGCTCCACGCATATCAGTTCCGCGAGGACGGCCATTCGACACACAGTTTCGGACCGATGTTCGGAGCCGCCGCGGCCGCCGGGGCTCTGGCGGGATTAAAAGAGCGCGAGGTGCGTCACACGCTCTCGTTTACCGCCCAACAAGCCTCTGGTGTCTCGTGCTGGATGCGCGACGGGGAGCATATCGAAAAGGCATTCGATTTTGGCGGAATGCCGGCGCGCAACGGCGTCGCGGCGGCCACGATGGTCGCCCATGGTTTCACCGGCGTCGATGACGTGTTCGCCGGGGAACGCAGCTTTTTTGTCGCCTACGGCCGCAAGCCCGATCCCGACGTCCTGACTCGCGGACTCGGCGCCACTTATGAAATCGTCAACACGAACATCAAACGCTGGTCGGTGGGCTCACCGATCCAGGCGCCCCTCGATTCGCTGCGCGAGCTCATCCGCGAGCACGGCATCAAAGCCGAAGACGTTGACCAAGTCGTGGTGCGTGTGGCGCACCAGGGCGCGAACACCGTCGACAATCGCGATATGCCCGACATTTGCCTGCAGCACATGTGCGCGATCATGTTGATCGACGGCACCATCACTTTCCAAACATCGCACGATCGCAAGCGCATGCGCGAGCGTAATGTTTTGGCGCTGCGCAAGCGCGTCGAACTCCGGGGCGACGACGCGTTGTCCGCGGCGATGCCGAGCCGCCAAGGCATCGTCGAGATCCGGCTGCGCGACGGACGCGAGCTCAAGCATCACACTAAAGGCGTACGCGGCAGCGCGGAGAATCCGATGACGCGCGCCGAAGTCGATGAGAAAAGCTTCGACCTGATGGCACCGGTGATCGGCAAGGCCCGCGCGCGCAAGCTGTGCGACGCTGTCTGGAAGCTGGAGCAGGTTCGCGACATTCGCTGCGTGCGTCTGCTACTCCGCGGCTGATGCCGGAGCTAGGATTTGCAAATTGTTTCCTTGACGAAACGTGAACAAATCAGTGCTCAAGGTCGGTTGACATGACGCTCCCTTATCGACTAGCGTCCGCCTCGAAGGGGCATCGGATGATTGGTATTTGTCGACTCGTAAATAGCCGCCTTGCCGTCGCTGATGGAGCCGATTGTCAGTTCTCCGCGTCCGGCCTCAAAAATAAAATTCATTATTTAAATAGGAGGGGACAATGTTCGCTATCCGCAAGATGCTGACTGCCTTGGCTGTGTTCGCGTTTCTCTGCGGTCCGGCTGCCGCGCAACAGGTCACGTTCATGACCGGTCCGCAGGGCGGGGTGTGGGTCCCGCTCGGCGGCGCGCTGAAGGGAATGTGGGAAAAAGCGATCCCGGGCCTGCAGGTCACCGCAACACCCGGCGCAGGCATCGCGAACGTACGCGGCGTGGACGAAGACAAGGCGCATATTGGCTTCGCCAACACCATCACGACGGTGGACGGGATCGAAGGCCGGCCGCCTTATCCCAAAAAGGTGACCAAGGTGTGCCAGTTGGCAAATATCTACCCGCAGTACTTCCAGGTCGTGGTACTGGCGAGCGCGAAGATCAATTCGGTTGCAGACCTCAAGGGCAAACCCATCGTCGTGCAACCCAAGGGCAACACGGCCGAGCTCGTCACGCAGCATATCCTGCAGGTGCACGGTCTAACCTATTCCCAGGTCAAGGCGAGCTTCCAGGCGTCCTACACCGACGCCGTTGATCTGATGAAGGATGGGCACGCGCAGGCGTTCACCCTCGGTACCACTGTGCCCGCGTCCTCGGTAATGGACCTCGCGAGCGCACGCGAAATCAAACTGATCGGGATCGACGACAAGATCTTCTCGGACATGAAAAAGATCAATCCGGGATATTCCAGAAGCACGATCCCGGCGAACACCTATCCCAGGCAGGACAAGCCGCTGGACGTGATCGGATACGCCACGCACATCGTGGTGGCGTGCAACCTGCCGGAACAGCTGGTCTACAACATGGTAAAGACCATGGCCGCAAACGTGAGCGAGATGACTTTAGTGAACAAAGCGATTACGGGCCTGACGCCTAAGATGATGGCCGAGGACGTGGGTGTGCCGTTCCACTCCGGCGCGGCAAAGTTTTACAAAGAAGCGAAAGCGAACTGATCGCGGCGGAGTAGCACTGCAGCAGCGGCGACATGTCCGAACTGCGTTGGGTTGGAGAAATACAAGTGGACGAGGAACAGGCCGCAACGGCTCCGCAAGCGAAGTTCCTAAAGCTCCTGATCTCGATCATCGCGATCGCGATGTCGCTCTATCACATGTACGTGGCGGCGATTGGACCGCCTGAGGCTTACTTCTTCCGCGGCACCCACCTGCTGTTTACCATGACGCTCATTTTTTTGCTTTACCCGCTCAAACCCGGCGGTGGGTGGGCTTGGCGTCTTGTGGATCTGCTGATGCTCGCCGCGAGTTGGGGCTTCATCCTGCACATCTTCATCAACTACGACTACGTCATCAACCGCATCATCTACATAGACGAGCTGACGTTATCCGACAAGCTCTATTCGATCCTCGCCGTACTCCTCGTGCTTGAAGCTACCCGCCGTGTGCTCGGCTGGGGGTTGTCACTCACCGCCATCGGCTTTCTCGCGTATCCGATTTTTTTCTCAACCGTCAGAGCTTCGGTACTGATGGAGCAGCTGTATCTCTCCACCGAGGGAATATTCGGCTCGACGCTCGGCGTTTCCGCGAGCTACGTGATGCTATTCGTAGTGTTCGGCGCCTTTATGGAGAAGAGTGGCGTGGGGAAACTCTTCATGGATTTTGCGGTTTCGATTACCGGGCATACCGCAGGCGGGCCGGGCAAGGTGTCGGTCGTGAGCTCGAGCCTGTTCGGCACCGTCTCGGGCAGCGCGGTCGCAAACGTCATGGTGGATGGTCCGATGACGATCCCGCTCATGAAGCGCAGCGGTTTCCGTCCCCACTTCGCGGCGGCAGTCGAGGCCACCGCTTCAACGGGCGGGCAGATCATGCCGCCGGTAATGGGCGCGGCGGCATTCGTGATGGCGGAATTCCTCGCGGTTTCGTACTTCCAGGTGACGATCTGGGCCATCATCCCGGCGATCCTGTACTACGTGGCGGTGTTCTTTGCGGTGCACTTCGAAGCCAAGCGTTACGGCCTTTTGGGAGTTCCGAAGGCGGAGCTTCCCAAGCTGAGCGAAGTCATGCGTGAGCGTGGCCACCTGTTCGTCCCTATCTTCATCGTCTTCGTCGGTCTCATTGCCGGCTACAGCGCGCCGCTTTGCGCGCTAGTCGCGACTCTCGCCTGCCTACCAACGGCGCTGCTGCGCCAGACCACGCGTACAGGCATTACCTGGATGAGTGCGTTCGGTGCCCTCGAAGAGGGCGCGAAGGGCACGCTCCCGGTCGCCATCGCCTGCGCCTGCGCCGGCATCGTGATCGGCTCCACGACGATCACCGGCCTCGGTATCACTTTCACGCAATTCGTTGTCTCACTATCGCAGAACATGCTGCCGTTGGCGCTCCTGCTGACCGCGATCGCCGGCATCGTGCTAGGGCTCGGCTTGCCGACCACGCCGTCTTATATCGTCATGGTGGCGCTGCTCGTGCCGGCGCTGATCAAGCTCGGCGCGGTAACGCCGGCTGCCCACATGTTCGCGTTTTATTTCGCGATCCTGTCGGCGATCACCCCGCCAGTGGCGCTCGCGGTATTTGCCGCCGCGACTCTCGCCAAGGCCAATATGTGGGACGCCGGATGGGCGGCTATGCGCGTCGGCGCAGCCGGCTACATCGTGCCATTCATGTTCGTTTACGAGCCGGCACTGCTGATGATCGGCCCCTGGTATGTCACGGTACTGGCCTTCGCGAGCGCCGTGATCGGCGTGATGACCTTGGCCGCGAGCCTGCACGGTTATCTGCTCGGTGCGCTTTCGATGTGGCAGCGGGTGGTGCTTTTCGTTCCCGCGATTCTGCTGATCGCTCCCGAGCTCATCAGTTCGATAGTCGGGCTCGCGCTGCTGGCCGCTGTCGCCATCAACCAGGGACTGCTGAAGCGTATCAGGCCTGCCGCTAGTCCTGCGGCGGCAAAATAAAACAAATATAAGGAAGCGCATCCAATCGTCCCAAATCTGCAACGGCCTCCCCTCGTTCGCGCCCGAGTCACTGGCAGATCTCGCGCGCGCAAGCTTTGCGATGCGATCTGGAACCTCGAGAAGCTGCCAGATATGTTCGCAGCTTGCGCCCGCTGCTGCGCAGCTGAACGGGCGGGAGGCTCGGCACGAAGCAGGATGCGCAAGATATTCTTACCCTCCTGCAGGACGCATCGACCGAGGTGAGGACGGCCGCGCGCGAGGGCAGGTGCTGGGACCCCGTGGAGAAGGAAATGAAGCTGCCGAAATATGAGAAATGGCAGGGCTATGAAACGGCTTTGCCGTTCATTCTAAGGCGCTATTGTGGCCTATGGGGCCGCGGCACCTGGATCGCGCTGACGACGACGGTTCGTCAAGAACTCGCGGGCTAAGCAACCTTCGGCGACGATTGGGCAAATACTATCATCAGGTTTACGGCAATCTCGCCAAAAGCCGGTAGATATTTCGGTAGAGCGTTTTGTGTGCTTCCACGATCGTCGGGTCGCTAAGATAACCGAATCCCACATCCAAGTGATCGAAGCTTCTCCCGGTACTTTTTTCTGCTTTCTCAAAATACCATTTGCCTTTATCGATGGACTGCCGATCAAATATGCCTTCGTCGCCTACCGAGTGCTGCCCTGCGGTAAATGGATATCTTTGAGAAATCGCACTTACCGCGCCGTCATTTTCCCGCCATGCGCTGATTTGTAAATCCCCCGTGCCCCAGCCGGGAATCGGATCAACGTCAAAATTCGCTTTGACCCCTTGGTATAGGGCGGCGGCCGCAGCGCTGGATTCATCAACGGATCAGGATAATGGTTGGAACTAAACCAAGCCTTGGTGGTTTGCTGCGTGACTACGGCTAAGTAGTAGGTACGCGGATGAGTCTGGACTGCCTTGTTGGCCTTAACCCCGCCCTGCAAAGTGAGATCGAAAGCCAGATTGTCTTCTCCTCTGGCAAAGTCACTTTTTTCCAAAGCCGCGCAGATTCCCGGCAAACTCTTGTCAGGGCAATCGCCAATCCATTGATCCAGATCAAAATCGTAGAGAGTCGGCATCAGCCCCGCGCCGTTCCCCGCCGTCACGAAAATCTGCGCGACAGTGCCGATAAAATTACCGATGGGTCCCGTCAGCAATCCAGTTTTCTTATCGCAGCCCAACATGTACGGTAGCGTGCTGCCATTGAGGACCGCCGAAATATTGATAATCGCTTCGACCCAGTCAGCGCTAGAACCCCAGCCCCAATAATCCTCCGCAAGCAGGCGCTGCAGCCGCAAACCGGTATGTCCTCCCGCGCTATGCCCGACTAAAATAACCGGGTTTTCAGCCGACCAATTCTTGACCAGCGCCTTGTTCGAGTAATCATCGGAGAATTGTCGATGTTTGGCGGATTCACTATGAGCCTTCCCGTAATCGACCTTCGTCCCTTTGATTTGCGCGGCGACCTCGCAGGCGCGATCATGAAACGAGCTGATCGGGCCACAGCTCGCTTCATGGACATTAAACCCGCTCGTATCTAATTTTAACGCGTAGCCCCAGTATGGAAGCCCGCGCATCTCAGAAGGTCCCCAGCCGAGCAGGCCGTGCACGAACACAATATTTTGTGATTTCATAGCCGACCTCGGATATTAAATGGCGCGCGCGCAGTTGTGCTTGGTAATGACAGATTGCACTACCCGTCTCCCAAGGACGCTAGTCAATTTCCGTTGGTCTCGTCAATATAAAATTATCACGCCGGCGGCGGAGAACCCGCGGGCTTGGAGACGGGAGCGAGTAAACATTCGTCGATGTCGAGACGAATAATGCCGTTTTGCGGATCGCGCGACGGCAGGTAATAAACAACCCCCAGTGAGTGTAGAAAACCTACGGTCGATGGCAATCTTCACCGCTTTTGTTTTGTGCTTGACGGCTGTCCATGAACTAACCTAGTTTCGCAGACGGGAGGAGAGAAATGATGCGTTGGCGCAGGGCGTGGCTTGCAGTGGCATTGATCAGCGTCGGCAGCCTGAAGCTTTCACTGGTCGATGCCCGGATTGTCGTCGGCGTGTCGACGGTGAATGTGGCGTTCCTGCCGATCTATCTCACTCAAGACAAGGGTTTCTTCAAGGACGAGGGCTTGGACGTGCTCGTCGTGATGTTCAATGCCGGGGCAACGAATCTCCAGGCGGTCATCGGCGGTGACGTCCAGATCATGGCGGGTGGAGTGCCGGAAACTGTGCTCGCTCGGGCCAGCGGCGTCGACATCAAAAACTTCTGGGCGATCTCCAATCTCATGCCGTTTCAGATCTACGGCAGTCCTAAACTCAAGTCGCTGAAGGACGGCAAAGGGAAGAAGTTTGCGATCAGCCGCTTCGGCTCGCTGTCCGAATTTCTCACCCGCTCCGCGTTACGTCAATCGGGCGTCGATCCCAAGGACGTCACCATGTTGCAGATCGGTGCCACGCCGGCCCGTTTTACGACGCTGGCGACCGGGATCGTCGATGCGACGATTCTATGGTTTCCGGTAACCGAGCGGGCCAAGTCGGTCGGCATGAACAAGCTCTTCGATCTCAAGGATCTTTATCCCAACTGGACCAACGTCGGCTTTGTCGCGCGCGAGGCGTGGCTTGGCAAAGAGAAGGAACAAACGATGAGATTCTTGCGCGCCTATCAGAGAGGCGTGAAACATACACGCGAAAACCGGGAGGACGGCATTCGTACGCTCAGAAAATATGTCGGGCTCGATGCCGCTGAAGCTGCGGCAGGATACGACGAATACCGCGACTCCTTCCCGCTCGACGGCCGGATTCTCGACGCTGGCATCACCGCTACGGTCGAGCAGGAGGTCGAGACCGGCCGGCTCAAGGGAAAAGTAACTCTGAACGAGATGATTGATTACAGCTTTATTAACTCGCTGGGAAAAAAGTAGCTGACATCTTGAACGGCTCGAATAATTTGCAGGGTCTTATCCCGGACTCGAATCCCGATTGCGTTTGATTCTTGGAGGCGAGCTATGATGCACAAGCATTTAAATCGGGCAGTTCTAATTGCATGGGTCATGATTGCGGGCGTGGAAGATACATGGCATTTCGCAACGGAGGCGGCCGCGCAGACGTCCGAGGCAAAAGGCCGTAACCTGCCGATGTTCGAAGTTGACACTTCATGGCCGAAGGTGCCGGCAAAGTGGAAGCTCGGTGATGTATCCAGCATCGCCATCGATGCACAAGGCAATGCGTGGGTTCTGCACCGTCCGCGCACGCTCAAACCCGATCAGGCTTCGATGGCGGCGCCGCCGATCCTTGTGTTCGATGCGGTGGGCAATTTCATCAAAGCGTGGGGTGGGGCGGGCAGCGGTTACGAATGGATTGAGCGGGAACATGGCATCCATGTCGACTACAAAGGTTTCATATGGTTGGGCGGAAACAACTGCCCCGGACTTAAGCTTCCCGGGCTCAAGGCGGTTGCCGATGACCAATTGCTGAAGTTTACCCAGGACGGCAAATTCGTGCTGCAAATCGGTGGCAGCAACCAAAGCCAAGGCAACGCCGACACCAAGAACGTGCATCGCGCGGCGGACGTTTGGGTCCATCCGCAGACCAACGAAGTATTCGTGGCGGACGGCTACGGCAATCATCGTGTCATCGTCTTCGATGCGGATACCGGCGCGTTCAAACGGATGTGGGGTGCGTTTGCCAACAAACCCCTGGACGACGACCATTGTGAGAATGTTCCAAAACCAAACTTCGCGGACGCTGCGGGTCCGCAGAATTTCAGCATCGTGCATGCCATCCGCGTGGCCAACGATGGGACGGTGTACGTGGCCGATCGGGATAACCGGCGCGTGCAGATGTTCACGAGCGACGGCAAGTTCGTCAAGCAACTGGTCAAGACCAGCACGCCGTTTGCGCGCAATCTGGCTTTGTCGCCGGACGCGGAGCAGCAGTTCCTGTACGTCGGCAACGGCAAGGAAATCTCGATCGTCGATCGGAAAACGCTTGAGATCGTGGGAAGCATCGAGGGACCCGGCATGCTCGGCGGCGGTCACCAAATCGCGACGGATGCGAAAGGTAACATCTACGTGGCTGCCACCGGCAATGGCATGCAGAAGCTCACGTTCAAAGGAATGTCGTCGTTGGTGAGTCGCTAATCGATATGGCTGGAATTGGTTCTAATGTTCTAATGCCGGACTCCGTGAATGATTACGAAGCGAAGTTTGGCTGTCGCAGATTGCGGCCGGGCGATAAGAAGAAAATCGTTGCATGAAGGTTATTGACCAAGAGTTGATAGCGACGGCACTCCCCTATTGGACAACTGAGGCGACAATCGTTCGGCGATTTTTCAAGAGCAAGCCGACGCGCGAGGATCACATTTTTTGGCTCAAGGCGCAGCTATGGAAGGAGCTTCATCCGGTCGACGGTTATTTCACCGGGCTTCAAAAGGAGCTGAACAGTCTGGTGGCGAGTTTTCCGGAAATCGACAAAACCATCAACCGACACGCGTACCACTCGCTCCTGCAGCAACTCACGCAGGAGTTCAATCACTACGTGCTCATGGCCGACGTACTCGAATATCTTCTCGGCCATCCGGTTTCCGTCGCAGATACATTTCAACTGCCTCAGGAGAAAAAACTCGGCGATATACGTAGATACTACGCGACCTCAGGGTCGGCTGTTGATAAAGCCGCGGTGCTCGTCACGGAAGGTGGCGGCGCGCGGATGTTTCTCGAAGGAAGAAAGTTAAAAGGTGGCCGGCTCGAAAGAATGATCGCTGGCGCGATGGAAATCGTGTATCAGGACGAGAAAAACCACTATAAACAGGCTGCGAGGGAAGCGGCGCGAGCCGTGCGGAACAAGCAGGATCTGGCGCGAATGAAGAAGGCGGTGCATGAAGTTAGTCTGCAACGAGTCTACATGCGCAACGAGATGTTCAAAGAACCGCTGACGAACCAGGAAATCAAGCGCGTCGTGGCGTCGCACACGCCATAATCCAATTAAGAGCAGGGTAAGCGTTTGTCACATTTTGCCTGGAAATGAACGCACGGCGATCATGGGCCACGAACGGCTCGTTGCCATCGTTGTTTTTTGGATTGGCAAGTTGTGGTAGCGCCTCTGAGATCTGGATATACCGTCTACCACCGGAATTGACAGAAAGCCGAAGACGAAAATTCTTTGCGACGGGAATTCCTGTCCCGTTATTGTGGCATCGGTAGCTATAGTTTACTGTGCAATTGACGACGCCAATATTTCGATTGTTACAATTGCCACAGAGGAGGCTGCTCGATGAAAGTTAGAGTGTTTTTCTTAGTCACGATGGTATTCACCCTCTGCCTTGCGGCTTCGGCTGCGCAAGCCGATTTGCAGGAAGATGTGGACCGAGCGGTAGAGATCATCGAACGCTTCCAGGAGATACCCGAGAAGGCGATTCCGACGGCGGTCCTGCGCGACGCGAAGGGCCTGGCGATTATCACGGTCGCCAAAGCTGGGTTTGTTGTAAGCGGCAGGGGCGGCACCGGACTCGTCATTGCGCGCACCGACAAAGGGTGGAGCGGTCCTTCGGCCATCGGTACCGGCGGGATAGGGGTCGGTTTCCAAGCCGGTGTGCAGGTCTCTGAATACGTCTTCATTCTCAACACCCAGGAGGCCGTAAACGCGTTCTCTAAAGGCAGCAACGTTACTCTCGGCGGCAACCTCAGCGCGGCGATCGGTCCCATCGGACGTTCCGCCGAGGCCGGCGTGACGACGCAGGCGGCGATTTACACGTACAGCCGCACTCAAGGAATTTTTGCCGGGGTTTCACTGGAGGGCACGGTGATCGCAACCCGGTATGAAGCGAACGAGCAATACTACGGTAAGGCCGCCTTTCCGGCGGATATCTTGTCAGGCAGCGTCAAGCCGCCGGCCGGCGCACAAAAGCTGCTCGACGTTTTGGCGAAATACTGAGCGCCGCCCGCGCCGGTAAATTGCCAAGCCAAGAAATTCTTTTGCTCTCGGTGCTCGCCGAGAACGCAAGAACCTAAATTCAGTGACGGTGGGCGCAAACGGGTTTTACGTGCTTAGCTCTTACGTGGAGCCTTTCCATCACGCGCGCTAACGCGGCGGCAATTGACCTGCCTCGTTGATTTTTTTGAACAGCGCGACCGTCTCCGGGTCGCGCGGCAGTTCTTTGACGAGCTTTTCCATTTCATCCGGCATGACCGGAGTCGGCTCCTCGCCGACCAGCTTTAGATATTCTTTTGAGAACTCCTGATCCTTGAAAACTTTCACCATGGCGTCTTGGAGAATTTTCACCTGTTCCCTCGGCGTGCCGGGCGATAATATATACGGCGAGCCGACCTGTCTAAAGTCCCGAACCATGCGCAGCAGTTTGCGCTCCCTTTCCGTTTTGGCGAAGCTCTCGATCTCCGGTAAGTGCTCGAAGCCCGCCTGCTTCAATCCCTTCGGCACTTCCATGATCGCATGCACGTTGATCGCGCCTTTGGCCAGCAAGTCGGCGTTGCGCCGGGTCAAGGTGTCGGCGTTGTTGATGCGGCCATCCAATTCCCCTCTCACCAAAGCGAGATCTTGCTCGCCGCCGGAATAGCCGACCAGAAAATTCGGCTCCTTGAGACCCATCAGCCAGGCAAAAAGCCGGCCGACGAAATAGTTGGAGTGGCCCACCGCTTGAGAACCGATTCTCAGCGCTGACGCCGAGCGCAGCGCATCGACGCTCCTCAGATTCAGCGCGGCGCGGGTAAGGAAAACCCAATGGTAGGTACTGTGCGCCGAGCCCAGATAGATAAGTTTGTTGAGATCGTATAAAACACCGGGCGCGCCGAGCACGGCATTGGCGACGAGGCCGCCGCCGATGCGTCCGATCGTCAAACCATCGGGGCGGGCGCTGTTAAAAATAAAATTGGCGGCCTTGGTGCCGCCGCCACCGGGCATGAACTGCAGCTTGATGGCGGGCTCGCCGGGAATATGTTTTTTCAAAGTAGGGAGCGCGGCGCGGACCATCGTGTCCGAAGTGTCGCCGGCGTCAGAAGATTGCACGAGGGTGATCGTCTTGCCGTGGTAGTAGGGGTTTTGAGAGAAAGCGGACAGCGGAAAAAACAACAGCGCGACGACGATCGTCATGATTGTGACTCGCCATCGAACCGGTACGGTATCAGATCCCATGTTCATCTCCGTTCGGGTTTAACGTCCGACGTGCTCGTGATGCGTGATTGTTCTGCGAACTCGAGCCACGAACGCAAAACACAAGGAGCACGCAGCTCGACTAGAAGGCTGTTGCCTGAGAGTATTCAACGATCAGACCCTGGCATCGTCCTGAGCTTTACACGACGATCGGTTCACTCACAGGCAGGTGGCTCGCGATCTCGGGCACACGCGTTCTCGGTTTGCCGTCGACGCCTGAGTTGCCGGCGACGAGTAAAAGCAGACGGCCTTCGCCGGTGTTACAAAGTTGGTACGGCTGTCTTGCGGTGAGCACGACCATGTCGTAGGGCTTTAAGACATACTCTTTGTGCGGCGTACGCACCCAAAACGTCGCGTGCTCGGTGCGCCACAGTTTGAAATTACGGATTCCCTTGTTGCGTTCAACCTCCTCTTCAAAGAAATTTTTGACTTCAACCATGATATCGATCTCCTCTAGACTACAAAATTGGCGTTTTCCCTCGACGCAGCACCCCTAGCCGTCTTAAGTAATTGAAGGTTAGCGCCAATACAAATGAACGATCGAAAGAGCGACGTCAAGATAGATAGGATCCGCGGTGACGGAAAAATTGCGACGCGACGGCCGGCAGTTCTTCATGCATTCCGATGCTTGATTCTGTGTCTTTGCTCCGTAGACAGAATGGCGTGGTTGACAGTTCGATCACCTCCGGCCTAGCATTCCGCCCAACCGCGGGAGGTGATTCGTGTGTTTTCCTTTGCGCCGTTGGCGAGTCTGGATCTCCATATCCTTCATCTTAAATTTTACAAACCTTGCGCACGCCCGCGCCGAAGACACTGTTCTTATGGCTTATGGCGGGCATAATGAAACCATCGGAGCCTATTGGGTGGCGATCGATAAAGGGCTCTATCAGAAACATGGCATCGACGCGCGCTTGCTTCAGGTGCGCAACGCGCAAATCAGCTTGTCGGATCTGGTCTCCGGTCAGGTGCCGGTATTCCTTCCCTCGGTGGCCAACGTGTTGAGCGGCGTGACCGGGGGCGAAAATCGCCTGCGTCGCATCTCCGATAAAAGGGATTTCGCGCGAGCTGGTTGTGCGCAAGGAGATCGAATCGCTGGCGGCGCTGCGCGGCAAAACCATCGGCGTGCAAAGTATCGGCGGCGGCTTTTGGCTGGCGACCATGATGGTGTTGGATGGTGTCGGCATCGACCCCGATAGGACTGGCATGAAAATGCGTGTCATCGGTGAGGAAGCGACCATCGTTCAAGCGCTACTGAGTTCGAACATCGATGCCGCCGTGGTTACGTTGCCGTCGGCCGCGGTGGCCAAGCGCGGCGGTATGCGGTCGCTGGTCAACTCGACGGAACTTCGAATTCCTTTTCAAACCGTCGGGATTTGCAGCCGCAGCGAGCGGATCGCCAACGCGCCGGACCTCATGACGCGCCAAACCAAGGGCATGATCGACGCGATCGTCTACATTCTCGATGCGCGCAACAAAAAGGAATTGGCTGCGGTTTTGAAAAAACACCTTCGCTTAAGCACCGACGAAGATGCGGAGACGTCTTACAATTCCCTTCGCTCGATCATCAGCCTGGACATCGCTCTGGACCCCGTGACCTGGAGGAACATTCAAAAATTCACCGCGCGGGTTAACACCAAGGTTGTCCAAGTCGATATCAACGAAGCGATCAATACATCGATCGTGAACGCACTCGAAGAAAACGGCTACCTCCCGGAAGCAAGGAAAAAAGCGGCTTCTCAACCCGCGCGCTAGCATTCTGTCTCAGAAGTTCGTTGCGCGGAACTTCCGACAATCAAGAGCGACGGCGAAAAACTCAAGCACATTCTGCAAAATATCATCGGCAACGCAATCAAGTTTACGCCAAAGGGCAGGATAACCATTTCGCTTCGATACATTGCCGATCCCGGCGTGCTGGAGTTCAAAGTGACGGATACCGGAGTGGGGATCCCAAAGGAAATGTTGCCGGTTATTTTTGAAATGTTTCGCCAGGTGGACAGCTCGGAGAACAGACCCTTCGAGGGCGTAGGATTGGGTCTCTATATTGTCAAGAAGTTTACCGAGTTCCTCGGCGGACAAGTAGCGGTCGAGAGCGAGGAAGGCAGCGGTTCGACATTCATAGTAACGATACCTACGGCTGTGGCGGACCAGCAGATGGATAGTCCGGCCCAAGTGGCCGCTGGCTTCACGACGCGGTCAAGGACGTTCGAATTTGATTCCGTCGAGGATTTAACAAGAAAGGGATGAATCCGATGAAACGAGTACTTTTGGTCGAGGACAATGAGTCCACCATCGATGTGGTCGAGATGGAACTGAAATTTGGGTTATGAAGTGATGATCGCCAGGGACGGGCTGGAAGCCGTGGATCGAGTCGCGGAGCAGTTGCCCGATCTGGTCATTATGGACATCCACCTGCCCAAGATGAACGGGTTTGAAGCTGTGCGCCGGATCAGGACAATGCCGGCCGTCCATGACATTCCAATACTAGCGGCGACGGCGAAAGCGTTGAACGGCGACCAGGAGAAGTGCATAGCGGCCGGCTGTGACGGATATATCGCGAAGCCCTTTACCCATAGAGAATTAGAAACCGCTATCAACGGTATGCTGAAACGCCGACTCAGTAATCTTCAGCTCGACGAGAAATAGCTGATACCAATCGGCACGAAACGATCCGTACGCGAACTTTTCCCGCTCGAATATCAATTCACGTTTCCGCGGTCGTATCCCGCTCATCTAGAGACCGAACTCCGCCGAATCGAGATCTCTAACGTTGCTGTTGATTAGCCATTATCCCGACAACCCTTTGCGGTAGCGCGCCGCACCCATATGGCCGATGCCAATTGTCAGGATGCCAAGAACGAGATGGATGATCTGGATGACCCAATGAAATGGCCCGACCATTAAAGACGCCTGCATCATCCCAAGGACAGCAGTAATAGCGCCGACGACCAGAGCGCAAGCGGCGATGATCCAGCTGCCGGTTTTGGAAAACACCTGACCGACACCGATAACCCAGAGCGCGCCGACGGCCAGAAGGCCGAGCAGCATGTGCATGGAGACGAGATTCAAAGCGATGCCGATCCAAAAGAGCAGGCCCAGGATCAGCGCGAGTAATCCAGCCAGACTTAAAACAAACGATGCAATACGTATCGTCATAGAGGCAAAAAACTCTCCTTGTGAATGACTTCCTACGAAAACTCGTCGGCACGATGAGTCGACGTAAACTACGTCAGTAAACACTCGATGCAAGCGGCGCGCAAACGCTCGCTCTACTCTCGATGTAACCGACAGCGGGATACGAAGATAATTCAACCGCGCCTAGGAAGAATTGGAAGGTCGCACGCACGTGACATTTAGTTTTCGCGATTCTTGCGCCTGCTGGTCACGATGACTTGCATCCCCTCGGCGCTCACGATCTCCACTTCAGTTCCGGCAATAATCACCTGATCAATGGGATTCGCGACGGCATTCCAAAGCTCGCCTCGGACTCGCACGTAGCCCCGCGGGTCCAGATGATCTTGCGCCACGCCGCGCGTACCGACGAGGGCTTGCGAACCGGGCTTGACGTCCGATTCATAGGCGCGCCGAAGGAGCGGATACATTAGCAAGTCTTTCAATACCCAGCCAAACAAACCGAAAACGGCGACCCATCC
The DNA here is from genome assembly GCA_963804165.1 of uncultured delta proteobacterium. Lineage (GTDB taxonomy): Bacteria > Desulfobacterota > Binatia > UBA9968 > UBA9968 > DP-20. The sequence continues at coordinate 69,970 of CAWDPO010000025.1, forward strand.
TGGCAGGTATCGCCAATTCCACAGACCAAGGACGATCAGTCCAGTGATGATCCAACCTGGAGTCTGAAACAGTAGGTATCTTTGCCACGTGGACACCGGGCGAACGCCTCTTTCGGTTTGACCGCAATTGAAAATAGATCGCCAATGGAAATTTATGTAACGGTTCGACGGAAATCAAGATTGACGCGTCTTGCGCCTCGACTAAATCGGCGTCCATGCGATCCTCCGCAGCGCTACGGTTGTGATGACCTGACCTTGACCCGCTCGGCGCACGTAGATACTGTCATGGAGAAACTCCGAGCGAGGGCATCTCATGACCATAAGTTCTTTACGTATGGATCTCGCGCCGACAGGCATGCTACGCGTCGGCATTAACTATGGAAACCCAGTGCTGGCTGGCAAGGACTCAACGAGCGGCGATCTGCACGGCGTGGCGGTCGATCTGGCGCGCGAGCTTGCCCGGCGCGCAGACGTGCCCGTCGAGTTGATCGGCTTCGAATCTGCGGGAAAGATGTTCGAGGCGGTGAAAACGGGCGCCTGGGATATCGCGTTTCTCGCGATCGACCAAGGTCGCGCCAACGAGGTTGATTTCACTCCTCCCTACGTCGAAATCGAAGGAACCTATCTAGTTCCGTCGGGGTCTAAGTTTCACACCCTCGAAGACGTCGACAGTGACGGTGTGCGCATCGGCGTGTCAGCCAAGAGCGCTTACGATTTATTTTTGAGCCGCAGTATCCAGCACGCTGAACTGGTGCACGCGTCGAGCCCCGACGCAGCGTTCGAGCTGCTCAATGCCGGCAAGGTCGATGTGCTCGCCGGGGTGAGGCAACACCTCGCGGCAAACGCGGCAAAGCTTCCCGGATCGCGTGTGTTCGACGGCCGGTTCATGGTGATTCAACAAGCGCTCGGTATTCTGAAAGGCCGCGACGAAGGCGCAAAGTACCTCCACGATTTTATCGAAGACGTGAAAGCGTCAGGTTTCGTCGGACGCGCGATTGAGAAAGCCGGCATGCGCGGCGTATCGGTCGCCCCCGCGGCCGGGGTCAAATCCTAAGTGCGTTGCCAATGGACCGCGCCGGGTGTTACGCTCAATTGGATCCAGAAAGGAGCGCCGGTTATGCTTGAAACCGTCACTGCAGATATTCCTTACACGATGGACACGGGTGAGAAACTCGTCAACGAGACGTTTGGCCCGAACAATATTCGTCGGAGTCGGACCGGATCTGACGATCGGAAACGAATGGCGGTCAATAACGGCCGGTTGGTCGCCGATCGCTTATCGTTGGACGAAAATGGTTTCGTCTTCGTTGCGCACCAAACGAAGGTAGCTGACTTTTTCGATGCCGAGCAGTTGAAGGCGGTGTATTACCCGGAGGTCGAGCAACTGATCAAAAAGATGTCGGGAGCTGCGCGCGTGGCGATTTTCGATCACACATTGCGCTCGGGCGACGAGTCCGAGAGAGAAGAAAAGCTCATCCGCGAGCCGGTGCTGTCGGCGCACAATGACTATACGGAGTGGTCCGGACCCAATCGGGTGCGCGAGTTTCTTCCCGACGAGGCCGACGAGTTGCTTAGGCGCCGCTTCGCAATTGTTCAAGTCTGGCGCGCGATCAATCAGCCGATTCAGGCAAATCCCCTCGCGCTTGCGGACGCCAAAAGCGTCGCAATGGACGATCTGCTCGTGGCAGAGCGCCGCTACCCGCACCGGGTCGGTCAAACTTACCGCTTAAAATACAATCCCAACCACCGTTGGTTCTATTTCCCCGAGATGCGCCGCGACGAAGCGCTGGTCTTTAAAGTCTTCGACTCGGAAAAAGACGGCCGCGCCCGCTTCACGCCGCACACTTCGTTTGCCGATCCCAACTCTCCGCTCAACGCGCCGCCGCGCCAGAGCATCGAAGTGAGCGCGTTCGCGTTTTTTGCGTCCTAGACTTGTCAGCGTTTCTCCCGAAGAGTGTCGAGATAAACCCTGATCATCGTCGTAAATTGCTCTTGAATAAAGGAGGACATCATGGGTCTCGGCTCAACTATCGCACGCGCAATCATGAGCGGAGCTATCCAAGCTGCTAAGGACGTTGCTCGCGAAGAAGCTAGGAGCAATCGCGGTAATCAATCATCACAACAGACACACGAGGCGACTTCCTTGGCGACAAGTCGCCTTGCGGCTCCGCCGATGACGACGTCGCTTCGAAAGGCTCTGCGGGTCGCAGGCATCGTTGATGGACTGCTTGAACAAACCCGGAACGAGTGGTTGCCAGTATTCCGTGCGAGCTTTGGTGAAGATTCGCCCGCAAGCGAGAAAGTACAGCAAAATGTAAACGACAGCATCAACAGGCTCTACGCGCACCTAAAAAATAAGGGGTTCCCCTGCGATACTGACGTAACTTTTTGGACCGCGGTGTCCGACATTCAGTTCGAATTAATGTTGCACAAGGCTTTTCCGGAGGCCTGGGAGGACTGGAATGAGGAACTCGACAACATATTGGAACGTGCTGCAGGCGAGGCCAAGCGAATCGCCGGGGAGCACAGGATGGAGACTGTAGCGAAGCTCATGCCGGACGGGCGTATGCCGATCGACGCTACGGTACTTAATGAACGGCTGATGCATGCCACCCGTGAACTGTTAGGACAGGTCATTTTGCCTGCCATCACGGGTGCTGGAATGGTGGTGGAGAACAACCCGGTGTTCACAGCTCGTTTCGGAAATCTTATTCCTAAAGCCGTACTCAGCGACATGAGTGAGTTTAGTAGCGAACTGGCGAAGTCGAGCAACGTTACGCAAAGCGAAAAATGACAAAGCCTCCGAAGGTAACTATTCTGTGACGAGTATGGGGGGCCGGAGGTGGCTTTCTAAACAGAGATTGTCGGACATCCATACCTAACTCTGTTGTCTCTCGTTAGAGATGCTTACAGGCTGTGTTTCAAGAACTTGAATGCTTCTTTTTCTGCGACCGGTGGAAAACGATGTCCCGCATCGTGTCGGAACCAGCCGATTTTCTTCGGTGAACCCATGGATTTCCAAAGCGGCATTGCTCCACGGATGAAAGGCCATGCATAGTCATTGTCATACTTACCACCGACAAGCAAAAAAGATCGAGGAGCAATCATTGCAAGCACCTGGTGATTATCAAGAGGAAACCCTTCCTCACGAATCTCTTGCCCGAGGTACCAAACGTCGTGCCAGTTGGAGAACGTTAGCCCTATCCCACCGTCACTGGCGACACCGGCCTTGACGCGCGACTCGAATGCCATAAGAAATAAGACCTCCTTAGCTCCAAGTGAATGACCAATGGCCCCAATTGTCTTTGCCCGGTAACGTTTTCCCAAAACGTCTACAGCACGAATCCCATCTTGGATCATCCGGCTGATTCCTTTCCACTGGGGATGTGCCTGCTGCATTTTTTTAACTTCTCTTCTATGGACGGTACGTGGGTCGATCGCAGGCAACGGACGCTCACCGTAGATGAAGCATTTTGGACAAATTACGACGTATTTTTCTCTTGCGAGCCGGGCAGCGATGCTGGTTTCTGGACTTGGATCTATGGAACCAGCGGCTTCAAACGCCGTGGGACCGCTCTCGTGAAAAAAGACGATACCTGGGAGGTTGCCTTTAACTCCCTTGGGTCGTAGAAGATAGGCCTCAGTGGTAAGCTCCCGCTCCACAGGGTATTTTAAGTGCAATCGTTCTATTGATCTAAAGACCTCTCTTCGACCTTCTTCAATATGAATCAGTTTGTTGTCAGGCAACGGTTCTTTACCAAACAAGAATTTGGTCCACTCCGCTCGCCAATAGGGTATATCACGTTCGTAGATTACCTTTGGCGGTAATTGCAGATTCGTCTCTGGTTCTACCTTCATAGTCTGCCCACACTACAATTGCTTCACGTAAGAGATCGGCTGCTTTGCAGCCTCCTCTCACTTGTACTTTTCTGTACTTTTCGGAAAAGTAGCCTTCTCTTCTATCTTGTTTTACTATTTATTCTGTTATTGGAGCTTGGCGTAAATTTTACCGGTGCGTTGATTGAACACCCACAGCTGTTCGAATCTTCCAGTAATGGCGGTGACTTAATGTTGTCTTATAGGCGAATAAATTCAAGCCTAGGGACCTTACGAAGGATACCGCTCGTGATGCGATAACTTGCGACTGCGAGAGTGAAGGCCTGGAGCGGTTGTCCATGCAATCACTGCGGGTTTGATTCCCTACAGCGTATGCTGCGTAAGGATCTGATCCGGCGCTTTTAGGGTTTCATTGACATCAAGATTGGCGCGATGGTAGGTCTCGCTGAAGAATAATTTCACGCTCGGAGGCTTTCTTATGGAGAACCTTTCGGATCTGTTTCGCACCGGCCCTGACACGTTGAGTGGCCGGTACATGAGAAGTTTTTGGCATCCAGTCTACATCGCCGAGGATCTGAAAGCCGGCTGGGCGAAACCGATCCGCATTATGAGCGAGAATTTCACACTTTATCGTGGCGAAACCGGAACGGCGCATCTGGTCGCGTTTCGTTGTGCGCATCGAGGCATGCAGCTTTCGGCGGGATGGATCGAAGGCGATCAAATTCGCTGTCGTTTTCACGGCTGGAAGTACGACGGCAGCGGGCAGTGCGTCGAGATGCCTACCGAGGACGCGGCGACGGCGCAAACCGCGCGTATCAGGAGCTATCCGATTCGCGAGTATCTGGGTCTTATCTTCGCGTATTTGGGTGAAGGCGAGGCGCCGGACTTTCCGCGTTATCCCGATTTCGAAGAGGGCGGCGAACTTTGGGTCGAGGCTTACACGCGCGCCTGCAACTTCGTCAATAACATGGAGAACGACCCGGTGCATATTCCTTTCGCGCACCGCGAATCCGAGCTGTTTCACAACCGGCCCATCGAAGTTCCCGCTAACGTGCAAGCCGAAGAGAGCGATTGGGGCATCATCATTCGCTCGACGTTCGCCAATGGCTGGGTGCACATCAATCAACGCGGTTGGCCGAACATGACCTGCTTCAAATCGCCGCGTCAACAGCACCGCAGCCATCTCACCTGGCGAGTGCCGATCGACGACGACCATCACTGGAGCTTTCAAGTGGACTTGATGTATCCAACGGCCGACCCGGAACGGGCGAACCGCTACCGGCAGCGCCACGCGGCGCGCACCGGGAAATTGGGGCGATCCTACATCGAGTTGGGCGAAGCCGTGTTGCGCGGTGAGTTGCGGATCCAGGACATCGACGGCGATGACCGCCACAATCTGATCTGGATTCAAGACTACGTGACTCAAGTCGGGCAGGGGCCACTTTCCGAAAGAAAGAGCGAACGACTAATCCGCGCCGACATTGGACTGCTGCTCTACCGAAGCATTTGGACCAGAGAGTTAGGAGCCCTTTCACAAGACAAGCCCACCAAAAAATGGATTCGCACCGAAGCGATCATGGCGAGCGAAGACGAATAGAGTCGAAACAGGTGTGTGAAGCCGCCATGCGCTTTTCATCGAAGGTCCGGGAAGTGTCGAGAACCCTACTTGCTGCTGCGCTTTTATTGTTTGCGTACGGTGCTGAAACTGGCGCTCGAGCAACGATCTTCGCCTAGCCATCAACGTTCGGAAATGAGCGGAGGCTTGGTTTCCCAATCGCCCCGTAGGTTTAAGCAAACACTAAAAGAGTCAATGGCGCATCGGCGAAGTTAGCCGCTCGGGATTCTAAAAGGTCCGGTTCCGGAATGTGCTGCAGTTTGTTTTGAATTGCGAAAAACTACAAACTTGCTCCCAGTTGTATCTAAAACGAATGATTTAAAACATCCTGCGTCTGTCCGCTCGATTCAAAATCAACGAGTCCTTAGTCGCGGCCATGCCGAAATCAGGACAAATGCCGCCGGATATTTCGGGAAGCTTATTTGCACCCTTGGATATTCAAAAAATGGTACTAAAAAGCGCTCTGGTGTTCTATGGTTTATGCTAGTATGTTTAACAGGGGTCAGCGCTGATCCAACCGCGACTGCGCGCTGTCGGCGCTGAAGCGAAGATAGAGATGTCATCAAAAACCATTCTTGTTGTCGACGATTATTCCGACCTGCTCAAGCTTCTCGGCAGTGCGCTTACGCGTCTGGGTTGGGATCCGGCACTTGCCAACAGTGCCGCCGAAGCGTGGGAACGGATCGAGCAAAACTCGCCGCAAGTTATTGTTCTAGACATGTGGATGGAAGGCATGAACGGTTTCCAGTTCGCGAAGAAGCTAAAGAAGCACCCTGTTTATAGAAATATTCCGATCCTGGGCACGAGTGCGTTCGCCATGTCCAAGGCCGACGAATCTTCCTTTAGAGCTTGTTGCGATGATTTCCTATCGAAGCCGTTCGCGATTTCGAGCCTGCAGCAACACCTCACGGCGCTCTTGTCGACGGTGAATCAACAAGACACGACCGATCCGACAAAGATAGACAAGACAGAACATTGACGCTTTGAGCTCTCTCGAAACGTCAACCTGCGACCGCGACCCTCAAAACAACAGTACCTAATTCTCGACACATCTAAATCGGTCTTGCCCGATTCCACGTCGAAGTGAAAGTTCGTCATGCCGGCCCCTTCGCCGGTGCCCTGGATAAACTCCGGCTGGCATCCAAGGTTCATTCTCGGTTCTGTCCAAAAAAGCGCTTGGATTCCGGCTTGACGCTGGAATGACGGAAACGCGAGTCGACTTCCAAGCGACGAATTCAGAACCCTTCGGTTTGGAGCCGGTCGTTGTTTCGTACGCCCTCGGCACGATGCAAAATCCCAAAATTCGTCTGCGCGTTTTCGTTGCGGCGCGGACGCCGATCTCTGCTCGCCGCGGTTATTTCTGCGCGCGTTGGTTTCGTTTGGTGCCGAGCTCGTCGAGAATCGACAAGTCGACGACTCTGTGAGTGCTGATCGATCCAAGTTTTTTGTCCATGTAGGCGGACATCCGGACGAGATTTTTAACCGCGTCGTCGGGTGGATAAAGCGTGACTTCGGAATTCGCGTGCAGGTACTGGTACGCGAAGTCTACGACCTGCGGGTCGTTGCTATTCAACAATTGAGTCAAAGCACGCATGCTGCCGTCTTTGTTCTCGACGAGATAACGCGTCGCATCGGCAAAGGCTTTGACGAATTTCTTCAGAGTGGATCGCTGGCCGGTGAGATAAGAGCGTTTTACAGCGATCGGCGCATTCATGAACGGAGTCGGGCGTCCGCGCAGCACGAAAAAACCCCGCTTCACCATAATCGGCTCGAGCAGCGCGTCGGCGAGCGTGGCATCGATTCCTCCTCTCATCAATGCGGCGACTCTTTCCTGAGAGCCGCCGCCCATCTGCAATAAAGTAAGATCCTTGACCGGGTCGAGGCCAGCGTCCTGCAGCAGAACATGTATAATCAGCCAAGGTTTGCTGCCGGCGCGATTGACGCCGACCTTTTTTCCACGCAGCTCGCGGATATCAGTGATTTTGTCCCTGGTCACCCAGACATACGGTACCAGGTTGTCCCAGCTGCCGACGGCGATCACCTCGGCGCCTTGGGCGTGACTAGGAAGTAATCCCGTGGGCGCACCGCAGGCGGCATCGACATCACCGGAAATCAGCGCTTGATAAGTCGTCGGTGCACTGTTGATCCTGATCGTCTCGACGGTTAGCCCTTCTTTCTGAAAAAAACCCTTGTCACTCGCTACAAGCAAAGGAACCGCAGTCGTCGGGAACAAGGGAATCGCGACGCGAATCTTTTCCTGGGCGAGTACGGCTCGGGGAGCAAAGCCGAGGCTCAGCGCGATTATGACTGAAGCAAGCGTGATCTTCATGAAGACCTCCCGCCCTAGGCCTATGCCATTTCAGAGAGTCTTTTCAAGCCAAATGCTCTGCAGATTCGCGCTGCGTGAAATGTCTCATGCCGACACGATGCTCTGAGTCGACTTCTTCACCGCACATATGGCGAATCATGCGCCTCGATGCGGAATCGTTTTCTTAATATATTTCTCGCTCAGATTCCGGAGTGACTCAGGCGTTGACAGCATAACGCGGCAAGCGATAGGGGAGACGCATGGATCTCAAACTTCAGGGCAAGTTGGCAATTGTCACCGGTGGCAGCCGCGGCATGGGCAAGGCGATAGCGCGCCAGTTGGCGCGGGAAGGCTGCGACATTGCGATCGGCGCGAGGACCGAGGCGTCGCTGCGCGAAGCTGCTGCCGCGATCGCTCAAGAAAGCGGACGCAGGATCGTGCCACTTGTCGTCGATACGTTGAACGGGGAATCGATCAACGAATTCGTCCGTCTGGCGGTCGAAGCTCTGGGTGGCGTCCATATCCTGGTCAACTGCGCCGCTCGGGTCGGCGGCACGATCCCCGACAACATGGACGCGATCAGCGACGAGCAGATCGTCAAGGATTTCGAAGAGAAGTTTCTCGGCTACTATCGCTGCGCGCGCGCGGCGGCCCCGTATATGAAGCAGGCCGGTTGGGGTCGGATCATCAACCTAAGCGGCGGCGCCGGTCGCACACCGGGCATCGCGATCAGCACGCCGGCGCGCAATATTTCGTGTGTGGCGCTGACGAAGTCATTGGCCAACACGCTCGGGCCTTTCGGAATCAACGTTAACGCGATCTACCCGGGTACGACCATCACCGAAGCCGTGCTGGAGCGCATGCAGGATCAGGCCAGGCGCCAGAACAAATCGCTCGACGTCTATCTGGAGGAATTGCGCGAGCGAAGTCTGATCCGCCATCTGGTTACCGCGGAGGACATGGCCTACGTCGTCGTGTTTCTTTGCTCACCGCTGGCCGTCAGCGTCACCGGCGAGGCGATTGCGGTTTCCGGCGGCGCCAACGCGGATATGCACTACTAGCGAGGGCTGGGGACGCCAACTTTTGTGATTCGAAATGACTTTCGGGAGGTCATCTCTCGGCTGTCCGGCTGAGTCCGAACTCTTTCATCACCGCGCCAGCAGCTCCTTCAATCGTTCCACGAGCTGCGGCGACGAGTCCATCACTGAGTTTGCCAGCGCTGCTAGTTTTTCGCCTGAAATGTGATCGAGGTCCCAGTTGCGTTTCTTCGATTCTTCCAGGAGATCGGGTTCTTTGAGCGCTTGATCGTAAGCGTGTCGAAGTATTTTGAGCCGATCTGCGGCAACGCCGGGAGGCGCGGCGGTGACGTACTGTCCGAAATCATCTGCGCCAAGCACTAAAGATACTAACCTTTGGTTCGATTCCGGCGTCTTGAATCGGTTCATCAGCTCGTAAATAGTCGGGACCTCCGCCAGTTTGGCGTTACGTTGACGTGGAGTCTGCACGAGGACACGGATAAACCCCTTCTTTTGCCAAGTCATGAAGGGTTCCCGGGCGAAGAACGAGGCGGCGGTCACCGATCGACACTGAACTTCGCCTCTTTCAATCGCCAGGTCTTGGTCGCTGCCGGATTTGTAACCCGTCACAATGCGAAATTTCACCCGCAATGCTTCTTCCAATAATTTAAGGTTGATGTAACTCGTTGCTCCGGGCGCGGTGGACGAACACTTGGGTGGCTCGCCGGCTGAGCGAATATCTTCGATGGATTTATAGGGCGCGTCAGCGCACATGATCAGCAGTGACTCGACGTTCTGCGACGAACCGATCCAGGTGAATCTGCGCCAATCGAACTGCACCTCCTGGCGGCCCGCCAGTTGGTGAAAGTAGAGATTCCCGGAAATATTGCCAAGGGTCAATCCATCCGGCTTCGCCACGTTGTAGAGATAGTTCGCCGCGATCATGGACCCGTCGCCGGGCATGTTTTGCGCGACGATATTCGGTTTTCCCGGAATATGCTTGACCATGTTTCGCGCCAGTGCGCGCGCCCAAAGGTCATTGGCATCGCCCGCGGCCATGTTAACGATCATCGTCATGACTTTTGTCTTGATAGTAGCTGGTTTGCGCCGAGGCGGGATTGTAACCCGAGAAAAACCACGCGAATGCGCAGACAAAAATCTTAGTAGACAGCGGCGGGACTCGACTCGGAGGGATATATTTTTGCCTCTTTTTGAACCGCATCACCGCGCTCCGCTGGCACTCCAAGCGGTAACTCTAATCGCATTCTGCTCGGGATCGATTGGCTTCGATGTTTTATTGAATCTCCGGCCATTGCGACAGGAGTTTTCCGAACCCTGTGATCTGATCGCGCCGTCCGAGCCTCGAAAGCATAAACCAAAACATCGCCGGGTTGCTGGCGACTACGGGAATCTTGAAATCGTTTTCCAGCTGGTCCAATACCTCGATGGGATCGAGCACCGCGCCTTGAAAATAGATTCCATCGACGTCGGGCCGTTCAGAAATCGCTTGCCGCGCCAGCCCTGCGACGTCTTCGGATGAAAACTTGAGCGCGTCCGTGTAGTGGCCGAGCGTATGGCGCGGCGAGAAAGCACGGATGCGGAAACCGGCTAGGAAGTCGCGAATGAGTTTGTTCAAAGACTCATCAAAAGGTGTCAGCAGAAGCACATTGCCAACGGCTAGAGCGTGCAAAGCGGCAACCGAAGATCTTAACGCCGTCGCTACGGGAATCTGCAACGCTGACGAGAAGCGCGCGAACAATTGCGGATTGAGCACTTCCCTCGGCGCGCCCGGAAAGATCAAACCATCCCACCGATGCTTCTCGGTAAACTCGACTGCATTATCGACAATCGTATCGAGCTTTCCTTCCAGATCAGCAAGCCGTCCGTCATGAAGGATGAGTTGCTCATAGATAATTTCAACGTCAGCAGGAATAAATGATCGGACTTTCTGCAGATGCGAGCTTGAAGCCGGGCTTGGCCCAAGCCAGCCTAGTTTTGTCGGTGATGGTTTCGACATGGCGTATTGTCGGGATTGAATAGGAGTCCGGATATTACCGCCGGTGAAGCTACCCGCTCATTTTGTGACCTTTGCATTATCTTTTGTTTCGCGCTTCAAACGCAATCTAAAAGTCGTGAAACCGGTCGAGTTTCAACCTTTCCCTGGGTTCCCAGTCATTCCTCCTTTCTGGGGGCTTGCGCGTCATGCTCGCGAGTGTCGCGCAGGCACGCTTATTTCTTGCCTAGGCCGGCGATAAACCCGCTGTCTTCCAGTTCCTTGACGAAGCGGCCTTCAACAAGGTCTTTGGCATTCAGCGTCGCGGCCTTGGGATTGCTCGACGCCATTTCCTGCAGGACAACTTGATAACCTTCGAGCGGTGGGTAGGGATACTCCGGCATGTTTTGGCTGAACCAGGTCTGGGTATGCTCTAAGACGCCACGGTCTTCCACACGGGAGTACTTACGCAGGATCTGGATGGTTTCCTCCTTGCGCGTTTTGAAATAATGGATCGCTTCCACGTATGCCCTGACGTAACGCCGCACCGTGTCGGGTTGTTCTTTGACGAATTTCCCCGTGGTGTAGATGCCGCGCTGGGGAAAAGGAATCTTAAGCGAGATCAGATCGAGCAAGACGGGGTAGCCGAATTTATCGACGATGGGCTTTTCGGCCTCGGTAAGAACGGTAAACTGTACGATGCCCTTTTGCATCGCCGCGATGCGGTCGTAAAGAACGCCGATGGAACGCAGGCTCACATCCTTGGCGGGGTCTAAGCCAAGCTTTCTTAGACTCACGCGCAAGGCGAAATCGGCGATGGTGCCGGGGCTCTGGTTCGCGCCGATCTTTCCCTTCAGATCTTCGGGCCGAGTGATGCCGGGCAGCGTGACAAAATAATAAGTGAGTATGTTGACGCTGCCGGCGAGGGCGACGATGTCGCCGCCGGCGAGGCGGGCGCTGGCCGCAGCAGGGCCTGCGCTCTCGGCGATCGCGCTTTCGCCCGCCAAGATGGCCTGCAGCGTGCGCACGCTGCTTGGAATGAGCACGGGGGCAACGTCGAGCCCATGTTTTTCGAATAGGCGCGCTTCTTTGGCCACCCAGATGACCGCAGAGGCCCCAGGGGCGGGTGAAAAATAGGCCGTGTAAATTCTTTCCGCGGCCCGCACCGGTGCCGATTGAATTATGACGATGAAGCTAGAGACAAAGACCAGTCTAAGGCTCTTTGCCCTGCGCGTTTGATCTTTCTCCATGAGACCTCCGGTTTTTAAGAAACGCCCTTGGATCGAAAAATCGACGAAGACATCCTTGTATCCCGTTTCTCTTTGCTCGTGAAACCACGCGGCTATTTTTTCGCAGCTGTTTTGCGCCTGCCGATAGCAGCTTCGGCACGCGGGCTGATCGCGCGCTGGACGGCGACATTGAGCAAAGCGGGTTTGCCGCAGGTCAACGCTCGTTCAAGCGCCGGCGCAAGATCCTCCGAGCGTTCGACGAATTCGCCGTAACCGCCAAGGCCCTGCACCATCTGATCGTAGCGAGTCTGGAGCAAATCCGTTGCGACCGCGCGGCCATAAAGACCCAACTGAATTTGCCGGTCGATACCCCAAGCTGAATCGTTGCCGAGGATAGCGACAATATCGAGCTTGTGGCGCACAGCAGTGTCGAATTCCATCGCATTGAATCCAAACGCACCGTCGCCGCTGAGCATGAACACGCGCGAGTCCGGATAGGCGACTTTCGCAGCCAGCGCGGTGGGCAACGAAGACCCTAACATCCCCAGACTGGAAACGTTGAACCAGCGTTTGGCTTTTAGCGCCGGCAGAAATGACCGGCCGAAGTGGCAGAAGTCACCGCCATCGAAGACCAGGCAGTCGTCGGGACGGAGAACGGATTTGAGTGTTTTGTGCACGAACAGAGCGTGCATCGGGGCCTCGGGCCGAGCTAAACTTTCCGCCCACTTCGCCTGTTCGTCACGCGCGGCGCGCAACTCCTCGACCCACGCGAGCTCGTTCCATTGATAGTTTGCCGCTTCCTTCGTCATCTGTTCCAGGATGCTGGCGACGTCACCGATCATGCCGACATCGACACCGCGATTGCGGCCGATCTCCAGCGGCGAAGGATCGATCTGGATGATTTTAGCACTCGCGGCAACATGCGGCGGACGGCAAAAGCCGATGGTAAAGTCTTGCTTGCGGCCGAGTAACACGACCACGTCCGCGTCGCGCACTTTTGCCGCGGCACGATTGAGTCCGCGCTCGAAATAGCCAAAGACGTATGGATGATCATCGGCAATCAAACCGCGCGACTGTTCTTCGGTCAGGATCGGCAGGCGCGTCGTTTCGACGAAACGCTGTATTTTTTTACCCGAAAGCGCGTAACCGGCGGCGCTGCCGGCAATGATCAGGGGTTTCTGCGCTGAGCGGAGAAGGGCGACAGCCTTGTGCACAAGCTCGGGCTCGGTCAGCACCGGCGCCTTGGGACGGTAGCCCTCCGGATGAGTGAACACAATCTCATTTTCTTCGACACTTTGCTCCTGGATGTCGATGGGTATTGTTAAGTGCACGGGTCCGCGCCGGCCACTGAATGCCAGGCGCATCGCACGGCCAATGAATTCAGGGATCCTCCGCACGTCGTAGACCATGAACGAACCCTTGCACATGGGTGCGGCCATGGCGACCTGGTCGATTTCCTGCTGCGCGCCGCGTCCTAAGTCGTGCGTGTCGGCGCAGCCGGCGATGGAAATTACCGGGCCTTCGGTATGCATAGCGTTGGTGAGGCCGGGAATCGCATTGGCGAAACCGGGTGTGGTGTACATGCACACCCCGGGCTGCTCGGTGATCCGGCTCCAGGCGTCCGCCATGTGCACCGCCGCCTGTTCATGGCGGGTATCGTAAATCTGAAAATCCTGATCGGCCATCACGTCGAGGACCGGCAGGATATGATCGCCCGCCAAGGCAAAAATATTTTTCACGCCTTCGAGCTTGAGCGCTTTACAGATCAGATGACTTCCAGTGACTCGGCCCATGATCGCCTCCTATGACAGCCTGCTAGATTCGGCGGATGCCTGTCGTGATTCGCTCGTCCGCCCGCGACGTTACCCACGCTAATTTCAGCGGGGCAGCGCACAATCGTCAATTTACTCTCAATAAGCTTTCGTTTAGTACGGCAAGACGCTGTCCGTCAACGGCGAATTTTTTCGATGCACGGACTCAGTTCCGTTGCGCAATCTTCTCCGAAACGATTTGCGCTCGAATAGTTTTCCATGTCGATGAATTCGGATTTGCCGGCGCCGTATGAGTGGGTCACTTTTTGTGGGTACTCTCGAACGATCAGCAGGGTGACCTTTCGACCTGCGTCACGTTGACAGAGCGTACCGCCTTGAATAGTTTCATTCGGGGAGTCAAAAAGGACATCGAACGTGAGGAGTTCTCAGATGAAACTTGGCTTGAGCCCTTTGCAAGAACAGGTGAGCTTTGACGACACACTGCGCGAATGCGAACGCGCCGAGGCGGCGGGTTTCGACTCGGTATGGCTCGGCGAGCATCACAACAATCCAATCTTGCATCCCGCGCCTTTGATCGGACTCGCCGCAATCGCGAGCCGGACGCGGAGCATTCTTTTGGGCACGGGCGTGCTCTTGCTGCCACTCTATCATCCGATGATGGTTGCCGAGGAAGGCGCGATGGTCGACATGATCTCCGGCGGCCGGCTGATCTTAGGAGTCGGCGCCGGCTATGCGCCGGAGGAATTCGCTGCGTTCGGTAACTCGCTCAAAGAGCGCGGCGGCCGAATGGAGGAAGGAACCCTGCTGCTTCGACGGCTGTGGACCGAAGAGACGGTCACGCATCACGGAAAATTTTACCGTCTCGACAATGCCATCGTAGCGCCGCGGCCGGTGCAGCGGCCGCGACCGCCGATCTGGTTTGGCGCGTGGGCGGAGCCGGCGATTCGCCGGGCGGCTCGACTCGGCGACGCCTGGTTCGTTGGGCCGTCAGCCAGTCTTACAGAGATCGCGCCGAGCGCGCGGATGTATCGCGACTCATGTCTCGAGAACGGCAAAGGCGAGGGTGAGGTCGCTTTGTTTCGCTATGTATTCGTCGCGGAATCGACGAAAGAAGCGATCGATACCGCGGGCGACCCATTTATCCAGGCATTTGAGCGAATGTATTTCCGTTGGCCGCACCCGGTGGTCAAGCGCCCGCAGGGACGCGTGACGATTGAGCGGCTCGCTGAAGACCGGATTATCTTAGGCGACCCGAAGACATGCGTCGAGGAATTGAGCCGCTTTAGAAAATCACTAAACGTGAAACATCTCGTCTGTCGATTTTCGGTGCCGGGGATTGCTCGTGAGGCGTGCGAAAGATCCTTCGACTTGTTCACCCGGGAGGTGATGCCGGCGCTCAGATCGGTTGAGTAGCGCAAGTAAGAAGAGAAAATTAAGCAGGCACGAGAAAGAAGAACAACACCTGTTCTGAATTCGGAGGATCGTTCTGCTCGTCATTCCCGCATGTTTTTAGCGGGAATCCAGTCTTTTGCCGATTCATTCGGATGCACTCGACTGGATGCCCGTATGCGCGGACATTGCAGCCGTCACCGATAGAAATTGTTTAGGGCGATTCGCCCCCCGTCGCAACCGCTTTGGAAATCACAGCTTGCGCGCCAAAGTTTTCGGCGGCTCGTCGCCACAAGGTGTTCTTATTTTTCTTCTTCCGCACGTACCGGACGGACGCCGAACGGTTCGGCGCGATTACCGAATAGGACCAACGTGCCGGGGCCGACGCTGGTAAGCTGGTAATATTCCTTGGCGGGCAGGAAGACAATATCATTTTTCTCAAGCACGCGTTCATAGCCTTTGATGTCTTTGACCGAACACTTGCCGTCGACGACCAGAAAGGTCTCCGGCGACTGGTGGTAGTGCATCGGCGTGCCGTCGCCCGGGGCGAAATGGAGCATCCATGAGCGAAAATTATCGGTCCCGAAGAGTTGAACATTTCTGAGATTGTCCCTGCCGGCCTCGTCGATTTTTTTGTTTAAGCTGACGAACTCCATGGTCTTTCCTCCTCACCAATCGTGTTCGCCTAAACTATTGCAGCCGGGCCGTGGTTGTCAATTGAAGCGGGACATTTCGGCCGTGAGCGCCTGCCGCGAGCGATAATCATGACTACGCAGTGCCGGCGCTTGACAGCCGGCGCATGCCTGGCCTATTTTCCGCCGCACCAACTTGGGCTCGGTTTTCAAACTCTCGACCGTGGGCAGGAGGAGCATGAATCTTCGCATTCTATCAATCATCGGTTGGTTTACCTGCGTGAGTTTCATCGAGTCCCTCTTTGCGGCGGAAATGATCACGCTACGCTATGGGCAAAACGCCACCTCCGCCGGCAGCTTGTCATCGCTGCCGCTCACCGTCGCCGAGCGCAAGGGGTTTTTTATTCGCGAAGGCGTGAATCTTGTCGTCGTGCCGATTCCCGGCGGCACGGATCGCATCGTGGCGGCACTCGATAAAGGCGAGATCGACACCGGCAAGAACGCGACGCCGTATCTGATCCAAGCGGTGCTCAAGGGTTCCGATGCGGTGGCCATTATCGCCCAGACTACCAACCCGGTTTATAGCTTAATCGTCAGGCCCGAGATCAAAAACTTCGCCGATCTCAAGGGCAAGGTGCTTGGTCTGTCGACGCCCGGCGATACGATTACGCTGTCGGCACTGCGCCTGCTCGCCCACAACAAGATCAAGCCGTTGGATTTTCAGGCCAAAGCGGTTGTCGGCACGAGCGCGCGCTTCGACTGCCTGAAGTCCGGCGAGTGCGCGGCGGTACCGATGGGTCAACCGGAAGATTTGCGCGCAATCAATCAGGGCTATCCTCGGCTTGGCTTCACTCACGAGGCGGGAGCCGACTTAATTTTCAACGTCGACATGACGCGGCGTAGCTGGGGCGAGAAAAACAAGGACGCTCTGGTGCGGTTCGTGCGCGCATTCGCGGCGTCCTACGAATATATGAACGATCCTAAGAATCGCGCGGAGGTTACGAACATCGTCAGAGATTCACTAAAGGTTCCTGACGAGACGGCGCGCGAATTATTCGCGCCTTACACGCAGCCCGAGAAAAACGTTTTGCCGAAACGCGGTGAATTGAATTTGAAAGCGTTTACCCAAGTGCTCGCGTTGATGGGCGAAGCCGGCGTTATCCCTACACCGGTAGCGCCGGCTGATCGCTTCGTGGACCTGCAGTATTTAAAGATGGCCGGGATTCAATAGTTCGAGAGCATCGCGACCAGTTCATGGTCCAAAGCTCCCGCAACGGCCGGACAAGCAGGGCGAAAATCACGTGCAAATTTGTCTTGATTGCCTATTTATCCGCTCACTTTCTGCGTTTTGAGATATTGTTACACGGATGGGAAAAACAGTGTTGCGCGAATTGATTGCGCGATTCTGTGAGACGGCCATTGGATCCCGTCCTTGGCGCAGAAGTTCCCAAGCAAGCCATAAAATCGATTCTGGACCGCGGAGTCATTTTTCTCGGCCTTTCACTGTGCGCCTGAACATTTTCGCTATCGACGCGTAAATTTTTCCCTCGTTAGAGCTAGGCCTCAGCGAAAAGAGCTGAGAAAATAGCGGTTTACCATCCAAGAATGATGGCATATCGGTTGCGTTGTTACGCTGGCGGTTAGGGCTGTATTCTCAAGGAGGATTATTTGAATGAAGACAATCAAGACCACCATTTTAGGGGTGCTTATAGCCGGAACGCTGGGAACGTTTACGGTTCCGGCATTGGCGAAAGATGATCATGACTTTCGAGTTCCGCGGGGACATATGCCGCCGCCGGGTAAGTGCCGTATTTGGCATCCCGGCACACCCCCAGGCCATCAACCTCCGCCCGGCGATTGTCGGACTCTAAGCCGCCGAGTTCCTCGCGGCGCAATGCTGATCGGCCACGATCGGAGATGGAGTTACGCCGAACTGCACGATCGTCGCTTCCGTCACGACGTCTTTGACCGCCGGCATCATTCCAGCCGAAGGGAAATTCGCGAGGACATTAGGGACGTCCGTGAAGCCCGCAGAGACGTACGGGAAGATCACGGACAGTTGCAAAAGAACCTCGACGAGCTGCATAAAGATCGAGCCGAGCTAAGGCGCGACATTCGCAGCGGCGCAAGCCGAAAAGAGATTTCTCAGGATCGCCGCGAGATCCGCAATGACGTGCGAAAAGTCTCGGCAAGCAAGAAAGAACTGCAACAGAGTCAAGACAAACTCCAAGCGGCCCGACGAGAACTCAGAGAGGATTCACACCGGCGATAGCCTATAATTCTCGAGCGGCCTTACGGTTTGCCAATCGTAAGGCCGCTTGTCTCCTCGATCTTTCCCTTTCCGAGATCCTTTCCGCTCAGCGAACGAGCCCGCTGATCGACACGTGCTGCAGCACCCACATTCGGCATTTGGCGAGGACGCGAACAACGCGGTTTGGCTTGGTAGCGGTGACGCCGCGAGCGACGCACCACATGGAAGGCGGCAAAGGGCCCAGGCCCAAGTCGTCAAGTTCCAGGTACGCCCCAATCCGTTAGCGCAATGAAGAATCACAAGGCTCGCGGCTGCCTCATCCGACAACGATTGCGTCACATCACTCCTCGCCGAGTATTTCGATCTCATCGGGAAACACGTACAAGGATGCGTCACCGTCCCATTTGACAAGAATCATCCGTCGGTCGAGATTATCGACCTCATGGACGACGGTGCCCTGACTGTCAGCTTCAATCGTGGCTTCGTGAGCGCGGAGGGTTTTTTTTGCGCGGCAACGCAATCCCATTTTTGTCGTGTCAATCGTCATCCTCGCCTCCTGGTTGCGCGTGGCTGGGTAAGCGCAAAAATCGGCGGTTACGTGTTCGGAGCGCGGTGTTGATTTGCTCGTACCGACGCGGCGCGCACCGGCACCATCAATCAGCACTGCGAGGCCGACTCCGAAGGCGGATTATTTATCCGGATCACATTCGAAATACCCTCTTTCAACGCCAGTGTAATACCCAAGATCGCGAGTTCAACCCCCGACACTTCATCTGAGAGAACTGAGGCTCGGAAACGTTGTCCCTTGCGACAAAGTTGACGCGCGCAGACGTCATCGTCTCTGCCCGAGGAAAGAGAGATCTAGACTGCCTCGCTATTACGATCAGATTGTCGAGACAAGAAATCCGGGTTTGCATTAACACAAGTTGGTTAAGTCGCTTTGTCGGCTCGGCACGAGCTTGCTCCTGGAAAAGCTAGTTTTCAAGCCGTGAGTTCCGCCGTGCGGCTATTTCAAGTAAGCTTATCTCAGAGTATTTCAGGTTCGAGTCGAACAGATTCCGAGAGTATTCGCTATCGATCCATATGGTGGATGTAAACGAGAGCACGACGAGTTCCAACGCGGATTCCAACCGTCGGGTGGCCGGATGGATTCGGCGCCACAAAAACGAACTCTGGTGGCTCCATAGTCTGTATGCCTTGAGCTTAGGGATCGGCATCATGGCGCTGGGCAAACGGAACTTTGCCTACCTGCGCGTCGCCGTTTTCCATATCAGCTTCATCTGGCTTTCCAGTTTATTGCTGCCGAAGCTCCTCAATCTGCGCGGTGTGCCAGCGCAATGGGCGCCGCGGCTCCGGCTGATCGTCAACTTCTTCAACAAGAACTTGTATCAGCAGATGCTGTTTTTTGTCCTGCCGATTTATTACGCCAGCGCGACCGTCGGATCGCGCAATCTGGTTTTTGTGCTGTTGGTTGGATTCTCTGCCGTGCTATCCACGCTCGACGTCGTTTATGACCGCCACCTTTCGGCGAATCGTTATCTGAATGCCGGATTTTTCGCTTTCAACCTTTTTGCCTTGATCAATGTCATGCTGCCGATTCTCTGGAGTGTGAGTAATACGCTGACGACGCGCGTGAGCGGCGTATTGGCGTTCCTGGGATTCCTTACGCTCGGCTATCCTGCGGCGCAGTCATTCATCCGTCGGACGGCGATGGCTCTGGGGGTTGGTGTTTTGCTTTTCGCGCTAGTCGAGCTTGGCCGTCCCTTTATACCTCCGGCGCCGTTGCGCATGGCCAGTGTCGAATTTGGCACGGATTTCGACCGCGAATCGTTGCAGATGCTCGCGCCGATGACCGAGCTAAAAACCGACGGTGCAAGTCAGCTCTACGGACTTACAGCGATCAGAGCGCCTTTGGGCCTGCAGGAAAAACTACGACACAGGTGGTTTGAGAACGGAGAGCTTGTGTTTGCGTCTTCCTTTTACAATGTGGTGGGCGGAAGAGCGGAAGGTTTTCGACTCTGGACAAGCTGGACGATTGGCAGAGTAACACCCGTTACGACTATACGACTTGATCTCGAAACCGAAGGCGGCCAACTGGTCGGTCGCGCGACGCTTCACGCCGACCGTCAAACACGAGGTTAGGTCGGCCGCGCTTGGCGACTCCCGATTTTTCGATTAGAGGACATGCGCTGATCGCCGGGATCATTCGCTAGCTCTGAAAATCTCATACACTTGGGCGGTACAGGTAACGTACTTGGGTTTGTCCGCGGTCGAAGTGCGAGAAGCTAAACGATTGGGAAGAATGGTTGATCTTTGGGCGTGGGATGGGCGCGGAGAGCGATCGAGAGACTCCCATTCGCCGAAAATCTGCGGCTCGGTGCCAGCGATAGAGCGCTTTGCGAAGATATATCAGGGGGAAGCGGCGACGTTGGAGCGCAAGTTAACTCGATCGTCCTTCTTCGGGGACGTTTCTGCAATTGCTCCGTCAACCGTCAATCTTGCTGCGCCGTGCGACTCATGCATCTTGACTATCTTTTTCGTGCAAACGTTCCTCAAGATACTTGAGGCGCTCAATCGCTCTCATTCTGCAGTGACAGCACGCAGCAATGGAAAATGATACTTCACGGCACCGACCGCACTTCCGATGCGTGCAAAATGGACATTCGGTATCCGGAAAAGGCCAGAAGGATGGTGTGTGTATCAAAGTGTCTTAACTCTCTTGTGAATATTTCAGGTTGATCGTGTATTAGACGTTCTCGGGCTCTCTTTTGTATCTGCATCGTCGAAGCGAATGCGTCGATTATCGTATTGGTCATCGTTTCTAGATGATTTAATTTCGCTAAGCAAGCGTTGGAAGCCAATTCTTTTTGTGCTGCGAAAAATGGCGATGTCGCGTTTCAAAATACGGTAAACAGCCCGCGGCGCTGAAAAAAATTGCCGCGACGTTAACAATGAAATTGCGACCCAGGCCATTCGGATAGCGCCAACCGCAGGCCACGTTCGACCAAATGCTCGAAGGGACTGCAAGCCTTCCCTTGTTTTTTTGGTTTCAAACTCGCGCGATTGGCTGGCTGATGTGCGATTCTGGACAAATTGAAATGGCTCGTGTACCAAGGGCTCAGAACGTGTATACGTTTTCAACTGATGTCTTGAGTGGTCAACCGTCGCCGAGGGTTCGGCGCCGAACGGGGAGGATCGCATGGGACAGATACTCGGGCTTGGTATCACTCATTATCCCGGTCTTTCGATCCAGGGCAATTTAACCCGCCGCATTAGAATGTGTCTGGCCGATCCCGCTCTGCCGGAGCCCCTGCGCTCGATCGAGAATTGGCCGGAACCGATGCGCCGGGAGTGGAGCACGGACGAGGGGCAAGCGCATTCCGACACGCACCGCGCGGCGATGATCGACGGGTTTCGCAGGGCGCGCCGGGAACTCGATGACTTTCAGCCGGATTTTTGCGTGATCTGGGGCGACGATCAGTTCGAGAACTACCGTGAGGATTGCGTGCCGGCGTTCTCCGTCCTCGCCTATGACTCGGCGGAGTTCCAACCCTGGCTGCATAACCAGCGTGGCATAAATTCCTGGAATGAGCCCAAGGATACGAGTTTCGCGGTCAAAGGACATCGCGTTGGTGCCAAACACCTTGCGTCATTTCTGCTCAACGAAGGTTTCGACATAGCATACAGCTACAAGCCGCTGCACATCGCACTGGGCCACGCGTTTGCCAACTCTGTGCTTTACCTCGACTGGGACCGCAGCGGATTGCAGTATCCCCTGGTGCCGTTCACGGTGAACGCATACGGACGCCATCTCACGGGTAGCCAAGGCGTGCCGCCGACGCCATCCAAAGGACAAAGCCTGCTCGAGAAGGAAGAAGATCCACCCGGACCGCAGCCGTGGCGCTGTTTTCAGATCGGTGCCGCGACTGCGCGTGCGTTCGCCGCAAGTCCGTGGAGAGTCGCATTGATCGCTTCTTCCAGCTGGTCGCATTCTTTTTTGACCGCGAAGCACGGCCGCATGTATCCCGACGTCGAATCGGACAAGCATTACTTCGAAGCGCTGCGCGACGGCCGCTGGGAAGTCTGGCGCGATACCACACTGTCTGAGGCGGAAGACCGTGGCCATCATGAACTGCTCAATTGGTTTTGTCTGGCCGGAGCAATGGCTGAGCTCAAGCGTAAGCCCGACGAAGCGGTATTCTTGGAGTCGTGGACGACGAACTCCGACAAGGTTTTCGCCGTTTTTCGACCGCCGCTTGGCTGAACAAAAACGATACGTGACGTGGGAGGAATAGCATGATCATTTTGCACGTAACGGTTCAGATAAAACCCGAGCATGTCTCCGCGTACCTGGAAGCCATACGCCACGACGCCGAGCATTCAGAGAAAGACGAGCCCGGCTGCCTGCGCTTCGACCTGGTCCAAGATCGGGATGACCCGAACCGCTTTTACTATTACGAGGTCTACAAAGACGAAGCGGCGTTAGAGGCACACCGGCAGACGCCGCATTTCAAACTCTACGCTGAGAAGGTGCAACCTTGGTTGGCCGCGCCGCCAGAGCGGCGGTTTGGCAAAAACTTGATCCCATCCGATGCAGCCTGGCGCTGACCTCTGAAAAACGCGACCGAAAAGTCGCGGCGTGCTTTGTCACTCCAGAGTCTTGTGCCAACGGGGTCGGATCAATCGCAGGTTTACCAGTCCGTGCTTGCCTGAACCTGGGCAAAATCGTATGGTGCCGCGCGCCTCGTTTGAGCATTGATGCGCGCGAGGTTGATAAAAACGACCCGACAGATTTCTCATCCGCGATTTGGGAGGGGCCATGATTCTTCGACGGCAAATTTCGTTGCTGGCAGCGCTGATCGCGATTTCTCCCTCGGTGACTTCGATCCCCGCGCGTGCTCAGGAGAAAGTTAGGCTCGCCCACAGCGCATTGGAGAGCAGCAACTCGGTCTGGTACGTGGCTAAGGAGCGCGGTTTCTACAAGAAAAACGGCTTGGACGCGGATCTGCTCTTCATCCCGAGCACAACCACGAGCGTGTCGAGTCTCGTGGCGGGTGATGTGCAAGTGGCGAACGCTTCGGGCGGCGGTGTGGCGAGCGCCGTAGTTGCCGGGGCGGATCTGGTCATGGTCGCCTGCTATCTCAATTCGCTGCCCTACGAGTTGGTCGTAAGCGAGAGCGTCAAATCGGCCGAAGATCTCAAAGGAAAAAGTGTCGGGATCAGCCGCGTCGGCAGCGCATCGGATGTCGCGGCACGCGCGCTCATCAAAGGATTGGGGCTCGAACCAGACAAGCAGGTGCCGATCATGCAGGTCGGCGGACCGGCTGAGCGGGCCGCGGCGTTTCGCACCGGCAGGATTGCCGGTTTCCCCTCGCCTCCTGGTATCATCCACTTGACGAAAGGATTTCCGTTCCGAATTCTCATCAGCACTGCGGATTTTCAGAAGCGGTTCGATTTCCCCTATATTTGCGCTACTACGACCAAGAGCTATCTCGCGCGGCAGAGAGAGACCGTGAAAAGAGTCTTAATGGCGCACATCGAAGCGGTGCAATTTTTCAAAACTCACAAGGACGAGAGCAAAAAAATCGTTGCCAAGTACAGCAGGATAAACAACGAGGATTATCTGGAGGCCGCTTACGTCGCCAGCGCGAAACTCTACGACGTGGTGCCGCTGGTGACTCGAGTGGGAGCGGAAGTTCAGATTAAGGAAGCCACGGGTCGCAAACCCGGCGCGCAGCTTCGCTTCGAGGATATGGTCGACGAAAGTCTCGTGCGCGAGTTGGAAAAGAGCGGATTTATCGACAAGACGTATAAGCAGTGAGACGTACGAATCGCTGCGTTACGCCTAATGTACGTCCGTCGAGGCTCTGCTTTGTCTCGATGAAGGGATGGATATGAGACTTCACGGGGTGGCGCCTGTCCCTCCGCGGCAGCTATAGCAGCTCTAGCGCGGCTGTCATGAAGCGAATATTATTCGTCCTTCTCTTGATCTCGCTGCTTCCGTCATGCGCAGGAGCGCGTAAAGTTCGCCGTCGGAGTTTCATCCAAGGTTCTCGGCTACGGCCATCTCTGGGCGGCGTGGCGGTTAAAATTTTTCGAACGTGAGGGGCTCGACGTCGACGTTGTGCTGATGCGTGGCACGGCGCCCGCCGTACAGACCCTGATCGCTGGATCGATCTCTGTAGCACTCGTCGCCAACGACGGGCCCATCGCCGCAGTTGAACAAGGGATGGATATTGTCATGGTCGCCAGCAACAGCAAGCTTACACACATGCTGATCGGCGGGAAAAGCTACAAAGCCTGGGAAGACCTACGCGGATCGACCGTTGGCTCCTCGACTCTGACGTCCGGTACTGCTTTTGTTTTGCGCCGGGCGTTAAAAGTAAAGGGGCTCGAATATCCCCGGGATTACAAGCTGCTCAACGTCGGCGGCACAACTTCCGCGTTTGCGGCTATGAGCGCCGGTCAGATTGCCGCGGCCATGCTCGCCGTTCCCAATGCCTTTCAAGCCCAAGACGCGGGACTAAATCTGATCGGGCGCGTGGCGGATATCTTTCCCGATTATCTGCTTTCGGCTTATTCGGTCCGGCGTAGCTGGGCCGAGAAGAACCGGCCGCTGGTGGTTCGCTTTCTCAAGTCGGTGGTGCGAGCGAAGAAATGGTTCGAACAAGATCGAAAAGCGGCGATCGAGTTTTTGGCCAAAGAGTTTCAACTTGCCCCGAGCCTCGCCGAGAAAGGCCTCGACTACTATCTAACAAATCAGGCCTGGCATCCGGAACTGGAGATAGAAATGGATGGACTCAGGACCGTCGTCGACATCTACGCGGAGCAGACCGGCATGAAGGGACCGATTCCTAACCCGGAGAAATACGTCGATCAGAGTTATCTTCGACAGGCATTGAAGGAACTGGGTCTGAGGTGACGGAGATTCTTGTCGCTAGACGGCCATTCCAATGACCCAGATAAGCGGGAGCCAATGAGCACCAAAGGTAAAGCGGCAATCTTCGTCGAACCCAACAAGCCGCTGGTGATTGACGAAGTCGAATTTCCCGATCCCGGTCCGGATCAAGTCTTGGTCAAATTGTCTGCCAGCGGTGTTTGTCACTCGCAGCTGCATACCATGCAAAGGCCGGCTCGTCCCGGACATCGTCTGCCGGCGCTTTTGGGCCACGAATCGACGGGGGTTGTGGCGGAGAAAGGGCGTGGTGTTCGTCACGTGAAAGAAGGCGATCACGTAATCACGACGTGGGTCGATCGCGACAATGCCACGACTGATCAGCTGATGGTGATGCATGCTCTGAACGATCGGGCGCAGTACACGGCTAACTGGCGCGGCAAAGAAGTGATGCACTCCGCCGCAACCTGGGCGGAATATGCTTTGGCACAGGAGCGCGTCGTGCTGCCGCTGCCGAACGATGTCCCGATGGACGTAACGTCGATCATCGGCTGTGCCGTGATGACCGGCGCAGGCGCGATCATCAACACGCTGCAAGTGTCGTCCGGAAAATCTGTCGCTATCTTCGGCGCCGGTGGCATCGGCCTGTGCGCGATCTCGGCGGCGGCGATCGTCGATGCTCATCCAGTCATCGCCGTTGATCTCAATCAGCAGAAGCTGGATTTCGCCCGGCGCTTCGGTGCAACACATGCGGTGAACGCGCAAGAGGATGACCCAGTCGAGACGATCCGCAAACTGACTGGCGGCGGTGTCGACTTCGCGATCGATGCCGTGGGATTGCCGCAAACTCAGGAGCAGATTCTCCGTGCCGTGCGGCCGGGTTTTTCCGGCCGTAACAAGGGTGGCACAGCGTTGCTCATCGGCATCACCCCGCCAAACGCAAAGGCGATTCTCGACACCAGCCTTTTTGTCGGCAGCCGATCGTTCACGCGGACAAGCGGAGGGGACTGCAAGCCCGATCGCGATTTTCCAATTTTCATTCGTTGGTACTGCGAGGGCAAGCTCAAACTTGATGGGCTGATTACGAACCGCTACAAGCTTGAACAGATCAATGAAGCGGTTGACGATTTGGCGCGAGGCCAAATTCTCGGGCGAGGAATTTTGACGTATGGATCCGATGATCTGCCCCAAACGCCATGAAATATCGCCGTCATTCTGAGCCCGCAGGCCAGGAATCTCGCCTTATGTAAGTGATGTGCGCCAGAGTCGGTAGGTAGGGCCATGAAGGAAATTCGGTAAGCATGAGCCGAGACCAATGAACGCATGCGCTGATTGGCGGTGATTCGACGTCGGCAATGCATGCGCAGTAAAACTATGACTGATCTAATCTTCCGTGACAATGCCTAGAAAATTACCTTGGGGGGAATTTAACTCGCTACCTTGCGCGCGGATAGCGAATTAATCGCGTCGGAAATGGCGAGGCTGCGGTGGCAATTAGCCTCGATGCTGCCATCACTAGCGCGACGGCAACGGATCGCCGCCAGCGAGTTTTTTGAACAGTTCTACAGTATCCCGATCGCGCGGCAGCTCGCGAATGGCTTTCTCCATCTCGTCAGGCATGATCGGCGATGCTTCGAAACCGGAGAGCTTCTTAAATTCCTTGTGGAACTCGGGATCTTGGTACGCCTTTCTCACCGCATCGCGAAGAGTTTGTACCTGGGCTTTGGGTGTTCCCGGAGGGAGGACGTAAGGCGTACCTACCAAACGAAAAGTTCGATACATGGTGACGAGCTCTGCGCTCCCGATCTGAGGCGGCGAATTCCTCCAACTCCGGCAGCCGCGGAAATGCCGCAGGTCTATTTCCTTTCGGAACCTCAACGATGGCGTGCAAGTCTACCTGTTTTTTTTCGATCCATTTGGCGTTGCGCGTGGTCAGCGTTTCCGAGGAAGCGGCGCGAGCATCGATCTCGCCGCGCTCTAACGCGATGTCCATCTCAGGGCCGCCGTAGCCGAGAACAAACCTCGGCTCTTTTAGGCCCATGAGGTGGGCAAAGACCCGCGCGCTAATATACACGTCATGGCCAACTTCTTGACCGCCAATGCGTATTCCCGATGCGGCGCGGAGCTTGTCCAGGCTGTTCAAACCGGCTTCTTTCCAGGTTAGAAAAATATAGTGAAAGATGCTGACGGGCGAGCCGAGATAAATCAGCTTGTCGAGGTCGTACGAGACGCCTCCGGTATCGAGAATCGCGTTGGTCACCAACGAAGCGGACATACCACCGATGGTCAAGCCATCCGGCTTGGCGATCCGGTAAATATGATTCGCCGCCTTTCGCCCACCGCCTCCCGGCATGTAATCGGAAACAATGGTCGGATTACCTGGAATGTACTTCTGTAGGAATGGAAAAAGAGCTCTTCGCCGCATGTCGCCGGTACCACCGGCCGCGACGATCTGCACCACCGTAATCGTCTTGCCTTGGTAGAAAGGCGCCTGACCGACTCCGTTCGATGCCTGACCAAGGATGATCGATGAACTGATCAAACACATGACGGCAAACTTCATGATCGTCTCCGAGTCTTTGTCAACGGCACCGTTACCAGAATCGATTGAGAAAGTGCAAGCTGGAATTTGCGCCGATCTTGCGCATCTGTGTCCGAATTTGTCCCCTGTAGGAAGAAGGTTTGGCCGTTCGGTCAGCTCATCAATCTGCCGCCGGAAACGTTGAGCGATTCGCCGGTGGTGTGTGACGAATCGCTCGAAGCGAGAAAGAGCGCGGCTTTGGCAACTTCGTCGTGCCTGGCATATTTGCGCAGCGGCGTAAGCGCGAGGATTTGCGCTTCATGAGCCTCGACAGTCATTCCTAAATTCTTCGCCCGCTCGGCGTACATCTCGCGCAAGTCCGGCTCATCCATGCCGCCAGGACAGATGACATTGGCGCGGATCCCATGAGGTCCATATTCTTTGGCGATGGTCTGTGTGAGTCCTGTGACTCCCCACTTGGCAGCGCACAGCGAGCCGCGCATCGCCATACCTTCACGGCCGGCGGTACCCGAAATGCTGACGATACTGCCGCTCTTCTGTTTAACCATTTGTTTCAAAACAGCGCGGCAGCACAAAAAGACCAGTTTGAGATTGTATAAAACAACGTCGTCGAATTCCTGTTCGCTGATCTCCGTTACGGGAACCAACGGACCGCGGAAGCCGGCGCTGTTGACGAGAATATCGATTTTGCCGAAACGCCGCACGGTCTCGTCGACGAGACCGTTCACTTGGCGATCGTCGCTGCAATCGGCCGTTATGGCGACCGCTTTCCCGCCCTGTTGATTGATCACTTGAGCGACACCATCGAGCTGCGGCTTCATTTTTTCCAGATCGACTAAAACGACGCTCGCGCCTTCTTGAGAAAAAGTGCGCGCGATAGTCTCGCCAATCCCTCGTCCGCCGCCGATGATGAGTGCCAACTGATCCTTTAATTTCATTCTGTCTCTCCCGCGCGTGTCATCCGCTGCAAACGTTACTTCATGTGGAAGCATGAATGCTCGCCCGTGCCGGCGCGGAATGTTTAAAGCTGCTGAAACCTACTTCGGCGGATAATACTTGTCCATCAGGTTCTTAACGCCCGCTTTCGCGCAAGCTTCGTCAAACATCTGCCGCACGATCGGATCTTCGTCTTCATATTCGATCTGGTTACCGCCGAGCTTGACATCGACGTCCGCCTTACCGCGACCCTCGCCCCACATCTCGTGAAATTTCTGGCTACCCCAACGCAGAGCCAAATAACGCACGGGTTCCGATCCGGAATTGAAGTGCTGGTGAAACCACTTACCGGGTGGAACAACGAGACTGCCCGGTCGCCAATCGAAGCGTTTGATCTCTCGCCCCTGGGGCCAGAGAAGAGAGTAGCCGTGGCCGCTCAAGATGATGACGTGCGCGCCGGGTCCGTGAAAGTGGGCTTTTTTGTAGGTACCGACGGAAAACTGGGAGATATGACCGCACAGCGTATTCTCGGATACCTCCAAGCGCACCTGTGATCCGCCGCCGCCGCGCTCTTTCCATTCGAGCAGCTTGAGATTCTTCACGTCGGCAACAAAATTCGTTTGCCACGTCCGGCCGGAATACCAAGTGCCGGGATTATTGAAGTATTCCTCCTGTGAATTAAAACGGTCGCGGAAGACGTACGGACAATTGAAAATAAAATTCGTGTTGTGAATCAAATTGATCATGCAGGGTGCGCTTGTCACCGCGAGAAAACGGGTGGGCTCGTCGCCGTTGCCGTTGAAAAGTTGGTGCCAGGAATTTAGCGGCGGCGAGAAAAGCGAGCCCTCTTGCCATTCAAAGGTCCGTTTCGGCTCGCCCTCGTTCCAGATCGTCGTCGCGCCGCGACCGCTGATCACGTAGATCAATTCCTCGTACATGTGCCTTTCCGGCTCTAAAGCCTTGCCGGGCGCAATCTCACAGATGTAGGCGTCGTTGGTTTCACCCGTGCCTTCCAAGCAAAGACGCACGCCAAGGCCTCCGGTCCGCTTCCAGGGCTCCAGCGGCACCGTGGCGATGTCTTCAACGAAGAAACTCTGCACCAAGGGAATACCTTCGTTCTCGACCCACGCTTTGTAGGAACTTTTTTTCGGTGAGATCGAGTCCGTGGAGATTTTCGGTTCTTCCATTGGTTTATTTCCTCGATGAAGCTCTCCAGACCATGGGCAGCTCGCCCGATCTTTGACCGGGCGAGCTGCCATCGATTCAAGCGCGCCACGCGCTATCCAAGCAACTTGGAATATTTCTCACGTAGCTTGGCGTAACGCTGGCCGCCATCCGTCGCCGCCTTGCGGAAATCTTCCGGCATAACGTCGTACGGCGGGCGGATCGGCCCCGGTTTGCAGTAGCCGGAAGCACCCATCAAGATTTTCTCCATTTGGATGTTGTACGATGCAAACACCTCTTGCGAGCCCGTGATCGCATGGTGCGGCTCATTTGCCCATGCGATGTCGTCAGCGGCGGCTTTCGCTTGTTGGGCATTGCGCGCGGCCAACGCTTTCATGAGTGCGAGGCCGACCTGCGGTCCGACGGAAGGCATCCAGCAAGTCGTCTGAGACTCCGGCGAAAGCTGCGCGAATTCATAGGCGAGACCGACGGGCGGCACCAAATTGACGCGGCCCTGCGTCACGTCCACGACTTTTTTCAGAATCGTCTTGCTGGAGAATTTAGCGGACATGACCGTCGGCGCTCTTTCGACCACCGGCCCCCAAAAATCGGCGTCGAAGGCAAAGCGAAACGCGCGCGGATTGGCATAAACCATGATGGGAAAATCGGGAAACGTTTGCGCGACGTCGGCATAGAACTTCACCGCCATATCGAGAGTCGCCGGCTGCCACATCGGAATACCAAGAAGCGTTCCGCTGGCGCCGCGCTCTTTGACAAACTTGATGCGCCGCGCGATTTCATGCCCGCCCAGCGCCGTCGTGCCAACAAAAGTCGGGATGCGGCCGCGCACGGTTTTAAGCAAACAATCGACGTACGCTTCATAATCGTTTGGCGAAGTCGTCGCGCACTCACCCATAGTGCCGAGCGCCATGATGCCGGTGGCGCCGTCGCGCACCAGACTTTCGGCGAGCCGAGCCGTCTCGTCGAGATCGACAGTGTCGGTGGCGTCCAAACGATCAGCTCCTGGTTTCGCTGGCGTTGGCATGATTGCTAAGACTCCGCGCAGATCCTTTGCGGTGATCATATTCCCCTCCCTAAGTTAGATTAGACGATAAGATTGTCTAACATGTGAAGTCGGCGGCAAGCAACGCGAAACAAGTTTCAGATTTTTGTCGGTAGCCGATGCGTCAGGACAATTTCCCGGGGTGTGACTGCAGCGTGATACGGCAAGGCTTCGACGCCCGCTTTGACCGCTTTGCGCAGCCAACGGCCATACTCTGGATCGATTTCATCGGCTGGGCGGAAATAATTGCAGTCGCTGCGCTGAACGACGAAGACGACGACGGCGCGATGGCCTTTGCGCTTGAGGCGCATGAGCTCTCTTAAGTGTTTCGTGGCGCGCTCGCTCACGGCGTCGGGAAACGCGGCGGCGCCGTCGAATGAAAGCGTGACGTTTTTTACTTCAACGAAACAGTAGCCGTTGCTGCCTTCTAAGCAGAGGTCAAGCCGGCTATGCGCGCTGACCTTGACTTCGCGGCGAATGGTTTGGTAACCGCACAGTTCCAAGATCGCGCCCGCCGTAATCGCTTCGGCGACCAGCCGGTTGGGATGCATCGTGTTGATGCCGACCCAGTTTCGCTGGATCTGAATCATCTCCCAGGTATAGGCGAGCTTGCGGCCTTTATTGGGACTAAGTGAAAGATAAACGGCGCTGCCGGGCTCTTTGCAGCCGAGCATGCTGCCCGTATTGGTGCAGTGGGCGGTCACGACTTCGCCGTTGGCGAGACGCACGTCGGCGAGAAAACGCTTGTAGCGTTGCACCAGCGTGCCGCGAATAAGCTTTGTCGTAAAGCGCATGCGAGTGGTTATAGCTGAAGAAAAATTCAATCTGCAAATGGCACCGCTTTCTTGAACTGGCGGAGATGCTTTGTTAGCTTCGTGAAAGCCATTCTGGCAGCGAAGACGACATGGCGAAACCACAACTCAAGTACGTCGGTCATAGCGTGCCGCGCGTAGACGGTATTGAAAAAGTCACGGGCCAAGCGAAGTTCGTCGGCGACATCGTCGTTCCCGGCATGTTATACGGCAAAATTTTGCGCAGCGCTTATCCCCATGCGCGGATTGGCTCGATCGATGCGACGCAGGCTGAGGCCTTGACCGGCGTGGTTGCGGTGTTGACCGCGTCCGACATCGGCGACCTCAGTCCGATTTACAACGGCCGGCCAGTGATCGCCATGAGCAAAGTGCATTACGTCGGCGAGCCGGTGGCGGCGGTGGCCGCCGTCGACTTGTTTACGGCGGAAGAGGCGCTGTCGTTAATTCATGTCGACTACGAAGAATTGCCGACGGTAGTCGGCATCGACGCGGCGCTTCGCAAGGATGCCGCGCTTATCCATGAAGAGAAGGGCAGCAACATCGGCACGCACGAACAGGTGAGACGCGGCGACGTCGATGAAGGTTTCGCGCAATCGGACGAAGTCGCCGAGGACACGTTCACCTTTCCCATGGTCTATCATTACGCGATGGAACCCCACTCGGTGATCGCTCATTACGACGACGAAGAGATTACCGTGTGGTCATCGGCGCAGCATCCGTTTCAGGTGCGCGGCGACATCGCCAGGATTTTCAAAATGCCGCCGGCGAAAGTGCGCATGATCATCAATTATTTAGGGGGCGGCTACGGCAGCAAGTCGTATACGAAGTTCGAGCCTCTAGTCGTCGCGCTTGCCCGCAAGGCGAAACAGCCGGTGCGTATCTGCAACTCGGTTGGGGAATCGATGGTCACCGTGCGGCGTCATGGCGCGCGGGTGCGGGTCAAAACCGGCGTCAAGCGCGATGGTACGATCATGGCGCGCGAGGCGGAGATTTATCTGGACACCGGCGGCTACGACGACAACGGCCCGCAGGTGACGGCGCGCTCGGCGACGCGGGTTCTCGGTCCGTACTGGATCCCCAATATCCGCACCGATGCGTATCAAGTCTATACCAACACCGGCTCGGCGGGCTCCTATCGCGCGATCGGTGCGCCGCAGGTGATTTACGCGGGGGAATCGCAGATCGAGATTCTCGCGGCGAAGGTCGGCATGGACCCGGCGGACCTGCGCATGAAAAATCTACTCAAGACAGGGCAGGAACTGCGGCCGGGATTGAAAGGCATTGACGCTAATCTGTCATCGAGCCTCAAGACGTTGATGCGCGCCAGCAGTTGGAAAAAGTCGCTCAGGAAAAAAGATGCCGCAGTCGGGATGGGCTGCGCAGTCACCAATGCCGGAGCGACCCCTGTGTCGGTGGCAATGGTCCGAATGCAATCGGATGGCGTCGCCAATATTTCCGCTGGCAGCACGGAGATGGGACAAGGCGTACGGACAACGTTAACGCAGATCGCCGCCGAAGAGCTGACCTTACCGATGGAACGGTTCCGCGTGCTCGGTGCCGACACCAAAGTAACGCCTTACGATAGCTCGACGGGTTCAAGTCGCTCTACGACACTCATGGGTACGGCTGTGCAAAAAGCCGCGCGCGACTTAAAACAACAATTCAGAAAAATTGGTGCGCAAGCGATGGGCGTTAAACTAAATCAAGTCGAGGTCGTCGACGGCGCATTGATCTGCGGCGAGTCTCGACTGACTTTCAAAGAAGCGTTCGAGCGCCGCTTCGGCAAGGGTTCCGGCGGTGAAATGATCGGCTGCGGCGAGGCCGGACCGGAAATCACCGATCACAAGCTGCCGGTTTTCTGGGAGGTCGGCATGGGCGCGGCGGAGGTGGAAATCGATCGTGAGACGGGTGAAGTCAAGCTCAAGAAATTTATCTCATGCGCGGACGTCGGCAAAGCGATCCATCCCGAGCACTGCGTCGCACAAGAAGAAGGCGCGGCAATGCAGGGGATCGGACATACTTTTTTCGAGCAATTGATTTACGACAACGGCCAGCTGATCAATCCCAATCTGGTCGATTACCGCATTCCAACTTTCGACGACGTGCCGGCAGAGTTTCACACGGTGCTCGTCGAGAACGGCGACGGCCCCGGGCCCTTCGGCGTGCGCGGCATGGCTGAGGGCGGTATTCTTTCCGTCGCGCCGTCGGTGTGCAACGCCATCGACCGTGCCACCGGCGTGCGCATCAAAGATTTACCCCTGACGCCCGAGCGCGTGTGGCGCGCGCTGCGGGACGCAAAAAAATAATTCGGTTATGGTTTGCCGCGCTTCGCTGTCGGTGAGCCACGGCCAGAATTGGCCAAAAGTGAAACTATGAAAATTGCGAGCGATGTTCCCGGGTTTCAAATTCAGGCGGCGACCAAGGCGGACGTGCCGGTGATCCTTTCCTTCATCAAGAAGCTCGCCGACTACGAGCGTTTGTCGCACGAAGTCACAGCGACGGAAAAAAGTCTCAGCGAAACGCTTTTCGGCCGGCGGCGCACGGCCGAAGTGGCGATTGGCTACTTTAAAAGACAACCGGTTTCCTTCGTGCTGTTTTTTCACAACTATTCGACTTTTCTCGCCCAGCCGGGAATCTATATCGAAGACCTTTACGTCGAGGAGGCCTTTCGCCGGCGCGGCTTCGGTAGCAATTTGCTGCATTACGTCGCCAAGATCGCGACAGAGCGGGGGTGCGGCAGATTGGAATGGTCGGTTTTGGATTGGAACGAGCCGGCGATTAATTTTTACAAGAAAATCGGCGCGGTGCCGATGAGCGAATGGACCGTATTTCGCGTAACCGGAGAGAAACTGACGAAGCTCGCCGCTGCGGGAGTGCCGCGTTAGCACGCGGGCTCCGCGTTCATGCAGCGATGGGTCGATTGCGTGAATGTGCCCCGACGTCAATCGGATTCGAGCGGAATGACGATCCTGATATCCGTGCCCTTTTCAGGGGCCGTGTCGACGGTTAGCTCGCCGCCGATTTTTTTGATTCTCTCCCGCATGCCTTTGAGCCCATAGTGACTCGTTCCTTCAGCGGATGCGGTATCAAATCCCACGCCGTTGTCGCTCAATCGGGCTTCGCAGCCCCTAACGTCGGTCTTGAGGGAAAGGTGCAATTCACTGGCCCGCGAATGGCGGACTGCGTTTAAGATCGCCTCGCGCAAGGTAAAGTAGAGCTCCCTTTCGATGGCGACCGGCAGATTATGGGTACCGATGGCACAGCGGAAATCGAGCTTGAAGCCGGTGCGGGCACAAAAAATTTCCAGCTCTTGCTTGAGCCGCCGTTCGAGGGTGCCGGCTTGAAGCTCTTCCTCGTTCTCGTTTTCGGTGAGTAAATTGCGGATCTCGGTGATCGCCTTTTCAATGTTGTCTTCAATCGTTCGAAGTTCGTTTTCAACCGTGCTGCGATCGTCGAGGAGTTGGCGCCGGCAAGTCTCGGCGCGAAGCCTTACGCTCGATAACAATTGTAACACGCGATCATGCAGTTCGCGGGAGATTCTGTGCCGTTCTTCCGTGACGGCGTTAGCAATCTCGGTGCTTATTTTGCCTGGTGTTTTTTTCACTGTCCTTTAGGGACGCCCTTGCGTGATCGGTCCAATCAGTTGCGCTGTCACTGGGATCCGGCGCTTTTGATTTCCGCCCAATTTTTCACTCTGATGCACAAGATGCCGAGCCAAAAAGCCGAGAGTTCTCGGTGAGGCGGCTTTGTCGGTAGGGACCGCGATCGCTTACTTTCGTGCTGTCCACAAGCGCCGGCCCGGTATGGGCGTAGGAATAATGATGCAGCTTCGGCAACTCGGTCAGCTTCGCGGCGGCAAGTGCCTTGTCTTCGGGTACCGAATTGCCATTGTCCGCACTGCAGTGACCCAGCAACGGGCAGCGAGTTTCGGTCATGCGCTCTCGTGGCGACAGGTTGTTGTCGACTCGACGAGGTCATTCAATTCTCCACCATCTTAAGCGCCGTGTAACGCAGCAACGCAAGCCTGTCAAGCTCAGGAGCGACGACGGTCAATCATCGAGCAGTGACAGAAGCGATTTCAAACTTTCGATGCGGTCCGGTGTTGCCGCAGTCGATGACTTGCGCCGGTCGACGAGAATGCCTTTGAGTCCGGCTTCGTTGGCTCCCTGCAGATCATCGGTCTCGCTGTCGCCGACGTGAAGCGCATGAGCGGAAGCGAGACCGTGACACGCGAGCGCGGCGTCAAAAATACGCCGATCGGGTTTGGCATAGCCGACCTGACTGGACACGAAAACGTGCTCGAAATGCGAACCCGCGCCCAAACCGTCGAGGATTCGTATCAGCCGGGAATCGAAGTTAGAGATCACGTCAAGAATCAATCCGCGTTCCTTGAGCGACACCAGCGTTTCCAAAACATCAGGGTAGAGTGACCAAGCTTTGGGCTCGGCGAAGTAGCCAAAGAGTTCGGCGAAGTAGGAATCGAACCCGGCAAAGGGGTGCCATGGCTCGAATACCCTAGCGACGAGATTTTTCCACCAAGCGCGTTCCAACTCGCCGAGGGTGTCTTCGGTCGCGCCCGGAAACGCCAGGCGCGGCGCCTGATCAAAGCACTCACGAAAACGCCCCATGATTTCGTCAGGCGCGACATTCTTCCCGTGTTTGGCGGCGAACGCGGCGTAGCTTTCACCGACGTTGTGGACAGGCTTGATCAATGTTCCCGCGGCGTCAAAGAAGACGGCTTTAATCGGCATGGCGAAGTTCGTATTGGGAAATGCGCCCAATTGCAATGAAGGTAGCATGCTTTATAATTGAAATCGATGCAGCAGAAACATGCGCTGATCGTGGTCGATGTGCAGAACGATTTTTGCCCGGGCGGCGCTTTGGCCGTCCGAGACGGCGACGCCGTGGTGCCGATCTTGAACCGATATATCGAGCGATTTTCACAAGCTCGCCTGCCGGTTGTCGCCACGCGCGACTGGCACCCCGAGAAGACCGGTCACTTCAAGCGCTTTGGCGGGCTCTGGCCGGAGCATTGTGTCCAGCACACCCGGGGCGCCGAGTTTCACCCTAGCCTAAAGCTCGGCGCGGACGCGATCATAGTCTCCACGGGGACGGCGCCGGACGAAGACGGTTATTCCGCGTTCCAAGGTAAAGACTCTTCTGGAGCCACGCTCGCGGAGTTGCTACGTCGACGGGGCGTTGAGACGATCTTCGTCGGCGGCCTGGCCACCGATTATTGTGTCAAGCATACCGTTCTCGACGGCTTGAAACACGGCCTCAATGTCGTGGTTGTCGTCGACGCGATCCGGGGCGTTGACTTGAACCCGAACGATTCCCAGCAAGCGCTGGCAGAAATGAACCAAGCCGGCGCCACCACGATCAGCGGCATCGAAGCATTGCGCCTGTAACCGTCAACGCGAATGACTTGGCGTTGGCTGGGTTTGCCTCGAATTCCGTTCTGGTGTCTAATTGATCCGTTTATGCGAGGTGTGAATTGACCAATGCGTTCCAATACAACAAAGAACTGACGGCGGCGGAGAGCGCGGCCCGTGACGCGGGCGCGGCGGTAATGGCCCTGTTTAAGGGTAAATACGATGTCCGTGAGAAAAGCAGAAATAATCCGGTCACTACGGCCGACATCGAGGCCAATCGGATTATCCGCGAAACGATTGCCGAGGCATTTCCCGGCGACGGCTGGCTGTCGGAAGAGGATCAGGACAATACCGATCGATTGGCCCTGTCGCGCATTTGGGTCGTCGATCCCATCGATGGGACCAAAGAGTTTATCGAAGGGGTGCCACAATTTGCGATCTCCATCGCGTTCGTGGTCGATGGTCGTCCTAAAATAGCGGTTGTTTATAACCCGGCGAAGGAGCGATTTTATAAAGCCGCGTTTGGCCAAGGCGCATCTTTGAACAACGAAACGATTCGGGTCAGTTCGAGAAGCGAGATCAATGGCGCCGCCCTTCTAGTCAGCCGTTCCGAGCCGCAGAAAAAATTTCAGGTCTTTGTCGACCACTGTGACATTAGACCCGTCGGCAGCATTGCGTATCGCCTCGCCAAAGTGGCTGGCGGCGATGGCGACTGCACCATCACGTTCCGCAACATTCACGAGTGGGATATTTGTGCCGGCGTGCTCATGGTTGAGGAAGCGGGCGGCAAGGTGGTTGACGGTGAGGGCAACGCGATGAACTTTAATCGCGAGCTGCCGAAGCATCGTGGTGTCGTCGCCGCCAACGCCCGTTTGAGCGAGGGTTTGCAGAGTCTGTGGGCCGATGCCATGGCAGTTAAGAAATAGGTCGGCGCAAATCCCGGCTGAGAGCGACGACGATGCGTAAATGTGTTTACTGCAGTGAAAGCGCGAGGCTGTTCGGGAGAGTCTGCAGTGATTGTAAAAAACTGCTCGCCCGCGTAGCAGAGCTGCGTGGCAAAGTAAGCTATGGCCAGTTTCTTGACGGGCTAGAGCAGACCGGCGTCGATAAAGACAAAATATTGGTTTTTCTCAAAGCTGATCCTGACGGCAAGGGCAGC
Organism: uncultured delta proteobacterium; assembly: GCA_963804165.1. Classification (GTDB taxonomy): domain Bacteria; phylum Desulfobacterota; class Binatia; order UBA9968; family UBA9968; genus DP-20. The sequence goes on from CAWDPO010000025.1 coordinate 107,955, forward strand.
GTCCAGGACCAAGTGACTGCGGAAATGGCCACCGAGCTCATGAAAGTCATGGGGATCTCCGGCCGCCAGTCCGCCGACGAAGTCAAGCGAATTCGCGATGTCCTTGGCAAAGACTCAGAGTAGATGACGGCCGCATCCGACAATGACCGTCACGATTTATCTTTCACTGATATTCCTGGTGCTCTACCTGGTCGGTTGGGTAATCCATCGTTGGATCTTTTTGCGCGACCGTCGACGCATGGAAACCGAAAGCCGCGGTGAAGCGCGAGTGATCGCGAAAGTCGACGACGTCACGCCGGGCTCGGTGAAGAAATTTTGGTTGATCTGCCAGAAGTACCGTTTGGACGCCTTTCTCATCAACGACAGCGGCAGGTTCCACGCGTACGTCAATCGCTGCCGGCACATGCCGACGCCGCTCGACTTTGTGCGCGATGAATTTCTCAGTGACGACGGCCGATTTTTGCGCTGTTACACGCACGGCGCGCTGTACGAATTTGCCACGGGGCTGTGCGTGGACGGCCCGTGCAAAGGGGAGTCGCTCTATCGCTTGCCGGTGCACGTGGACCGTGGCGAAGTCCTCGTCGGCTGTCCGGAAGGCGACCTGAAACAGCTTGCAGATTGAAGGACATCACAATGAGCACGGGACAAAAGAAACCCATAGGTAAATGGGTCGGCGCGGTGGGCGAACTGGAGCACGGCAACAGCAAGAAATTCTCCCTGCGCCGCGGTCAACGCGATATCGAAGGTCTCCTGGTGAACTTCCAAGGTAGCTACTTCGCGTATATCAATCGTTGCCCCCACACCGGGATCACGCTCGATTGGGTGAATAACCAGTTCTTCAGCTCGGACCAACGTTATCTTATGTGCGCCACTCACGGCGCGGTGTTCGAGCCGCCGACGGGCGAATGCGTTTGGGGGCCGTGCTTCGGTCTATCGCTGCAAAGCGTGCCGATCGAGATCGACGGCGGGCAAATTTACGCGCGTCTTCCCGGCGCGAACGACGACTGATCGTCCCGCAGGAGCGACCGAGCCTACGTCAGGAGGATGCCATGACCGATTGCCTGTTTTGCGGTATCGTCGGAGGAAAAATCAAGGCCAACATCGTTTATCAAAACGATTACGTCGTGGTCTTCAGAGACATCAATCCTAAAGCGTCGGTTCATCTTCTCATCATCCCGCGCAAGCATATTGCGGGTGTCCTCGATATCGAGCCGGAAGATAGCGCCGTCATCGGCGAGATTTTCCTGGTAGCGGGTCAGCTCGCTCGCGACCACGGAATCGCCGAGAGCGGCTTCCGTGTCGTGGTCAATTCGGGGCCGGACGCGGGTCAAAGCGTATTTCACTTGCATTATCACCTCATGGGCGGACGTCAGATGACCTGGCCGCCAGGTTAATCTGGTTGAACTGCTATTCGTCTTTTTTTCTAAACGATCAGCGGAGGACACGATGGCGGGCGAAGAGTGGCACAGCGCGACGAGTGACATGGCGATACAGCAGTTCGATATCGCCGCCGACAAGTTAGTGATCGATCCCAATATAGCGGCCCGTTTGCGTCGACCGGAGAGGGCCATGATCGTCAGCGTGCCGACGCGCATGGATGACGGCCATGTGCACGTTTTTAGCGGCTATCGAGTTCAGCACAACGATGTTCTCGGCCCGTTCAAGGGCGGCATTCGCTACCACCCCGCAGTCAATCTCGGTGAAGTGTCGGCTTTGGCGATGTGGATGACCTGGAAATGTTCTTTGGTGGGCTTGCCTCTGGGGGGAGCCAAAGGCGGCATCACTTGTGATCCGGCGCAACTATCGCGCGCCGAGCTACAGTCCATGACTCGGCGCTTCACCGCGGAGATGTTGAACTTTATCGGGCCGGAGGTCGACGTGCCAGCGCCGGATATGGGCACCAACGAACAGGTGATGGCCTGGATCATGGACACGTATTCGCAACATAAGGGACATGCTGTTCCAGAAATCGTTACAGGTAAGCCGGTGGCCATTGGCGGAACGATGGGGCGCCGAGAAGCGACGGGCCGCGGCGTGGTCTACACGATTATTGAAGCCGCCAAACAACTCGGCCTCGATCTTTCCCAGTGCACCGCGGTGGTGCAAGGCTTCGGCAACGTCGGATCGGTTGCCGTTGAAGAACTTGCCAAAATCGGCGTCAAGGTCATCGGCGTATCGGACCGCACCGGCGGCTTTGTCGACCTCAAGGGATTGCCCGTCGACAAGCTCATCGAAGTTGCGGATAAGAACCATAGCCTCCAAGGGTGTCCTTACGGTGACAAGATTACCAACGAAGAATTGCTTGAGCTCAAGTGTGACGTGCTCGTTCCGGCGGCATTGGAGATGCAAATTACCAAGACCAATGCCGCGCGTTTGCAGTGCCGTATACTTGCCGAAGGAGCCAATGGCCCGACCACGCCGGAGGCTGACGTTATTCTTAAAGACAACGGTGTGTTCGTAATTCCCGATATCTTGGCGAACGCCGGCGGCGTGATCGTGTCCTACTTCGAATGGGTGCAAGATCTGCAAAATTTCTTTTGGACCGAGGAAGAAGTTACTAAGAAATTGAGAGATATTCTGATCAAAGCGTTTTACGAAGTGCTTCAAATGAGCCGCAAACACGACGTCGATATGCGCCTGGCGGCGCTGATGATCGGCATCGAACGGGTGACACGGGCGATGCTGTGGCGTGGGCTCTACGCTTAGTGTAGTTGGTCGCTTTCATCGGATGGGCAGCGACCTGCATTGAAGCCGCGCCGAGAACCTGTTAACCAAAGGGAAAAGCGGAAAAAGAGGACGTTAGGAAATGGTTCAAGCGACGCAATTAAGACCGGGAATGATCATCATCCATGAAGGCGATCTCTTTCGGGTGACCGCGGTTCATCATTTGACGCCCGGCAACAAGCGCGGCTTCATGCAGACCAAGATGAAAAACCTGAGGACCGGAATCGGCACGGAATATAAATTCCGCTCCGAAGATCGCGTTGATCAGGCGATTCTGGAAAACCGTCATATGCAGTACCTCTATGCCGAAGGGGATCTGCACACATTTATGGATACAGAGAACTACGAGCAAATTGCATTGCCCGCCCAAGACATCGGGGATCTGTTGTCGTATTTGCTGCCGAACTCCGTCGTCGGCATCGAGTTTCATGACGGAAAACCGGTGGGTATCAATCCGCCATCGACCGTCGATTTGGAAGTTGTCGACACCGAGCCTTCCATGAAAGGCGCTACGGCCAGCGCGTCTTATAAACCGGCAAAGTTGGAGACCGGAGTGACGGTGCAAGTGCCGCCGTTTATTCAGGTGGGTGATAAAGTGCGTATCGACCCGACTGACGGCTCGTATCAGGAGCGGGTCAAGTAACTTTGATTCTTTCTAATACCGCCTGGACTTGGTTCTCGAGGTCTTCCAGACTACCGTTATTTTCGATCACGTAATCCGCGAGTCGCCGCTTTTCTTCCAAGCTCATTTGCGCATCAATATGTTTCTGAGCTTCTATTGCCCCCAGGCCGTCTCGTTGTTGGAGACGCCGTCGCTGGGTATCGACGTCGCATGCGACCAAGACAACCGGCCGAAGCCATTCTTGCAAATTGCCCTCGAAGAGAAGCGGTACTTCATAGACGACTACGGCGCGTCCGGCGCCGGCGTACTCGCGGATTCGTTGCTCCGCGAGCGCGCGGACCCGCGGATGAATGATCGATTCGATTCGTTTCCTCGCTGCGGCGTCATTGAAGATAAGGGCGCGAAGTTTTTGGCGATCGAGGGTGCGGTCCAACTGCAACACTTCGGCGCCGAACGTGTCGACGATCTCTCTCCAGGCGTCGCACCCGGGCTCGACGACTTCACGCGCCAATTCATCCGCGTTGATGATGGCGGCTCCGTGACCCTTGAGAATTTTCGCCACCGTGCTTTTGCCTGAGGCGATGCCGCCGGTTAAGCCGATTAATTTCACGCAACACTAATGGCAAAATGGCCGCTGGCTTTCAAGCGAGCCGCAAACGAGGGATAATGTCGTTACGGGATTGGGGGGCGGAATTCGATGGCCGAGGTCGTTATTTACACGACGAGCTATTGTCCGTATTGCACGGGAGCAAAGTCCCTGATGCGGGCGAAGAATGTCTCCTTTGAAGAGATCGACGTCACCCGCGATTCGGCGAAAAGAGCGGAGATGGAACGGCGGTCGCAAAGGTGGACGGTGCCGCAGATTTTTATCGATGGCACACCGATCGGCGGTTATGATGATGCGCGGCAGTTGGACGCGACCGGCGAGCTTGATCGTTTGCTGGGACGTAGATTGGGCTGAGATTGGGTTGTGCAGATCACGGGCGAAACGAGTCGGATGAGGGTTGAAACTGGAGGCGGCGAGCGGATTCGAACCGCTGCATCGAGGTTTTGCAGACCTCTCCCTTAACCACTTGGGTACGCCGCCCTGGAAAAGATAGGTAGCATGAACCTTCCGCGATTTTCAACAACGGCGTAATTTATTGACAATTTTTAGGGAAACACGTAAGTAAATTAGTTCGGACAGGGAGTTTTATCATGGCAACGATGATCACCAGCGAGTGCATTAATTGCGGGGCCTGTGAGCCGGAATGCCCGAATAATGCCATCAGCCAGGGTGATCCGGTGTACGTCATCGATCCGCTCCTGTGCACCGAGTGCGTCGGGTTTCACGATTACGAGGCCTGCGCCGCAGTTTGCCCCGTGGACGTTTGCGTAACCGATCAAAACAACATTGAAACTGAAGAAGTTCTAATCGCGCGCGCGCGCGCGTTGCATCCGGAAACCGACTTCGGAGGGAACTTTCAATCTCGCTTCCGAAAAGGCCAAACTGATGTTGCGGCGCCGCAGGCGCCGCAACCGGCGGCTGCGCAGGAAAGACCTCCGGTGCCGCCCGCTCCTGCACCGAAGGTGGCTGTCGCTGTAGCCCCCGCAGCGGCTAAGTCAGCTCCGCCACCAGTCGCTGCCGCACCGAAGCCTGCGCCGGTCAAAAAAGAAACGCGACCGCAAAAAACTTTTCCCAACGAACTGCCGATTAGCTTCGCGGAAGTGGCACAAAAATACGCAGATGGCGGGACACAGCTCAAAGGGCCAGCTCGGCTGGCTGTGATCTTGCTGCAGCCGGTTATCGGTGCCTTGCCGCATGGTACCAAAAAGCGGATCGAGTTAGCGATGCAGACGCCCTTATTCACTGCTGCCGGGAGCACCGCCCTCAACATTGTACATAACGCCATCCTCTATCCGCTCGTTGCGGTTGCGATTGCTGCGGCGATATACGGTTCTGAGATTATATTCAGCCAGGATGTCAATAAATTTATTTTGATCGGTTTGTTCCTCGCCACGGTCGAAGGAGTTATTCGATTAAAGGATGGCATTTTCAAGGCTAAGCCGGCGGAGGAAATGACATTTTTGCCTTCCATATATGGAGCTCCGCTCGGTATCGTCATCGAATCGAGGTTAGCAAAATATAGCGGCATCGTGAGGGAAATTCCGGTGCCCGTGGAAGGCTTTTACTCAAATGGCTTTGTCGATAAGCTCGAACGGGAACGCCGCTACGGTAACGTGTACACGGTCGAAGATCGGGGAAATTCATTTCTTGTGCGCATGGAGTTCCCACGCTCGATGCCGGATATTGGCATAGCCGATCGCGACCAATTACCGGACGAATTGCCTGACTATGATTACGACTTGGCGCTGCAGGATGAGCAGCTTATTGTGAAAGGGAAGTGCACGGATGAAAAAGTGCGGCGAATTTCCTCGAGCGTGGGCGCTTTTCCGCCTGAATTCATCACGGTGATTCCATTTCGGCGGAGAATCGTCGGTCTCGCGCACCATTTTGAGAATAAGCTTCTCGAAGTGTTGGTCGTGAAGGGATAGCGAGCCGGGAGAACCTGAGATCCGTAGCGAAACGAAGACAGAGTTGCATTCTATCGAAGAGCCACAGGAGGAGAAGATCGCCTGTGGCTCTTTCTCGTCCGGCGACAGTGTGCGATTTCGACCGATGACCACCGCCGACCTAGATGAGGTAATGGGGATCGAACGGACGTCGTTTCGATTTCCATGGAGTACCGGATTTTTCCTTCAGGAATTGCAGGTCGCCTGTGCGCGTTCAATTCTTGCCGAGATCGACGGACGAATAGTCGGTTATATTCTCTTCTGGCTATTGCCCGGGGCGGTCGATATCCACAACATCGCGGTACACGTCGACTTTCGTCGTCGCGGCATTGCGCGCGCGCTTCTGGGCAAGATTGTGACCGAGGCGAGCCGCCAATCAAACCTTCGAGTGATACTTGAGGTTCGAAGATCGAATTTACCGGCTCAAAAGCTTTACGAGTCGATGGGTTTCTCTACCACAAGTATTCGAAAAGGTTATTATTCAGACGATGGGGAAGACGCGTTGGCGATGTCCTTGGAGTTGGCTTCCAACCCCTGATTCGCATGCTCCATTTTGGTCCGTCCCGCGGTTCTCATCGAATGTTAATATTTAATATCTAAACTGTTGAAACGTTTATTCTTTTCGTACTCCTCTCCTGCACTTGACGGCTTCTCTGCGTGTGTGTATAACTTAAATGTTAACTCCACGTGAAATGGCGGTCAGCTCCATCGACCGCTAATTTTTTTCGGTCCCGAACCGGGACGAAAGAGAGCGGCATGCTAGAGACGTTTTACGCACATCCAAAAAATAGTCTGCCGTTCAGCAAACCCTTCCTCAATCTGTATTTCTCTCGTAATAGCCAGCTTCACGATTTAGCCAGTCATTGCCGAGGCAAATTCATTCAAAACCGATAAAGTTTCGATTCAGGAGGAGATCCCTATGTTTAAAGTTGGCGAGAAAGTTGTTTACCCTGCCCATGGGGTAGGAGAGATTGAAGCGATACGTTCCCATGTGATATCGGGCACCGAGAAAAGGTTCTACATGCTCCGAATCCTCGAAACCGATATGAAGATAATGATTCCGATAGATCACGTGGAGTCGGTTGGGTTGCGCAAAATCATCGATCGCGCCATGGTGACCAAAGTGTATAAGGTGCTGCGCCAGAAAAAAATCGAAACAGATCAGCAAACCTGGAACCGGCGATATCGGGAATATACGGAAAAAATCAAAACCGGATCCATACTTGAGATTGCAAAAGTATTGCGCGATCTGTTTGTCCTGAAAGGCGACAAGGAGCTTTCCTTCGGTGAAAGAAAGATGCTGGATACGGCGCGAAATCTGCTAGTCAAAGAATTGTCGATCGCGCGCTCCCATTCCGAGGAGAAGATCATGGAGGAATTGCGCCATATCTTTACCCATTAACGCTGCCTTGATTGACCGCCATTTTTCAAGAGCCGAGAGCCAAGCCCTCGGCTCTTTTGTTTTGACCTGATGAAACACGTTACCGCGATCGTGCTTGCCGCCGGTGAAGGCCGCCGTATCGGGGGTGAAGTTCCTAAGGCCTACCTATCGATAGCCGGCCGTCCATTGGTGCTCCGAACTTTGGATCGAATGTTCTCGTCACAAGCCGTGAAAAACGTCGTGCTGGTGGTTGCCGCCGTCGAATTGACGCGCTGTGAAACCATGTTGCGCGCTGATCCGGCGCTGCAAGATCGCGCTTGGCTTCTGCAAGTCGGCGGCGCGACTCGCCAGCAGTCGGCGAAGCGCGGTTTGGAAAAAGTTAGCTCCGATACCGACATCGTAATCATACACGACGGCGCGCGCCCGTTTGTATCCACTGACCTCATCGATCGGTGCGTTGAAACCGCGCCAATCAAAGGCGCGGTGGTCCCCGGTCTACCGGCGAGCGATACGATCAAAGTGGTGTCGGATGATCGTTGGATTCGACGTACTCCCGAGCGAGGCACCTTGTGGGAGATCCAAACGCCGCAAGTTTTTGAACGGGAGTTGATTGTGGCGGCCCATGAACGAGCTGAAAAAGATCGGGCTGAGGTTACTGACGATGCGATGGTGGTCGAGCGAATCGGCAAGCCCGTATTCGTTCTCGACGGTGAAAAAACGAACTTCAAGATTACGGTGCCGGAAGATGTGTGGCTCGCCGAAACTCTAATTCGGGAAGGATGCGTGCCTTAAATCGCTTTTTTTTGCAGTACGTCGTTGAGACTGCCGCTGCGGAATCCCTGCAGATCGACGCTCACGTAATCGAAGCCTACCTCTTTGAATTTATTCACGATGGCGTCTCTGATGGCCTTATCGAAAATCCGGTCGAGCTCGTTCTGTGAAACTTCGATTCTTGCCAGATCGCCGTGGTAACGCACGCGAAACTCGCGAAAACAAAGTTTCTTCATGAAAACTTCACAGGCACCCACCTGACGCAGCCGTTCGAGGTTGATTGCGGTGCCGTAGGGGAAACGCGAGGAGAGGCACGGGCTTGACGGTTTGTCCCACGTCGGCAAATCGAGTTCGCGGCTGTAACGCCGGATATCCTCTTTAGTCATCTCTGCTTCGACCAAGGGATGGCGCACGCCCCATTCATCCGCGGCTTTGAGTCCCGGTCGATGATCCTGTAAGTCATCTAAATTTGTTCCGTCAACGATCGTCTGTATGGCAAGTTTGTCGGCTTCCGCGCGACAGATGCGATACAGTTCATCTTTGCAGAAGAAACAACGGTTGACCGGATTCTGCGCGTACGACGGATTTGCCAACTCATGGGACTCAAGGACAATGTGGCGGCATCCCAAGCGACCGGCAAATTCTTTGGCAGCGTCGAGATCCCATGGCGGCGCACTGGGTGAAGATGCCGTCAATGCCACAACCCCGTCACGAAGCGCCAGATGCGCGGCTTTGAGCAGGAAAGTCGAATCAACGCCGGCAGAAAACGCGACTAACAGCGATTCCTGTTCGCGAAGGAGCTGCGTCAGGCGTTCGAATTTTGCGTCCATCGTTTGTCGCTAAAGAGATCGGTGCTCAAATAATGCTCACCCTTGTCAGCAAAAATCGTGACGACGACATGGCCTTTGCCTAAACTCTTTGCCACCTTCAGAGCCGCGCAGCAAGCGGCGCCGGAAGAGATGCCGACCAGCAACCCTTCCTCAGCCGCCAAGCGTCGCGCATGTTTCGTCGCTTCTTCGTCGCTAACGGTTAAGATCTCGTCGAGAATTTGGCGATTCAAAACCGCTGGTATAAAACCGGCGCCAATTCCTTGTATCTTGTGAAACCCCGGCTCTCCTCCGGAGATCACCGGCGATGCGCTCGGCTCCACGGCGCAAATTCGCACGCCACTCATTTTCGCTTTCAGGACTTCCCCGACTCCGGTGATCGTGCCGCCAGTTCCCACGCCCGAGACAAAGGCATCGATACGTTTGAACTGCTTCAATAGCTCAACGGCAGTGGTTTTGCGGTGCGTTTCCGGGTTCGCCGGATTGTTGAACTGCTGCGGCATGAAGTAGTCGCTATCTTGTTGGAGCAGCTCTTCGGCTTTGTGGATTGCGCCACCCATTCCTTTCGTGTCGGGGGTTAAGATCAGTCGCGCGCCATAAGCGCAGAGCAGGCTGCGGCGCTCTTCGCTCATGGTGTCGGGCATCGTCAAAACCAGCCGATAACCTTTAACCGCTGCGATCAGCGCCAAGCCGATTCCGGTATTTCCACTGGTGGGCTCGACGATGGTCGCTCCCGGCTTGAGTTTTCCTTGGCGCTCCGCCGTTTCAATCATATTCAGGCAGATGCGATCTTTGACCGAACCGCCCGGGTTGAACGACTCCATTTTGGCCCACACTTCCGCGTCGTTCTTTCCGGGAAGTGATCTCAGTTTAACCACGGGGGTGGAGCCGATTAGGTCCAGAACGGATCGGGCGCCATTCAAGTTTGCCACAGTCCTGCTCGTCTTTCGTGTGAGGGGTGTGAAATTAGAATTTCCGTCGCCCAAATGCTATATTTTCAACTCGTTAAAGTCAATGAAATCGTTTCCACAGGAGGCCGCGAAGTCAGCTCAGCCGCGGATATGTGTGCTGTTTCCGGGGGCGCTCGGTGATTTCGTTTGTTTGCTGCCCGCGCTTCAATCGCTCACCCGTGAAGCGGAAGTGGATCTATTCGCGCGCGCTGACTTTGCCGACCTTGTCCCCGCGCGAGTTGCGGTTCGGTCGCTCGAGCGCCCCGAAATACGTATGCTTTTTGTCGATGAAGCCATAGAGGAAGAAGCGCTGCATGATTTCTTCACCGGTTACACAGAGATCTATTCCTGGCTCGGAAGCCGGCAACAACAGTTCGTTCGACGGCTGCAATCGGTGTCACGCGGCAAAGCAAAAGTATTTCCTTTTCGACCGATAACCGGGAGGATTCACCAGACCGATTACTATTTGCGCTGTCTGAATGACGACACCCCCGAGGGGTGCGACCCGGTGATTGCCCTCTGCAAAGAAGGAGTTCGCTGGTGTGACGCTTTCTATACGACGCACGCGCTTCGTCAACGTCCGGTCTTGGCGCTTGCGCCGGGCAGTGGCGCGCGAGAAAAAAATTGGCCGGAAGAGTTTTTCATTACCATAGCCGAATGGTGGCGCAATACCGTCCAAGGAAATGTTGTCTTGCTCCTCGGACCGGTGGAGGAAGAGCGGGACGGTTACGAACGATTGCGAAGCCGGTGTGTGACAGCGAGCGGTTTTCAGTTATTCCAGGTTGCGGCCCTACTGCACCGCAGCCACGTTTATCTGGGGAACGATAGCGGCGTATCTCACCTTGCCGCAGCCGTGGGCGTTCGCACGGTCGCGCTGTTCGGTCCTTCGGATGTCCGGCAATGGGCACCGCGCGGGAAAAGGGTAACGATACTCGACCGAAACATCGAGTGTTCTCCCTGCGAGGTCGTGACCATGAAGGCTTGTTCCCATCGAGCTTGTTTAACGACATTGTTCCCCGCAGAAGTCATCGACGTTCTGACGCAATTGCCGGAGGTCGTTACCTTGACAAGGACGGGGGCAGGGATTACAGTTTGACTCAAGAGTATTTCCAAATATCGCGCGACAACACCGATTCAAGACTGAGGCGTGCCCAGATTGTGCCCAAGGTTGGCGCACATTAAGATCCATTCCACGCAGAACGACGCCTGGGAGTTCAGCGGCAAGCGGGCCGCGCGGTCCCAGGCTTTTTTTCGCGTGAATTCAGGAGTGAATCATGGCTAGCGACGAAGAGAAACAAGAAAGCAAGGGATTTACCGTTCAAGATAAGCGGCGGTTCTCGCCCGATACCGGGGAGGCACGAAAAGACGCTCCCGAGGAGAGCAGCACAACGGCCAAGGCTGCCGAGCCGCACGATCAGGCTACCGAAAATCTGCGGGACACCGAGAATGAGCCGTTACCCGAAATAAATTTTTCCACCTTCGTCATCGGCTTGAGCACGCAGGCGCTGATGCATTTGGGAGAAATCGACAATCCGATCAGCGGAAAAGTTGAAACTGATGTGTCGGTGGCGAAGCAAATGATCGATATCCTGGGTATGCTCAGGGACAAAACACGAGGTAATCTCAACGCCAGCGAAGATCGCTTGATGGAGGACATTCTCTTCGATCTTCGCATGAAATACGTCGAAGCGGTCAAGAGGCGATAGGAGTTTTCGATGAAGTTGACAAACATTTGGGGTGGTGGTGTGAGCTTCAAGGGGGGCGTCTTGATCGCTTTGGTGTCCCTCGCGGTTGGGCTTGGTATCAGCGGCAGCTTGGATTGGTTGGTACCTAGCCGGGCGGTGAATTTTATGGGCGATGCTGGCACTCCCGAAATGAGGTCGTCCGGCGGTTTGCCTGATTTCGTAAATCTCGCGAAAAAGATGAAGCCGCTCGTCGTCAACATTTCGACGACACAAATGAGCGAAGCGCGCGGCCCACAACAAGAGTTTGGCGGCCCGTTTGGCGAGGAGGATCCGTTTAATGATTTCTGGCGGCGCTTTTTTGGCGGGCCGCAGCCGCGCGGTCCGCAGCGCCAGCGCAGCCTGGGTTCCGGTTTTATTATCGACAGCGACGGATCTATTTTAACCAATAACCACGTCGTCGAGAATGCCAGCAAGATTGTCGTCAAGTTGTCCGACGACCAAGAATACGAAGCCAAGGTTGTCGGTCGGGATCAAAAAACCGACATCGCCGTGATCAAGATCAACGCCAGGGGGAATCTTCAGGCTGCGAATTTCGGCGACTCGGACAAACTCGAAGTCGGTGAATGGGTCGTCGCCATCGGCAACCCATTCGGCCTCGACAGTACGGTGACATCTGGAATCGTCAGCGCGAAAGGCCGGCACATCGGTCAAGGACCGTACGACAACTTCATTCAAACGGATGCGTCGATCAATCCGGGCAACTCTGGCGGACCTTTGCTCAATTTACGCGGCGAAGTGATCGGTATGAACACGGCCATCTTCAGCCGCACAGGCGGTAATATTGGCATCGGTTTCGCGATTCCTATCAATCTCGTCAAGGAAGTCCTGCCGCAATTGCGCGGTAAAGGTAAAGTCACGCGCGGCTATCTGGGCGTGTTGATCCAGAAGGTCACTCCGGAAATCGCCGAGAGCCTGGGCATGGAAAAAGGCTACGGCGCGCTGGTCGCCAACGTGTCCAAGGACGGCCCCGCGGACAAAGCGGGAGTGAAGGTCGGCGACGTCATCATCGAATTCGACGGCAAGGAAGTCAAAGACTCCGGCGACCTGCCGATTATCGTCGCGCGCACGTCGGTGGATAAGAAGGTCAGGATGAAAGTACTGCGCGACAAGAAAGAAATCGCACTTAGCGTCGCGGTCGGGGAGCTCAAAGACGAAGAAGTCGTGGCCAGCGCACCGGAGAAAGGCGAATTGGGGCTCACGGTTCAGAGGCTGACGCCGCAAATCGCGGAAAGCTTGGGATTGGAAAAAGCCGAGGGGGTGGTTGTTGCCGCAGTCGAACCGAGCAGCGCCGGCGACGAAGCGGGGATTCGTCGCGGCGATATCATTCTGGAAGTCGACCGTAAAGCGGTTCGAAACGTGGACGAGTATAAGAAAGCAGTCGCCGGAGTGCGCAAAGGACGCGGAGTTCTATTTTTGGTGCGGCGCGGCGATAGTACGCTTTTCCTAGCGCTCAAACCGCAGCGCTAAGCGTCATTAAGATTGCCAATCGCTTGACTCAAAACGAGGTTCGGAGGTTGCCGGGCCTCGTTTTGTTGCTTTTGGGCCGCTTCTGCGCGAAAATCAATTTTACCTTTGGGGCGTTGGGTTTGATTAAGTCCAAACTGCGAATTTTTAGCCTATCACTCGTTGCACTCCTGGTCATTACCTCCAGCGGCCTCGTTTTCGGGGCCTGGTACCTAAAACGCCTGGAAGATACTGTCACGGAAAAATTTGAAGGGCGGAAATGGGTTTTCCCGTCGAAAATCTATTCGGACAGCTTTCTTCTTTACGTCGGCATTAGTATCCGTCTCGACGATCTGGCCGAAAAACTGCGTCGGCTTGGCTATTTCGAAAGCCTGGCGGAACCTAGGATAAAGGGAGAGTACCGCATCGCCAAATCGGACAACCTCATCGAAATCTATCTGCACGACTTCGATTTTCCGACCGAACGATTTAGCGGCGTTCCCGTCCGCGTTTCGTTCCAGGGTACCGTGGTTACACGGATCGAGAATATGGCGACCGGGAAAGAGATGTTTTCTCTGGAACTCGACCCCGAGCTTATGACGGGTCTTTATGAGAGGATTTGGCAGGAGCGAAAGGTCGTCAAATTGACCGACGTGCCTCCGCTTGTCGTCAGGTCGATTTTAGCGGTCGAAGACGAGCGCTTCTATAGCCATCACGGCATCGATCCAATCGGTATCCTGCGGGCCATGTGGGTCAATCTGCGCAGCATGAGTTTTCAGCAGGGTGGCAGCACGCTCACGCAACAGTTGATGAAAAACTTTTTTCTCACCGACGAGCGAACGATTAGCCGCAAAATTCCGGAAGCCGTCATGGCCCTGATTGCGGAGCGCAAATACCCGAAGGAGACGATTCTCGAAAATTACCTCAATGAAATCTATTTAGGCCAACGCGGTTCGCAGGGAATTTTCGGCGTGTGGGAGGCGTCGCAGTTCTACTTTTCGAAGCCCCTTGCCGATTTAACGGTAGGAGAAACGGCGCTCTTGGCGGGACTGATCCGCGCGCCCAATCGAGTGTCGCCCTACCGCAGCGCCGAAGCAGCGACCCGTCGGCGCAACGTGGTGTTGGCCAAGCTACTCGATGACCGGATCATTACTCGCCGGCAATACGACGCGGCGCTGCGCGAAAAACTGCCGCAGCGAGCATTGGTGAAAGTTACCAATGACGCACCGTTCTACGTCGATTATCTGCGGCGCGAGCTCGAGGAAAATTATTCGAACGCGGAGCTTACCAAGGAAGGCTTGCGGATCTTTAGCGGTCTCGACTTGAACATGCAAAGAATGGCGGAACGGGCGCTGGTCGAAGGTCTTAAGAAGCTCGAAGCGACCCACCCGGCCCTGCGGCGAAAGAGTGACGATAGCCTGGAAGGGGCGATTGTCGTCTTGCGGCCTGGTACCGGCGAGATCAAGGCGATGGTGGGTGGCCGCAACTACTCGAAGTCGCAATTCAACCGGGTGTTTCAAGCCAAGCGCCAGCCCGGATCGGTTTTCAAACCCTTCGTGTACTTGGCCGCGCTGATGTACGGAGGCCAAAGCGGCGTCAGATACACACCCGAAACGATCATCAACGACAGTCAGTTCACGTGGAGCTACGATGGCAAGGATTGGCAGCCGAGCAATTACAATAACGAATATTTCGGCGCAGTGACACTGCGCCGCGCGTTGGAAAACTCGCTCAACTCGGCGACGGGGCGAGTGGCGCAGGATGTCGGCATTCGGCGGGTGCGCGAACTCGCGCACCGTATGGGCATCCAAAGCCCGCTTCCGGCTGTGCCTTCACTTGCTTTGGGCGCGGCCGAAGTCACGCCATTGGAAGTCGCGGTAGCTTTTTCGACCTTGGCGAACGGCGGCGTACGCCCGCGCCCGCTCGCCGTGAGGAACGTCGTGGATCAGAATTCGCACCTTTTGGAAAAGCGCGACGTTCGAAGCCAACAAGTCATTAGTCCGCAGATGGCCTACATGATGAACGAACTCCTCAAGGGTGTGTTGGACCGAGGCACCGCAGCGATGGCGCGACGATGGGGATTTACCCGCCCGGCAGCCGGGAAAACTGGCACTACAAACGATTACAAAGACGCCTGGTTCGTGGGCTACACGCCGGATTTGCTCGCCGTGGTGTGGGTGGGATTCGACGGTCCGAGTAAACTGGGTCTATCAGGCGCGGAGGCAGCCCTGCCGATTTGGACTGAGTTTATGAAGAACGCGACCGTCAATATGCCGGTGACCGACTTTGTCGCGCCCGCGCCAATGCCGGACACCGATGATGGCGTTCCGGGCAAGTGCGGACCGACGTCGCCGGACGGCGGAGCGGGAATTAATCCCTGCCCACCGGCGGCGGTGCCAACTCGCGCGACTACTGATGCGCTTTAAGATTGTCGCCCTCGCCCCGGCTCCTGCGCGGCGTCTGAACTACGTCCTGGCGGCAACCATTGCGTTGTCGGTGGCGCTGGGCGCGTGCGAACCACGGCGAGTCTATCGGATGCCTGTTCCGCCGGGCGGTAATACAACGCTGGGGCCTCGCATTCCGCCGGCGCCGGCGCCGACTCCTCCGACCCCGCCAGCGGAGGTCGCACGGAAGCCGCTGGCGCAAGAGACAAAGATTCGCGAGCAGGATTTAAAGCAAGGGCCGGTGTCACCGAATTCGCCTGGGCGGGAGACGAAAGATCCCACCCGGCAAGCCAGTATCAATGAAAGCCGCACCACCCCGGATTCAACCGTGGCGCCCGTGCCAGCACCACCGCCGCTTCCGGACGATAGCTCGCTGCTCGCCAAGATCACGCCTGGAGTCTCGCCGCAGCGCGCCGCATCACTGCGCCTGACCGACGAGGGTAGCAAACTTCTCGATGCCGGAGAGCCCGCCAAAGCGCTCACGCGGTTGGAAAAAACTATCGTTATCGATTCCTCGAATCCCTATGGGCACTTTTACTTGGCGAAGGCCCAGTATCGTTTGGGGCGCTACCAACAGTCGCTCAATTTCCTCGACGTCGCCGAGTCGCGTCTCAGCGGTGAGCCCTTTTGGTTAGCTGAGGTCCATGCGCTACGCGGGGAGAACTATCGGGCGCTGGGACAAGGGCAGAAGGCGGAATCGAGTTATTTGCAAGCCCTTCGTCTAAACTCCGGTAACCGCACGGCCGTCGACGCTCTCCCCCGTTTGCAAGCCGAAACCCAACCGGTCAACAAGTAATCACCTTTGTCATGTTAGTTCTCGGCGTTGAAACCTCCTGCGATGACACCGCCGCCGCAGTTCTGCAAGACGGACGGACGATACTCGCGAACGTTGTATCGTCGCAGGACCAAGTGCACGGGCCCTACGGCGGCGTGGTGCCGGAGCTCGCCTCGCGGCAGCATATCAAAAATGTTCTGCCGATTGTCGACGGCGCTTTACGGAAAGCCGGCGTAAGGTTGCGGGATTTGGATGGCATGGCCGTCACCTACGGACCCGGGCTGGTCGGCTCCTTGCTCGTCGGGTTATCGCTGGTCAAGGGAATGTCGTTTCGCTCGGGGATTCCTTACGTCGGCGTCAATCATCTCGAAGCGCATCTTCTGGCGATCCATCTTGAGCACGAGGTGCCGTTCCCGTATATCGCGCTGCTCGCATCAGGCGGCCACACGCTGCTCTATTACGTCAAAGAAGTCGGCGACTACGTCCATCTCGGCGGCACCCGCGACGATGCCGCCGGCGAAGCCTTCGACAAAGTTGCCAAGATGATGGCGCTTGGATATCCCGGCGGACGGATCATCGACAACCTCGCGAAAACCGGCGATCCCAAAACTATTCGTTTCCCGCGCGCCCGGTTGAAAAAATGCGCGTACGAGTTTAGTTTCAGCGGGATCAAGACCGCCGTGTGGCACTACCTCAAAGCTCAAGCCGCAGAGGAGGGAAAAACGCCTCAGGCCGATATCGCCGCGAGCTTTCAGGAGGCGGTTGTGGATATGTTGGTGAATCCGACGGTCAAGGCGGCGGTGGCTAGCGACGTCAAGCGAATCGTTCTTTCCGGCGGCGTGGCGGCGAACAGCCGGCTGCGCGCGAGAATGACCGAAATGGCGGATAAGGAAGGGATGCAGGTCTACTTTCCGGCGCCCAAGTTTTGCACGGACAACGGGGCGATGATCGCTCTGGCTGGCTATCATTGGCTCAAGCGCGGCCGTCGCGATGACTATCGCCTCAATGCCGACGCTGATCTGACGCTCTAAAAACCGTTCAAATGTTCAAGGTTCAACAGTTCAAGGGATCGTTGTGACCCTTTACGAGGAAGTTCGCGCGGCGCTGCGCGAATCGAATTTCCGGCCGAGGAAAAGCCGCGGCCAAAATTTCTTGATTCACGAGCGCGTGATCGATTCGATTATTCGCTTGCTCGATCTCTCGCCGGCCGACGACGTCGTCGAGATCGGCCCGGGGCTCGGTTTCCTCACTCGCCGCTTGCTCGAGCGCGCGGGCCGCGTATGGGCGGTGGAAGTCGATTCGGCTCTCGTCGAGCGTTTACGCGCGAGCCCGTTCGCCGCTGATCCGAAGCTGAGGTTGATCCATGGCGATATCCTGGAAGTGCCGTTGGCGGATATTCTGCCGGATGAAAAACTCAAACTTGTCGGCAATCTGCCGTACAGCATCTCGACGCAGGTGCTGTTTCGTATTTTTGCTTTACGCGAGCACTTTTCCTCGCTGGTTTTGATGGTGCAAAAAGAAGTCGCCGATCGGATCGCCGCGCAACCGGGGACAAAGGCTTACGGGACGCTCTCGGTATGGTGTCAGATTCATGGCCGGATTATCGATCGAGTAGCGGTGTCGCCGGAGGCTTTTTTTCCGCGCCCCAAGGTGCGCTCGACGGTGCTGAAGATCGAACTCTATGCCGAGCCGCTGGTCACCGTTTCGGAAACGCGTATTCTGCGCGGACTGGTGCGCGCGGCGTTCGGCCAACGGCGTAAGACTCTCGGCAACGCGCTCACCACCTGGTTGAAGATTGACGGAAGCGAAATCGAAACTCTGCTTCGCTCGCAGGGCGTCGATCCCCGACGGCGCGGCGAGACGCTTAACATCGACGAATTCATCAAGCTCGCCCGCGCCGCGCAGAGCCCATCTGCTCTCGCTGCGGATCATTAGCCCCATGCCGGAATTGCCCGAAGTCGAGACGGTCTGCCGCAGCTTGCGGCCGCATCTATTGGGTCGGACGATCCGGCGCGTCCAGGTTTTGGAGCCGCGTCTACGCGTGCCCGTGGATGCGCTCGCGCTCGCGGGCTTGGCCGGCCGGCGGATCGAAGAGATCAGCCGCCTGGCAAAATATATTTTGCTGAGCTTATCCGGCGGCGACGTCTGGTTGTTTCATCTCGGCATGTCGGGAAAGCTGATTTGCGTCGCGCCGCACACCGCGCCGCGCAAGCATGATCATATCGTCGTCGATTTTGACGACGGCATGGAGCTGCGCTACCACGACCCGCGCCGCTTCGGCTTGTCCTTGGTGGCGCGGCGCGAAGAGCTGACGCAATTGCCGCAGTTGCGTCATGTCGGCATAGATCCGTTCGATCCGCGCCTCACGGGAGGTCTTTTGTTCGGTTTTACGCGCATTTCGGAGCGGCGCATTCGCGATCTGCTGCTCGATCAGCAGATCATCGCGGGGCTGGGCAATATTTACGCGAACGAAATCCTCGCCTTGGCCCGCATCAAACCGACCACGCGCGCGTATCGCCTGACGCGCAGGCAGGCGCAGACGATCGCGGCAGCGATCCCCAAGTTGATGCGCGACGCGATTCGCTGGTGCGGCACGTCGTTTTCCGACTATCGCGATGCCGACGATAAAGCGGGCGAGTTTCAAAAACACCTGAGAGTCTATGACCGCGACGGCGAGCGATGCCGGGTTTGTCCGAGCATGATCAAGCGCGTCGCCATCGGCAATCGCAGCGCATTTTATTGTCCAGCGTGTCAGAAGTAAAAGATTTCGTTCCAATCGTTCAAAAACGTTCCAGCCGTTCCAACCGTTCAATCGTTGAAGAGACGGATGATGATGAGTTTCGTAAGTGAAGGTTTGTCATGACTTCCCAGGATTCACAGCGGGGTAAGCTCTTGTCGCCGCTGCGCCATCGGGATTTTCGCCTGTTCTGGACCGGCTTGCTGCTTTCCAGCGTCGGCAGTCAGTTTACTCAAGTCGCGATGGCGTGGCAGATCTACGAGCTGACGAATTCGCCGCTGCAAATCGGCATGATCGGCCTGGTGCGCGCAGTGCCGCAGATGTTCATTCTCCTGTTTGGAGGCTTGCTCGCCGACGCGATGAACCGGCGCAAGCTGATGATGGTGACGCAGGGGAGTTTATTTTTTGTCTCCGGAGCGCTCGCGCTGCTGACGCTGGGCGGCCACGTGACGCCGCTGAAACTTTACGGAATCACGGTGTTCCTGGCGTTATTCAGCTCGTTAGAGGCGCCGTCGCGTCAGGCGATCGTCACCAACCTCGTGCCCGCGGAGGATTTGTCGCGCGCTTTGGCGATCTTCAGCACGCAGCGGCAGATCGCCACGATTGCCGGCCCGTCGATCGCCGGGGTCGATATTGGCGATCGCCGGTCCGAGCGTTTGTTACGCGGTCGATGCCATCTCGTGGCTGGTGATGCTCGCGTCGCTGGCGCTTATTCGCGCCGAGTTGCCGGTGCGCGGGGGCTGGCGCACGATCACGCTGGATTCGCTGCGCGCGGGTTTTCGCTTCGTCTGGGGGCATGCCGTCATATTTCCATTTCTTGATGATGGATTTCGGGCGCGAATATTTTCGGCACGATGCGCTCGCTGTTTCCGATCTATGCGCGCGATATCCTCGGCGTCGGACCGGAGGGATTGGGCATACTTTATGCCGCCAGCGCCGGCGGATGCGTTGTTAGGCGCTTTCGGCTTCAGTGTGTGGGGACCGGTGCGGCAGGCCGGACGGTGGATACTGTTCGGCGTGACGATCTATGCAGTGTGCCTGCTGCTCTTCGCTCAGTCGCATTTTTTTTGGCTGTCGATTGTTTTTCTCGTCGGCTCCGGCGTCGGCGATACGATCAGCGCGATTCTGCGCGCCACGATCAATCAATTGAGCACACCGGACGAGCTGCGCGGCCGCATGTCTTCGATCAATAGCATCTTTACCAACAGCGGCCCGCAGCTGGGTCAATTCCAGCTCGGCGCCCTAGCGGCGGCATTTGGCACGCAATTCGCCGCTTCGACCGGAGCCCTCGTCATTCTTTTTATCGTCGGAGTTCTGCTGGTACGTTTTCCACACGTGCGGGATTATCGAATCGCGCCGCAAAGCACGTAGGTTGGTCCCGGATTACATAAGGGTTATGGCGAGCTCAGAAGAGTGACGAAGAGTCGGAGAGTAATTTTGTGTTCATGCTTTACGCGCCCCGTCCGAGTCGTTTCCCTGCTGCTTGATTACATTCATCGCCAGAGAAATCATCGAGCCGACGTCGCTCAACGTCGCCGGCAATATTAACGTGTTGCCGGTCTGGGCGAGCTTGCCGAATTCGATAAGATAATTCTCCGCGACGCGCAATTGGACCGCTTCGAAGCCGCCCGGTTGCTGGATCGCTTCGGCGACCTTGCGGATACCGCTGGCCGTCGCATCGGCGATGGCGAGGATCGCCGCGGCTTGACCTTCGGCTTCGTTGATTTGCTGCTGCTTTTTTCCTTCCGAGGCCTTGATCGCTTGCTGTTTTTCACCTTCGGCGCTGTTGATCGCGGCGTCGCGCTGACCTTCGGACGTCAGGATCAAGGCCCGTTTCTCGCGCTCTGCGCGCATCTGCTTTTCCATGGCAGCGAGAATATCCTGAGGCGGGGTGATGTTTTTGATCTCGTAGCGCATGACCTTGATACCCCAGGGTTCGGAAGCTTTGTCTAACTCGCTGACCACCTGGGTATTGATGTTGGTTCGTTCTTCGAACGTGCGATCCAGTTCGATCTTGCCGAGCTCGCTGCGCAACGTGGTTTGGGCGAGCTGCGTAATGCCGAAAATGTAGTCGCCGATGCCATAAGAAGCCCGCTCTGGATTCAAGACTTTTTGGTAAAGCACGCCGTCGACGGAGACCTGGACATTATCGCGCGTGATGCAAACCTGCGGCGGGATGTCGATAGCCTGTTCCTTCAGTGAATGCTTGTAACGAATCACGTCGAGAAAAGGGAAGAGGATATGAAAACCGGCGCCCAGAGTGCCGCTATACTTACCTAAACGTTCGACGACGAAGGCGCTCTGCTGCGGCACTACAACAGCGGTCTTGGCGACGATGATGATGACGAGAAATGCCAACACGATGACAACGATAAATCCGCCCATACTTGTCTCCGTTTCAGTTTGATTCGGCGCGAACGAAAATAGTCAGACCTTCGACGCGCTCGACCCTGCAGCGCTGGCCGCGGGCAACGGCTTGGTCGCCGATGTTGCGTGTGTTCCACGATGTGCCGCGCAGCTCCGCTTTACCGACGCTGTTCACCGAGATGTCTTCAAGCGGGACGGCGACTTCACCGACCATGCTGTCGACGCTTTCCGAGGGGCGTCCTCGGGTCAATTCCAGGAGCTTGCCACGGAACAGCCAAAGGAAAGCACCGATAACGCGGAGAATAGGATAAATTGAAACCAGGCGGGGCCGGCGACTTGGAATCCGACCAGGATTCCCACAATCACCGCGCCGATGCCGAAGAAGAGGATATAGAAGCCGCCCGGAGTCATAAGCTCCGCGACAGAAATCAGGAGACCGAGCAAGATCCAGATCCACCAATCCATAAGCTATTGCCGCAGTTGTGCCCGCTGAACCTAGCCGAGGTCCGCCGGTATTTCAACCTCCGGATATTAACGCGATTGGGTTATCGCGACGGATGGTGGCGATATTTCTTTTCGATGCCGAATAGATTGATGAACTCGCCGAAAACACGCGCGCTCAGCTGGTGCAGTCGCGCCATGTGCTCCGGCGTAGTCCATGCAAATGCGCTCGGGGTCGATGGTCCCGTCGAGGGCCGCGATTTCCTTACGGTTCTCGGCGACGCGCAGCCAGCGATGAATCATCGGCTCGTCGACTTCCAGATGAAACTGAAAGCCGTAGACGTTGTTGCCGTAACGAAAGGCTTGATTTGCGCACAGGGAGGAAAAGGCGAGGTGGCGGGTGCTTTTGGGGATATCGAAGGTTTCCCCGTGCCACTGAAAAATCGTTTCCGTCTTCTGAAATTCCAGTAATAAAGGATCGCTTTCCGCCTCGTCCGTCGGCGAGACGTCATACCAGCCGATTTCCTTTTCCTTATTCGGATAGACGGCGGCGCCGAGCGTTTTTGCGATCAATTGGGCGCCGAGGCAGATGCCCAATACCGGAATATTCCGGCGCAGCGCCTGTTCGATCAAGCGCATCTCGGTGGTCAGATGCGGTAGTCGGTTCGAGTCGTTGACGCTCATCGGTCCACCTAAGACCACCAGCCCGTTGTAGCCGTCCAGGCTCGGCTGGGCGTCCGGATGGCGCGCGAAATTTACATAGCGGATACGGAAGCCCGAGCGCTTGAGCATAGGATTTAGAGTTCCCAATAGCTCATGCGGCACATGCTGGAGGACGAGCAGCTTTTTCATGGGAGTTGAGCAATTTTTAACGATCTAAGCAATTTAAATTATAGCGCGACGCGGCGAATATTTGAAATCCCGGGTCGCGCAGGAGGATCGCGGCGAAAGCGTCGGCGCGAACTACCATCGGACAGTCACTGGCGGCGCGCGCTTGCAATTGATAGAAGTAAATCACGTCGCCATGAAGAACCACGAGACTGAAGCCGCATGGACCTATCATAACGGCACGAAGCATTCGTACGAGAGCATTCGGACCAATCGTCATTATCTCGACTGGGACAATCAGCCGATCCCGTTCAAGATCTATTCCGGACTGGCGCCCATTACTCTACCGGAGCATTTATCATCTTCGGGAATCCCGGCACCTGCGGCGATATCGAGCAGCGCCGCGCATCAAGATGATTCTGTCCTACCGACGCGACAGACCGTAGCGGAAATCTTATTTCACTCCGCCGGTATTACGAGGCGGAGAAGCTATCCGGGTGGGGAGATGTTATTTCGCGCGGCCGCTTGCACCGGCGCCCTCTATCACATCGATCTCTATCTTGTGTGCGGTGACCTTGAGGATCTTGACGCGGGTGTCTATCACTTCAGCCCACAGGGTTTTTCGCTGCGAAGGTTGCGAGAGGGAGATTATCGTTCAGTCTTGGTGACTGCCAGTGGAGAGGAACCTTCGATCGTGAATGCGCCGTGCGTGATCGTCAGCGGATCAACATTCTGGCGCAACGCGTGGAAATACCAGGCGCGCGCTTATCGGCACTGCTATTGGGACAACGGCACAATTCTCGCCAATCTTTTGGCCGCGGCGGCTGCGCGGAATATCGCCGCCAAGGTGGTCCTCGGCTTCGTCGATGAGACTGTAAACCACCTCTTGGGCTTGGATAGCCAACGCGAGGCGCCGCTTTCCATGGTGGCGATGGGTGAAGCGTCGCCACGGCGAATTGGTCTGTCTCCGCCGTTGGAGACGCTGGCGTTCGAAATTGCGCCGCTGTCGAAAACCGAGGTCGACTACCCGGAGATGAGGGCGATGCACGAGGCTTCTTCTTTGGAGAGCGACGAAGAAGTCGCGGCGTGGCGAGAGGGGAGAGGAAAGGCGGAAGGCAAAGGGATAACGGATGAAGGAGGAAACGCGCGGCTGTTTCCACTTCAATTGTTGCGTGATGACGAATTGCCTCAAGACGCGATCGAGGAGGTGATCGTTCGGCGCGGCTCGACGCGCGAGTTTGAACGCGAATCGATTAGCTTTGCGCAGCTCTCAACGATGCTCGATCGCGCGACCCGGGGAATACGGGCGGACTTTCTCGAACAGGTGGAAGTCCCGCTCAACGATGTTTACTTGATAGTGCACGCGGTGGACGAACTGCCGCCGGGAGCATACGTTTTTCGGCGCGAGCAACTCGCGCTCGAATTACTAAAAGAAGGCGATTTTCGCCGCGAGGCGGGCTATCTCGGTTTGGGCCAGGAGATTCCGGCCGATTGCAGCGTCAACGTTTACTTTTTAGCCGATCTAAAAAAAGTTCTGGACCGTTTTGGCAACCGTGGTTATCGCGCGGCTCAGCTCGAAGCGGCCATCATGGGCGGAAAACTCTATCTTGCGGCGTATGCTCAGCGGCTCGGCGCCTCCGGGCTGACGTTCTTTGACAACGACGTCATGGAATTTTTCTCGCCCCATGCGGCGGGCAAGAGCGTGACGTTTTTGATCGCTTTGGGTAAGTCGGCAAAGCGGAATCGGGCGAAAACTTGAGCTAGTCAGCGCGGCCGACCGGGGCAGCAGATTTCATTCCATCAAGCCGATGCCGTGATGTTGCAGCACACGGATCTCCAGCGACGCCGGCAAGCCGTCCTTGCTGATCGCCAGCGTATCGCCTTTTAAAAACTGTGTCTTTATTCCCGTCGTAAATTGCCTCACCAGGTAGGAGCTGTCGCGGTGATGCATCGGGACGGCGACTTTCGGCTTGAGCTGGGCCAGCACTTCTCTGGCCAGGTGCGGGTCCATGGTGCGCCGGCCACCGATCGGCGTCAGGGCGACGTCGACTTTGCCGAAGGCTTTGATTTGCTGCTCGTTGAGTTTTTGGCTTAAGTCGCCGAGATGAGCGATGCACAATGTTCCGAGATCGAAAACGAATGCCGAACCATGGATGCCCTCGATAAATTCCGCGTTCTGATGGATTGGCACGTTGTAGATGTAGGTGTCTTTGAAGCTCCTGCTTATCGTGTTCCATCCCGCACCGAAGTCTTTGAGTCCTCGGAGAATCAGCGGATTGCCCCGGACAATTTGCACCGCGTTGTGATTAAACTGCTCTTTGCCCACCGTGACGACGTCGCCCACCACATTCGGGTTCGGATACCATCCTGGCCCCAACGGGTCGGTGACGATGCGCGTTCCCTTGCTGGTGGTGATGAGAAAAAAATTGTGGCCGAAGTATTGAATCGTCGCGTCGACGTTCGCCGCGTAGGCAAGCGATCCAAACCCGCGCGCCACGTCCGGGTCGCGGCAAGCGGAGAAGGCGGAAGCGCTAACGGTAAGAAGTGAACTGAGGAAAATTGCCGAACTGAAGATTGACCGTATCGCTATAAATTGACGAAGCAGATCATGACGGCCACGATCACGGTGCTTGCCACAACGCCGCGTTTCCATCAGCGGCAGGCTATTGGATTGAAGTTAAAAAAACAATCGATAAGTTTAGCGCGCCTTAGAGTCTTTTGCCCCGAACCCGCGATGCGTGAGGTTCAGCAGGCCTGGCTATTCGATCGCTTCATGTTAAAATTTTCTACCAAGCACGGCTTGTTTTCCGGTGCGTCCAAGCCGGTTATAAGGATTGTCTGAACGCGCGCTGATCATTGTTGTCACCGCGTGAGGAGGGACGAATCATGTTGAATGTCGAAAACAAAGTCATCGTCATCACCGGAGCCAGCAGTGGAATCGGCGAAGCCACGGCTAAGCTGCTCGCTGAAAACGGCGCTAAGGTTGTTCTTGGCGCGCGGCGCACGGAAAAGCTTGAAAACATCGTCCGGGACATTCGCACACAGGGTGGCACGGCAGAATTCAAAGCCGTGGATGTTACAAAGCGTGATGATGTAAAAGCGTTCGTCGATTTTGCCAAAGACAAGTTCGGACGCGTCGACGTCATTGTAAATAACGCCGGGATCATGCCGCTGTCGCCGATGAAAGCTTTGAAAGTTGATGAATGGGATAACATGATCGACGTCAACATCCGCGGCGTATTGAACGGCATCGCCGCGGGCTTGCCGATCATGGAAGCGCAAGGCTGCGGCCAGTTCGTGAATACCGCCTCCATAGGCGCCCATGTTGTCGTGCCGACGGGCGCGGTTTACTGCGCGACCAAGTACGCGGTCTGGGCGATCTCCGAAGGTCTGCGGCAAGAATCACAAAACATCCGAGTCACCACCATCTGTCCAGGGGTGGTCGAGACCGAACTGGGCTCCGACATTACCGACCCGTCGGCGCAAGGCGCGTTGAGAGACTATCGCAAAATCGCCCTGGGGCCCGATGCGATTGCCAGAGCGATTTTATTTGCTGTTTCGCAGCCCGACGGTGTCGATGTCAATGAAGTCATCGTGCGACCCACGGCGAGTGCATTCTAAGTACCGACGCAATAATTCGCCTACGAGGGAAAAAAGAGAAAACACGAAGCCGAGCGCGTGGCCGAATTCGACATTTCAAAACCTTCGGCGGGTCATAGACCTCGAACACTGCGGGTTACAGATTTATCCTGCCGTTGTGTTTATCGAATCCTAAGCGCGCTTAAATTATTCTAAGCGAGAATCACCGCTCAAACGAAGCCCAAAATTCCTGCGAGCGCACCCGCGGCGAGTAGCCACAGCGGGTTCCATGACGTGCGCAAAACCACGGCGACGGTGATGAGTGTGATCAGGTAGCTCCGCCAGTCGTGGTTCACCGTGCGCATCAGGATCGTTGCGCTTGCGAACATCAGCCCAATCGTAATCGGTGTCAGGCCGCGGCGGACAGCGCGGCTGATTGGGGCATTGGGATACCGCTCGTTGAAATGCCCGACAAGCAGCGTGAGAGTGGTGGCCGGCACCAGCAACGGAATCGTGGTCGCGGCGACGCCCTTCCATCCCGCCAGGTGCCAGCCCATAAGCGTGACGTACATGACGTTGGGACCGGGCGCGACCTGCGCCAAGGTGTAGATCTCGGCAAACTGCGCGCTCGTCAAGAGGTGGTGCACTTCCACCACATAGCGATGGATGTCCGGCAGGATCGTCGAGGGACCGCCGACGGCCACGAACCACAGAGCCAAAAAATGCAAAAACAGCGCGCTGAGATCGACACGGTCCATCACTCCTGCTCTTTCCACGCCGCGAAGATAGCCCAGGGCGTTAAAGCCCCCATGACCCACAGTAGCGGCCAGCGCATGACGCCCACGCCGACAAAGGCCAGCATCGCAAACATCCACGCCTGCCAGCGCCGCGGCAACACCATCGCCAACTTGATCACGGTGGCGAGCAGTAACCCCGCCGCTACAATGGACATGCCGGCCAGCGCCTGCTGCACCTGTGGTACAGCGCCGTAGTGCTGATACAGCACGCCCATGCCGATGACCACCAGACATGGCCAGCCCAAGAAGCCGGCGACGGCCGCTAGCGCGCCCGTCCAGCCGGCGAAACGATAGCCAACCATCACGGTTAGATTGAGCACGTTGGGCCCGGGCAGGAGCTGTCCGAGCGTTAACACTTCGACAAATTCCCGCTCGGTGAGCCAGCGCTGTCGCTCGACCAGCTGACGCCGTGCCCAAAAAATCGCGCCGCCGAAACTTGACAAGCTAACCCGTGAAAAAGTGAGGAATAGATCAAGCGGGCTTACCTGCGGCTTATGTGATTCTGTTTGCTCCATGGTTTCTTGGCTTGATGCGTTGAACCGGTTGAACTGAAGACGTTTTTTCTTCTTTGAGTCTTTAGCAGGTTTCTGGAGAAAAGTTTCGGATTGCTTCGACACGGTCAGCATGGACGGAAAATCTAATTCATTTCAACCCCGTCTCCGTTTGCCTTGAGGCTTATGATGGATGTCGGCTTTGTTTTGGATCCGTTGGTTTTGCTTCGCCCAGTCTCTCGAGCAGCTTCGCCGTCGTCTCCACGTTACGGCAAAAGGGCGCCGCGACTTCGCTCGTCCCCGCACCCTAGGCTGTCCGTAACTCGAGGGGTTGCTTCCTTTCCCTTCCTTCTCTCCCAAGTAACGTTGGTTACACCACTGTATCCAAGCGTTGCGTCCGTAGCTTGCTACCGAGGAACGTAAATCCCGCGAATCGATAGGGCAATTCAGTCATTTATGTCGAACCCGAGAAAGAACTGCGAGATGGCATTGGCATTGCTGTCCTGGAAAGGTGTGACGCTAGCTTAGAAAAGAAAACAGCAAGGGGGCGGGTACTTAAAGCGGACGCCAACGAGAAAGCGAAAATCTTACCTGGGTAGCCGCTTTCGCTAGCGCGAAGCGCAAGGAGGGTCAAATGCGTGCCATCTTTATAAGTTATCGAAGGGAAGATGCTGAAGGTCAGGCGGGTCGCTTGTTCGATGATCTTGCCAGGCAGTTTGGTGAGGACTCCGTGTTCATGGACGTGGCAGGTATTGAGCCGGGGCGCGATTTTCGCCGCGTGATCGACGAGCATGTCGCCTCTTGCGGTGTCCTGTTGGCGATGATCGGCAAGAGCTGGATCGACGCCGCGGATGAGTCGGGCCGGCGCCGCCTCGAAGATCCTATGGATTTCGTTCGTCTCGAGACCGCCTCTGCATTGAGGCGGGACATTCCGGTCGTTCCTGTGCTCGTGCATGGCGCGCGCATGCCGCGGGCGGAGCAATTGCCCCCGGATCTGGCAGAGCTCGCTTATCGCAACGGCGTCGAGCTGACGCACGCGCGCTGGGACTCCGATGTCCAGGTGCTGGTCAAGGCGCTGAGTCCTCATGTGGAATCATCGCAAAAGAACGCGGACCGAGTGAACACCACCGCGTCGGCCGATGTGCCGAGGACAACGCGGATGACGAGTACCGGCCCGGATTCCGGTGTACCGCAAACTCCCGAGCATACGCTGCTCGCTAGTGCGCACTCGGCGAAAAAGTCTCTCACAATGATCGTAGCGGGATCACTGGCCGCGCTCGTCATAGCCGGCGGCGGATACGCGTGGTATCAAAAATCTTCCTTGCGGGCCGAGATGGTGCGGCAAGCGGCTTTACTGGAGGAGGCAAAAAAGAAGGCTGCTGCCGAGGAGCTTGAAGCCAAGAAACGCGCGGAAGAGAAAGCTACAGCGGACGCCCTTGAAGCTAAAAAACAGGCCGCGGAGCAAACTATCGCGGCGGAGACCGAAGCCAAAAGACGATCGCAGGAGAAAGCGCTTGCGCAAGAACTTGAAACGAAGAGGCAAGCCCAGGAGAAGGCTTATGCCCATGAGCTCGAAGCCAAGAGACGAGCACAGGAAATAGCTGACGCTGAAGAACGTGAAAGAACAAGACTTGCGCGCGAGAAAGCTGAAGCCGACAGATTGGCCCAAATAGCTAACACCAAGAAACGTGACGTCGAGAGACGCGATCAGGAAATCGCTGTCGCAGAGGAACGTGAAAGGATGAGACAGACAGCGCTCGCCGAGGAACGTGAAAAGATGAGACTGGCGCAGGAAAGGGCTGCCGCGGCACAGCGCGCGCGCTGGTCGTCCTATAATTTTCCACCACCGAACGGTGGGCTGCTGGTCTACACGATCAGGTCCGATGGCAATCCGGTCTGCGCGTCCTACGACGGCGGCAGTTGCTTGTGGGGACACACTTACGATCAAATCGATTTCAAGAGACTCCGGCCACTAGCCTGCGGTGAAGAGCATCGCGCAAAATGGGGTCTTACCGGCTACGAAAACCTCAAGCACTGGTGCAATTTGGCGAGAAGAATCAGCGCTGATCGGAGATATCTGAGATAAGGTCGAAGCCGAAACGGTACGAGAGACCGGACGAGGTAACCCAGGCGTTTCGGAAGTGATTCTCCGGAAGTTTCCTAAGACCTGAGAATGATCGAGCCAAGCAACGAAAGTACAAAATGTCGCCGCATCCGAACCCAAACACTCTCGGTAATCAGCCCGCGCCGATGAGCACGACGCCAAGCCCCGCGCACGCCAGGCCAGTAACTTGAATGCGGCGGAGCCGCTCGCCGAGAACCAAGCGCGCAAGAAGGATCGTGCTCGCGGGGTACAGCGAGGTCAGCGCGGCGGCGATGGTCAACATGCCCAGACGTGTGGCAAGGAGGTAGAGCACGTTCGCGAAGATGTCGAGCGCGCCGCCGCCGACAATCAGCCACACCGCGTCACGCCCGACGCGCAACGGCGGCCGACGGCAGAGCGCTACGACGCCGAGGAGGGCAAGCGCGGCCAGGCGCGCCGAAACGAGCGGCAAGAGGCCGGAGGCGAGACCGCTTTGCTTAAGTGCAACGAAGAACACGCCGATCAGAACCCCGGCCGAAAGCGACGCGGCAAGACCTTGCGCGGCGCCCAGTCCTTGTTCTCTCGTGGCCTTCTGCGCTCCGTCTTGACTGATGAGCATAATTGCCGTGATGGCGAGCGCCACGCCTAAGAATGCGCTCAGTGACAAACGATCTCCGAGCACGATTCCCGCCGCGGCCGACACCACCACCGCCAATACGGCAGTGACGGGTGCGACCACACTCATCTTACCGGTCGCCAGCCCCTGGTAAAGTAGCGTCAGTCCCATGGCGAGCGCTGCACCGGCCAGGGCGCCCCAGGCGAAGTCGGTACGGGTCGCGTTTGCAGTCGGCAAAAACGGCAACATAAGGAGAAGCGTGATGAGTCCGGCGAGTTGGGAGAAGATCATCACCGCCATCACTGACGATCGTCGCGACGCCAAGCCGCCGAGAAAATCAGCGCTGCCGTACAGCGTCGCCGAGAGCAATGCAAAAAGAATCGTCGCCATTGTGTTTCAGATTATCGGCTAGCTTAGTGAAGTAAAGTCGGAAACGTTTAATGGATTAGCGGGAAGACACCAGGGTTCGACTTCAATGACTCGACCATCTTTGTTGATTTATCGAAGTCTAACCCTGCTGACCCGTTCGATCTTCACCACCGCTTTCCAGCAGCTTGCGAATCGCATTGCGGTTTCCCATATCAGCGACCTCGGTGTCTCGGTGGTGCAAACTCCGGGTCTTTGTTAATTTTTCAGCGCTGGGTTGATTTTCGCAGGTTTCTCTCACAGACTTTAATAATCTTCCCATCTTTATTTTCTACTTTAGCAGAGGTGATGCGATGAAGCTTTACTACAATCCGCAGAGCCGCGCGGCGATCGCCAAGTGGATGCTTGACGAGTGCAGCGCGCAATATGAAATCGTTCCAATTGATTTCGCGAAGCGGGAGCATAAGACGCCGGAGTTTCTGAAGATCAATCCCGCGGGCAAGCTGCCTGCTCTAGTCGATGGCGATTCCAAAGTCTTCGAGGGCGCGGCGATCTGCCTGTACCTGGGCGACAAATTTCCTGAAGCGAAGCTCGCGCCCAAAATCGGCGCACCGGAACGGGGCCGCTATCTTTCGTTGATGGTCTATTCGACTTCTCAACTCGAACCGGCCATGGGTGACACGTTGTTGAAGGTGGAGTCATTGCCCCAACGGGGTTGGTCGGAATTCGAAACCGTCAAGGACGTGATCGAAGGAGAGTTGGGCGATGGACCATACCTGTTCGGTGACTGGTTCACCGCCGCCGATGTGATGATTGGCTCCATGTTCATCTGGAAGCGGATGTGGGGCGGCCCGCCGGAGCGGCCGAAGATCGAGGCGTATGTGGATTGTCTTCTCTCGCGCTCCGCAGCGATGAAGATTGGTAAGTGATCGGGCAAAAGTGATGGGGTGGGATTAGACAGTTGTGATTTGATCGCGTGTGGCAAATATCCGCTTGACGCCAATCGCGAGCTGGAGGGCCGCCAGCAGGTCGCCATGGCGATTTCAACACCGCGGCGACGAAAAGACCAAAGGGATCCAATCATTTGTTGATAGTTGTTTCAGTACTTGTGTAGCAATGTCTGTCAACAAAGAACGGCGTTCTTTGTGACTTCGCTGGGCTAGCGCTTTCCTAACAACGCGCCGATGAAGCCGGAGTCGTCGAGTTCTTTGATCAAACTGTTGTCGTAGAACTGTTCCGGCTCGGCGCGGCGGGCGGCATCGCGGCGCGACATCTTGAGGGCGCGTGCGACGATTTCCTTATTCACGTAGGGTCGGGGCGGTATATGCGGGATGCTGGTGCGGTAGCTCTCCTGGAGCACCTCCCGGTCGGCGATGCGTGAGTATTTGCCGATGATGCGTTGGGCCAAGGAGGCATCCTGGCGCAGGGCTGCCAGGGCTTCGAGATACGCCTTATAGAAGTTGATGGCCGTCACCCGGTTCTGCTTGAGCCAGCTTTCTTTGGCGGCGAGCGCGCCGTAACCGAACGGGATTCTCATCTCCATCAGATTCATGAGTTCTCTGAAGCCCAGCTTCTGAGCGATCAGGCCGTTGGGCGGAGAAATAATCGCCGCTTCGGCGAGGCCTTGCTGCAGCGACTGCACTCGGGCGTCGGTGCCGCCGACGTAGAGAATCTTGTAATCGTTGTCTTTTAGTCCCGCCGTTTCGAGCGCATCGCGTATCCCGTAATCGGAGGCGGAGCCGGCGCTGCTGGCGGCGATGACTTTGCCCTTGAGTTGCGCCGCGCTCGTAATCGTCGGCTTGCTGAAAATTTGAAAATAGTAAGTGTCGTAAACCGAACCGATGATCGTGACATCTCCGCCGGCCAGGCGCGCTTCAACTCCGGCGTTCAGAGCGATCTGTCCAAGCTGAATGGAGTCGGATTCCAAGGCGAGGGCAATCCTCGATCCTCCGGCAAGGTAGATGAGCTCGGCGTCGATGCCATGTTTTGCAAAGAAGCCGTTGTCACGGCCGGCCCAAAGCGGCGCCATGGTTGCCGTGATGGCGCTGTAACCGAGGCGCAGTTTGGCCGCGCTCGCGCCGTATGAGAAAGAAGTCGAAACGAGGACCATCAAAAAGCTGAAGATCGCAACTCCTAGCCTCATGGGACCTCCGTCGATTGTGTTCAACAGGGTAGCCGTCATCGTGGCTGTGACTCTATCACAAGCCCGGAAACGATCAGTACTCTGTCGCGACTCTTTTTTGTCGACAGCGAAACCGGTCGCGCGATAACGGAATGGCGAGGCTCCCGACACCTTTAAATGGGAGGCATCCGGAGACTCCGATCATCGATTCGGACGCTCATGTGTCGAAAGTGAGCGCCTCTGGGGCTTCATGGAGAAAGCTGATGGCGCGCGACGAAGGCGGCAGTGTAGTCACCTATTAGGGCAAGTCAGCAGGTTCAGATCACTAGCTTTGCTGTTCTTATATTTAACTTTGAAAAATCGCCTGAAGTGCTCAGAAATTCCTGGGATGGGATGTTTATTTGTCTTTGCGAAGTCACGAAATGGTCCACTGTAGTGGTTAGATCTTTTCTTCGTATTGTTTCTGGTACTTGGCGAGACGTTCAAAAATCGAAGATCTGATCACCCCAATGTCCAATTTTTCCGGTGCAGATTACGCTGTCTATTTGTCTTGCAAGACCAGTTCGTTTGAAACCTCAGAATCAGAAAGCCATTCGATCCGCACGGTAGTTATCCCCCGTCCCACCATGTCTAGTGCCCGTGCCGCAGATCGGGAGACGTCGATGATGCGACCTTTGCCAAACGGGCCGCGATCATTAATCCGCACGTCAACTGATTTCCCATTGGCTAGATTGGTGACTTTCACTCGACTGCCCCAGGGAAGAGTTCGATGAGCCGCCGTGAATTTCTCCTGGTTAAAAACTTCTCCGCTCGCGGTGCGCTTGCCGTGAAATTTTGGTCCGTACCACGAGGCCAGACCCGTCTCCATCATCGTTGGTTGCGCAGGTGCGGGAATGCCTACAATTGGCGGGGACTGTTCGGTTTGCGGTGGGGAAGGGACGTCGGCTACTGGCGGAATCTCATGCGGAGAGATATGCGTCGGCGGCTCGTCGGAAGAATTGTCCGTCTGAGACTCCGAAGGTGAGACTCCTCTCGTCGACACGGCGCGGTTAGGCGCATCTGAGATGACGGCACAACCTTGAGAAGAGATTAGCGCCGCCATCAGTACCAAGGCGTTTACCCGCAACTCGAAGGCCACTACTTGGGGAGGCGAAATTGATCCGCGAAATAAATATTGCATGGGTCACCGCGAAGAATATCGTTCAGCAACGACCATGCCCCCAAAGAATTAGGTGACAGCGGTAGCTAAAATGGCCAAAAGAGCCGGATGCAGCACATTAGACGACAGGGGAACAGCGAGAATAGTGTGGGTTCGTACAACGCTGAACGCGGTACGAAAATGTTCTTTTCAACGATGTCAGAGCACCAACGGACTTGAGCGACACGGAAGATGCTTCAGCGCCAGCAAGATATCGCGCGTCAAGTTGCTTACAGGCCGGCTGGCCCACTGTGGCCTATTGGACTTTGGAAAATGTCGGATCTGCGGATTTTCGGTAAAGGTCAGATCATCGGGTCAAAGCGTTCATGGGCAAAATCTTTACTTCTGCAGTTTCGACTCTCTAGCTGCTGATCCGCGCTAGAATTCTATAACGATACAACCCAGACTCCAGCGACATCGTAGCCGCAACAAAAATACTTTGCCTCCACGGGTCTACTAGGTTGTCTCATCCGCCAGCGGCAGCACGCCGGTGGGGATTGTGACACCGATTTGTTTCGCAGTTACAGTTTGATTGCAGGAGTTTTCTACGTCCATTATTTTTCCTGCAGATACCGCTCACGTTCCAGCTGTTCTCGCTCGCGCTGCTCACGTTTCTGCCGCAATAGCTCAAAGAGGCGTTCCTTCTCGCGTTGCCTTTCCAGCCTTCTCTGCTCTTCCGCATCTTGGAATCGATCTCTCTCTCGTTGCAGTTGTTCTGGCCGCGGCGTTTCACGCCCTAGGTCACGGCTTGGCGGCGGCGGGACGGGGACGGATCTGGCCCTTTCTCCGAGCCACCAGTCTCTTAGCGTGTCCAAGAATGGTTCCAAGAAGGAGTCGCGTGGTCTTGAATACGGGAATTGAGCGCCGGTGTCGATTAGTCGCGCGTCAAGAATATGCTGAAAAAAATCTCCGACCAACAAGACGGCGTTGTGCCCGCCCTCGCCCCAATAATTGCTGCGCATAGTGACCCGCTGGTCATTGAAGCCGACCCACGCCCCGGCGACGAGTTGCGGGTGCATCAAGATAAACCAGCCGTCGGTATTTTTTTGGGTGGTGCCGGTCTTCCCCGCGACATCGGCGCGCACGCCGAATCGAGTTCTTATTACCTGCCCGGTGCCTTTATCGATTGCGTCGCGCATCATGTTGATCAAATTTTCCACCGTTTGGTCGGATAGGACGCGCGTGCTCTCGTTCTCGAATCTGGCAAGCACGTTGCCATTCTTGTCGGTGATGCGGGTGATAAATATCGGCTGGCGGTATGCCCCCCGGGCCGCGAGGGTGCTGTAAGCGGCGACCATTTCGAATGGTGTGACCGGACTGGTGCCGAGCGCCAAGGACGGCACTTCTTCGAGCCTGCTTTGATTGATTCCCATTCGCCGCGCAAGTTCCGCAGTTCTTCTCGGACCGATTTCCTGCATGACCTGGGCGGTGATGGTGTTTTTCGAATAGATAAGGCCGTCGCGTGCTGTCATCGATTCACCAGTCGGCTCCGATAGATCGGCGGGGCGCCATACGCTGCCGTCTGGCAAGGGAATTTCGACTGGGCGGTCGATAAAACGTTTCTCCGGTGACATGCCGTGCTCGAGCGCGGCGCCGTAAACAAAGGGTTTAAACGTCGAACCGGGCTGGCGCCGCGCTTGCGCTACGTGATCGAATTGGTCGGTATTGAAGTCACGGCTGCCGACCCACGCTTTTACGTGACCGGTGGCCGGATCGATGGCGACGAAGCCCGCCTGCAAGCGTGTTTTGTCGGCGCGGAGCTTAGCGATGAATTTGCGATCGTTTTTCAACTGCGCGAGTGCGGCTTCCGGCGTCGTGCCGGCATCGATCGCGCTACGGTAAGCCGCGGATTCTCGAATGAACACGTCGATCAGGCCGGCCTTGGTTTTCCAAAAATATCCGAAAGGCTGGATACGCCGTCGCATGCCGACGTACGTATTCACGCTCGACGACATGAGTCCCGCGGAGCTCATTCCCCACTCTACGTCGGCGACCGTCTGCAGGGCCGTTATTTGAAGAGTTACGGCTTGATTGGCAAGCGCCTGCAAACGCGAGTCGATGGTGGTGTGCACGACCAATCCGTCGGAATAAATATCGCGGTCGTTGCGGTCCGCCCAATCGATCAGCCATTTACGAATCTGCACGGCAAGATGAGGCGCGGGGCCGACTGCTTCGGGCTGGCGTTCGAAATTCAGCGGTATCGGCCGGCCTTTTAACCTATCGAAATCGGCTTGGCTCAAGGCGCCGCGCTTGAACATTTGCGCCAGCACCACGTTGCGGCGCGCCAGCGCGCGCTCGGGGTTGAGCACCGGGTTGTAGTAGCTCGTGCCTTTTAACATGGCGATCAAGGTGGCGCTTTCAATGACATTGAGTTTTTGCGCGGGCTTGTCGAAGTAAGTGCGCGCAGCCATTTCGATACCGAACGCGTTGTATAAAAAAGGAATCGTATTGAGATAGGTTTCGAGGATTTCTTTTTTCGTGTAGGCGTATTCGATCTTGATAGCGGTAATCATCTCCTTAATCTTTCGCGTGATCGTCCGCTGTCGGCCGATTTCCGGATAGAGGTTGCGCGCGAGTTGCTGGGTTAGCGTGGAACCGCCCTCCGCATCTCCGCCGAAGGCACGCAGGAGTCCGGTCGCGGTGCGCACGAAATCGACACCGACGTGTTGGTAAAATCGGTGGTCTTCCGTGGCGATCAAGGCAGCGATCACGTGCGGCGAGATTTGATTTAAGCGCACCCACTCGCGGTTCATCGGCTTGAGAGTGGCGAGACGCCTGCCATCGGATGACATCAGCACGGCGGGCTGGTCGATTCTGGCTTTTCGTATATCGGAAATACTCGGCGTGAACGGCAGCAAAATCAGGGCGTACCCGCACAACGCCGCCAGTCCAAGCGCGCCCAAAACGGCAAAGCCTTTGGCGCCGGAAATAATCTTGGCGCGCATACTCAGGGCAGGATTGATTGTAGCCCTGAAGTAGCCGGCGAACCGCCGGTACAAGCGTCTCAATCGTGCGGCAGGCCGTAACTTCTCAGCCACTGTTATTCTCTAAGTTTTTCGCGACACCGAAAAGGTCGCGAGAACTGGCTCGATGATAGATACCGAGCTTGAGGCGGATTAACTGTGTAGCTATTTGGCGGGGGGCTCCAGACCACGCTGTCGCATGCCACTGCTCGATGACGGTTTCCCGTTCGGAACTCTCAACTCTCACAACGTAAAGCAAAGCACGCGGAAGACCCGCTCGCAACGAGGTCCGATAATCATCGGCATCGGCGAATGACCTGCATCGGTAAGAGGTGGGCTGACGTGAAACGCGAGATTTAATCTTGTCCAGCGATTATCGGAGTGAGGCAATTTCACCCTTCACCTCAAATCCGAGGCGGAGCCTGACCATGCGCTGCGGATAAAATACGCTCAGAATTTAATGACTACGATGAACGTGCGCAAGAGTTATCGTCCGATCTCCTTTAGTGCTCGCAACACCGCGCTCATGGTCTGAAGCCACCAGGTGATGGATACCATCGGATCGGAGAAAAAATGACTGAAATAAAGATTGTAAACTTTTCTGTTACTGTGGAGATAAGTCTCCTGATACGACCTCATCAATTCTCTAAGGCTCAAGGGAGCGTTCAACGGATCACGCGGACGCGCGGTGCCCAAAGCGGCACGAACCTTGTAGAACAGCAGGTCGAGAAGCTTGATCCATAAACTGATCAGGTCTTCGATGGGACAGAGAAGCATGGTCCCGGCGGGCCAACTTTCGACTGCTTCCACGGCCTCGCTCCGCGCCACTTTCAAGGTCAGCAGAGGTTCATTGATGCCGCTAGCCACCATTTGCCACCTGCCCTCACCGATCCGTGGATTGATCTCCATAAGCTTCGGCACGCCGGTGAGAGGATCAACTTTCATCTGAATCGCCATCCCTCCCCACCAGCCTATCCTATTTGCAAACGCCGTGGCCTGGGTGAGGTAAGGGCTAGGGCCGAGCGCGCGGCGCGCCAGTGGAAAGTTCGCATGCAGTCGATAAAATGAACGCACGTTCTCGCTGGTGAGCGCCATCTTCAACGCTCCCTTGCGATCTAAAGCGAGCAACAAGTTTTGTTGTTCTCTTCCGGAGATATACTCCCGTATCATGTAAGTGTTCTCGCCTTTGAGCCGTTCTGCCTTGCCGCAAAACTCCGACCAATTGCGCACGATCTCGAAGCCGCGGCCCGCGGCTGTAAAGCGGTGCTTGAGCACGAATGGAAAGCCGAGTTCATCAGCAATCGTTTTCAAGTCTTTGTCGCCGTCCAGCAAATAGGTCTTCGGACACGGGAAGCCGGTCTCTTGCGCGGCTTGAATCGTTCGATACTTGTCCAACGGAATGACGACGACGTCATAGTCCGGCACGGGGATGACAATCCCCAGCTTTTCAAACCGCTCTTTGTTCTTGGAAAAGACATAGACCTGTGGATCAAACGATGGGAAAATCGTGTCGATGTTTTCTTTCTCGCAGATCTTTAAGACCGCCTGGATATAAAGCTCCTCTTTCGCCGTGTTCTGTCTCTGTATTTTCCCGGCACGCCAGTCCTCCGCCGGCGACGGAACATAGTAACGCTCGTCTACCAAACGGGAATTTGCCGCGTGGGAAAGCCTCGCGGCGAAACGGTTTTGTCCGGACATCGTCACAACAATCTTTTTAGCGTACGGACGCAAGGCGCGAATGACAGAATAAGCTTGCGAGTTACGGGTGTTTGTGACGAGCAAATTCATATTTTTTTCGGACCCAACCCGATGGCTGAACGCTTAGCACAATCGCCGGCGAAGTGAGTATCTAAGGTGACTTATCTGAGGACGAACTGTTTGACCACCAATTAACGGAGCGATTCTCGATTTGATTAGGAATGCGGTTCAGTTCGGTCGTGTGCGTATAACTTTCTGGGACTTTCCCAGCAGCACCCGACGTATTGCTGAGCCCACACGGGATTGGCAGCACCACACATTGATGCGACCCCATGTGTCACGACGCAATGGCTCGTCGACAATCTGTAGGGCATCTAGGTGGAGAGCGATAACGGTCGCCCTTCAAACCACTCCGGCAGCGGTACGTTTAGCAGTGACAGAACTGTCGGGGCGATATCCAATACGTCACGTTGGATGCTGCATACGCCGGGCCGCACTCCCGGCCCCAAAATCCAGAGTCGGGACTCTGTCGTATGATCACCGGTTCTCGGGTATCCGGGGTAATTGATGGCAACTCGAACCAAGCCGACCGAGTCGGAAAGACACTGCTCGAGCGGCCCGAGGTCAGTACGAAACACGACCATGATATCGGGGACGTCTTCATGGTGGTCGCTGCCAAAGATTTCGGTGGCTGTCACGACCTCATCAACTATAGGCTGGTCCGTCCGTGGGTCTTTGAGAGCTCGCAGCTCCCGCGTTACCATCTCGACCAACCGTTCAGCTTCCGGGCCTGGTTCAACACACCCGAACGGTTCTCGTCCTTTCAGATTCAGGCGAATTGCGCCGCAGCGGTTGTTGATCAACGATGTGGCTCGGGTGTTTGGTGACTCCAGAGGGTCGAGCAAACTGCCGGTAGCCTCTTGAATCCGCTTCAAGGGCCATATCTCGAGCATCGGCCTCAGTAACGGGTGCAACTTTTTCGGCATGTGCAACGCGTTCGCCTTAGCCCGGCGCATGCAACGTGCAAATGCAGTATCGCCACCCGACGTCAGCCCCAGGCGCGCCATTACCTCCGGCAGCATCTGTGGACCACCGATATAGGGCCCCATGCCATGACTCGTGAAAATCAAGATGATCGTGTCAGGGGACGCAGCACTGAGGAGTGCCCCCACGCCGCTGTCGATTCGCTCATACACCGACCTGAGCCCCGACTTCAGATGCGCCGGCGCATCGGGATCGTGCGAAGGGGACGCCGGGTCGTGAAAATGCCACAGCTGATGTCCCGTACAGTGCGCCTCACCAAAGGTGCACGTAAACAAATCCCACGACTCCCGCGCAAATAGGTCAACCAACAACTCTGATTTTTTTGCGATGCCTTTCAACAGCCGATGCAACAGCTGCTCGTAACCGTCTCTCGTCCCACCGTGAGCATCGCAAGAACGTGTCGGATGACCCGGGTGCATTCCATATCGGCTTCGAATCTCGTCTGCCAAACTCGGGGGATCGGTTGCAAAGCCGTAAGTCGGGTCGTGGAGTCCCCATTCGACCACCTGGATCCCGTTGAAACTTGGTGCGAGCACGGTCTGTACTTGGTCGATAACAGCAACTCTACGTCCCGACCGGCCGGCGACTGTCCAATAGAAATGCTCAGTGTTCAACTCGTCCGGTGCAACCGGGCGGCGACGCGCCTCTCCCGTATGCAATTGCCGCGGGTGAAAATACAATGGGAGTTTGCCGGCGCTCTCGCCGCTGGTAATCTCGGGCCAGATGGTGCCTGGCAGCGTACGCATCGGGTTTCGCAGCCTATATTTGCGGCCTACGGACTCAATCCTTGCGAAATTGGGCAAGCTACCGTCATCCGCCCATTGTTCCAAAAGACACGCCTCGCCCGCATCGATTCCGATCACAAGAAGTTTGGCAGTCATGCCTGTGTGCTCCGCGCCGGTTTTCCGAATTTTTTTATAGCCGAATCGTACACATCCAAATACTGCTGTGTCTCTTGGCAGATATCATAGTCGCGCAGAGCCTTTGCCCGCGCTTTCTCGCCCATTTCACGCCAAGTTGACCGGTTCATGATGCACTCGGTTAACCCTGAAGCAAACGCATCGATTGAGAACGCCGGCGCCACGAGGCCGGTCTCACCGTCGGTGACGACGTCGGTCATTCCACCGATCGCAAACGTCACGCACGGCCTGCCGCATGCCATACCCTCTATGGCAACGTTGGGAAGCACCTCGTTCATCGATGGAATGGCAACCACGTCAGCCGCACTATAGTAGAGTGCGATCGTTTCATCATCATGCACGTGACCCGCAAAATGGATATCGATTCCGGCAGCCGCGGCTTGGTGGGAAAACTTGGAACCAATCACAAGCAGTCGAACGTCTTGTGCTGGATACCGGTGTCGTATGCGTTGCATCGCCTCCAACAGGAACGGCCCCCCTTTCCGCGGATCCTCCAGTCCCTTGATTGCGGCCATCAGCACATATTTCGGTGTCTGTGGCAGACGCAATAGGTCGCGGGCAAGACTTTGTTCGATGGGACGAAATACCTCAACATCTATTCCGTTCGGAACAACTCGAACATCGACGTCACGAAATACGAAACTTTCTCGGGCACGATCGGCGAGCCACGAAGTAGGGCAGACAACTACAAGCGGTAATTTGCTGAACGCGTGTCTTTTGGCGCGCACAAGCAATCGTGAAATGTCATAAGGTCGTTGGGAGCCCAGCTGTGGACATGACCCACAACGGACTCGATACGCATCACAGTGGCCGGTGTAATGACACCCGCCGGTAAAAGCCCACATGTCGTGCAGTGTCCATATTATGGGAACGGCGAAACGGCGCAGCTTCCAGAAGGGTAAGAAGTCACTCGCTATCCAATGGAGATGAATCAGGTCGGGGGCGGTTCCGGGCTCGCCCAGGTGGCGCCTGCCCGGGAATACTCCGATGGAAAACGCGGAAGTATCCCTCTTTCGATAGCCAGCGAGAACAAGATCGCCTAAGGAAGGTCGAACAAGCGCCAGACCTTTGCCGAATCTCGATCGTGGGCCATGGACCGTGACGTCATCACTGTCTTTAACGCCGACCACCAATTCCGATGTTACGCCGGCGCGTAGGAGCGCCCTGTGCAAGCGTTGAGTTGCGCGCGCGGCACCCCCATAAGATTCATAGTAACTATAG
Organism: uncultured delta proteobacterium; assembly: GCA_963804165.1. GTDB lineage: Bacteria > Desulfobacterota > Binatia > UBA9968 > UBA9968 > DP-20. The sequence continues at coordinate 149,661 of CAWDPO010000025.1, forward strand.
CCGTGCACCCGAAGCGGCATGCCATTCCACCTAACAGTCTCAGTCCGGGCGTTTTCGGACTGACTGCCCATGGACCACGCTGTTTTCCCGACGAACATTACCGCAGCCTCTCTTCTAAACCGCGACAGATTACCTGTGCTTGATACCTGCTCTAGTCCACTACGCTATGATAAAACCGCTGCAAACGCCGCATCGCTCTTTCACCCAGCAGCAGACGCGTAACCTGCCGAGCAAACTCTTCAGCATAAACGACGGCCGGAACAGGAGGGCCTAGACGTATAGTCTGGCGATTGCGTATCCGGAGACGTTCCGAGGCGACTGTCGTAACGTTTTTAACTTGCATCGACATGCCACCTTGACGCCACGCGGCAACTGTAATGCCGGGCATATACTGCGGGGGATGCTCCCAAATGAGTCGTGAAAGAAATTCATAATCCCCCATGATTCTAAAGGTCTCGTCAAACAAACCATAGCGGCGAAACAGGCTCTCGTGATGAAAGACTCCTTGATGAGGCAGTGCCATCGTTCGACGCATTCTCCTTTCTAGCTGTACCCACCGATCGCCGATGACGGAAATCACTTCACCCTTACGATCGGTGGCGGCTACATTGCCGTAGACCACGAGGTGCCGTGGATAGGCGCTTTGCAGGTACGGAACGATGTGCTCAAGCGTTTGCGCCGACCAGAGGTAGTCATCGGCACCGAGAAACAGTATCCATTGTCCAGTGATATGCTTCAGAGCTGCATTCCAGGCTTGACAGACGCCGTGGTCCTTCGCGCTTTGCCAATAGTTGATCAATGAGCCTCGTTCGCGCAGCAGATCCAAAGTCGAATCTTCTGAGCCCCCGTCCATGACGACGACCTCCCACTCCCGAAACTGTTGGCAGAGAATACTGTCGAGACATTGCTCCAACGTACTGGCGGCATTTCGACTGGCGATAACGATGCTGATTAAGGGGCGAGCTCGAGTCGAATGGTCGCCTACATTCGAATAACGAAGCAGCTTCAAATGGTCGATCCTATCGGGCGATTCCGGCATGGCGACTATGAGAGAAGGCGGCCCGGCGCTTTCCCTGGTAGAAGGGGAACGTATTCGATGACCCGGTCTTAGTCAACTTCGGCGCGAGTGCCAGAAGATCGATACAAGGTGCCTCGATTGCGGTAGGTAAGATTGTTTCGGCGGAAATCTAACGCTCAGCAGGAGCAGCTCTTGAACTTTGCTGTTCCTCTATTAAATTTTCAAATATCGGCTGGAGCGCTCAGAAATTCCAAGGATAGAATGCGAGCTTCATCTCGAGCACGGAAGGAAATGGGGATAGGAAACTAGTGCGATACGGATTGAGGGATCCGAGGGTCATTGACACCGAAGACCCAGATGCCACTGAGAGGTGAATGCATGAGTAAACTAACGAAGCCTACGGGTTGCGCCAATTCGGACAACGCGAGGTCAATTAGTCATCCTGCGGGCTCATAACGACCAAGGAAATTACCAGGGCAGAGAACCCGATTAACTGCAGACCGAAGCGCGTCACGTGTGAGTACTCCCACTGTCTGCGCCACTCCGCCCAGTCCGGCGGAATCGAATCGACCGTCCACTTAGCTGTTTCCACATTAACGGGATTGGTGAAACCAAGCCACACGACGAAGAATGTCACCGCCACGCACGCGGTCGCCGCTAGCGCGAGGTAAAAAGCCGCAGCGTGTTTACGCACGAGAAACGACAGGACGGCAGTCGAAACAATCGCTCCTATCTCGATCGGCGCACCGATGTATGCGAAGTAAAGATAAAGCGTATGCTGGAAAGTCATCCAAAGAGGTCCATCGACATTCATCTTCGCCGGCATCTCTAGGGCGTGACCGACCGTTGTTCCCATAAGCAGCGCAACTAAGACGAGCGTGATGAAGTACCATATCCGTACGACCATTTCTTGTCCTTCAGGAACTCAGCAGCGACATGCCTACCCGTGTCAGATCAACGCCAACGCTAAGATCCTTTCGAGACCGCGATCAGGAGCGCAATCAGGCTTACGCATGCGAACCCTGCCCGTGCGACGTGGGAATACTCCCAACGGTCGCGCAGCGTCGTCAGACGGTAGCTGAGTTCGATTGGCGCCGAATGAAAAAAAACCAGAAGCGAATTCGCCCAGGTTTTCGTGCTGCAACCAGAACTTGTTCACCGGATGGGTGAAGATCCAGTACACGGCGTGCATCACGACGAGACTCAGTAGGGCCACGAGCGTCAGCCAAAAAGTCAGAGTTCCTCGCGGGGTTAGCCATAAGAGTACCGCCGTCGCTATTAGCCCTCCAGGCTCGGCAACCCCTGCGGTGGTGAAACCGGGATAGTAGATCCGCTGCACGACGAGGTATGCGGATTTGTCCAGCCTCAATTTCCCTGGCAGCTCGAGCGCATGCGCAAGCGAGGGAACCAACGCCAAAGTAACCAGGAGGACCGCCAGCACCTGAAGAACATCAAGCATTTTTACTTACCTTCGTCTTTCCTCGACTGAAAAACGCCGCTCCTTAGCGGTGGTCACTTGCTCGTCGTGCTCGTGCCGACGTCAATCGTCACGGCACGGAGACATTCTTCGCCTGCGCAAGCTCGGACGCTACGACTGAGCCAACCTGGTTTGAGGTTTACTCAAAGGCTCTTTGAATCGCCGAGTGGCAACAACCTCTGCACATTCGTGCTTACTTCACGGCCTGATCGAGACTAAGCATCCGCCCCGACCTTAGGTCGCCACTTATCGAATCTCCTCTCTATCTTGTCGATCATATCTGTAGCGATCATGCCGCTGAGAGCGAAAATTAAGACACCGACAAAAACCTTGTCGGTCTGGAACGTCGCGCCGGCCACGGTGATCATAAATCCAATGCCCGCAGTAGCGGCATACAGCTCGCCAACCATGACACCAATGAGCGCCCTGCCGATCGCCAGCCGCAATCCGGTCAGGATAAATGGAACCGTCGACGGCACCACCACGCTCTTAAATATTTGCCACTCCGAAGCGCCAAAGCTTCTCGCGGCGTTGAGGAGACTGATCGGCGTGGTCTTCACGCCGTCTCGCGTGTTGATGATTAACGGAAATACCGCGCCGAGAAAAATAATGCCGACTTTGGAGAGAATGCCGATGCCCAACCAGATAATGATCAGGGGCAATAGCGCAACGCGCGGCGTCGCGTTCATCGCGTTGACAAACGGATCACAGATATAGGCGAAGCGCTTGTACCAACCGATAGCGATCCCAAACGGGACGCCGACCACGATCGACAGAAAATATCCCCAGCCGAACTCGATGCCGCTAACGCTAAGATCATTCCAGATCTCTCCCGAGCCGAATAGCTGCACGGCGGCTTTCCAGATGAGCGACGGCGCACTCATAAACATAGGATTAATAAGTTGAAACACATTTCCGACCAGTTCCCAGACGAGAAGAAATAGACTTACCGACAGGGTTCCAAGAATCATTTTCTCATGGTTGAGGTAGAACTTATGAAGCTTGGAAGCCTCCGCTACCCTGACGTCCAATAGCACTTCTTCGGCAGCCATATTCTGGTCAGCCATAGTCTTGCCCTCCTTTTCTTTGTGTCTTCGTCTTCTGCGGATTTACCATGAGGTCCACCATCAGCTTTTTTAGATCATCACATGTAACTGCTCGGGGGTTGCCCGCGCGTGGGGTAAAACGCCGCTAGCCGAGGTACCGGAAACAAATTCCACAAATGGGCGTGGCCACGCGCCGACGTCAAAAAAATCCGCAAGACATATGCCAAAACGCGATCAAGGACTCTAGTCAGCTGGAAGGGACGCAATATCAGCAAGTTTTCAACCCGTGGCGTTGCTCGAAAAGTGGCAGCTAAAAGCCCGTATCGTTGAGTTGTAGGATTTTCCCGATTATCCGATTATCAAAAATCCATACAGATGTGTGCCGCAAGCGGCAATTATTTTCGCGGTACCTGTGGACCGTCTTGAGATCACATTTAGCGACGCGTGCACGTGGGCGATGACAACACTACACGGACTCGTTTGGAAAAAGATTTGCGTTCGATCTCAGTTGAAGCCTGGCCGAATCCTGGGGACGAAATACGCCGTGGGCGATGGCGGGTAACCCGTTAACCAACACGGCAGTCTTCACTGGACAAGATCTGTTGGTAAAGTTTTTGGCAAGATCGACCTTGCAGGCGGTTTGGTTGAACGTGAGCTCCGTCTGAGATAGCCGGCGGGACGTGATGGCGACCACGCTTGTCGGCCAAAATCTGGCGGTGAGGTACGGACGAATGAAGGCTTCATCTGAGATTGTCTCGTATTACGAGCGCTTTCCGGAAGAGTCACGTCTGCAAGTGGGGCGCGTTTCGCTTGGAGTTCGAGCGCACGAAAGAGATTCTTTCGCGCGTGCTGCCGAAGCCGCCGGCTCGCCTCATCGACGATTGTACGCAAAGTTTAAGATGCGCGCGGCAAGTGCAACGAGTCGAATTCTGACGCCAAAGTTTCTGCCGGTCTGGTCCTTCCCACCTTTCGCCCGCAACGGAAAATAACACTCGATTCTCATACGTAATCTCGATTTAAGCATGGTTCAGTCCATTCCCGGGCTCGCCTGACCGAGGTCTGCACGAGACTGGCTGGGGTCAGGAGTGGGATGACCGCCAAGGCACCCCAAATCAGTAGAGTTTTTTGTGCAAATGAATCTGAACCGAACCCCGATTCAAAGGATCCGACCCGTTCAGGAACCGCCGATGGTGGACCCCGGCTCTCTGGCGTGAGCGTGGGCCCGGCGATAATAGTTTTTAAAGTTGTTCAATATTAGACAGAAATCCTGGCCGAGTTAGCATACCAGTAAATCCAAAAGGAAGAGGTGCCCCGAAATCTCGGATCAACAAAATGTTCAGCGATTTCAACTCCAATGCTGAGACAGAGGCAACGATGAGAAAATAGACATGCTGAAAAAATCTGTTCAGATCATCGACCCCTTTCAGCACCGAGAAGAAGTATACGCAAGCGATATCTTAAAGACATATGAATTTGGGGAAGGATGATGGACTCAAGACAGAGTTTAGTGTACGCGTTGTCTTGGGTCTGGGCTTCGGTGACAAAACTACCGAAGGCCGAACCAAGGAATTGGCGCGTAAAGGTTGAGTTCCACTAATTTAAACGCTGGATAGCATGTGACCGCGTGTGTGCCTGAGTTTAAGATAAAATCCCGACTGGACAATCCGTGAACGTAACTAGAGGCGAAATAACCGTCGGTAGGTTCCTGATTCCATACCGGCTCTTTGGTCAAGGTAGCCGAATCTTGGTCTGTGTGAACGGTGCCCAGCAAACCATGGCAGCATGGAGACCTGTCGTAAACTATTTTTCAGAGGATTACAGGTTGTTGCTCTTCGATTTTCCCGGTCAGGGACGAGCTCAAATCATCTCTGGTTCTGCCGTTGTTACCTTGGATGAGCAGGTCGAGGTCTTACATCAAGTTCTAGCAGCACAAAATGCCCCTGAAAAATCGATCGTTGCCGGCGCCTCTTGGGGCGGGGTCGTGGTTGCAGCTTTTGCTTCGCGCTTTCCTCACTTGGTGGACAAAATTATATTGGCCAGTTTTGGCATCCGGGTAAACGAAAAGTTGGTGCAGGCGATTCGAGAAGGCCAACAATTGAATGGAACTGCAACCGGGGAACAGGTGGCCGACGTCATCATCAAGTACTTCGGACAGCATCTAAACGAAACCTTCAAAAAGAGACTCTATGATCAATTTAAAAATATCAAAAAGGAGCATCTAGAGAATTTTCATGCGCATGGCCAGGTACTCAAGACGACCAAGCATATCAACGAAGTTGTCGACCTGCGTAGCATCAAAGCGCAAACACTCATCATCAATGGCGAAATGGATACCGTCATGGATTTCGACGATATTACGCTTGCGGCGGCCCAGATAGCGAATTGCGTGGTGAAAATCGTGCCGGGTGTGGGGCATTTCTTGCACAATGAGAGCGAGGATGTCCTGAGCATTTATAGAGATTTTCTTTCGATACCGTCCGAGCGCCAACTGAGCTAGCTTTATTTATTTCTTGAAATTGTAGGTTAGGAAAAGCCGCGGTCGGATCTTCTCGGAGCTCACCCGAGCTTGCAACCAAACCGTCAGGTTTCTGCTGATTCCTTTCGACGTAGCGCAGAGTAAGTCGATACTCATAGGGCTTTCTTCCCGTCTCAGTCCTTTCCACATACGTCACTCTTGCACCGAGAATCCTGGCCAGGTCCGGTCTCGGATGGCAAAGGCGGCATCCGTTACAACCGGATTTTCCACGAACAGGTAATGCAGCGCTTGCATGCCCAATACGATTCCAGCGAGAGTGTCGATCAAAATAAAGGCCCGCTTCGGCAGCCATTTCCAATACTGGAGCACGTGGCGAATAAATGCCGGGCGGAATAAGCCTGTGGAGCGCAGGCGTTCAGGCGATAAAAATTCACGGAAGAGCCGCGTTCCCTCGGCCGTTTGCGAGAAGCTAAGCCAGTTGGGCGAAAGAAAAGGATACTTGTGGGTGCCGGCCACGACCGGCGGAAGCAGATCGGCGAAGGCTGCGCGCAACAAAAGTTTTTCCATTAACGCGTCGATATCCATGAAATGTGACGGTGCCACGGTGGATGCGAACTCGATTAAATCGCGGTCGAGGAAAGGCGTCCGGCATTCAACTGAATTGGCCATTTCAACCCGGTCGCCGAGACAGGGAATAATGTAACTGACCAGTTGGTTGAAAGTGATCAGCTTGGTGGCGTTGAAGGGATCGAGTTGAGAAAGCTGTTCCGGCGGAAACTCGGACAGGAAATAGTCGTTGGGAGTCCGATAGCTCGCGCGTTCAACGGCTTCGGGAGTGAAGATCCATTTCATGCCGCGGGTGCTGTCGACCGCGCGCATTTGCTGAAAACTGGGATAACCGAAAACGAGGTCGAGCTTGCGCCAACCGTTACTCCGGTTCCACAGAATGCCTTCCGATGGGGTCTCAAGCTTTTTGAACCGTTTCCAGAGTGCGCGCCCCTGGCGAGCTTGCTCGCCTCCGGCCAGCAGCATGCGCCAGATTTTTTCTAGTTTAAAGTAAGCGTAGCCGCCGAAGACTTCGTCCGAACCTTCTCCGGTGAGGCAGACCTTGTAACCCTTGGAGCGTACCAGCCGGGAGAGCACCTGCTTGGCGATGGAATTGGGATTGGCGATCGGCTGTTCAATGTGAAAGATCGTTTTGAGAAAATTCTCGGCCAACACGTCATTGCTGCAGTCGATGGCCTCGAACTGGGCGCCGTAATGAGCGGCGGTTTGCCGGGCGGCATCCGTTTCGTCATAGATCGTCTTGCCGAAGCCGACGCTGAAGGCCTTAAGTTTTGAGGTTCGAGCCGCCGTCAGGCCGCAAACCAATGTGGAGTCCAACCCGCCACTTAGATACGTGCCGACGGGAACGTCCGCGACCATCCGGCGTTCCACGGCGCGAGTGAATAACCGGCGAACCTCGTCCTTGGCCTCAGCAAAAGAAATGGCGGGATTTGTTTTGAAAGTCGGCTGCCAGTAGGACACCTCGCGCGAGCGGGCCTCGGATTCGACGATAAGGAAATGTCCCGTGTTCAGATTGTGGATTCCTTCAAAAGAAGAGATCGCGCGCGGGAACACGCCTAGCAGGGGGCCGACCATGTAGTCCGGGTTGATGCTCCGAGGCACCCGTTTCAGCGCGAAGATCCCCTTGACCTCGGAACTGATCAGGATTTCCTTTTCGGTTTCCCAATAAAAAAGCGGCTTAACCCCGCAGCGGTCGCGCGCAGCCAAAAGCCGATGATTGCGGGCATCCCATAGGATAAAGGCGAATTCTCCATTGAGCCGGTGGATAAAATCCATGCCATGCTGCTCGTAGAGATGAACGATAACTTCCGTGTCCGAATGGGTGCGGAAACGGTGGCCCTGGTCGATCAGTTCTTCGCGCAGCTGTTTGTAGTCGTAAATTTCCCCATTGAAAGTGATGCAGATAGCGCCGTCTTCGTTGTAGAGCGGCTGGTCTCCCTCCTGGAGGTCGATGATGCTCAGGCGAACATGGCCGAAGGCAAGGGCACCATTGTCGAGCAAGGCATAACCCGCGCCATCCGGTCCGCGGTGGCTGATCGCCGAACACATCCGCGTGATGTCTTCGCGCTCGGCAGGGCTGCCATCCTTTCTCAGGATCATGTTAATGCCACACATGAGGTACGCCGTTGCTCTTCCGTGAGCGCCTATAAATTAACAGGCTTTTGTTTACCTATTTGGCCGATGGTCTACAGCTATCACTGACCAGATCTAGCACCATATGTTATAAAGACCCAACTCTCTGCTGACACCATGGAGTTATATAATTTTGCTTGGACGTCTCTTTCGATCAATCCCGCCGCTTAAGAGCGAATCATGTCCGAGACCATTTTTCTGATTCATGGAATGTGGGCCGGGCCGTGGTGTTGGGAAAACTACAAACGCGTCTTCGAGCAGCAAGGCTACCAGTGTATTGCAGCAACTTTGCCTTTCCACGACATGGCTCCGGATGATGTTCCCGATCCTCGCCTGGGCACGAGCAGTCTCCTTGACTACGCCGCAGCCGTGGAACAGGAGATCAAACGAATTGGTTTGACGCCCATCGTGGTAGGGCATTCTATGGGAGGACTGCTGGCGCAAATACTGGGAAGCCGCGGACTGGCTAAAGCTCTTGTACTGCTATCGCCCTCATCACCAGCGGGAATTATGGGCTTGAGGATTTCGGTCATGAAGGGTTTCTGGAGTGCGCAAATCAAATGGGGCTTTTGGAAAAAGCCGATGCGCCAGACATTCGGCGAGGCGACCTACTCGATGTTGCACCTGTGTCCGGTGAAAGACCAAAAGGAGATCTATGACAGATTCGTCTACGAATCCGGGCGGGCGGCATTCGAGACCGGATACTGGCTTTTTGACAGACACGGCGCGTCTAGGGTCGACGAATCTAAAGTGACTTGCCCGATGCTGGTTATTGCCGGCGCGCAGGACAGGATCACGCCTGTATCCGTCGTCCGGCGTGTGGCGAAAAAATACCAGGCTGTCGCCACCTATCGGGAGTTCGCAAATCATGCCCACTGGGTTGTCGCAGAGCCCGGGTGGCAGGAGATCGCAGAGTATGTGACGGCCTGGATAAAGCAAGTCCTCCCGGCAGGGAGCAAATGAGACTATCTGCGCATTGGTGTCCAACCACACACTATCGGGGTATTCGTTTTAGCTGTTTTCACATTGGACTTTACTCGTCGTAGTTCTGGGTCGAACCGGAGTCTGGATTCTACGCAACGCTTAAGATGCGCGAACCAAGCGCAACGAACGGTTGCCGAATTCCAGTAGCCAGTCGATTTGACCCATCTCGGTTTATTGTTCATTGCGTCCATTGGTTTTGCCAAGCGTGACAGCTATGTCATCAATAATGCGTCATTTTGACAATTCCTCCGGGGTTTTCCCGCTTCAAATGAAAATTTTTGCCAAATTCAATCCATCCTGCGGTGGCCTACGCCTTGCTTTATCGAAAACGTAAAGAGGACGCCATCGTCTCTCCAGGAGGGCCAAGATGTCTGAAGAAGTTATTTTAATGTTGCTGATTCTGTTCTGCATGGTCGGCGGGACGCGGCTAGCGATGGCTTTTGTGGAGAGCTTTAAGAAACGTCGAGTACAACGTCGCGTGGAGCAGGGGATTGCAGAATACCTGGCGAGATTTGGTCCGCACTTTGGAACGCGAAAATGAAAACTGTCGCAGGCAAGAATTGAGTTAAGTATGCATGCGATTGCGTTGGCGGTTAGGCGCGGGAATCGGATATTGCGCCGCTTGCCCCGCCCCGATTCCTTTGCGATTTAACCTTGCGCACGATGGCGTTGTTGAATTCAGTCCAAATAGTTCTGTGGTCCATCTGGACACATCTTCTCATCCCCCACGCCAGCGCGTTCGCGATTTCGATCGTTGTTGGCGCAGTTGCTTATTTCCTCGCAAAAGTTAGAACAAAACGAGAATCGGAAATTCACAAGCTAAAAGCTCAAGTCGATGATTTGAAGGAAGAATTGAGCTCCACGCTGGCGATGACGGGTACATTGATGATTGACCTAGGCGGGTCTGGACCCTTCACGCTGCCTTTACTCAATCAGCTCACCTGGCTCGTTCCCGCCGAGGAAGACCAGATCCTAGCGGGATTTCGATCGGAGGATGGCAAGCGAATTTATGCGGGGATCACGTACAGTGCCGTCGCGCAACTCATAAACGATCATGGCGCGGCGCCGTTAGCGAAGGCGACACTATCTCCATCGACTTCGGTTGATTTTACGCAGCCGGCCGATGCGTACGAACTGCCGTTCCTTTTTCGCTTCGAGGGACACCTTCAACGCGGGCGCGATGTACGAATATTGGTTTTTTCGTCCGAAGACGGACGAAAAATTTTGTTGCCACTTTCATTTGCAACATACAAACAACTTCTCCTGCGGTCTCGTACCGCCCTGGCATCCTATCGAGAAGAAAAATTGTTGCATGAAATCATTCCCCGCCATCGGCCGGCTCCGGCGTTCTCTCGGGAGTAAAAAACGGCGCTTATCTTTGCGGAAACTATTTTCCCGCAGGGTGCGTCAGCATGGTCAGGCTGGCGCTCCAACACTAAACTCCGAATGGGTTAGCTTCCCACGGAGCAACCTTCGGGGGATTCCTTGCGGCTTTACGGGCTTCAATCTAGAGCTTGCCTTGCAGCCAGTTCGCGGGGCAGGGTGCTTATGACAGTCTGCCAAGCCGCGCTCCGTGCTCACACCAACAGACTTTTTGGTCTTGCGACACAGTGCGATTTGCACCAGCGGAAACGATGCCGAGACCTATTCCGTTCGTCGTCAATCGAAACCCAAGTCGGCGGAAGAGAGGCGCTTATTTGCTTCCGCAAATACCTCCCGGGCGTGCTCGATGTCGAAGGGGCGCTCTTGAAACGTCAGCGGGTCCCATTCGCTTCGCGACGTGGCGAAGAAATCGCCGCCGTAGACGTGGATCGCTGCCGTGATCTGACCGAGCGGGTTAGTCACGGAGTGGATGACCGCTTCCCCGAGAGGAATGGTCTCTTTGAGGCTGAGCGTTTTTACAGCGCGTGGAATAAGACCGTTTTTGTTACGGTGATAGAACGAATTGTCTTCGCGCCCACTGTAAATCCCGATCACGGCCCACATTCGATGATCATGGGGGTACAAAGTCATCCCGGGTCCCCACAGGACGTTGAGAATTGTCAATGTGTCGGAACGGTAAAGCGTCTGGATACCCGAAAGTTTCGGCTCTCCCAATGACTCAAGAACTTGCCCCGGTTCACTTACTGCTCTCGCGACGATCTCTCGCACCGCGGCGTGCGCGTTTTGTTCTCGAAGGCCATCGCGGCAATCCTGTATAAATCGCTCGGTTTCAAACATGACATGACTCCCTTCGGAGATAAGGAGTAAATGCAGGGTGACGTGACTAGGGATTGTTTATTCGCGCGGCAAGGATGAGTCAAGTCCTCGGGAAATGACAGAACACATTGTTATGTCATTTTTGCGTGCCTGGTTCTTTTCCCACATAACGTTACTGAATCTTCGCGCGTCCTCAGGACATTTTTCCACCTCGAGCGCGACGGAGTGACTCTCTCGAACTTTCCGTTTGCCGCTTTCGCTGATGGGGGTGAGTTCATCACGGCATGGACGTCTTGTTCCAGCGGCGCCAATCGTTCGCAGTCGATGGCAAAGCTGGCGTGCTGATCCATTCCGATCACGCCAGTTCAACGCGTCGGTTGTGAACGATCTCAACCGTTTGTCTCCCTTGTGTCTTCGTGGTGAGCATATTCGCGCGCGCTGGCGATCCAGATAAAAATCACCGACGCGAAGGTCGCGGCCTGGGCGACCCAGAAAGCCTCCCGGTAGCTGCCGGTCCAATCGTATAGCGCACCGCCGAGCCACGGACCGATGCCCGCGCCGGCACCGATGAATAGCGAAATTGCGCCGATGATCGCGCCGAACGACTTGCCGTGAAAAAGATCCGCGGCGATGGTCGGATAGAGCGACTGGCGGGACGAAAATCCAACCGCGATAAAAGGCGGGAACAAATAGAGCAACCAGGTTCGGCTGGCGTCGGTGATCATCGTCAAGATAAAGATACCGGCCATCAACGAGGCCGAGCCGAGCACGTAGGACCATTGGCGGCCGATCCGATCGGCTAACAATCCCATGAGAATCATCGCCGGCGCGGTAAAGAGTCCGATCGCCCCAAGCCCCAGCGCGGCCAGTTCTTTTGAAAATCCCGCGTCGCTCACGGCGGCGACTTGGTGAATCAGCACCATGTGCAAGGGAATCGCGCCGGCGAGCACACCGATGGCAAAAGCCCAAAACGGCCAGGTGCGCAACGCTTCCTTTAGGCTCGGGCCGCCTGTGCGCGCCGCTTTTGCGCGTGACGCCGTCTTCTCCGGCTGCGAGTCGCCGAAGTCGGAATTGAGATTCATCTCTTCCGGCCGCTGACGTTGAAAAAAGTAATTCAACGGCGCAACGACGAGCGCCAGGAGAGCGGCGAGAGTGAAATAGGCGGCGCGCCAGCCGTAGGTCGCGATCAACCATTGCGTCCAGGGCACGACGAGAAGAATTCCTAAACCGATTCCGGACGCAGCCGCGCCGATGGCCATGCCGCGCTTGCGAACAAACCAGTTGGACAAGAACGTCGCTTGCGAGGTCATGGGCAGCGCGGCGAAGCCGACACCCATGAAAACGCCCATGCCGAGATAAAACTCCCAAGCCGACTGTGCGAAACCGCTGATGACGAAGCCAGCCGCCATGATGATCGCGCCACCCGGCAGCACGATGCGCGGACCCAGCCGATCGAGCAGAATGCCGATCAGCGGCGCGGAGAGCGTCCACAGCAACGAACCGAGCATGAGCGCGCCGGACGCCAGCCGCGGCTCCAGCGAAACTCTTCGATGACCGCGACCAGGAAAACTGCAAACGCATTGCGCGTTCCGAACGCCACGCCGACAGTCAGAAATGCGATGCCGATGACGACCCACGGGTAGTAGCGCTGCAGCGCTCGGCTCGGCGTGATGTCGATTTCCGTTATGGACACGATGCTTTTCCTAAGCGCATTTTATCCATCCAGGCACGTGTATGCGCATGTCGTTTGGGTTCCTCTTGAGTGCGCGATTCAGTCTCCGGCTTGCCCGACAAGTGCGCCAACTGATGTTTTTTCAGCGCCATTCGGTCCTGTCCGGGTGGTACACAGCAGTCGTCAGGCGTTTGCCGTTCAAGTGAAAAATCCCGATCAAACGTACCGCGCGCCTCAAGGTCGCGTGCGGCGGCGAACGGTCCGCCCACTTGATGAAGTCGCGAATTTTTTCGGGGCCTTCCTTGCTCTGAATTTTCACTTCGAAGGTAATTTCCTCGAATCCTTTGTGCTCATAGCCTAAATCGTACAGATATTCGCCGCGCCGGTCGAACCAACCGCGCACCTGTTCTTCGAGTGAATCGATTTCGAGGTCGAGCACTCCGGCCGCGCGCCCCCATTGGGTGAAGTGACTGAAGCCGAATCCCGCCAGGAACGTATGGCCCGGACTCACTCCCTTGCCGAACCCCGTGCTGTGATCGTTCTCGTCGGAAATCAGCTCTTGATCGCGTATCTTGGTCTTTCCCGAGCAGTTTTCCACCCAGGTGATCGTCACGTTGGGCGTCGAGCGGTAGTCCTTGGGATCCGATTTCTTTGGCAGCTCCTCGATCGCCTTGTCCAGGTACGCCATTTTTTCTTTGTAAATCTTTATCGCCATCGTCGCCTCCGTTGATGATTGAGATTATAGCCTCACCCGCCATTCTTGTTCTCCGCCCTGTTCATTTTGTTCGAGCCACTGCAGCGCCTCGATGTGCTGCCCCGTCGTCCCACGCCCGTCCTGCAATGCCAGAAACAGCGCTGGTGGAACCATCATCTCCGGTTTCACGTAAATCGTTGCCGGATGCGCTGCTGATGAGTTCCCGTTTTGACTCATCCGTTAAAACCGAGTGCCTGCCGGGCGACAACGAGTTCACCGCAATATTTAACTCGCCGAATTCCAGCGCCAGAGATTGGGTAAGGCCCTCAAGTCCAAACTTTGATGCACAGTATGGCGATCTTCCCGCCATTCCCCGTTTGCCGCCGCCGGCGGAAATATTGATGATGCTGGCGCTGCCATTTTGCATAAGCGGTAGAAGTTTCTTGATACATAGAAACGGTCCGCGTAAGTTCACGGCGACCACGCTGTCCCAATCTTCGATCGTTAACTCCGTCAAAGGAATGGTATAGCTGTCTTTTCGGCCCAACTGGTTCATTCTTAACGCCGCATTGTTGACCAAAACTTCGAGATGGCCAAACTCCCCGGCAACAGCATCGGCGACCCGCTGCACATCGTCGGCGCGTGATACGTCAGCACTGATCGCGAGCGCCTTGGTTCCAAGTTTTCTTGCTTCGTTCGCAAATTCCTCGATTTCAGCCGCGGTCCTTGAGACAGCCACGACATTCGCTCCCGCGCGCGCGAAGCCGACCGCGATGGCTCTGCCGATCCCTCGACCTGCTCCGGTGATCAATGCCACTTTTTTATCGAGCCGCATCGTCGCACCTAGCGGGCAAAAAACCGCCGCGCGTTGTCGCTGAGAATTTGTCTTTTCACTTTGTCGTCCAAATCGCTGCGTTGCTGAAATTTTTGAAAAGAGTTCGGATGGCTTTCTGAATGAGGCATGTCCGAGCCCAACATGATCCGATCCGGACCGATGATCTTCAAGGTCTCGCTTAAATCCTCATCCTCTTCGCAGATCATATAGATGTTGCCGTCGCGAAGGATCTCGCTCGGCTTGGTTTTTGAATGGCCGAACCCCGGGTCATTTCTAAATATGCCGGTGCCCATGCGCCAGTAGGAGTCCATGACGTGAACCAGCCACGGCAGCCACTCCACGCCCGCTTCGGCGAAAGCAAAGCGTAAGCGGGGAAAACGTTCGGCGACGCCGGTGCCGACGATGGCGAGAAACCCCATCAGCAGGGAAGCGCGGTTTGAAAATGCGATCGACATAAAAAGATTTTCGAAAAGACCGGTAAATGCCGGGCTCTCGAAACCGATATGAACGTAAACCGGGATGTTCGTCTTTTCCGCTTCCGCCCAGAACGGATCAAACTGACGGCCGTCGAGAAGCTTGTCCCCAGCCATGCCGTGAATCTCCGCGGCGGCGGCGCCGAGCTGGGCGACTCGTCGTAATTCCGCGACGGACTTTTCGATGTCCGTGAGACGAAGCATCGCGTTCCAGCGCAATCGACCGCCGCTACGAGCGCAAACTTCATTGATCCAACTGTTGTAAGAATGGCACAGGGCATATTCGAATGCGACGTCGGGCGTGAGAGTCGCGTTGAGCAATGTTGAATTGACGATCTGAGTTTCGATACCGAATCGATCCAGGTCTCTGAGTCTCGCTTCGATGTCGGTCAGTTCCTGGCTGCCGATCGAAAAAGGCTTTTCGCGCGCATGGCGCGAAGTTGCCGGCGTGCCGAACAACGATAGTCCTTTTCCGGAAGTGCGCGGCACCACCGCACCGTCGATCAGCCAGAAGGAATTTTGCCCGAGCAGCGCCGGCTGATCTTCCAAGGTGATCGGCACCGGCTTGCGCCGCGCAAAATACGGGTCCAAATATTTCCACGTCTCTATGGATTCTTCGACATGCGCATCCACATCAAAGTTCCCCATTGACCGATCTCCTCAATTCTCGTGTTTTCCCATCAGTGGCGGCGAACCCAGCGGTGCTGAAACAGACCGTTTCGGACGAGAGACCGATTGCAGAAGTTGCGAGAAATTCGCGGGCACCACTATTAACCAATCCGTGGGTGACCGGCTCTTTCACTCACACCGTTGCCGAATCTTCATGCGTCCGCAGGAAATTCTCCCATGCCGAGCGCGACGGGGCGACTTTTTCTTGCAGTTTCTGCTTGCCGCCTTCGCTTATTGGTGTGAAGTTGAGCGCGGCTTGGACGTTTTGTTCCAGGGGCGCCAGTTGTTCGCAGCCGATGACGACGCTGGCGACGGGCTGGCTCAAGTTGAATTGTAAAAGTTCAGCGGGGGAGGCGCGGCCGGCGCCGGTGCCGACGAGCATGCCTTGGCCCATGACTTTCATCGACAGGATGCCCATGTTCTTCTGCAACGCGACTGGTAAGGCGGATTGCTCGAAGGCGGGAATCGGTGCCATTTTGCGTTGCGCAATCGGGTTGGCGGATTGCGCTGCGTTGAGCGACATCAAGACCGTGTCGAAGTCGTGGCGGCGCAGCGCTTCGGTCATCGCCGCGCCGTCGTTGTGGCCGGTGATGCCGATAAAGCGCGCGACTTTCTGCTCTTTCAATTGCTGGATGGCGGCGAGCACGCCGTCCGGGCTACCGAGGCGATCAAGATCGGCAAGGTTGCTCAAGCTGTGGATTTGGATCAGATCGACGTAGTCGGTTTGCAGGTATTTTAAACTCACCTCCACCGAGCGCAGCGCGCCGTCGCGGTCTCGGGGATCGATCTTGGTGGCGAGGAAGATTTCTTTGCGGCGCGACTTGATAAACTCGCCAAGCCGTTTTTCGCTTAATCGCTCGATCGGACGCCGCGTGTACGAGCCGGCGGTGTCGAAGTAATTGACGCCGAAGTTGAAGGCTCGCTCGAGCAGAGCTTGGGCCGCGTCTTCACTCTCGATGGAGCAGAACCGGGTGCCGGAGCCGAAGCCGATGCAGGAAACCATTTCGCCGGTTTTGCCCAGGCGGCGTTTCGGCAGGGTGGTTGGAGTGGCACCGAAGGAGTTTTTTGCCGCGCCCAGAATGACGGCGGCCGTGGTAGTTTTCAGAAATTCGCGACGGGACCAACGAGTTTTCATAATAGCTCCTTTCTGTTCGCAGCAGAGGATTGTGCCGCGGTCATCATAACCCGATTCAAGACGGGCACGTCAATACTTTTCTCACACGCTTTCGGCGAACTGCGCGACGATCACATGCGGCACGGCGACCAGTGGAATGAGCATGGGCGCCGTGATGAACGGCACGTACCAGAGCGGAAATTCCATGATAGACCCACTTTAAGCTAATGAATCATAAAGCTGATGACAACTAGGTGGGCGCGCGATTTATGTGAGGTTAAGCCACAACGCAGGAGTGACGAGATCGTGAGTTTTGCGCCGGCCGCGTCGTCGGCGTTTCCGACCGCCG
This sequence comes from uncultured delta proteobacterium, assembly GCA_963804165.1. Taxonomy (GTDB): domain Bacteria; phylum Desulfobacterota; class Binatia; order UBA9968; family UBA9968; genus DP-20. The sequence continues at coordinate 166,866 of CAWDPO010000025.1, forward strand.
TCTGGGTCAGGAATCCATGGTGATCGGTTTGAGCGGCGCCGGGGCTCTCCCCGCATTCGCCGCCACCAGGGAGTGATCAAGGGTAAGGCGAATATCAAGACCGCTAAGAACGTAATTGCGGCGGAAATCGGACGCATGAAAAAAATCGCCAGCGATCCTTGGGACATGATCAAGCTTTGACGCAGGGCGCTCTCGGCCAAATCTCCCAGGACGAGAGCCAGCACCAAAGGTGCGAGCGGGTAGTCAAGCTTTTTGAAGACATAGCCAATGATACCAAAGAGACCATGAGCCAGATGTCGAGCATGCTATTGTGCACGGCGTATGAGCCGATGGCGCATACGACGATGATGAGCGGGGTGAGGATCGCGAAAGGGATGCGCAGGATCGCGGCAAAGAATGGAACGAAAGCGAGCACCATGAGCACGCCGATGATATTCCCCGTGTACATGCTTGCAATTAGGCCCCAAACAAAATCAGGTTTTTCCGTGAACAGGAGGGGGCCTGGTTGCAATCCCCAAATGATCAGGCCGCCGAGCATGACCGCAGCCGTGGGCGAACCGGGGATGCCGAGCGTGATCATCGGCAAGATCGCGGCGACTCCAGCCGCGTGAGCCGCGGTTTCCGGCGCGACCACGCCTTCGATCTCCCCTTTGCCGAAATTGTCGGGGTTTTTCGAAAAGCGTTTTGCGAATGCGTAGCTCATAAATGACGCCGGTGTGGCGCCGCCGGGTTTAAATCCCATCCAAAAGCCGATCATCGAGCTGCGCACGAAAGTGCGCCAGAAGCGAGGTAAAATTTTCCAGGTATGGAAAACCACGCGGAGATTCACACCGACTTTGGCGCCCCTGAACGTCAGCCCCTCTTCGACACTTAACAGAATCTCGCCGATGCCGAACAAGCCGATGACCGCGATGATGAAATCAAATCCTTTCATGAGGCCGGTGTAGCCAAAGGTCAAGCGCAATTGGCCGGTGACAATGTCAAGACCGACCGTGGCCAGAATAAAGCCAATCAGGATGGCCACGACGGTCTTCAACGGATTGCCGCCGCCCAAGCCGACGAAACTCGAGAAGGTGAGAAGTTGAATGGCGAAAAATTCCGGCGGACCAAATCTGAGCGCGACTTCGGCGAGTAACGGCGCAAAGAAGGTAATTAACACGATCGAGAAAAGCGCGCCGACGAACGAGGAGGTAAAAGCAGCGGTGAGCGCTTGTCCGCCATCGCCCCTGCGCGCCATCGGATAACCGTCGAAAGTGGTCGCAACGGACCATGGCTCTCCGGGTATGTTAAAAAGGATGGACGTGATCGCGCCGCCGAACAGAGCGCCCCAATAGATCGACGTCAAGAGAATGATGCCGGAGGTGGGCGGCATCGTAAAGGTGAGCGGCAAGAGGATCGCTACTCCGTTGGCGCCACCGAGGCCCGGCAACACGCCGATGATCGTGCCGAGCAGAATGCCGATCACGGCCACCAACAAGTTGAAAGGCGTGACCGCGACCTGGAATCCAAGCCAGATGTTTTCAACGCCCATCGATCAATATCCCAGCCATGCTTCCAGCGGTCCTTTTGGCATCGGCACGAAGAACCATTTTTCAAAAATCAAAAAAGTGACCAGAGGAATGCCCAACGATAGCGCAATGACAGCGGCCCAAGAGTGGCGTCCGACCCAGCGCATATAAAACCCCATATAGAGCGCGGATGCGACATAAAGCCCGAGCCACTGCATGAGCGCGACAGCCACGACGGCGGGCCAAAGGACTTTGAGGACCGGCTGCAGCTTCTCCCGCTCAACAAACCTGGGGCGGGTCGCTTTGCGCGCTTGCTGCGCCACAGTGATAGCGCAACAAACCACCATGATGAGCGCGAGCCAAAAGGGAAAAAACCGCTCTTCGGCCCGTCCATTCCCCAGCCGACGCCAAGGCGCATCGCGTCGACGATAACGAGGCCGCCGAAGAAAATAGGATCGACGCAGTGATGATATCCGCGGCGCGCATGCTAGTTTTTCAGCAGGCCGCCTTTCGCCATGAGCTCGCGGTGGAGCTTCTCGTTTTCGTCGACCCATTTGACGTACTCGGCGCCGGTTACGAACGCGGGCTTCAAAGCGCCATCGGCGAGATATTTTTTAAAGTCAGCCGTTTCATAGACCTTTTTTAAGAAGTCTACGTGCCACGTCACGGCATCCTTGGGAATGTCCGGCGCGCCGAAGATGCCGCGCAGCATGAGATAGTGAATATCGGCACCGAGGGCTTCCTTGATGGTCGGAATCTCTTTCCAGTCCGGCGCCGAAATTCTCGCCGTATCGAACACGCCCAGCGGCCGTACTCTTCCGGCCTTCGAGTGGCTCACGCATTCAGCGGGATTGTTGACGGTCGAATCGACATGTTTGCCGACCAGATTGACGCAAACCTCGCCGCCGCCTTTGAACGGGACGTAGGTGAATTTCACTCCCAGAGCCTGTTCGAGCTGGATCGTGATGATCTGGTCTTCCTGTGCCGAGCCCGTGCCTCCCATCTTCATGCGATTGCCTCCCCCCGATCGTTCCTTTACCGCCGCGACGTAGTCTTTGGCGGTTTTGTAGGGTGTTTCGGCGTTGACCCAGAGAATGAACTGATCCAGCGCCATGCGCGCGAGCGGAGTCAAATCTTTCCAGTTGAAGGGCACGCCGGTGTGCAGCGGGGTGGTGAAGAGATTTGACAGCGTGATGATGATGACGTGGGGGTCGCCTTTCTTTTCTTTGACGTAGAGAAAACCTTCGGCGCCGGCGCCGCCGGATTTATTGACCGCGATGAGCGGGTGCGGCGACAGTTTGTTTTTTTCCGCGATGCCGGAGATCAGTCGCGCCATTTGATCGGCGCCCCCGCCCGTGCCGGCGGGTATGACGAATTCAATGGGTTTTGTCGGCTCCCAAGCAGCGGCGGGTCCGCTGAAAATAGCCGATCCGAACAACAACGCTGTCGAAAACAGCGCAAGAAATCGTACGACGTGGGTCATGGTAACCTCCTTTGTCCGTTGGGAACTTTGCTCGTTCAAGCCGCAAAAAGGTCTGGCTGAAAAGCATTCAGTCGGACCGTTATCTAGCATCGCTCTCGAACCTCCAGCGTGAAGACGCTGTCATCCCTTCTACGCCGAACGGCTTATATAGGGGAGCAAAATACTTGTCAACCACTGCCAATCTTAGCCAGACGGGTGAAAAAGATCGATTTCATTCTGCGACAAACCTCAGTGAGAAATTTTTCACGAGTCTGGCGCGTCGAAGGGTCTGTCTAAACGGCCCGGCTTGACAACCCCCCGGAGATTCGATAGAAACTGGTCAGACCACCAGACAACCGGACCTACTATGCTCAAAGCTATCAGAAAGATCCGTATACATGAAGAAGTCTTCAGCCAGATCCATCAACTGATCAAGGACGGCAGACTCAAGGCGCGTGACCAGCTTCCCTCGGAGCGCGAGCTGGCCGAGACTTTCAAAGTTAGCCGGACCTCGGTTCGCGAAGCGCTGCGCGCCTTGGAATCTCAGGGGCTCATCGTCAGCAGAACCGGCATGGGCAATTTCGTCGTCGATCTTCCCGTCGAGGCTCTGGTGGGGCCGCTCGCCCGAATGCTGATCGACGAGAAAACGGCGCTCGCGGATGTCTTCGAGTTGCGCAAGCTTATCGAACCGCATATCGCCGCGCTCGCTGCCGAGCGCGCAACCGAGAGAGATATCGCGCAGTTGAAAAAGATCGTCGCCAAACAAACCGAGGCGGTAAGCCGCGGCGAGACCGGAGTCGACGCTGACGCTGAATTGCACCTGTGCATCAGCCGCGCCACGCAAAACCAGGCGCTGCAGAAGTTGGTTTTCGGGTTGATGGAAATGCTCAGCCGCAGCCGGGAAGAGTCGCTGCAGACGGCTGAGCGGCGAAAGGCATCCATCGATACTCACCGTAAGATCGTCGCCGCGATTGAAAAGCATGACCGCATCAAGGCGCGCAAAGAAATGCAATTGCATATCGAGCAGGTCGAAGCGAGCGTCTTGCCGTCCAGCCGCGCACAAAAAAGCCAGCGTAATGAGGTCACTAAAGAGAGGAGGGTTTCATGATCAAACGCGTAGAGGTCAACTATCGAGGTATCTTTCAGAAGAACCTCGGCAAAAAGATCGGCAGCGACATTGTCATGATCGCCAGCCGGATGGGCCAGAAAGCCTTTTCCAACGGGCGCTACAGCGATTCGCCGGAAAGAAACGGCATCCCGTGCAAATATTTCGCTTTCGTTTCGCCGGATCTTGCCGAGGAAGAACTGGAAGCGGAATGCGGCGCCAAGCTCGAGATCGACGAGGCCAACATCTCCGTCGTCTTGGACGACACGATGTGCAAGGGTGTCGAGCCGTGGGGATGGCACGGTATCCGCCCGATCAATGAAAGGGTGGTCAAGGACGGCTGCCTGCTGGTGGTGTCCAAGAAAACACCGGAAGAGCTGCTAAAGTTCATCGGCAAGAAGCCGTACAACTATCGCATCGCGATCCTCGACGGCGACGCCAGTCTCGCGGGACTTTGGGTCAACAAGGATGACATGACCCATGAGCACATCTTGGGCGGCATCGCGGCCATCGATCCGACGCTGATCAGCATCGAGGCGGTTGAAGCTTATCTGATGGACAAGACAAAGCAGAAGCACCGTGCTGAGGCCGCGCGCGCGGCCTTCGAGTCGCTCAGGCAGGAGGCTAAGCCTCCTAGAGTAACGACCGTGACACCCGAAGACGGAATCGTGTGGATGCATGAGATACCCGTGCTGCCCAAGTGGTTCGAGATGCAAGAGGGAGCTGTAGTTCCGGCTGTGAAGCGCGGTTTCGAAATGGGTCCGAGGGGACAAAACAGAAACCCCAGCTTCAAGCGCGGCACGACCAAGACGCAGAGACCCGCGGTCAGGTTCGATCTCTGCACCAAGTGCACGCTCTGCTGGGTCGAGTGCCCGGACGAGTGTTTCGACCCAACCACGGACGGCTTATACGACATCGACTATCAGTATTGCGTCGGTTGCGGCAAATGCGCTCAAGTATGTCCGGTCAAAGAATGCATCGTCATGGTGGATGAGCTCCAATTCAAGGACGACTCGAGTCCGTGGGAACACTGGAAAAGGGATTCCAACGACTACATTCAGTGGGTCGAGGACAAAAAGGGCAAAGACCGGGTTTCTTACCCTTTCGTCACCGGCAAGGGTATTACCGTTACTCAGGGAGATGTGATGCCCGAGGGCAAGATAGTGCCCGTCAGAAAAACCGAGGAGGTCGAAGTATGAGTGTCGCAGTCGCAAAAGCCAAATCAGATCAATCAGGGGTATACGAGCGGGAAGATCTTTTAAACGGCTGCCAGGCCGTCGCCCAAGGCGTGTGTCTCGCCGACGTGGATGTGATCGCCGCTTATCCGATCCGTCCCTACACCGAAGTGATGGACGCCCTCTCGAAGCTGATCGCCGACGGGAAATTCGACGCCGAGTATATCATCGCCGACAGCGAGCATTCCCAGTTCGAGATCGTCAAGCACGCCAGCTCGGTGAACGCGCGCGCCTTCGGCGGTTCGAGCGGCACGGGCTGGATGTACGGTATGGAAGCGCTGGTCGTTACCGCGACCGACCGTCTTCCGCCTCTTTTCGTGGTCGGCAACCGCGCTTTGGATGATCCCGGCGCTTTCGGCGTCGAGCACAACGACGCGATGTCGGTCCGCGACATGGGCTGGCTTCTCTGCTGGGTCACGACGCCGCAGGAGGCGCTCGAGCACGTGCTGATCGGCTACCGCATCGCCGAGGACAAGACAGTCAGGATGCCGATGGGATTGGCGATGGACGGCGCCTTTCTCACCCACTCGCAACACATGGTCAAAATCCCATCGGTGGAGGCGGCGAAGAAATTCCTGCCGCAGTACGATCTCGCTGAGCGCCGGCTCCATCCCGACAACCCGATCTCGGTCGCGCCGCAGGCCAACGAGGATTGGGTCATGGAGATCCGCAGGCAAAATTGGGAAGCCGCCAAGCGGGCGCGCGGTGTCATCAAGGATGCTTATAAAGAATTCAACGATATTTTCGGCGATCGCTACGCCGCGCCTTACTATTTCGACGAGTTCATGACCGAGGACGCGGAAGCGGTCCTGATCGGCGTTGGTACGGTGGCGGCTCCGGCGCGCACGGCGGTCAGGCGCTTGCGCGAGAAGGGACAGAAGGTCGGCTACGTGAATCTGCGCTGGTTCCGGCCCTTCCCGACGGTGGAGCTGCGCGAGTCCCTGAGCCGCTTTAAAGCGGTCGGCGTCGTCGACAGGGACTTCGCTCACGGCTCGCCCGACAATTGCGGCATCTTGATGCACGAAGTCCGATCCTGCCTCTATCCGGCGAAGAACCGGCCGGCGATCGTTAATTTCATGGGTGGTTTGGGCGGGCGCGATCTGTCGATCGCCGACGCTCAGAAGATGTTCGAAATCACCCAACAGGCGGCGAAGAAAGATTCCCTGGATGAATACATAACCTGGATCGGCCTAAGAGAGTAAATAGGAGAAACCATTATGTCAACCGTACCGACAATCGATTACGAGAAGGTCAAAGGCGTTCACAAAATTCCGCTGGAAGAGCTCTATACTTCCGGCCATCGGACCTGCCAGGGCTGCGAGTCGGCGACGACGATGCGCGGATTCATCAAGGTTGCGGGTTCGCGCTCGGTGGTCACAGGAGCGACCGGTTGCATGTACGTGGCCAACACTTCGTACATGACCACGCCGTGGATCGTGCCGTGGATGCACACGCAGCTCGGCGCCGGCGGCTCTTCGGCCGTGGGCATGGCCGCGGGCCTGCGAGCGCTCAAGCGCAAGGGCAAGATCAAAGACGAGAAGATCAACGTCATCAATTTCTCCGGCGATCTCGGCGCCGGCGATATGGGCATCGGCGGCATCTCCGCCGCGTTGCAGAGCGATTACGACTTGCTGATTATCATGTACGACAACGAGTCCGCCGCCAATACCGATATCCAGGCAACAGGCTCGACGACTTACGGCGCGCAGACGACCTTCACGCCTCCGGGAACCAAGCATCCGATCATGCAGAGGCGCTGGAAGAAGAACGTCGCCGGCATGCTGGCCGTCGGCCATCCGACCTGCCGTTACGTTGCACTGCCTGCGCCACCTTTCCGCCGACGGATTATCTGAACAAGGTCCAAAAGGCGCTCGCCATCGGCGGCCCGACCTTCATCCACACCTACGATCCCTGTCCAAAGGGTTGGGACTATGTCCGCGTTACTCCAACGAGCTTGGCGAGTTGGGAATCAAATGCGGCATCTATCCGCTATATGAAATCGTCGACGGCAACGTCATTTACACCTGGGACGCGCGCAAGACGGGCAAGGGACGCATTCCGGTCAAGGAGTTTATCTCCAAGCAGGGGCGCTTCGATCATCTCAAAGAAGAACACTACGCGCATATTCAAAACATGGTCGATCAAATGTGGGAAGAGTGGCAGATTCCCGGTGTCGCGCCATTGCGAGGGATTCTGAAGGCTAGGATTTAGGAAAACTGCGGCAATAAGCTTTCCGCTTCGGTTCTGCCCAATTAACTCCCGCTGACATGCACGGCCTATAGTCCGTGCATGTCAGCGGTGAGAAGATTTTATCAAGCCAAACATCGCCGATCGCCACGTGCGACGCTCGTCGAGAGACCGCCACTCAGTGGACGGGTGTAAAGCTTGAGCACGACCGCTAGATTCTGTATCCTAAGGAGGAAAGCTTGAGAGACTCGCATCGGCGAGTAAACGAACAGGTAGACGAAGCGTTCCAGACCCAAGTCTGACAGTTCATCCGCGCGATATTTGTCTCAGCTTTACAAAAAGATTTTTCACGCGCTGAGTTAGACCGTTGAATAACGAACGGGCCGGCAAAGCGATGCTTAATGTGCTTGCCGCGGTCAATCG
>CAWDPO010000026.1:0-33535 GCA_963804165.1 uncultured delta proteobacterium
TGGATTCTGCGCCATTTTTCACTTATAGCGTCGATCTCGCGCTGGTAGAAATGAGAAATCATGGACCGCCTTATTTTGGCTGTCGAAAAATCCTTGCGATCTCGTTACGTAGATCGGTCGGAAGACGCGTGGTCAGCTCGATCAGCCGTTTCACATCCTCCGTGTCGCAGAGGACCTCGACGATCCGCTCGATTTTGTCGGGGTTCTGGCGTGACGCAGGCAGCCATCAGGATGTAATACTCGGCCGAGTCCCGGCTCGGAGCCGGAGCAATTCGTCATATTGGTCCGCGGGCGGCTCAATCCGAACTCTCATGGAAAAAGTCCGGCGCGGGACGGCTCAGAACGACGAAAACGGGCCCTACTTCTTTGCTAGTGTGGCGTCTCAGAAGTTCGTTTAAAAAGTCCAAACGATGGCAGCCACTGAAGTTGAACTCAAATCCCCCTTTGTCCCCCTTTTTTCAAAGGGGGAATTTTCTCCGTGCAATTCTCACCCCTCTTTGCCAAAGAGGGGAAGGGGAGATTTTCCGACGGAATGACGCGAGAATTATGTCGCGAACTTCTGAGACAAGACACCAGTTCGCCGTACGCTATCGCCGCAAGAGCCGGAGACCGACGATCACAACCAAGCAAGCCACGGCAATCGAGAAGAACAGATTGAAGATGTTGTCGTGGTCCGACCCGGACTAACCTCTTCGCAGAACGGCGAAGAAGATTATGCTACTTTTGGATGATGATCGAACTACCTTCGATCGCATCCGCCGAGCTTCAGCGACATCGACGCAATTTCCGGGATAGGGCGGATAGCCGACAACCGGCTCTCGTTTGACAGCGTTCCTTGACTTTTGGCAATCACAGCGGCCATCTCCGCAACCGTGGGTGAATCCAGCAGGAACTTTATAGGCAGTTCTAGTTTGAACTCCATGACGATTCTCGAGATGACCTGAGTAGCCGCCAGCGAATGGCCGCCGAGGTCGAAAAAAGTGTCGTGGATGCCCACCTGTTTCAACCCCAACACCTCCGCCCAGATTTTTGCTAGTTTCTCTTCAATGGGATTTCTAGGCGGGACGTACAAGTTATCCAGTGCAGGCCGCGAATCATCCGGCACCGGAAGCCCGTGGCGATCCAACTTACCGGCAGGCGTCGTCGGCATTGCCGCCAGCATCACAAAGGCCGAAGGAATCATGTATTCGGGCAGCGTTTTGCGAAGCCATCGGCGCAACTCGCTTACGGTGATCCCGGGCCATTTATGCGGCACGCAATAAGCCACCAGCCGCCTTTCCCCGGCGTGATCCGCTTGACCGATGACAATGGCTTCCTTGACGCCGTCATGCCGCAGCGAAACCCGCACTATCTCGGCGATCTCAACCTGAACCCCTGATTTTTATTTGCGAATCCTTGCGCCCCCCGTGGAACAGACACCCATCGTCGGTGAGCCAGCCTAGATCGCCGCTCAAATAGGTTCTTTCATCCCCGCCGTTCGGATCGGACAAGAATCTGATCGGTCATCACGCGCATGCGCCAGTAGCCCGGTGAAAGAAAGCGGCTTCTGATGGCGATCTCCCCGATCGCGCCTGCTTTGGCTGGTTCTCCGTCATCATCGAGTATAAGGATTTGCAAATCCTCATGTGCATAACCCACAGGCACATCGTTGTTTTGAATTTCTGTCTCTTGTCGATCATGTAGTGGCTCACCTTCCCCGCTTCGCCGCAACCCAACCTCCCAACCAATATACACTCGTCGGCGAAATGCTTTTTATAGATTTCCACATCGTTCGCATAAACCGGTTCGCCTCCGATGCAAAGCAGGCGCAGGTGCGGGAAGCTCTCGCCGGAAAGAGCCCGCGAAGTGCCGGAAAGAGGATGACACGGAATCGAAAACGGTAATCTCTTCATGAATCAACCAAGCAGCGAGACGAACGAATCCGTCCTTTGCGACGCTATACGGATAAACAGCGGCGCCGTTGAGCAAGCCGTCAAACAAATCAGCGATGGACCCGGAAGTGCTCGGTGATCGAAGCAGCGCCATTCGGTCGCGCGGTGAAAAATGAGCCGCAAGGGTATCCCGTAATAGGGTGTGGAGAATATTTCGGTGCGTCTGCATGACACCCTTGGGCTGGCCGGTCGAACCGGACGTATAAATCAAAGCGGCAAGACTGTCCGGAGATAAGCATAGATCGAGATTTTCACCGCCGGAACTGCTTTCAAGTTCATCGATGTTGATGAGGCAAGTCCCCTCTTGAAGATTAGCTTTTGCGAACGGTAGAGTCGCATTGCCGGCGATCAGCCAGCGCGCCTGCGAATCAGCCAGCAAGTATTTGATTCTTTCCTTGGGAAAGGACGGTCGATAACAACGAAGATCTTGCCTGCTTTCAGGATGCCGAGCATAGCCGGGATAACCGGCCCGCCATGCTCCAGGAAGATCGCTACCGGCTCATTTCCCTCGCCTTGTCGATCTATTATTGCCCTAGCCAAACGATTGGCGGTCCGATTGAGTTCGTCATAGGTCAGCGCGCAACCGCTCATACTGACCGCTGGCCACTCCGGATACATCCAAACGATCTTTTGAAACCGTTCGGGGATCGACGATTCAACGTCAGCTACAGGAAACTCGACGAATATCCCCGACGGGTGAAAGCACTAAGCTCGTATACCCTCTTGTTCCGGCGGTAACTTCATACTGCTGGCAGCACTCCCGAAATCTTCTCTGTGCCGATTGGACAGCATTCTAGCCCCGCGCGAGACTAAAGGGCAAGGTGGTTGTGTTGCTAAGCGCCACTAACACTAGTCGACGCCGGGCCAGACTTCTCTGGGTTGATAAAACTGAAGTCTTGAAGGTCGCCACGTGCTCTCTGATCGTCATGAAGTGAGCGACGCGATGGCCGTCAGGGGAGCGTGTACGGTCTCATTCCTCGACGGCGATGAAACGGCAAGGCGATGCGCCGCCTTCTTTGATCAATAGAGGAAGGATGATCATCTTCACCCGAAGCTTCGAGATTTTGTCGCATTCGACGAGGCACTTGCAACCTGCGATGGATTTTCTGATCAGTGCGCCATAGCTGCTCGCATGCGGGCTGCCGTGCCGGTGAGCACCCAGATCAAGCACCCGTTCCCGTGCTTCGGCGGAAGGCCAGGGCTTGGGGTGGGGAATCATCGGACTTTCACCGCGAAACCAGTTGTTGCCTTGGACTCTGGGCGGATTGACCAAGCCGCAATCGGTCATAAAAATGCCGCTCCCCATCTCGTCCATTTTCTTCGCCAAGAGCGCGGCCGCGTCAAAATGGATGCTCGGAGTTCTCTTGTAGTAGTCGAGCCCGAGTCGTAGGCTCGCGCGCGCGTGCCCCAACCGGTGCGAATCAGCACCTCGTCTCCTTTTCGGAAATCGGCGTCCTTGATCGCCTTGTCCATCTCGTCACCCGTAATCTCGTCTGTTCCGGCGCTCTGATATCCAGGATCACCGTGTCTCTGAGAATCAGTCGATCGAGCGGGATCTGGTCGAGCGTCCATGAAAACTTGGGGTCCGGTTGCAAAGGCGTGGTGTCGAAGGGCATGCGCTGATGCGGCACCATGAAGGGACTGCCGGTTTCGCCGTCGAGTTTCATGCGCGTCATCCTGAGGCCGTGCTTGTTATAATACATATACTCCCAAAGCCGCACGGAAGAGTTGGTAAAGGGCAAAATCTCTCCGTAGCCCGCGCCTTCCAAATCGGCATGGTCAAGTCGATCATTTTCATGGTCATTCCTCCACGGCGACAACTCTGCAACTCGAAGCGACACCTCGGACAATGTTCAACGGGGACACCAACAGCTTGATCCGCTGACTTTTGATCTGGCCGCACTGAACCAGCTTTCGCACGGTCGTAATACCCAAGCGGGCAAATTCCATCTCGACGGCGAAATCCTTTTTGGCTTTCTCGCTGTCGTATAGATGCAGATACATGCGCGCTTCAGCCGACTCGGCAGACGGAGGCGGGAGCATTGAGAACCATTCCGGAATCATATGGCTTTTCGGCAGTCCGAGCCCTGCAGTGTCGGCCAACAGTAAGTCATTTTGGTTGTCGTGTAGCGCTTGTGCCAAAAATCGCGCAGCCTCAAACGAGAAATGAGGGCTGCCAAGGATGTACTTGGTTCCCTCCGCCTGATGGTGCGGTTTATCGCCCCAACCCGTGACGATCAGAAATGCATCCCCATTGGCTGGACGGGCGTCCTTAAACGCCTTCTCGACGTCCGACTGGCTGATTTCTTCTCCATCCCCTTTGTTGATGTGAACCACCACAGCCGGCCGCAAGAACAATTTCTCGACGGGTACCTGGTCCAGTCGCGTCGTCTTGCGAAACTCGGCGAACAGCGAAGGCAGCGCCAGGCTTGTTCCCGAATCGCTCCCGACGACCATGCCTTTTTCTTGATGGTCCTTGGGCCCGAGGAAAAATTTGATTGCCGACGGCAAACCCTCATCCGGCATCCAGCGATGGTTTAACGGCATTGTCAGATCGACAAAGTTCATAATCCCTCCACTTTTCCCGGCGTCGCGGATTTATTTATCGAGCGGCAGGGGGCTCCGCCGGGAAGAAATTAATCAGGCATGCAAGCTGTGACGGTTATCTCCACAAGGAGCTCGGGGAAGTTCAACATCGCTTCCACCGTGGTCCTGGCTGGTTTGTTGGTCGGGAAAAACTTGGCGTACTCCTCGTTGTAGGCTGCAAGGTCGTCACGTTGGGTCAGATGCGTCAATACCGTCAGAACATTATCGAGAGAGGTCCCCGCGGTTGCCAAAATCATCTTGATCCGTTCGATGGCGTACCGAGTCTGCTCGCGAACGTCTCTGCCGGCCTCCCCGGTAATTGGGTGCCGGCCGGTTTGACCGGCGACGAACACCAGATCTCCAAATCGCGTGGCTGGTGAGAGATTCGGATTCGCCGCAGCAAGATTCACCTGAATAACTTCTTTCTTAGGCATCTGGTCTCCTGAATGAAAGTTCGTTCACCGCCAGGGTCGTGCTGGGTCGCACTAGGCTATCTTCTTGCCAACCTGCCAACCGCAATGGCTTCAGATCAGCGCTCATCGGGTAGAGGTCGTTGGTGTTCCCTTCTAGAACGTTTTGAACGGACCCCGGACTTGATCCGGGGGATTGAACGACTGGAACGATTGGAACTGGCTGCAGTATTGCTGGGCGCGTGGCATCGTTTTCTTAGAGGTCGCTTTTCGGCTTTCAAAACCCACCGCGAAGCTCTCTAAACGATGCTTTCTACGCTATGTTCTATTGTCAACTCAAGCTGTTGTCGTCGTCCGAGCCGGACTAACCTCACCCCCCAACAATTGTTCTCAACCCCAATTTTTCCCTCAGCCGCGTGTTTAGCAAAAAGACACATTCGTGGCATACTGCGTTTCATGTTTTTATCACATCAAACAATTGAGAAGTACATTGATGAAGGCAAAATCCTTATCGAGCCTGACTTTGATAAGAAAAATATACGCCCCGTCGGTATCCGTATCCATCTAGCCAAACATCTGCTTCTACCCGAGCCTAATCAGGTTGTAAGTCTAACGGTGGCGCAGGAACTCAAATATAGGGAAATCGATCTGACGACAGAGGACTTTCTATTGGAACCAGGGCAATTTGTTCTTGGAGCAAGTTATGAAGCGATACAAACTCCGCCAAACGTATTGGCCATTTTAGATGGGAGAAGCACGGTAGCTCGTCTCGGTCTTACCATTCATATAACCGCTTCTGTGATTGACGGAACATTCGAGACGCCACACGTCGCGGTGTTAGAAATCAAAAACCTGGGGAACTTTAAAATCAGATTAAATTTTAAAGATCCAGTAGCCATGATGCTTTTTGCAGAGTTAAAGGATCCTGTAACGCAAAAATTACAGACCCAATACGGTGGTGGTCAAAGCAAAGCAACTCCCCCGAATTTACGATTTAGAACCGGCGATGATAAATAAGTCATCTCGGTCACTCGAACGGAACGAAGCACATGGCACCTTGAGACAAAACTTTCCACCTTCGTCGCCGGTGCTCCGAAATAACCTTGCTCCTTCCATCCCCCCATCTAAGTTAGTCCAGCTAGTCAACAACGTCCCTAACCCGCGCCCGTGATTTTCAAGTGCTGGGCTTACGGATGGCTGAGAGAACCTTGACATCCTAATAGGTTCAGCAGTACTGTCGGTCGAAAAATTCATTCAAAACCTATCCTCAACCGAAGGAGTCCCATCATGATGAACGCCAGAGCAGTCGCGCTGATTACGGCAGTGCTCTTGTCGTCGCCTCTTCTGGTATCGACGGCTCATGCAATCGACCCAGAGACGCAACGTATCTACTCCAACATCGAAAGCACCGGATTGTGTGGGACCGATTCCCAGAGCCCGACCGACTTCCCTCCCAGTCCATGCACAGTCCCGTCTGGACGACGCCTGATAATCGAGCACGTCTCCGGTTATGTTTTTCTCCCCACCTCGGCAAACACCACCACGACCGGAGTGTCGATCGTGATAACGGACCCCGGACTCGGACTCAGTAGTGCCGCCTTCCACAACTTTGTGGCCACAAAGACCTTCCCGGGCCCAGTGTCGGATACCTTTTCCTTCTCCATTCCATTCAAGATGATGTTGAATGCCGGAGCGACCTTCTATTTCAGCCCGTCGGATAACGTCGCCGTGTCCGGATACCTGGTGCGGCAGTGAGCAAGACGTGATATTCCGCCGCTGACAGCCACTGTTAAAGTTCTGTTGAGGTTCTATTCGCAGACGGACGCAAAAATGCGTACAGGCGTGGATAGGGGATAGGTGCTTTCTTCTTCTAGTTTATGCTTCGGTATGATGCTGTATCCGATATGACAACGTGACTTAAGGATTAAACACGAAAACGGAAAACGACTATTTTCCGTAACAGCTCTGGACTTCCATCTCACGGCCCGCGCTGACGGCTTCGAATTTCTTCCGGAACGATTCATCGATCTTCTTAGACTCAGCGTTCTGTGTGCCCGTCCGGTAGCGGCTCAGCTGCCGGGGGCCGCCATTGTAAGCCGAGTAGGTCGCCCGTGCGAGGTCGCCGCCCGGTTGTTTGTCCTCGTTTTTTTTCATCGCAAAACGGGTCAAGTAATAAAGCGAAATTTCCGCGCCGGCATTGCCGTTGTATTCGATATCGGCTCCCAACTGTTTCAGGTCATAAAGGTTTCGCCACGTATGAGGACTTATTTGCATCAAACCTAAAGCGCCGCTGGCCGAGGCGATCGGCATCAGGAGCTTCCCCTTTTTAATGAACTGGCGCCAGCAAGTCTCCTGCCACCCCACGGCAAATATGATTTGCCGCGCGAGAGACTCATACTCTTCCGCCATTCGGTATTTTGCCGCGAGTTTTTGACTCACCACCGCCAGCAAACTCCTGACGGCGAGAAGATAAGACTCAAGGTCACCGTCCTCGGGCACGCGTTCATTCAACTTGTGTCGGTCAGGCTCCGTCGCCAACGCGACACCGAATCCGGGCGAAGGCACAGAGCCTTCTCGGATTTTGGCAAAGGAGCGAAAACCCGGCTGCCAGCTCTGTTTTGTACCCGGAGGTGGGGCGGCCATCGCAGCGCCGAGGCCGAGTAGATCGCGCAGCGCGTTATCGACCTCGAGGGTGTACCCGATCGGATCTCCGGTTGCGGCGGGCTCCAACATCCGCGCCAGTCCTCGCAGCGCGTCGGGCGACAATTGCAGGAAGCCCAGCTGAGATCCTTGTGCCAGCGTCACCCATTGATCCAGCACGTCGATGAAGTTCGCGTACCGGTCGGCGCTCTCCTTCGGCAACCCAGGCAGCGCTTGCTTCAGGATCGGCGACAATCGCCTCCAGCCGTCCTGGAGCAGCTGCGGAACCGGGTTCTGTCCGGCGGATGCCAGCGCCACGACATCCGTCAACTCGTAACGCAAGTCGAGAAACGTCTCGGCCAACGATTCTCTAAGATCCGGAGGAATTTCCTGGCAACAAAAGATTTCTCCCTTGGAAGGTTTGTGCCTACTTGACCGACCGGCTAATGGGTGACCCTAAAACCTTCTATTTTTATGCTAGCTTATGTTGTTAAATTAAGAGATTGCCCTGGGCCGACCGGGGAAGGCTCCCGTCAAGCATTTAAAAAAGCATGAGACAAAAATTTCTTCTATTTTTTATCTCTCTGAGCGTCGGCTTATTTTGCCTCCACCATTCCCATGCGCAGACGGGTGGCGTGCTTGCTTCTTATGATTTTGAGAGTGGCATTGTTCCAACCAATTGGTCGACTGCCTATTCGGCTTTCAAAGTCAAAGTGCCCATACAAGTCGTCAAAGAGTCTAACGGCAACCATTTCGTCCGCATCACGGCAACCGCACAAGACCTTACCAGCACCGGCGGGCAGTCTTCCATCAGAGTGCGTTCCCAGGCTGCGGTTGGAAACTTTTCTGCGAAAGAAGGGGAAATTGTTACCTACAGTTTTTCCATACGCTTAGGCAATAATGCCCCATCATCTTCCGTTCTTATGCAGCTTTACCAGTACGGAGACGAAAACCTTGGTTACGGAGCTACGGGAGATGGTACAGGGCCTACGGTGTGGATATCCAGCCGAAATACCAATGAATTAAATTTGAGAAATTATTACGATTGTGAAAACAAATTTCAGAGTAAAAGTTTGGGGACCATTCCTTTGAATAAGTTCGTAAATGTCGTCGTTACCATTTACTGGAGCCTGGATTCCTCCAAGGGAACAGTGGATGTCTGGTTAGACGAGGAGCATGTGGCAAGTTTAAGCGGCGCGCCGACTACGCAATGTCCCCTATCCAAACCCACTACTCAGATGGACATTGGCACTTACGGCGATGGCGCAGTAGGAGTAGTTGATTTCGACAATATCGTAGTAAAGAAAGGTGCCGGAGAAACCGTGGCGCCAAATCCTACTCCAACTCCACCAGCTTCCGGCATTTCCTGCCATCCCTTGGACTCGACAAAAGCGGTTCCTGCAGCTTCAACTTATTCTCAACAGCCAAGGAACTGCTGAGCTGGAGAGTTTTTCAGGTTTTTCAGCGTCGGACCACGGTATGTCTCCGCCGGGTAGCTGGTCGATGTGAGGATCAACGCGACGGCGGAAACTTTTCTGCAGCAATGCATTTCGCCACAGAGTACAGTGTGATGAACGAAGTTCGATCCCAGTGGATTTTCAAGATAGTCGGGTCATAGAAGTCCGACCCTAAAACTCTCATAATTCAACGCTTTGAATGGTTCCGAGCCACGTTGAACTTTGAACCGGTTCTTTTTGACTGTTGCCTGTTGCCTAATGGCTGTTGCTTATTCAATGGTTCACGCGGCGCATAACTGCCATTTGCCTCTATAACATCTCGATGTGAGGCAATGACACCGAGCTGATTCTTGACGTTCTAAATATCTGAAACGTCTTGAACAGAGCGCAGCGGTTGAACGGCTTGAACGATTGGAACAAGTTTTTCGTCGTTGGAAAGCGCTTCTACCAAGCGCGCCGTCGGCTTTTCAATGCAAAAGTAGCCTGTCCCCTTTTCTCCCCCTTCTCCCCTCATCCTTTTTTTATCGCTGATACTGACTCGCGATTGACCTGATTTCCGCGCCGGAGATATGCTCGCTGCCAGAGATACTGAAAGGGGTTCGAGCATGGCAACAAACCATTCGGTTCACGCGATGATGGTCGGGATGAGCGAAAGCTGGTGGCGGTCGGGGATCATGCCTTGTTTGCGCAGCGACGTGGATCGCGACAAACCCGTGGCGTATATCTTCTGGCTCATCGAAGGACCCCACGGACCCATTGTTGTCGACACCGGCTATCATCCTGATTACGTGGCGCCCGAGTGGGCACAGGGTAAACAGTTCATCGAGCCGCCGAAGCTGCTCGCCGAGGTCGGCATCCAGTCCGACGAGGTCAAAACGGTCATCGTCACCCACTTCCATCAAGACCATTTCACCGGCTTCGACTATTTTCCCAAAGCCAAGTTCGTCATTCAGCGCGCCGAATTGGAATTTTGGACCGGGCCGCGCATGCGCTATAAGGTCTTGGATAGCCAAATTCGTCCGAAAGTGCGCCCCGGATTGGATCGGCTAAAACAGGAAGGACGGATCGAACTGATCGACGGCGATCACGAACTCTATGCCGGACTCGATCTACTGAAAGCCGGCGGCCACACCCCCGGTTCGCAAATGATCGCGCTCCAAACCGCCGCAGGCAAAGCCGTCCTCTGCGGTGACATCGCCTATACCTTGAAAAATATCCGCGACCATCACCCGGTGGGCTGGTACTACGACTTAGGCGATACCGTCGCCGCGCTCGACCGGGCGCTGGCCACGGCGACGCGGCCTGATTTGGCTTTTCCCAATCACGATGCGGAGATCATGCAAGGCAAGCGCGTGGCGCGAGCTATTTGAGAATTTCGGAGTTGGCGGGGTACTCTAACCGAATCGTTGTGAACGAGCGTATTGTCATGTTGTCAAACTCTGGGCCGTCCACCAGGTTCAACCAATTCCCTTCAAAGGAGCTTGAACGGAGTGGGACGGTTGAACAAGTTCTTTCCCGCCAAGGAGCACAAAATATGAAAGAGATTTTCACCGTTCTGCTTTTTCTCGTTACCTATTTTGGATCTGGCAATCAGGTCGCTCTCTCCCAGGCTACTTTTTATCAAGACAAAACGATTACGGTTATTTTGGGAGGTCCTCCCGGAGGAACCGCGGACCTGAGGACAAAGGCCGTTACTTCTCTTCTCCGCAAGCATCTTCCCGGAAACCCGACGATCGTCATGGAGTACATGGAAGCGGGGGGAGGCCGGCAGGCGGCCAACCACATCTACACAAGGGCAAAGGCGGATGGCCTTACGATCGGCAGCATGGGTCCTGCGCTAATCGCCAATGCCGTTCTTGGCGCCATCGGTGTTCAATACGACCTTGCCAAGTTGATCTACCTCGGGAGCCCCAATAGCGCCACGCAATATCTTTTTCTCACGCACAAGGAGGCCGGGCTGGTCAATCTGGAAAAGTTGCGCTCCACGCCTGGGGTACGGATCGGCGCGCAATCCGTGGGGCATCCGATTTACATCACCGGCCGGATCTTCGCACACCTGCTCGGCATGAAGGATCCTAAATTCGTTACCGGATACAGCGGCCCGGAAGTCGATATGGCTCTCATGCGCCGTGAAATCGACGCCAGGGTGAACATCGCGGAAACGATTTTTCAACGGTCGTCCGAGTGGATTGAAAAGGACCTGGTGAACTTTCACGCCGGCATCGAAATTCCCAAAGGGGACAAACACCCGCGCTTCGCTCATTTGCCGGAGCTCGAGAGTCTAGTAAAAGGAAGCACGGAGAGAAAACTTTTGGAGATGTTTCGCGCCTTCAATCCCGCCGGCCAGAACTTCTTTCTGCCGCCGGGAACGCCCAAAGAACGGGTGCAGATTTTAAGGGAGGCGATGCACAAGACTTTTACCGATCCCGAGTTCGCCAAACAATATCGAAAACTCACGGGAGACGAGGTCTTGCCGCTCATGCCTGAAGCGGTCGAGAAAGCGATCAGGGAACTGCCGCGCGAGGCCGCGGTCGTGGAGCTGTTCAACAAGCTCGCCGGCGCGGATCCCCTGCCGTCCCATTAAGGTTTTATTCTCATCGAAGAATCTCATCGTCGGGAGGGAGCAGCAATGTGGGCTCTTCTGATATTTGCCGTCGCAATAACGTGTCTCGCGCCTCAGGCAGCCGCCCAAATTCCCATGGAGTGCTATAACCGCTGCTATGTCAATTACGGGCGATGTCAGAACGTCCTGCAGTGTGAGGCGGCCCAGAACCAGTGCCTCGAAAACTGTGCGCTGGAAGCAGGCCGTCCGCCCCGCGGACCCGCCAAGCCGCCGCCCGGCGGCTACGGTGCCGATGCGTTGTCAAGTGACGGCATGATCCTCGGGCACGCCAAAAACTGGGATACCGCCGAGGGTGCGCGCTCCGGGGCGGTCAAGAGCTGCGCCAAGGGCGGGCATGAGGGGTGTCGGGCCCTCTACCACTATCGCCACCAGTGCGTCGCGCTGGCGTGGAGCAAATCGGGACGGATGACGCCCAACGGGTCGTGGTTTGTGGCTGGCGCCCAGGTCGCCTCGGCGGCCAAGTCCGACGCCCTGGCGGCTTGCTCCGCCGGAGGTTTCAAGGATTGTTATCTCAGAAGTTTCAGCTGCAGCGGACGGGCTTGGTAATCGTAAAAGCAATTTTTATCCTCAATCACAAGACAAAAATGGGACAAGCTACTTTTGGTCGTACTTCGTGGCCGTCCGCGCGGCCGCCCATCACTAATCCAATCGAATCGTCAAGAATAGAAAGCGTGACCCCCTAATCACCTGCACATTTCGACATTTCGGGAATTATCGAAACGTGGAAGGTGCTATCGGAATGTTTTCCCCAGAGTCTTGCGCTGAGCGAAGCAGTTGAACGGCTGGAACAACTGCAACGCCTGAAACATTTGGAACGAGTTTCTTCAGAAACCTTGAACCTTGAACTTTGAACGACCGTTTATCTGAAACGTCTTGAACGGAACAGAGTGAACGTTTTGAAGGGGCTGCAGTATTCGATAGCGGTTAAACGACCGGCGCTTTCGATGGTTTCGAGCTGCCGCGTAACAAATGGCTAGATTGCTGTAAGGCCTTCCGCTAGAGGGTCCGCCATGATTGGCGGACCCTCCCACGCAACAGCAAGTCAGAAATCAGTCATAGTAATGATCGCGATCACGGTCACGACGCGACCAACCGTAGTTACGGCCCCACCACCCGTCGTCCCGACCCCACCAACCGTAGTTATCCCCGTATAGCTCCCGCCGGTCTCTCTGGATCTCCCTTCGCTGATCGCGAATCTTCTCTTCGTACTCACGGGCCTCGCGTCTATCGCCCTGGCGAAGCTCCCGGTTGCGTTGGTTTCTTAGTCGCTCGAGCCGCTGGAGATCTTCACGCAGCTCCTGGCGCTGCCTGTGATTGCCCGGCGGGTCGTCTCCGGCATAGCCGCGTCCGATCGGGATCATCAGAGAAACCGTCAGTAAACTCATACAGACTATTGATAGTGATTTTCGCATTGCGTATTTCCTCCTTCCCTGTAGAGAAGAAACGCAAGCCCCATACCAGGTCGTAAGAGTTGAATTATCTTGGATTTACGTAAATGCGGAAGGAAATCGAGGAGGGAAATTTAGTGCGGACCTTGGAGAAATTTCGCCCGTTGCATCAACAACTACAATTTCGCAAATCAGGGACCTCAACGGCTTGAACGGAGCGCAGCGATTGAACGATTGGAACTCTTGCTTCCGGACTGTTGCCTGTTGCCTCGCGCCTCATGCCTATTTTTGTTGGCGCGTGGCATCGTTTTTCTTAGAGGTCGCTTTTCGGCTTGAAAAACCCACCGCTAGGCTCTTAAGCGATGCTTTCTACACTATGTTCTATTGTCAAATCAAGATGTTGTCGTGGTCCGACCTGGACTAACACTTTTGCCGTGGCATGGTCAGTAAATACTTGGGCCATGGGCGCCTCCGCGTACCGCCCACGCGTAATTCAATCCCGCGCTGACATTGGCGTCGTTGACCTCGATCGGTGCATCGCTGCCGGCAACGTATAGAAAATTCACAACCAGCGCGAAGCCCGGCTCCTCCGCAAAGGAGGTTGCCGACCAGTATGATGCTGGTTGCACGTTCACAAAGGGATGGCGCGCCGGAAGTCTCGGGGCGTTCGGCTTTTTGATGCTGGGATCCACTAAACTCGTCAATTCGTTGAACGTCGGCAGCCGCCACCCGCCCCGCCCGGCAATCGCTTTCTGCGCGCACATAAGTCGCGCGTTAGGCCACAGCACGGCCTCTTTATTTGGACTTCGCTCCCAGATAAGCCCAGTTTCTCGGTCCAGCACCGCTTCATTGTCGAACGCTTTTAGAACCCGAAACCGTAGTCGCACGTTAGCTATTTTTCTGTCCCAAGCCATATTTGCGCTCCTAGACTAAATTTCATCGCGACGAGACGCTTTGATAATCGTCGATTCTTTCACGAGCGGCACCAAAATCAATCTCTATCCCTGGAAGAGAGTTGTTCGGTGTACTGCACATAAGCAGTTGTTTGGGGCGACGGCTTTTTCGTGAGAGTTTTGCCAGAGAGAGCGTAGATCTGCCGTTGATGGCGGAAGCGCCGATGAGATGAGCATACCATTTATCTTATCCGGGTCGGACCAAGCTATGTGCTGGCTCTGGAACTTGAACGAGTTCTTTTCTTACTGCTTATTCGAGGGCGCCGAGCAATTGGAATTCATAGACGCCAACGGAACTGAAGCCGTGAGAAGATATGACCTTAACTTTCAGATACCGTGCTTTCACGGGCGGGAACTTGAACTCCTGATAGGGTTCTTTGAAAAACCGGACGTTCTGCGTCTGAAACTTGCCGATGGGCTCGAATTTTCCCGTCGCGGAATCATTTCCCGCCAGCAGCTCGAACTCTTTCAAATTCCAGCTCTCCGTGCCAAGAATCAGCACCTTGAATGTATCGAAGCTTGCCGGCTTATCATTTTTGAATCCGTAAACTGCCCAACTGCCGACAACTCCGATGTCGATGTACTGCCAATTTTTCTCGTCACCGTCGATGGCGTAGGGCCACCGATCGTTGGTGGCAACAACAACGTGGCCGCCGTTTTCTGCAGAAAGCACATTCATGCCAGATCGAGCTTGTGTCGAAGGCGCCGGCTTGGCTGCTGAGGCAGCCTGCTCTTCCGTCCCTCCGGGGCCAGGTTTTGTCGGAGCCGGGGCAATATTCGTCGTCGATGGAGTCGACTGCACCTGGTTTTGCGATTGAGGATGTGGCTTTTCGAAAAAGCCGGTTTGCTGAAGCACAGCAAGCGAACCAATTACGCCAGCTACGACTCCCGCCAAAACACCCCACATGGCCTTCGACCAATGCCGCGACCGCACTTCGGTATCGGTTGGGATCTGTCTTGGTTGGACCGGGGCACTGCCATCCATCATGCCGGCGACGGTCCGCACTAATTGATCGCACTCACGATGCGAAGAATCACCCTGCCAATCGGAGAGATCTGCTGCTTCGATTCTCTTGAACTCAAGGGGAATTTTGACGTTATCGATCAACGCCGGCACGAGAATTCCTCGCTCCGCACCCTCGGCTGCTTCCGTTTTCACCCAACGGGAAGACACGGAGGTTTTGGACCAGAGAACAACCACACAGCGGGCCGAGCTCAACGCATTCTCGATCGTCTCGTCAAACGACTTGCCGGGCGGAATCTCTCGGTCCCACCAAACAGACCAACCCTTCCGCGTAAATGCATTCGCAAGCAGCTCAGCTTTCTCCTTATCTGCTCTCGCATAGCTGATAAAAATATCACTCATGGGGGTCATGATGATTCCATGCCGAACGGAATGCAATCACTCCTGCGCGGTGCGCCCAGCGATGAGCTGCACGCTCTCGGCGATAACATTTGGCCTGGTGTCTTTGACCAAGAGGTGGATGTGATTCGCCGTCACGATGTAATCGAGCACGCAAAGACCGAAACGCTTCTTGGCTTGGAACACCCAGTGCAGATAACGACGACGATCACGGGCAAACGTTCGAAGGATTCTTGACCCTAAGTTTATTGACCGAAGCGCCGGGTTCTAACGATTTGAACGGACCCCGGACTTCATCCGGGGGATTGAACGACTCAACAGACGAGTCTTGGTTCGGGACTGTTGCCTGTTGCCTCATGCCTCATGCCTATTTGATGGTGCCAGCCATGACCTGGCAGAAAGTAGCAGGTGGTCTCCTTAAAGGCGGCTCTTCTGCGTCAAAAAGCTACCTCTAAGCCTTTAAACGATGCCTTTTATGCTACCTTCAGTTGTGAAATCAACAGCTTCCCTTGGTCCGACCCGCGACCCGATCGCGACCCTCGGCGTTTCAATCGAACGGCAGGCGGTCGCCCTTTTCTCTCCCGAGCGCTTGTACCCGCAACGCGAGATCGTAGACCGTTGGCGCTGCGAAAACGCTGCTGATCGGCAACGCGATTTTAAAGACGTCTTGAATTCGCGAGATCATCCGCGTGGCCATCAGGGAATCGCCGCCCAACTCAAAGAAGTTGTCGTGAGTGCCGATCTGATCCAGTGAAAAGATTTCGATCCAGATCTGCGCAAGCCGATGCTCCAGTCCGGTCTTAGGCGGGACGTACGCCGTATCCAACTCGGGGCGATTTTGCGGTGGATCCGGAAGCGCGTTCCGATCCAGTTTTCCATTGGCCGATATCGGGAGGCGTTCCAAAAACATGAAGATTGAAGGAATCATGTACGAGGGCAGAGTCAAAGAGAGCTGTTCGCGGAGATTCTTGATGGAGACTGTGATCGCCGGCTCTTTCTCGATGTAGGCGACGATCCGCGTTGAGTCTTCACTACCCCATGCGACGCTAGCCGCCGCCCTGACGCCATCTAAAGACCCCAGAGCGTTCTCGATCTCGGTTAGATTGATTCGATATCCCCGGACCTTCACCTGAAAATCTTTTCGGCCGAGATGAAACAGACAGCCGTCGGCGCCGATCCGGCCGAGATCGCCGGTCCGAAAGACATCGGCCGTGCCGCGGGCCGGACCAGTCAAAAAATGTTTGCGCGTAAGCGACGGGTCGCGCCAGTACCCCGGCGAAAGATAGTTCGAGCGCACGGCGATTTCCCCGTCTTGCCCTGCAGCGACGACCACGCCATGCTCATCGAGCAAAAATACCTCCGTGTCGGCGACTGGATAACCCACTGGATACAAAGAAGCCGGCGACTCCGCCGCCGGACTCGATAAATTCACAAGCTGGTGCGTTATGATACCCGCTTCCGTCGAGCCGTAGTCGTAGATAACACGGCAGCCATCGGGCAGGACTCGCGCGCAGCGCGCGACGTCCTGCGCGCGCAAAGTTTCACCGCCGGTGTAAATCAATCGCAGTTCGGGCAACCGAACTCTTTCATCGAACGACTGCGTTACCTGGCGTAAGAGGGAAACAATCAACTGCGCGACCGTGATCTTTTCTTTGTCCAGCGTCTCGACGAAGGCTGCGACGGAATCCAGCGCGGTGAAAACAAACGCCGCGCCGTTCATCAACGCCGCGAGCAAAGCCCATAGGGTTCCCGTGTAAGCCGGGGATGTCGGGCTGGTGATGCGATCCGTGGGACCGACGCCGAGATCGCGATGATAGAGCATCGCGACGTGAAGCAGGTTTTGCTGGCGCTGCATGATTCCCTTTGGACTTCCCGTCGAGCCGGAGGTGTAGAGCACGTAGGCCAGTGAGTCGGGGGAAACAGGCAAGCCCGGGTTTTTTTCCGAAAGGCCGGATCGCAGATCATCGACGATCACGACGGAGCCGCGCTCATAGCCCAATCCTAGCGCCGATTCTAAGGTCTCGAGCTCGGCCACCACCAGGCGGGCAGCGGAGTCCGCGGTAATTTGTCGTTGGCGCGCCACCGGAAAAGACACATCGACTGGAACGCAGGCCCTGCCGGTTTTAACAACGCCGAGTTGAGCGACGACATGATGGATCGGATCGCGCAGTAGCAGGAGGATCGTGGCATCCTGGCCGGTGAGTTGCCCGAGGAGCGCATGCGCCAACCGGTTCGATTGCCTATTCAGCTCGTCGTACATCACGCTGCGAGCACCATGGCGCAGCGCCAGCCGGCCGGGCGCCTCCCGGGCAATTTCCTCGAACCGGGCGGCGAGCGATTGCGCGCAAGCTTGTCTAGGGAAATCGAAACTATGCGGTTCCGCCATGGTCGCTACTCGTCGCGCTCAGACGCATAAAATTTCGCCGGGCGTTCGGGCCGCCGTCACGGCAGCGGGGCCGATTTGCCGCGCAGCAATCGCTTCGCTTCTTTGCCGAAGACCTCGCTGATGACGCCGAGATTCGGCGCCAGATTGGGGTTGAGGCGATCATCCACTGCGGCGACGGCCTGAGCGACCTTGGGGAACAGCCGCGGCAGGTCTATGCCGATAACCCGCGCCGCGCCGAGCGAGTCTCTGATCACTTTTCTGACCACGTTGCCGCGCCCCTTCGCGCCGGGCCGTCCGCCATCGGCGATGAGATGCGCGCTCGCCCGCGCATGGTCGACAACGACTCGCAGCGCTTTGCTCTTGGCTTCGCTGTGCAGGTTGCCGGCGCAAGTCGATCGCACAACATCGGCAATGACTCGAAGCTTCGGCGTATCGTGAACACTCAGTCTTCCCGCTACCACCATTTCGAGCCGCTCCATGCCCAGGGCCAACTCTACGAGCGGCTGCGGCAGCGGCGCCAGTCCGTTGTTCGGACCCGAACGGGTGCGATGAGTGATGGTGACGATGTTCGACACCTCTATAAATCGGCTTGGCTGAGTGATCGGATTGGCGTCGACGGCGGCCTCGCTGGTGGGCGCGGCGTCGAAAAACAGCTCGCTGTGGGGCCCGCAGATGCCGCTTCGCTCGGTGCCGGAATTGGCCCCCTCGAACCAAACGTTGGTGGAATGATCGCCCTGCCAAATTTGCCGCGGGTCGATTCCCGCCGCCAGATAGCCGTCGCGCGCTTCGAAGTCAGGGTGCAGAAATTCGCCGGCGACATTCCCACCGCCGAAATAGGTGACGTGAAGTCGGCCGATCGGCAAATCGCAATCCTGCACCAGATATCGGACCAGCGGCGTGATCAAATCCGCCGTGCGCCATCCGCTACAGCGCAGCGCTCCCGCCATCTCGAATAACGAAAGATGCGTTTCATCGGAAACCCGATCCATGTCGAAATGCCGAAAACATCGCTGCACCGTTGCGGCGCCGTCCAGGTGAACGGACTTGCCGGCAATCGCATCCAAAACGTCGACAAAGCCGACACTGAAAAGAAAAGATGTTTTTATGGTCGGTTGCAGCAATGAAAGGGCGGGTGAGCGCTGAAATCCAGCCGCGCCGAACGCATCAAGGAATCGCTCTCTGATGTCCCCGTGAACGCCTTGTAACATAATCCAAAAAGCCGCCGCTGATCAATTGTGGCATTGTGGCATATCAGCCGATTGCGAACAACGACTGAAATGGCGCTCGCACAGCCGCGTCACAATCGTTTTTTAATCAACGCGGAGCCGCTAGTTCGTTCGGGTTGGCGTCGAACGCCTTTTACGAACCGCACAGACCCCACAATCTGCACAATCCGTGTGCGTCTGCTTGACAGCTTTCGCTGTGATCGATTATTCCGAAGCTCAGGAGATTGTACTGGAGGGAGGGCAGGCATGCTGGCTCGAATTGAGTATTTTTTCTTTGTGCTGTTCGTTCTTCTCGCCTTCACGGCCGACGCGCGGAGCCAAGGCAACGTCGCTTCGGACAGGGTCGTCGTCAGTTATCCGAGCAAGTCCATCACTAGTTTTCCGATCCTCGAAACGGCGCAGCGCCGCGGTTTCTTTCGCAGAGAGAATCTTGACGTGAGCGCTGTCTATATGCGCGGCGGCATCGATATCAAAGCCGTCCTTACCGGCGACGCCGATTTCGGCACCGGGTCGACCACCGCCGTCACCGCATTCGTCGCCGGCGCGCCTCTGCGTGTCGTTATGAGCCTCAACTCCTACGTCGATCAGGCGCTCTATGCTCAACCGAAGTACCGCACTCTGGCCGAGCTCAAAGGCCAATCCATCGGCTCGCTCAATCCCGGCGGGCTGGTCGATACGTTGCTGCGAAAAGTCATCGTTCAAAACGGGCTATCGCCCGAACGCGATTTTATTCTGCTCAATATGGGCGGCACGCCGGAACGATACGCCGCGTTGAAGGCGGGCACCCTGGCCGCCTCGATGCTGAGCGCGCCGCACAGTTTGCACGCGGAGAAAGAAGGATTCACCAAGATCGCCGCTACCCGAGACTATGTGGATGTCCCTGGCACCGCGCTGGTCGCGCATGTTGACAAAATCAAAAAACAACCGGAGATGATCAAGCGATTTTTGCGCGCCACGTTGCGCTCGATGAGTTACATCCGCGAAAATCGCGCCGATACGATGCAGATGATTGCCCGCGAATTCGCCATGGCCCCTGACATCGCCGCCCTGGCTTACGATAAGCTCGTGGAGTTACTGAGCGTGAACGGCAAGATTCGCGTCGACGGATATCAACTGCTGCTCGACTTCGCCCGCGCGGCGCAAAAAATCGAGCGGCCGATCAACGCCGCCCAGCTCGTCGACGACAGGCTGCTCGATGAAGTGGTCCGTGAAACCGGCATCAAGCGTTAGGCAGGTCCATACTCTCTCTAACCGCCGCCTATGGCGGCGAAGATCGCGTACATCATTCTTTCACAGTCCGTAATCGAGCACGCAGAGATCAAAGCGCTTCTTCGCCTCGAATACCGAATGCCGGTAGCGGCGTCGATGCGGGCAAACTTTAATAAGAATTTCTTTGATGGCAGCGGCGAGTGATGTGCCAAATGCGGCCCGGTAGAAAGTGGCGGTTTGCGCGCGGCATCGTTTTCCTTAGAGGCCGCTTTCTCGCATCAAAAAGCCACCTTTAAGCGCTGCAATGACATCTTTTATTCTATCTTAACTTGTTGAATCAAGATGTTGCTTTGGTCCGACCCGGAGTATCTAGTCGACTCTTAAGACAGTTGCTATTGCCCCGCACCTATTCGAGCGCACCGAGCAATTGGAATTCATAGACACCAACAGAACTAAAGCCGTGAGAAGATATGACCTTAACTTTCAGATACCGTGCTTTGACGGGCGGGAACTTGAACTCCTGATAGGGTTCTTTGAAAAACCGGATGTTCTGCGTCTGAAACTTGCCGATCGACTCGAATTTTCCCGTAGCAGAATCATTTCCCGCCAGCAGCTCGAACTCTTTCAAATTCTAGCTCTCCGTACCAAGGATCAGTACCTTGAATGTATCGAAGCTTGCTGGCTTATCATTTTTGAATCCGTAAACGGCCCAACTGCCGACAACACCGATGTCGATGTACTGCCAATTTTTCTCATCACCGTCGATGGCGTAAGGCCACCGATCGTTGGTGGCAACAACAACGTGGCCGCCGTTTTCTGCAGAAAGCACATTCATGACAGATGATCGAGGTTGTGTCGAAGGCGCCGGCTTGGCTACTGAGGCAGCCTGCTCTTCCGTCCCTCCGGGGCCAGGTTTTGTCGGAGCGGGGGCAATATTCGTCGTCGATGGAGTCGACTGCACCTGGTTTTGCGATTGAGGATGTTGCTTTTCGAAAAAACCGGTTTGGTGAAGCACAGCAAGCGAACCAATTACGCCAGCTACGACTCCCGCCAAAACACCCCACATTGCCTTCGACCAATGCCGCGACCGCACTTCGGTATCGGTTGGGATCTGTCTTGGTTGAACCGGGGCACTGCCATCCACCATGCCGGCGACGATCCGCATTAATTGATCGAACTCACGATGAGAAGACTCACCCTGCCAATCGGAGAGATCTGCTGCTTCGATTCTCTTGAACTCGAGGGGAATTTTGACGTTATCGATCAACGCCGGCACGAGAATTCCTCGCTCCGCACCCTCAGCTGCTTCCGTTTTCACCCAACGGGACGACACCGAGGTTTTAGACCAGAGAACAACCACACAGCGGGCCGAGCTCAACGCATTCTCGATCGTCTCGTCAAACGACTTGCCGGGCGGAATCTCTCGGTCCCACCAAACAGACCAACCCTTCTGCGAAAATGCATTCGCAAGCAGCTCAGCTTTCTCCTTATCTGCTCTCGCATAGCTGATAAAAATATCACTCATGGGGGTCATGATGATTCCATGCCGAACGGAATGCAATCACTCCTGCGCGGTGCGCCCCGCGTTGAGCTGCATGCTCTCGGCGATAACGTTTGGACCTGTGTCTTTGACCAGTAGGTGAACGTGGTTGGACGTGACCATGTAGTTCAGCACGGAAAGACCGAAGCGCTTCTTCGCCTCAAATACCCAATGATCGCGAATTTTGCAGCTACAGATTGTCGAGAAATAAAAGTCCTGCAAATTGACATCCGTTCAGGTAATCAGATAATTCTGAGCGATCGGAAGGCCTTGCTGCGCAGCCGGGTCGCGTTCATTTTTGATAAAGGTTGGGGGAGAGTTTAGGAAATGCCTATACGTCGAGGAGAAGAATTTCTCGAAAGCCTCAGGGATGGGCGCCGCGTCTGGCTACGAGGTGAATTGGTCGAAGATGTCACCGCACATCCCAGTTTGAAAGGCTGCGCCCGAAGCGTTGCCGCGGTTTATGACCTTCAACACGTCCCAGCCCATCGGGACCTGCTGACCATGCCTTCCCCGGTTACGGCGCAGCCGGTAAGCCTGGCCTATCTTTTGCCCCATTCGGTCGAAGATCTGACCCGCCAGCGAAAGATGTATGAGTTCCTCGTGCGTCGTGCTGGAGGCGTGGCGGCTCGCCTACCCCAGCACCTGGCTACCGTTGTTTTGGGGCTGCACGACGTTCGTGACATCCTGGGCAAAGAAAATTCGGCCTTCGCGGGGAACGTTACCCGCTACTTCGAGTATTGCCGCGAAAACGATTTGGCCATCGCCACGATTTTCAACGACCCATTTCATCACCGAAGCCATCCGCAGTCCAAGCAAGAATACTTGAGGGTGGTTGAGAGGCGGGCCGATGGCATTGTGGTGAGAGGTGCCAAAGGAGTGGGAACGCAGGCACCCTACGCCAATGACATCCTGTGTCTAACCCAACCACGACCTGACCTCCAGCCCGAGGAGGTGTTGTATTTCGCCGTGCCTGTGAACTCTCCAGGCCTCCAGCTCATCTGCCGGCAGCCCCTGGCGCCACCCAACCCTGAGGATCATCCCTTAAGTCCGCACTGGGACGAGATGGACGCCATGGTGCTGTTCGACAACGTGTTCATACCCTGGGATCGAGTATTCTATTTGCGTCAATCCGATCCCGAAGACCCGAGTCTATACGCGCGGCTTTTCCAAGGAGCCATGGGTATTGGGCCCTGGTATGTTTTAGTGCGGATGGCGGTCAAGGCGGAGGTGTTGCTGGGCATCTGCGCGGCGATGGCCGAATATCTCGGCACCACTAAACAACCTCATGTACAGATGGCCCTGGCCGACGCCATAGTCTACCTGGAGACGATGAGGGCCTTCATCCATAGCGCTGAAACGAACCCTGTCCGCTCTCAATCGGGGCTCACCCTGCCCAACTGGATCCCGGCGCAAGCAGCCCGCATCTTCTCGATAGAGGGCTATCCCCAGATGCTACAGATGATACGCGAACTGTGTGGCTCCGGTATCCTGATGTCGCCGAACGAAACTGATATGAATAATTCCGAGGTCGGCCACCAAATCCGGCGCTTTTTTGTGGGGGAGAACGAGCGCACGCAAGAATGCTTTCGCATGCTGAAGCTGGCGTGGGAATATGCCTGCGACTCTTTCGGCTCCCGCCAACTACTCTTCGAAATGTACAACGTCGCCAGCCTGGCCACCAACAAACAGAGGCTCGTGAATAGCTACGATCTGAGCCCCTTCGTCCGCCTGGCTAAAGAATTGGCAGGCATTAACGAACGCTAGATTAAAAATATTTTAGAAAACCTCTTGCCCCTTATGGAGGAGACTCGGAGTGAAGCAAAACGTTGCTCTGCTCTGATCGCGAATTTTGCGGATACAGATTGTTGAGAAATAAAAGACCCCAATCACCATCCCCGGCGTCAAAAACACTCTCTGGCGTGCGCTGCCGCGCCGCGTCAGATGATCAATCGCACTGGAAAATTCTAACCGTAGGAGTCTCGCCATCCTGTCTAGATTTTTCAAGAAATGTCGTACTGCAGGCTACTTTTTTTCTCGCTTCGCGGCCGGCCACGCGGTCGCAACGTGCTTCCAAGCCCGAACGTTGCCGCCAAAATCTTTGTGTTGGACTAAGGTCCAATATAAAGTTTCTTTTTGCTCCAATAGATCTGTCCGCAAAGGAGATCCTTGTGGATTAATCAGGGCGACCAGTAATTGTCGCTGCCTACGGCGAGCTCACTTAATCGTTAGCTCTCAGAAATCGCATACGCCAAACAAAGGAGACCAAGAACACGGCACCCGCCCCTGTTGTACTGACATCTTCAAACTGGTAGAGCGCTGCTCATGGATTTCGACCAAGGCAATTAACCCCGGCGGAGGGGTCTAAATGGAAGCGAAGAAAACAGTTCATATCACTTGGGAGGACGCCCATCGGGCAGAGACGGAGCGAGACAAGGCGAGACAGACATGCTGCCGATCCATACCGCCAAATCGATTGAAACTTACCACCGTTTACGTTTCTAAAGACCTCCGTAAACTAAAGGCTTATAAACAAGCCGCTACTGCGAAACTGCTGGAAGAGAAAAAACTGGCTCAGAGTTTCCAACTCCGTGTGGAGACGTCGACGGAAACCAACGTGGCAGAGACAAATTCTCAACCGTTGGGGAACCGACATAAAGCCAAGGCGGAGGAAGCCCAACGAACGCGATTCGGAGAGGATGAGCTTCGAGAGATTTGTTTTAAGCGTGGCTTGACGAAATCGGCAGTCGGGATATTCCTGGGGGTCATTTTACTGGCCGGTGTCGGGACGGTGTCCTATTCGCAACAGAGCAAAAGCTATTTGTCCCATCTAGCTGTGAAGTGGGGAGCTATCGCTCAGCGCGCCGTACGCCATACTTCTGACCTAGAGGTGATGGTTGAGAGCTCGAAGGCGCAACCCGTCGAGCCGCGACTCTCTTCAACAAATCAGGAACCTGTTCAACCTGACGATCGAGAAAGCACGGCGACAAGACCGCGGGACTATTTGGGTAACTTTGAAGTCGTCGACGATTCCTTCGTTCGCGATAACCCTCAACCGAATGCCACCGTCATCGCGACTCTCCCGCCCGGCACGCAGGTTAGGGTAGAAAGCAAAACAGGAGAGTATTTCCGTATCCGCTCATTGCACGATCCGGAGGTTATCGGTTATGTGCATAAAGAAGACGCCTTCTTTCAACCGCATTAAATGAGGATACATTTCCGTCGAGTTGACGGTTAAAGGAAGAAATGTTTTTGTTGGTTGATTTTGCGCTTATTGAGATTGCATTGAATTCTCCATCAATTCATTTCAGTGAATATGAAATTCGAGATTGGCTAGATTAGAAAGCCTGCCCCCCTGGTTTCCCCCCTTGAGAAACAATTCGCGATCGCCGGCGGTAAAAAACACCTTCTGGCGCGCGTTGCCGCGGCTCGTCAGATGATAGATCGCACCGGGAAACTCTAATCGCAGAGGGCGCGCCGTTGTTATCGGACGAAATGTGTTATTGCAAGACCTGATAATCATCTAGCCGGTTTCTCCAGTAGGCCGTAAGTTTGAGCGATCAAACTTTAGTGTCGAAGGAGGAGACGGAGATGAAGTTGTACGGAGCGATCGATCTGCACTCGAATAACAACGTGACGGTGTTGATCGATGAACAAGATCAGGTTGTGTATCAAAAGCGGCTGCCCAACGATCTGCCATTGATCGTCCAGCAGCTCTCAGGCTATCAGGACGCGCTCCAAGGCATTGTCGTGGAGTCGACCTTCAACTGGTACTGGCTGGTCGACGGCCTGATGGACCACGGACATCGTGTTCATCTGGCCAACACTGCCGCGATCCAACAATACGAGGGACTGAAGTACACCGACGATCATTCCGACGCCCGCTGGCTCGCCCACATTCTGAGATTGGGAGTATTGCCGCAGGGCTCCATCTATCCGAAAGAAGAGCGAGCGGTACGCGATCTGCTGCGCAAGCGCGGCCAGATGGTCCATCAAAGAACCACCAACCTGCTAAGCCTACAGAATCTGATCACGCGTAACACTGGGAGTTCGATCCGGTCCAATCGAATCAAGATGCTCGATAGCGAAACGGTCGACGCTCTTTTGCCCAATCAGGATTTAGCCCTGGCGGTCAAAGCCAACCTAGCCATGATCCAGTGTGCCGATGAACAGATCGATATCTTAGAGAGGACCGTCACCGAGAGGATAAAACTGAGAGCGGCGTTCAGCTTTCTTAAGACCGTGCCGGGCATCGGGCAGATTCTGGCGCTCACGATCATGCTGGAGACCGGAGAGATAAGAGATTTCCCACGGTGGGAGACTTTGCTTCGTACTGCCGCTGTGTCGGGAGCCAGAAGTTAAGCAACGGCAAGAAGAAAGGCAGCGGCAATACCAAGAACGGCAACAAGTATTTGGCTTGGGCGTTTGTCGAAGCGGCCAACTTTGCCATCCGATACAATGCCAGGATCAAAAGCTTCTATCAGAGAAAGAAGGCCAAGAGCCATGGGGTGTTGGCAATCAAGGCGGTAGCGCACAAGTTGTGTCGTGCCTGTTACTACATCATGAAAGAACAGGTGGCCTTCGATGTCGCCAAGGCGTTTGCCTGACCGAAAGGTTTCACGGCTGGGATGGGGCAGTGAGCTCGTGTAGAGGGTTGGTTCAAAACCACGAGGCCTGATTAGCCGCTGCTCCATCCCTGAAAACTAGACAACTCGGAGATGATTTGATCAGATGGTACGCCCACGCCGTGAGCCACACTTGGGTTGGACGCCCGAAAGGGTGAGCCAGGGGATCTGTGAATCCCATAACCTTGGACACGGCGTGGTACCGACAGTTTTCTGGGGCAAGAATTGTTGCCAGGGGCGGGGAAGAAATCTTTTTTAAGAATTCTCCTATGCCTTGATCCTGATGGGTGACTGGTGCGGACCAAAATCCGATACCGACCGATTGAAAACAGGGGCGCGTGACCTAGACGACCAAACGCTGACGAGTTGATACGATGGGAGAAGAAAAAGAAATTCTTCTCCGCGGGAAGGTCTGTGCCTACTTGACCTGCCGGCTAATGGGTGACCCCCCTGCTAACGATTGGAACGACTTGAACGGAGCGGAGCGGTGGAACGTTTGGAACGACTCCACGTCAATGCCTCTTGGGGCGGGTTCCAAACGGAATGAGCTGCTGATTATTATTTGATCGGGATCATCCCACGATTAACCAGTATCTTATGCGCCTCGGCGCTAGCGAGATAGTCTAAGAAGCGTTTTACGGCTCCCTGAGGTACGCCCAGAGTGACGATTCCCTTCTCACTGTAGAATTTATACTTTCCCGTCTGTACCATCTCGGGCGTTGGAGATACCCCGTCAATCGCGACCGTCTTTAAATTTTGCCGATCGGTCATATCTGCATCGACGTTGACCAGCGAAATGGTGTTAGGCCGTCCATTGATAGCATCCAAAACGTCACCTCCCCGAGCTAACGGGATTGCGTTCGGGGTTAGTTGGAGATTTCTAAAGCAAGCCATTTTTTCCCGAAAGGCCCGAATATTCGCATCTTCTCGTTGGCGGGTTACCACGAGAATTTTGCCATCGCCGCCGCCGATTTCCCTCCAAGACGTGATCTTTCCGCTGAAAACGTCACAGATCTGAGCTGTGCTCAAGTTGCTGATCGGAGTCAACTTGTTGAGCGCCACAGCCGCCGGCGTTCGACCGATGATTTTGTACATCAATTTGTCCTTAACGGCCCCTTTCGGCTCTTCGGTCACCAAGCCAATGTTGAACCGACCGATCTTGGTTGCTTCCATGCCGCCCGTGTTGCGCCCATAGCTTCCACGATAACCTGGACCGATTCTGATGGATGTTTCACCATATAGGCTTTGGCCAGTTCGATCATCCCGTCGGTCATCGATCCCGATCCTCCGAGAACGACCTTGTCCTGCGCGGCGGCAATGCCGATGCCCCAGAGCAAGAATATTGCTGACGCTAAGGCTTTCATGCCTTCACCTTCCATTTGGCGTTTTGGTCATAGCAACCATCAGTCGAGTGTTTGGCGGCAGGGAGTTCTCTGCTACAGAGATCGGGCTTTGCGTCGATTTCTTTACCGGCAGTAGTTCAAAACGTCCGACGGCAGAACCCGGCTCAAGGCCCACTGTGGTGGAAAGCTCAGAAAGGTGGCGATGGTCAAATCTTTTGTTGGCAACTGCGACGGATGTTACCCATGCGATCGCGAAACTTTGCGTAATTTTTCTGGGCCGCCGAGTCTCGTCGGGGGTCGGACCGGCGTAACGTCTGATTCACTGCGAAACGCTGCGAGCGCTACCTTATATTGTAGGCATGATCCGTGAGGCGAGGGGCGAGGCAAAGCGCATGGCGCAAAGAGCAGAGTCCGGGACGTTCAAAGTTCAAGGTGAGCTGGCTTTTTCCCAACGTTCCAGGTTTTCCAAAAGAACGTGTTTTGAGGTCTTAGAGATTCATTTTCAGCGGCAAATTTTGAGGTCGTAAGGTTCCGCCGGTTCGCGGAGCGCGTAACTTCCATCTGTTTCGATGACGCCGCGATGTGCGGCCTTGAAGCCAAGCTCATTCTTGACACTCTCCACAAACGTTAAGCTTCCAACTGCAATCGCTTCAGACCAGCGAGCGTCGCGTACCGCGAAGCCGTTCTCCAGACCTTGTTCTACCCACTGGCGATGTGCTCTTTGAAAATCTATAACGTCCGCCTGGAACGGCATCAGAAGTTGCGCCTGGGGATTTGCGGAGACGAGCTCTTTGGCATGTTAAGTTTGCCAAGGGCGGAAAGAAATTCTCTTGGAGAATTTTCCTTTACGCCTTGTGACTGGTGCGGACCCAGTTCTGACACCGACCGAAAAGAAAACAGGGGCGCGTCACTTAGACGATCAAGCGCTGAGAGGTTCATTCAACCGGAGATGAAGGAAGATTCTTTTCTGCCGGAATGTTTGTGCCCACTTGAAACGGCCGGCTAATGGGTGACCCCTACGTTGCTCAAAAACAGGTTAGCCGGTGTTAAAGCGAGAGGATTGCGTTGATGATGTATTTGGCTGCGAAATTCCCTACCAACAGCAACCAGTGCTCCTGCTGGCGCACCATCCGTCTCCAGAAGAAGGCGAACTCGGGCCGATCGCTGAGATATTTCGAGTACAAGCGCCCGAATCCTCGCATGATCTCCGCCCTTGACGGCGCTAGAGCGGCGTGGATCTCGATAAGCAGCCTTCCCCGTTCATCGCAGAAAGCGAAACACGGAAGGACCGGGGCTTGCAGAATTTCCAGGATTTGAAAGGTAGCCGGATCAAGAAAGAATCTTTTGTAGAAGAAGTCGATTTCAAGTTCAGATTTGCCGTTGGGGAAACCCCTAACCAGAAGATGAAGGACCTCATTTCTCCTTATGACGGAACGCATACGCTGCAGCGCCTGCATGTGTTCCGGTACATCACGTCCCAAAGTGATATAAGATAGGTTTTCAGAAGGCGATCCTTGACCGACTCTCCTGCTTTGGTCATGTCTACGGAGCCGCACAACCCTGTTGTATTTGTAGCCCTTTTGACTGAGCACCGGCGCAACCATGTCCGTGAATCCGTGCGCATGACCGGATAACAGGACGGCACCCTTGCCGTCGGACAACGCGCTCGCAAGATGATCTTCGCCTTCTATCTGAACGTATCTTTGGTGGCGTATCTCCCAATGGGCCCATCCGTGAAACAAAGCGAGCTGCCACTTCCTATTGCGAATATTTCTTTTGATTATGGCTGGAAGCTCGGAGCTTGGAAATTTTGCCTCAATGGCTCGTCGCATATATCGCACGCGCCGGCGGTCGGGCGGGTAGACGTAATAGGCTATTCCAGCTACCGCTTGGATCCAGTTGAAGTAGGCTGCCGGGCCGATTCGTTCGGCCAGCCAACGCAGTCCCGGCATTCTATGAAGGAGGTACGAGGACCGAATCCAAGAAAGCTTTTCGTTTATTCTCATGCGCTGTTTCGACCTACTCGCTGCGTCCGGGAGCACGGTGCTCACTCAGAG
Organism: uncultured delta proteobacterium; assembly: GCA_963804165.1. Taxonomy (GTDB): domain Bacteria; phylum Desulfobacterota; class Binatia; order UBA9968; family UBA9968; genus DP-20. The sequence continues at coordinate 29,738 of CAWDPO010000026.1, forward strand.
ACATTTGTAGCTCGTCAGGCAACCCGGATCGTCCTCGCAGTCGGACAAAGAATCAGCATGAGTCGTCTCAGGCGCTTCCCGGATCAGAACAAGATCACGGGACAAGGATTGTCGAGTCCAGAGCGTCCGGAGTCGTGGATCTGGCCCGTTTGACCGCGGGGTCTTGACTGATTGGGTTGCAAAGGCACAATTGCTCGCTATAAGGTTTCAGCTCCTGGATGCCTCTCCCTCAGTTCATGAACGATTGGCTCGGGATCGAATTGGAACACGGCCAGCAAGAGGGTCGGTTGATGTGGTTAAGGCACCGCAAAGTTAGCTCGTAGCCCTGAACATGTTTGTACGTTGATGCAAAGATAGCTTGAATTCTATGACTGAAGGTCCATCCGCGCAAACCGTTGCTCAAGCGGATCCGAACCGAGCCGGTTGTGGAACCCTTTTTTCCATTCTTCGAGACGCCGCTGCAACTTCGCCTGAGCAAGCGGCGCTGGTTCATGACGGCCAGAGTTTGCGCTACCGAGACCTTTATTCCGCCGCCGAGACGCTCGCATGTGAATTGAAAAAGGCGGGCGTTAGCGCCGGAGACCTAGTGGGCCTCATCGCTGCGAGCACCGCGGCATACATGACTATGTTCTTCGCCGTCGCGCGCATCGGCGCGATCGCTGTTCCTATTCCGCGCGGCTCAAAGCCGAGTGAGGTCGCTGATTTGGCGGATCAAATAAACTTAAATGTCTTTTGTTATTCCCGGAAGTTTGCGTCGCTCATTCCTGATGGCCCTATGGAAGGGGCCGTGGAACTGACGCCGGAATTGGCGGATCGCGAAGCTCTCTCGATAAGGCGACACGGCATCGGAGAAACCCTCGACGCCAAGCGCGAGATGCTCTTAAAGGCGTCGGTCGGCATGATTCGTTTCAGTTCCGGCACGACAGGCAAGTCCAAAGGGATTATGCTGTCGACACCTGCGATCTTGGCGCGCGCGAAAGCGTTTTCTTTTGCCTACAGTCTCACGAAGAGCTCGTGCATGCTTCATCTTCTTTCGGCAGAACTCGCTACTCCCACTTTGTTGGGTTGTATGTTACAAGCAGCAACCGTTGTCTTAGAAGACATTCACAGGCTGGAGTCGATTGCCCAGTTGATTCGAATGCATGGAGTCACTCACATCCATGCTTCACCGCTGTTTTACGGAATGATTGTCGGCAGCGGGGCGATTAACGCCGATGATCTTCGCGGCGTGAGATATGTCATCAGCACCGGAGCGCCGCTAGCTGTCCCGGTCGCAACGGCTTTTAGTGACAAATTTGCTCGTGAAATATTTCAGTATTATGCATTGGCGGAATGTGGCACTGTCTTCGCCAATACTAGCCGAGACGTGGCCAAGCGAGGGACCTCAGGTGTGCTTGTGCCTGGGTCCGACGTCAAGCTGGTGAATTCGACAGGATCTGGCGTTTATGAATTCGGCGAGCTCCTGGTTAAGGGTTCGGGGCTTTTCGAAGGTTACTACCGGCCGTGGAGGTTGGGAAACGAAGTTCTGGAGGACGGGTGGTTCAGAACCGGTGATGTCGCTAGGCGGGACGCGGATGGGTATTACTGGATTGTCGGCCGCACGAAGGATGTGATCAATGTGGGCGCCGTCAAAGTATTCCCGGATGAAATCGAGGAAGTGCTCCTGAGTCATCCCGCAGTGGGAGAGGCTGTAGTCTTCGGGGCTTCAGATCCCAGGTTTGGAGAGGTCCCCAGGGCAAAAGTAGTTCTGGATCCCGGCTCAACCTGCACGGAGAAGGAGTTGATCGACTTCAGCAATCAGAGATTGTCCGTGTTCAAGAGGCTGCGGTCCATTGAGATCGTTCTCGAACTCCCGAAGACGGCCACGGGGAAATTGAAACGTAGCGTTTGATCGTTCTAGCAAGGGAGGCATGGACCGACGCATGTCGAGAGAGCGAGTGCTGAGAGTGGTCGAGTCGATTTTAGGCCCCGACCATAATGGGGATGGAGCGAGCCTCGAACTGGAGTCTATGAAAATGCTCGAGTTGGTCGTGGCAATCGAGCAGGAGTTCGGAATACAGATTCCTGATGACGCTACAATAGCCGATATCATGTCATCGGTCGACACGATCGTCACATACCTTGATAACAACCGTATCGGATAGCTCTCACCGCCTCTACACGTGATATGTAGGAGTAGCCACGAAGTAGCCACGAAGGGTCTACCATCGGAATTTAGCAGGTAGCAGGATCTAAAAGAATCCTGTAAAGAAATTCTTGACGAGGGTGTGGCTCTTGGGGTCAGTGGCCTGTTCATTCAGGCTCACCCAGTCTGAAATGCCGCCCTCGTCACCTGCATCATCCGAGGGTCGACCGGGATGGTGCCATATTCTCTTACCAGAATACGTGGCTCTGTAAGTAGACGAGACCGAAGGATGATGAAAACTCGATCTACGAAGGAGGAGCTACGTGTCAGAAGAAAAGCCTTTAGAACTGAGAGTCAGTGTGGACGTGGGATACCGTCGTCACAGTGTAGCGATGGGGTTATCCAGCGGCGAGGTGCTCGAAGAGTTCGAAGTCGATCACCGGATCGAGGGTTTTCAAGAGTTCTTTTCTCGTATCGAGAGGCAACGTAAGACAAGGAACTGTCCGGTAGCCGTAGCCATGGAAGGTTACAACGGCTACGCGCGGCCACTGGATAGCATGGTCCGTCAACGGGGCTACCGGCTTTATAATCTCAATAACTTAAAGTTTGCCCGGTTCAAGGAGATCTTTCCCGCAGCCGCCAAAAGTGACCGTATCGATGCGCGCAAGGGATTGGAGCTGTTTCAGTTGAGCGATCATCTGCCGTTGGCCAAAGAAGTGCTTCAGGAAGTCACTGGGACACCGCCCGAGAATGAAGTCCTCAAACGATTAACGCGGCGCCGGCGACGATTAGTCAACGAGCGGGTGCGAGTGGTGAACAGTCTACAGGCCGATCTGCAAGCGGTGTGCCCTGGTTTGTTAGAGATCACTGGAGAAGCGAGCAATCAGTGGTTTTTAAATTTTCTTCTCAGCGCGGACACCCTGCCTCAGCTGGCCCGGTTACGGCGCAGCACAGTGCTGAAGATCCCCTCGGTGGGAGTGAAGTGTGCTGCCACTATCGAGGCCTGGCAGAAGCGTGCCCATTTTAGCCAAGAGGTTAAGTGGGTCGGCGAGATGATCCAAGAAGATGCCAAGCGGTGTCTCGAACTCGATGAAAAGATCAAACGGTTGGAAACCAAGATCGCCGAGGTTGCTAAGAACTCCAAGATCGCCAAGATTTTACGATCGATTCCAGGGTTTGGTGCCGTGTGTACTTCAGAGTTGGCCGGAGAGATTGGAACCATTGAGCGGTTTGCCTCCGAAGGAAGTATTTCGTTGTATCTCGGCATGTCCACGTTGGACAACAGCTCGGGGAAGTATCAGGGAACTAAAGCACCCAAGCACGTGAACACTCGCGCCAAGGCAGCGATGATGATCGCCTTGGATCGGCATCGAAAGTACGTGCCGGAGTCGCAAAGATACTATGAAAAGAAGCGCAGCGAGGGAAAGAAACACAACCAGGCGATTCGAGCTCTAGGTCGGCACTTGTCCCGGATCATTTACAAAATGCTCACCGAAGAACGCGAGTACCAGATACGCCCCGAAAAAGGGAATACCAAGGCCAAGGTCAAATCGAGAGCGTTCGTTAAAACGCAAATACGGAGGCCGAAACTCTCGGCGAAGTCTTAAAGTCGAAAGTCTACGAGCAGAATACCGAAAAATCGGCTCCATCCGCTTGAAATTTTCAGCGGGATG
>CAWDPO010000027.1:0-61675 GCA_963804165.1 uncultured delta proteobacterium
ACTTCGATGCAAGGAATGTTGTTGGAGTTCTCCTAAGAACGGGCGTTGTTGTAAACTGAGTTATGGATTCGTCCCTGGACGTAATTGTGACTGGATTGATAGCGCACCACACGGTCTCACGGGCAGATCTATAGGTCGGCAATGAGCAGAAATTTGCGACTCGTTATTATGGGCATACTAGGACGAACGCCGTTAGCAGGAGTGTCGTGGCAGGTCTTGCATTTTCTTGGAAGGCTTCCTATCTGCTGGGCTACGACGTTTACTGGATCGAGGATACTGGAGGCTGGGCGTATAATCCCCTGCAGAAGACACACGGCAATGGGTCCGAAAATACCCATGCTAGCAACTGCCAATACGCCGTCAATTATGTGGCCCAACTCATGTCTTCGTTCGGCCTGCAGGACCTCGTTGGGCTTACCTGTCCCGGGTAGACGACCAGTTCTTTGGGCTCTCCCAGATGCAGGTGTCGCGCTTGTTCGAAAGCGCCGATGCGTTAGTTAACTTAAATGGCTCGACGCAGCTCTTCGAAAGCACGCTCGCGTCCCGGTACGTATTTACCTTGAAACTGATCCCGTCACGCGCCAGATTGAGTTGGTTTAAGGTGATCGCAAGGCAATCGACCTACTCGAAGCTCACACGCATTATTTCACCTATGGCGAAAACTTCGGGCGCCGGATTGAAGTGTCCCCTTAACCCGGTTCAATTATCAGCCAACGCGCAAGCCCATTGTTATATATTGGTGGATACATGACGCACGGTTAGGATCGGAGCTAAACGATCAGCCCAACGTTCAGGGCTGCTTCACGACGATAGCGAAGTGGCGACAACCGGGCAAAGATATCGAGTGGAACGGAGAGACTTATAGCTGGAGCAAGCATGCCGAGTTTCTAAAATTCATCGATCTGCCACGTCGTAGCGGACAGGAGTTCGAGCTCGCCTTGGCATGGGAAGACGAGAAAGACGAAGAGGCGATTCCTCAATTGACATCGCATGGGTGGAGAGTCGTCGACGCAATTTCGCTGTCGTTAAACATCGCCCCTTATCGCAAATATATTCTCGGCTCACGGGGCGAATTTACCGTCGCTAAGGATCAAAACATTCGCCTTCGAAGCGGCTGGTTTAGTGACCGAAGCGCTTGCTACTTAGCCGCGGGAAAACCCGTCGTCACTCAGGACACCGCCTTCGGTAACATTCTGCCAACCGGCCGCGGCCTTTTTGCTTTTCGGAACATGGAGGACATCTGGCGGCGATCGACACGATTCAGAGCGATTATGCACAGCACTGCCGGGCTGCACGTGAGATTGCGGAGGAGTATTTCGCCGCAGAGAACGTGCTGCGCAGTCTAATTGAGCGAGTCGGCCTATGAGAAAGCGAATTGGTGTATCGCCGGATTTTTAACGTTAGGGCGCGGGTATGAAGAGAGTAAGTAATCATCGTTTTACATTTCGACTTGCGATTAAATTGGGCTGCCAAGTCGTCAGCTGATCTTGTTGGACCAAAAAGTGAGGTGATTGATGATTCTATATCGGCAAGTTTCGCCAAGCACTGAATCTGCTGCCTGCTTTTGAAAAATGACGGCTTCTTCTCTGCGTGTGATTGTCACAGGTTTCATCGGTCACCAGCGTTTGCTGGGGGGGGTCGCCTGGGACTACTTGAATGTAGTCCTGGGTATGAAGCGGCTTGGACACGACGTCTATTACATAGAGGATTCAGGATGCTGGCCCTACAACGACGTTGATGGCCCGTCAGGGGGCGACTGGACAGATTGGAACCCGCAACCGACTGTCGAGCATCTCAGCAAGCTCATGTCAGCTTTCGACCTTGATCATAAATGGGCCTATCAGTTTCCGCCCAAGTCTGAATGGTTTGGGCTTTCGAGTATGGATCGAAAAGAAGTCATTAAATCGGCCGACCTGCTTATCAATGTATCCGGAACTCTCGAAAAGCCGTGGGATTATCGAACAGTAAAGAGATTAATTTATATCGATACGGATCCGTATTTTGTCAAATAGGCGCGGAAGCCGGCACCGATTCAACGATAATGAGACAACGTTTAGATGCGCACGACGTATTTTTTACACTTGGTGAATGCTTGAGTTCTAACGACGACATTCCAAACCTAGACTACAAGTGGAATACCACAAAATATCCTATTGTTCTCGACCAGTGGCGTGATGACTCAGTGACCGGAAATGGATTTACAACGATCATGAATTGGACAAGCTATGATTCGCTTGCTTACCACAACAAGCGCTATGGTCAAAAAGATGCTGAATTCATGAAGTTCATGGAACTGCCGCAGAGAGTCTTCCCCACCCCGCTTGAAGTCGCCCTATATAAACCCAGAGTGAAGAGTTCACGCGATTTTGCCGTTTCAACGCCACTTGATCTTTTAGAATCATCAGGGTGGAAGATTGTTGATGCTTCGGAAGTTTGTCCCGACTTCTACACTTATCGTCAATATATTCACCAGTCGAAAGCGGAATGGAGTGTGGCCAAAGGCGGCTATGTCGTAGGGAGATCGGGTTGGTTCAGCTGTCGATCAGCCTGCTATCTCGCTGCCGGTCGTCCCGTGGTTGTGCAAGATACCGGCTTCAGCAAAGTGTTACCGGTCGGCGAAGGCGTAATCGGTTTCGACACATTGGATGAAGCTGAAGCCGGCATTCGCGAAGTCGAAGCAAACTATCAACGGCACGCGAAAGCCGCGCAAGATATCGCCGAAGCGTATTTCGACTCGGATAAGGTGTTAAACCGCCTGCTGGAGATAGCTATGGATCACAAGGGATAGGTGATAAAGGCGGCGTTCTTTGCTGCCGGACTGGTGCAAAGTACGCGAAATATTCGGAGGCTTTATGCTCGTACCGGATCGCATGGCCAAATTGTGGCAAAGCGTAGAAGCAGGACAAATGAGTCCTGAAGATTGCGTAAGCGAACAAGAAGTGTTGTTGGAGCCTTACCGCGCCGAATGGACAAAGGCGCAATTGTGTAACGGGGAGACGGATCTCCGAGCCAGCTTGCTAAAAGAAGTAGCCGCCTATTATCACGTTTCGGACTCCGCCGATATCGATCGCGCGTGCGATTCGGCGGTGGACACATTGAAGTCTGAGTGGGATAAATCGGTCGACTCTCGGCCAGCGCTCTAGCGTCGAGAGTTTCTACGAAACCAAGACGCACATCTACGATCTGATGAATTGGCATACGCTAAGAGACGACAGCGGACCCTTGGCGTACGTCGTGGCCCTGCAGATCGCGCGCGCCCACAGCGTGCGCAACTGCCTGGACTTTGGTTCCGGTGTGGGATCCGGAGGGCTGTTATTCCGCCTCGCGGATATCGATACGACACTGGCGGACATTTCCACTACGCTTCTTGATTTCGCACGGTGGCGCTTTGACCGACGGCGGCTCCCCGCGCGCTTTGTGAATTTGAAAGATACGCCCTTGCCAGAGTCTAGCTTCGACATGATTCTGGCTATGGACGTGTTCGAGCATCTGGTCGACCCAGTAGAAGTCGTCCAGCAACTTTGGCGCGCTATGAAACCGGGGGGACTTTTGTTTGCACGAATTCACGCAGCGATAGATCCGAGTCATCCGCAACACATTGTGGAAGACTTCGGCCCTACCTTTGCCAGGATGGAAGAGCTGGGTTTGATCGAACGATGGCGTGATCGGGCGTTGTGGGGGCATTTACTGTTCCAAAAGTGCGGTTCACCGAATTAAAGAAACACGCGCAGAGTTTTCCGATCAAACGAGTCGAAGGCCCGCTGGTAACCTTCACGGTAATTCTAAACGCCACAATGAGTTGGCCCGCATGCTTGCCACGGCTCGGGTGCTCGGAACTTCACAGGAGAGAAACAAAATGTCTCGACAAAGTCTGAAAGTGAAAGAAAACTGGCGCCATTGGACACCCGAGCTCGCCAAGATTTTCTTGCGGTCGGGTCCGGAAGGAAAGAGTCATCCGTCCCGGGTTCGAGTCCTTAGTTTACTCGAAGGTCTATCATCCGTTCTCGACGTTGGCTGTGGTAATGGGGTCATGTTCGAAATGATCCGCGAGAGAAGGCTTGATCTGGACTATCTCGGAGTTGATATAACCGAAAACCTTTTGCAGGTAGCACGCCAGTTGTTTCCCGCTGACGCTCATCGCTTCCGGCGAATGTCGTTGTATGATTTAAAGAAATTGCGGCGCAAGTTTGACGCGGTCGTGTGCCGTCACGTGCTTGAGCATTTACCGGATTACGTCCCCGCAGTTCAGAACCTGTATTCCTGCTCTAGTAAAAAACTGATTCTTGTATTTTTTCTACCTCCTCAGCCTCTCTCGTCTGGCCGCAAGCGAGACGGGAAGTTTGAGCGTGATTTCTATAATCATACCTACGACCTGGGAAAATTCATTAATCATCTTTCAACCGAGCTTTCGCCCGTGCCTAGCGAGATCCGAATCCATCTTCAACAGGGAAAGAGTCCCAGAATGCCTTGGGCGGATCGCCAGAACGTCATTTACGAAGTGATTCGGCCGACCAAGAAAGCGACTCTGAAAACGTTGAAATGAAGGGACTCAGGAGCCGCTAAGAAACGAAATTACGTTGGCCGCTAGATACTGCGGCCTATAGCTAGCTAGTCTCTATGACTAATACCTCTAAGTGCTTGATGACTGAGACCAAGACTCAAAATGACCGAGCCGATTATATGCCCCAGCTTGATGGCCTGCGGGCGTTCGCCGTTGGCGCTGTGCTGTTTCATCACTTTTTTCAGCCAGCAAGGATTGGCGGCGTGGACCTTGCCCTTCTGGGCGTTTGGCTTTTCTTCGTTCTGAGCGGCTTCTTGATAACGGGAATCTTGTTACGATCACGGGATCAAGTTGACTATAGTGGCTCTCCGAGTGGTTTCGTCCTCCGACAATTTTATATCCGCCGGTTCCTACGCATTTTTCCTTTGTACTATTCGGTCCTCTTTATGGCGGCAACGATTGATCTGGGCGACGTGCGTGACACGATGTTCTGGCATTTAACGTACATGTCAAATTATCTTTTTGCGACGCACCAGTATTGGGGGCCAATGACCGCGCACTTTTGGTCATTATCAGTCGAGGAGCAATTTTATATTTTATGGCCCGCGCTGATTTTGTTTGCTCCACGTCGACTTCTGCTGAAACTGATTATTTCCGCGATCGCTATCGGCCCAATCTTCCGAGTGGCTGCCCATTTTTTTGACTTTAACTGGATTGCACGGCTGACGGTTTTACCGGCATCTCTCGATGCTCTCGGGCTTGGCGCCCTTTTAGCCTGCTGTTCACATCATGCGGCCGAGAAACCGATACTGATCAAACGCCTTAAGCAATGCATCTATTGGCTAGGCGTCCCGGGCTTAATCGTGCTTCTTGGCCTGCAAAAACTAGAAAACTATAACCTAGTCAGTGATGTGACGGTAAATTCGTGGTTCATTGAACCCGTGCTTTGGGCACTGATGTTTGTTTGGGTGATCAATCGTGCCTCATTGGGATTTACCGGGGTCGGAGCCAAAATTCTCGAGTTCAAGCCGCTGACGTACACAGGTAAGATAAGTTACGGAATTTATGTCTACCACCCATTCGTATATGCGCTTCTCCCTATTCTGTTCTACACGACAGGCGTCGATTTTTACCTTCTGCCGCCACTGCTGCAGTTCGGCCTGCTTGTTGGAACTACAGTGGGAATGGCCGCGCTTTCATGGTACTTCCTTGAAAGCCCAATCAACTCCCTCAAGAATCGGCTTACTTGCGGCGGGCTATATGTCCCACACGGGGAGCAACGGACCCAGACTGTATACCTGTAGGTCGCAAACATTGCAGTAGCGAGCCCAATCACCAGGTCTCAATGGAACGTACTGACCCCAGCAAGCGTCAAGAAGTATTCGATTCTGCTTACGGCCAACGCGCTATTCAATCTTGGCGCAGTTTATTAGTTTCCGCATTGGAGGCATCGGCCCCTGGTGCAATCCTACTTCTCGTCTACTTCTCCGTCGCCATCCCGCTTCACCTGTTTGCTAATGTGCCCCTCCATGACGACTGGACTTACGCCTGGAGTGTTGAACACTTTCTAAAAACCGGCAAATTGGCAGTCCTCGATTGGTCGATTCACTATCCTTTTGCCCAAATTCTCTGGGGCGCTTTGTTTTGTTTACCTTTCGGGTTCTCATTTTCGGCGCTGAGAGTCTCCACCGTAATGCTCGCTTGGCTTGGGGCCTTAGCACTCTACGGCACGCTACGGGAGCTGGGACGAGCGCGCACCGACAGTCTTATCGCAACTCTTGTCCTTATTGCCAATCCCGTATTCTTTCTTCTTAGCTTCTCCTTCATGACGGATGTTCCGTTCGTAAGCGTTTCCAACATCGCCTTCTTTTTCATCGTGCGCGCATTCTCGAAAAGGAAGCCATTGGACCTATGGTTAGGTTGTGCCTTGGGAGTAGTTGGCTTTTTCATACGACAGATTGCCATTGCTATACCCGGGGCCGTGCTCGCTTTACGCGATCTTCGCGCCATCTTTTAGGACCCGAAAATATCTCCTGCCTCCGATCATTGCTTCACTGTTTATCTGTCTCATCGCCCCTTTTGATTGCTCAAACCTCTGGCTTGACCAGTCAGTATACCAGCAGGGAGTGGGTATTTGATAAATGGGTCCATCAATATGAACTAGGCATCCCCGGTTTACTGCGCGTCATTATGCACGCCGGTCTTGCGCTCTTCCCTATGAGCCGCCTCTTGTTGTCTTATTTTATCGACGACTGCGGTTTTGGATCGTGATCGCTGTATTGCTACTTTTGACGGCCTGCTCGGTTTTGTTGACGCCTGAAATCCCGAAACCGTTAGACGGGATGTGGAATCTGATTGCGCTTGGCAAAGAGCGACGCCTTTTACGCGGGCTTCCGGATCCTGATTTCCTAGCTTCCTGGTTAAACTATCCCTTGTTGGCGTTTTCTCTCTTTTCCTCAGCAGGAATGATTATGAAATTGATTGACGTAGCCGCTATCGACAAAACATTGCGCCTCTTTGTTTGGTACGCGTTCAGTCAATTTGTACTGATCATGGCTGTTTGGCTCTTTGATGCTTGGGGCTCTGATCGATACTTCATAGTGTTATTGCCGCCGCTCATCGTGATACTCGCTAGTAGCCAACTTAAGTCAAAGACAACGATTGCTGGTATCGTGCTTCTCTTTCTCATTTCCATGCTCGTGACCTGGAGTGAAACTCAAAACAATCGCGCGGCAGCTGCGGGGCTAAGCTGGCTTCGCCATAGAGGCATTAATTTTTCAGAAATCGACGCAGGATACGCCCTCAATGGCTGGTATCTGTATGCTCACCCGGAAAATCTAGCACCGGGAAACATACCCGAAAGAGATGTTCCTTTCCTCACAACCAATGAGAAGAAACCTTACGTGATCGCGACTTCATCTATTGCAGGTTATAGGGTACTTCGCAGGTATACTTGGTCGATTCCCTTAAGATCTCTAGATTACAACATATATGTGTTAGAGCAGGTGCCTGATTGATTTACCGAGGCACCATATCACGCCATCACGAACCCTGCTTCCGGTGCTCTGCGTCTAAGCGCCTTGATGTCCACAACTAAAGTTGTACCGCTCGCAGCGATTTTTCTTTTACTCCTTTTTGTCGCCCAGGGTATTTTTTTTATTCGTGCCAACTCTCAAACCATTGATGAGGCCATGCATCTCGCAGCAGGCTATTCTTATCTTGCAAAAAGAGACTTTCGTATTGAGCCGCAAAATCCTCCACTCATCAAAGCACTTCTAGCCCTGCCGCTCTTCCTCGCCTATCGGCTGCCTTTCAATCCGGATCCTCAACAATGGCGCGACGCAGATGGTTTTTCCATCGGGCAGGACCTGCTCTACAAATCGACAATACCGGCCGATCAGATGCTAGCTTGGAGTCGCCTCCCTAATCTGTTGTTTGGGGTGTTACTTGTGGCACTCACCGGATGGTGGGCCTACCGGCTTTGGGGCAATCGCGCAGCCCTGCTAGCCATGGCGCTTGCGGCGCTCGAACCAAATCTCGTTGCCCATTCCTCTCTCGTGACCACCGGTATCGGAGTCACTTTGTTCATATTTCTTACCGTCTATCTTTTCTGGGAATATGTGAATCGACCCACATGGACGTTTTTGGTCGGCACCGGCATTTCGACAGGTATGGCCCTGGTTGCCAAATATTCAGCCGTTCTGCTCATCCCGATAATTGCTCTCATCGTGGCTGCTTCTCTTTTGAGGGGCAGCAAGCCTGATGTTCCATTGCCCAAAACGTGGAACGCAGACAAACCACGACACAAACTTCTCCAAGCGGCGGCGGTTCTTTCGCTTATACTTTTTGTTGCATTGCTGGCGATCCAGCCAGCCTACTTGTTTCAAGGATTCAAGCCCTGGTTATCCGGCTTTCATCAATTTCTGACTTTGTCACAGGAAGGCTTACCGGCCTTTTTCTTTGGCGAATATTCTTGGCACAACTGGTGGAGTTATTTCCCGCTCGCTTTTCTCATCAAGACACCCGTGGGCACCCTGGTGATTGTCACTATCTCGCTTGTTTTCTATCGCAGCGGGAGTCCTCTCGCATACCGCCAAGCATTATTTCTTGTGCTACCGGTTACCCTAATCTTTCTTGCCATGACGCAGGCGAAGACGAATATCGGCCTGCGTCATATTCTTCCCGTTTATCCGTTTCTCTTCGTCCTGGCCTCGCGTACGGCGACCCTTCACCTTCGCCGCCCTTCGCTCGCGCTGTTACTGATTGGGATCCCGCTCGCCTGCACTGCTATATCGTCGCTGCGCATCGCGCCGCACCAGCTTGCGTATTTCAACGAATCGATCGGCGGCCCGGAGCAGGGTTACCGTTATTTAAGCGATTCCAATCTGGATTGGGGCCAAGATCTAAAAGGACTGAAGGCGTACATCGAAAGGGAAAAGCTGCCGATTATCTATTTGTCCTATTTCGGAACGGCACCGCCGGCGTATTACGGCATTCGCTACCAAGAGGTCGCTAGTAAAGGCACCCTAGGACCGCCCCCGCCTGAGAAGGTTCCGGCCGATGCACCGCGCAAGATCCTTGCGATCAGCGCTTACAATTTGCAAGACGTGTCGAACGCCGATGACCCGCTGTTTCGCTGGCTCTGGACGCGACGACCGATAGCAAAGATCGGCTACTCGATTTTTGTCTACGATCTGACCAATGATCAAGAAGGTTTAATTAAACTGGAGGAAATTTACGTTAAACCAAGATCACCCTAACGCCTGCAGCATTTGACCTTCTTCTTGGCGACAACCGAAACTGCTCGGCTGATAAGTCGCAAACAGCCCCTTGACGTTGGGTCGGCGGTGTGGCGGGAGAGATTAACGCACCGCCTCAAAGGCCATCGATTCCCAACTGTTGATCAGCCAAAGATCCGAGCCTTCGTTGCGTGTACGAATTTCAACCTGGCGGAAAACGGGATCGGTCTTCTCGTCAACACGGTATTCGGTGATCTGCCTGAATCCCGCCAGTTCGAAACTCTTGCGTAGCGTTGCTGGGTCGTAGAGGAACTGAGTCCCCCAATCACGGACTTGGCGGTTAAAGATATATGCACCGGTCACGGGACTCTCAGGCCAGCCATGGAATCGCATCTTCGCCTCCATGAACCGCTTTGCGTCGGCATCCGAGTTTTCTCTTAATAATTGAACGAATTTTGCCAGATTTGGGGATACGATGCGCAATTTCCCACCTGGTGCAAGTACGCGATAGCACTCCTTTAGCATTGCTAGACCGCCTTCCCAAGGGACAGCCTGGATCATATGCTCGCTAAAAATGTACTGGAAGGATCCATCTGGGAATGGAAATGGTTTGGTAGCATCGACGTACACCTCCTCACCGGTGGGGAAAATATCGGTATTCAACCATTCCGTCGGATCGTTACCGCCAGCTCCCAGATGCAGCTTGCGAATCGAGTGTGATTCGAGATAATCGCGAATGACTCCCGGATCCTTGATCTCGCGCCGATAAAAGTTGTTCGCTATGTTTCGGACATTGGTTATGGCCAGTGAGGCAATGCATGCGATCATGGCCAATAAAAACCACCAGAACCAGTTTGCTTTTGTGAATTTCATCGCTGCCGAAAGAAGAGAACATTTTCTGGATTGCGATACCGCGACCACTTTACGCTGTGCTTATGTCTAATTTAAATTCCGAGTAATCGCTTATTTTAAACCCAAGCATTGCGTCTTCGCCGGCCCTGCGTTCGCGTTTTCTTGATCGATGAGAAAAAGTTCGTTGGCCCGGGCAAAGCTCATGAGATAGCGTCCCATCACAAGCATCTGGGTGTTGTATTCCATTAGGCATCTTCGCTTGTTCGCTAATTCCTGATCCGATAGGGCCAATGAGATCCATTCTGATCCCTCCTCGGGAAAACCCTCGGGAGGATTTAGCCGGGCTCCCGTGCCTGCCCCACTGCCAACCGGCCACTGGCGAAAGTGAACTAAGAAATTGAGGATCTTGGGATCAAACGTGGGATAGTTCTTCCTATATGTCTTTAGGGACTTGCTAACAAAAAAGTAGGTTGAACAATGATCAGGGTGTTGATCTCTTGAATCAGCGACCGTAATAAGCGACGGATGAAAATCCAGGAGCAATTTTTCTATTTCTCGCTTCACGTCCTCGCCGTTAAATTCTATATTCGGTAGCAACGTATCGTCGACCTGAGGCCGATCGTCTAGCGTAAAAGGAGAGCGAAAATAGGGGCGCCTGTCAATCCAATGCTTCTGCAGGAGATTGCGTAGCCCACCATCCGGAAAGTTCAAAAAAACTACATCCTCCTTCTTCATTCCCAGAGTGCGAAGCGCCTGACGCGCTTCCTTTTTGCGCAGCTTTCCATAGTTGCGATAATCCTGTGCAGTGGGGCGAGCTATCCGGGTTTCCTTTTCCACCCCTTCGGGAAAACCGTCGCCGCTGGTCATGAACACAACCTTCACCGATCCCCCGAGGCTGAGCACCCGCTGAATAAGACCTGCGGCTGCCAGACTCTCATCGTCTGGATGCGGGGAAAAAACCATGAGTCGGGTGTTCTGAGATAGAAATGGCTCAAGACGCTGCGGTGCGTCTGCTCCGTGTGCGTAAGGAGTTGGCACCAGCGTACAGACAAAGAAGCATAGCAAATATCTTCGCCATTGACTCGACCACTGATTTCTCATTTGTTGATTTCGCCTCTCGATTCAATAAGTCTTAAAATGTCGATCTCCTGAATAGTAGCTCCGTATATCATAATCGGCGAACCGACCAGAAATAGCGATGAATGGCCGTTCGAGCCTCATTACGAAAGATTTTGATGCGCTCTGAACAGGCGAGCGTCACGCTCATGCCGCTAGCGAGTTGATCACCGGGGCTCGCGACCCTACCAGAATTTGAAACGGAGGATTTAACAACCGGGCTTAATCGCCTGCGGCTGTATGCATAATCATAATAAAGTTGCGCGCAGAGTCAATTCGGAAGCATGGTAAGAGATCCAACGGGCACACCACTCCGAAGGAATCCGGTACCGCACCAAAGATCGTAAGAATCGTAATATTTGATGATGATTATCCAGCCATCACAAGCGACTTTGTCTTGCACAGTAACGCCAAGCCCACGTCGAGCCAACTCGGGCACAGCGGTCACTTCCACGATGGAGGCGGGCCCGTTGCCATTGGTCCGCACCAGAAGCTGGCGAGAATGAAAGGGACGCAGCGTCGCGCGATGGCCCACACTGAATACCGTCGTTCCCGCGAGCCGTTCGCGCACCAGTCGATAAAGCCGTGCCTCCGTGGCCTCGTCAACCGCCGAAGTCGCCTCGTCGAGAAAGAGCCAATCGGGTTTCTGGACCAGCGCTCGAGCGAAGGCGATGCGCTGCTGCTCGCCCGGAGAGAGTTGGAGCGCCCAATGGCCAACCTCGTCGAGTCGAACGGCTAAGTGACGGAGTCCCACTGCCTCCAAAGCCTCGCGCACTGTCACGTCATCCACCCCACCCGCCGGCATCGGATAACTCACCACTTGCCGAAGGGTGTCAATCGGCAGGTAGGGCTTCTGCGGCAGAAAGAGGACTTGGGCGCCGCTGGGTCCGCGGATCTCGCCACGCCCAAACGGCCAGATGCCGGCGACCGCGCGGAACAGCGTACTCTTTCCCGAACCGGAAGCTCCCCCCAAGAGGACTGTGTCTCCACGCAAGAGCGAGAGATTCACATCCGCGATAAGCGGCTGACCATCGGGTAGATAGAGATCCACACCCTCAACTGTCAGATGGGTGGCGTCTCCGTCGACGCGCCGGACGCCATCGCCAGTCGCCGCCTGGATGCGCACGCGGTCAAGCGCCAGCTCGAAACCGGAGAGCCGCTCAACCACCGCGCACCATTCAGCGATCACCTTATACGAGTCGATAAAAAAGCTAAGCGAAGCCTGTACCGCACTGAAAGCGCCGATGGTTTGTATGAGCCCACCCAGAGTAAGAACGCCGCTGAAGTAACGTGGCGCCGCGACAAGCGATGGGAAAATCCAAGCCGCTTGTTGGTAGCCCGAAGTGAAGGAGGTCAGCCGCTTCTGGCGGCGCATGATGTCCCACCAGTTCATCACCACCGCCTCGAACCGTCCTCGAAAACCACGGAGCTCGTCCGCCTCGCCCCGGTAGAGTGCCACTCCCTCGGTGTTCTCCCGGAAGCGTACCAGGCCGAACCGGAAGTCGGCTTCACAACGCTGCTTGTCGTAGTTTAGCCGGACGAGCGGGCGGCCAATCCAGTGGGTGAGCCAAGTGCCGCCGATCGCGTACAAGATCGCCGCCCATACCATGTAGCCGGGCAGCATAATGGAGAACCACCCGCGAAGCGGAACGGTGAGCGTTCCGGACAGCGCCCAGAGGATCGCCACAAAGGCAACCAAAGTTACCAGCGCGCGCAGGCCTCCGATGACAAGCGTCAGGGTATGAGAAATGAGCAGGTGAACGTCTTCAGCTATGCGCTGGTCGGGATTGTCCGTTTCATGCGCCACGAGTTGCATCCGATAGTAAGCGCCATCGGCGAGCCAAGCGCGGAGATAGCGCTCGGTAAGCCAGCGCCGCCAGCGGATCTCGAGCATCTGGCTGAGATAAAGCTGGTAGACAGCGAAAAAAATGATAAGGACTACAAGCCAGGACAGACCCAACACCTGTTGGAAGAACAGCGCATGGTTCTTATCCTGCAGGGCCGTGTAGAAGGCGTTGTTCCACCGGTTAATGAGAACACTCATGTGGACCATCGCGAGAGTGAGTGCGACCACGAGGACGACCAGCCCCCAAGCCGCCCACCGGTCCTCGGAGGACCAGTAGGGTCGAATCATGTTCCATGCAGTAGGGAGCAATTGCCGCAGGCGAGTTGTGGTTGAACCTTCGGTAGGAGTGGGACTGGAGATTTCGCCATCGGTCGAACTTTGAACTGCGCCTGCAGATTTCTGACGATCGCTAACGGCGGAATTTTTTGGCTGCTTTCCTTTACTCGGCTGCTTGCGCACTAGTCACCTCCGCGGATTCTCTGTGTGTCATTTTTCCATTTGGCGATTCGCCGATTTCCCTTAACAAGACCGCCAAAGTAGCTGCGCGTGCCTGTCTGTTGGAAACCACCGAGCCCGCTGTGATACACACGGCATCCCACAGAGGATTCGCACTATTGCCCACAGTCTTTCGCCAATCGATTCTTTCGAGGAGCTTAAGTTTCCTTTGCCAATCGTGAGGATATTTTTCAAGCAAGGTTCTTCCGACGCCTCCCAGAGCGCGCAAAACAACCGCATGAGTATTGATTTTTTCTTGTCGAAGGTCAGAAGCGCTAAGTTCTCCGCTTTTGACTTCCTGCCAGTCACCCATAATCTTTGAAAGCTCCGTCCAGTATTCGACGGCCCGCTTGAGAATTTCTGCGTAGTGCGGTGATCCCTGTTCAGCGATTTTTCTACCCAGCAATTCTTCGTTCGCTTCGTATAAAGCGGAAATGGTAAAAAGCTTAGGAGACCTCCGCGGAATCGTAACTTTCTCTTTATCCACCATGTCTCGGAATACGTCGACCTGCTCGACTAGCTCCATTGTGAGCGCGGAAAGGTTATCTCGACGATCATAGAGCATCCCTAACGATTTTGACGTCTGCTGCACGAACCGATTTAAATCTGAGAACATCTGCTGCAGCCGGTCCATACTTTCCGTCTCAAAGAGAAGCACCGAGATCTTTTCCTTCCCCAGCGCAGGGTTCTCTTTGAGCGCCGCAGCAATCGCCGCGCAACGATGCTGGCCATCGTTGATAATGAACTCCATGTTTTCGAGTTCCATCTCCAGGGTTCCAACTTCAGCATTCTCTACTGAAGAAACGAACTTTACCGGACACGAATAGGACGCAGTGATCGACGAAAACAGGTAGCCGTCCTCATTTGCGAGAATGTATCTCGTAATGTCTGGAACTCTTGCCTTGTTCAGAACTCGTTGAGCCCGCACCTCCGGTGTGCAGTGTTCCCAATCATCGAACTTGAACATATGAGGAATCTCTGAAAGGGGAATGAGCAGCGAATAATACTCACGCCCGCCCATATTTCCTCTCATTACAGGAAAAGAAACTTTCATTCGGTCACCACCATTGTTTCAACATTCCAGCTCTCAATTCTTTTAGGATCAGCTGTCTTTCTAACAACTCATCAGCTCTTTGTCAATAGACCCCGAGCTGAGTCATTAATCGGGTACAGCTTATCGCCAAAAAAAATACAGCTCTAATGGCTATAAATTGGAGCTCACATAATTAGTATCCAGAACCTAGATTCAATCATAAGCTACTGATTTATAATAGATTATTAAAAAACGTAATGTGACTAGTACGTGATTGAAGGTGTGTTTCAGAAGGTCGTGCGGCCGAGCAAGGTTGTGTGGATACTGGCGATCTCAGCGGAAATTGCCAAACGCGCCGCGTCGAATAGTGCATCGGAGGTCACGCCTTTGCAACGAATCACACGAGCCGGCGTTCCCGGTTACGCAGCCAGGAATCCGGGTCGTGACTCGCCGCTGTGCACTGGCAAAAGGAATCGACGAGTAAATTTCATGCTCGCGTGCGGAGCCTTCGTGCGTCAAATCTGTTTATCGAGAGCTTAAACGGGCTGGTTTAGCGGTCGCAGCGCCTGTTACCTCGCCAGTGGGCCGGCCGGTGCTCGCCGAAGACACGGGCTGCAGCGAGCAGCTTCCGACGGGCATCGGCCTGATATCTTCACTTGTCTGGAAGACGCGCTTACCGGCATGGCGGAGATCGGTCGGAACTACCGGCAGCATCTGCGTGCCGCGCACGATCTGGCGGAAGAATCTCAATGCCGGGAAATGGCTGCCGTTCATGCTCGGCCGCACGGGGCTGGTAAACTGCGGCACGCAGATCGGCGCCAACTCTCCCTGAAAGCGCTGTTACAAATCTCTGGTCATGAACCCACGATCGACGGCGTATGATTCTTCATTGCTCAGGATTAGAGGCGGAATCGTCATGATAAAGGTCGATCCTTTGCCGAACTCGCTTTGAACCAGGATCGACCCGTTGTGCAGTTCGACGATTTTTTTTGTCAGCGCCAGGCCCAAGCCGGTTCCCGGAAATTTCCGCGTGGCACCGGAGTCAAGCTGTTCAAATTCGCGAAAGATGCGCGGCAAGTCTTCGTTCTTGATGCCAATACCGAAATCTTTTACCTGCAATTTGAGTTGCTGATTGGCGTCGAGGCTGTAAACGACTTTTACTTCGCTATTATCGTGGCTGAATTTGACGGCGTTGGACAAGAGATTGTAGAGGACCTGCTTAAACTTACGCTGGTCCAGGGTTGCTACGTCGTGATTCGAAGCGGCTTCGATGGTGATCATGATATTGCGCTTCGATGCCGCTGGTTTCATCAGGGCACAAACTTCATCGGTGACCTTCTTAATGGAAAAGGTTTCGGGTTCCAATTCCATTTTCCCCGCTTCAATCTTCGCCAGATCGAGCACATCGTTGAT
Organism: uncultured delta proteobacterium; assembly: GCA_963804165.1. Lineage (GTDB taxonomy): Bacteria > Desulfobacterota > Binatia > UBA9968 > UBA9968 > DP-20. The sequence continues at coordinate 15,996 of CAWDPO010000027.1, forward strand.
CAGTTGCAGTAAATGCTGGCCGCTCGTCAAAATATCGCTCAGAAATTCCCTCTGGTCCGGATTCAGCGGACCTACCCTGCCGTCGACCAGGATCTCGGCGAAGCCAATTACGGCATTGAGCGGTGTGCGCAGCTCATGCGACATGTTGGCGAGAAACTCGCTTTTTAACCGGTTCGCTTCTTGAATGCGAATATTTTGCTCTTCTAATTCCCTGCTCCGCTCGCGGATCTCTTCCTGTTTCTTTTGCTCGGTGAGATCGCGAATATAGGCGGTGAACATCGGCCGCGTTTTTGTCGAAATGGAGGTGAGGGATAACTCGACGGGGAATTCCGTGCCATCGCTCCGCATCGCCGTCAATTCGACGCGCTGGCCGACGATGGAGCCTTTTCCCGTGTTCAAATAGCGGCTCAGAGCTTGGTGATGCCGCTGCCGCAGGCTGGGAGGGATGATGAGCTCCGCTATCGGCCGGCCCACGACGTCATCGCGATTGTAGCGAAAAGTCCTTTCTGCTTGAGGATTGAATTCAATGATGTTTCCCGCGTGATCGATGGAGATAATGGAATCCAGAGCTGAGTCGAAAATAGCCGCCTTGCGCGCCTCACTGTCGTGCAGAGCTTCTTCGGCCGTTCGGCGCTGTTTACGCACTTCGGCATCGCGCAATTCCCGCTCAACCGAAGGAACGAGCCGTTTTACATTGCCCTTCATCATGTAATCGTGGGCGCCGGACTTCATGACAGCCACCGCCACGTCCTCGCCGATGCTGCTGGAAATAATAATGAAAGGAATGTCCAGTCCGCTTGACGTCAGTAATTCCAATGCGGCGTTACCGCTAAATTGCGGCAGAGAATAATCGGCGATCACAAGATCCCAGGGCTGCCGGTTCAATGCCGCGGCCATGGCCGCGCCGGTTTCTACCCGTTCGAACTGCACATCGTACCCTGCGCGCCGAAGCTCACGGACGGCAAGGAGCGCGTCGTCTTCGCAGTCTTCGATGATCAACAGACGCAGCGGTATTGACATTTATCGATTTCCTAGCGGCGCGGCTTCGTTCAGCAACAACCAATACAGTCCCAATTGCCGGACGGCTTCTATGAATTGGGAGAAATCGACCGGCTTGCGGATATAGCTATTAGCGCCCAATTTGTAGCCGTTGATGAGGTCTTGTTCTTCTTTTGACGAGGTCAATATGACCACAGGCATAATTTTTGTCCTCTCGTCGGCGCGGATTTTTTTTAACACCTCCAAGCCGTCTATCTTGGGAAGCTTAAGGTCGAGCAGCGTAACGCTTGGCAATACGCTGGTATCCCGGCCGGCATGCTTGCCGGTGCCAAAGAGATAATCCAACGCCTCCGCGCCGTCCCGCGCGACCACGACGTCGTTCTGAATATTGTTTTTTTTAAGCGCGCGCAGTGTCAGCGCTTCGTCGTCAGGATTGTCTTCAACCAACAAAATCACTTTATCACTCATGAGAGTTGCTCCCTTTTGCTTTGTTACAGTGTGAAATAAAATACCGCGCCCTTCTCCACTTCGCCTTCGGCCCAAACTCGGCCGCCATGGCGGCGAATGATGCGCTGAACCGTCGCCAGGCCGACGCCCGTGCCGTTGAACTCCGTCATCGCATGCAAGCGCTGGAACGCGCCGAATAATTTGCTTGCGTAGGCCATGTCGAAACCGGCGCCGTCATCGCGCACGAAGTAAGTAGGGGTGCCGTTGTTTGGCATAACGCCGAATTCGATCTTCGCTTTCGGATGCTTTCCCGTAAACTTCCACGCGTTGCGGAGAAGATTCTCCAGGGCGATGCGCAGCAAGCGCGCGTCTCCGCTCGCGGTGAGTCCATCCGTCACGGTAAAGTCGACATCTCGCGTTGGCTCCGCCTTCTGCAATTCGGCTCCGACATTGCGCACAAGAGTACTTAAATCGACCTCTTCTCGACTCATCTTTGCCCGGAGTCACTCGAGAGAGATCGAGCATATCGTCGATGAGCTGGCCCATGCGTTGGGTCGCCGCGCGCACGCGCCGAAGATCCGCCTGTCCTTCGGCGTCGAGCTTGTCATAGTAGTCTTCCAGTATGGCTTGGCTGAAGCCGTCGATGCTTCTCAGCGGTGCGCGCAGGTCATGGGAGACGCTGTACGAGAAGGCTTCAAGCTCCTTATTCGCGTTTTCGAGTTGGGCGGTGCGCTCGATCACTCGCTCCTCCAGTTCATCACGAGACTGTTGCAGCTCCTGGTTCTGCTCCTGAATCCGCGCGAGCATCTCATTGAAAGTTTCGACGAGTTGGCCGATTTCGTCGCGGCTCTCCAACCGCGCACGCACCGAGAAATCCTTGTCCTCCGTCACACTTTTCGCGGTCGCCGCCAGGTCTAAAATGGGGCGGGAGATCCTGTGCTGGAACCACAAAGATACGGCGATGGAGCCGAGCGTAGAGATAAACAAGACCAACAGGGCGATGGCAATATATTGCAGTAACCGAACCCGCATAGCGTCCAGACTAGTTTGGATTACGACCGTGCCGATCACCTTGCGCTCGAATACGATCTGCTGCCAAAGCTCCAGATAGCTTGCTTCGTATCGATGGCCGTCCGCCCGCGTGGGCAAAGATCTCGGCAATGACGTCGCTGCGGTCAAGGATGAGCCGATCGCCGGGTAGCTGGCGAACAAGTTGCCATCGCGTGTGTAGATTCCCGCCGCAATAATGTCCGGCTCGGTGCTCAGCGCCGCAAGAGTCTCGCTCGCGCTGTGCGGATCGATAAAGAGGATGGTCGCGGCGCTGTTGTAGCCGATAATCTTCGCCTGGGTGGCCGCATTGCGCGCCATATCGTCGTAAAAATTTTTGACATCGTAGGTGACAAACGCCGCGCAAGCCAAAATCAGCGCGCTGGCGCTGGTCAAGACTCCCAACAAGGTGAGTTTGCGCTTGATCGATAGGTCGCGAAATGAAGGCATTTTCAAACCTGTTATCGTCAGGAGAGGCCTCTTACGACTTTGGCAAGCTTGAGGAGTTGCGCGTTCATGGTAAGCCCGCCACGCCTTGCCACTTCAACATTGATTTCGAAGACGATCTTATTGTTTTCTTTTTTGAGTTGAATCACGCCGCCGCGTTGAGCAAAGCTTTCGATTTCACTCACGGTGAGGACTCCTTGCCGGTCAAGAAGCCTTAGGATTGTCGACAGAGAGCTTTCTTCCGAAGAGCTAATGAAGAGAACGTGGCTGTTGACCGCCGCCTCATCCATCCTGGGAAATCGCCGCGCTACGATTTTTTTATTATGAATGGTCTCGCCCTCGATGATCTTATCCAGCGCAGCGCCAAATGGATCCTTGCCCAGCACACCGATAACAAATGGCTCCTCTTGCTTTCCTAACGCCGGCGCTGGCCATTCGGTAAATTTGATAAAGTTGTAGAGAAACGCAGCCTTGATTTCATACTCGGCAGGGCGGGACAATTCCGCTGCCACCGAGATTGCACCCTGCCAGTCGATCCCGACGGCGACGATTGCGAGGGTTGCGCAGAGAATTCTGATCGCCCGCTTCCTTGCGACCCCAAACGCGGCGAAGGTAGCGCAGCACCTAAACCGAAATATGAAGCTGTTCACCATCGCCAAGTTGCTTTCGTATAAATGCCCCGTTGAATTTGCGTGCCGCCGCTCCATTCGGCGTGGTGGCCGTAGAGCAGATTTTGCCCCACCAGCGATAACTCTACGTTCTTGGTTGCTTGCCAGCCCAGTCGCAGATCCAGGTTAAAGTATCGACCGACGCTTTGTCCTGGAAGACTGTCGACGTAACGAAAAACACCGTCTAACTGCAAGTTGCCAGGCAAATCAACGGACGAGGTCAAAGAAACCTGATTCTGCGGACTCGATCCTTCTGTCGATTGCTCCATTGTAATGTCAGTGCTTCCCGGTTTTTTCTTGAGATTTATGTGTACATGCGAATAAGAGAAGCGCCACCGCCACCAGTCGAGCCAGCGCCAGTCGGCCGCCAACTCGATACCGTAGACGTGCGCTTTGAACTTGTTGTCGAACTGGAAAGGAAAAATAAGACGACCGGGCGGCTCGACAAACGGTGTACCGACCTCCGCGCTCAGAAGATCGTCATACCGGTTGTAGAAAGCAGCTAAGTCGACAAAAAAGCGATCTGTCGGCTGCATTCGATAGCCGACCTCGTAAGCCAGAGTCTTTTCTGACTCGAAATCCTTGTTACCGAGAATGCGCGTAAAAAGCGGAAGCGCCGGGAACGGCGCAGATGAGACGGCTATGTCCCGGTCGACTCGCGTTGGTGTCCTGACGGCGCGAGAGATCGATGCCCACAGAGAGTGGTGCTCGGCAGGGTTCCACAAAATCCGCGCACTCGGTTGGAACTCGAAGCCGGTGTAGTCGTTATGTTCAAACTTCGATCCGAGTGTAACGCGCAGACGGTCGTCTAAAAACAAGAACTCATCCTGGACAAACGCGCTGAAGAGATTTTCGCCGTGGTTGCGCGGTGAAATGACGACAGTGGGAACGGACTCGGTGTCGCCCTTGGTGTAGCGGTATCCCAATCCCCAAATCAGGTCTTGGTGCGCCGTTAGTTTGAAACGATGCTGGAAATCCAAGTCGACGGTGTTGCGTCGCTCTTGAAAGAACGCTTCCCGGCGGAATGTTCGATCGTAATAGACCTGAAGCGACAAATTCGATGTTTCGCTCAAGCTCCGGCGCCAGCGGCCGAGGAGATTCATGCCTGACACACCCCCAGCTTCATCTACTACCGTGGAAAATGGTGCCGTAAAACTGGAAACTAGTGTGCGCTGTCCGACCTTTCCCTGGTATGAATCACCTTGAATTGTTAAATTATCTTGGCGACTCAAATCCCAGTCGGTGCGAAAACCTCCCTGGCCCATTTGCCAGTCATCGAAATCACTCACATGCGGGGTAAATTGTCCGTCGCGACGAAACCCTTTGCCATAAACTCGATAGCTAAAATTTTCACCGATTTTTCCGCCGTAGCGCAGTCCGCCAAAGCCTTTCTCTTCGGAACCGCCTCCCGCAGTCACCAGCAATCCCTGCGTCTCCGTCGCGCTCTTAGTGATAATGTTGATGACGCCGTTGACGGCATTCGCTCCCCAGATGGTGCCGCCGGGTCCGCGGATGACCTCGATGCGATCGATATCTTCCAGCAAGGTATCTTGGATATCCCAATACACACCTGCAAAAAGCGGCGAGTAGACGCTGCGGCCGTCGATAAGGACGAGCACCGAACGGGAAAGGCTACTGCCAAAACCGCGCACGCCGACCGCCCATTGGTTCGAATTGATTCGGCTGACCGTGACTCCCGGCGCTAAGCGCAAAGCTTCGGAATGCTCGTCACACCCGAGCGACGAATATCGTCTTGGGTAATTACAAAAATAGCGGCGGCCGTCTGCCCGATCTTTTGCTCCTTTTTCGAGACCGAAGTGACTTCGACGTCCATGAGCTGCTCGAGGCTGAGTTGCTTTAACGCGGGCAGAGAACTTTGCTGTTGCGCGATCGCGTAAGAAGACGAGATCAATAGCAAGAAAACTGTAAACGCTATTCCAATGCTGACATTGAAAATGACCGCGTCTACGAAATTGGCTCTTGAAGTACTCAAGTTAGATCGCGAATCCATCAGGTTTCCTTTGCGGAAAGCATAGTCTGTGCCTAGCCTAACATCCTAAAATTTAAAGAGATTTAAGCTTGAAAAGTGCGGTCTGCGACGATCGAATCGGGACAAATTTGGACTTACTGGGCAAATCGGTACAAATCGCAACACGTGCTGCAGATAACGCTAAATCGCACACCCGTGGACTAGCAGACACACGGAGGAACGAACGAGCCGAGGAACTGTCATTTTAGAAGGTCGTGAATCGACTTACTTCCCTGGCCCGACGGACGCAAAGAAACTGACAAGTCCACGACTACTAGATCGAACTTTTGCCACTGAAGTTTAGGTTCTTCTCAGAATTAAAAGTCACGCCGCGACCTAGGGCGCTGGAATCAGGAATTGATACACAACTATGGTCGAGCGCAGCGATGCCATTTCGATGCTGGTCACACCGCGAGCGACGGGCGGTTCCCGCTTTGAAGCGATCGATCCGAAGTAAGCGCCTCTGTGTCACCGAAGAATCACTTTCGCAATTTTTCTGGCGATGCACCTGAAACTCAACATCACAATTCATCATCCGTTCACCAGCCGCGGTGATGGCAGGACGTAGCGCATCCGAGTGTGATGCTTGACGTACAGCATCTCCGCGGTGGAAAAATTTCTTTCGCGGGCTTAAACGATTACGCAAGGCAAAATTATCGCCATGCGGATCAATCGCGCCGAGCGATGCACTTCCATCAAAGAACGTCATCGCAGGCTCCGCCAAAGAACCCGATTGGGTCGCGCCTGACCCGTCGCTTTCGTATCTCGGCAAAGCGAAGGGGATGCGCGAAAATATTCCTGAAGATTGCGTCGCGGTCACTGCCGCGCGTCACGGCACCGTGTATGCTTTTGCGTCTGATGGCGAATGATGAAAAAAGAACCTGTGCGTCTGGCGAAGCCGCCTGCGGCGAGAAGTAATCCAGCACGTATCGCCCTATCACGACAACAATCAAAAGGTTAAGAAAATACGACTCGCCAACTCCTGCGACCTTCGTGTTTTCAGATTTGCGCAAACGTGATACGTGTCAATTCCTCGCGTAGTATCGTCGAATCCAAGAGGTAAGAGCTTATGAGATTCACCGGAAGCCTAGCCTTGAGCTGCGTATTTCTCCTTTACGCTTGTCCGATCTCCGTGTGGGCGGGCGAAGCCAAGCCGGCATGGGAAGCCGAGTGGAACGAAACCGTGGAGGCGGCCAAGAAAGATGGGCAGATCAGCGTCTATCACACCCGCGGTCCCTTCGATAAGCTGTTCGCCGAATTCAACAAGCGCTACCCCGGGATCAAATTTTCGTCGGCCACGGGGCGAGGAGGCGAGCTGATCTCGAGGATGATGAGCGAGCGAAGAGCGGGCAAGTACCTCGTGGACATATATTTAGGCGCAACGGGCACGCCCCTGGACATTCTTTATCCGGCGAAGGTTCTCGACCCGATTCAGCCGATGTTGGTTTTGCCCGAGGTCAAAGATCAGTCAAGCTGGTTCGGCAAGCGCCATCACTACGGCGACCCCGAGGGCAAGTTCATCTTCGTCTTCGAAGGAGTCGTGCGCTCGGACATGGCCTACAACACCACGCTTGTCGACGCCAAGGAATTTACTTCTTATTGGGATCTGCTCAAGCCCAAATGGAAAGGAAAGATCGCCGCGATGGAGCCCAAGCTGGCCGGCTTCCCCGAGGGGTTTCTTCAGTTCGCATACTACCACCCCGACCTCGGCGGCAAATTTCTCCGACAGCTTTTCGGCGAAATGGATATCACCATATCGCGGGACGGCCGGCAGATCGTCGATTGGCTCGCCACGGGAAAATTCGCCGTCGCCATCGGACCGTCGGCTAGCGATGTTCAAGCCGGCATGAAATCGAATCTGCCGTTGTCCCGGTTCGAGCCGCGCGCGTTCAAAGAGGGAATCTACATGCGCGCAACTCAGGGTTCCCTCAGTATCATGAACCGCCTCCCCCATCCCGGCGCAACCAAAGTATTCGTCAACTGGCTGCTTTCCCGAGAAGGCCAGACTCAGTTTCAAAATTATTTTATGCGCATCGATCCCGTTTTCAGTTTGCGCGACGATGTTCCCGTAGATCCTGCCGTCGAGCCCTATCGGCCCAAGCCCGGTGACAAATTCATGCCCGTGTACCGTCCGGAATATCGAGACCTGCAAGGCGCGTATAAGTTAATCGACGAGGTTACGAAACGATAGTCGTCTAAAAAACCCACACGGCGGAAAAAACCAGTCCAAATCTGCGATTTCAAGTTATTAAACCTCTCGAGACAACTCGCTAATGCCCTTTTCGGCGTCCTCGCTGTTTTTCTGTGCGTCTTTCGGCGGCGGTTGCGCTCCCACCCAGCCGTGAGCAGTGATATCGATCATCACCGCATCGGGTCCTTTGTACTTCTCTTCGAAGAAGCTCGTCGTCGCCGTCTCAGGACGGCCGAAGCGGTATTCCGCGCCGGACTCGTCCAGGCGACGCCGGGTGTCCTCAATATCGTCGACCCAAAAGCCGAAGTGGTGCAACCCGAATACCACTCCCAGTCCATCCTGGCGGTCCGCCGCCTCGACAGTTTTGAAGCGCAGCACAGCCATGTTGATCGTGCCGTCGCTCAGATACACGCCCTGGGCGATGGGCGAGTCGGTGCGCCCGACTTCGACCATGTCGAACACCCGCTTATAAAACTCCGCGGTCTTCTCTGGATCAGGCGTGTGCACCGCTATGTGTCTCAGCTTGGCCATACAGCCTCCTTTTTTTGAGCCGATTTGCGCTACGACCTTATGAAGTCAGAAAACTTCCAGCCCGCGATAAAGATAGGTTAGATTTAGGATGAGCGTCAAGTGATAAAAGCGCGACAATAATAGCTGCGCCGGCACGGTATCCGTGTTTTTGCAATTTCGAAAACGTCAAATCAAGGCAACTCTGTTCTGGTAAAAAGCAATTGCGGCGTGATACAAGCAGGCCGGCAACGGGGATCAAAGGCTGCGCCGGCGTTTAGCGCGTGATCATGCCGACGTACGCACAGACGACTTCGTAGAGCGACCGTTGCGCGGATGCCGTGAAAATGGAATCGGCGCAACGAACAACCTTGGCGGCGAGCTCAGATTCGTATGAATTATTAGCCAACCCACAAAAAAGTCAGGAGGAGCAAAGCCATGAGCAATCTCACTGCTATCGATGCCGACGGCCATGTCATCGAAAAAGAATCTGAAATCCGCAAATATTTGAAGGAGCCGTGGAATCGCCGTTCGACCGCGCTTCGTCCCGGCGACCAGCCATGGGACAACTACATGTTCGATCACTTTGTCACCGAGAAAACCTGGAGCAAGCTTTCGGCCAGTGAGCAGGTTGCGCGCTGGAAGGATATCCTCGACGAACATCAAATCGAGACTGCGGTCTGTTTTCCCACGGGCTCAGGCAGCGTGGTCCGACTGCAGGAGATCAAGTTTCAAGTCGCCGTAGCGCAAGCCTGTAACGATCATTTTGCCGCGGAATACAACGCGCTGTCCGATCGCGTAAAGTGCGTCGGTGTGTTACCCATGCGTTCGCCGCAAGCGGCTGCCGAGGAATTGGAGCGCGCCGTCAAAGAACGCGGGCTTATCGGCTTCGAGATCCTGCCGGTGGGCTTGCCGTTGGCGCTCGGCGATTCTTTCTACGATCCGGTGTACGCCGCCGCCGAAAGGTGCGGCGCGGTGCTTGGCATCCACGGCACCCGCAGTTGGTCGCGCGAGCTTGGCGCCGAGGGCTTGAACACCTTCGCCGAAGTTCATGCCTACGCCTTCACCGCCGGCATCTTGCTGCAGTTTACCAGCATGATCTGCCAAGGCGTGCCGATACGATTTCCCAAATTGCGCTTCGCCTTTTTAGAAATCGGCGCGACCTGGCTGCCGTACTATTTAGACCGCCTCGATGAGCACTGGGAAAAGCGCGCGGAGATCGAAATGCCGCTGCTCAGAGAAAAACCCAGTGAGCTGGTAAGAAAATCGGAGGTTTATTTCAGCATCGAGCCCGGTGAGTCGCAGCTGGCGCAAACCATCGACTACGTCGGCGCCGATCATTTCTTATTCGCTTCAGACATTCCTCATTGGGACTGCGAGTTTCCGGGCAACCTGCAGCATATCCGCAACCACTCGGCATTGTCAGGCGAAGTTAAAGAAAAAATACTTTACAAAAATGCCAAGCGACTTTTTAATTTGTAGACGATAGCCGCGGATTCGTGTGCTCCCCGCCTAAGCGCGGTAAATCGGAGGTCCGGACACGAGCATGATGATTTAGAGAAAATCGCCAAGGGCGACGTCGACGACAATCGCATGTTGAACTAATGAATCGGCCTCATCGCGGCCGCTAGCACCAAGCGCCCTGCCACAGCGGAAGTGATACCTCCCCTCATCGCTACGAGGGCAAGTCAATGTCGTGCCTGCCAATGCGTCCGTGGCGTGTCGCATGTGGCACAAATTTGACGCGCAATTCGTCATCTTCTGTCTCAAAAATGACGCCGGGTTCGCTCAAGTTACTAAGCCCACCGCTGGTACGATTTGTGCCCTAGTCCATGACCATGAATTTTTTCAAATGGCTTAAACGTGGTTTCATGATCCTTGCTCTCTACGGCATCGCTGTACTGGAGGGATATTATCTCCCCCGCTACGGCGTCGAATGGCTTCTCTTGGCGATCGGCGCAACGGCTTTCCTAGCCGGCTTCTGGATCCGGACTCATTGGGATACTTGACCTAGCTCCGTCCGCCTGGTTCTAAACCTGCCGGCTCGATTGACGAAAACTCGCTTTCTCGCGCCTGGATCAATTCACTCCGAACGATCAAGTCGGCCCTCGAATTTTTTACCGAAGGATAATTCCATCCGATCAGGCACCCGTCGAGCAAAGCGGTCATCGATCTGCTTATAACGTTAACCATCCAGTTTTTAATCATCTCGACCGTGACCCTGCTCAGTCCGTACTGCGGAACTTGAAGGCACTCTCTCGAGCTAACTTTAGGAAAGGGTGGCGATGATTAGTCATCGCAAAGAGCTTTGCAGGTGCTTTTGTCCGCAATTTTGCAGCAGAGCGAGAGAAACCAATTAAGTTTGCGGTAACGGGGCTCGAACAGGCGGAGTAGGGATCGGCATATCTCGAAATTTTAAGATTCTACGGTTGTGTCAAATATCCTTCGAGCTTTCGCCGCAGAACATTTATCGCCGCGTCCGACGGTGCTTGTCCGCCGACGCCTTTGATCCAGAAACGCTCGAAAATTTTGCCATCGACTGTTTCGATGATCAGCGCCTCCGGGAACAGCGTGTAGAACGCCAAGCGGCTGAGCAGAGCGCCGAGAAATCCTAGCTGGTCTTTCGCCTACACCTCGAGGTACGCCGCGCCATTATGTTTCCGTACTTCGTTTTCGAGAATAAACTCATCCAATAATATATTCGACGGCGCGGCTGTATCGACGTGATCCTGAGCCAAAGCAAGGTAGTCGATTCTATTTAGATCGATGGAGCCGCGCGTCGGCTTAATCTCGAACTCGGCATGCCAAGCGATCCTCTTTTTTTTAGCGTCGCCGCTGATGATGCTGATGCCGTGCGCGAAAGTCCGGAAGACAGACCGCCGATCCAGTTAGGAGGGAATCGACCCCAAATTTTCAATGCAAAGTGCCCCGAACCTTTCCGAAAGATCTGAGAACCTGCCTCCCCGGTTTTTGCAACAGCGTTGTACGGACGATCCATGGTTTCTCCGTTCTCACCCGTTGTAATCATTTTTTGGTTCTAGGCGACCGCGGCGACGGTAATAAAATCCGCTCTTACTAATGCAATCATGCCGCCAGGTCGCACTAGCGAAAAACACGCCTTGATTGGGGATAGCAGGGGGTCGCTTGGAAAATCAGTGTGACTTCTATTTAAGCAAACGTCCGGCAATCTGCTATTGTTTTTGCAGGGCATTAATTTTCACCGGAGCAAAAAAGAAAATTTTGGCTATCGCTAGGTCGCGACGTTTGGTGTCGCGCGACGATTTCCTTCGGCTGATTAGTCCCGCGATTCAAAGACTAATGGATCGGCTTCGCGGACACACTTGACGTAAAGCAATGCTGTTCTACTCACGCCGTTGACAGGTTGCGGATTCAGTTGGTACGGTCCGCGGTAAGTTAGTTAGTTAGCAGTTACTGGTCATTTCGAAAGGCCCACTAATGCATTCCCGTCTCCGACATGCGTTGGCATTTGCTCTTTTCTTTGGGCTTCTGTTTCCGGCTTGGAGAATTCTCGAGGCCCAGACTTTGAGAGTTCCCTACGTCTCGCTGTCGCCTACGGCGGGACCGTTGTGGATTGCCTATGAAGCGGGATTCTTCAAGCGCAACAACGTGAGCACGGAGCTGTTGTACATTCCGGGCGGCTCGACGATCATCCAGGCGATCATCTCCGGCGACGTCAAGATTGCCAATATGGCGCCGCCGTCGGCGATCGGCGCTTGGGCGAAAGGCTTCGATTTGGTTTTGATCGCCAGCGGCGTCGATCAGCTCTTGGAAACCGTGGTCACCGGAGCTTCCATAAAGAGCCCGGCGGATCTGAAGAACAAGAAGATCGGCGTCAGCCGCTTCGGCTCGCTGACCGACATGGCGCTGCGCGAAGCGTTGCGCCATTACAAGCTCAATCCGGACAAGGACGTAACGATACTGCAGACCGGCGGCGAAGCAACCCGCTTCGCCGCTTTGACGTCGGGCGCCATCGACGGCGCGATGCTTTCCGGCGATAAATTGGTCCAAGCCGAAAAGTTGGGCTATCACGTCACCATCGATCTCAGTAAACTGCCGATTTATTATCCCGTGAACGGCGTCATTGCTTCGAAGAAATTTCTGGCGAGCAATCGGGATGTGGCCAGAGGCTTTCTACGCGCTTGGGTCGAAGGCATCAAAGTTTTCAAGACGGACAAAGAGCTGGCGATCAAGGTCCTGGCCAAGTATCTCAAGATCAACGACCGGGAGATCTTGGAGAAAAGTCATGAAATCTATCGGCCGGTCTACAAAACAATTCCCTACGGCGACAGACGGGCGGTAAGATTCGCGCTGGATCAAATGGGCAAAGAAGTTCCTGACACGGCCAAGCTAAACGAGGAAAATTTCATCGACAACAGTATCCTCGCCGAGCTGGAAAAGAGCGGCTTCATCGGCCAACTTTATAACGAGCCATCGAAAAAATAAGGAGCTGGACATGTCCGCAAAGATCAAACACCTAGCCATCATCAGCGACAACTACGTGCTGTTGAGCCGGTTTTACGAAGCGCTGTTCGGCATGAAAACGTCCAAATCCCCTCGGCCGGAGAGCGCCGTGGCGATCGGCGACGGCTACATCGGCATGAACATCATCCCGCAGAAATTGGGACGGCAAGCCGGACTCGAGCATTTCGGTTTGGAAGTCGAGGACGTCGAAAAAGTCGGCGCCCGGCTGCGCGAAAAATATCCTGCCGTCCAGTTGGTCAAACGGCCGACCAATCGCCCCTTCGCCGGCATCAGCACCCATGATCCCGACGGCTACGTTTTCGATTTATCGCAACAGGCGATGACCAACCGGGCGGAAGTCTACGTCGAAGGCGAATGGAAGCAGGATCGTTACATCAGTCACTTCGTTCTGCGCTCGTTGAACCCGGCGAATCTGGCCAAGTTTTATCGGGAAGTGTATGAGCTGCAGGAACTGGAAAAGCCCGCCGACGATCCGAATCATTATTTAACGGACGGGCGGGTGACGATGGTCGTTTCGCCGTGGGCGATCAGCGATTACGAAGGCGCGGGCATCGAGCCGAGACACATGGATCATCTGGGCTTCAAAGTCGAGGACATCGAAACGTTCAAAAAGGATCTCAAGGCTCTGGTCAACAGAAATCCCGCCCTTTCACCCAAACCCGGCGGCACCGAAGGCGACATCAGGCTCAAGCTGCTGGCGAAATGCCAGCACGGCCAATTTCAACTTGCCGATCCCGACGGCGTGCCCATCGACGTTTCCGCCGGCCGGTAGCAGTGAATAATAATTGCCCACCGCATTGAACGTGCGGTCATCAGAGCGATTGGCCTGCAATGACCGATGCCGACGGCAGGCGGAGGTTTACGAAGAATTTCGCACAATCCCCTTCGAACTGTACCGATGAGTTGAATCTACCGCGATGGCAGAGCTCCGGTGCCGGCGAATTTTTTGAACAGCTCAATTGTTTCGGCGTCGCGCGGAATCTCCTTGACTACTTTCGCTTGCTCGTCGGGCATCAGCGGCGTGGGCTCGTCACCGTCGGTGAGTTTTTTGTACTCGGCGATGAATGCAGGATCCGTATGGGTCTTGCGCACGGCTTCTTTTAGAATATCCACGCGGTCCTTGGGTGTGCCCGGCGGCAGGAGGAGAGCGGTGCCGATGGATCTGAAATTGCGCACCATGTTCAGCAAGTTTCTCTCTTTGTCCGACTTGGCGAAAGTTTCGATGTCGGGAAGATTGAGATGGGTGAAACGGGGATCTTTTCGGCCCCTGGGAATCTCGATAGCGGCGTGGAAATCCGCTAGCTTCTTCTTCACCAAATCATTTTGGATGACCGTACCCGTGGAGGCGACTTGCGCATCCACTTCGCCGCGCGCGAAAGCGACGTCGAGGTCCTCATTTTCGTATCCTGGAATGATCTTCGGCTCTTTCATATCGAGCAGGTAGGCCGTCAAGCGGCTGTGGATGTAGCCGGTGTGGCCTACCGGAGCGCTGCCGATGCGCACCCCCGTGGCGGCGCGAAGTTTCGCCAAAGTGTTGAGACCCGCCTCGGCCCGCGTGTTGAAGAGATAGTAGAGAAGGTGTTCGGTGGTGCCGAGGTAAATGAGCTTATCGATATCGTATTGAACGCCCGACTCGCCGAGGACGGCATAGGGTATGATGCTGCTGGAAATCCGGAATAACGTGAGACCGTCGGGGCGTGTGTTGTTATAGAGACGATTGGCAGCCGTTCGCCCGCCACCGCCCGGCACATATTGAAAAGTGATCGTCGGATTTCCCGGAATATGTTTGGCGAGAGTCGATGCGAGAGCTTTCGCGCGCAAATCACCCATCCCACCGGGACCGGCGCCGACGATAAGTGTAATCGTCTTGCCCTGGTAAAACGGCGTCTGGGCGAAAGCGCGGCTCGCGCTCACCGCGAAAAGTGCCGGCAAGAGATACAAAAGAGCAAGGCACAAAGCACGATTGTATTGAAAGTGACGCATAGAAACCTCCTTTGATCGATGCGGACTCATTCCGCGCAGCTTGCCATGCAACAATGTTGATTCTTATTCCGTTTTCCCACATGCTTGTGCGGGAATCCAGGTGAACTCTGACTGGCGCCCCGATGAAAACCTTCGGCAGTGACGCCTTTGCGACAGTTCGTATCAAGTAGTTCCTTCATAGCCGCCTGGGCGCCCTCTAGCGCCCGTCGTAAACTTTGGCGATAAAGCCTTCCGCTTCGAGGTCTGCGATCAGGCTCCGGTCGGTGAAGTCCTCGACCTTGAGTTGGTTCATCTGCGGCACGGTGGCGGCGAGTTGGGTCAGCGCGGCGCCCATCAACCTGGGGTCGGCCGCCGGAACTTTTTCGTGGACGGCTTTATAGATTTCGAAAGTTTTGTCGAGCACCGATCGATCGCTTGATTTGAGAAACTTTTGCATCACCGCGACGGTGTAGTCCTTGTCGGTCTTGGCGATTTTGATGCCCTCGATCCAGCCGCGCAGAAACCTTTTCACCGTGTCGCGCTTGGCCGCGAGAAAGGATTTGCTGACGATGATCGTGCTGCTGGGATATTGGATCGGCAGCTGGCTCAAATCGATCAATTTATGAAAGCCCAATTTCTCGGCTTCCAGTGCGGTATCGCCGGTGATGATGGCGCCGTCGATGGCGCCGACTTTGAGCGCGCCGAGCCGTTCGGGCAAGCCGCCGGTTTGAATCACCGCGACGTCGTGGTCGGGCACTAAATTGTAATGGCGCAACGCGGCGCGAAGAATCAAATCCGACAGCGAACCGTAGCGGTCGCCGCCGATCTTTTTCCCCTTGAGCTCCTCGGGCTTTTTGATCGAGCTGCGAGTCATGATGACGTGCAGCAGACGATTTGACGTTACGCCGACAGCGCTCAGTTCCGCGCCGCGCGCCCAGGCGGTCAGCGCCGGCGCCGAGCTCATGTTGGCAATGTCCACTTGGCCGGACAGGATCGCCGGCACGATCACCGAGCCGGCGGAAATATAGACGAGCTGCACGTCCAGGCCGTGCTTCTTGAAAAACCCGGCGTGATCGGCGATCCAAAGCGGCGCATAGTTGGGCGACAGCGCCGCGAACGGAACTTTCAAACTTTGCGCCGCCGTGGGAACGCCGCTGCAGCCAAACCAGGCGATCGCCAACGCGAGCGGCAGATTCCACGAATGCCTGCGCCGCACAAACAAAACTCAACTGCCGGATGCGCGCTGCAGCGGCAGGCTTTCGGGTGCAAACTGAAGATCATCGGAGCGCGCAACCGTAACGTTGAAATTGTAGGCGCCGGAGCGGAACTGATGCAGCGCGAACGGCTGCGACTGCGGATGGACGCCGTGGATGCAGTCCTCGGGCACGATGCTGTAGTAATTCCTGATGTGAAAGCCGATCACCGCATGGTAGACGCAGTTGCTCGAACCGATGCCGGTCACGACGATCTTATCCCTGCACGTCCGCAGGTCGAGCTTTTCCAGCACCGCCTCCATCGAAGTCTTGTAAAAACAATCATGGGAAGTTTTCTGCACGACATTCTCGCCGGGCAGCGGCTGTAGTTCCTCGACAAAATCCGCGCCCGGGCTGCCGAGCAACAAGCCGTACGGCCGGCCGAAGACGGTGAATTCGGGGTGATCCTTGGTGCGGACGGATTGGACGTGGATGATCTTGCCGTTCACAGCGCGGAAGCGATCGAGCAAACGGCGGATATTGCCGATCACCGGCTTCACGCCGGCCCCGTGGCGCTCGCACCCTTCCACCTGCATATCGACAATGACGAGACCGGTAGACTCCGGCTGTAATTCGATCTTTGCATCGGCCATTGGCGCTTCCTCCGGGACATTAACTTTCATGCGACTATTTCACGGGCGTTTGCGCGTTGTCAATGTGAGCGACACACGAGGGTCAAACGCGAATTGTCATTCGATTTCCCCAACCGCGTCGCGGAAACGGTATTAACCCTGTCGGAAATAATCTTATGAAGCGGTTTGATTGATCGGCGGCTTGGGAACCAAGCTCCATTTGGCCCGGAACACCGCTAAAGTCCGATGGAAACCGAACGGCGATCCGGTTATTCGATCTGGCGAACTTCCCAACGACTCGTGCGCAGATGTTGGCTCGGGTCGGCCACCATCCTCAAGGGTTTGTTGGTGTAACTCGTGAGGCGATTGGCGCCGGGATAGGACGTGCTGGTATGTGAGATACCAGCCTCGGCCATCGAGCATTCGCCGGCCTCGATGGGATAGGCGGCGTGTTCAGTTTCTTGATCGACCAGACCGCTGAACTGAAACCAATACTCGTCCTCGTCATAGCCTCGATGCGGCGCCGGTTGGCGACCCGGGTTCGCATAGACTTGCTGGCGGAAGGTCGGGCTCTTCCATAACATCGCCGTACGAACGCCGCGGCCATCCGTCACCATGTAATCAAAGGGACGCACCTTAATCGGCTTCGGTCCGCTTTCTGCCTTGCCCACCATCCAGTCATACGTGCGCTCAAATAAAAACGCTTCACCAGGGAGGTTATCCCAGTGGGTGAGGCGTTCGCGGATCTTTCCATTGGTTAGCGCAACGTTTTGCGGTAATTGCTCGATGAGGTTTTCGTCTCCCAAGCGCGACGCCGAAAATTGGCCTTCAGCCAGCGGACGATTCGGATCGAGCATGACTTGGACGGGATCCTTCGGATAGTATTCCATGCGCCGGCAGTTGGGACTACCGATTGTGCGGTGCGCAACCATAGCTGGAATATAGAGCATCTCACCCGGGCGGAGCTCATGGCAGCCGAAGCTGGTTTCGAGGAGAGCAATTCCGGAAAATTGGAAGAAGATCGTCTCGTAGTCTCCCGCACGCTCGAAGATCGGCTGAGGCCCGGTGATACTTGAACAAGCAACACGCAGTTTTTCACCGACGTAAAGGAGTTTGTGAGCCACACCGCCGCGGGTCGGGTCAAGATCCGGTAAGAGGTCGAAGGGTCGCAATTTGCGCCAATCTTGCCGCCCAGTGCCTTCAACAATGCTGCCGACAAGGTCTTCGTTAGGGACAGGCTCCCAAATTTTATCCCCTTCTCTCCCCCATAGGGTGTAAAAGCATTTCTGAAACCCGGAGGACTCCTGCGTGGTGCCCCCCGGTGTCACCGCGGTCTCGTGCGTATCGCGGCGCTCGGTTGCTGGTTGCGTTTTAGCCATCATTGCACCTCCGTCGGCAGGAACAAGATTTTCATAACGATAAGAAACCGCATCGCGTCTACGTAACATCTCACTTCTAAACCTGGTCGCGCTCCGGAGTCAACGGCGAATTCACTTGACAGGATGACGATACCTTTCGTAAGAGTTTCAGGCATAACTGCCAATGTAAACTAACAGCTCGATGGTGAGGGGAGATATGAAAATCACGAAAAGTTTGCCCCGGATCAGCGGCGTGTTATTTGGGCTGATTCTGTCGGTTTTCGCGCCGAATATTGTATTCGCGGCGGCCGTCACGGATCCATTGGTCGGCGCCGCGAAAAAAGAGGGTAAGTTGGTGATCTACAGCACCAGCACCGTCGAGCCGGGGGAAAAATCCGTCGGGCAGAAGATGAAAGAAGCCTATCCTTGGCTCGATATCGACGAGGTGCTGATGGCGAGCGGCAGCAAGCTGCTAGAGCGAATGATGCTTGAGATCCAAGCAGGGAAAGTTCCCGACATCGCGCATATGGGGAGCGGTCAGATGGGACAGCTCAAAGACAAAGGCTTGCTGCAAGTTTACCGCTCTCCCCAGGAAGATAATTTCGTCGGTGGTTTCAAAGTGCCCCATCGCATGTGGACGCCAATAAGCTTTCGCACGGTTCACACCATTTACAATTCCACGGTCGTCAAAGCTGACCCGTTGGCAGCGGGTTATGACGCATTGCTTGATCCAAAGTGGAAGGGACAGACCGGGGTCGATATCGGCGGCACGCTGTGGCAGTTTTGGACCGCCATGGAGCTCCGCCGCGGCGAAGACAAGGGACGCGATTTCATGCGGCGCTTGGGCAATAACGAAGCCAAGCCTTATTTCAGCAACAATCAAATCCGCAACCTGGTGGCATCGGGCGAATTGACGTTCGGAGTCTATATCTATCTCAACAATATTATCTCCATGCAAAAGGAAGGCGCGCCGTTGGCGATTTGGAACGCCGATCCGGTGGGCTATTTCCCGTCGGTGCATGGCATGATGAAGAATGCGCCCCATGTTAACGCGGCAAAGCTTTACATGGAGTGGGCGCTGAGCAAAGAAACGCAGCAGTGGCTGGCGAAACAGGAGATCGTCGTGCCCGTGCGCAAAGACGTGGAGAACCCACACCCGCAATATTTCAAAAATGTTCCGTTTGTCATTGCGGGAGCTGACGAAACCGATCCAAGGCTCGAACGGCTGCGCGATGAATATAAGAAATACTTTCGTGTGCAGCCGCAGAAGAATTAGCAATGCTGCGCTTCGGGTTTTATTGGCGCAGGTAACTGGAACTTGTCGATGACGATCTCGAATGAAAGAAAGTTTGGTCGATTGCCTTTTGTTTTCTCCGTGGCGGAGCGACAGCGACGTTACGCCAAAGTGCGCGAAATGATGAACGAGCGCGGCTTCGACGCGCTCATTGTCCCTTGCAACACCGGGCACAACGAAGCCTTTCAAGCCGATGTACGCTACCTGACTCAGATCGGCGGCTTTGCCAATGAGGCCGCGCTGTTTTTTCCCGCACAAGGGGAACCCACATGCTGGGTGCGCGCGGACTCGCAGCCCGCCGAGTGGTGGCAAGAGATGCAGGATTGGGTGCGCGACGTGCGCGGTTCAAATTGCGCGTGGAGTGAAAACTTCGCCGCCTCGATTCGCGAACGGGGTTTGGAAAAAGCGTCCATCGGCGTGGTGGGCATTGGCGGGACGCCGCGTGCGCCGGACGGGTTGATGCTTTATGGAACTTTGTCCCGCCTCCAACAGTGGTTTCCCCAGGCGGGCTTTGCCGACGCGACTGAAGCGATAGTGCAAGTGCGGCAGAACAAGAGCGAGGAAGAGATTGCGGCGTTGGAACGCGCTACGGAAATCGCCGAGAAAAGTGTTCTGGCGGCGGCGGTCGCGGCAAAGCCCGGTGTCAGCGAACATGAGGTTTATGCCGAAATCGTCGGTTGCATGGTGCGCAATGGCGGCGAGCTGCCGACACTGGTTCTCTGGGGCGCGGGAGCATCGCCGTCGTGCATGAGCCGAGTACCGCCGGTGCGACCGCTTGTGGTCGGCGATGTGATTATCAGCGAGATCGAAGCAAAGTGCGCGGGCTATATCGCCCAGGTAAGGCGTCCGATCTTTGTCGGCAAACCCTCGGAGGAATACGCACGGCTCCATGATGTGGCGGTAGAGTCCTTCCGTTTGGTGATCGATAGAATCCGCCCGGGAGCCACGTACGAATACGTTATTCGCGGCTACATCGAGTTTGTCGAAGCGCGAGGGTACAAAGCTCTCGCCGTGCCGCTGCACGGAAGGGGACTCGGAGAGGACTATCCGGTCATTCGCCTAAACGCGGAATCTTCCGGCTCGTTGCAAAGGGAAATCGAACCTGGACAAGTGTTCATCGTCGGACCGCGTATCGGCACTCAGGACAAAACTAAAGTTCTTTCATGGGGCGACACGGTAGCGGTGAGTGAAACCGGTGTCAGGCGCTTGGGCAAACTCAACGACCGCCCAATAATCATTCCGGTTTGACCGCCGATTTGGAACAAAGGCGGAAATCACAGCTCACTTACTCGTTGAAATTGATTTCTCGACCCCGTCCGAGTTCTGTGGCGCGCTCATAGAGCCAATGCGCCAGGATAATATCACCGAAGCCGCCTTGGGACTCACGGAAGACGCTGATTCCAGAAGGCCGCATTTTTTCTCCCGAGATGACTTTTCCAAGCTCAGGAACATCACCCCAATGCAACTTTCCTTCGTTGATGAGGCGCAGCAAAACGTTGTCGGTGCCGACGTCGGCGACGAAACGTTCCTCCTGCTCACGGCTGGCAACGACGACTAACTCCGCGCGCAAATAGGTTTGGTCGTCGATCTCGTGGCGGATGCCTGCCGTGCTGACATGCGCGCCGGCCGCTAGCCACTGTCCGCGAACCACCGCCCCCTCGGCGCTCGTGGCGACGACCACGACGTCGGCTTGTCGCACGGCCGGCTCGAGCTCGCTGACCGGCTCAGCGAGGACGCCGAAGCGACGGCTCGCCATCACGCAAAACTCCCGGCGCGAGTCATCCTTGCGGCTGTATACCCAAACGCTGGCAAATTTTCTCAAGGAAGAGATCGCTTCCAACGACAGGGCCGCGATGCGACCGGTGCCGACAATGATCATCGAGCGGGCATCGGTCTTGGCCAACTTATCGACCGCAAGGCCAACCGTAGCGCCCACCCGGTAGTAACTAAACGGATACGCCATAATCGCCAAAAGCCGCCCCTCACGGGTGCTGTATAGGAGCAGTTGCGATCCCGCTTTGCCCATCCCCGAGCGTAAGCCAACCAAACGCATCCCAGAGAGCGAGCCGGCATTGACCCGGAGCTCATGATCATCATGGCCGACGACAAAGGGGGCCCACGCCTGGACTTCGCCGTCCGCCTGTTCCGCGAAAACCTTCTCTGTCAGGCGAATCGCTTGGCGCATGTCCAAAAGATCGGCGACTTCGTTGCGCTTTAAAAGCAGGGTCATAGAAATCAGAAAATCAAACCAAATTGTCGGAACAAACGTCCTTGGCGCGCACTCGCATTGACTGAAATGGGTTATCGAACAACCGCCGATGCCGATCTTTGCTTCGCCGCGCCGAGAATAATGAGCTGCAGGCGATTGCCGAACGGATCGTAAAAATAGACGCTCTTCTCACCGGGAGCCCGCTCCTTCGCCAAGATATCGCCTTCCATGAAAATGCCGGAGCGCGAAAGTCCAGCGAAGACTTCATCATATTCCTGCACCGAGCCCACGCTCATCGCGAGATGAGCGCCGGAATAGCGTGGCGGGCCGCCTGGGTCCGGCACCTTGTTTTTGTCCGGGCCGCAGAAACGTGAACGCGGCGCGAGGGCGTCGACTTTTTCCAGCAGCAGGAGTTGCCCGCTGCCGTTGCGCAGAACAATCCGCCCTCGTCCAAGCTCGCCCTGATCACGGTGGATGATATCCATGCCCAAGACTTCCCCATAAAATTGCCCCGCTCGATCGAGATCGGTAACTTCAAGGGCGATGTGGCTGATGTTTTCGTATTCGATCATAGGAATTTCCTCAGCGCCGGGTGGAGAACTCGATGGTGTTACCGTCGGGATCGTGCACACGGATCGTTTGCTTCAACGGCAGTGTGTCCGGATAGGAGATGGGACCTTCGTAGGCGATGCCCGCTTCTTTTAACTCGAGCAGCAGCCGCTCCATGATTTCGTCCGTCAGCGCAAAGCCGATGCGCGGAAAGGGCCGGGAAGAATCAGCGGGCGCAAGCGGGTGCTGCGCGAGACAGAGCTCGAAGCGGTGCCCGCCCATCTCGACAAAAGAAATTAGCGCCCAGCCTTGGTACGCTTTGTACGTGTTGAGATTGGCGATCCACAAAGGTTTCGCGCCGAGCAGTTTATTGTAGAATTGATGCGCTCTTGGGATATCTTCAACAACGACACCGCAATGATCGAAGGTCTGGATCTTTGCCATCACGCCTCCTTCGGAATGCTCACACCAACTCGTAGATCTGCTGCGGCCGCGCGCCAAGCCGCTCGGCTCCGTGTCGGCGCACCACAACACAGTCTCCCCAACGGCCATAGTTGGATTTTCCATCCACTGCCGCGTCGGGTTTGATAATCACACAACAGCCTTCCTTTAACTGTAGCGCCAAAACCTCGGGCGAGCGGCTTCTCGGCGTAACCAGCGGGCCGTCATCGCCCGTGCCTCGTCCATGCATGGTCAGGCTTGCGACTCCCCGGCCGTTCATGCCGCGGACTAAACTGGCGTCGATCAATTCACGCACCGTCACGCCCGGCTTCACGACAGCCAAAACACGGTTGAATGATTCCCAAGCGAGCTGGTTTGCGTCTCTAAAATCCGCATGAGCGGGGCCGATGGAAAAGGCCTGGTCGATTTGACCGATGTAACCGCCCCAGCGCCCTTCGATCTCGCACAGCAGGACATCGCCGTTCGCGAAATTTCGGAAAGAAGGCTGCTCGAGACGAGTATAGGTCTTTCCCAACGGCCCGCTGATCCAGCCGAACATCACGGGCATGGACCCGCCGGCAGCCGCGCTGGCATAGAGCATATGGGCAAACACCTGGCGCTCGGCAACGCCGTCACGAGCATGGTCGACGACGGCTCGCATGGAGCTCTCGGCGACGGTCACGGCTTTTCGAATAAATTCTATCTCCTCATCGCTCTTCTGGAATCGCGCCTCGGCGAGAATATTCGTGGCTGAGACCACTCCGGCGTCGGGAAAAGCTCGTTTGATCATCTCCACGGATTGCCAGTTCGCTTCCCCTTCCGGCGCGCGCGTGCGCGCCAGCAGCGAACCGGTAAGTCCCGCGATACCAAGCGCGCCGCGCGCAAAATTCATCTCCTTCAAGCGGGCGATAACGACTTCGGCGCCGGCCCCATACCTCGCCGCGCGGATATCGCTCAACCAATTGGACGACGGCGTGGCGCCAGCGCGGGTTTGCCACGCGGTCACCTCGCCTTCAAGAGGAAACACGACGGTAGTCTCCTCGCAGTTTTCGCCGAGCTGGGTAAGGTAACGCGAGTCTTGCTGCCCACGGTCGCGCCGACTGGTGTTGGGCAGGCAAATGACGACATCGACGCCGTCGCGGGCCATGAGGTTGCGCACGGCCTGCCATCGCCGCTCTCGTTCGGCGATTGAAAAAACCGGCGTGCTCCAATCGGGTGTCCAGTGCTCGACCATCGGCTTCTCGTTGAACAGGGTATACTAGGAAGCGCGCCGACTTTTTGTCAATCGTTCGCCATTCAAAGTTGACACGAAATTTTCAAACGTGTTAGCTGGCGCTTGGATCGCGATTCAAGGACAACTCAGCATGCTCGCGAGCAATCAATCTTCGGTTTCATCGTCATTGTCGGAGCGCGTCTTCGAACGGCTCGATCTTAAAGCCATAATTCTTGTCGCGGTCGTGGCGATTCTGATCTGGCAAGTCGCGGTGCCGTTGTTTATGCTGGTGTGGGGCAGCCTCAAGACCGTCAGCCCCGGGCGCGAGGGTTTTTGGTCTCTGAACTTCACCCTCAATAACTTCCGGCGCGCCTACAGCGATCCCGCCTTCTGGGCAGCAACAAAAAATTCCTTCATCTTGGCTTCAGGCGCCTCAGCGCTTGCGTTTACAGGCGCGACATTTCTCGCCTGGGTGGTCGAACGCACCAACACGCCGTTTAAAAACGTCATATTTGTTTTGGCTACTGCGCGGATGATTCTGCCGGGGATCCTCATGACCGTGGCGTGGATATTTCTCCTTAGCCCTAAGACCGGCTGGATCAATCACTGGCTCATGCTTCTCCCGGGCATCGATCGACCGGTTTTCAACATTTACACGATCTGGGGAATGATCTGGGTCGCCGGTGTCGATTTGATCCCAACCAGTTTCATTCTCATGACTTCGGCCTTGCGCTCGATCGATCCTTCTCTCGAAGAGGCCGCCGGAGTGGCGGGATCGAGTCCGCTGCGGGTCTTTCGTCGCGTGACGCTGCCGCTGCTGCGGCCCGCGGTGGCGGCGATGCTGCTGTTGGCTTTTGCCCGCGGGCTGGAAGTTTTCGAAGTGCCCGCTTTGATCGGCTACCCGAATGGCATCGACACCTACAGCACCGAGATCTATTTCAAAACGAGCACCGACCCGGTTGATTACGGATTGACCGGCGCGTATGCCATCACCTTGCTCGCGGTTTCACTCCTCGGGGTGGCGCTCTATCTCCGCGCCACCCGCGCCGGCAAACGCTTCATGACCGTTACCGGAAAAGGCTATCGCCCGCGCGTCATTGAGCTCGGCCGCGTTAGATACGTCATCGCGGCGAGCGCATTGACCTTGCTGGGATTGACCATCGGGCTGCCTTTGCTGGTATTGGTGTGGAACTCTTTGCTGCCGTTTCCTCAGCCGCTCTCATGGCGTGCCCTCGGCATGATGAGCCTCAAGCAGTATCATTTTGTCCTGTTTGTCTATCCGGACACGCTGCTGTCATTTTTTAACAGCACGTTGATCAGCACCTTGAGTGGAGTGATCATCGCGTTGCTCGTGGCGGTGATCTCCTGGATCGTCATCCGCACCAAAATTCGCGGGCGAATATTTCTCGATTTTTTAGCATTCGCTCCTCTGGCCGTGCCGGGTTTGGTTTTGGGACTGGCGTTCCTCTGGCTTTATTTGGCGGTGCCGTGGGGAGGACTCGTCTATGGCACCGTTTGGATTATCATGCTGGCCATGGTGACGAACTGGATGCCCTTCGGGCTGCGCATCGTTTCCGCGAACATGTCACAGATTCACGGCGAATTGGAAGAAGCGTCGTATGCGGCCGGGGCCTCTTGGTCGCGCACCTTTCGGCGGATTTTTTTACCGTTGCTCTCACCCGGGCTCGTCGCCGCATGGATTTGGGTGACGGTGCACGCTTTTCGTGACGTGAGCACTTCTTTGATGCTTTATACCAAGGAAAATCAAACCGTGGGCGTGCAGATTTTCAATATCTATGAGCGCGGCAGCTATAACGGCGTGGCCGCACTAGGGGTTGTTCTGGTGGTTGCGCTTTCCCTCCTCGTCGTGGCCGCCCAGCAAATAGGCCGCCGCTACGGCGTAAAAGGATGAAGCAGTGATTAGCGTCTCGGGCTTGGGCAAGGACTTTGACGGCGATGATGGACAAGTCCGTGCTGTCGCCGGCATAACATTCCAGGTCCCCAAAGGTAAATTGCTGACGCTTTTGGGTCCGAGCGGCTGCGGCAAAACGACGACGCTGCGTTGCCTGGCGGGACTCGAGCGCCCCGATCGCGGTGAGATTTTGATCGGCGATAGCGCGGTGGTTTCGACCACGCGAGAAATCTTTGTTCCGGTGCACAAGAGAAAAATCGGCATGGTCTTTCAATCCTATGCCATCTGGCCCCATATGACGGTCATGGAAAATGTGTGCTACCCTCTCGGCGAAAGCAAAATGAGCGCGCCGCAGCGCTTGGAACGGGGCCGGGCCGCGTTGGCTTTGGTCGGTCTCGAAGGCTTGGAGAATCGGCCGTCGCCGAATCTTAGCGGCGGCCAGCAACAACGCGTGGCGCTCGCGCGCGCGTTGGTCGGCGAACCCGAGATTCTTCTGTTGGATGAGCCGCTCAGCAACCTGGACGCAAAGCTGCGCGAGACCATGCGCAGTGAACTTCGAGCATTGCAACAGAGGCTGGGAATTACAACCGTGTATGTCACCCACGATCAGATCGAAGCGTTGTCCATGTCGGATTTTGTCTGTGTGATGAGTCTCGGCAAAATCGTCGAGCAGGGAACGCCCCGGCAACTCTATGAAACGCCCAAGAGCCGGTTCGTCGCGGAATTCTTGGGAATGACGAATTTCTTGAGCCGCTGTCCGCATGGCTGTGCAATGCCGGCGAGCGGTGAGCCGCGTGAGGAATGTTTTTTTTCGATCAGACCCGAAGATATCGACGTCAGGCAAGCCGCCGGCGCAGCGCCGGATTCAGCATGGCGTGGCGCGGTGACACGGGCGCTTTTTATGGGCAGCCACACTCACTGCGAAATCAAAGTGGACGATCAGCTGGTAACCGCCATTGTTCATCATTCCCGACCCGTGACGGTGGGAGACCAGGTTTTCATCACCTGGGATCCGCGGCTGTGCTCGGTGGTGACTCGGAACGAAGATTCTTCGGCGCGATCGGCGGGTGAACAGATTCACACAAAGCCGCAGGTTTTATAAAAGGAGCGTGCGCAATGGCTGAACAGAAAGGCGACGGCCTTCCCTTTACTTTCTCGTTGACCGAACGCGATCGGCGCTATCGCCAAGTACGCGCGCAGATGGCCGCGTTAGGATTAGACGCGCTCATCATTCCCTGCAACACCGGCCATAATGAGGCTTATCAAGCGGATGTGAGATATCTCACCCAGGTCGGCGGCTTCGCCACCGAGGTCGCGCTCTTTTTCCCGATCGAGGGAGAGCCCACCTGCTTTCTGCGCGGCGATAAACAAAGAACCGCTTGGTGGCGCACGATGCAGGATTGGGTGCAGGATATCCGCCCGTCCGACTGTGCTTGGAGCGAGGGATTTGACAGCGTGATGCGAGAAAGAAGCATGGCAACAGGATGCCTGGGTGTGGTGGGGATCGGCGGCACCTATCGCTCGCCGGACGGCCTCATTCTGCACGGCACGCTTGCGCATTTACAATCTTCATTCCCGCAAGCGAAGTTTGTCGACGCCACGGAGATGATGTTGGAAATCCGCTTGATCAAGAGCGAGGAGGAGATTGCCGCACTGCAGAGGGCGACGGAGATCGCCGAGATCAGCATCAAAGCGGCTGCCGATGGGGCGCGACCGGGACGCCGCGAAAACCAAGTGTACGCTGAAATGGTCGCCGCCATGGTCAGAGAAGGCGGCGAGCTGCCGACGATGATTCTGTGGCGCGCCGGCAGCGCGCCGACCCGCCCGGACCGCTATCCACCCCAGCGTCAATTGGCTGGGGGAGACGTCATCATCAACGAAGTCGAAGCCAAATGCGTCGGTTATATGGCGCAAATCCGCCGGCCGATTTTTTTGGGCAAGCCTTCACCGGAGTATGAACAACTCCACGAATTGGGCGTCGAGTCTTTTCATCTCATGTACAACCGCATGCGACCCGGCGCGACTTACGGCTACGCGGTGAAGGCTTACACGGATCTGATCGAAGACTGGGGATACCGTGCCTCGGGTGTGCCACTGCACGGCATCGGGCTCGGCGAAGATTTACCGACGGTCAATCTCGGCAAAGGATTCTCGGGCAAGCTCGCCGATACCGAAATGAAAACCGGCCAAGCCTATATCCTCGGCCCCCGCGTCCTCTCGCCGGACGGCAGTAAAATGCTCGCCTGGGGAGACGCTGTCGTTATTACGGAACGGGGCGTCAAGCGTCTGGGCAAGGGCCGCGGCGAACCGATCATCGCGGCATAAAGACGCGGCTATACTATAAAGGAGGAGAATCTATGTCGTGCCTAACGCAGTTGGATCACACCGGAGTGCTGGTGAGCGACTTCGAGCGCTCGAAAAAATTCTACATGGATTTTCTTGGCATGGATCTGCGCCGCGATAGCTCGGATCTCGATCCGGCCATCGGCACGCCCAACGTCCAGGTGAAATCCGGCGTCTGTGTCTTGTTCATGTTTCGCAATCTCAAGTCCGGCGAGAGTAAAGATATTCGCCCCGGACCCGCGCCCCACTTTGAATTTACCGTGAGGGATCCGGACGCGGCCGCGCGCTACCTGGCCAACGCCGAGTTCGCGCATGAGGGTCCGGTCGATACTCCCGCCGGCTACCGAAGAATTTACTTTCATGATCCGGACGGCAATCTCCTGTCGTTTCGGATGACACCGGCGGGCGCGGGGAATGGCAAAGGCATCGACGTCACAGGATTTGGCGCGATCAATCTGCCCGTGATCGACCTGGAAGAGTCGACGAAGTTCTACGTCGACGTGCTCGGCCTGGAGGTTTGTGAGGATCGCCTGGATCTCAACGCCAACGATCCGCGCCAAGAGTTTCGTCCCTATCGCTTGCTGAAAGGCGAAGGAACCTCGATTGCTCTTTGTCCGGTCTGGAAGGCGGGAGACTACGAACGCATCTGTCGCGACGGTCAACCGCTCGCTTCGAGCCCACGCTCACGCACCCGGGTTTTGCATTTCGCATTTAGATCGAAGGACCGCGAGGCGATGCTCAAGAAATTCGACGCGATGAAATTTCCCTATGAAGTTTATGAAGGACGGGGAAAAACCGGATACGAGGTGTATCTTCATGATCCGTCCGGCTTTCGCGTTGAAATTGTCGGACATTAGATAGCTGCGGGACGACCCGGTGTTTCAGCCGGGTGATAAACGGGCTCCCACTATTGCGCTCAGGTAAGCTTGTCGAACCTGAACCGTGTTTCTCAGCCAATTCGTAACGACCGATTGCCATGATGCGTGCCGGTCTTTGAAGTCAACATTCCGCTAGGGGACCTGGCGTGGCATCGCAAGCGCGTCGCAAATCGCTCAGTTTCTCCAGGCTGCGCAGGGTGGCGTCCAGTGCGACGCCGAAATCGATGAGGCAGGCGATTTCATCGACCCCGATCGCTTGCACACCGGCGACCTTTTCAAGACAAACATCCGGCGTTCCCACCAGACCTCTGCTGTGAAAAAGCTCTTCGGTTGCCCGGTTGATGATGAAGCGCGTATCCGGGTCGCTGCGCGGGTTGGCTTCGTCAACGCCGCGCATTTGATCATCCTGCAAGCCGAGATTGACGAACAAGTAATCTGCATAGGCCGATGTTACCTGCTCGCGCACCATCGCCGTTGTGTCGCCGATGTAGGTATGCAGCATTAACGTCACTTTGCCCTGTTCGGGATCGAGACCGCGTTGCGCTCGCGCTTTGCGATAAAGCTTGATCCGGCGCGCCAGGTCTTCGACGCGGGTGTCCCATAACACCGTCAACACGTGGGCGCCGATCTCGCCGGCCTTGATAAAGGTCGCATCGCTGTGGCTGGCCAGCCAGATGGGCAAATTCGGCTGAATCGGTTGCGGATAGATGCGCACGTCAATGAGCTTGCCGGCGCCATTGGGCAAGGCGATGGGCTCGCCGCGCCAGAGTTTTTGAATAATGGCGATCCTCTCGGCCATGATTTCCCGCCGGCGCTGGTAATGCGCCGGCGCCAGTACAAAGTCGTTCACATGCCAGCCCGACGCGCAGGCGATTCCGACTCTGCCGCCGGACAAGTTATCGATCACCGACCACTCCTCGGCGACACGCAACGGATCTTGAAACGGGACAACGACACTGCCCGCGCGAATTTGGATTTGCTTGGTGAGCGTCGCCGCCGCCGCGCCGAGAATAGCCGGGTTGGGATATAGACCGCCGAACGGATGGAAATGCCGCTCCGGCGTCCAGATCGCCGTGAAGCCATTGCGATCGGCGAACTGCACGCTTTCGAGGAATAGACGGTATTTGTCATCTTGGACGGCCGAGCCGTCGGCGGAGAAAAAGAACAGACTGAATTCCATCCGTTTGGTTCGCGCCGCTACCCTTTGTTCCAACGGTTCGGTCGTCGCGGCCGCGGGCGGAACTGCTGTTTGCGCGGCGGGAGCGATCGGCGAGCCAACCTCCACCGGCCACACTTCTACCGGGTGACGCGCCAAGCCGTCGGGGCTCAGCTCCTGCGCCAGTGCGGCGATTGTTGGGGCGACGAAGAACGATTCGATGGAGATGTCAATGTGAAGCCGCCGGCGAATGCGAGCGACCGCTTGGGTGGCCTTGATCGAGTCGCCGCCGAGGGCGAAGAAATTGTCATTGATACTGATGGATGGGATTTCCAGAACATCTTGCCAGATTTCCGCCAAGCACAATTCATTGACATTTCGCGGCGCGACGAATTCCGCCTGCAAACGATCCGAAAAGAACTGCGCCAATCGAGTACGCTGGATCTTGCCGGTGGAGCTCGCGGGGACCGCGTCGACAATCAATATTTGACCGGGAACCTTATGGCCGACCACGCGGGCGGCGACGTATCTGCGCAAATCCAAAACACTCGATCCGCTGTCGTTCCGTAACACCACCGCTGCGGCGACATCCTCTCCCAGGGTTGGATGAGGCACGGCAAATACGACGGCGGCAGCAACCTCCGGATGTTGCCCAAGCACTTCCTCGACTTCGACGGGTGAGATCTTCTCGCCGCCGCGATTGATCGTCTCCTTGACCCTTCCGGTAATGTAAAGATAGCGCTCGCGATCCAGATACCCTTGGTCCCCGGTGCGAAGCCAGCCGTCGATAAAGGCTTCGGCGTTGGCCTCGGGGTTATTTTCATAGGCCGTCATGATGTTGGCGCCGCGCACGGCGATTTCTCCCGGCTGACCAGCGGGAAGCGCTGCCCCATTCCCATCGAGAATCGCGACTTCGGCGCCGACGGCGATTCCCACCGATCCGGTTTTTCTCGCAAGCGGCGGCAGCGGATTGCTGGTCGCGTACAAACAAGTTTCGGTCATGCCGTAGCCTTCGATCACGGGCGCGCGAAAGACCTCTTCCAATTCCGCCAGCACGTTAGGCGGCAAGGGAGCAGCGGAAGAACGAATGAAGCGCAACGAACTTGCGGCGACGATCGTTCGGTATTCACGTGCGCGCGCCAAAATCGCTTGATGAATTGTCGGCGCCGAGGAATACCAAGTCGGCCGAAATTCGCCGAGCCAACGGAAAAAGTCGTCGACGTCGAACGGCGGCACGGCAATCACCGCGCCGCCGCCGAGCAATGCGGCTAAGCTCGTCATCAGCGCATGGGCGTGATACGTCGGCATGACGCACAGGTAGCGGTCCGACACCGCCAAATGGAGCGCATCGATGGTCAGGCGGGCGCCTGCGATCATCGCCGACTGCGTCGACGGTACGATCTTCGGCCGAGCGGTGGTGCCAGAAGTGGAGAGCACCAGGGCGACATCGTCGTCGCAAGAGAAAGCCGGATTTCGCATAAGATGCGCAGCCGATTTCCCGCCGCCCAAAGTAAAAATCCCCGCTGGCTCGTTAGGGTTGAAGGAAAGCTCGAGGACCGCTATGCCGCGACTCCGAGCGACCTCACCTACCGGCGATGCCGTCGAGGCCGGTACAATCACCGCGCCGATCCTCAAGTCTTGTAGAGCCGAATCGAACTCGCCGGCGGAAAGGGCCGGATTGAGCGGCGCCGCGCCGGCCCCGCATGCGACCGCCAGAAACACCGTCAACATTTCCGGACCGTTCGGTAATACCAGTGCCACCCGATCGCCGCGGCCGAGACCCTGGGAGTTTAGCATCCCGACGACTTGCTCCAGATGGCGGCATAGGGCGGCGTACGTGAGCGGGGCGCGGGCCGGCGCAAAGATCGCAATACTGCTCGGGCTCGACTCAGCCCGGGCTTTGAGCAAATTATAGACGGTCCCGGCAGTCACCGAAAAAGTTCCTCGCGTGTCCTATTTGTCTTCATTGCCTAAGTATCCCGACAGATAGGCGGTTCTTGCAATATGAAGTCGTCCCCTGAGCAAGCGTTCGAGGGTCCGGTACTACGCATGAACTGCGGTTTGCCATATTGTAGCACGGAGATCGATCCGGTTGTGCGATGATGTTGCGGGCAGGGGTGAAGCGCAGGGTCTCGCGATGGAGTCCGGCACATGACGTTTGCCGCCGATCGTTTACGCTACCCGGATCCGCGCCGCCCATGGTATAGAGATTTCTGCCGACAAACCGTTGTGGCGTAACTGAAAGTGAGGAATGATAGCTGCAGCGTGGCGGAGCAAAAATCTCCCCTTTCCCCTCTTTTCAAAAGAGGGGTTTAATATGGCACCGGAGAAAATTCCTGCCAACGCCCACCAGCCTACTTTCGGCGAGCGGCAGCCGTAGCCGCCTGCCCGGACATAAGGAGATTCGCATGAGAATCAAATATCCGCGCCTGATCCTCCTGATCGCCATGCTGCTGCAGCTCGCTCTTTCGCCGAGCCCGGTTTTTTCCCAGGCGCCGTTCTATCAAGGCAAGATCGTGAGGATCATCAACAACGATCCCGGCGGCACGGCCGGCACGCGCGTCAAAACCGTCGTCCCGTATCTGCGCAAATATATCCCGGGCAATCCGACCATCATCGTCGAGTTTGTCGAAGGCGGCGGCGGACGCAGAGCCGCGAATCAGGTGTTCAGCTCGGCCAAGCCCGACGGCCTCACCCTCGGCGCCTTGAGCAGCGCGGCCATCGGCTTGAGCGTCATGCGGGAAACCGGCGTCATGTACGATATCGACAAGTTCATCTATCTCGGCACTCCCGTGAGCGAGAACCACAACGTCATCTACACTCGGCGGGAGCTCGGTTTTAATAGTCTGGAAAAACTGCGAGCGGCGAGCGGCATCAAGCTCGGCGCCCAGGAAGTCGGCGCCGTCGCGTATATCTCCGCCAGGCTTTTTGCCTATTTTCTCGATTTAAAGGCGCCCAAATTCGTCACCGGCTATTCTTCGCTGGAGGCCGACGTCGCGCTGATGAACGGCGAAATCGATTCGCGCGCGAACAATACGACTTCGGTGTTGCGGCGCAATCGCGAATGGGTGGAAAAGGGCATCATGGATTTTCACGCGATCCTGGCGGTGCCGAAAACCGAAAAGCATCCGCATCCGAAGTTTGCGCAACTGCCGGAGATCGAGAGTTTTGCCAAAACGGATAAGGAAAGAAAGCTCCTATCGATGTGGCGCGGCTTCAGAACGGCGACATCGCCTTTCGTGCTGCCGCCGGGAACGCCCAAAGACCGGGTGGAGATTTTGCAAGATGCGATGCGCAAGGTATTCAAGGATCCCGAGTTCCACGCCGAGTTTCAGAAGCTCGTCAGCGACGAAGTCTCGCCGTTGACGCCGGAAGAGCTGGCGAAAATTATCCGCGAAATGCCCCGCGATCCCGAGGTCGTGGAAATGCTGAAAAAATTTTCCGGAGTCGACCCGCTGCCTGCGCGCTAGGAAAATCGGCATCGAACAAGACGCGGCCACTGGGCCGGATACGCTCCGGGTTCGCCAAGCAGTCTCTCGACATATTATATGTAAATAAGTATATTAGTATAATGCCGGATCAACCCAAGCCGGTGGTATGGGTCGGATCATCGAGACGGGATATCAAAACCTTCCCGAAGAAGGTCCGTTCCGATATCGGATAGGCCCTTTATACAGCGCAAATGGGTGAAACTGATCCTGCGGCCAAACCCTCAAGGGCTTCGGTGGAGCGAGCGTGATGGAGATCGTTGACCGTCACAATACTAACACTTATCGTGCTGTATACAGCGTACAGTTTGACGACGTGATCTATGTGCTGCATGCCTTCCAGAAGAAGTCCAAGAGCGGTATTGCCACACCGCAAAAAGACATCGACATGATCCGCCGCAGGCTTGCGGAAGCCCAGCGGATTGATCGGCAAAGGAGCAATTGACAATGGCGACTAAAAAACCAAGACGCATGACGTTTGAAAAAAGCAGCGGCAACGTGTTCGCCGACATCGGTTTCGCCAATCCGGAACGTGAGCAGCTCAAGGCTCATCTTACGCTGCAAATCTACCGCATCATCAAGGATCGCGGCCTCACGCAGGCTAAGGCGGGCACACTACTTGGCATCAAACAGCCTCATGTATCGGCGCTGATGCGCAACCGCTCCGGCAACTTCTCAGTTGAAAGATTAATGGACTTTTTAGTTGCGCTTGGGCAGGACGTTGAGATTACCGTTCGCCCGACTCGCAAACATCATGGTCAAGTATCGATTGTCCTGCCTTAATATCTTCGGGCTAAGAAAATCAGACTTGAAAAGACGAGATAGTCTAGACGTCGACTGCGGCGTTTGTCCGTGAAAGCCGCACTCCAACTGTCCGTATCGTGACCGAAATGGTCGATGAGCAGTGTCATCGGTTGGTTACGTCTTTCGATTCGAGACATGATCGGCCTCTTTTTGGCTTAACGGCGGACGACAATATTCCCTAATGACCGACGTCACAAGAATGCACGCCCCGGTGAGCTAATTCGCCGCTCTGATTTCCCGTCAACTGTACTTCTCTTAAAACAGCTCGAGTGAATCTTTACTCGGCGCGACGTTTCTAAGTATTCTGCCGCGGTGCAAAGACCATGGGCCAATTGACGGCTCGATTGCGGCGCACACCCTCGCCGCCGGCCGTCGCCTTCGCCGGACTGACCGCTCTCGCAGTCGCCATGGGTATCGGGCGCTTCGCGTTCACGCCGATCCTGCCGATGATGCAGCAGGACGCGGTGTTGTCGCTGGGCGGCGGTAGTTGGCTCGCCACTGCCAACTATCTCGGCTTTTTACTCGGCGCGGTGTCGGCCATCCGCCTGCGGGTTTCGCACACCAACACGATACGCTACGGCCTCGTCGCGATCGGAGTCGCGACGCTCGCGATGGGTTGCACCAGCCAATTTACCGCCTGGATTGTGTTGCGCGCGCTGGCCGGAGTGGGCCAACGCCTGGACCCAAATCTTTGCCTTCGCCTGGTGCCTGGATAAGCTTTCCGCGGCCCGGCGCCCCGTGTTGAACGGCGTGATGTGCGCCGGCGTCGGCACGGGGATCGTTGGCGCCGGCGGCTTTTGCCTGTTGCTGATGCATATGCACGCAAGCTCCGCTCAAGCATGGATCGGTCTTGGGGTGATCGCACTGATCGCAACCGCGGCGGTCTGGCGGATTTTCAACGAGGATGCGCCAGCGGGCGAACGCCAAAAGCCGGCGTCGCGTCAACGGCAATGGAACGCCGACTCGCTGCGGCTGGTGCTCTGCTTCAGCGCCTCGGGACTCGGCTACATCGTTCCCGCAACCTTTTTACCTGTGATGGCCTGGCAGCGCGTTCCAAGCCCGCTGGTCTTCGGCTGGGCTTGGCCCGTCTTTGGCGCCGCTGCGGCGGTCGCGCCGCTGCTCGCGGCCGGCTGGGCGCAGCGAGTCGGCAACCGTCGCGTTTGGATTCTCAGCCACGGCGTGATGGCGCTCGGCGTCGCGCTTCCGGTCTTCTCGCCCGCCATCGGCACTATCATGATCGCCGCGCTCCTGATCGGCGCTACGTTTATGATCAACGCTCTGGCGAGCATGCAAGAAGCGCAGGTCGTTGCGGGTCGCGACGAAGCGGCCGGTTTGATGGCCGCCATGATTGCCGGCTTTGCGACCGGACAGATCGCCGGCCCGTTGTTGTTGAGCTATTTCATCGGACCCGACGCCGATTTTTCACCCGCGCTATTGATCGCCGCCGGTGCCCTGATCGTCAGCGCATACGCGCTCGCCCGGAGCGGTTGGGTTAATCCAGTAGCTGAATCCCGCTTGGATCTTTAAAATCGCGGGACGAAGTAGATGGGTCTTTTTCTTCGGCCGACCCGTTCCTCCCTTTCAAAGATACGCAAGAATAGAAAGCCTGGCCCTTTCAACCCCCCATATGAGCGTCTTTAATGGATAGCGGCGTTTCAAGATGATTTCGTCAGGATGCATCAGAATTTCCCCGACCGACAGTGCGGACGTGCAGCGCTCGTCGTGTTACGCTGTCAGTATGCCGGCCCGAGCAACTTACCGATGGCGCGGCTGCCGTCGGCGTTGAGAATCGACTACGTGCCAGAGAGCGGAGATTCGGCGGTCCGATCTTAAACGACTGGAACGATTGAAAAAATTATGAATCTTCCTGTGAATCCGCCGATTTTGCCGATGCTCGCCAAGCGGGTCGGCGAGTTGCCCGAACGCGGAACGTGGATCTTCGAACCGAAATGGGACGGCTTTCGCGCTCTGGTGTTTCGCGATGGCGATGAGATCCTGCTTCAGAGCCGCGATGAAAAATCGCTCAACCGCTACTTTCCGGAGATGATCGAGCCGCTTCTCTCACAGCTCCCCGCCCGTTGTGTGCTTGACGGCGAGCTCGTCGTAGCGCAAGACGGCGCGCTCGACTTCGACGCCTTGCAGCTGCGCATCCATCCCGCCGCCTCCCGGGTAAAGCTGCTTGCCGAGGAGATCCCGGCGTCGATCGTATTTTTCGATCTCCTGAGCGAAGGCGACCGGGATCTTCGGCGCACCCGTTCCAAGAGCGCCGGCGCATGCTCGAATCGCTGCTTTCGTCCGCGGCGCCGCCGCTCCATTTGACTCCCGCAACCGGCGATTTGTCTACGGCGAGGGACTGGTTTCGTCGCTTCGAAGGCGCGGGTCTCGACGGCGTCATCGCCAAGCCGCCTACGGGAATCTATGAGCCCGACAAACGCGTCATGCTCAAGGTGAAGCACGAGCGCGACTGCGATTGTGTGGTGGCCGGATTTCGCTGGCACAAAAAAGGCGAGCGCAGCATGATCGGCTCGCTCCTGCTCGGCCTTTACGACGACGCCGGAGCGCTGCAGCATGTCGGCGTGTGCGCGAGCTTCACGGACAAAAAGCGGCGCGAACTTGTAGACTTCCTCGCGCCGTATCGCAACAACGCTCTTGCCGATCACCCGTGGAAAGATTGGGCCGAGCAATCATCGGAAAGCGGCGATGCCCAGCATCGCATGCCCGGCGGCCAGAGCCGCTGGAGCGGCGGCAAGGACTTGTCCTGGGAGCCGCTCCGCCCGGAGCTGGTCGTCCAAGTGGCTTACGAGCACATGCAGGGCGACCGCTTCCGTCACACAGCGCAGTTTCGCTGCTGGCGCACGGACAAAAAGCCGAGCGACTGCACGTACGCCCAGCTCGAAGTCGTTCCGCCGGAAGAGCTGGCGAGTATTTTCACCGGCATAATTTCGCTACCGCGAACGGTTCAAGTTCAAAGTTCCGTGTTCAACGTCCGATTCCCCAACCTTGAACTTTGAACTTTTGAACCTTGAACTTTATTTTCGGTTACGCCATTCACGGGTTGGATCGTCGTCCGGGTCGGGAGTTTCCTGCGCCGGGCGCAACTCTTCAGGCACGTGTCGAAGGTTCACCCGGACGCGGGTCCAGGTGGACGAGCGGCCGCGCATGGAGTCGACCAGCACGTCGTCCACGGCGAGAAACGTTGCGGCTTCCGGATGTTTAATCTTCCAGCGTTCCAGACCCGCCAGCGCCGCTTCTCGGTTTGGCGAGTTCGCGACCACGAGAAGCGGCATCCTGCGTGCGGGGCTTTTTTGCGGCGGCATTTTTTCTCCTGGAACGGGCGCGCGAAGGCTGCACGCGCGGCGCCTCGCCCTCCATCTTACGAAAGTGCGGCGGCCAAGGCGCGTCGCCCAGGCCTGCCGACTCATGTTCCGCGGCGAGCTCTAAAAGTTTTTCGAGCGAACCCGGCGCGGCGTCCATGTCCGCATGCGGATCACCGAGCTCGGCGAAGCGCTTGGGCACCGTGAGCACGGTGAAGTCGGCGGGATCGCAATCGGGGACCTCATGCCAGTGAAGCGGCGTGGACACACGCGCGTCGGGAAGCGGGCGGACGGAATAGGCGGAGCAGGTCGTGCGGTCCTTGGCGTTCTGGTTGTAGTCGAGGAACACGCCGTGGCGCTCCTCCTTCCACCACTTCGAGCTCGCCAGCGCCGGCAGACGCTGCTCCACCGCGCGCGATAACGCGAGAGCGGCGCGGCGCACCTCGACGAACGTCCAGCTCGGTTCGATGCGCGCATTCACGTGCATCCCGCGTGAACCGCTCGTCTTGGGCCAGCCGCGAAGCCCCATCTCCTCCAGAAACGATTTCACCTCGAGAGCCACACGGCGCACGTCGTCCCATGCGACGCCGGGACCCGGATCGAGATCGACGCGCAGCTCGTCCGGATGATCGATATCGCCCGAGCGCACGGGGTGCGGATGAAGCTCGATGCAGCCCAGGTTCACGATCCAGGCGAGCCCCGCCGCATCGTCGACGACGATCTCCTCCGCTTTGCGGCCCGATGGAAACGACAGCGTCACGGTTCGCAGCCACGACGGCCGCTTATCCGGCGCGCGCTTCTGATAGAACGCCTCGCCCTCGGCGCCGTCGACGAAGCGCTTGAGAACCAGCGGACGGTCGCGGATGCCGGCAAGCGCGCCCCGCGCAACCGATAAATAGTAGCGCACAAGATCGAGTTTCGAGAGCTTTGTCTGTTTGGAAAAATACGGCTTGTCCGGGTTGGTCACCCGAACTTCGCGCCCGTCGATCGACAGAACCTCGGCTGTGTCACGCTTCATCGCTAATCAGGCTAACCGTATCGCGGCCAGTTTTAATCAGCTTAGCAATTCCACCCGATCGATCTAGTTCTCTCTAATTTTGGAGTTTGATTTGCTTTTGATTCGTCAAGTGAGCGATCGCCACGCGAAGTTGCAACTCTTAGAGCATCGTCTTGCGTTGCCGAAACCGGCCCTAGGCGCCCGGCAGTTGCGCGTATTTGAAATTTGTTTTAGCAGATCGCTAACATTGCACAGGTCCGAGCTCGGCTTACGCATCAAAAATCTTCCCACGGCGGTGAAAAAACATGATAAGCAAAAGTCCATTCGAGCTTCTGGAGGTAAAGATGACGGGATACGCAATTATCGCCCGGCGCTGCTTGTCGGTCACTTTGGTGGGATGGCTCGGGACGCACGCATTGTCGGCGCGCGACCCGCAATTGGGCTACGCGCAAAGCGTCAAGCCGGCGCAGGCCGGCAAAGCGTCCGCGCCATCGAAGTTTCGCCTCGAAGAAGCGCGCATCGAAGATATTCATCGCGCCATCAAGTCGCGGCAAATTACCTGCGAGAAGCTGGTGCAGGCTTACATCAACCGCATCCGCGCCTACGACGGCATGTGCGTGGCGCCGGTAAACCCCAACGATGCCAACGATCCGCAAAACCTTTTTCCCGATGTCGCCAAATACACCGGCGCCCCGCTCCAGCCCGGCATCATGCAGGCGACGGTTTCCGATCCGGCGAAGCAGCAGACCTACGGCTATATCCGCGGCGTGAAAAACGCCGGACAGCTCCGCTCGCTCAGCACCGTCAACATCCGCGGCGAGCGTTCCGCGACTTGCAAAGCGACGTGCGACCTTCATCCGTCCAAGGGGCCGCTGCCGAGCGGCTGCAGTCTGGCCTGCGAGGCGTTTCGCGCTCAGCCCGACGGCTTGGAGCGGGCGCGCGAGCTCGACCGCCAGTTCGGCGCCAATCCGAATCTCTCGGCGATGCCGCTTTACTGCACGCCGTTTTCGATCAAAGACATCTTCGACACCAAAGATATGCGCTCCACCGGCGGCGCCGATGTCGCCTATGCGCTCGACGCCGCGCCGGCGGACTCGACCATCGTGGCGCAGCTCCGCGCCAAGGGTGCGATCATTTTAGGCAAGGCCAATCTGAGTGAATACAACGGCGCCAGCGGTGACCCCGGCGGCAGCGCCAAGGCCGAAGCTGTCGTGCTCGGCGCGGGCAATTCGCGCAGTACCTGGGCCGGCAATCCGTGCAATCCCTACGACACCGAGCGCGCCCCCGCGCAGTCGGCATCGAGCTCGGGATCCGGTGTGTCGGTCGCGGCCAATCTCGTCACCTGCTCGATCTGCGAAGAGACCGGCGGATCATGCCGCGTGCCGGCGGCCTACAACGGCATCGCCAGCTTGAATACCGGCAAGGCTATCATGTCCTTCGGCGGCGGCATCGGCGCCGACCCGTTCATCGATCGCGCCGGTATCAACTGCCGCACAGTCAAAGACACCGCCATCGTGCTCGATGCCTTGAAAGACCCCAAGCGCGGCTACTACGATCCGCGCGATATCTATACCGCGCTCCCCAAGGCGCTGATTCCGCAAAAGCCCTACGCCAGTTTTGCCGGAGAGAAGAGCCTCCGCGGCCTGCGCATCGGCATCGTCCGCGAGTTCATGGTCAAGCACACGCCCAACGACGCGACGATCAGCGATCAAATCGACAAGGAGATCAAAACGATCCTGCGCGACAAGCTCGGCGCGCAACTATTCGAATCGGTCGATCCGCTCTACCCGGACGACCCGGCGATTCCCAATCTGAAGCCGACCTTCCAGGAAGCGCTCGCGGAAATCCTGCCGTTCCACATGCCCGAATATCTCTTCAAGATCACGAGCTCCGGTGAAGCGGAATTTCCCGTGTTCGCGAGTAGGATCAACGTCAGCGTCGGCAAGACCCCCGGCGGCGGCGCACTTTCCCCCGCCGAATACATGGCGCGCGCCGCAGAAGGATTGGAACCCTTCCCGCCGAACTTGAATCTCCGCCGCATCACGCTGTTCCCGCGGACTTCGAGCTTTCGTTTTCACTTGAGCCAGTACCTGCTGCGGCGAGGCGACGCCAAGGTCAAGGATTGGCCGACGCTCAATGCCAATGCGAGCTACTACTCCGGCGACAAGCTGGCCGCGTTCATCAACTGGCAAAATTTGAACGATATTCGCTCGGACGGACTCACCGAGCGCATCAAGATGCGCGAAGTCATGCAGCGGGTCGTTCTCAAAGTCATGCGGGAAAACAATCTCGACGTCTTGGTCAACCCGCTCACCACGGTTCCCATTCCCAAGATCGGCGGCCCGGTGGAGCCGCAAATCAACAGCCGGCCGAGCAATCGTTTTGCATTCACGGCGGACGCCGGTATTCCCGAGGTCATCGTGCCGGCCGGCTTCAACCGGGTCGTCTACGAGCCCAAGTTTGTACTCAGCACCGACACCAAAACCTATCGCAGTGTTTCCGGCACAGAGCAGACTTTGCTCGATGCGCCGGGATTGCCGATCAGCCTGGCGTTCTGGGCCGGGCCGGGTGACGAAGGAACGATCTTGAAAGCGGCCTCCGCCTACGAAGCTGCGACCAAGCACCGCCGCCCCCCGCGCGCCTTCGGCCCGCTCCGGGGTGAACGGTAGTCTCATCGCGGATAATCCCGCATGCGGAGCCCTCGCGCTCTGATGCCGGCGAGCGCGACCGGCGCGACCGACAGATAGTAGCGCACGAGATCGAGTCTCGAGAGCTTGGTCTGTTTGGAAAAATACGGGTTGTCCGGGTTGGTCACCCGACTTCGCGCCCGTCGATCGACAAAACCGCGGCTGTATCACGCTTCATCGCTGGATCAAACTAACGGCATCGCTGCTCGGCCTTACAGCTTAACAATTCCGCCTGATTGATCCAGTTCTCTCGCAGTCAAACAAAAATTGGCGGATAGCTTTCTCATCGCCACTTTGCTTGACGGCATTCCCGGTCTTTATTAAGCTCCGCGAATCTTTCGGGGCGAAACTTCTGTGGACTGCGATATTTTTCTCTCCGCCCGGTGAGGAACATGGCGATCGGTCAAGGGTTCGCTTTAGAGGCTTCATGAGAAACGCCGGTTTGCCCGTCACTCTGATCGTCGTCGGCGGCGCCTGGCTGCTCTGGTACTTCCGCCTGTTTCCCGACATCGACTGGATCATCGCCGCGGGGTTGGTCCTCGGCGGCGTCGCAGTTTTGTTCCTGGATGGAATAACCAAGAAGGCGATCGTTTCCGGACCGTTTCTCATCGCCAGCGGTATCGCCTGGGCGCTCCATGACCGCTGGCGCGTGACCTGGTTCGTGTTATTGCCGATGCTGCTGGTTTTGCTCGGCGTTCTCATGCTCATCGCCCGCCGGCCGAACATCCCGGAGCGCCGAGGCCGCGAAACTTAGAACGGGTTCCGGTTCAAGGTTCAAGGTAAAAACGATGCGGTTCGTCGAGATGGACGATGTGGGCAAAAGATCTACGCCGGAAAAGCGAAAAGAATTTCAAGTTGTTTTACAATCTGCTGAAGTCGTAAATCTGTTGGAAGTGGAAAAGTAGCCTGTCCCCTTAAGATTCCCGAATGAGCATTTCTCGTGCCTTCCAGAACGTGCGTTAGGATTTGTGCGAATGAAATCTAGGGCGCCGGCTGCCATTTTTTTGCCTCCAGATCGGCGCGGATTTTTCTCACCGGAGTAAAATCATAGACCTTTTCCACCGCGACGGGTTCCTTGATGCCCTGAACCTTGAGCACGAACTCAAGAACCGTTTTCTGCATCTCCGAGCTGATCGTTCCGTCCGCGGTGAGCGCGGGCAAAACTAGATCATAAATCCTTGCCGCCAGGTCCTCCTGGATCTTCATGAGCCGCGCAAGGATTGGGACCGTGCTCGCGCGGTTCTGCTTGATATGAAGCAGGCCCTTCAGCGTTCCGCGAATAACTTTTTGCATCAGCAGCGGGTCGGACTGAAAGAGCTGATCCCTGACCACGATCGCGCCTCCCGGCTCAACCAGATATTCTTCCTTGACGTAGGCAACCAACTCGCGCAGGCCGGATTCCTGCGCCTTGAAGTTAAAGGGCGGAGTAAGGTTCGTCGCGTCGATCGTGCCGGACTGCAGCGCCGCATACCGGTTCGCCGTCGTGCCGACGCCCAGGATGGTGACATCGCGGGCGGGATCCATGCCGTGCCGTCGCAAAATTTCTTGCACCAGAAAGTGAGCGGCGGAGCCGACCGAGCTGACCCCGATCTTCTTGCCCTTGATCTCTTTGAGGCTTTTGATTTCCGGCTTGGCGTAAAGCCAGTGCATGGGGCGGCTAGAACAGAGGAAAACAAATTTCAGCGGAGCGCCCCGGGCGATCGCGCCGACCACGCTCGGACCGCTGGAAATGAAATCGACGTTGCCGCCCATGAGCGCCATGTTTGCCACCGACGCGGTCATGAGAATCAGCTCGACGTCCAAATCTTCTTCGCGAAAATAGCCTTTCTCTCGGGCCACCACCATGGGGAGAACGGACTGGCTAAACGTCGCGACCGCCATCTGCACCTTGCGCGCCTCCGCGCCGGCGGCAAAAAAGACGAGAAAAATCAGAGCGCCCAACGCCGTCACAATTGAATTGCGCCCGGTCATGCGGTTCGTATAGATCAAAA
Organism: uncultured delta proteobacterium; assembly: GCA_963804165.1. Taxonomy (GTDB): domain Bacteria; phylum Desulfobacterota; class Binatia; order UBA9968; family UBA9968; genus DP-20. Next base: position 59,255 of record CAWDPO010000027.1, read on the forward strand.
CAGCCGTCCGGTACAACAGTTGCGTCAAGCGGCTCGATGATCTCGGCCCACTGAATTAGCCCATTGTCAAAAGTGGCTTTGGACCTCGACCGGCCGATCGTGGTAACGATCACACCGTGGCGATCAAGCAACCGAAGCCTTATACGCAAATTTAGACTAGCATATGGAGTCCTGTTCAATTGAAGTAAAAGCGAGACCTGGTTAATTGGCTAGATTGATAAGATTGGTAGCCCCCAATAGTTTGATCAGAGCCGCCGGAGAAAAAAGGGGTGAAGGCCGGCGGCGCATCGATGCTCGTCGGAGGATGACATGACCGTTCTCAAGACCGCGATCGCGAACTACCCGCACACGAAAGGCCTGAAAGATGGCACCGTGTCGGTGCCCGGCGTCCAGTTCGAGCATGTCGAGGTTTCGCCGATCATCGGCGCTTTCCGCCGCATGTGCCGCACGCTCGAATTCGACATCTGCGAGATGGCGATTACAACGTACCTGACGGGCAAAGCTCACGACAAACCGTTCACGGCGCTGCCCATCTTTGTCGTACGCCAGTTTCACCACTCCCCCATCGTCCATAACATAAAGTCCGGCGTGCAATCGCCGAAGGATCTCGAGGGCAAGAAGGTTGGCGTACGCGCGTACACCGTCACCACCGGTGTCTGGGCGAGGGGTATTCTCGCCACGGAGTACGGCGTCGACCTCGACAAGATCACCTGGGTCGTGGTCGACGAAGAACACGTTCAGGAGTACCGCAAGCCCGCCAACGTGACGGAACGACCTGGGGCGAACCTGGCCGAGATGCTCGTGGCGGGCGAGCTTGCGGCCGCCATCGGCGTCGGCAAGGTCGACTCTCCGGACGTCAAGCCACTTATCCCCGACGCGGCAGCGGCCGAAGCGGCCTGGTACCGGAAGACAGGCATCTATCCCATCAACCACACGGTAGTGGTCAAGGACACGCTGCTCCAGTCCGATCCCTCTCTAGCGCCGCGGCTGTTCACCGGCTTCGAGGTCGCCAAGGCGCAGTTCCTGCAGCAGCTTAGCTCAGGCTCCGAGCTGTCGGCCGAAGCACAGATCCTAGCCAAGCGTCGGAGCATCGTGGGTGACGATCCGCTCCCCAATGGTCTGGCGTGCAATCGCAAGGCGCTGGAGGCAATCATCCGGTTCGCACACGAACAGAAGATCCTGCCGCGCGCCGTCAAGCCGGAGGAGATGTTCGCCGCCAACACGCTGGACCTGGGCTAGCGGAGACCGGCTGTTAAGACTATCTAGAAATAAAAGCTGACCCTAGCGACAGCGATTTCGCTGGGACGGCGAGTTTCCGAAAAACCTCAAGTCCCTGTGGAATCACCCCGATCTTTCACGGATGACCAAGGAACAAGATCGCCTATCACAACGACAAGGAGTATTTCCAACTGGATCGTCAAACCCGGCGTCCGCTGCCCGGAAAGCGAACTGAGAATAAAAAAAATTCCATTCGGTAACCGCGGGCAGCAAAAGCCGCTCGATAAAGGAGAGACTCTCTGAATTTTTGGTCGCCGCCGCATCAATCAGCTAAAAGCGGATTTGACCCCTTTTTGCTCTTTTCCAGTCGGAGGAGCGCAGTCCATGTCAATAGCTAAAAGCGGACTCCTTTGGGATGACCTCTTTGGTAAGAAACGGGCTGTTGGAACCGTGAAGGTTACGATTAGTCCGTTGACCACTCGTTTGCCACACCTTGCGAGCAGTGGAGAGGACGAATGGAGGAAGGCTTGGGCGAATCTGTGAAGCGCAATCGAGATCATGCCGTTCGGGTGGAGTACGAGTGGGCGTGGTCCGTGAGACGATGGTTGAATTGTGCTACGGTGATAGAACCTACCCCAGTGATTGACCAGAGGACCAATATAAACGAAGGGACCATTTCAGATGGAAAGACGAATAGCTTCGCCTAAGATTCGTGACGATCACGCCGCACTCTCACTCATCTCGCACATCGAAGGGTTGGAAGACGTGTTGGGCATCCAAAATGGAATAATCTACTATGCTTTTCCCCTTTACCGAGATGAAAGTGATCGCCTCTATCAGACAGATGTTGTTTTGGTATCAAAGACACATGGTATTGTCTTGTTTGCCGTGTCGAACGATTTCGGCTCGAGTGACGATTTGCTTTCGCAATTAGATTCAATTCTATATGCAAAACTTCTGAAAAGCCCCCATCTCAGAAAAGATAAGCGACAGATTGTAGTCCCGATCGCGTCTGCTATCTACAGCACTCGCGATGGCACCCGTACTCGGGAAAAAGTCGCAAGAAGATATCGTCTCTACGCTTCCGGATATACGAAAAGTAATTAAGGCAAATGTTTCTCCACCACTTGATGCTACGCAATGGAAAGAGCTCATAGCCCTTCTTGAAGGTGGCAAGGGAATTATCAGACCAAGCAATGCATT
>CAWDPO010000028.1:0-30854 GCA_963804165.1 uncultured delta proteobacterium
AACAATCTCTACAATCTTTGAATCGTTGCCGGCCGGGTTGGAGCCTTAAAACGCGCTTTGCCGAGGCTCCGGCGACGCTGGCTGCTTTGATTTCCCGTAAGGCGCAGCGAGATAATTCTGCTTCTCGGCAACTGCGTGTGTCTGCGCAACTCGCCTAGGACGTCTTGGCAACCTTTCATTCACTCCTTTCTCGTAGGCGAGCACCCTTCTTGACGCTCGGGCGCTCCTGCATGCGCTTGAAATGCGCCACGGTTATTGCATCTCCGCAAACTTTGTTGAATCCTCAAGCTCAGTTTACCCTATACTTTGGTAAATAAAACCATCTCTCTGTCCTGATGATGCTGGGAAAATATGATCTCGCGTAACCACGGCTTTGTGAACCTCGCTGCATGCACGGCGATCTGTGTCGCTCTGTGGATCGCATCCTCCGTTCCGTTCGTTGCCGCCCAGTCGAGTTGGCAAGCGGAGTGGGAAAAAACGCTGCGCGCCGCCGAAGCTGAGGGGCAGTTTGCGCTGTATGGTTGCTGTTACGATTACGACCGCGTGTTGGAAGTATTCAGGAAAAGATACCCTAAGATCAAAGCGAACATCGTCGTTGCCGTCGCCGGCAATTCGCTGGCATCGCGCATCCTGGCCGAACGGCGCGGTGAAAAATATCTCGTGGACGTGGTGAGCTCCGGGGCCAACATGCTGCACGACGCGCTTTACAAGGCGCAGGTTCTCGAACCGATCAAACCCGCGCTCATACTTCCCGAAGTCTTGGATCAAACAAAGTGGTATGAGGGCGAACACCGCTACATCGATCCGGACAAGCGCTACATTTTTGCCTTTGTCGCCAATTCTCTATCAGGCCAAGTCGCTTATAACTTGAAGCAGGCCACTCCCAGCGAGTTCAAATCGTACTGGGATTTATTGCAGCCCAAGTGGAAAGGGAAAACGGTGTCCCTCGACCCGACGGCCTTCGGCATGGGAGCGACGCTGCAGTTTTTTTACTATCATCCTGACCTCGGCCCGCCATTTCTCAAAAAACTCTATGGCGACATGCAGATCACCGTGAGCCGTGATCCGCGGCAGATGACCGACTGGCTTTCCGCGGGCAAATTCTCTTTGTGTATTCGCTGCAACGCGGGCAGCGAAGTAGGCAAGGCCATGCAGCACAAGCTGCCGATCGGCTACCTCGACGCCGAAGATTGGAAGGAGGGCGGCAGCAGCAGTGCCGCCGGCGGCACGCTGGGCATCCCGACGCGCGCGCCCCACCCCAATGCGGCGAAGGTTTTCGTCAACTGGCTGCTGTCCCGAGAAGGGCAGCTTGCGTTGCAGAAATTCGGCCGGGCCGACGCGCACAATTCGCGCCGCATCGATATTCCAAAAGACGAAGTCGATCCCTACAACCGCCTGGAAGAAGGCAAGAAATATTTCGATCTGGCCAGACCGGAGTACCAAGACCTGACGCCGATATTCAAGTTGGTCAAAGAGGTACTGCCGCAAAAGTGATGACCGCCTCAGCAAGGTTCTGCCAGCTCCAAGCCGGCCGCGAGCCATGACGGTGCCGCTGCAGGCGACACAATAAATTTGACGAACTCGATCGCCGCAGAAGGAGATGCAGAGGCTCCGGTCAAATCTTTATGCTTTTGACTCTGCATCTCCCGCGGTCGTCCGAAGCGAACCCTTTTTCCCAAATGGGCCCGCGAAAGTTCTTTCAAGTCGCGCGAGGATAGAATCTGGCAGCGGCGGTTTGAGAATTGACGCTATATTGGCCTGGAGATGCTCGGGATTCCCCGTTCCCGTTAACACGACATCCATACCCGGTTCGTAACGGCAGAAACGATAAGCCGCTTCAGGAACAGTTAAAGCGCCGCCGTCACCAATAACAAAATCCAGCGGCTCGTCAGAATTCAGCGAATCGGAGGCAACAAACCCTTTCTCAACTAGAGATTGGCAAAGTGCCTTGAGGCGAGCCGGTTGGCTCAAGCCGCTGCGCACAGCGTACATACCGATAACACCGACGTCCTGCTTTTTGGCGAGAGGGAAAATATTTCTCCGCGCGTAAGGAACCAACAGGTTGAAACCCACCATGATGACGTCCCAGCAGTTATCCTGGAGCGACTGCTGCAGCATGGTATGCGTGGGATCTTCGACAAAGTGTTCGGTAATCCCGATCGCCCGAATTTTTCCTTCTGCACGGAGTTTCTTCAAAACCGGCAAGAACCGCTCTTTGGCGTACCCGTAATCTTTAAGATCAACGCCATGCAAATGGTAAATGTCGATATAGTCCGTACGCAACTGTTTCAGGCTCTGCTCCAGACTTCGCCTGATTTCTCTTTCCGGGTTTTCGCTATCGCTCAAAGTCTTCTTCGTGGAAATCACTAACCGGTCTCGCGGCACATCCGCGATCGCCTGGCCAACGACATGTTCAGTCCCATACCCTTCAGCGGTGTCGAAAAAATTCACGCCAAGGTCGATCGCCTGGCGCACGAGGCTGATCGAGAGCCCACCGCTCTTGTCTTGTTTCAGCCCGAGCAGACTTGGCCCACCGCAACCCAAGCCCGCAACGCTAACTTTAATTCCCGTCTTGCCGAGGCACGTGTATTCCACGGAATTGTAGTCGCGTATCCGTCCAAGAGTTCAGCGAAAATGAAATCTAACCCGATTATTTCTCATTTGTTCTTATCCACGAAGCGGTTTTGGATCTCCTCATCGGACAAAGATTCGATTTCTTTCAAAATCAGCGCAAGGGCACCCGTGCCGATTTCCTCGCCTCGAGCGAGCAACACATACTCGGCCATTGAGGCCACCGAAGGCGATTCGAACAAGCTGCTTATGGGGATATTCACCTTGAGTCTTTGTCGCACTCGAGCGATGATTTGCGTTGCCAAAAGGGAATCGCCGCCCAATTCGAAGAAATTGTCATGGACGCCTACCTGATCCAACTTAAGAACTTCAGCCCATATCGCAGCGACTTCCGTTTCCATCGCAGTTCTCGGTGATACAAACGGGTCTTCCAAGTCCGGCCGATCTCGGCCGGGAAGCGGCAGACGAAGACGATCGGTTTTCCCGTTCGGTGTCTGGGGAATCGCATCGATCGAGACAAACACCGATGGGATCATATAGTCGGGCAGCACTCGTGCAAGGCTCTGGCGCAGCTTGGTCACGGTGACGGGCGGATGCGTCGTCGGAACGAAATAGGCGACCAATCGCTGTTGAGACATGCTATCTTGGCTCCCAACGACAACGGCAGACTCGATACCATCAATGGCGCGCAAAGCAACCTCAACTTCGGCAACATCGATGCGAAAGCCGCGAATCTTGACCTGAAAATCTTCGCGGCCAACGTGAATCAAGCAACCATCCGGTTCGCGAACGCCCAAGTCGCCCGTTAAGTATATGCGCGCATCGCTACCCGTTGGGTCAGGCAAGAAAACGGCATTGGTTCGCTCGGGGTCGCGCCAGTATCCGCGCGAGATATACCGGCTCTTCACAGCGAGCTGACCGACTTCCCCTGGACCAACTTCTTGACCCGCGTCATCGAGCACGAGCACGTCCTTGTCTGGCAGGGAGTACCCGATCGGCAACTTGCTGCCGGCTACCTGCGCGCCATGCGGAATAAGAGCCCAACAGACGGTCAAGCATTCGGTTGGTCCGAGGGCATGGACCAGAACGCAATGGGGCAGAAAGTGTTGATTGAAAAAATCGAGATCAGCTCGAAGCATCGGTTCGCCGCCGACCGATAGCACTCGGACAGCCGGAAATTTCAAGCCTTTTTCCAAAGTGCCCATAAAGTCCCGAAACGTCGTTGGGACACTTCGTACAATGGTTATATCGTTGGCGAGCAACCAATTCGGCAAATCGGCGAAGCCCTCTTTCTTGATATCGTAGGGGTAAACTGCGCCGCCATTGAGCAGAGAACTGTAGATCGTTCGCACGGAATTGGCGAAACTAACCGAGGTGTGTAACAACCAACGATCCTGCTCCGTGACGCACCACCCGTTGGTCAGGTTGCGAACGTCGACAAGGACGTTTTGATGCGTGTGCATTACCCCTTTTGGCTGTCCGGTCGAGCCCGAAGTATAGAGCAGTAGGGCTAGGCTGTTCGGCGTCGGATAAACGCCTAAATCATCATCGGCAAGATCTAGCTTCACATCAGCGAAATTAACGACGTCTGCTGTTTCACCGCCTAGTTGGCGGGCAAAAGCATAGTTTTCCGGATCCGTGACGATCAGTCTGGCACCGGAATCCTGCAGCATAGATTGCAAGCGATCGGGTGGATAACCCGCATCCAAGACTAGATAAAACTTGCCGCTTTTCAGCACCGCCATGATCGCGATGAGAACAGGCGCGCCATGATCGAACAATAGCGCGATCGGCTCTGCCGACTCGTCTCGACGTGAAAGGATCTCTCGTGCCAGTCGATTTGCGGTCCGATTGAGCGCTGCGTAGGTAAATGTTTCGCGCTCCGATTTAATTGCAACTCGATCGCTGTAAGCGCGCACCTGCTGCTCGAAGCGCTGCGGAATCGATTGTTCGATCTCTCCATCAGTAAAAATCTTAAAATCTCCGGTCGGCCGGACTGTAATGCGTGGAATCCTGTTGGTTGATGTTATCTGCATAACTAAACAAAACGGCGTTTAGCGATAAAGTGTACTGTTCGATGCGGTTGAAAGCAATCGAGATTCTTTTGACAAGCAGATGAGCAGGACCACTTACTCATTGCGGGGTCGCATCTTTGCGGCCTGTTGCCCAAACCTGCGCGCCCGACAGAAGATCTTTTTGGAGCCAGCCGTGGGAAAGACTCAAAGGACAGATTTACTTAGGGAGTGAAGCCTTCGTCGAAAGGCAGTCGCTGCAAAATCGAGAACTCAGGGAGATGCTCCGCGCGCAAGTGAGAGCCGTCCGGCCGAAGCTGGAGAGGATCCTAAAAGGAATTCCCGCTTGTTTTGGCTGTCGCACGCAGAGCTTCTCACCCAGGACTCCGTTTGAAGAGCAGAAGCGCGGGTCAGTTTTTCCGCTCATCCCGAGTAGCGCAAACCGCGTATCGAAGGATTGAACGCTGGAACGGTTCGGAACAAATGTTTTGGACGTCAGGCCTTCCGCCGGTTTCGTGGGTAATCCCGAAAATTCGTCAAACTGAAACAACAGGACCGCGCTCTCACGTTGACCACGTGGTGAGACCGACGAAAATCCGCGACGCAGAGGATCACTGAAAAGGTGTTCAGCGAGTTTGTCCAGCTAGTCAACAACGTTCCAATGAGTTCCCCCGGCCTGCTCATTCAAAGCGAGCGAGTGGTCTGTTAGAGAATTTCGTTTAGCATGTAGAAAGCGTTGTCTTTCAGTTTGTGCCACAGCCCGCGCTTACGCCACGCCTCAAGCTCAATTTCCTCGCAATCGGGTGCGTACTTCTCGAAGACTGCATCGAGCCTCTGTGCCGTTTCTGGGTCCCGGATGCCGAGCGTAATTTCATCGTTGGTCTCGAAAGACCGGTCGTCGAAGTTGCTTGAACCGACTGCACTCCACACACCATCAATGGTCATCACTTTCTGGTGCAGCAGCGTGTGCGGATACTCGAACAGACGCACGCCGCAGCGCAGAAGCTTTTCGAAGTTGCGGTGCCCGGCGTGTTGCACCATGGGATTATCGGACCCCCCAGTCGAAGGCATCATCACGCGTACATCGACGCCTCGGGAAACCGCTTCCCCGAACGCGTCGATCGCTTCAGGTTCGGGAATAAAATAAGGATTCTGAATCCAGATTCGCTTGCGGGCGAGGCATATGGCCGTGTGGTGAAGAATCTTCACGGCAGGCGCCGAGCCTTCCGGCTTTGCGTATGCCGCATGGATCAACACGTCGCCCGCAGGTTCCAGAGTCGGAAACACATCGTCGCCGAGGAACAACTCCCCCGTTTCCCCAGCCCAGTTCTCGCTGAACGCGGACTGCACGCTGTTCACGATGGGGCCGCGCAACCTAAGGCTGATGTCACCGAAGTGTTCGCTGTCTTGGGCGTTGCCCAGCCAACTGTCGACGATGCAATGACCACCCACGAATGCTTCGTGCCCGTCGATGACGACGAGCTTGCGATGGTCGCGGTCGTTTAGCACGCCGATGTTGCGGAAAGCCTTTTCATGGAAAAGCACGACCCGGCATCCGGCTTCTTCCATCTGTCGCATAGCGGCCTTGCCGACTTCTTTCGAGCCCGTTGCGTCAAGCAGGACACGCACCTGCTTGCCGGCGCGAGCCGCCTCCGACAGCGCGTCCGCCATGCGCTGACCGAGCACCCCTTCCTTCCAAAGAAAGGTTTCGAAATGCACTGACTTTTGAGCCGATCGAATTCGCTGCAACAGCACGTCAAAAAATGCGCCATTCTCCAAGACTTCGACGGAATTGCCGGCAACGGCGGTGCTGAGCGTCAGGCCAGCTAGGGAAGGAATCAGCTCATCGATCGGCGAACTACATTCAATGTGCAGTTTGGGATCACGGTGACGTTTAATCGACCAAATGACAATCGATAGCAGCAAAACCACGCAAACAAGCGCTGCCGCTGCAAAAATGTTCATCGTACCTACTCTATGAGGTCGAATGCAGCGGAGCAAGTTATCGATGGCAAACTCATCCGCCTGCTCGCCGAGGGGACCTGGGTGCCGATGGCGACGGTGCAATTTGCCGCCATGACTGGAGCAGTGTTAGCCGACTGGATGGCTGTGCGGGCCAAGGGTTAGTAGTTGATTACGTGCTGAGGCCGAGGAAAATCCGAAATGTCAAAACACAAGAGTCGAAACAATTGGATTATGAAATGGAACCGCCGGGCCGAAAGAAACATCAAACCTGGAACCTTTTGATCAGTCTAATATTCACGATCAAGTATCGCGGCCCAACTCGGCGCGTAATCTTCCGCAGCGGGTAACAACTGGGGTCAAACAAGTGAGGTCAAACCCGGGCTAGTTCAACTTGACCCAAAACGTGCTACGAGAGTCCGGCTCGACTAACTTAGCGCGTAGAGCATTGCGTTCGACGTATCTCGCCACTGTAATAAAGTGTTCGTCGGTCTGGACAGGAAACGATTTGAACCTCCCCTGATACACAGGACCAGTCCCCGACGAGTGCCTGTAAGCATGCCAACGCTGCGTGTGCGTTACCGTGATCCAGCGCATGACCGACGCGCCGGTTTAGGACACGATACGCAATACCACCAGTTGATAGACGAGGTCGACGCGGCACTTGATCATCGCATCTATCGCAATCACTCCTCCCGCGTTAAGAAAAGATTCCCGACCCCTTTTCTCACCCTTACTATTGCTGCGGCTACCTCGAAGTCTGGAAGACTTTCCACCGGCTAGCGCCTTGGTAACGGCCCCGAGCCGGATAACTTTTTGAATAGATCGATAATTTCCGGTTCACGGGGGATTTCGCGCAGCTGTTTTTCGAACTCATCGGGGGCGATCGGCATGGCCGGCTCGGAGGTGAGTTTCTCGTAGCTCTTGACGTAATCGGGATCGGCGAAGGCATTGCGCATGGCTTCTCGCAAAATCTTTACTCGGTCAGGCGGTGTGGCGGGGGGGAGGACAAACGGCTGGCCGGTGCCGCGTGCTCCGCGAAATAGGGCGATCAAGCGGCGTTCCTGATTAGACCTAGCTAGGGCTTCGATCTCGAGAAGTTTAGCCAGCCGCGGATGGCTGTAACTGATATCTTTGGGGATGTCCATGGTGGCGTTTATGTCGACCATATCTTTGTCGAGCCAATGGGCATTACGCGTCAGCAAGCTGTCTAGGATGCTCACTCGGGCGTCGATCTCGTTGCGCTCCAAGGCGAAGTCGATTTCCCGCGGCGTGTAGCCGGTGACGAAGCGCGGCTCTTTTAGGTCGAACATGTAAGCGAACAGCCGCGCCATGGTGTACAGGCTGTGACCGACGGAGGGAGCGCCGATACGTATTCCAGTGGCGGCGGCGAGTTTTTCCTTGGTCGTGAGGCTGGCGCCTTTGCGGCTGATGAAGCCGTAGGGCGCGTAGCGCGCGTGGGAGCCGAGATAGATGAACTTGTCGATGTCGTAGAGCACGTCGCTCTCGCCGAACAGCGTGCCCTGGATCATGCCGGTAATCATGGCGCCCAGGGTCAAGCCGTCGGGTTTCACCGACCTGTAAAGATAATTGGCCGCTCTGCGGCCGCCGGCGCCGGGCATGTATTGCACGACGATGTTGGGATGGCCGGGAATATGTTTCTTCAGCGGTGCGAGGAGCGCTCGCGTGCGCAGATCGCCGGCGCCGCCGGCGTCGGTGCCGCTGACTAAGAGGATATTTTTCCCTTCGTAAAACGGCGCTTGGGCTTGTGCGCCGGCGGCGACGCAGACAAACAAAAGACAACAGGTCAGCTGTGCAAGTTTTATCATCGAACTGGGTATTACAGGTCGGACCACGCTATATCTAGGCAGTTCCAGCATTTTCGTTCCATAAGAATGCGTTTTCTAGCCTTAGAGGCTCAGTATCGCCGATTAAATTGCCGTCGTAAACCTCGCATTGCTTTCGCAACGTATACGCTCCGTCAATGTGTTCAATGTCGCGATGCATCGCTTTGCTGCCAAGCTTGCTCTTCACGTTGCGGTTCTTACGCCGATTGTATTCTTGCGCCGTCCGCCCGGCGATTAACTGCATGCTCTGGGCATGACATCCCCGCCTGTGTTTCACTAAGAGATGTACGTGGTTCAACGACGCGCCGCACTCACGTTCGTGCCGTAACCAAGGTCCGCGTTCCACTCACCGCGCCCCTGTGGAGTGAGATCCAGGATATGCCAAACGGGAGACAGCAGATCGATACCGCGCTCTTTGATGTCGCTCGAGAGAGAAGGATGAACTGAGTAGAAGTGGCGAGGGGTTCCGTCAGTATCTCGAGTGAAAACAGAAATGGTCGAGTCCTGATTCCCCTCGCGGTCTTCGCTGCCGAGATCGTATTTGAACGTGTTGGCGCCGCTACTCAGTAGCCTAAGCCTGTGCCACCCGCGCGCGCGTGCATGGGCTCGCAACGCCACCGGATCGGCCGCGGCCACGATCGCAACGTCGACGTTCTGAGCCAGGTGATGAGCGACACCATTCCAACCATCGATCCGGAGCGTGCACATTGGGCACGGCGTGGTGTTCTTCTTTCCGAACATAAACTGATAGACGACCAACGAACGATTAGGCGCGCTGAACAGTTCGCTCAGGCGGACGGTGCGGATCGACGTGTCGCCGGCATCGAGGTTCGCCGGACCCTCTTCGAATGCGTAATCCTGAATCGCCGCGACTTGCGGAAGCCCGCGGCGAAGTTCTGCTACTCGCTCTCGCTGGCGCATCAGCTCAATTTCCGCCAGTCGAAGTTCTTCTCGCTTGGACAGATATTTGTCGGATTCGTTCGGCAAATTGGTTTGTCGAAGCGTCGCGTTGATTTTCTCCTGTGCCATGGTTGATACCTCCTTAGGCTTTTCGCCAAAATAGTTTTGGAGACATTACTGCTGCATTCGCCCGCCAACACCGAATGCCTCACTCAATAGCGCGACGAATGAGCGAGCGCTTTTAGAACAGTCGTGCTGAAAATTTTTCCGACTGTTATCAAAGTATGTCAGATTGAAAGGGGATCTGAAGTATCAACCAAAAAAATCTTGCAATATCAGCCGTGCGTTGCAAAAAGACTTAGTAGATTTAGGCAAGTCTGACTGATCGATGTTACGATGCGGGACTCAAAGAAAATGAAAGCAGATTGCGGGTGCTTAAATAGATCGTTTTTCCATTAACCGCGCCATTTTTGTTTTTAATGTGCTCTTAGCGGTTTCAGATTTATACCATAAGAGTAACCTATCAACGAATACAGTCGCCACAAGTTCGCTAGAATAAACATCCGGGATCGCGCGTCCACGCTTATCTAAACGTTGCTGTAATGCTTGAAGCGTAACAAGCAAACCGTGATCGGTATCATAAAAGCCGATCATATAGTCCATGATATTATTATTTTTGCTGGAAAATGGCTCCTCGCCAATTATTTCTCTCCCGCAGTTTCCCAAAAGCTTTTGGACATCAGAATTCATTGTTTTCGAAATAAATTCCCGTCTTTCATCTGCACGCAGACCAGGCGCTATCAATGCAAACAGCAATATTATTTGTAAAAGTAGGGCCGCGGAAAATATTTTTTTCATGAAACCACTCTATTTTTATTCCGGTCTTTAAGGCCATCCCCTGCGAGACCGACTGATCCCTGCACTGAAGCAACCCATATGCCAGCACAAGCGCTTGAAATTTACTGAACAAAACGTTCCGCAGTGTTTGAATAAGTAGACACTCAGAATAAGAGTTGGTACGAAATTTACTCACATCTCTTTTAACTCTAACAATGGGCCGCCGGGATTCTGCGGCCGATGGGTCTTCACGCACGGCGTAGGTGACCACGGGTTCGGCGATCCCTTTGACGAATTCGGCGGGCATGGGCATGAGCACGAAGCGCGCGTCGAGCTCGGCGCTGAGCGCCTCGGTGACGAGGATGTCCGCCTGATGGATTCGCATGAGCGTCTGCACGCGCGCGGCCAGGGTTGGCCGGGATAACCAAAATCACTCCTCGGGTTCGCTCGAGCTGTTTATTCTCGTTGCCTCGGCGAGGAATTGCTTCGCTTTTGCCTCCGGATAGGATTCGACTTCAATCAAAATTCGCTCTAACTCCGGTTCGCTGATTTTCTTTGCTTGAGATTCTGCAATCACAGCCGCCATCTCGGCAACCGTCGGAGACGCGAAAAAGGATCGTACGGGTATCTCCAACTCAAACTGCTTCAGCACCCGGGATGCAATTTGCGTCGCGGCCAACGAATGACCGCCGAGATCGAAGAAATTGTCATTCATTCCGACACGATCAAGAAAGAGAACTTCAGCCCAGATCGCTGCCAGGTCTTTTTCCACCGGAGTTCTGGACATGACGAACGGCGTATCGAGCTCCGGTCGGCAATTATCGGGATCAGGAAGGGCGCTACGATCGACCTTGCCCGCTGGGGACAACGGCATTACGTCCAGCTTCACAAAGGTCGAAGGGATCATGTAGTCAGGGAGCTTTTTGCTCAAAAACCCTCGCAGCTCGCTAACCGAAGGACCGTCCTGGGAAGAAGCGACGAAATATGCGACTAACCGAGCTTCCGTCGATTCATTCCGCCGTGCCACGATAACGGTTTCCCGAATGAGAAGATGCTCGTGCAGAGCCTTCTCGACTTCCGCAATCTCGACTCCGTAACCGCGAATCTTGACCCGAAAGTCTTTCCGTCCCTTGTGCACCAGGCAGCCATCGGGAAGCATGAGACCTAAATCGCCGGTGAAATAGAGTCGCCTGTCGCCCCCATTGGGATCCGGTTTAAACTTCGCTTCAGTGAGGTCGGGCCTGCGCCAGTAACCGGGAGATAGATATTCACTGCTCACAACAATCTCGCCGACCTCGTTGAAGTCGACTCGTTTACCTCGATCATCCAGAAGGAGGGTCTCTTTGTCCTCGACCCTGTAGCCCACGGGTAAATCGTTCCCGAGAATTTCTGTTTCGTGATCCATCATGAAAGTTCGCAAAAGTCCCGTTTCGCTACCCGTCAGGGCGTTGGAAAGAACCGTGTTGACTGGGAAATGCTCCTTGAACAAATCAAAATCCGCCCTGCTCGCCTGGTCGCTCGCCAATATCACATGACGAAGGTCAAGGAACTCTTCATCCCCGTTTAGAGTTTCGCAAAGTTGGCGGAATAAGGGCGCAGTGGTCCAACAAATCGAGATTTTCTCCCGCAAGAACCAACCGACTAGACGTGTCGTGCCTTCTTTTTTGACATCAAACAAAACCAGCGTCGCGCCGTTGAGCAAACCAAGAAATGTGTTCATGACGGCATTCGGCGTTCCGGAAGCGAGGACGCTCAGCTTATCGCGCTCGCAGACGCCAAACGTATTGGTACGCAGCATCATGTTGTGAAGCACGTTGCGATGGCTCTGGATGACACCCTTGGGTTCTCCGGTTGATCCCGAGGTATATAAGATAGCGGCACGCTCGCTTGGTGCTATGAGTATTTCGAGGTCGGTATCCGCGGTTTCCACATCACAAGCCTCGATCTCCAGAAAACGATATTGGTTCCGTTCATTTTTTCCCATCGAAGAAACACTATCTTGATGTGTGATGACGATTCCGGGCCGTAAATCCGCCAACATGTCGGCATTACGCGCCGCCGGGAAAGACGGGTCCAAGAGCGCAAAAAATTTGCCGGCCTTCAAAGCTCCGAGAATCGCGACAATCTGCTCCAGGCCTTTTTCCAACAGCACCGCGATGGGTTCCGCCTCACTCCCTCGCTGCCGCACAATCGCGTGCGCTACCCGATTCGCCATCGCGTTGAGCTCGGCGTAGGTCACGACGTGGTCCGCTGCTTTCACCGCGATCCCCTGAGGGTTCTTGCGCACGCTTTTTTCGAAACGCTCCGGAATCGACTGCTCGACCTCTTCTTTCGGAAACTCGACAAAGGCGCCCGATGAGTGAAAGCACTTCGCGCGAATCGAGTCCTGATTCGGGTGCGGGCTCGCGACCCATCGGTTCCCACGGCTCGTCTCTTCTGCTTCGATTCGACCCTGTTCCGCCCGCACGGGCTGCTGGGCTGTTTCGTCCTTCCGGCTTGTTCGCTCGGTCTGCGCCGGCGCTGTCCGCCCAGACTGCTTCGAGACCGGTTGAGTTAAGGAATTAGACAGATCCTGCTCGCCAGGAACGCCATTCTCAGCCTGCGTCAAGTCGCCATGTACGTCGATACCGTCCGCTTTGCGATCATGTTGTGTTTTAACGAGATGAAATTTACCGGTACGCGGATCGTTTGCGAGTCGCGCCACGCGCCGGATCTCGAAAGTGGTCTTTGGCGCACCTTTCAAATCAAGGACCCGTTGGAACTCCGTCCGGATGACAGCGTCCAGATCACCCATGCCCTCATAGTCGATTCGCACCAAGTCTGACCGAAGAGAAACGTACTGAAGCTTTTCAAGGCCAGGAACATAAAATGAAACCAATGCGATGGGGTTAAGCGTATCGCGTGTTCCGTCGCCAAGAGTGACAGGCAAGGCGTCGTTTGTGCGCCCTCGGATGTTGTTGATGGTCGCGGGCACTGAATCCGCATTTGTTTTCCCAAGGGTTACATAATCTCCCAGTTCATACCGCATTATTGGAAGCGCGTAATCATAGAGGTTCGTCAGGACGACTCTTCCCTCTTGATTTTCTGTAACCGGGCGATTTGCGTCATCCAGAACTTCGAGAATGTTCAGCTCCTCGATGATCGCCATGTCATCTTCGCCGGCCTGCCGCATGGCAATATATTTACACTCCGTTGCGGTATAAATGTCATGAATCGCAACATCCCAGGCGTAGCGAATATCTCTTTCCATGTTTTCGGTGAGCTTGTCGCCGCCAACAAAAATTCGTACCGGCGAGATCTTCAGTTTTCCCCTCATCGCGAGTCGTGACAAATCGTGAACACCGCTGGAATAGCCATGAAGTTGGTGCGGCTGGAAATCGTTTAGCTGTCTTGCAACATGTTCATGGGAATCAAGCATTGAAAGAATTAATGATTCGTAAATGCTTTTAGGCAGGCGCGCCGCGGTGGAAACTCCGCCGAAGTTGCCATGAGACGCGAGGTAGAAAGCGGCCCTTGTCCTCCCTCCAGGATAGTTTGCCGGCAGTGGCAAACGGCCGGCCATGGCGCTTGCGGCTATCTGCCAGTCGGCCCGATGGCAAGCAAAGATGCCCTGGGTTCCCGAAGACCCCGATGAATGAACGACGATAAAGTCTTGAAGATAGTTTTCCGCTGGATTGCGGTGTTCTTGCATCCAGCGCTCCAAATCGGCCTTTTTCAATCGAGGATCTGTAACCGCCCGGTCAAAGTTCTCCATCAAAAGCTTTTTGTCGATGATCGGCAGATCCTTGACTGTAACCTCCGGTAATTTGCTCTCGGTGATACCCAAACTTGAATAGAGGTCCCGGTAAAATGACGACCGCTGCCACGCGTGTCTAAGCAACGCATGAAAAGATTGCCGCCGGGATTCGTGAGTTTGCAGGGCCGCCTCTTTGGCGCTGTCAAGGGATTGAGTCATGTTGTCTCCATACCTCTGTGGATGACCAGATGTCGCCTACCGAGGCTCGGACTGTGCGTGCCATACAGCTATCTACCTCGGCCCGTGCTCATCGGGCAAGGCTCGAAGGGGCTCAAAGGACCGTAATGAGACTGACGAAAATCCGACATGTCAAAATACGAGTCTTGACGCCGGAGACACGCACGCAAACCTCTCACATTCGTGGCGGCCCGCAGCCGGCGGCACGCGCCGGCCAACATTAGAGCTTCCGCAGATAGCCGTTGAAGTTGAACGTGCCGTTGTAACCAAACAGGTCGGTGAAGCGCGTATCCACCTGGAACTGCCCAGGGTAGGCACGTGCGAACTCCCGGAGCGCCTCGTGCTTCTCCTGGATGTAGGCGGTGTCCTCAACGACGAGATAGTCGCCCGACTGCATCGACCGGTTCAAGTGCGTGAGGACTGCCTTCACGTTCACGTGCGCGTCCTCGATCACGAGCCAGGGGTGAGGCGCTTTCGCGAGGACTTCGGCGTCGATCGTCGACGGAACCATGCTGTCGCAGCGGTGGAACGTTATGCGCGGGTCGTCCGTCACCTTCACCTGGCCCGGATCGATGTCGAAGGAATGGACGTGAAAGGGCTTGACTCGCATCGCGTCGAGCAGGTCGGCGAACCACAGGGCGCTTCCGCCCTGGAACGAGCCGATCTCGATCACGGTCCGTGGCTTGAGCTCCCAGAGGAGCAGCGGGTAGAGCGCGAGAGCGAAGGGGTCCTTGATGTTGGGTATCCCTCGCCAGTTCACGCCGCCGTCGCCATGCTTCCACTTCGCTTCCTGCACGCGCGTGAGGAACTGGCGCGAGAGCGCCAGGTCCGATGCCCAACGCCGGCCGTCCAGCTCCACGAAGCGTCCGTCTTCCTCGCCCGCCCCACCGCGCGCGATCGCGCGCAGCGCGGACACGCCGGTATCCACGGCGGAGAACAGCTTGCGCGAGAGTGCCTCGAGGTTCATACGTGACGATGCTTCCAATCCGGCGAAGATCACGGGCCAAGATCAGGGTGGCGAACGCCCAAAAATACAGCCCCGTTGTCTCGGCTTTATTCTTTTAGCACCGCATTCATTCGTGCGATGACGTCCGGCGGCTGAGTAACCACCTCGCGCGCCAGCGCTTGAAGCTTTTCGCCGCTCACCGGGTCCGGCTCCCAGCGGCGCTTTTCCGCCTCGGCCAAAAGCTCGGGATCTTTCATCGCCTTCAAAAAACTGTCGCGCAGAATTTTGACCCGATCAGCGGGGATCGCCGGAGCGCCGACGATCGGCCGGCCAAACGGACCGGGCGAGAGCAGAACCGTCGCGAGCCGTTTGCCAGAGTCGGGTGTTTTATGTTTTTCCATCGCCTCCCAGATCGTCGGAACGTCCGGCGCCCTCTGATCCCGCTTTGACCCGCCGATGACGAGTATTCGGACGAATCCGGTTTTTGCCCAGGTGCGGCCCGGCTCCCTTCCGAAAAAAGCGCTGGTCGTGCCGGCGCGGCATTGGACTTCTCCTTTCTCGATGGCAAGGTCGATGTCGTTTGCTCCGGGATAACCCGTCACGAGGTTGAATTTGAGCGCGAGAACCTCTTCCATGAGTCGCGGAAAATAGTGGCCAGGCGTGCCGGCACCGGTGGTGCCGCATTTGGGCGGCGCCGATGCCTGGCGAATATCTTCTAGAGTTTTGAAAGGCGTGTCCGAACGCATGGAAAGCATTTCGCTAGTTTCCTCGGGCGTGCCGATCCACGCGAATTTTGCCCAGTCGAACTTGGCTTCTTTCTGACCGCCCAGTTGATTGAAAAACAGGGCGGGGGCGATCAAGCCCAGGGTGAGCCCATCGGCTTTTTCGACTCCATAGATGTAGTTGGCCGCGACCATGGTGGCCGCGCCGGGCATATTTTGCACGATGAAATTCGGATTGCCTGGAATATACTTGCCCCAAAACCGCGCGATCGCCCGTGCCCAAAGATCGTTAGTGCCGCCCGCGGAGTATCCGATCACCAGTTTGACCGTTTTACCCTTGTAAAAATCAGCTTGAGCGCCGACGCTCGTGCTGCCGATGGACAAAAGCAATAGCGCGAAAAGAAATGTTCTCATCGTCTGAGTTCCTTTCGTTAAATGGATTGCGGCCATTGACCCAAACCCAGGTTCCGTTGCCAAAGGCACGTATATTTCATGCCGAGGCGAAGTCAACACCGCGAACGCAATCCCATTAACGACTCATCAAATTCTTCAAGTAATGAGCGAACCCGATCGGTGGCGCGGCGGCGAGGAGTGCTCCGGTCATTGCGGCGCAGAGGATTACTGAAAAGATGTTCAGAGCGAGTTTGTCCAGCTAGTCAACAGCGTCCCTGGACTCTACCTGAGCTCGCCAAACCCAGCTTTCAAAGATCATGTCCTGTCAGCCGTCCGACTTGCCTAACTCTACTAACGTTTGATGGGGAAAGATGTTGCCGCGCCATCCGCGAGTCCATGCCCGCGCCTTCGAGGCATCTTCAGCGTAGCGCCGTGAGGACTTCGTTCAAGTAATCGGCAACGGCGGCGCTTTGCAGGATGCTCGTGTGGGTTTCGTCGAAGCCACGCTCCGTGCGAGCTTCCTCTTGCGCCTCTTGTCGAAGCTGGCTCGACAACGCGACGATCCCGTCGTTGGGCCCCGAGCCACGAAATCCGAACAGCAGGTGATAACTCATGGTCTTGGGCAGGCGGCGGCGTTTGGTCTTTCCGGCCGGATCGTCGTAGAAGAGTCCGTCGAGATACTCGCTACCTGGGGCCAGCCCGTACCACGAACGAACGACGATTGGCGACGTTTCCACGCCTTTGCCGGCCGAGGCCATACCGCCCAGAGGTGACGAGATCGTCACGTAGGTACGTACGACATCGGCTGCGTTGGTCTCGTAGTCTTGGAGCAAGAACCCGCGTGTCACGAGCCCGCCCATGCTGTGCGCGACGACCGCCGCCCGGTCGAAGCCGTACTGCACGCGAAGGCGAACGAAGAGTTGGGTCAGCAGAGCAGCTAGATTCTCCAGGCGGGCTCCGGAAGGATAGTAGAAGACCCAAGGCTGGAAGCGCGTGCGATCCAGCCGGTCGATCAGCGGCGCGAACTCCAGCGGTGTCCCGGCGATGCCGTGGACGAAGAGCACCGGGATTTTTTTCGGATCGTACGCCTCAAGGAAGTAAATGCCGGGTCGGGTATCGAGCAGGAAGTCATAGAACTGCCACATACCCTTGGTGGCAACCTCGCGGCTGAAACGGGGATCGGCGAGGGTCGTCACCTGACCGGCCACACTGAGGGCAAACACACTGACGCGGTGCTGGTCCGCGGTATCACGGGCCTGGAGGTCGCTTAGGGCAAACTTGTCGCGGGTGAAGCGCCCCTGCAACGGAATACGCAGCTCGACACCTTCCAGCTTCTGACCGGCTGCGAGCGCAATGGGCTGGTTCGGGTCGGGACGAAGGGCCGGTTCTTCGTCGTAGCGACCGTCGCCGTTGATGTCCTCGAACGCCCCGAGCCAGTACGTCCCGGGCTCTACGGCAAAGATCCACGGGCCTGGCTTCTCCGTCACGAAGTGGTCGAGGAGGAACGGACCCGACTTGCCCTGGGCCAGGATCCCAACGATGAGAGGACCCCGCGGTTCATGATCGGTCGTCACCGTCCCACTGATGACGGCGTTCTGGTCCGCGCGCCGTTGCTGTTCGCGCACGGCTAGAATGGTCGAACAGCCGCTGCAAGCGATCGCCGTTCCGGCAAGCGCCAGTGCCAGCACCCCACGACACAAGCTGTTCACGAAAGATCTATAGAAAATTTAAACACCCCTTTTCTGAAGCGAGCTATAGCGCTGATCCGGTGAGCAGTCAATTTACAGTGTTTGCTAGCTGGGCACGCGGTCGGCAACGACGGCTACAGCCAAGCTTTTACCTAAGTGATGCCGTCGCCACGTTTGCGACGAACATCAAAAGTAAAAGACTTGACCTGATGCCGACTGTTAAGACGAAGACCAGATGCTATCGTCGCCGGGTAACACATTCTATATTGGAACCTATATGGATTTGGAAACTCTCGCGAAACGCATTCGAGACGCATGCTTGGAGTCAGCCATTCAAGCGTACGAGGACGCAGGTGTGCAGGGTCTTTGTGCTGAAGGACGATGGGAAGCAGCTATAGGTGCGCTGAAAACAATGGATCTGCCGCCGTTGTTGCGTGCTTTCCACCAGCCAGTTTCGGACCGCTAATTTCTCGAACGCCACGATCGGATCCCACCGCGCTCCTTTGGGGAACGGTACTGGAGTTAATAGAGTTAGGCAACGCAACTCTGACACGTCGCAAGTTGAACCTTGATCGTTGGACAGGTCAGTAGTAAGCGCAAGCTACGGAGGACACTTTCATGATCGCGAACGATATCCTGCTTGACGCGTTTACACGCGTCCACGAGTCGCTGCACCGCACGTTGGGCGACATTACGCCGGAGGAACTGGTTAAAGAGCCGCATCCGTCGATCGGGTGGCTTGCCTGGCGCATCAGTCGAGTCATGGACAGCAATGTCTCCCGGCTTTCCGGCCGCGAGCAGCTATGGATCGGCGAAGGATGGGCTGCCCGGTTCGCTATGCCGCCCGAACCGGAGGACTATGGTCGATCGGCGAGACACACGCGCGAACAAGTCAACTCTTTCCACGCTTCGGCGCAGCAACTCCTCGACTACCACGATGCGACCTATGAGCGGATGAAAACCTATCTTAACTCGTTATCCGCCGACGAGCTCGCACGAGAGCTCGATGAGCCCCGATATAACCCGCGACCAACGGTAGCCGTGCGCTTGGTTAGCGTCTTGGAGAACGCCATGACCAACGAGGGGCAGATCAGTTACTTGAAAGCCTACCACCGCCTCGGCGGCTGGTTCCCGCGCGAGGCCAAGGATCCGGCGAGCGTCCGCTGACAGGACCGCGCTCTCACACTGACATGCGTGGTGATCGGCGAAAATCCGAAATGTCAAAATACAGGACTTGAACCGAGCCTTTGACCTGTTTGCCGCGCTTTACCGCTTCGCTCAGGGGAGTCACCTATGAGATTTGTTTGTTTGCTTCTGGGGAGCACACTGATTCTTTGTGCTTGTGCAGCGACAGCGAATCAGCCAGCACCACCGCAAAATTACCAGGGACCCATGGCCTCGGAGCCGGTTATCCGAACGGGCGACTATTGGATTTATGAGCGCGGTGATTCCACAAGAACGAAATCAACCGGAATGTTCACCAATTTGTCGTTTCCCCTCTGGGTAGGAAAAGCGTGGCGCTATGATACGGCGGCTCGTCGACCCAACCAACCGCCGAATACGCCCGCAGAGATCCCCGCGTGGGTGGACCTCCGTCGTTGCGCTGAACGATGTCTCAGTGCCCGCAGGCAGCTTCAGGGCATTTCAATGCGAGTGCCAATGCTTGATCGTCGGCGGCGAAAGACTTTACCAGGAAGGATGCGGCACATGGACCGCCTGGTACGTGCCAGATGTGAAAAATATCGTCAAGATGAAGAGCGACAGGCCAACCAACTCGTTCGAACTGTTGGAATACAAAGTCTCCGCCAGGGCGAAAGTAGTTCGGACGATTCCGGATGACGGAAGTGAAAACGTGTCGACATCGCTGAAGGAGGTTGTCATTGTCTTCGATCAGCCGATGTCGAGGAGTTGGAACATTAATTGCTCACCCGCGTTTTTTCCGGATGCTCCCGCCGGCCGCAGATGCACCCACGGCGGGACCCATTGGGAAAACGACCGCACTTTCGTGGTGCAACTGACTACGGGACTTAAGCCAAATCAGCGTTACTTGCTCAGCCTGAACCCAAGCGTAAACCGAGATCAATACGATCCCAAGAGAACGTTCCATGGGTTGAGTGACTCCACGCCCGTTCCGCCCCAGCGCTTTTACTTCACCACCGAACCATAGTGCCATCCATCCACCGTAAGCCGTGCAGTGCAAAAGCCTTACTCGAGTTAGGCAAGTCTGAAACCACGGCCACTACTCGGTCTTAAATAGAATGCACGCGACCGATCTCTCGTTACTCGTTAGACCTTCCGCCGGGAATCCAAATAATTCGTTCAAACTGAAACAACAGGATCGCGCTCTCACGTTGACCACGTGACACCACTGATGATCGAAAATAAGTCAATAACTCATGCCTGACCACGCAACTGCCCCCGCTTGAAACGTTTGAAACGTTGGAACCACTGGAACGAGTTGCCCTACCTGAACGGCTGGAACGGCTGGAACCGACTCGCTGAGTTTGCTATTCGATCGCGAGGCGGCGTCTGTCATTGAGCCATGCCTTGAGCATGTTAAGATTTAGTACTCAGAACGCATCGCCAACAAAGGAGTGCGCCAATGGCCATCACGAACAAAGACTCGGGAACCAACGTTTATGAGATCGCCGAGCGAATTTACCGGATCAACACGCCCGTCGCCATCGAAGGCGGCCCGGGATCATTCTCGTTCAACCAATATCTGATCGTCGATGACGAGCCGGCGCTTTTTCACACCGGCCCGCGCAGAATGTTTCCGTTGGTCCGCGAAGCGGTGGCGAGCGTGATACCGCCCGAGCGGCTTCGGTATATCGCTTTTTCACACGTCGAGGCGGACGAATGCGGCTCGCTCAACGAGTGGCTCGCCGCCGCGCCGCGCTCGGTGCCTCTGTGCGGCAAGATCGCGGCGCTGGTATCCATCGACGACCTCGCCGACCGGCCGGCCCGGGCGCTCGGCGACGGCGAGACGCTGTCGCTCGGCGCACATTCGCTGCGCTGGTTCGATACCCCGCATCTGCCGCACGCTTGGGAATGCGGTTTCCTGATGGAAGAACGGACGAAGACACTCCTCTGCGGCGATCTCTTCACCCAGCCCGGCACCGGCGAGCGGCCGCTCGTCGAGTCGGACATTCTCGGGCCCAGCGAGGCGTTTCGCCGCGACATGGACTATTACTCACACACGAAAGATGGGCGCGCGATGATCGAAAGACTCGCCGCCGCCGGACCCACGACGCTCGCGTGCATGCACGGCAGCGCCTGGCGCGGCGATGCCGCGGCGCTCCTGCGCGCCCTCGGCGATTCGCTCTCGCAGTAAGCCACGTCCCGGATTCCCGAACGCTTGAAACGTCTGGACCCACTGGAATGGTTGGAACAAATCTTTAGGCATAAGCACGTAACACGCTGCTCGTGGCCGGCGTTTTCCCTGCAAGCAGATGCGCTGCGCTAGCGGAATTAGCGCGGCGTTGATTTCGAGAAAACCCGGTACACGGTCTGGGCCGCTTCCAACATTCGGTGATCCTGGTTTCGGTGACCGATCAGCTGAATGCCGACCGGCAAACCGGACGGTCCGGTAAACACCGGCAGCGTGATGCAGGGCGTATAGGTCCACGTCGCCAGGTTATTGAACGAGGTGTCGCCCGTACTACTCAGTCCCGGCGGTGCCTCTCCGAGAGCACTGGGCGTGAGCAGCAGGTCTATATCTTTCATCGCCTCGGCGAGATCTCTGCGGCACTGCTCGAGCACCGCCTCGGCCTCCCGGTATTGTTCGTAGGAGACATTGAGCCATCCGGCGAAGTTGTCGCGCTGGAGCTGGCTGATAAGATTCCAGTGATGAGTCCGTTCCCAGGTGAGGCCGCGAGAGAACTCGTAATCATGGATGCGCGTGCCCATCGCCTGGAATTGCTCGAAGGGCTTTCCGAGAGCGAAATCGGCGACCTTCGCTCCAGCCTTCGCCAGCGCGCCGGCAGCCTCTTCGAGAAAACTTTTCGTGTACGCCTCCGCGCGGTCCCAGAGCATGGTGCGGCAAAAGCCGATCTTTAGCTCGTTCACTGACACGGCGCTTAGAGGTTTCGCGGCGAATCCTGTAACCGCGGCTCTAAAGAGAGCGAGGTCCTCGACGGCGCGGGCGAAAAGCCCGACGGTGTCGAAGGATGCAGTATTCTGCTTGACGCCCTGCGTGCTCACTTCGCCGTAGCTCGGTTTGTAGCCGATGCAGCCGCAGAACGCAGCCGGACGGATCACCGATCCGCGCGTCTGGGTACCGAAGGCCAGTGGCACCATGAAATCGGCGACCGCGGCGGCAGAGCCGCTGGAAGAACCGCCCGGTGTGTGCGCTGGGTTGTGAGGATTGGTCGTGTTGCCCAATGGAGATCGACTGGCAAACTCGGTCGTCACCGTCTTGCCCAATAGCACGCCGCCGCCGGCCGCGCGGCTCAGCGCCACACAGGCGGCGTCCGCCATGGGACGGTTGCCTTTGTAGATGGGCGATCCGTACTCCGTGGGCAAGTCGGCCGTGTCCATGATGTCCTTGGCGGCGAATGGCACTCCGTGAATCGGACCGCGGCTGGCGCTCCGGTCGCATTCCCGCGCCTGCGCCAGGGCAAAATCGCGGTCCAGATGGACCCACGCTTTGACTTGTGGTTCCCGTGCATCGATCCGCTCGAGACAAGAGCGTACCAAAGCTTCGGACGTCAGTTCGCCTTCACGAATGCGCGCCGCCGCTTCGCTCGCCGACAAGCGAAACAAATCCGCCATATGATTCTCCTTCGAAAATAAAAAAGGAATTCAACTCCACGTTGGAATCCGAAAAACGTCTGCTAACATAACCGAGCACGCGCTGTGACTGCAACAAGAGTCGGCCTAGTCCTTCGCTGGTTCTGATGGCCTCGCTTGAAAGGTTTGAAATGTTTGGAACCATTGGAACGAGTTTGGTGGAACGTTTGGAACCAATCGTTGGCGAAACGCTGCGGATGCTGATTGGTCAATCGTGAATCAAAGATCCAATTGTTTAATATAGATTCTGCTGAAGAACCCCTCATTTTGATTTGTGATCGACGTTAAGAATGGTGCTACGACGAGGGTAATGTTGCCGAGCGAGAAATTTTGACCTGCTACGGCGCCACAAGCAAGAGAAGTGGCTCGCTCTTAGCCTTAGGCAGGGCTCAGAGCCGATGTTCTCATCTGGAAGGCGAGCAGATTTAGATATCGTTTCACATTGCAAGCGGCTCCCATCAAATAATGCGATAGCCCGACTCGGCTCAGCCCCCGATATTTCGTCGTCTCAGCCCGTGCCCGCGCACCAACTCGCTGTGGGTCCCCTCTATCCCGTTTCGCGGATGCATGCTCTTTGAGAACCCGCTCTGTTTCATTTCTCTGCGCCGCTGCTCGACCAGATCATGGCGCAGTCCCACGACCAAAGTTCTCCGTCCACTCTTGGAACGTGTACACTGATTTTGTACAGGACAACTATCACATTGATTACCCCACTCGATGCGATAGTACTCGGTTCCCATGTAGCTATCTTTGATGCGGCTGCACTGCGTGCTGAGTTTGCCCTGGGGACAAACCGCCTGGCGTTTGTCGATATCAACATGGAACGCATCGCTATTGTACGCTCCCTTGTGCGGGTCGGGACGCGTCGGGCCTAATAACTCGATGCCGTTTTGTTCAGCTTGCGTTAAGGTGTTCTCGGTGACGTAACCGGCATCGGTATACATCGCCTGGGGTGTGATCTCATGGTGCTGCTGTTCTCTTTTGAGCGTCTCGGTTAAACCCGCCATCTCGTCCTGGGCCGCCTCGGTGGTCAGTATCTCGGTAATAAAATGCTCGGCGGGCTCGCCTTTTTTCTTGATGGGTTGTTGTGGATCGACGCTCTCCGCCACATGCACCTTGTAGCCGGTCCACTGCTTGGTCCTCTTATCGGCATAATGCGCATCGGGATCATGCGGGTTCTGTACCGCGCGGGGCGGCCGCTTGGTGGCGGGCTCAAGCTTTCCCTCGACCACCTCAAAGTGCTCCTCAAAGACCCGGCGCAAAAGTTTCACCGCCTCCCGTTCCCTGAGCTTAGAATCATTTCTGTCTAGCCACTCCAAAAGCTCTCTCATGTGTTGCCCACACTGCCGATAGCGCCTATCGTGCTCGGTCTTGCTTAATCGCCAATCGAGTTTGCTCTGCACGTACAACTCCCATAGTCTGTCCCAAAACTCGGGCCGCTTTTTCTTCCCAACTTCATGTTCCAAATCCTCCACCGCCAAGCGCAGCGTCTCCATCGCGCACTCCAAGTAGCTCATCGCTTTCACGTATCCCACGATATGGGTGCTATCGAGCCGCTGCTTGCCCTTTTTCTTCACCAATCCCAACTCCACCAGGAGCTTTAAGATCCCGTCAAAAATCATCCGCTCGGCTTTTTTCTTTTCCAGCCGGTCGCGAAAATAAACCAACACCGTGGAATGAAACCCGTCGTAGTCCAGTTCCAAATCCAGGGCGTACTTCCAACCCAAGTGATACACCACCTGCTCGGTGGCCGAGCGGTCGGCCGCTTTCTCCATGAACTGCAGCAGCGTCACCCCGCATAACAGCACCGGATCGATAGCCGGTCGCCCGTTATCCTCGCAGTAAAGCGCATGAAGCTTAGCTGAAAGCTCTAAAAGCTTGGGCCAGATCTTTTCCCTAAACAGCCGGTAGCGGTTGGCCGGACCGAAAAGATTTCCAGCAAGATAGTCGGTATGATAAAAGCTTCTCTGGGCATCGGCGGCTCTTACGCTCATGGAAAAATCATGAAGGCAACATCTTCGCTTGTCAACGTCTATTTAATTAACTAGAGTCGCCAAATGAACTATCCCACTAAAGTCCAGGCCATCCGCCGCAAAAAGGCCGTCTCTCAGTGTTATGTTAACTTGCCGCTGCCTCTAGCTGCGGCCATTGATATCGAACCAGGGGAGATGGTGCAGTGGAAAGTCGACACCCGTTACAAACTCTTCCTCATCCGCCAACGACCTAAGAAAAGAAAATAACCATGAGGGGTTTTTCAGCAGAATCGATATACAGGCCTGATAATCATCTAGCCGGTTTCTCCAGTAGGCCGTAAGTTTGAGCGATCAAACTTTAGTGTCGAAGGAGGAGACGGAGATGAAGTTGTACGGAGCGATCGATCTGCACTCGAATAACAACGTGACGGTGTTGATCGATGAACAAGATCAGGTTGTGTATCAAAAGCGGCTGCCCAACGATCTGCCATTGATCGTCCAGCAGCTCTCAGGCTATCAGGACGCGCTCCAAGGCATTGTCGTGGAGTCGACCTTCAACTGGTACTGGCTGGTCGACGGCCTGATGGACCAAGGGCATCGTGTTCATCTGGCCAACACGGCCGCGATCCAACAGTACGAAGGGCTCAAATACACCGACGATCATTCCGACGCCCGCTGGCTTGCCCACATTCTGCGGCTGGGAGTTTTGCCTGTGGGCTACATCTATACAAAAGAAGAGCGGGCGGTACGGGATCTTTTGCGCAAGCGCGGCCAGATGGTCCGTCAAAGAACCACCAACTTGTTAAGCCTACAGAATCTGATCACGCGTAACACGGGGCGATCGATCAGCTCGAATCGAATCAAGACCCTCGATGCACAGCAGATTGACGATCTGCTACCCAACCCGGACTTAGCGCTGGCAGTCAAAGCCAACCTGGCCATGATCAAGTGCGCCGCTGAACAGATCATTATTTTGAGAGAACCGTCACCGAAAGGATAAAACTGAGAGAGGAGTTTAGCTTTCTCAAGACCGTGCCGGGAATTGGGCAGATTCTGGCGCTCACGATCATGCTGGAGACCGGAGAGATCCAGAGATTTCCCACGGTGGGAGACTACGCCTCGTACTGTCGCTGTGTCGGGAGTCAGAAGTTAAGCAACGGCAAGAAAAAAGGCAGCGGCAATACCAAGAACGGCAACAAGTATTTGGCTTGGGCGTTTGTCGAAGCGGCCAACTTCGCGATCCGATACGAGGCGAGGATCAAAAGCTTCTATCAGAGAAAGAAGGCCAAGAGCCATGGTGTGTTGGCGCTCAAAGCGGTGGCTCACAAGCTGTGCCGGGCTTGTTACTACATCATGAAAGAACAGGTGGCCTTCGATGTCGCCAAGGCGTTTGCCTGAATAAGTATTTACGGCTGGGATGGGGCAGTGAGCTCGCATAGGGGTTGGTTCACAACCACGAGGCCTGATTAGCCGCTGCTCCGTCCCTGAAATCTAGACAACTCGGGAATGATTTGATCAGATGGTACGCCCACGCCGTGAGCCACATTTGGGTTGGACACCCGAAAGGGTGAGCCAGAGGATCTGTGAATCCTATAACCTTGGACACGGCGTGGTACCGACAGTTTTCTGGGGCAAGCTAAATTGCCAGGGGCGGGAAGAAAATTCTCTCTCGAGTATTCTCCCACAGCCTTGATCCTGATGGGTGACTGGTGCGGACCAAAATCCGACACCGACCGATTGAAAACAGGGGTGCGTGACCTAGACAATCAAACGGCTGTCTAGTTGAATCAACCGGAGAAGAAAAGAAATCCTTCTCCGCGGGAAGGTCTGTGCCTACTTGACCTGCCGGCTAATGGGTGACCCCGATTCCTTCGCCGAATAGTGGAGATCCCGGAAGGATGCGATGCCAGCGGCAAGATTTCAGTCATGCTATAAAATGCCATAATACAAATTACTTACGGGACGATACGAAAACGAAACTGCCTTCGATACCTTCAAGAAATTCTCAGACGCGATGGCGTCGCACGTGAAAAACCGCCAAAGCCAGAGAAGGTTTCCAGCTCCGTGCAAGAGCCCGTGCGCTTGCGTTTGATGCTTAGGCCGCCCATCAGCTCATCGACCGATCAGTTCAATCAGCGTGATCCGCACCTCGGGGGCTCGTTGTTATTCAGTCCTAATATCTGTACATATCACCGAGCCGCTAAGTAATCGGCAGTCACGTAAGTTATGGAAAAACCTGTAGTGAAGGCTCAGACCGAAGACAACACGCCAACTGAGCACGGAGATGACTCGGCGCCATCCAAGCCGTTTCCCTTTGAACGTGTCGGTCCATATCAATTGATCGACCGTTTGGGCGATGGCGGGTTAGGTGAAGTCTACCTGGCCGAGCAGGAGGAGCCGATCAGGCGAAAGGTCGCCCTCAAGCTCATTAAAACCGAGATGAACACGCCGGAAGTCGCGGCCCGCTTCGAGACGGAAATTCGCGCGGTAGGAATTCTCGACCACCCGAACATTGCCCGTGCCCTGGATGCCGGAACCGTAGGGGACGGCAGGCCCTATTGTGTGATGGAGTACGTACCGGGAATTTCCATCACTGATTATTGCGACCGCAATCGTTTGACCGTGCGGGAGCGATTACAGATGTTCGTCCAGGTGTGTCGAGCGATGCAGCATGCTCATCAAAAAGGCATCATCCACCGTGATATCAAAGCCTCAAACGTGCTGGTGACGGTGCAGGACGGGGTTGCGACGCCCAAGATCATCGACTTCGGCGTCGTCAAGGCGCTCCACCAACGTCTCACCGAGCAGCCCGCTATCACCCTGCATGGCGAGCTTGTCGGCACACCCGAGTACATGAGCCCGGAACAGGCTGAGATGTCGGGACTGAACATTGATACACGAACTGACATCTATTCGCTCGGAGTGCTTTTGTATGAGTTGCTCGTTGGAAGTCTTCCCTTTGACCCCACTACCCTCCGTCAATCAGGCCTGGACGGGATCAAACGGATTATCCGTGATATTGAACCGGTTAAATTAGGCCAGCGTTTAACTGGTCCCGGCTCGAAGCCGGAGGACGTGGCCCACAAACGCCGCACGGACTTAAAGACACTGAAACGTCAGATTCATGGTGATTTGGAATGGATCACGTCGAAAGCGATCGAGAAAGATTCGACGCGCCGATATAACTCCGCCTCGGAGCTCGCCGCCGATATCGAGCATCATTGCAACAGTGAGCCGGTCACGGCCGCCCCGCCATCGGCGACCTACCCGCTGAAAAAATTCATACGCCGGCACAAACGCATTGTCAGCGCCGGAGTCATTGTCACAGCGCTTCTCCTGGTGGGCATCTTCGAAATCACAACCGGGCTGCTCCTGCAGCGCCAGGCGCGCATCGAGGCACAAAAGGAGGTCGAACGTGTGCGGGCGGTTATGGACTATATGCTGCGCACAGTTTCGGTAATGGAGGATGCCAAACGCTCAGAAGTCAAGGCCGCAGCCATCCTCGATGCCGCCGCGTCAAAGATCGACATCGTTTATTCGCACCAACCGGAAGTCGAGGCGGGCGTGCGCTCGACCATCGGCGAATTTTACATGGAGCTTGGTCTGCATGGCCCGGCCGAGCAGCATTTACGGCGCGCCCTAGGCATCAGAAAAAAAATCTTGGGCGACGAAGCGCCCGACTCGCTCTACTCGATGAGAAAGCTGGCAGCACTGCTCAGGATGCAAGGCAGGCTCGATGAGGCGGAGCTGATCTTAGGGCAGGAAGTCGAGACCAGCCGCCGTGTTCTCGGGCGCAATCATGATGAAACCATCGCAGCGCTGGCCGAAATGGCTCATCTGCGAGAAGCACAGGGCCGAATTGCCGACGCCGCAGAGCTTTCGCGCCAGACGGTCGAACAAGCGCTGCGGGCCAAGCTAAAGGACGACTGGCAGATGGCCGTCTACTGGCTGGATCACGGCAGATATCTCACCCGGATACGACAATTTCCGCAGGCCGAGAAGTCCTTGCTGGAAAGTCTCGCAGCACTGAAAACCCTTCTCGGTCAGGACCATCCCCTGGCAAAAAAAGCAACGCGACATTTGGTGGAACTTTATGAGGCATGGAGCAAACCAGCGCAGGCCGCGGAGTACCGTACCTTACTCAGCACCAAGTCAACTTCAAAATGAACACTGCTGACAAAAACTCCGCAGAACCCGCAGCGGAAGGTCGATCCCAAAGGACGGGCAGAATCGTTTCTATCCATTCCTATCGTGGCGGCACCGGCAAAAGCAATATCTCCGCCAATCTGGCGTATCTTGCTGCGCGCGCGGGTAAGCGTGTCGCGGTCTTGGACTCGGATCTGCAAGCGCCGGGAGTCCATGTGCTCTTCGGCTTTGACACAACCCGGATGCCTCACACATTATCCGATTTTTTCTTCAACCGATGTGGACTCGAGGAGGCTGCCTACAACCTGAAAGGATTGGCTGAGCTGGAAAATATCGATGGTTCGATATTTCTCTTGCCGTCCCGGATGACTGTCGACGCGATCATGCAGGTGGTCGCCGAAGGCTATGATGTCGGAAAACTTGACGGCCAGCTAAACAAACTTGTTGACGACTTGAAACTCGATCTGTTGCTGATCGACACTCACCCGGGTTTCAACGAGGAAACGCTTCTCACCATCGCCATCTCCGACACTCTCATAATCGTTCTGCGGCCGGACAAGCAGGACTATCACGGAACGGCCGTGCTCGTGGAGGTCGCGGGGCGCATGGCGGTTCCCCACGTCCATATGCTGGCCAACAAAGTCGTGGGTCAGGTAGATCGGCAGGACATCGTTCAGAAAATCAAACAAGGCTATGGCCATGATGTCGTCGGTATTCTACCCTTCGCCGAAGAAATGGCCAGGCTGGGAAGTGATGGAGTGTTCGCTGCCCGTTATCCAGACCATCCGCTTTCGAAAGAACTGGCGGCGATTGCCCAACGGATCATGGAATAAGGAACCTGGGTGGATGAGGAGCAGCGCGGTTACCCACGAATCCTCAGCTCTGCCACCTGGCGCCAGCGATCCCGGTCGTATCGAGTCGTTTGAGGGAAGCGGCGGGCGGTGGCTGCGCTATCGAGTCGTTGCTTCGCAGCTACCTCGATATCACCTCCTTTACCTTCACGGCATCGAAAGCCACGGCGCGTGGTTTCTTCCTGCCGCTGAAAGTCTTCGCGAGCTTGGCTTTACGACCTATCTATTGGATCGCAGAGGCTCAGGGCTTAATATGAATTCGTTGCCTGGGGATGCCTCGTCTGCACGGGTTCTGCTCGAAGATGTGCGGCGGTTTCGCCACCATCTCGGCGATCCCAAGTTGCACCTGTTGGGCTTATCATGGGGTGGCAAGCTTGCTGCCGCCGTGGCGCTCGATCAGCCCGAAGGCCTTCAGAGCTTGATCCTTATTACGCCCGGTCTGCGTTCCAAGAGGGATTTGTCGTTGTCAAGTAAGGCAAACGTGCTTCTCAATCTGCTAGTTGGGGGAAAAGGCTGTTTTAAGGTTCCTATTGAACCGGAAATGTTCACCCACACCCCGCGCTTTCTCGACTTCATTCGCGCCGATCCGTGGCGCCTGCAAAAGGTCACCGCTCGGTTTCTTCTCACCAGCCGCGTTCTGGACCGAATGATCAACAAAGAGATCGCGAACCTTCGACTGCCGATGCTGCTTTTTTTAGCGGGCAAAGATTCGATTATCGACAATCGGGGCGTCCTGGATCTCTCTCTAGGAACGAAGTCCGAGTGCGGACCTTCGATGATGCGATCCATGCTATCCAGTTCGATCAAATGGAACGGTTGGTAGGAGACATCGTAAATTTTGTTGAAGAGGTCGAAGGTCGGTGATCACCGTGCGGCCAGCATGCGATTCATGACGAGAGGATTCGGAGTGAATCGGAGCGTTGGAGAATATTTCGTAACGAATCAGCTTGTTTTCTGAACGAATGATTGGCACGGAGCAATGTCGATACTTTTTCAGGCTTTGATTGCCATCGCGGGCGGAGCGGCTGCGCGCCGCTTTGAGGCTGCTGCGTCTGATCCGATTGGCACGCAGCACAAGAAGCTGATGGCCATCGTCGAAAAAAATCAACACACTGAATACGGCAAACAATGCGGTTTCGCCAACGTCAAAACCCTCAAGGACTGGCAAAAAGCCGTTCCGATCGTCAATTACGAGGACCTGCGTGAACGAGTCGATAGAATGACCCGGGGCGAGAAGAACGT
>CAWDPO010000029.1:0-48887 GCA_963804165.1 uncultured delta proteobacterium
GGTCGGGCACGCGCCCGGTGTGCCGGCCGTGGCGTACGAGCTGACCGATCCCGAGACCTCTGTACCCTGCTGCACTGGCGGCGATCGACGGCCGGTTCCCGGCCGGCAGGCTCGCCCGCCTGGAGCTGCACTGGAGACTGGGCCGACCCGGAGACCGCCGCCCTGGTGGGTGTCCGGCTCCCGTGACATGACCGGCCACGAGCGGCTGCGGGTCCTGGTCGGGTCGCTGGCTCCTGGGGTCCTACCGGTCATCGCCGAGGAACCTCCGGCCGGGACGATCCTGCTCGACCTCGGGCCGGACCATCCGAGCCAGGCGGGGCTGATCGAGCTGCGTCTGTGGACCAGCGACGGGATCATCAGCGCGGCGCAGGTGGTGGTCGGCGCGATGCACCGCGGCGTGGAGAAGCTGTTCGAGGTCCGCGACTACACCCAGATCCTGATGCTGGCCGACCGGCACGATCCGGCATGCGCCCTTCTTCGGTGAGCTGGCGGTCGCCTTGGCGTGCGAGCAGCTGATGGGCCTGGTCGTGCCGGAGCGGGCCATCTGGCTGCGGACCCTGCTGGCCGAGCACACCCGGATCCTCAGCCACGCCGGGTTCCTCACCTGGGTGTCCCGGGCGTCCACCGCCGACGCCGGACTTCACCGGCTCCGCGAGGCGCTTCGCGAGCAGACCCTGGTGCTGACCGGCAACCGGATCCACCCGATGGTGAACCGGATCGGCGGGTTGGCCGCGGACGCCGATTCCGAATGGCTAGGCGCCGAGACCTGGGTCATGGCCGAGGCCGAGACAGTGGGCGACGGCGGTGCTCCGGCTGGTCGACGCCGGGCTCCGTCACCGGACTGACCCGGGGCGTCGCGATCCTCGACCCGAAGACCATCGCGCAGTACGGCGTCAGCGGGCCGGCGGCCAGGGCGAGCGGGGTCGACCTCGACCTACGGACCCAGCAGCCCTACCTGGCGTACGCGGAGCTCGGTGATCTGACGGACCGCCGACCCCGACGTACGGCGATGCCTGGTCCCGGCTACGCACCCTGGCCGAGGAGATGGTCACCAGCGCCCGGCTGGTCCGGGCCTGCGCCGAGCGGCTGGCCACCGTCGGCGGGCCGATCGAGGCCCGGCTCGGCAAGATCATCCGGGTGCCGGAGGGCCAGACGTACCTCGGGATCGAGGCCCCACTGGGCATCGCCGGGGTCTACCTGAGCTCCCGCGGTGAGAAGACGCCGTGGCGGCTCAAGCTGCGTACCCCCTCGTTCAACAACGTCGCCAGCCTGGAGACCCTCCTGGTCGGGGTCGTCCCCGCAGCACTGGAGGCGACTCTGGCATCGGTCGGTTACGTGGTGGGCGACATCGACAAGAAGGTCGCAGTCCGGTTGAAGTTCTTCGACGCGCGAAGTCCAATGCCGGACTTGGTGACCCCAACGCGCGCACCGCGTTTCGTTCGTAAGGACGACGCCCGCGCTTCGCCGACACAACTGGCCAGCCGGACAACCACCTGCAGTTTCGAGAACCGCTCCGATGTCATAACACGGCATCGATGACGCGCGTACAGAGCTGCGCACGCTGTTCCAAACATCGTTGCCGCGCTCTGAGATCTGAAGCGTCCCGGATGCCGGGTGATGAGATCGGCAGCGGTGTCGTTGGCGACCCGCGCGATCTGTGCGGCGTCAGACCCATCGAGGAGCACCCCCGGGACTTGAGATCGACAGGTACGCGGTTTGAATGCCGGCGACATCGATGAACCGAACCGCGTCCTCCTCGGACCAGTCGGGCAAGCGCATGATGCCGTCGGGCGGCGCCTCCGGGGATCGCTCCACTGCTTCGCGGTACCGGCTCGGGCAGGAAGTGATGGTGGACGTCGATCAACCCTGACGCGGCCATCGCCGGACGCTACTTCCGCGCCCGGGCGGCTACTTCCCGTTGACGGTCCGGGTGCTCATGGCATAGGTCAGCGTCGCATAGGCGACGGCGTCGGCGTTGAGGTCGAGGACCTCGTTGTTGTTGTTGGCGAAGGTGTCGCACGCCGCGTGGTAGCACGGGTCGTACTGCTGGCCGGCCGTGCCGCCGTACACTCGCGCTGGGCCAGCGTCTTGATGCCCTCGGCGCCGGTGAACAGCCCGCCGGCGGGGATGTCGACGCCGCAGCGATGAACGGCCCGTAGTCGGACCGGCCGTTGAAGGCTGTCGGCTCGAGGCCAGGCCGCGGGCGGCGTAGAAGTCGTCGAAGAGGGCCTCGATGGCGGCCGAACCGGCCGGGCCGGCCGGCCCGATGTCGCCGCTGCCGTCGTACACGAACCGGACGTAGTTCGGCGAGCCGATCATGTCGAAGTTCAGGTAGAGGGCGATGTCGTCCCGCTCGGCCTGCGTCAGGTTGTTGACGTAGAACGTGGAGCCGACCAGGCTGGACTCCTCGGCGCCCCACCAGGCGAAGCGGACCGTGTTGTCGGGCTTGACCTTGCGCATCTGCTCGGCCACCTCGAGGATGGCGGCGCTGCCGGAGCCGTTGTCGTTGATGCCCGGACCCTCGAGGACGGAGTCGAGGTGGGCGCCGACCATCACGACGTTGTTGTCGTTGCCGGCCGTCGTCTCGGCGAGGACGTTGTAGGTGGTCTTGATCTCGCGGATCGTGTTGGCGAACACTCGCATGCGCAGCCCGGCGTGCTGCGACAGCGTCTCTCCCAGCGGGTAGGTGGTGCCGATCACCGGGATGCCGCTGGTGTTGTTGGCGGTGAGCGTGACGGCCGGGATGCCCTGGCGGTCGGGCGTCGATGCGTTGCCCTGGTTGAAGATCACGATGCCGACGGCGCCAGCGGCGGCGGCGTTCTCGGCCTTCAGCTCGAACGTGCAGGTGCCACGCTGGAGCAAGGCGATGTTCCCGGCCGGGAACCCGGCGAAGTCGGTCTGCCTCACAGCCGCTGGTGGAGGTGTTGCCGAGACCGAGCTGCAGGTCGACGGCCGTGACGGCCGCCGTCACGTCGCCGGGGTCGGACTGGTGATCACGCCGAAGTCGACGCCCTGGACGTAGGTGACCCTTCCGGCGCCGTCTGCTGGAGGGCCGACGGACCGAGCTGGTCGAACGCCAGGTAGTCGAAGGGCTGGACGATAGGGTCGTAGCCCGCCGCCTCGAGCCGATCGACCACGTAGGCGACAGACTTGTCGTGGCCCGGCAGGCCGGAGAACCGGTTGCCGCCGTTGGCGTCGGCGATGTCCTGGAAGGCCAGCTGGTGCTCGCGCACCCCTTCCAACGTCACGCACTCCAGGAGCTTGTCGATCTTGTTGTTGTTGCGGCTCTCGCAGGCCGGCGAGCCTGCCGCGGCCTGACCGACCGGGATGGGGACGACCACCGCTGCTACCACCGCGCCGACCAGCAACGCAACGTCTCGTCATGGCACACCCCCCTTGAGGTACGGGGATTCGTTGTCCATGCCCGCGACGGGTGGGACCGTAAACACCTATCGGTGCGGCGTTAGGTCGGTTTGGTGTTGACCACGTACGTGGAGCACGTCGTGTGATGCACGACCCGACTCGGCACATTCCCGAGGATGAATCGGGACTTGGAGCCGATCCCACGATTGCCCACCACGATCAGGTCGGCGTTCACGTCATCCGCAACGTCGAGAATCGCTTCAGCAGGGTTCCTCCGACCATGGGGTGCGTGATGGCCTCGACACTCGACTGCCGGATCAGCGCAGCAGCATCGTCGAGAACTCCGTGCACCCACCGGTCATCCATCGCTGGCACCGACATGCCTGCCGACAGCGCGAGGCCGTCGGCACCAGTTCGCAGATGTTGCGCACACACAACGTGGAGCGGCTGGCCGAATGTCTTGGCGAGCTCGGTCGCCGTTCGCACGGCAACAGCCGCTGTCTCTGATCCGTCCGTTCCGACGACGATGGGTCCGTTCATGGCGATCCCCGCTCCAAAGAAGGCTCGACTGGGTCACCATCATGACTCCCCCGCCGACCGCCCACCTCTGAGGTCCGTGTGAGTGTGGCGACCCCGTCGAGCCCGGCCAGCTTGTGCGGGTTGCGGATGGCGTAGATGCGGGTGATCCGGCCGTCCTCGACGGCAAGGCTCACCGCGGTGTTGACCTCACCGCCGATGTCGATCCTGGCGGCGGGTGAGCCGTTGAGCCAGATGGCCTTCGCATCGAAGTCCGACAGAGCGGGACCCGCGATCAGGAAGCCGGCCACCCGTTCCGCGCCCTCGATCGGACGGCGAGCGGCGGCGACCAGGCCGCCGCCGTCGGCCACGAGGACGACGTCGGGGGCGAGGACGTCGAGGAGGCCCTGCAGGTCGCCGTGTCGGACGGCGGCGAGGAACCGGTCGACGGCCTCCTGCTGTTCGGTCGTGCTGACCGGCATCCGCGGGCGCCGAGCCGCGACGTGGTCGCGGGCCCGGTGGGCGATCTGGCGGACGGCGGCGGGCGACTTGCCGACCGCCTCGGCGATCTCGTCGTAGGGGGTGTCGAACACCTCGCGGAGCACGAACACGGCGCGCTCCGCCGGTCCGAGGGTCTCGAGCACGGTGAGCATCGCGATCGAGACGCTCTCGGCGAGCTCGACGTCGGCGGCGACGTCGGGGCTCGTCACCAGCGGCTCCGGCAGCCATTCGCCGACGTACTCCTCACGCCGCCGCGCCAGGGTCCGCAGCCGGTTCAGCGCCTGACGGGTGACGATGCGCACCAGGTAGGCGCGCGGGTCGCGGACCTCGTCGTGGTCGACGTCGGCCCACCGCAGCCACGTCTCCTGGACGACGTCCTCGGCGTCGGACGGCCGAGCCGAGCATCTCGTAGGCGACGGTGAACAGCAGGCTGCGGTGGCGCGCGAACGCGTCCTCGCTCATGCCGAGGTCGCGTACCCGGCCGAGGGTTGGGCCAGCGGCAGCGTGCACGCCTTGGAGAACCCCTGGGCCTCGATCCCCAGCGCCGTGTTGCACCTCGTGGTCATGTTCGCGAAGCCGACCGAGGCGGTGAGCTCCACCATGGCCGGCGCACCGAGCTGCTCGAGCAGCCGGGCGGACAGCTCGTCGGTGACCCGCGGGGGCGTCTCGCTCATCGCCTCGGCGTACTCCATGACGTCACGCTCGAGCGGGGTGAACACCGGCGACTCGCGCCACCGGGGCACCTCGCTGGCCTTGGCCTCGTCGAGGCCCTCGTTGTGGGCGTGGAAGTAGTCGAGGTCGAGGCACCACGAGCAGCCGACCAGCGCGGCGACCGCCATGTGGGCGAAGGACTTCAGGTCGGGGTCGAGCTGGTCCCACTTCTGGGCCTTGCGGCCGAACCCCATGGTGCTGGTGAGCACCGCTCGGTTGTGCCACATCACCTCGGCCGGCTCGGGGACCTCACCGAACATCTTGCGGCTGAATCGCTTCAGCACGTACCCGTACAGGCCGGTGATCTCCGCCTTGGGGATCCGTGTCGTGCTGGACATGCTTGCTCCTCCTGTCGATGTGATCGACATGAAGACACCGCCCGCGCTCCGTCTGTGACAGCCCCCGGGAACCACTGGACGCGGCGGACGTCGACGGGCTCCCAATCCTCGGGCGTCAGAATTCCCGCAGGAGAGCGGGCTATCAGTACATTCCTACCGTGCGGGCGGGAGCGGTCGTCGGGGGCGTGTCGGCGAGCTCGATCGTGTCGCCGCATTCGTCCACGCTCTCGGAACGGGAACCAGGGCGTTGCTCATCGAGGGTGAGCCGGGTGCCGGGAACAGAGCCCTGTGGGAAGAGAGCCTCGCCCGCGTCGGTAGCAACATCCGGGTCGTCTCGTGCCGCCCAGTGGAGTCGGAGGCGACGCTTTCCTACGCGGGATTGGGTGATCTCATCGGTCCTGCGCTGACGGCTCGAGTCGCCGACCTCCCCGAGCCGCAGCGGAGGGCCCTCCACGTCTCGTGCCGGGCTTGGAAGATGCGTCCGACGGCCCGGTCAACCACCGTGCCGTCGGTGCGGGGACCCTGTCACTGCTGGCGGCAATTGCCAGGGACCAACCGGTCGTCGTCGCCGTCGACGATTTGCAGTGGCTCGACCGTGGTGTCGGCGAGAGCCCTGGGCTTTGCGATACGTCGCGGTCTCAACCGAGCCCATCGGGCTCCTCGCGACGGTGCGGTCCGACGCGGAGAGGA
Source organism: uncultured delta proteobacterium (assembly GCA_963804165.1). Classification (GTDB taxonomy): domain Bacteria; phylum Desulfobacterota; class Binatia; order UBA9968; family UBA9968; genus DP-20. Next base: position 6,120 of record CAWDPO010000029.1, read on the forward strand.
CGGCGACATCGGAGTCGCCGACCCGCTCCTAGACCGCCACGTGGAACGACTCTCGGCGTCGGCCCACTCAGCGTGGGAGCGGATCCAGCGCTTGCTGGCGGACCGGCTCGGCTCTCAAACCGCGGCGTACCCCGTCCTCGTTCGTCTCCACGAGGACGCCTTGGGCAACCCGTTCTTCGCGTGCCGGAGCTGGCACGGGGACCGTGGACACCGGCTCACTCCCTGGGCCTGGGCAACCCCTGCCGGTACCAGGAGACCTGCGCGTGGTCCTCGTGCAGCGGGCGCGCCAGTTCCCGAGACCGGCTCGCGAGGCGCTCCTCCTCGCGTCGCTGCTGGCGAACCCGAGCGAGGACACGCTGGCGCGGGCGTTCGGAGACGGTTGGGTCCCGCGCGATCGATCGCGGGGAGCACGGCCGGGATCATCGAGGTCGTCGGGGGCAGGGTGCGGTTCGCCGACCCGCTGCTCGCGGCGGCGGTCGCCGGGATGGCATCGGACCGCGAACGACGCCTACGCACACGCGGCGGCCAAGGCGGTCGACGACGCGAGGAGGGGTCGCGTGCGCCACCTCGCGGTCGGCCGGCCACCGGGCCCGACGAGACCGTCGTGGCGTCGCTCGAGGAGCGTCGCGCCACGCGACGGAAAGGGGCGCACCCGACGCGGCCGCCGAGCTGGCTGAGCTGGCACGAGCTATGACACCGGACGGTCGTCAGCAACACGATCTCTGTCGCCGAGACACGATCGCCGGTGAGGCCCGTGCTTCTCCGCGGGCGACTCCGAGCGAGCCGTGAAGCTCCTCTCCGACGTGTGGATCGCTGCGACATCTGGGCCTGAACGTGCCGGCGTCCTATGGCGCTTGGCCCGAGTCCGGTATCACCACGATGACATCGCCGCTGTCCCGACAACTCCTCGAGGAAGCGAGGGGCTATTTAGAGGTAAAGACATGAAACCAGAAAAAGCTCAGCTAGTAATCCAAGGACTCAAGGAAGCCGGCGTCGATTTTGCCGCCGGCGTGCCCGATGCGCAGTTTATCGAAGTCTATAAAATGCTCGCGGAAGATGGCGACATTCACTACGTCGGCACGGCTAACGAAGCCGAAGCAGTCGGCGTCGGCTTCGGCGCGTGGTTCGGCGGCAAGAAACCGGCGTTGATTCTCGCCACCTCCGGTTTGTTGGTGGCGACTTATCATCTCGCGCGCATTAATTTATTGCATGAGGTGCCGGTGCTCGTGGTGATTCCTTATCGCGGCGACATCGGCGATCCGCGTTGGATGGGGCTTTACAAAAAAACCACCGAGCCTGGTCTTAATGCGATGGATATTCCCTATCGCATTGTGAGCCGATCGGCGGATATAGTGCGGACCCTGAAGGATTGCAACGAGAGTGCGCGCGCCTGGCTGAAGCCCGTCGCTGTGCTGCTGAACGAGGAGGCTTTATGGTAACCCGATTCATGCTGCTCAAAGAACTCGCGGTCCTTGTTCCCGATGACGTCCTGGTGCTTACTAGCATCGGCAACAACAGTGGTTTTTGGGGCCAGCTCAAAGACCGGGAAGCAAATCTATTTCACCTTACCATGGGCATGTGCTCGTCAACGGCACTGGGTCTTTCGCTGGCTCTGCCCAAGCGAAAAATTGTCGCCCTCGACTCCGACGGCAATCTCACATTGAATCTGGGAGTCCTTGGTACTATCGCCAATGAAGCGCCGAAAAACTTGACCATCGTCGTCATGGACAACCAAAACTATCTGGGGAGCAATAAGCTCGCGCCGGGCATGCCGACGGCAACTGCCGGCAAAATGAATTTGGAGAGCGTCGCCAAAGGATGCGGTTTCGATAGCGCGTGCACCGTCGACGATGTCGCAGCTTTTCGCGACAAGATCCAGAGCGCGCTTGCCAGCGCTGGGCCGCACTTCATCCGAGCGAGCGTCGACGCACTCGACAAGGACGGGCCAAAGAAAAGCAAACGCATACCCGACCCGCGGGAAAACAAATACCAATTTGCGGGTTACATCCAAAGAACCGAGGGCGTAGAAATTCTCGGCAGCGGACTCGGCGGAGGGTGAGATGACGCTGTCCGAAACCCCCAACAAAACTAAATAGGGGAGCAGCAGGAAAATCCTTTCCGAGAGGATGAACGATGCAAATTAGATCGACCCCCCACAAATTGGACGTTCTCATATCGGCAATTCTTTTTTGTGTTCTGGCTTATTCCGGAGCCAACGCTCAGTCGCGTTTGAAGTTCGCCTACTCGTCGGTCGGATCAATGGCAACGGCCGTGTGGATGGCTAAAGAAAGCGGTGCCTTCGACAAGTACGGTCTCCAGACAGACATCATTTTCATCTCATCGGGGCCTGTGGTCGTCCAGGCATTGATCGGCGGCGATCTGCTGGGCGGGAGCGCGGCCAGCAACGCGGTGATCAATGCGGTATTGAATGGCGCGCCGATCGTCGCCGTCGGCGGCACCGCCAATCGGCCGTATCACCGTCTCTTCGTTCAGCCGGACATCAACCGCCTCGAAGATCTCAAGGGAAAAATTCTTGGGGTCACACGCTTCGGTTCGATCACGGACAACTTGACGCGCATCCTCCTGCGCAAACACGGTCTGGAAAATGCGGTCACGGTGCGGCAGATGGGCGGCACCCTTGAAGTTGCCGCGGCATTTCAGAACCGCCAGATCGCGGGCGCGGTCACCGGGGACCTGCGCGGCCCGACGCAGACAGTCCCGAAGATCTTAGTCAGACTCATCGACATGGGGATTCCCTATTCGATGAACATGATCGCCGTGTCGCGCGATTTATTAAAGCGCAGTCCGGAAACGGTCGAGAGTATTGTGCGCGCTTACGCGGAGGGTGTCGCGTTCATGAATCAGAATAAGGAACGCGCGTTAAAGATCATCGCCAAGTACGCTCATCTTGGAGATGCCAAGCAGGTCGAAGATCATTATCGCGATTCGGTAACTTATTTGGACCGGGTTCCGCGCGCCGAGCCCGAGGCTGTGCAAACGATCCTGGAGTTCATGGGCAAAAAAGGCATTCCGGTGGAAACTTTCCAGGATAATTCCATCGTCGAGAAGCTCACACGCGAAGGCTTTTTCGATAAGCTTTACAAGAAATCGTAATGCTCGAGTTCCATCGTCGCTGTAAAGGAAATGTGAAGACGCTTGTCTCCCTCGCCCGCAACGCGGGAGAGGGCAGGGGTGAGGGTCTTCTTTTTTTGTACCCCCTCACCCTAACCCTCTCCCCCACAAAAATGTGGTGGAGAGGGAATTTGTCGTCCGCTTTGTAGCTACTTAGTTAGATTCGTCGGTTTAGGGACACTTAACGAATTGTTCACAGGAGTTGAGCATGACCACTGTCATTACACGTGGCTTGAAAGAAGAGAAAGACGGCATCCAAGGCTACATTGCGTATCCCGAGCGCGATGAGAAAGGGCCGGGCCTCCTGCTCATTCATCAGCATTCGGGTCTCACGGGTTATTTGAAAACTGCGGCTTACAAGTTTGCCCAGCTTGGTTACACCACGGTGGTTCCCAATATCTATCACATGCTCGGTTACCCGGCGGAGCAGCATATCGACAAGGGTACCGAGATTCAGAACAAAACCCCGGATCCCGATTTTGTGCGCGTCATCGACCGCGGCTGGCGCTATTGCTTGTCGCGAAACGATGTCGACGGCTCTCGCGTCGGCGTGATCGGTTACTGCATGGGCGGCAGGCTTGGGATCCACTTCGTCGCCGCGACCCCGGCGGCGCGCGCGTTCGTCGCTTATTATCCGTCTGTTGCCGATGAACAGCCGACTCGAATCCGCCCGCGCCATCCCTGTGATGCCATACGTGAAATCAAATGTCCGTCCATGATACTTTACGGCGGTCATGACCAACACAGCACTTTTCCGGTCCAGCAGCGCGTGATGGACAGTTTTAATGCCAACGGCCAGCCTTTGGAGTGGCACTACTTTCATTTCGGCAACCACGGTTTTGCGTCGACCGAATCCGACGGCTACCAACCGTACCTCGCAGATCTAGTGTGGCCTCTGGTAACCGAATTCCTAAGGCGCGAGCTCGTGAGCCCTGCCCCTCTAAGGTGAGCGAAATCGCGGCGCATAGGTGAGCCTTGAAACCATGTTGGCATGGCGGGTGAATTCGAATATACCGGCCAGTGACATGCTCGATAGCAAAGGAGTAGAATAATGCAGGTCGCGGAATGGAGACAAACCATCGGCAACATGGTGCGCGAACATATGCGCTCACCGGAACTGGAGCATTACTTCTCGGTCAAGATGAACAAACCGCGGGCGCAGTTGATGATCACTCAGCTCGGGCTTTACATTCGCCACCGGCGCGACTGTTGGGCGCTCGTCTCGGCCAATTGCCCGGTGATGGCGATCAAGCAAGCGATCTTGCAGCATGAGTACGGCGAAGTGATCAAAGATCAGTTTTCCGATTACGGCCATCTGCACCTAATTATTCGCCAAGCGCAGAAATTGGGCTTGACGCCGCAGCAAGTCATCGACACCAAACCCATCGTCAGCACTACGGCGACGCTTTATGCCTGGGCATGGCTGACCCACGCCAAAAGTTGGATCGAAGGATTGGCCGCATTGACGGTTACGGAATGGACCAATGACGATCGTTTGTTAAAAGACATCGGCGGCGGGCATTCCACGCGCATGGGTAAGCGTTGGACGGAGGACATGGGAATTCCCTGGCGCGATATGCCGAACTTTGTGGCCCACTCGCAAGCGGACGAAGAACACAGCGATATGTTTCTGCCGTTTTTAGAAGAGTACGCTGTGGGTGAAAAAGAACAAATCGCACTCGATGCGGTAAAAGAATCGCTGGATCTATTCGGGATGTATCGCGAGGGAGTGGCTCGGGCGATGGAAAAAATTTCGCTGAATTGAACGGTGGCGATTGTCATTTCGAGGAGCGAAGCGACGACAAATCTTTCCGATTCTCGATTCGGTCGAGATCCTTCACTTCGTTCAGGATGACACCACCAACCAAGAAAGCTTATAAAAATGTTTGACGGTCATAGTAACATTGTCGTGTAAAGGACCAGGAGGAACTGCCATGGAAAAACCGAGAATCAGGCATATCGCGATTAACGTCGAAGACCTCGACAAGACCGCGGAGTACTATAAAAAGGTCTTCGGCATGGAAGAAAAACATCGGCGGCCCGGCGGAACTATTTATTTATCCGACGGCCATTTCGATCTCGCTCTCATCCATACCGACAAATATCCTTGGGGAATCCACCACTTCGGTTTCAAGGTCGATAGCGTCAAAGAAATCGAGAAAATTGCCGACACAAAAGCCGAGGACAACACCTACGGGGCCATTGCGGAAAGCTGGATCAAAGACGTCGAGGGGAACCGCGTCGACGTCTCCGAGCACGGCTGGCCGATCTAGCACGCCGAACGTTCTTCGAAACCACTAGCTCTAGGGGAGAGTCTTCGAAAGACTAGTTGTTCCCGGGCCAAGTCGTGCAAAAATCATACAGTCGACTGATCTCAATTCCCCCTTTGAAAAAGGGGGATAGAGGGGGATTTGCTTCACAGTCTGTTTCGAAATTCCCCCGAACCCCCCTTTGCCAAAGGGGGGTAGTAAAATTCGACGTGAAGCGACATTCGAAGAATAATAGTTCAACCGCCCGCCTTCTGATTCTTGCACTTGTTTCGCTTTCTCTCCTATTGACGCCGTTAACCTCGCCGGCGCAGAGCCCGCCTAAGGTGAGTGTCGCTTATGCCGCCATCAGCCCCATATTCGCGGGAGTATGGATGGCCAAGGAGATCGGCGCCTTCGAGAAGCACGGGCTCAAGTCGGAGTTGGTTTACATCAGTTCCGGCAGTATTACCGTTCAGGCGATGGTGGGCGGTAATTTGGACATGAGCGTAGCCGCGAGCAACGCCGTGGTGAGCTCGATTCTTCGCGGCGCGCCGCTGATCGCTGTCGGCAGTATCACCAACCGGCCCGCCATGAGTTTGTTTGTCCAACCGGAAATCTCCAGACCTGAGCAGCTTCAAGGCAAAGCGCTCGCGATAACCCGCCACGGCTCCTCGACGCATTTTCTAACTCTTTTCGTTCTCGAAAAGCTCGGTCTAAAAGACAAGGTCAAGATCCAACCCATGGGCGGGACTCGCGAAGTCGACACCGCGGTTCGAACCGGAATGGTCGCGGGAGCCGTGCGTAGCATGAAGCCGGGCCCAAAAACGCGAATGTTGGTCGATTTGCCTGACTTAGGGATTCCGTTCTCGATGGATCTCATCGCGGTGAAGCGCGAGTTTTCCAAGAATTCTCCTCGCTCCGTGGAAGCGATGCTCAAGGCGTATATCGAGGGAGTCGCGGCGCTGCGAACCAGAAAAGAATTCGCTTACAAGGTTCTGGGCAAGTACCTTCTTGGCGGCGAGTCGCTGGACGAAGCCTATGAGTACGCGGTCAAATATCTTGATCGCGAGGCAAAAGTCGATCCGGCGGTTATTCAGACGGTTTTGAACTGGGAGAATAAAGGCGAGACTTCGGTCAACGACTTTTTCGATAATTCGATCATCGATCGAATCATCAAAGAGGGGTTTGTCGACCGGCTGTACAAATAATCGATCCGCGACTGCGGCGTTTGTCCTGAGTCGCGTCAGCCAGCAGGTAGGTTAGAAGAGATACGAAGGAGAAGAGCATGAATCAAGCGGAGTGGCGGCGCGAGCTTGGAGAGATCGTGCGAAACGCGATGCGCTCGCCCGAGATCGAGCACTATTTCAAGGTCAAGATCACCAAGGCCGGCGCCCGGGCGCTGACCACACAGCTCGGACTGTTCATTCGCCATCGGCGCGACTGCTGGGCGCATGTCTCGGCCAACTGCCCGCACATGACGGTGAAGCAAAAAATTCTACGCCACGAATATGGCGAAGTGATTAAGGACGAATATACCGAGCACGGTCATCTGGATCTCATAGTCCGCCAAGGCAAGGCGCTGGGGTTGTCGGTCAAGGAAACGCTCGGGGTCGAGCCGTTGCCTACGACGATGGCTACCTTGTATGCCTGGGGCTGGATGACCAGGGAAAAAAGCTGGCTCGAAGGGATGGTGTCATTGTCCGTTACCGAGTGGGCCAACGACGACCGCTTGCATCGCGACATCGGCGGTGGGCTGTCGAGCCGGATGGCGAAGCGCTGGATGGATGATCTCGGCTTCGACTGGGAGCAAATGCCGAATTTCAAAGTGCACAGCCAGGCGGACGAAGAGCATAGCGACATGTTTCTCGAAGATCTCGAACGCTTCGCCGTCGGTGACAAGGAAGGCCTCGTCATTCAGGCCGCCAAAGAGTCGATGGAGCTGCACAAACTATTTCGCGGCGGCATCGCGAAAGAGATGGAGAAGTTCGCGAACTGGCTTAGTCGAAGACGTGGTTGATCCTTCACTTGCGGCTAAGGAGGACAGGGATTTGTTCCTCTCCGGACATGACACCAAAGAGTGAGCTGCAAGCGGGATTTGATACCGCCGTGACGGGATAACAACGATGAATACGAACGAATGGTCCGCGGCTTTTGGCGAATTGGCGCGGCAAACGATGTCTTCGCCGGAGCTCGAGCGTTATTTTTCCATATCGATTACCAAGGCTCGTGCGCAATTGATTCTACAGCAACTTTCGCTCTATGTGCGCCACCGGCGCGATTGTTGGGCTTACGTTTCGGGAAATACGCCTGTGCTCGCGGTGAAGCAGAAGATTCTCGGCCACGAATATGAAGAGATGATCCGCGACCAGCATTCGGAGCATGGCCATCTGGATTTGATCATTCGTCAGGGAAAATGCATCGGTCTTAGCGCTGATGATATTTTAAACGCCAAGCCAATAGCCAGCACATCGGCGACACTGTATGCCTGGGGCTGGATGTGCAAGAAAAAGCATTGGCTCGAGGGGCTGGCGGCGATGAGTATGACCGAATGGAATCAGGACGATCGCCTGCTGGGAGACCTGGGTGGCGGCCATGCGTTCAAAATGGGCCAGCGATGGGTCGAGCATTTGGGCATCACCTGGGACGATCTGCCGAATTGGAAGGCGCACCGTGAGGCCGATAAAGGTCATGTCGATATGTTCCTCCCGGTTTGGGAGGAATACGGCAAAGATGAAAACGAAAGATTGATTTTGCAGGCGGCAAAAGAGTCGGAAGAGCTTTACCGCGTCTATCAAGCGGGACTGGCAGACGCCATGGAACGGATGTCTTGATTCGGTTTTTAATGAAATGTGAACCCCTCGAAAGAGATCTGAAAGGGTGATGCTATCTCGACAGATGTTGCCGGGAATTTATTCCTTCCCCCTCGACGGGGGAAGGTTAGGATGGGGGTGCCGATTGCAAAGTGGGCACCCCCACCCCGGATCAAGTCCGGGGCAAGCTCTTAATCCTCCCCGTCGAGGGGGAGGAATCGCTGCGCTAAAGGAAGAGCGAAGGCAATTTACTCACAAAGGCTGCGACGTGTCTTGTAAGTTTCTAACTTGCGTGATTTTCATTACGCCTATTGTTGTCGACTCCGCTGAACTCCCCCGCGAAAAAATTGCAATTGCCTACGCGGCCATCAGTCCGAGCATGTCGGGCGTCTGGATGGCGAAGGAAATCGGCGCATTCGAGCGCAACGGTTTGACTGCGGAGCTTGTCCATATCAGCTCGGGCGCGACGTCGATCCAGGCGCTGGTGGGCGGCAGCGTGCAAGCGGCCTTGGGCGCAAGCAACGCGGTCGTCGCCGCTACGGTCAAAGGAGCGCCGATCATCGCGGTCGCGAGCAATACGAGCCGGCCCGGCATGCAGCTTTGGGTTCAGCCGGAGATTCAGCGGGCTGAACAGCTGCAGGGCAAGACGCTTGCGATCACCCGTTTTGGATCGACCAGCGATTTCGTCACACGGCTCGTTCTGCGCAAACTGAATCTCGAAGGCAAAATTGAGCTGCGTCAATTCGGCGGTGTAGTCGAAGCCGATATCGGATTTCGCGCGCGCCAGGCGGAGGGCCGGGTCTCATCGCAGGCGCCCGGCCCGCAAGCGAAGATGCTCGTTGATGCGGCGGAGCTCGGCATTCCGTTTTCGATGAATCTGTTGGGCGTGAGCAACGACTATTTGCAAAAATCGCCGAAGTCGGTGGAGGCCATCGTCAGAGCTTATATCGAAGGAATCGCCGCGCTCAAAACCAGAAAAGCGCAGGCGCTCAAGCTGCTCGAGAAATATATGGGACAGCGCGGCGGCAGCTGCGGAGCTGCATTACGAGTTTGTCAGCAAGTATCTGGATGCAGTGCCGCGCGTCGATCCGGCGGCGGTGGACACGGTACTGGAGATGGTCGGAGCGAAAGGCGCGGCGAAAGCAAAACTCTTCGATAACTCCATCGTCGACCGGTTGGCGCAGGAAGGTTTCATCGACAAGCTTTATAAAGGAGCAAAGCCATGACCGAGAACCAGTGGCGCGATTGTTTGGGCGAACTGGTGCGCGATTATATCCGTTCACCCGAGCTGGAATATTATTTTTCGATCAAGATGAACAAGCCCCGGGCGGCGGTCATGGTCAAGCAGCAGAGCTTGTTCGTGCGCCACCGCCGCGATTGCTGGGCGCATGTCTCGGCGAATTGTCCCGTGCTAGGGGTCAAACAGCGGATCTTGGAGCACGAGTACGAGGAGATTATTCGCGACGATTTTTCCGACTACGGCCACCTGCACCTGATCATTCGCCAGGGAAAATCGGTGGGTCTCGAGCCGGAGGAGATTATCAACGCCGAACCGTTGCCCGAGACCCGCGCGACGCTTTACGCCTGGTCGTGGATGACCAGCGAGATGCCATGGACCGAGTCGCTCGCCGGCATGACCATCACCGAATGGTGCAACGACGACCGCTTGCTCGGCGATCTGGGCGGTGGGCAGTCCACGCGCATGGCGAAGAAATGGATGGAGGACATGGGCTTTACCTGGAAAGAGATCCCCAACCTGCAGGCACACAGCCAGGCGGACGAGAAGCATAGCGATATGTTTTTGCCGTTTCTTGCCGAGCATGCCGCCGGCCAAAAGGAGGCGCCGGCAATTCAAGCCGCGAGAGACTCTCTGGCTTTCAATGCGATGTACCGCAAGGGCATCGCGCTGGCGCAGGAGAGAATTCCGGCGTAGAAGGTGGAGTAATGGGTTGAGGTGGATAGGAGAAAAATTCCTCGGTTTGCTCGGAATGACAAGGGTTGTCCCGAATGCGGTGAGAGATCTTTTCGGCTGCAGGGAGAGCGGATTTCAGGATTCAATAAAATAGTGTTCAGGAGGTTTTATGAGTCTTTGGCCGAAAGTAAGAGAGGAACTCAACGTAATTGTCAATCGCCACTTCGAAACGCCGGAGTATCAAACAACTGTTTTCCGTGAAGCTCACACCGGCACGGCAGAAGATATGGGACCTGCACTATCCGCACTATATTAAAAGCCGGCGCGATTGCTGGGGCGCGGCGGCGGTTAAGGCGCCGCTCGATGTGAAGAGAGCGATCTGGGAGCATGAGAAGGACGAGCTGATATTCGACAAACGCATGGGGTCGGCGCATTTGACCGATCAACAGATGGCCGAAGCGACGGCTGAATCCAATTTGCTTCCCGGCGTGCGCGCGGCGCTCATGGCGTGGATGTATCTGGCTACGACACGACCGTGGATCGAGTCGTTGACGGTCAATCACATCACCGAGCGGAAAAACAACCCGGCAATCGTCAAGGGCGGAGGTTTCACCGCGCGTTTCGCGCACAAGCGAGTCGCCGATCAAGGCGGCACGATTGACGGGCTCGATATCAACACGAAAGTGCACATGGTGGCCGACGAAGATCACTCCGACATGTTCGAACCCATCTACGACCGCTACGTTGCCGACGAACAGGCGGCCGAAGCCGTTATTCGCGCGGCATTGGATAGCCTCGCGGTAGACCGCGCATATCGCAGCGCGCTGGCAACGGCGATGGCGCAGATTGAAGAATCGGCGGCGGCGTAGCGCGCGAAGCGCGACCGTTCAAGGTTCCACGTTTAAGGTTCAAGGTTCAATGCTGCCGGCCGAGCCCCTCAGTGCTCCGTTAAGGGGAAGCTTCGAATTGCTTCTTCCCCCTTGACGGGGGAAGATCGAGATGGGGGTGCTTGGAGAACTTAAGATCACCCCTTCCTTTGTCCTTCCCCGTCGAGGGGAAGGAGTTGAAGTCGGAGCATTAGCAACCTCTGCAACATTTTTTGACTGCCATGGCGCAACAATTTTCCGTCCTCGCCAAAAACGGCATGGTGGTATCGAGCCAGCCGCTGGCGACGTTAGCCGGCGTGCAGATGCTCATGAGTGGCGGCAACGCCATCGATGCGGCGATCGCGACCGCGGCGGTGCTGGGTGTTGTGGAAGCATCGTCCATCGGCATCGGCGGCGATGCATTTTGTCTATTTTATTCAGCCAAAGAAAAGAAGATGAAAGCGCTCGATGCCAGCGGCAGATCACCCTATGCAGCTAGCCTTGCCTACTGCCGACGGAGTGGTTTCAAAGAGATGCCGCAGCGCGGCATTCATTCCGTTACCGTGCCCGGAGCGGTTCATGGCTGGACGACGCTGCTTGAATCGCACGGGTCAAAGTCGCTGAGCGAAGTCCTGCAGCCGGCGATTCGTCACGCCGAAGAAGGTTTTCCCGTGGCAGAGCTCACCGCCGAGTCGTGGCATGAGTCGGAATCGAGACTGAAAAGCGACGAAGGCGCGGCGATCAATTATCTTATCCATGGTCGTAGCCCGAAAGCCGGCGAAATTTTCAGAATTCCCGCGGATGGCGGAAACGCTGAGACGGATCGCGGCGGAAGGCGCGGAATATTTTTATAAAGGCGAAGTCGCCAAGAAGCTCGTGCGTTGTTCGGAAAGACTTGGCGGACTTTTCACTCTCAAGGATTTTGCCGATCAACCTCGGATTGGGTCGAGCCGATCAGCGCTAACTATCGTGGTTACGATATTTACGAGATGCCGCCGGCTACGCAGGGGTTTGTCGCGCTGGAAATGCTTAGGATACTTGAAGGTTTCGATCTGAAAGGCGCGGGGCCGCAGAGCGCGGACACTGTTGCATTTGATGATTGAGGCGAAAAAACTGCGCGTTTGCCGATCGCGATCGCTATTTCGCAGACCGTGATTTCATGAAAGTTCCCGTCGGAAGACTTTTCACAGCCAAGCGCGTAGAAAAGTTGCGGTCGGAAATTCAGCTGGCTCAGGCTGCCGCGCGAAGACGAGAATGTACCTACGGGCACGGATACTGAATATGTCGCCGCCGCTGACAGCGAAGGCAATCTGGTTTCATTCATACAAAGTAACTTCATGGGATTCGGTTCGGGCGTGGTCGAGCCGGAAACGGCAATTATTTTGCAGAACCGCGGCCATCTTTTTTCGCTCGACGAAAATCACGCGAATTGTATCGGTCCACATAAGCGCTGCGTGCATACGCTGATGCCCGGAATGATTCTTAAAGCAGGCAAACCTTATGCTGCGCTTGGATTGAAAGGCGGCCATGTGCAGCCGCAAGTGCAAGTACAGATTATCTCGAATCTGATCGATTTCGGCATGACGCCGCAGCAGGCCATCGCAGCGCCGCGCTTCAATCATGTCGACGGGTCGAAAGTAAGTTTAGAGCCAGAGTTTGCTCAGGACGTGAAAGATGAATTGGCCCGCCGCGGCCACGAAGTCGTGACCGGCAACGCGGAGAGCTTCGGCGGCGCGCACGCGATCCTGATTCACCCCGAATCCGGAGCCTTCGTCGGCGGCTCCGACCCGCGCAAGGGCGGCTGCGCGCTCGGGTTCTAAGAAATTCGATTCGACTAGAACGAACGTAGGATGGTGGAGCCGCAACCGAATCGGAAGATCTCGCGCCAAGGCGCAAAGCGCGCAAAGTAAATCCACTGATCTCTAACGCTGCGCAATTTCCCATCGTGTCATTCTGAGGAGCTTAGCGACGAAGAATCTGCTTTTGCTTCGCGTAGGCTGGTCAAAGGACAGCGGGGAAAGCAGACCCTTCGCTGCCACTCAGGGTTACAGACTTGCGAGCGCGCTCTAGTTTCGTTATCGCTTCTCTCGCTGCTGGCGTTCCCGCAGAAAATCAAATATCACCAGGTACAAGGATTTGACCAGGGGAGAATGAATATGGGCTATTTCAAGGATTTGCGAGAGCATATCGAGGCGCTGGATAAAGCCGGCTTGCTCGTCAAGATCGACGAGCAGATCAACAAAGACACGGAGCTGATGCCGCTCGTGCGCTGGCAGTTTCGTGGGCTTTCCGAAGAAGAGCGGCGCGCGTTTTTGTTTACCAACGTCATCGATGCTAAAGGGCGCAAGTATGATATTCCCGTTGTCGTCGGCACGCTGGCGGCGTCGCGGCAGATCTATGGATTTGGCCTGCAATGCAAACCCGAAGAGATCGTCGATCGTTGGAACAAGGCGCAGAGCAATCCGATTGCCCGACGATCGTCGATAAGGCGCCAGTGCATGAAGTTGTCTACGCGGGCGCTTCGCTGCTGGAAAAAGGTGGCTTAGGAGAATTTCCCGTACCCATCTCCACGCCCGGTTACGATTGCGCGCCGTTCACCACGGCGTCGCATTGGTTCACACGCGATCCGGAGACCGGCAACATTAACATCGGCAACTACCGCGGCCATATCAAAAGCCCGACGCGGACCGGCGTGTTTCTGAGCTCGAGCAATCACGGCGGTTATCACTGGCGCAAGTGCCAGGAGCGGGGAATTCCGCTGCAAGCGGCGTTGGTGATCGGCGCGCCGCCGTGCGTTTCCTATACCGCGCCGGCGCGCATCCCATTCAGCGTGAGCGAGCTCGACGTCGCCGGCGGTCTCGCCGGGGCCCCGGTTGAGGTCGTCAAGTGCAAGACCAACGACGTGCTCGTGCCGGCCAACGCCGAGATCGTCATCGAGGGCGAGATCTCTACGGAATTCTTAGAGCCGGAAGCGCCGTTCGGCGAATCGACCGGCTATATCGCCGAGCGCTTGCTCAATCCTTTCTTCGAGGTGAAGTGCATCACGCACAGAAAAGATCCGATCTTCGCCACCATCATCAGCCAGATGCCGCCGAGCGAGTCGAGCGTGATGCGCCAGGTGGCGGCGGAAGGAAATTATCTGCGTTTCCTGCGCGATCAGTGCAATATTCCCGGCATCATCGAAGTGGCTTTTCATAGCATCGCCGTGCGCCAGATTTGTGTGATCAAAATGAAAAAGATCAACCAGGCGCACGTCTGGCAAGCGTTGCACAGCATGGTCGGCTACAATCCCGCCACCGGCAAGATGGTCATCGCCGTCGACGACGATATCAATCCGCGCAATTTGGATTCGCTATTCTGGGCCATGGCGTTTCGCATGCAGCCGCATCGCGACGTGCTGATTATCCGCAACCGCACGCCGCAGATGGACCCGTCGGTTTTTCCGCCGGGACAGGAAACGGGCCATTCCTTGGACGAGATTGCCGGCGCTTCGGCCATGCTCATCGACGCCACGCGTAAGTGGGACTATCCGCCGGTGTCGCTGCCGAAAAAAGAATACATGGAACGCGCCAAGCAGCTCTGGGAACGTTTGGAATTGCCCAAGCTCAAACCGCAGGATCCTTGGTACGGTTATAATCTAGGTCTGTGGTCGGAGGAAGACGAGAACGAGGCGGAGCTCGCGGTCCAGGGTGAGCACTATCAGACCGGCGAGAAGCGTTTACAGCAGCGGGTAAGGATTAAAAAGATTTGATTGATGAAGAAACGGTTCAAATAGTTCAAGCCGTTCAAAACGTTCAAGTCGTACGCTCCGCAGGAGGGAAATCTTTGCGGAAGCGATAGTCCAGGCTAATTTAGTCGCGCGGATTCTTGTGGCGCAATTTTGATTGCTACCTGGCGCCCATCTCCTTCAGTGCTTCTTCGACGAGCGTCGTATCAACGACCATTTGGGGTGTGACGGTCGGCGCAATCAGCTTCTGGTCCTTTTCGATCTGCAGAAGGATATCGACGCCGTCGAGCGGCACGCGGCCGTCGCGGCTGAAGGCTTCGACGACGACATCATAAGATTCGCGCGCGAGTTTTTCGTCCATGCTAAAACGTTTGCGGATTACTTCTGTCGTGCCAGCGGCGTTGGCCTGAATAAATCTCAGGGCCTCGATCTCGGCTTTGAGCACACGTTTTATCTGGGACCGATTGCTCTTGATTCTTTCGATAGTTGCACCGAGCCCGGAGAAAGGAATCGTGACGTATTGCGCCGTCTGAGCGAGGATAGGAAAGCCTTCTTGTTTCAGCTGCACCGAAAACGGCGGCGCTAACACGACAGCGTCGGCGCGGCCAACCTTGAAGGCGTCGAACATGACCTTCTCGTCACCGATGGCTATAAGTTTTACGTCTTTCTCCGGGTCAAGACCCAACTGACGCAACGTTATTCGGGTGCTGACGTGATTGGTTCCGCCGATGGATGTGATCCCGATAATGGCGCCCTTAAGATCCTTGATGTTTTTGTATTTGTGCTGCCCGATAATGCTAAAGAATGGCGATTTGATCCCGGTTGAAATCGCGCGTATCGGCAACCCGCGCGCCGCGGAGCGGATGGCGGAGCCGATAAGCTCGATGTACTCGATTTCGCCGCTCAACAAGGCAGCGATGGAGATGTTGGGGCGCATCTGTATCAGCTCGACATCCGACCCATGCTTCAAGTAAAAACCGCGATCCTTGGCGACAAATGGAACGAGAAAAGCCATGGAACTGGTAGCGATCGCGATGCGCACTTTCTCCACGTGCTGTTTTTCTTGCGCACCCAGAGAGATGGCGATCACAAGCGTCGAGAATAGAAGCACGAATAACGAAATTGATTTGACGTACAATCTGGTTCACGTAACAACCTTTCTTTCCGCTGCTCAAGTTTGTGCGAGTGCAAATTCGATTGCGGAGAGCGATTCTAGTTGCTAGAGGAATTTAGTCAAGTGTTGTTTATGGTAACTTTGGCTTCGGAGTCCTCGGATGAAATTTGACGCGAGCTTGCTGGTTCACGACTTGGAGCAAATGCCGGGGCTGGCGCGCTTTGCCGACGAGACGGGTTTTGACGGCATCTGGACTTTTGAGACCGCGCACGAGCCATTCCTGCCGTTGGTATTGGCTGCCGAGCATAGCCAGCGATTGAGTTTGGGGACGAGTATCGCCGTGGCATTCGCGCGCAGCCCGGCTATTCTCGCTTACCTCTCATGGGACCTCGCGCGTTTTTCTGAGGGACGGTTCATTCTCGGTCTCGGCACTCAAGTGAAAGGACACAATGAACGGCGCTTCGGCGTCAAGTGGGAAAATCCGGTGGCAAAAATGCGCGAGGTCATTCTCGCCGTCAGGGCAATCTGGGATTGCTGGCAGAATCGCACGCGGCTCAACTTCCAGGGTCGGTTCTTTAAGCTCAATCTAATGACGCCTTTTTTCAGTCCCGAACCGCACGAGTATCATCGCATTCCGATCTTCGTTGCGGGGGTAAACCGACGCATGTGCCAACTCGCCGGTGAATTGTGCGAAGGCTTCCACGCTCATCCGTTACACACCGCACGCTATTTGAGGGAGAGAGTACTGCCGAATATCCAAGTCGGCTTGGCGAAGAGCGGACGAGAGCGCCGCTCCATAGAAGTTTCGAGCAGTATCTTCGTCATTCCGAACGACGATCCGGCTGAGGCGGCGAAGTACGAATCAGAGATTCGCGAGCAGATTTCTTTTTACGCCAGCACGCCGCCGTACCGACCCGTTTTCGAGCTTGAAGGTTGGGGCGATGTGGCGGACGAACTCAAAGCCATAGCAGCGCACGGCAAATGGGATGAGATGAGCGCGTTGATTACCGACGAGATGCTCGACCGGTTCACTTTGCGCGGCACTTGGGCGGAATTACCGGAGAAAGTCTTGAAAAAATATGATGGGTTGTTGGATCGCGTGAGCTATTACTTTCCGCTTGTGCCGGGCAAAAATGAAGCGGCGTGGCGCGCGACGGTTGCGGGTTTCAAACGTTGATGCTTATCTTTCGTTCTTTGGTGCTCGCCCATAGAGTTTGTCGATGAAGCCGCTTTTCTTGATTTCTTCCAAAACACTCGGATCCATCACGCTCGCGGGTTTCGCGTTGCGCGCGTTGGGATGCGGCAGGGAATCGAGCACGCTCTGGATGCCGTTCGACTCCGGTAAGGGAAATTCGCGGACGCTCTTGAGCGAGCGTTCGTAAATGTCCTTTTGCACCACTGGATCTTTAATATCCTCCAGTTCGAGAGCCGAGTAAACCGCTTTCGGGCGAGTTCTGAAAATGTAGATGCCTTCGAGATAGGCCATGAGCAAACGGCGCAACGTCTCGCGTTGCGTTTTAATGTAGGATGCCGGGAACGCGTAGCCGTAGCGGGCATAGTCCGTCGGCAAGTCCGCGAGATCCGCCAGCACGCGGCAGCAGCCCGACGCAATGCATCTTGTAGACGCTTTCCGGACTGACGAGCGCGCCGTCGACGTGACCGGACGCCAACGCGGTCATGCGGGTCGGTGTGTTGCCGGACTGCAACAAGATAGTTTCCTTGTCGGGGTCGATCTTCCACGAGCGCAAAACCATTCGCGTGATCGTATCCGAGGCCGATCCGATTCGGCTGACCGCTAACCGTTTGCCCTTGAGATCTTCCGGCTTGGCGATATTTTTTCGCACGACGAATACATGTTCGATACGGTTGATGGTGACGGTGACGATCTTCAGATCGGCGACCCCGGCAACAGCTAGGTTTACCATGCCCGGCACTTCGGACTCCGAGCCGGCGATATTGCCGCCCGCCATCGCTTGGATCAAAACCGTGCCGCTATTAAAATAGACACTTTTAATATTGAGACCGTACTTCTCCCAAATTTTGTCGTGCTCGATGATACGGCGCAGAATGTTGAGCGATCCGGCGCCGCCACTATGGCCGAGAATGACATTGTTCAGCGGCACCTGTGCGGTGACGGAAACGGGCAGCGCGATAAGCGGTAATAATAAATAGAAACGGGCAAGGATTCTTTTCATGTTTGGACTCCTTGCAGACTCTTAACGCGATTGTTGACTTGTTCATCACCGGCTTGCCTTGTAACTGCTGCAAGGGCAAGGGCATTGATGTGCCCGTGCTCACACTTGTTTGAGCGACGTCGCTTGTATTTACCGTCTCGTGTCTCGTGTCTTGAGTCTAGTGTTTCCCCTTAACCCGCAACCCGAGACTCTCAACTGCTTTAATCCGCCAGCTCCGCCGCGGCGCGGTGCATGACGCCGTAGAGGTCGACGGCGGCGATGGCGCAGTATTCGAGATTGTAACCTTCGCGCGTGTCGGCGTAACCGTCTTCGAGAATGCGCTGCATGACGAGCTTGTTAAAACTGCCGTGACCCATGACGCCGTCTTCGTGCTCTTTCAAATCCGCTTCTTCGTGGGTCGAGAAGTAAACGGCCTGTTGTTGGCTGAAGCTGTATTTCTCGGTCAAGGTTTTGAACCACATGGCCGCCCAGTGGCCGATCGGTTCCTCGGTAAGCATGGAAAACCACCATTCGGCGACCGTGCCTTCCCACATCAGCTGCCTTTTGAAATCGAGAATGGCGCGGCACTCCGGCAGCATCGGCTCGCGCAGCACCTGCTCTTTCGTGAGCCCCAAAGCTTCAGCAGTCTGGAGCATCACCAGCACGTGGCCGGGCGGTTTGGGATGAATGAATTCGTCGGCGATCTTGACGCCGAGGGGAGCCATGAGATCGGGATGGCGCTTAAAAAAACCGATATGCTTGTGATAGGAGACGGCTACCAGAGTATTGATCTCGACAGTAAAATTGCCCCAATTTTTGAAGAACAGTTTGATCGCCGCCATCGGCAAGGTTCCTTCGAGAAATTTGCTCATGAAGGGACCTTGCGTCACCCGCTCCTTCCAGCGCTGAATGACTTTCTTGTTAACTTCGTCAATATACGTTCTGGCGTCATCGGAGGTCATCTTGACGCCAAGCTGAGGTGTGACGGTATTCATCGGCCGTTGCTCTTTTGATTCGTTGCAAGAAGCAGGAGCCCTTCGATCCTTCGACTTTGCTCAGGACAGGTTAGCTCAGGGCGAACGGAAAATAATGGAGAACTCAGAGTCTTCCATTCGAGTTTGTCGAAGCAGGAACGTCTTAGGTTCGGTAGAGATTGTCGATAAAACCGCTGTCGTCGATACGTCTGAGATAATGAAAATCCCACAGCGCCATCGGATCGGTCTTCTCAGCGGCTTTGTCCTGCTCGATGGAGATCTCGTACACGTTGCTGATTGCCGGAATCGTCGCATACGGCTTTGCCTGCAAGATTTTCTTTCAGATCATCGTACAGGTGGCTTGCCGTCTCGTCGTCGAGCTCGCCTTCGGCTTTGTATTTTTCTTTGATGATGTTGATCGACTCGGCACGGTGGGTTTTGAAATAGGCGATGCCTTCGCAAATGCCGCGGAGCATTTTATCGATGATCTCGGGGTGTTTCTCGACGAACGGCGAGCCGCTGGACACTGTGGTGAACCACACCATCGGCAGGAACGGCACGTCGATCACCTTCAATCCGGCGCGTTTGGAGAGGATATCCGCCGGCGGCGTGACGAATGCGGCATCGGCCTCGCCGTCGCGCACCGCTTCCCAATGAAACTTGCTGCCCTTGGCTTTCTCGACGTCGCACTCGTTGAGCAACCCGGCCTGTTTGATGAACAGCCAAGTATTCAAGCCCGGATGCTTGCCTTTGGTCGCGACCTTTTTGCCTTTCAAGTCGGAAACTCTGTTGATGCCTGAGTCGGCGCGCACGACTAGACGGTGATTCAAGAGGCTCACGGTTTGACCGAGATAAACCCATTTGTCGCCCGCAGGGCGGCGAATATACGGCGAGAGATGATTGCCGCCGACGAATTCGACGGTGCCGTTGGCGACGTTTTTATGCGAATCTTCCGAAGTTATTTCGTAATCGTAGTTCACATCGAGGCCGTGCTTCGCCCAAGAGCCTGAGTCATGCACGACGTGCAAAAACGGCAGATGGCTGTCCGAGCGATAGGGAAAGTTTACTTTGTCCATGATGTTGTCCTCCTTCTATGAGTCTGTCCTTATTTGATGTGGCTTGTGGCGTCAACCGGATTAATTCATTTGAGCTGAAGTTTGGGCGCCCATTTTTCCCAGACTTCTTCGCGCTTCTCGGCGCTGAATTTATTAGCCAAGGCAAAACGGTCGCGCCAGGAAAACGGTTTGCAGGCGTCGATGAGCATGCGACTCATGGTGAAGTCGCCTCGCTCGCGTTTCTCGGGCGGTAGTCGCGGATCGAGGTCGGTCGTCCAGGATTTGAGAACTTGGATGGATTCGGCGGGATCGACGCGCGTGCACATCGCCCAAATCACCTGCTTTAAGTCCACGGGATCGATGTCGTCGTCGACGGCGATGTAATAGCGATACATGCTCGCGCCGGTTTGCATGCCGGCGACGGCCGTGAGTGCTTGAAGCGCATGTCCTGAATAGCGCTGCTTCAGTGAAACCACGACCATCAAGGTGTGACAGTGGCACCAGACGCCTTGGACGTCGGAGACGCCGGATTGCTCCAAGTGATCCCAGATGCGGGCGGCGTAGAGTGGAATGCCGTAGCGCTCGGTGATCGGCAAGAGCGGCGGATTGCCCAAAAGAATGGGATCGTTGCGGTAGAGTACTCGTTTCATGTGCACGACGGTTTCATTGCCGCTGTGAGTGTAGTAGCCCGGCCACTCGCCGAACGGGCCTTCGGCATGCGACTCTTCTTCGGGTGACGGCATCTCGCCTTCGATGACGATTTCCGCAGTGGCCGGTATGGGCAGTCCGGTGAACGGCGCGCGGATCACTTCGAGCGGCGCGCCGCGCAGCGCGCCGGCATATTCATATTCGCTCACGCCGGCTTTTGCTGCCGAAGGCCCTGCCATCCAGGTCGCCGGCTCACATCCAAGCACGATGGCGACGGGGCAGGCTCGTCCCGCTTGCCAGTATTTGCGCGCGATCTGTTTGCCGTGTTTGTGCTCGATGATCCAAAGCGTGACGCGATCCTTGCCGACGATGCACGAACGGTAAGTGCCGACGTTGACCCAGCCGCTGTCCGGATCTTTGGTGATCACCAGGTCGCCGGTGCCGATGTAGCGGCCGCCGTCGTGCTCGTGCCACTTGGGCGTGGGAAAAATATTCAAATCGATCCGGTCGCCTTCGAGGACGTTTTCGGTTATCGGTCCCGAGGAAACTTCCATCGGCGCGAAGGGTTTTAAATCGCGAATCTTGTTACGCCAGTTTTTGAGAATTTCCAGTTTCGGCACATCGGTCGGTATGCCGAGGGCGAGAGCGAAGCGACGCGCGCTGGCAAGCACGTTGGCGGCGATGCGAAAGCCTTTGGGGTAACCGACGATGTTGTCGAAGAGCAGGAGCGGGCCTTCTTGCTCGGCCATCAGCTCGGTCAGACAGCCGATCTCGAGGTCCCAGTGCGCGCCGTCGATGTTCTTAAGCTCGCCGATGCGCGCGGCGCCGTCGATGAAGGATCTTAAGTCGGAAAAAGGCATTGGTTTTTCTCGTTCATAGTCTTCCTTGTGATCGCTGGCTATTGCGCTCGTGTCATTCTGAGGCGTAGCCGAAGAATCTCGACCCGGATGCGAGACCCTTCGCGTGCGCTCAGGGTGACAACAAATGGATTCCGCATGAAGGACTGCGATCTGGAATTTGCGCTGGAAAAAATAGGCAGGGGTTGTTTCCAGCTAGTGCGTTGCATGATAGCACCCGTCCATGAACATTTTATTCAAATCCGCCGGCGTGACCGCGCAATACTCGGCCGAATAACCGGGGCGCTCGTTGACGCCTTCCTCCAGCAGCCGCGCGAGTACGGTCTGGGTTACCGCGCCGTGGGATTTACGATCCAAATGATCCATCGTGTCGGCTTCATGATGCTTGGAAAAATAACTCGCGTCGGCTGTGCTGAGGCCATAATGCATCGTGAGCGCCTTGAAAAAATCCAGACAAGAATTGCCAAATGGATGCTCCCAAAGCACCGAAAACCAGTATTCCTGAATCTGCCCGTCGTTGATCAGCGTGCGGTGAAAATCCGGCAAGGCGCGACACTCCGGCAGCATCGGCGAGAGCAGGACTTGTTCCTTAGTGAGTCCAAGCGCTGCGCCGGTGCTCATCAAGATTTGTATATGTCCCGGCGGGCTCGGATGGCCGAACTCGTCGAGAACCTTTTGCGTGTAGACTTCCATCAGGTCGACGTTTTTCACAAAAAACCATAGGTGTTTGTAAAACGCCGCAGTGTAAACCGAATTGATTACCGGAACGAAAGAGCCCCAGTTCTGGTAAAATAGCTGGATGGTTTCCTTTTTCAATTTTCCGTCGCGCAGTTCGTTCATGAATCGAGTCTTATCGACGGTTTCTTTCCAGCGCCGGTCGCATTTTGCCGCCAACTCGGCGATGAACTCTTTGGCCTGCGCCTCTTTCAGTTTCAGCATGCGAAATGCCTCCAGTCCATAAATCGACTGCCGCCAAGCATCATCACCCAATATTGCAGCCCCATCTAGCTGTCAAGCTCGTTTCGCCGACGCTTGCCC
Organism: uncultured delta proteobacterium; assembly: GCA_963804165.1. GTDB lineage: Bacteria > Desulfobacterota > Binatia > UBA9968 > UBA9968 > DP-20. Next base: position 28,676 of record CAWDPO010000029.1, read on the forward strand.
CAAACGAGCTAACCAGGCTAGAATCAAGCAATTCATCCGAGGAGGATTGCGATGGACGTAAAAAATCTCGACGAAATGATGGCAACAAAAAAACGCAATATTCATTTATTCGGCAGCGACAATTTCAGATCCTGGATGCTCTATTTCGTTCCAGGCGACGGCACCGATATGCACTACCACGCCAATTCGGAGACTTTTTTGGTCCTGTCCGGTAGCGGCGTGGTCAAAGGTTTAAAAGGCGAGGAACGACCGATTCACAAAAACGAAGTACTTTTCCTAGAAGCCAAGGACTACTATCAAATCACCAACAACGGCACCGAGCCATTGGTGCTGTTTGGCAACCGCTCAGAACCATTCGGCGGCGCGCATATCAAAACCGACGGCTCGGACCGCAACGCACGGGCGTAGAGCGAGGGGCTCAAATCGTTCAGTTGACATCGTTGAGGACTGTGGTTAAGTTACCTAGCAAACATCTAAGTTAAGGATTTTCAATGCCTATTTACGAGTATCAGTGCCAAAAATGTGGTACGTTTGAGGCGACCCAGAGGATCACCGATAAGTCGCTGGCAAAGTGCCCTACCTGCAAGGGCAAGGTTAAGAAACTCATTTCCAACACATCCTTCCAACTCAAGGGTACCGGCTGGTACGTCACCGACTACGCGCGCAAGGGTCAAAACGGCGACGCCAAGAGCGACAAGGACTCTAAATCGACCTCGGAGTCGAAGACGGAAACCAAAGAAGCTAAGGCAGAAACCAAGAAAAGCGACAGCGGGTCGTCGAGCAGCGAAAAATCGTCATCCGCTGCGAGCTCGACTCCTGCGACGTCCTGACCGATCTCGTATTCTAAGATATTCTCGCAATCACAAAGCAACGGCGCGTTTCAGGCGCCGTTGCTATTTAAGGCACGAACGACGAAATATAGGTCTGGATTTGAAATTTGTTTTTCGCTATAGCTGAAAACGAACGATAAAAAATTTGCTGAAGGAGGTTTTATCCATGGCTCAGACTATAGAAAATATTGTCGAACCGAATGATTCCAGCCTCGACCTCGGAGATGGTGTCAATCCCGGGTCAAGCCGGAAACGTGAACGCTTATGTGTCACGGCCAAAGAATGGCACGAGTCTCGGTACGGTAATCGTGATTCACGAAAACAGGGGACTCGTCGGGCATATCAAAGACGTCGCCCGCCGCTTCGCCAAAGACGGCTTTGCCGCGATCGCCGTGGATTGCATGAGCCGGATCGGCGGCAGTGATAAATGGAACGGCAGCGACGAAGCCACCAAGGAAATTCAGAAAGTAAACGGCACCATGGTAGCCGAGGATCTGACGTCAGCCGTGGCCTATATGAAAAAGCAGAACTACGTCAATGGTAAATTCGGCGTCGTTGGCTATTGCTGGGGCGGCGGCCAGTCGCTAAACTTCGCGACCAAGTGTAAGGATCTCAATGCGGCGGTGGTTTACTACGGCCGCAATCCCGATCCGCTCGATTCCGTCGCTAACATTCCGTGCGCCGTAATGGGCAATTATGCCGCGGAGGATCCGAACATTATGCCGGGTGTCGAGCCTTTAAAGGCTGCGTTGGCAAAGGCCGGCAAGAGTTTCGATTGTAAAGTTTTTCCGGGAGCCAAGCATGCCTTCAACAACAATACCAATGCCGACCGCTACGATCCCGAAGCGGCAAAGGATGCCTGGGCAAGAACCACTAGTTTTTTCAAATCTAAATTAGCTTAAAAAATCGGCGCAGTTAACGCGCGTAAGCGGCATGCGGCCTTACTTGGTTGAGGTAGGTTGCATGCCGCTTTCGTTTTTCTCGGCGAGTTCGGGGCGCTGGCCCACGCCCATCCGGGCGACATCGGGGGTGATGATGTAAGGACCCTGAGAAGTATCGCGCCAAATCTGTTTGGATAATTCGGCATTGCCGCCGGTGACGACATAGGAAAGCGCGCCGCTCAATGCGCCGAACGTCACCGAAATCGCCTTGACGGGTAGAAACCACATATTGCCGACGGTGACGCCGACACCGACGCCGGCTTTTTCAATAACGTCTTCTGCTCTGAGCAGGCCAGTGGGTACAAGAGCGAGCGAAAGGGCCAATACCGCAGGGCCGAGCTTCGATAGTTTTGACATCGGTCTAACCTCGTAAGAATAATTTCGCGCGGATTGCGTCGACGCCGTGTGTCGGATTCCAATAGCGCCGCACGCCGAAGTAGTAACAGCAGGCATCATTATCAAGATCGTTATTGAAGCAGCGCAGCTGTCCGTCCTGAAAACGTACTCGGGCGAGGCAGGTGCCGCCCGGAATCGACGACGTCATCACCTCCGTGACCACGCCAAGACCCCATTGCTCGTAGCGTAAATGATTGACTTCATCGCCGACCCGCAAATACAGTCTCTTTCCTTCACTAGAAGCGAGGGTTCCTTCGATCCGACGATGAAAGTGCTTAAGCGTCAGGTCGACGTTGGGAACGGGCGACTCGTGGCTCTGATGCGTCGACGCGATTCGTTGTTGGCAATCGCGATTGGGCTTATCGACCTGGTTGCCGCGCTTTCGCGGTGAGTGACCTTTGCGCACAGCTCATCCTTTAAACAAATGAATTTCTTCCCTCTTAATTTTCCACAGGCATCAAGCGTTCTCAAGCAAGATGCCCCATAATCACAGAAATCGCGTTCATTAGTCAAGTTCTCAAAGGGGACAATAATTGCTGTCACTTTGCTTGGAGCGAGCCGGAAGTACGCTTGGACCTAATTTCATTTCAATATCATGAGTTTGTTACGATTCCAAAAAATTCGCGACAACTTCCGCCAACTGCTCGGGATTGTCTTGATGCACCATATGACCGGCGCCATCGATCGTCACGCTCCGGTGGCTTGCGATGGCGTCGTATCGTTCCTGTTTGTCGGTGCGCCGCGCCTGGCGACTTTCTTTGCCGTCGACGATCAGCACTGGACACTCGATGCGACGAAGAAATTCGAGAGCCTGCGCCGTATAGAACGGTTGTGGCGCGGCGGTGCGGTGCAGCGGATCGAATTTCCAAATCCACTTTCCCTTGTCGTTTTGTTTCATCGCGGCGCGCGCCAGATCCAGCGCCGTTGCGGGATTCAGTCTCGGATTGGTTTGGCGCAGCTGGCTCGCGCCCGCCTCGATGCTGGAGTATTGCCGAAAATGGCGACGTCCGCGCTCGTTGATTTCCGAAATCCACTTTTCCATTCTTAACGGCGCATCTGAAAAGCTCATGCCGACGGGTCCGATGCCTTCGATCAGGACGAGCTTAGAGACGCTCGCGGGAAAAGTCCCGGCGTAGAGAAGTGAAATGGTGCCGCCCATGGAATGGCCGATGAGTTTGAAACGGGTCGCGCCGAGTTCTCGCACGACGCAATCCAGATCGAACACGTAGTCAGGAAAATAGTAATATCCGCCGGCGCCAACCCAGCCACTGTCGCCGTGACCGCGGCAGTCGGGCGCGATGATCCAACTCGTTCGGTCAAGTCTCTTTTTCAAGGCTTCGACCAAAGCCCGCCAGCTGTGTGCAAGATCGAGGTAGCCGTGGATCAGCAGGATAGGCTCGCCGTCGGGCTCGCCCCATTCGAGATAATGAATCGGCAGCCCCTGAGAATAGACGAACTTTTCACGGGGCTCCGCCATTGGACTACAGGCGATCGATCGGCACTTCGACGAACTCGTTCTTTTCGTCGGACCAGGCAAATGCCCGGATGACCTTCACGGCTCGATTGTATACGGAAATGACGACTTGCGCCGCATCCGGATATGTCGGTTCGCCGAACGGGCTGGCAAAGGCTTTGTCTTCATCGGAGAAATACGCGTCATGGTCGGGATGCGAGTGATAAAACGCTTTAAGCGTTTGTCCTTTTTCCTCGCTTTGCCGTATTACCGACTCGAGTTCCAAGGGATCCACGGCATAAGCAATCGCCGCTGTGCGAGGATAGGTCTGAGGATCGAGCGCGTGAAGCTTATTCTGGATATTTTTCAGGCGAAGAACAGAGTCAATCCCACGGGCTGAAAAGATCACCCCGCAACATTCCTCGGGAAACGTTTCCTGCGCGTGCCGTGAAATCTCGTTCCATGCCTCTTGCGTGAGCAGCATCTTTTTCTATCTTCGTGCGCGTTGTTTAACGCCGGTTAAGTCTTTTTTACCATGAGCAGAGGCGTCATTACACATCCCCCGTGCTCGCCGGGTGGATGAAGACATCCGCAGAGGTTCGCGTGGGTGATCCTTTGATCGCGCCGCCTGGAGTCTCCGCGCGTTGTCGATAACCTCGCGGCGACGGGAACAAGAGAAGATTAGAAAGCCGGCTGCTTGGCGCGTTGGAAGCGTTGGTACGCGTCGAGGACCTGCGCGGCGAATTCGGATGGAGATTCGATATTGTTATCGAGGCGGTTTTGGATTTCCGCCGGTCCGGAGTTGTACGCGCTGAGCGCGAGATTGATATCCTGAAACTGCTTCTTAAGATCGTGGAGATAGTAAACACCCAAACGGATGTTGAGCAGCGGATCGTCCAGGGACTCCGGTTTAAACGCGGTCAGGCGAAGCCCGTATTCGTGTCCCACCGTGTGGGTCAACGATCTGCCTGTATCGGGCATAATTTGCATAAGTCCGCGCGCGCCCATGGGCGACACCGTCGTGTATTGAAAGCCGCTTTCCACTCGGATCAGCGCGAGCACCAACAACGGATCGATTTTGCGCTTGGCGCTTTCTTCCAGAATCACCTCCGAGACTTGCCAGATTTCCGCTTCCGTAATATCTCGACGATGCGACTTGACGATCGAATAAATCTTAACGAGTTCTTTGGAACGCGGCTTCGCCGAAACCTCGCTGACTCTTACGCTGGCCGCGCGACTCGGTGTTTGAGAATGCTCGGATACCGACTGGAGCCCAAAAAGCGCGGGCGCGAACAAGGCAACAGCGAGAACGAATTTTGTAACATGGATCCCGCAGCTCAAAGTACGAGCAGGCGTTTTTTGATGACGGTTCTCCATACTTTCACCTCGGAAGCTGGCTTGTCGAAAGTGGCGGAGCAAGCGCAAATTCCAAAACTTTTGCCTTGCTATCAGACCGCCCAAATCATGTCAACGCAGAGGAGGAAAAAAACTTGGTCGAATCGGCGCGATCCAGACTGTTTCGCGCAAGCGCCGGTGCAAAACAAAGACCGCCACGAATTTGTGAACGCCATTTACGCGAACGCGTATTTTTTGGACAATCGATTCAACGAATCGAGGCGCCGGAAAGGACAGAGAATCTTCCGCCTTCTCTCCGGCGCCGCTCGATTTGCAAATGTTTTTAGCGGCCGGTGCGGGCCAAGGAGTGTACCCAGCCGTACATGCGGCGCTTCGCGTTCTGAATATCTTTGTCAGTAAACCACTTGTTGAGCTCTACTCTATCGACGGGATAAACCGGACGCATGAAGTCGCTCTCGTAACCGAAAGGTACGGTGGCATCGATGCCCATGCCGCCTTCGAAACTGGTATTCGATGCCGTCCACTCTTTTTCGCCCGCGGTCATGCGTTCGGCCGGCATGAAGGTTTGGCCGCGACCGCCTGGTAGGGGGTTGATGATATCGGTTTTCGGATTGACGCGGGTGGTGAGATTCCAGATGATGTCGTCCATGTCGTAGGGGTCGGCATCTTCGCTGACGGCGATAACTATTCGCGAGCCTTGCGAGGTCGCCAGGATGGCCGCCATGAAATTTCGCTGCCAGCCTTCTTCGATGCGGTTGCGTTTTTTGACCTGAATGATCGCGCCGCCCCAGTCGGTCATGCAATAGGGAATGTTCACGTCCATGATGATACCCGGCTGCATTCTTTCGCAGAGCTCGAACATCGCCGCCTCGCGCACCGTGGTGTCGATGTTGTGGTCGTCGAGGGTGTGCACGCCGAGAGTGAAAATGATCGGCTTGCCTTCGCGTTTGCGCGTCGTCACGGCGGTCACGTGGAACGTCGGTGCCTTGTAGGCTTTGCCCATGTAGCCCGCCCATTCCGGATGGAAATGGAAGCGGCCCTGTATTCCGGCCTTTTCGGATTCCGCGGTCTCGAAGCGGCGGTCGCGGGGATTGACGTAGCCTTCGAGGATGACTTCGGCGTCGGCCAATCCGTAAGCATCGACGGTGCGCGACTTGACTAAACGCATCGGCGCGCCTTGCACCGCGCCCGCGATGCCGACTTCGTCGCAGCCCTGCGGCAATATCACGTAGTCGAATCCGGCGCCGGCCAAAAGCGACCCGGCCGGCGGCAAACCGAAGTTCATGGTGATCGGCACCATCTTGTTGTCTTTGTAGTACTTGCTCACCACTTGCCACATGTGCGAGCCGGGCGAAATTTGAAACGTCCCGACGTTGCCCCAGCGAAAATTCATGCGATTGTAGCCGAGATCGGTGCCGCCGTTGAAATATTCGCCGGAGATCAGACGATTGCCGGAACCGACGGTCAACTCGGGCTCGATGTGGGTATGGCGGATCGGCACGACATAGTCGTTGGCTTCCGCGGGTTTTTCGTACACCTCTTCTTGCACCGGCGCATCCTTTTGATCGACGACGATCGGCGCAATCGGATGAGTGATGGCATAGGCCAATTTTCTGGTGCGGTCGGCGTGATCCTTCCAGCCGAACATCTTATTGATGACGTTCATGTCGCCGAACAGATTGGTGATGCAACGATTTTGGGGTTTGCCCTTGACGTTGTTGAAAAGGATCGGACAGCCGCCATCCAATTGTTTCTGGATGCCGGTGATTTCGAGATCGGGATCGACCTCTTTGTCCGTGACGATAATATCGCCTTCCTTCTTCATCCATTCGATCGCGCGTCGCAGATCTCTGACCTCTTCGGGCGCCGCGCCGTCGCGTTTTGCGTTTGCCATCGCTTTCCTCCAAATAGTTTACGTCATTTTTTCAGCTGCGATCGCTACGTTCCTACGTGCGAAAAATACTGATCCGACCGGAAAACAACGAGAGTTTCAAAACCAAACGGTTTTACGTTTATGGATGAAGAATTCTTAGAATCAGATGCCTGGACAGGAGTTACGCTTATACAACATTTTTACCAAAGTCAACGAACGCGGCGACGGTACGGTTTGCGCCACGAGCCGACGCGGCACGGCCGAGCGTAGCTTGCGACCACGACCCTTTACAGTTCGTCAGCGGCTTGCTATCTGTGCTTGAACTATTTTTTTATTGGCTTGGGAGAGAACTTATGACGGACAGTGTTCCGCGTTCCAAACAAGATTGGCTGCTCCTCGTCGGACTTTTCTGTTTCTTTTTTTCCGGCGCCGCGGGATTGGTTTACCAGGTAGTGTGGACGCGCATGCTCACGCAAATCTTCGGCAACACGACCTACGCTATCGCGACCGTGTTGTCCGCCTTCATGGCGGGTTTGGCCATCGGCAGCTATCTTTTCGGCCAGATCGCCGACCGCGGCAAGAACGATTTTTTGCTGTACGGCATTCTCGAAGCGGGCGTCGGCGTGTACGGTTTCCTGGTGCCGTGGATTTTTATAATGGCGCAGAAAGTTTACGGGCCGATTTTTGTCTTGAACGAAAGCTATCCGTTTCTTTTCAACCTCGTGTTGTTTTTCCTTTCATTTGTTTTGCTCGTGTTCCCGACGATGTTGATGGGCGCGACCCTGCCGGTGCTCAGCCGGTTCTACGTGCGCAGCTTCGCGCAGTTCGGCCGCCGTGTCGGCGACCTCTATGCGACCAATACGCTCGGCGCGGTGATCGGCTGCGCCGCGGGCGGGTTTTTTCTGATCCCGCAGTTGGGCATGCGCATGACCGTTTTCGTGGCTGCGGCGGTCAATATGGTGATCGCCGCGGTGATTCTGATCACCGACCGTTTGCGCGACAAAGCGCCGGTGGAAATCGTTCCGGAAGCCGCCGCCGAAGAAACCCGCGCGGCGGAGCCGCAAAGCTCATCGACGTTGGCTTGGGTGCTGCTGACGTCCTTTGCGCTTTCGGGGTTTGCGTCTTTGGTTTACGAGAATGCTTGGACGAGGTCTCTCACGCTGGTGATCGGCAGCTCGATTTATTCCTTTTCCACGATGCTCGTGACCTTCCTGATCGGCTTGGCTCTCGGCGGCTTTATCTATGCGCGGGTGTTCGGCGGCCGCGAGGCCCGCCTGAGCACGTTCGGCCTGATCGAACTTTGGGTCGGATTGTCCGCTCTGGCAACCATTCCTTTGTTCGAACGATTGCCGTTGATATTCGTCCGGCTACTGCATGGCTTTGGCGATACCTTCACGGTGTTTCTCTATCTCCAGGTGTTTTTATCGGCGCTGGTGATGTTTATTCCGACGGTTCTCTTGGGAATGACGTTCCCTTTGGTGGCGCGGTTGTTCACCCAGAGTCTTTATCGAGTCGGCAGCGGCGTCGGCAGCTCGTACGCGGCCAATACCGTGGGCGCGGTGCTTGGAGCTTTCGCCGGTGGATTTATCCTGATTCCGAATCTCGGCGTGCAGAATACCATCATCTTCGCGGTCGTCATGAATCTCCTGATCGGCTCCTGGCTGGTGATCAGCGATCCGAAACTGTCTTTCATTCCGCGCTACGGCCTCGGCCTGGCGGTGCTCGTGTTGGCGATCATCATCCCCTTCAAGGTGCACCGTTGGGACCCGCATATTCTCACCAGCGGCGTAACGATTTACGCCGATCGTTATGAATCACTGCCGACGGATTCCTTGCGCGTCGAGGAAATGAGGCGGGACGACGTGCTTTTTTACCGCGAGGGATTGACGACCACCGTCAGCGTGCACAACATTCCGGGCAGCGACTACGTCTATTTTAAGTCCAACGGCAAGATTGACGGTTCCTACGGTGACGCACTCAGCCAGCTGCTGACCAGTTATATCGCGATGTTGCTTCATCCGACGGCGGAGAGGGCGCTGACCATCGGCCTCGGCAGCGGCATGTCGGCGAAAGCGCTAACCACTTTTAAATCGTTAAAAAAGATTGAAATCATCGAAATCGAGCCGGCGATGATCCCGGCGAGCAAGTTCTTCGACGAAGTCTCGGTGCGGCTCGATAAGCTGCCGAGTGGAGTCTCTTTTCCTTCTACCCCCAACGTGCGCCCGCGATTCGTCTATGATTCCGCGACCGACGATCCCCAGACCCGCGTGTGGTACGACGGGAATCAAAAGCGACTCTACTACAAGGGCGTGATGGAGCCGGCGGCTCGCACCGAGCTGATGAAACGCTCCGAGGATCTCGATTATCGCGGCGCCATCGACCGTTTGTCGCGCCTCGCACGAAACTCGCGCCATTCGGGCGTCTTGGAGGACCCGAGGGTGCAAGTGATTCCGACGGACGGGAGAAACTACATTCTCGCCACACCCGAAAAATACGACGTGATTACCGCCGAGCCGTCGAACCCGTGGATCGCCGGCATAGCGAATCTTTATACGCGTGAATTTTATGAAGTTGTCAAATCCAAGATTAAAGATGACGGCATATTCGCCCAATGGTTTCACAATTATTCGATGTCGCCGGACGACTTCCGCATGGTGTTTCGCACATTCGTCGAAGCATTTCCCCACGTGTCGCTGTGGGGCATGAAGGAAAGCGACTTTTTGCTGGTCGGGAGCAAGAAGGAACAAGTTTTCGACTACCCGGCGGTTAAAAAGATTTACGATAACAATAAGACTTTGCAATCGGACCTAGACTACCTCGGGCTCGCCGACGTCTACGCGGTTCAAGGCTTCTATCGGATGAACCGGGATGGGTTCTTGGCCTTCTCCAAAGGCGCCGCGATCAACACCGACGATGGCGCTGAGTTGGAATTCTCCGCACCGAAGAATCTCCGTCGGGCGACGACCGAGCTCAATCGGAGAATCATGAGCCCGTTTCTGCTGGATGCGCCACCGTGGCTCAAGGCAAGGCCTTGGGCCGTGCCGGATGCGATGCATCATTACTATATGGCGCAATCGTACCTGGCGAGCTTGTCGCGCGGCCGCGCGATGAAAGAAATCGATGAAGCGCTCCGCCTCGAGCCAAAGAACGCGAAATTTCACCTGTTGAAAATGAGGATCTTTCTCGAAGAGGACAAAAGCGCGGACGGAGCGAAGGAAGCGGCCGCCGCGCTTGAAAGCGGCGCGGAATACATTGCGGATGTTTTGGCGATGAGCGACGAATTCTATTTGCCGGAAGCTCAAGCGATTTACCGGAAAGTGATCGCAATGGGGAACAAGGAAGTGCTGCCGTACCTTGGATTGGGGAACATCGCGCTGCATGGCGGCAACCTGCCGGAAGCCGAGAAATGGTTTATCCAAGCGCGGGAGTTGCGAGCTGATCATCCTGCGGTGTTGCTTGCGTGGGGACGATTGACGGCGGCGAAAGCGCAGAAGCTGACAGACGCCGGAGAGGTAAAAAAACAGATGCAGGAAGCGCGCGTGCTGCTGGAAAAGTCCAAGTCCAAGGGCGAAGATTCGGCGACGATCCACACGGAGTTGGGCGCCGTGTATTACAAGCTCGCGATGTGGGAAAAGGCCTCAGAAGAGTATTCGCATGCGTTGCGCATGCGGCGGCGAAGAAACGATCTGCGTTTTTCCCTCGGGCAGTCGTACGCGCAGCTAGGAAAAATCAAAGAAGCGGAACAGAAATATCGGGAAATTCTCTCTCTCAGCCCCGACGACGCGGAGGCGCTGAAAGCATTGCAAGACATCGGGAAGAGATATTAGCAAGGAAAGAACTAAATGCGGCAAAGAGGCTTCCGGCGTTTCGCCGGAGGCCTCTTTGCTTTCGCGTTCTTGGAAAGAGACTTTGAAGTTCCCGTTGTGACCCTTTATGCTGTCGTCCACCCGTTCGGGTTAAGGAGGTCGAAGTGATAAACGAAAAAATCGGCGTTATCGGCGCGGGCAAAATCGGTGCGGCTATTGCGCGCGGTGTGATTCGCGCTGGTCTGGCACCGAAGGGCCATGTCATGGCGAGCGATGTGAGCGATGCCCTGCGGCAAGCGGCGGCTCAAGAGCTCGACATCGAAGTTACGCCGGACAACGGCGTGCTTTGTGATTACGCGGATATCGTTGTCCTCGCCGTCAAGCCTCAAATCGTCGATCCGGTGGCTAAAGAGATCGCCGGCAAATTGGGTAAAACAAAACTCTTGGTCTCGGTCGCCGCGGGTGTTCCGCTGGCGCGCATCGAAGCGAATTTGAAGCCAGGCGCGCGGGTCGTGCGCGTGATGCCGAATATTCCCTGCGTCGTCGGCGCGGGTGCCGCTGGATTTGCCGGTGGCTCGCACGCGACTCCCGCCGATTTGGAAAAAGTCGGAGCGATCCTCAATAGCTTTGGTGTCGGCATGGCGGTGGAAGAGAAATATTTGGATGCCGTTACCGGGCTCAGCGGCAGCGGGCCGGCGTACGTTTTCATGTTTATGGAAGCGCTCGCCGATGGCGGCGTTCAAGTCGGATTGCCACGGGACGTCGCGCTGAAGCTCGCCATGCAAACCGTCTACGGCGCCGCGCGCATGGCGCTCGAAAGCAACAAGCACTTGGGAGAATTAAAAGACGAAGTGACTTCTCCCGGCGGGACGACGATCGCCGGAATTTACGCGATGGAGCAGAAGGGATTTCGCGGCACGGTGATCGACGCAGTGGTCAGTGCGACGAGACGGTCGCAGGAGTTAGGGAAGGGTTCATAGGTTCCGTTCCGAGCGGCGGATTATAGACCGTCTAAAATTCCGAAGCCAGAAAGAAATGGACCTGTGAGACGCAAGTAACGGGCAGAAGTCCATAGTTTATTTTGTAGCAGCCCAATGAATTCGCATTTTTAATTACTGCGTAAAAGCAATAACGGCCGGAACTATTCTGGGCACTGATCGTTCTTTGCAGCACGTAGGAAAATGCTTCAGCTGATGACGCTTGATGGCTGCGGCTGAATGAAATGTCATGCACATCAACTCCCATCTCCAATCAAGTATTTCCGTAAATCGTTGAAATTCCCTGCCGCGGGATTCTTGGCATATCTCTTGCGCGCTAAGGGTAAATACTCTCGTGCAAAGGAGATCGTATATGAAAAGAGCACGTCTGCTGATACTTGCTGCCGTTTCTATCGCAGTATTTTTAAGCATCACTGTCCCAACGCCCCTCCTTGCCCAAGCGACGCCCAACCAACCATCGAGCGTTGACGATCAACAGCTGAGAAATTTTGCCAAAGTTTACGTCCAGGTTGAAAAGATACGCGAAACCTATGAGCCGCGCGCGAAAGCAGCTTCTCCCGACGAGGGCAAGCAGATTCAGCAAGAGGCACAATCAAAATTCAAAGAGGCGCTCACGAAAGAGGGGCTGAGCGAGGAGAGCTTCACACAGATTTTCGACTTGGCGCGAGCCGACGAAGGCGTGCGTAAAAAAGTCCTAGGAATGATCGCTGAGGAGAGAGGCAAATCTTGACCTGAGGCAATGGCTTGCACTTGGTGAGGAAGTAAACCACGACCGAGCCGGTGCTGTCCGGTCGGACGAGGTATCAATTATCCTGTTGCGTGAACCGACTGGGGGTGACGGCTATTCTGCCCTGGATCTCACTTCGTGTCCGTCCAGCGCTCGACCGATCGCTTCTCAACATAGCCTGGCTTTGCGCCCTTTTTCGATTCAACTCGCAGCCAGTCCCCTTCGGCGCGGACAACGTTAACTTTGATCCCGGACGGAATCTTGGCGACAACCGGATAATTTGTTCCGGGACCCTGGCGAAGGTCGATGTCCCTGAGGGCGCGATAGGGGCCGGCAACCGAGGGACTTGGCACATTCGGCGCCGTGGATTGTACCGGCGCGCCGGGTTGCGCGAATTGTTCGTCGATGTAACCCGCTTTGCCGCCGTGCTTTGATTCGACTTTTAACCAGTAGCCTTCCCGGGCGGCCACGTTGATGTTGATGCCTTTGGGCAGCGTTGTAATGACTGGATAATTCATACCGGGTCCGGACCGCAAAGGGACATCCGCCGTCGTCGTATAGCTGCCGCGTATCGACTGTGCCGAAGCCTGGTTTCCATAGAATCCAAACACGAGCAGCAAAACCAGGGCAATGCTTCGGCGCGATAGATTTACATTGAATTGCACGGCAATTCTCCTCTTCTTATGATCACGGTCGAGCGGATCGTGCGGTGCTGGCGTCGCTTTCCTCCGACGACGACTTCCTTTGCCGCCAAAAACTGAATCCCTCGTCTTTCAGTCAGTAAAACATTTAATTTGCCCCTGATCCATCGAACCTTGCTGCGGGGGGCTGCTTGCCAACGCGGCGTCCGTTAATCCGTCGCTCGTTCGTGCCGGACAGCCCCCACGTATTTTATTTGTGCCATATTTCGCAGCCCTGGTGGAGGTGTTAAGAATTGAAGAGTGAGGCGACTATGCACGATCCTTGCGACGGCGCTGACTGGATTATTATGCGCCGGCAGGATTGCAGCGATTCCGCTCGACGCTCTCGATAGCGCGCGGCAATGGAAGGTTCAGGGCGTTGATTTTTCCGGCAATCAAAAAATTTCCGAAGACGACCTCAATGAGGTGATGACGACCCAGGAGCGACCCTGGTATCGATTTTGGAGTGATCGTCCGGTGTTCGACGCGGTGACTTTTAGCGCTGATTTGGAGCGATTGCGGCGACTCTACGAATCGCGCGGCTTTTACGGCACTACCCTGTCCCACGATCTCGAACTTGATGAGACCGATGCGCTGGTCACGGCTCATATCACCGTGCACGAAGCGGTTCCCGTGGTGATTTCCGAAATCGATGTTCAAGTGGCGGGAGAGGGGACGGGACAGCAACCGCCGCCTTTCCCGCAGGAATTGCCGGTGAAGCGAGAGCAGGTCTTTCGCGAGTCGGATTACCAGCAAGCCGAGCAGGTTTTACGGGCGGAATTTTTGGAACACGGCTATGCGTTCGTCAAAACTGAACGTCACGCCGAAGTCGATCTAGACCGGCAGCAAGTTCGGATTCGCTACGTCATCCAGCCGGGGCCGCTCGCCGTCTTTGGACAAACCGAGGTGAAAGGGACGACGGCGGTGGATCCGGAATTGGTGACGCGAGAAATCGTTTATCGTGCGGGGGAGACTTACGCGCTTTCGAAGGTCGTCGAAACCCGTGATAAATTATTGGCCTTGGACCTCTTTGGCACGGTGCGGGTCAGCCCGGCGCAACCGCAAGAGCCGATGCCGGTCGTGCCGATGTCCATCGAGGTGACGGAGAAATCCCATCGTGAAATCAAAATATCTCTGGGCTACGGCACTGAGGACGAAGTTCGTACTCAATTCGAATGGCGCCACTTAAATTGGTTGGGTGGCGGAAGACGGTTGTCACTTCTCGCCAAGTATTCCGCCATCGAGGCTTCAGGCTCAATTAATTTCACTCAACCGCATTTTTTTTCGCCCAATACACAGGCGCTCGTAAACTTCGCCCACGATCGAGAGAAGGAGCAAACCTATGTCTTGAACGCAAGTCGGTTCCGCCCGCGTATCCAGCATCAATTTTCCAAGACACTTTCGGCTTTCATCGGCTATCGCCTGGAATATGATCAACTGAACGACGTTTCGGACGCTACCGTGCAGGCGCTCGGGGGAATCGAAGAGAATGGCCTTCTTTCCGGACCGACCGCGGGGCTGATTTGGAATACTACGGATGATCCCTTTTATCCGAAAAGAGGCAATGTGGTGTCGTTTACGGTCGATCAGGCGGGCGCCATATGGGGCGGTAAATTCAAGTATTACAAATTTACCGCGGAAGGTAAGAAATACATCGATATTGGCTGGCAGACGGTTCTTGCCAGCCGGCTAAAATTGGGCTTGGGCGACGCCATCGGTTCCGACAAAAATTTTCCGCTGTTCGAGCGCTTTTATTCCGGCGGCGACAAAAGCGTGCGTGGCTACGGGCGGCGCCGTCTCGGGCCTTTGAGCGAAAGCGACGATCCCCTGGGCGGCCTCAGCCTGATCGAAGGCTCGCTCGAACTGCGCCGGCCCATTTGGAAGGAATTAAACGGCGCAATCTTCCTGGATTTCGGACAAGTGTCGACACGGCGTTTCGATATCCCTGTGGACAATTTGCAGTTCTCCAGCGGTTTTGGCTTGAGCTACTCGACGCCGGTCGGTCCGATCCGCATCGATCTGGGATTTCCTTTCAATCCACCCCGCGGCGATCGGCCTTGGCAAGTTCATTTCAGCATTGGAGGCGCCTTTTAGCTATGAAAACATTGCGCCGTATATTGAAATGGGTTGCCGCGAGCATCGCCACGCTACTTTTGCTCGCGATCGTCGTCGTGGCGCTCTACACGCGGACGGAAAATTTTACGAGGTGGGTTCGCGAAGAGGCCGTGACTATCGTGAACCAGACCATTCGAGGGTCGCTCAACGTCGAACGACTCGAAGGCTCTATCTGGAGCAGGCTGATCCTCTACAACGTCATTTTACGTCACGACCAAAGCGAGATCGCAAAGATTCCTCGCCTGGAGATTTCCTTTTCGTTGATCCCGTTGATTTGGGGCAAACTGAGTATTTCCGCGATTGATGCTACCGAGCCCTTCGCAAATTTGGTTCAAGATGCAGCCGGGCAATGGAACCTCGTTGAAGCTTTAGCGCCGCGCCAGCCCGAGCCGGAGAAGCAATCCGGATTCATCGTACTGGTGGACTCATTCCATTTGCGCAACGCCGGCGTCGATGTGCGCACAGCATCGAGCGACGAGCTTTATCGTTTACAAGATTTAAATCTCCAAGGCCGGGTCGGTGTGAGACCGAATGGGGTTTCACTCGATGTTAGCGAGTTGATGACGCTGCTGACCGCGCCGGGCCAGCCGGATCTCCGGCTCAAAGGAGCGCTTGGCTACGAGCAAGCGGTGGGCGCTCCGCCGGCCGTGGAAGTGAAAAATTTCTGGGGCGTGAGTCGCAACTCGCAGGTCAAGCTAAGCGGCCGATTCTCGATGGGCGAAAAAACGACAGTAAAGGCCCAGGCTTCGATCGTCAAGCTGGCCGCGGCGGACATCGCTTATTTTGTTTCACAGTGGCCGCTTAAGCCTGATATCGCCGGCAACCTGTCAGTCGAAGGGCCGCTCGATGCTTTGAATGGAGACCTCGAACTGACAGGGGCGGGGGGCAAAATCGCGGCAAAATTCAAGGCGGACGTCGCTCAAACGAATCCTCGCTACTCGGCGACAGCGAGCGTTAGCGGTTTTGATTTGCGTCCGTGGCTCGGCCGCAAAGACGTGGCTGGAGTTGTGCAAGCCAAGGTTGAAGCCAACGGAAACGGTTTCGCGATCCGCGATACACAGGCGAAACTGGATTTATCAATGCGCGGCGCGCAAGTGCAGCAGTGGCTGCTGGGGGATATGTCCATTCAAGGCGGGCTCAAGAACAGCGTGGCGTCCATCGATGGGCGGCTCGCGAGTCAACTGGGCGGCGCCGACTGGTCCGGCAAAGTGAATCTGAATGAGGGAAAGCGGCCGCCTTATGAATTGGCCCTGTCGGTTAAAAACCTCGATATCAGAAATGCTTCAGCGAACGGCGCCGGTGCGGCAAGCAAACTCAACTTCCAGGCCAAGGTGAAGGGCGCGGGATTTACTCCTGCCGATATGAATACGCGCGCCGAGGTGCGTATTTTGCCTTCCGCCGTCGGACCGGTTGTTGTCAAGGACGGTACTCTGGATGCTGTCCTACGGGAGAATAGGGTTCGCATCGAGCGCGGTGCCCTTACGGCACGGGATGCAACACTGGCGGTCAACGGCGAATTGGGTCTCGACACCAAAAGCGCGGGCAAACTCGACTATCGACTGCAGGTGACCGACGCGGCTCCTTGGCTTGCGCTCCTAAGTAAGAAGGGCTCAGGAGCCGTGGAACTCAGCGGTCAAGCCAAAGGCAATCTCGCTGATCTGCAAACCCAAGGGAGGGCGCGTCTATCCGCCTTGCAAATGGAAGGAATTGCCGTTGGGACCGGGAATGTTTCCTTCACGCTGCAGGGCTCGCGCGAGCAATTTTTCCCGCAGGGAATGGTTACGGCCCAATTGACGAATATCGCCGCTGGACTAAGCTTGCGGCGTCTCGATGCCACTGCGAAACTGTCGCGGCAAGCAGCGCCATCGATTCAGCTCGATCTGAATGCCCAGGATATGCTCGAGCGCAAACACGCGATAAGCGGCACGGTCGACCTGCCACCTGATGCGCTCATGGTGCGCTTGAGCCGGATTTCTCTCACGGCGCCGAATGGCGCGTGGCAGCTCGTGCGGCCGGCCACGGTGAGCCAACGCGGCGATGTCGTGAGCGTCGATCAGCTTTCGATGAAGAACGGTGATCGAGAAATCGCGTTAAACGGTAATTTTGCTTTCGCCGGCAAACAGGACTTGACCCTCACGATCGATCGATTGCCGCTCGAACTGGTGACCGCTTTCTTGCCGCGGCCACCGAAGATGACCGGACTCATCGGCGCGCAGGCCCGCGTGAGTGGTTCGGCTGACGCGCCGGAGATCACAGCTTCTGCGAAGCTCACCGACACGACGATCGTCGGACAGGCCTACGACGGCGCGAGTGCCGACCTCAGTTATCGAGACAGACGTGCCACGCTGCACATGGCGGTGCGCCAGGACGCCACCCACACGCTCAATGCCAACGGCGGGCTGCCGGTCAGTTTGAGCTGGAGCAATGGTTTTCGCGCGGATGTCGCGGACGGTTTGGATTTTCGGGCGCAGAGCGCCGGGTTGAGCATCGCTTTTCTAAACGCGTTTAGCGGCAAGGCTGCGGAAGGTATCGCCGGCGAGTTGAGTCTCGATGCGTACGCACGCGGCGCGCTGAAGCAACCGGAGCTACGCGGAACTTTTCAGTTGCGCGATGGCAAAGTGAAAGTCGTTCCGTTGGGCGTCGATATCAACGGAATTACAGTCATCGGAGGCTTGGATTCGCGCAGCGTCAACGTGCGCGAGCTCACCGCCAAAGCCAAGGATGGCGTAATCAAAGGCAGCGGGTCGCTAGCATTAAGGGATTTCGACGCCCAGGGATTCAAGCTGGTGTTGACGACACAACGCTGGCCTGCAATCGAAACGCAACGGTATCAAGTGAGGGTCGCCGGCGACCTCGAAGCGCAGGGAACTCTGGCGGCGCCAAAAATATCCGGCAAGGTTACAGTGCTCGATGGGTTACTGCGGCCTGACATCGGCTTCCTGGAACAGAACAAGGCGGTGCTGAAGCCTGACGAGACGATCGTTTTCGTTAGTCAAAACGGTGCCAGCCGTGCGCGGCCGGCACAAAAAAAGGAGGCATCCGGTTCAAGCGACGACCAGGTTTTCAAAAATCTCAGCGTCGATCTTGCGGTGCGCGCGGAGCGCAATCTTTGGATCCGCCACGCCGATCTGGTTGCTGAACTTTCAAGCAACCTGCGCGTCACCAAGGCTCCTAGTCGTGACGTCGATCTTACCGGCCGCGTCGACATCGTAAGGGGATGGCTGGCCTTTCAAGGGCGGAGATTTCAGTTGACAAAGGGGGCGATCGAGTTCACCGGCGGCGGCAAAATCAATCCATCGCTCGACATCGTGGCGCAATATAAACTGCCCAACTACGTGGTCGATGCAAGCATTGGCGGCAACGTGGAAAAACCCACTTTGACGCTCACCAGCAATCCGCGGCTGGAACAGGCCGATGTCCTCGCGCTGCTGATCTTCGGCAAACCGATCGATTCGCTGAGCCAAAAAGAACAGGGCTCGCTGCAGCAAAGCGCTCTTAGTATTACAAGCGGCTACGTCGCCAGCCAAATTGCCAACTCGGTTTCCAATGCGCTCGGCCTGGATAGCCTGGGAGTGGACCTCCGCGAAGTGGATTTTTCCGGCGGCCGCGTCGGTTTTGGCCGATACGTCGGCAACAAGACATATGTTTCGGTTTCGCAGGAACTGGCAGGCGAGCAGGGTCGCGAAGTTTCGATGGAGTATCAGATCGCGCCGGATTGGAAGATCGGCACGTCCACGACGGGCACCGGAGCCAACAGCATCGACATTATCTGGAACAAACGGTATTGATCTGCACTGGGGAAGCTGGCTGTTTCTGTCATTCCGGCGGATGCCGGAATCCAGTATTTTACTTGAATCAAGAACGAATCTGGATGCCGGCCTACGCCGGCATGACGAACCTACGCTTTGTCTCTCTAGGTTGCTTTCGGCAACTCGAAGGAGCGAGGACTGTTCCTGAACGAATCAAAGCTCCCGGCCGTGGAGCCGAATTCTCGTCACTGCTCGCTTCGGCGCTCATTTCTTTTTCCAATTTCCCTGGGTGTCCTGGATCCACCAGCCGGGCCGCGCTTGCTCGATCCAGCTTTTGGCGAAGATGCCTTTTATTTTTGGGATACTTTCTTGCGCGATATTGTTCGCCTTGGCGATTTCACTGTAGAGCGCTTCGCGGTCGCGATTTTCCGATTCGACCAGCTGCTGGGTTTCGGCGCGTTCTTTTAAATTGAGACCGTCCGTGGTCCGTATCGTAAGCAGACCGTCTCGTGCGATGCCGATATTGCCACGGTCCATGTACGGCTTGATCGCATCGCTGCGGGCGCGGATCGATTCCTTCAGGGCACGAATGGCCGGATTGGTGACGTTGATATCCGCTTCCTGGGCGTAAGCCTCGCTGGTAAGACTCAGCGCGATCATTCTCACTGCGGATTGCAGACGGCTCTGCGGTTTCGGCGCCGCCTTTTCCGGTTCTCCCGGTCCGCCCCAAGTTTCTTTCACGATCTGGTCGGCGGCGCGCTCGACCGCCGCCGCGGGAAAGTAGATGTTAACCGTCACGCAAGCGCTGACAAAAAACACCAACGAGAAAACTATCCGTTTCAGCATGTGCCCTCCATCCTCATTTGACTTCCGGCTTGTCCGACTTGATCTGTTCCAACCTGCGCAGGAGCTCCGAAAAGGCGATCACCTGTGTGTGACTGACAATATTCACTCGCGGCGGCAGGAAACTCCCGACCACTAAGTATTCTTGGTCACCCTGGCTTTCCACGCCGCGCAACGTCAGCCGGTCGTTCTTCAAACTCGCTTTGAAACCGAGTTTGCTGTAGCGAAAACTATCGAAGAAACCGGCGAGACCGCTGTACAGGGCGCCGGCATTTTCCCCGGAACTCAGGACAGTAATTTTATTGAGCGCCTCGACGCTGATGCGCTGTTCCGTACCGCGATCCACCGAATGCAAGTCAGCGCGAAATTGCGACGGTTGCCCATCGGTGATGACAAGATCGTCGATACTACCCTGTAGAATGCCCGAGATACGGCCGAATGCAAA
>CAWDPO010000030.1:0-157056 GCA_963804165.1 uncultured delta proteobacterium
CCTAGCAATACGTAACCCTGCTGCGTGCCTTTTTAAGCAACTACGTATTGCTCGCGTTGGCAATATTCGCCGTGACGGCCACGACCATCCCACGGGCCGGAAATGTCATGAACGACGTGGTGCCGCCTTTCAGGCTCCGGCTGGCATGGTGCACCATTCGCGTCGGTTCGTCCGCAAGCGTCACCTCCTCCACCATCCAGCCGAGGCCGTATTCGGTCTCCTTGCCCGACGTCAGCACCTGAGGTGTCTGGAGCTTCCTGACGGTGTCGGCCTGCAGCAGCTTGCCGCCGTTGACCGCCATCCCGAACCGCACGAGGTCGGACGGCGTCGACAGGATTGCGCCGGCGCCGGCGAAACAGGAGTAGTCGACGGCGGTCGCCGGCACGACGCCCTCACCGCCGTCTCCGGTGAACCTTCGCTGGTAGAAGGTCACCCGATCCCGGATCGCGTTCGGTCGGGGAGTCGAACGTCGTGGAGGTCATGCCCAACGGCTTGAACACCTGCGCCGCCATGAATGATGAGAGCGGCTCCTTCGCCGCCGCCTCGACCGCGGCGCTCACCAGGACCCAGCCGTACGTCGAATAGCCGTACTGCGTGTCTGGTTCGAACCGCAGCGGATCATCCGCGAAACCCTTCAACCCGTCGGCCGCTCGCTCGCAGTGCGCGGTGGGCGCGGAGTCCTCTTCACTGCCGTAGTGCCTGATGCCCGCCACGTGTCCCATCAGCTGGCGCAGCGTGACGGGCCACTGTTTCCTGGGGAACTCCGGCACGTAAGTCTGGATTTCGTCCTCGAGGTGCAGCCGGCCTTTCTCGAGGAGCAGGCCGACTCCGGCCGACGTGAGCGCCTTGGACGTGTGCCCGATTCGGAACCGCATGCCTGGCGCGACGGGCACGCGCTTCTCCATGTCCGCCCAGCCGAAACCTTCGGCCCACACGATCTCGCCGCCAACGCCGACCGCCACCGACAGGCCCGGCAGGTTCTGCTTGACGAGACCGGCACGGGCGGACAGTCGCGCCTGATCGACGGCCGCGGCCCACTTTGGTGAAGGGGCCGCCAGCGCCACCGACGGCACGTCCGTCGGATTCGGGTGCAGCCTGGTGGAGACAGTCATGACGAACGTGTAGATCCCCAGCCCTGCCAGGAACACCACGAACACGCCCACACCGATCAGCGTGAGCGCCTTTTGCCTCCAGCGACCCGGTTCCTCCGCGGACCTCATGCGACACTTTATGATACAAAGTCTTGACCCGTCAACCTTGCGTGCACGGGTGCGAAGCTAAAGGGAGAAAGTTCAAAATATGTGCTTGTAGAGTGCTGGTCTTGGCTTTCGAAGCGTAGCTCGACTCAAGTTATAGGTAAGCAAAGTAGGTATCGCCGGAGTTAAGAGCAAGGTTGGAACATGAAGTTAGCGGAAACGACCGCATGAAGGGTATACTTCAGGAGTACACGCTTGACGTAGTCGGCGCTGTCAGCGACGCTCCGGAAGGGATCGTGGGTGAAGTTGCCCCCCTGCTCGACGAAGAAATGCGTCAGCCCCGCGAGCGAAGCATCGGGCCAGATGCGCGCAAAAACGATAGTGCCATTCCCAAGCTCGGTGTAGTCCAGGCTGACCTTGTGCATGTCCTTGACATGCCACATCACGAAGCGGCCTGGCGCCCGCTTGAACCACTCGTTCGGTGAGAGCTTCGACCCATGAGCGACCCAGTACAGGTCCATCTGCAGCTTCACCAGCGCGGGATCCGTTTCCTTGAGGAGGATGTCGTATCCGATCTGCCCTTGCTGCTCGACGAACTCGAAGTCGTGGTTGTGATAAGCGAGTTGCAGCTTGGCCTTCTTGAGGTGCTCGCCAAGCAGGTTCAGCCGCTCGGCGACCATCTTGAATTTCTCGATCGTTCGGTCGCCCTCGCCGAGCAGGGGCCAGGTGATATACGTCTGCCCGAGGGCATGGGCGCCCTCCGCGCATCGATCGACGTACCGCTTGAGGTCGTCGATACTGGATGACGTATACCGGTTCAGATCGTAGTGGCCGCTCGGGGTGGTCAGGTTCAGATCGCGGAGCCGCTGCGCGAAATCCTTGGCGCTCAGACCGTAGTAACGCATCCCTTCCGGATCGAAGCCGTAGGTCTCGAACTCTTCGTACCCCATGCCGGCGACGCGTTTCAGCGTGCCCTCGACGTCCCGTGCCATGGCGGCGCGCACCGTATAGAGCTGCAGGCCCATCTTGTAGCGGCGCTGCGGCTGAAACAGCTGGAGAAAAGACCGCGGCCGACGCGAACGCGCCAGCCTGTTGGATGAAGGTTCGCCGGCTGATCATGTGTGTCCTCCGGAGTTGTGTGGCCAACGCACGATATCCCGGTTGGGCCTGCTTAGCTGGCAGCATAACTCCGATGAAGCTTGCGCGACCTCGGACCTGACCCGTGCGCAGCTATAATCCGGCGTATGACTCGCGCCCGACTGTTCATCCCCGCATTGGCGTTCGCTCACGTTCGGCGGCACCACCGCGTTGGCTCAGCACTGGCCGCAATGGCGCGGCCCCACCCACGACGGCGTGAGCCTCGAGACGAACCTCCCCGTATCCTGGGGCGCCGAATGCAAAGCGGGATCGCCGGCCGCCAGCGGAGTCGGCCGGCGGCCTTCCGATCAGGGCGCCGCACCTCAGACCCCCGACGCACCACCACAGGGCGGCGGGCGCGGCCGCGGTCAGCCTGCCGAGGGACGTCCCCTCGCCTCGATCGCGTGCAAGGACTTCGACACGAAGAACGTCGCCTGGAAGCTGCCGCTTCCGGCCTACAGCGGCTCGACGCCGATCGTCTGGGGCAACACGATCTTCCTGAACGTCGCCACCGCGGCGAACACCGGCTCGATCGAGCTGTGGGCGATCGATCAGCAACAAGCCCGCAGTGAAGTGGAAGCGCCCGCTCGTCGCCGCCAACCACATGGAGCGCAAGCAGAACATGTCGTCCCCGTCGCCGGTCACGGACGGCAAGCACGTCTGGGTGATGACGGGGTTCGGCGTCTTCAAGGCCTTCGACTTCGACGGCAAGGAGATCTGGTCGCGCGATCTGCAGGCCGACTACGGGAAGTTCGGGCTGAACTGGGGATACGCGTCGTCGCCGCTGCTTCGGCCCGACGGGCTCTACGTGCAGGTCCTGCACGGGATGAAGACCGACGATCCGTCGTACGTCCTGAAGATCGACAGGATGACGGGCAAGACGTTGTGGCGCGTCGAAAGGCCGACGCCGGCTGTCCGTGAATCTCCCGACTCCTACACGACGCCAGCGTGGGTCGAGGCCAACGGCCGCGCCGAGCTGATCATCACGGGCGGCGACGTCGTGTCCGGCCACGATCCGGCGACGGGCAAGGAGTACTGGCGCGCCGACGTCCTCAATCCGACGAGAGGGCGCCGCCTACCGGATCGTCGCGTCCCCCACAATCGTCGACGGCCTGATCATCGCGCCGTCGCGCAACAACCCGCTCGTCGCCATGCGTCCCGGCGGCAGCGGCGACGTCGCCGCCACGCACGTCGCGTGGACGTTCGCGCAGGGACCCGACGTGCCCACGCCGGTCAGCGACGGCAAGCTGCTGTATGTCGTCCGGGACGGCGGCGTCGTCTTCGCGCTCGACGTCAAGACGGGCGCAAACCGTATACGGGCCGGAGCGCCTGCCGTCCGGCACCTACAGCGCGTCGCCGGTCCTCGCCGACGGCAAGATCTACGTCACGACCGAGGAAGAGGGGCTGACGACGGTGTTCCGCGCCGGGCCGAAGTTCGAGATCCTCTCGTCGAACACGCTGCTCGGCGATTGCTCGCCGTACTGCCTGAGCACCGTGGCCATCTCCGAAGGTCAGCTCTTCATCCGCAGCTCGTCGTACCTCTGGGCGATCGGGGAGCGGAAGGGAGCGAAATAGAAAGCACCTATTCCGAGCGCATGGCCACCATCGGCTGGACCGACGCGGCGCGGCGTGCAGGGGCGAGGCTGGCGAAGACCGCGACGAGTACCGCAATCGCGGCGCCGACGACGTACGCCAGGTACTCCACGTTGCTGAGCGAGATGCCCATGTTTTCGCCGTTGAGGCGAATGAGGGCGGCCGTGAGGATGAGTCCGACGGCCACGCCAGGCGTCACGAGCTTCACGACGTCGAACAGGATCATGCCGAGCACGCGTCGACGCGAGGCGCCCAGCGCGACGCGCACGGCGATCTCGCGAGTGCGCGTCGCGACCATCAATCCGACGAC
Source organism: uncultured delta proteobacterium (assembly GCA_963804165.1). Lineage (GTDB taxonomy): Bacteria > Desulfobacterota > Binatia > UBA9968 > UBA9968 > DP-20. The sequence continues at coordinate 4,237 of CAWDPO010000030.1, forward strand.
GCCGTAAATTCCAAGCGCGGCCAGCATCAGGATCACGCCGCCGCTCAGCCCGCGACGGCCGACTGCGTCAGGAAGTCGTCCATGCTGTTTTCCCGAAGCGCAAACGCCGGTGACGATACTGGATAGGCCACGCCGTCACGTTGTTAAGCGCGGTTGAACTCCGGATCGAGTTCGCGGACCACGTTCTCGAGGGCCCCGGTCATCTTCATCGGTTGTTCACCCGGCGCGCTGCGTGCGATCCAGTAGCCAACGGACGGATTTCGGCGGACTCGAGTGCTGGGCCAGCGGCAACAGCAACTGTTCCCGCTCGGTGCTCATCTGCGAAGTCGGGAAATCGCCGGTGACACCCACGATGGTGAGCGTTTGCTGCGTCCGTCTTCTGCGTCGGCCCCGAACGTCAATCGCTTGCCGATCGCTTCGGCGGCTTCGGCATTCGGAAAGAGTTGGTCGGCGAGCGGTTTCGAAATGATGGTCACCATCTCGGCGCCTGCGCGGTCATCGACGGTGAAACCGCGCCCGCGCAAAAGCGGAATACCCATCGTGTTCAGATAACCGTCGCCGACGCGTGTCACGTGGGCGGCGACGAACGTCGGCGCTACGTTCGCTTCCGCCTGCAGCGCTACTCTCTTGATGCGGTATCGGAAGTCCAGCGGCAGGCCGTCCGCGACAGTGACGGATGCAACACCGCTCGCCTTTGCGAGATTGTCGCGGACGCTTCGGATTCGGAAAGCCGACGTTCTGTCATGTCGCGTGACGACAGCGTCGAGCTTCAACGGCGCTGCGTACAACAGGTCGGAATCGAATCCGAGATCGGCTGTTGCCGTGGCGCGGACTCGATCGAGGCAAATGCCACCCATGACGAGCAAGGGCACCGCGATCGCGACCTGCAAAGCCGCTGTCACGCGATGAACGCGGCCCACGCGGAAGCCGCCGCCGCCGGCATCGTCCTTCAGGGCGGAGATGATCACGGGACGACTGAAGCGAGTTGCCGGCAAAAATCCGAACACCAGACTGGTCACCAGGCAGAGCCCGACACAGATCGCGACCATGGAAACATCGACTCTCAGCGCCTCCTGAAACTGAACCGGAATGGGTTTCCCGACCATCCACGACAGCACCGACGGAATGTTGAAGAGCACGAGCGAAGCCGAGAGTCCCGCCAAGACCCGCCAGCAAGATGGCTTCGGCTAAAAGATACTGCACCAGCCGTCCCCGGCTGGCGCCGATCGCCTGGCGTATCGACAGTTCCCGCTCCCGCATCGCGCTGCGAACCTGCATCATGCCGGAGATGTTCAGGCACACGACCAGAAGCACCATTCCGGTCAGGGTGAACGCGACGGCCTGAAGATCCAGGAATGCGGAACGCTGCGAGGTTGCCGCAGGGAGTCGTACGCCGCGACGATGCCGGCCTTGAACTCGTTCGTCGCCGGATACTGTTTAGCCAACTGCGATGTGACGGCCGAAACGGCCGCGCTCGCCTGCGCAACGCTGACTCCGGGCGACAGGCGGCCGTGGATGTGCACCCACTCATTGTCCGGTCGGAACGAACTCGTTGCTGTCCTGTCAAGAAGAAGTGGATACCGTTCGAGCGGAACAAAGAGTTCTGCTTCCTGAAAACCGAGGTGCCCCTCGAACTGATCCGGCGCGATGCCGACCACGACATGGGGAACGTCATCCAGGGTAAGCGTCTTCCGATGATGTCCGGATCGGAGCCCAGGCTGGTTCTGCCAGAACGTCGTATCCCAGAATCACGACGGGTTCCGTCTGCGGTCATCCATCACCTCGTCGAATCCCGGTCCGCGCGCCAGCGCCACGCCGATCGTCCTGAAGTAGTTGGCGGAGACAAACATCGTCGACACGACTCTGTCTCCACTCCTCCTGGAGTCTGAATCGTGATTTTGCTTCCGGTCCGTCGGCCCAACCGGTCATCGCAATCCCGGTATCGGCGGCGCGCAGGTCCACGAAGTCCGGATAGGACCACTCGTCGTCGGCCGCGCGCGGGCCAAGTGGCGTCGTGATAAGCTTCGACCAGGCCCTCCGTGTTCACACCGGGAGGCGGCATCCTCGTGACTCGTGCGCCGTACGGAATCGCGATGACCGGCGCCATGCCGATTCCGAGCGACACGACACACACGAACGTGAAAGCTCGAGCCTTCGCCAGCGACCGGCCGGCATAAACCAGATCGCGCCAGATGCCCTTGAACATGATCATTGAACCACACAGTACTTTGCAATGCAAAGAGGATTGATCGCAGAAACACACGACGCGTATAATGACGCGCGAAGCCCGCCATGCACATCACGCCCGGCGCCACCGTTGGAGCCTACCGCATCGAAGCCCTGGTCGGCGAAGGGGGTGTCGGGCAGGTGTATCGCGCCCGTGATACGCGGCTCCACCGGCCAGTCGCGATCAAGATGCTTCGCGGCGACGTCGATCCGCTGACGCGACAGCGTTTCGAGCGCGAGGCGATCGCGGCGTCGGGCCTGAATCACCCGCACATCCTGACGGTGCACGAAGTCGGCGAAGTCGACGGCCATCCGTACCTCGTGACCGAATTCGTCGACGGCGGCACGCTCGCCTCCTGGGCCCACTCCACCCGGCGCGGGACGCGCGAGATTCTCGAACTGCTCTCGGGGGTCGCCGACGGGCTGGCGGCGGCGCATGACGCGGGCATTCTCCATCGCGACATCAAGCCGCACAACATCCTCGTGATGCGCAGTGGCTACGCGAAGCTCGCGGATTTCGGCCTCGCGACACTGACTGCCGATCCTGACGTGTCCGGGAAGTCGGCAACGATCACGAACCTGAAGACCGAGCCGGGGTTGGTGGTCGGCACAGTGGCCTACATGTCGCCGGAACAAGTGAACGGACAGCGACTCGATGCCCGCAGCGACATCTTCTCCTTCGGGGTCGTGCTCTACGAACTACTCAGCGGCCGTCGTCCCTTTCAGGGCGGCAGCACCGTCGCCGTGATGTATGCGATCGCCAGCGAGCCGGCTGCGGCGTTGCCGCGTGACGTTCCTGACGCGCTTCGCGCGATCACGGAAAAAGCGCTCGAGAAGGATCCGGCGCGTCGGTATCAGACGATGCGCGACCTGGCGGCAGACTTGCGCCGGACGCTGCATCCGACGTCGGCGGCGAGCGTCGCGGCGCTGATGCCACGGCGCGGCCGGCGCCTCGCCGGTCTCGCGAGTGCAGCCGTCCTCGCGATTGTCGTCTGGCTGGTCGTGGCAACGGAAGGGCTGCCGTGGAGCCGTCGTGGTGCAACCGTGCAGTCGTTGGCCGTGCTGCCACTCAAGCCGCTTCACCAGCAGGGCGACGATGGCCAACTGGGCCTGGGGCTCGCCGACACCATCATCATGCGGCTGGGACAGATCGAAGGCATCACCGTGCGGCCGACGAGCGCGGTGCGTCAGTATGCAGCGGCCGACACGAACGTGCTCGAAGCGGCTCGCGCGCTCACGGTCGACGCCGTCCTGGATGGCTCGATTCAACGGTCAGCCGATCGGCTGCGCGTGAGCCTGGCCCTCTTGCGCGTGACCGACGGGAAGACGCTGTGGACGCAGACGTTCGACACGCCGTTCGCGGACATCTTCACCGTCGAGGACGAGATTGCGAAAGGGGTGGTGGCGCAGCTGCGGCCGCGGCTGAACGAGACGGACCGGCAGCGGCTCACGAAGCACTTCACGGCCAACCCTGAAGCCTACGAGTACTACTTGAAGGGGGTCGCGACCTTCAGCACCATCGGGTCGGCTTCGGCCAATGTCGTGGGCGACCTGCCCGCCGGCGTCGCGTTGCTCGAACGTGCCGTGGCCCTCGATCCGACCTATGCGCTGGCCTACGGTCAACTGGCTACGGCGTATGCGTTTCTCGCCGCGATCGAAGGGGATGAGACGGCGCAGGCACGGGCCCGCGACGCGATCGCCAAGGCTGATGCCCTCGATGGCAACCTCGCCGAGCCCCACGTAGCACGGGCGCGTCTGCTCAGCAGTCCCCTCGGAGGCTACCAGCTGCTTGCCGCCTACGAAGCCCTGCGCGCCGCGCAGGCGATTAACCCCAACGTCGGTCAGTTCGACATGGGAGACCTGCTGGCCGAAGCCGGGCTCGTCGAACCGGCCATGCGATTTTATAAGCGGGCACTCGAGATCGATCCGACGAATGAGGCCGCGCGGACCGCGATCCCGAACACATATTGGTCCAACGCGATGTACGAAGAAGCGATCGCGGAGAATTTGAAACTCAGGCGGCCGGTCGCGTGGTCGTACATGTACTACCTGGGCGCAGGCCGGCGTGAGGACGCCCGGCGAATGATCGACGAGGCGCTCGCGCGGGATCCCGACAACCGCTTTGCGAAGGGGGCGCGGGCGCTGCTGCTGGCGTGGGAAGGACGTCACGCGGAGGCGAAGGCGCTCCTTCCGGACCTTCTGCCTGCCGAGCGAAAAGGGCAGACCTACCATCACGCCACGTATGTTCGCGCCTGCGTGTCCGCGCTGGGGGGTGATGCCGTCGGAGCCGCCCGCTGGCTGCAGGAAACCGTCGACACCGGTCTCAGGGTCTATCCGGCGTTCGTGCGAGACCGTTGCTTCGATCGCATCCGTCAGACCGCGCCATTCACGCGCTTCATGACCGACTTCAAGCCGACCTGGGAGGATTACCAGCGACGATTGCGCTAGCCGCGATCCTCCGCGAGGCAGCGCATCTGCGAACTTGACCGAGAGGTAATACTTACTTTGTAAACCAAAGTCAATGTGCGACAATGGGCGCATGGTGAAGAAAGGGACGATCGCCCGCGCGGCGTTTGCCGCGGTGCTGATCCTCATCCTTCTCGCCATCGCCATCGGCTACTCCGCATTCGAGCGGAACTTCGGTAGCGACACATCGATTCCGCCGGCCATCGCCCCCGCGTCCGCTGCCGAGGAGGCGCATCCGAGTTTCCTCTACGGCCGCGTCGCCATCGCCGCCGGCGCGACGTACGAGGGACGACTCCGCTGGGGGCGGGGCGGCGGCCAGGAGGCGTTCTGGGGCGACTACTTCAACGGCTTCAAGTCCCACAACCCGTGGGCCGTTCACGTGCCGCCCGAACGGCTGGGCAAAGACCCGATCAAGATCTTCGGCGTCGAAATCGGCGGCGGTAGCAAGCTCGATCTCGGCCGGCCCTTCATGGCGCGCTTCGGCGACATCGCTCGCATCGAGTCGGCCGGCCGTGACGTGCGGCTGACGCTCAAGAGCGGGACCGTACTCATCACCAATTATTCCGCCTTCAACGACCTCGATGATGGCGTGCGCGTGTGGGACCGCAGTCAGGGGATTCTGGACGTCGGCTCTCGACAGGTCCGCACCATCGATTTTCTTCCCGCTCCCGGAGCAGGTCCGCTCCCGCATCGACTGCACGGCACGGTGCACACGCGCTCTGGCGACTTCACTGGTTTCGTCCAGTGGAATCGGAACAAAGGCCTTGGCGCCGACGAGCTCGGCGGCCGCACCGCCGATGGTGATCTGCGCGTGCGCTTCGACACGATCCGGTCGATCGCGCGCAAGGAGCAGAGCTCGCTGGTCACGCTGCTCGACGGGAGTGAGATCGTGCTCACCGGCCCCGACGTCCGGCCACGCCAACCTCGGCATCTACGTCGACGATCCGCGCTTCGGTCGAGTGCTGGTCTCGTGGGACACTTTCGAGCGGCTCGACTTCAGTCCAGGCGGCGGCGGTCCGGCGTACGGCGACTTCCCGCCCGGCCTCCCGCTTACGGGCATCGTCACCACTCGCACCGGCCGGCGCCTCGCGGGCCGGCTCGTCTACGACCTCGACGAGAGCGAGACCACCGAAACGCTCGACGCGCCCGCTCAGGGCGTGGACTATACGATTCCGTTCGGCTTGATCACCTCGATAGTGCTGCCCGGCCGCGAAGAGCGCGCCAGGGTGACGCTCTCGAACGGCGAGCAACTGCAGCTCGATCGCCGCGGCGACCTCGGCGAAGCGAATGGCGGCATGCTGATCTTCGTCGACGGCAGTCAGCGCCCGGAGTACGTGCTCTGGACCGATGTCGAACGGGTTGATTTCCACCGCCCGAATCGCTACTGACTCTTCAGCTTCTTGAGCATCATCGCGGCGTTAGTGTTAGCCGGGTCGAGCGAGAGCGATTTCTCGTAGTTCTGGATCGCCAGCGGCGTGTTGCCGCTGACGAAGTACGCCTCGCCGAGGCTGTCGTAGACATTGGCGGAGTTTGGATAGGCCTCCACGTTCAGCTTCAGGATCTCGATCGCTTCCGGCACCCGCTTCCGGCTCAGGAGCCGGTATCCCAGACGTGTTGAAGTCACCTTCGTTGGTGTAGAGATCGCCGAAGCCTCGCGCCTTCAGGCTCCGGTACTCGGCGACCGCCGCATCGATGCCGCGCTCGTCGATGATCTTCAGCAGCACCTCCGACAGTGCTTCGCCCTTCACGTCGACCAGCGTGACCACGAACACCAGCGTCGCGTTCGGTGGAATGACGCCGCCGGCGCCCTTCTCGCCGTACCCCAGCGCGGCGGGACGATCAGCACCGCGCTGTCGCCGATCCCCAGTTGCGCCATGCCCTCCGATCCGAGCCTTTGATCACCGCTGCTGCGGCCCAGCGGAAACGCGATCGGCTCCTTCCGGTCCTGCGAGCTGTGGAACTTGGTGCCGTCGGTGAGCGTGCCGGTGTAGTGCACCAGCACCGTCTCGCCGGGCTTCGGCCGCGGCCTTTCGCGCGCGACGTGATTACGTAGGTCAGCCCGGACGCCGTGGTGATGCCGAGCTGCGGCGGCTTCGGTGCCGGTTTGACTGCGCGCGGGACGGGCTTGGCTGCCGGCTTGGGCGGCGCAGGTTTTGGCTTGGTCTGCGCCGGCTTGGTTTGCGACGCCGCCACGAGGGGCGCCGCCGCCGTCGTTATCGTCGTTACCGTCGTAGCAACAACGGTCGCGACCGCGACCACTCGAAGCGATTTCATGGTCATCGTGGAACGATACCACCAGGATCGCTCATAGCCGGTGAAGACCGAGGTGCGATAGTCCTGAATTGGCGGCTTTGATCCGCGCGGGCGCAGACATCCGTCTCGATGACGTCGTGTATGCCGCCGAAACCGGGGAGTCCGTCATGGAATCCTTCTTGCCTTCCGGTTGCCAGGCCCATCGCGGTCGTCCGGGACGGACCATGGCGTTTTGCGCGACCGTTATCGGCAGGGCACCCGCTTGCGACATCGGTCGTGAATGTAGGTGGTCGAGGATGTCGGCGCCAGCTACGCCATCGTGTTGATGGCTCTTTTCATCGTCTGAGTGCGCGCTGACATCGGCCGTCCACGCGACAACCGTATTGAACGCGGCTCCTACTTGCTGGGAATGTGCGTCGGCGCCCGGAGTGTGACATCGGCGCTTGGCCGAGACGCTGAATCGGTCGGACGGCTTGACGCCTTCCGGCAGGGCTATTCGACGACGTCCCGGCTGCTTAGCGCTTCGGCGAGCTGCTGCAGGCAGATGACGGCGCCTGCGAGTCGACCGTGAACCTCCTCGCGGCGTCCGCCGGACCGCTTCGGGCCGTCGCCGAGGACCTGGTTAATGCCCAGGTTCTCGTTGAGCAGGTCTTCGGACCGGTTGGGTTGTGTCGTGGGCCTGAGCTGGTATCCGATGACCGAGACGACATGGAGCGCCGCGCCGCTCTTGCGGAGCTGCTCCAGCACGTGATCCGGCGGCAGCGGCGTGTGCTCTTCGCCACCAACGGTGAGCGCGAGGATGACGGGCCGTTCGACGCGACGGCGTTCGAAATCGAGGGCCGCGTCGGAGATGCCGGCCAGGAGCTGCCCGCCGTCGGGTGTGCCGGGCCGCGCGTTGAGTTGCATGATCGCTTCCCGCAGGACGTCGCTGTTCGGCGTGAAGGGCGTGAGCTTCAGCGGCTGCCCGGCGACCGTGATGATCGAGAACTCTGCGCGCCCGAGCAGCGCCTCGACGAATCGCGCGACCGCCACCCTGAACAGGCCGGTGCCGTTGTCGTCCACCAGGATGGCAATCTGGAGCGGGCCGCTGGCGGGCGTCAGGGAGACGATCTCGCGCGTCTTGCCCCCCTCCTTCACCTCGATGTCTGCGGCGGTGAGGTCGGCAATCACGGCTCCGCTGCGGTCGTGTGCCGACACGTAGACGCGGCCTTCTGCGGCTGGGACCTCGCAGCAATCAGCGCGGCGTCGAGCAACGGTGCGCGGAGGCGACTCATTGGACCTCGTCGACGTAGGTGTTGCGGAACCGGATCTCTGAATGACGGGTCGGCAGCCCGATCGGGCTGCGCGCCGGCGCCGGGCCGCCTGGGACAGCTGCGGATGATGACCGCTGTCAGCTTCGATTTTGGGCAGACTGCGCAGAAGATGGCCAGATCAGCCGTTGTTCACTCGCGGCCGACAGCGGGCGGCCGAGCAGACGTTGGAGCTCGGCGACGAGATGCCCGGGCACGCACGGCTTCGCCAGTATGACTTGCATCGCCACGCCCCGGGCGCGCGTGTGGATGTCAGTGGTCCAATGGGCGGTGAGTCCGATAATCGGAACGCTCTCCGTGCGCCAATCGGCGCGCAGCGCGGCCGCCAGCTCGAACCCGTTGATGCCAGGCAGGGTGATGTCCGTGACCACCACGGCGGGTGGCTGGGTCAGGGCGATCGGCAGCGCCTCGGCGGCATTCGTGACGCCAACGGGCTCGAATCCGGCTGCCGTCAGAAACTCGACGTAGCCGCTGAGCGCGTTCTCGTCATCTTCGACGATGAGTACCCGATTGGTCATGGACATCGTCCTCGCGCTCAGGCCTAGCAAGCAGAGCGCCAGCACCGTGGAGCCCCGCCGGGCCGCAGTTTTCGACTCCTTCGCCTTGTCAAAGATCTGAAAGTGAACATCGACGTTCGGATTTGTCGGCGCGGGTTTGTTTCACGGACGCATGGTTCGGGGGAGGGTTGACCGCAGTCTTACTTCGATGTAAGACTGGAGGCCGTGTCCAGCCCGCACCCTCGCCTTCTCACGCTGTCTCCGAAAGAACTGCTCGTTCTCGAGCTGCTGCTCCGGCATCCGGAGTTGTACGGCCTGCAGCTCGTGACCGCGTCGAAGGGCCGGCTGAAGCGAGGCACCGTCTACGTCACGCTCGGTCGGATGGAAGAGAAGGGCTACATCACGTCCAAGCTCGAGGCTGCACCGTCTGGCATGGGTGGGTTGCCTCGACGCCTCTATGCGGCGACACCTCTTGGACGCCGCATGTTCGCAGCCTGGACCAGCGGCGCGAAGCAGCTGGTGCCGGAGTTGGGGCGATGACGCCGCCTGGCACGCGGCTTCGGGCCCTGGCCGCGCGCCTGCTCGCCGCGAGCACGATGGATTACCTGGTCGATCCGGCGATCGCCGATATGCAAGCCGAGTACGAGGACGCGTCGCGCACGAGGGCTGACCTGGCGGAGACGCTGGATTTGCCTTCGCGGTCACCTCGCGTTCTTCACGATGATCGTCGCGCATGGCCGAGCGGCGACAACGATCAACGGCGGCCTGACGCCGTTGCGGGGCCTGTCACTGGACGTCCGGCTCGCCCTGCGGCTGCTCGTCAAGCACATCGGCCTGACGGTCGTGGGAACGGTGGCGATGGCCTTCGCGATCTGGAGCGGCATCGTCGCCTTCGAGTTCTACACCCAGATCATGCACCCCAGGCTGCCTCTTGCAGGCGGCGCGCGGATTGTCGGGATCGTGATGGTCGACACCGCCAGTCGCGGTGAAAGAGCGCCGACCCTTCATGACTTCGTCGCGTGGCGCGACGCCCTGAAGTCCGTGCCGGACCTTGCGGCGTATCGTGACCGCAACTGGAACGTGATCGTCGGCGATGCCGCGCCGGAGGCGGTCGCGGTTGCGGAGATCACCGCGGCCACGTTTCGTGTCGTGCGGGAGCGTCCCGTACTTGGGCGGCCGCTGGTCGAGGCCGATGAGAAGCCCGGCGCGCCGTGGGTCGTCGTCATCGGACACGACGTCTGGCAATCGCGATTCGCGTCCGACCCACACGTCATCGGAAGGGAGCTGCGTCTCGGCAACGTGCCCCACACCATCGTGGGCGTGATGCCGGAGGGCTTTCGTTTTCCCCTGGCGCATGGCTTCTGGGTGCCTCTCAGGTTGGATCCCGTGAACTACCCACGGAAGCAAAGCCCCGGTCTGCGGGTATTCGGCAGGCTGGCGCCTGGCGCCACGCTCGAAGCCGCGCAACCGGAACTGACGGTGCTCGGCGCGACGGCTGCCGCCGCGTTTCCCGACACCCACCAGCATCTCAAGCCGCGGATCGTGCCCTACATCGACTCGCTCTTCGGCGGGTTTTCGGCAGACAGCACCTCGGAAGTGTTCATGGGCAACCTGCTGAGCGTCTTGCTCGTGTTTCTCGTCTGCGGCAACGTCGCGCTGTTGATGTTCGCCCGGGCCGCGACGCGCGAGAACGAGATCCTCGTGCGAACCGCGCTTGGCGCCGGCCGCGGCCGGATCATCGGGCAATTGTTCGTGGAAGCGTTGGTGCTGGCGACGGTGGCCGCCCTCGTCGCGGTGACGTCCGCGCAAGTGGCCTGGCATTCGCTGTTCACCATGGTCACGGAGAACATGTTCGACAATCGCGTTCCGTTTTGGATGCATTCCAACATCTCTCCGAGAACGCTGCTGTACGCCGCACTGCTGACGCTGATCGCCGCCGCCATCGCAGGGCTTCTCCCGGGGCTCAAAGTGACCCGCGGCATCGGGACGCGCCTGAGGCAGTCGGGCCCGGGAGGCGGCGGCCTTCGCTTCGGCGGCATCTGGACGGTGTTGATCGTCATGCAGGTCGCGGTCATGGCCATCGTCCCGACTCCCGTGATCGCGATTTATGGAGACATGGTCGGGTGGGCACGTGCGGCGAACGCCGGGCTCGTTCCGGAACAGTATCTCGCCGTGACGATGGCGATGGACCGCGACAAAGTGCCCGGAGCGGCCGGCTCGACGTTCCCGGTCAGATTCACCGCCGCGACCCAGGAGCTCGAGCGACGACTCGAGGCCGAACCCGGCGTCACGGGCGTCACGGTCGCCAGCGTGCTGCCATTGATGGATCACCCGTGGCGTCAAATCGAAGTCGACGAGGGAAGCGCCGCGCCCGCCAACCGGAATGTCGGCTACCGTTGGGTGTCTTCGGCTTCGGTCGCTCTGGACTTCTTCGACGTGCTGGACACGCCGATCCTGTCCGGCCGTGCGTTTCACTCCGGCGATCTGCAGCCAGGCGCGCGGACCGTCATCGTGAACCAGTCGTTCGCGCAGGTGGTGTTCGGAAGCAGCAACCCGATCGGCCGGCGGCTTCGCTACAGCGACCTCACACAGCAGAATGCGGCGAACTCCGCAAACCAACCGTGGCATCAAGTCGTGGGCGTCGTGCGGGATCTCGGCATAGATCCGGAAGATCGCGACCCGAGGCGCGACTCGAGGAGGGCCCGCATCTATCACCCGCTGGTTCCCGGCGGAAGTTATCCCGTCCGCATGGCCATCCATACCACGGGCGATCCCCTGCTCTTCGCCTCACGCCTGCGGTCCATCGCCAGAGACGTCGAGCCCACGCTTCAGATCTCGGAGATCGCCCGCTTCGATCAAGTCGCTGCCGCAGGTGCCCGCTCGATGACGCTGCTCTTCTGGGCCTTCCTGGCCCTGGCCTTCGTCGTCGTGCTTCTGTCGCTGACCGGCATTTACGTCGGTGCTCTCCTTCACCGCCTCGCAACGGACGCGAGAGGTGGGCATTCGCGTCGCGCTGGGCGGACGGCCGCGGCACGTATCGCCGTGCTGTTTCGCCGGCCACTGATGCAAATCGGCCTGGGTATCCTGATCGGATTGATCGTCGCCGACCGCATCTCGGAGGGAGACATGGTGCGCGTCATCGCCGTGTATGGGTGCGGCGTCGTCGCGATTTCCGCACTGGCGACCCTGGGGCCGGTGCGCCGCGCGCTCCGAATCCAGCCACTCGACGCGCTGCGCGCCGAGTGATGACGCGGAGCATCGCCTATCGCAGATGCCGTTGGGCGAACGCAACACCTGACCCTGATTTCAGGTAGCGCTCAAAGGCAAACGCCCGGCCCTCGTCTGGGAACTCGATCACGAGATCCACGCACCACGGTCGGTACTTGGCTGTGTGAACGCAGCTACCGGCGTTGTGTTCGGCAGTCCGTCTGGCGACGTCTGACGTGATGCCCGTGTAGGACCGCTGCGGATTCTCGTTGTTCCTGAGCACGTAGACGAAGCGCTTGCCATACCGCCGCATGAGGCAAGCAGCTGCCGAGGCGACCCAGGTTTTCGGCGACACCAAACTCGGCGCGAGATGGAACTAGTTGCCCGCATGGCTGCCATCGTGCTCTGGCGCGTGCCAGAGGGCTGTCATCGTAGCCGATGGCGAGCCGGTTGGCTTGCCATCCGTAGCTCAGTGCGAGCGGAGTGGCAGTCCACCTTCGCTCGCGCTGAATTCACCGCGAGCTACGGTGGACATCCTTCGCCGGCGAGTTCCCGGAGCGAAGGATGGTACCGCTACGGGGATTCGAACCCCGGTCCCGTGGCTGAGAACCACGTGTCCTGACCCCTAGACGATAGCGGCACTAGGCCCGACTGGAACCTCTGATTTTATAGGCCACGTTGCCGGCCCCGGTCAAGAACATCCCGCCTGATATCATCAGAAGGATGCGCTATCTCCTCGGCCTCGTCCTGGTCGCCGCCCTCGCCGCCGGCGGCATGTTCATCTACGCCGGGCGGCTGCCCGGACCCGCCATCGAGATCGCGAAGCCGGCGAAATACGTCGGCCAGACGACCACGGTCGAGGTGACGCTCAGGGCGCCCGGGGCCAAGTGGGTCGGCGATTTCCAGATCGCGTTCGAGCAGAACGGCAAGCAGACGCCGCTCGCGTCGTTCGCCAGCCCGGGCACCGCCGAGATCAAGCAGGAGGGGCCGACCGCGTGCGCATCACGCGGACCTTCGACCGCGACGACGATTCCGGATCTCAAGAGCGGGCCGGCGCGCATCGTCGTCACCGCGCGAGCGCCCGGTGCTCTTCGGCATGCGCAAGACGACGTCGACCGCCGCGCGCGACGTTCAGGTGCGGCTCGAGCGGCCGCAGATCGCCGTGCTCTCGACCAAGCACTACATCAATCTCGGCGGCTCCGAGATGGTCGTCTATCGCGCGACGCCGGCCGACGTCGAGTCGGGCGTGCAGGTCGGCGACCTGAAGTATCCGGGCTATCCCGGCGAGCGGCGCGAAGATCGAAGGCGTCAACATCACCGATCCCGGCGGTCAAGGTCGCGTTCATCGCGCTGCGCTACGACCAGGACGTCAACACGCCGATGTTCGCCTACGCGCAGCGACGAGGCGGGCAACGCGGCGCGCGCCGACTTCGATCGGCTGACGTTCCCGAAGCCGTTCAAGAAGAGCCGCATCCAGCTCGAGGACACGTTCATCGAGCGCGTGGTCCCCGCGATCCTCGAGACGACCACCGAAGTGAATCCGCAGGGATCGACCATCGAGAAGTTCGTGGTCATCAACAGCGAGCTGCGCCGAAAGAACGCCGAGAAGATCGCGAGCTTACGCCGCGACAGTCGGCGCCGGAGATCCTCTGGGGCGGCGCCGTGTTCGTGCCCTTCGGCAACGCCGACCGTCGAAGCGGCGTTCGCCGACCAGCGCGACCTACGTCTACGGCGGCAAGGACGTCGACCGGCAGACGCACCTCGGCTTCGATCTCGCGCGCGTCGTCAACTCGCCGATCCAGGCGCGGCGAACCGCGGCAAGGTCGTCCACGCCGGGCCGCTCGGCATCTACGGCAACATGCGTGATCATCGACCACGGCATGGGCGTCCAGTCGCTCTACGCGCACCTGTCGTCGATCGGCGTGAACGTCGGCGACATGGTGGAGAAGGCGCAGGAAATCGGCAAGAGCGGCATGACCGGGCATGGCGCGGCGGCGACCACCTGCACTTCACGCAGCTGGTGAACGGCCAGATGGTGAACCCCGTCGAATGGTGGGATGGCGCACTGGATCCAGGACCGGATCCTGCGGAAGCTGACGCGAGGCTCCGGGTTCGTGATATTCATCGGACAGCGTTATGCTCCGCATATAATACAAGCATTAGCGTCGTCGTTGTCCTGCTCGCCGCACTGGCCGCGTGCGGCGGCGATCCCGAGCAAGTCGGCCGAGCCTCGTCACCGGCCGCGGCGCCGGACGCCAAGAAGGTCGATGCCGCGACGGCGGCGACGATCAACGGCAAGGTCGTCCTTCGAGGGCACGCCGCCGGCAGAACCCGGTCATCAAGATGGCGTCCGACCCGGCGTGCGGAAACGCCGAGGTGCGCGCGGAATCGTATCGTGGTCGACAACGGCGCGCTGCAGAACGTCTTCGTCCACATCAAGGACGGCCTCGGCAACAAGTACATCTTCGACACGCCGACGGAGCCGGTGAAGCTCGATCAGAAGGGCTGCCGCTACGTGCCGCACGTCGTCGGCGTCCGCGTCGACGCAGCCGCTCGAAGTCAGCAACAGCGACCAGACGCTGCACAACGTGCACGGCATGCCGGAGACGAACCGCGAGTTCAACCAGGGCCAGCCGATCGTCGGCATGAAGAACACGGTGACGTTCACGGCGCCGGAAGTGATGATTCCGCTTCAAGTGCGACGTGCACGCCTGGATGAGCGCCTACGTCGGCGTCGTCGGCCATCCCGTACTTCGCGGTCACCGGCAGCGGCGGGCACGTTCGAGCTGAAGACGATTCCGCCCGGCACCTACACGATCGAGGCGTGGCACGAGAAGCTCGGGCGCCAGACGCAGACCGTCACGCTCGGCGAGAAGGACTCGAAAGAAATCACGTTCACGTTCAAGGTCCGTTCAGGACCTGATGGTCTGGCACCACCGCTACGCCAAGCTCGTCGCCGCCTGCACGGTGCTGCTGATCGCCGCGGGCGGCATGGTGACGAGCACCGGCTCGGGACTCTCGGTCCCCGACTGGCCGACGACGTACGGGTGGAACATGTTCACGTTTCCGGTGAGCAAGTGGGTCGGCGGGCATCCGCTACGAGCACAGCCACCGGCTGATCGCGAGCACGGTCGGGTTCCTCACGATCATCCTGGCGGTCTGGACGTGGCGGGTCGAGCCGCGGCGCTGGGTCCGCCGCCTGGCCTTCATGGCGCTCGGCGCGGTGATCGTCCAGGGAATGCTCGGCGGCCTCACCGTGCTCTTCTTCCTGCCGCCGCCGATCTCGATCGGCCACGCCGGCCTGGCGCAGATCTTCTTCTGCCTCACGGTGACGCTCGCGGTGGTGACGTCGCCCGGCTGGAAGTACACGCGTCGACCCGGTCGACGACCCGATGCTGCGGCGCGTCGCGCTGGCGACGACGGCCTGGTCTACACCCAGATCATCGTCGGCGCGACGATGCGGCACAACGATGCCGGCCTGGCGATCCCGGACTTCCCGCTGGCGTTCGGCCACGTCATTCCGCCGGTGTGGAACGCGGGAGTCGCGATTCACTTCGCGCACCGGATCGGCGCGATCGTCGTGACGCTGGCGATCCTGGCGACGGCGGGGCACGTCCTCTATCACCACAGCCGCCGCCGCGAGCTGGCCCGGCCCGCCTTCGTGCTGCTGTTCCTGGTGTCGATGCAGATCACGCTCGGCGCGTTCGTCATCTGGAGCGGCAAGGACCCGGTGATCAACACCGCGCACGTCGTGAACGGCGCGCTGGTCCTGGCGACGTCGCTGGTCCTGACGCTGCGAACGTTCCGGATCGGGGTTCGAGCGCCTGGTGCAGCCGATTCACGGCGGCGCGTCGCACGGGTTCCCGCGGCTTCGCCGGACTCGGGAGGTGCGAGCCGTGAGGTCGGACGCGGCGGCGCTGCCGCGAGCGCACGCGCGGAGCGCGCGACTTCGTCGCGCTGGCGAAGCCGCGGCTGAACCTGCTCGTCGTCGCCTCGACGCTCGTCGGCTACGCGATGGCGCCGCGGCGAGCCGCTCGGGCTTCCTGCGCGTCGGCGGCCTGCTGCTCGGCACCGGGCTCGTCGCCGGCGGCGCGTCGGCCTTCAACCAGGTGATCGAGCGCGACCTCGACGCGCTGATGAAGCGCACGCGCACGCGGCCGCTGCCGGATCAGCGGCTGCAGCCGATCGAAGGCGTGCTCTTCGGCACCGCGATCACGCTCGCCGGCCTGCTGATGATCGTCGGCCTCGTCGAACCTGCTCGCGGCGGCGGTGGCGCTGGCGACGCTCCTCAGCTACGTCGTCGTCTACACGCCGCTGAAGCGGCGATCGTCGTTCGGCACGGTCATCGGCGCGATTCCCGGGCGCGCTGCCGCCGATCATCGGCTGGGCGGCGGTCGAGCGGCGCGCTGCCGACCGCAGGCGTGGACGCTCTTCGGCATCATGTTCCTGTGGCAGCTGCCGCACTTCCTCGCGATCGCGTGGATGTACCGCGAGGACTACGCGCGCGCGGGATTCCCGATGCTGCCGGTCCTCGAGCCGGACGGGCGCAGCACCGGCCGCCAGGCGGTGGTCTACGCCGCGGCGCTGGTGCCGCTCAGCCTGGCGCCGACGCTGATGGGGATGACCGGCGAGATCTATTTCGGCGGCGCGCTCGTGCTCGGGCTCGCGTTTCTCTGGCTGACGCTGCAGTTCGCGCGCACGCGCGTCGGTCGCGCGACGCGCGGCGCGTCTTCTTCGGATCGATCATCTACCTGCCGCTGCTCTGGATCCTGATGATCGCGAACAGGATCTGACGTGACCGTCACGGATCTTCCGGCGCTCAACGCCACGCTCAACGCGACCTGCGCCGTCCTGCTGGTCGATCGGCTGGATCCTGATCAAGCGCGGCCGCATCGCGCAGCATCGCGCCGTGATGATCGCGGCCGTTCTGCACGTCGGTCGCTGTTCCTGATCTCCTACCTCGATCTATCACGCGCAGGTCGGCTCGGTGCGCTTCACGAAGCAGGGGCCGATCCGCATCGTCTACTTCACCATCCTGCTCACGCACACCGTGCTGGCGGCGGCGATCGTGCCGATGGTGCTGGTCACGCTGTCGCGCGGGCTGCAAGCGGCAGGACGACCGGCACCGCGCGCATCGCGCGATGGACGCTGCCGATCTGGCTCTACGTTTCGGTCACCGGCGTCATCGTCTACGTGATGCTCTATCGCTGAGCTCGTAACAATTGAGCCGTGCTCGCGCAGGACTCCCCGCCGGTGGCGCCTCGACCGACCGCATCAACCCGCGGCTGCTCGTCGGCGTCAGACGGCCGTCATCGCGATGCTGCTGCTCCTCTCTATTTCTACCGGCGGCGGCTCTACATCCTCTGGTGGATGGGGGCGTGGGTCTGCTGCTCGGCCGGCGTCGATGCTGATCGCGTCGCGCTCGTTCACAGCAGCGACAACTCGACGCGATGGTGTTCGGCGTCGCGCAGTTCCTCCGGCTGATCGCGGGCGCTGCTGTTCGTCGTCGCGGCCGACGCGTATCGGCAGACGCCGCGGCTTCCGGCGCGGCTACGGCCTGCTGCTGCTGCCCGTCGCGATCTGGTTCACGCTGGCCCCGGCGGCGCTCGGCACGATCGCCGTCTTCGCGCCGGGCTACGTGCTGGTCGCGGGCAGCGATGGCGACGGCCGGCGGTCGCCCACCTGCTGCTGGCTGCGGCAGCGTCGCCTGCTCGGCGCGTCGATCGTCGGCGCGATGCTGCTCGTGCATCGCGGCGCTGAACGTCTGGATCGCGACGCTCGTCCGCGGCATGCCGACGCGGCGACGCCGGCGCTGCTCGGGATGATCCGTCGTCATCTTCCTGCTGGCGGCGCTCGGGCATGCAGCTGATGACGTTCGAGGACATGACCTACGAGCTGCAGCGCACCAACCGGCGGCTGGAGACGGCGCAGCACGACCTGCGCCAGATCGTGATCACCGATGCGCTGACCGGCACGCGCAACCGCCGCTTCTTCGACGAAGTGATCGGCCGCGAGCTGCAGCGGCACCGCCGCTACAAGACGCCGCTCTCGATCGTGTTCATCGACGTCGACCGGTTCAAGACGATCAACGACACGCTCGGGCACGAGACCGGCGACCGCGTCCTGCGCGACGTCGCGGCGTTCCTGCTGCAAGAACATCCGCGAGGCGGACTACGTGTTCCGCTGGGGCGGCGACGAGTTCCTGGTGCTGATCTCGTGCGGCGAGCAGGAGGCGATGCGCCGCGCGGCGCGACGCTGCAGCAGGCGTTCGCCAGGTCGCCGCAGCTCGCCGACCTGCCGCCCGGCGTCGGCGCTCAGCATCGGCTGCGTCGAAGTCCCGGTCGGACGCCGACGGACATCATGCCGCTCGTCCAGACGGCGGACGAGCGGATGTATGTCGACAAGAAGAGGCGACGACGCCGAGGCTCGAGGTCCGAGGTCACGAAGCGCGAGGTTCGAGGTTCGAACGGTCCGTGGCCGAGCCTCGACCTCACTGATACAGCAGGTACTTCGCCCGCAGCAGCCGCCAGCGCGCCTCGGCGCCGCCCCAGGACGCGGCGATCGCCGCGGGATCGTCGCCGGCCTTGATGCGCGCGAGCGCGTCACGCGAGCCGAACAGGCGGCCGGCGGCATCGAGCTGGTACTGCGCGGGATACAGCGCGCTGAGCGCGGACGCGATCTCGAGGCCGACGCGCACCGGGCGCAGCGCGACGCGGTCGGTGACGATGATGAAGACGCCCTGGCACTCCTGGTTCGGCGTACTTGCTCGACGCCGGCGTGAACCGGACGGGATAGAAGCGGACGCCCGGGACGGCCGCGCGCGTTCAGCGCGTCGGCGAGCTGCACGCCGTCGATCCACGGCGCGCCGACGTGCTCGAACGGCGTGTCGGTGCCGCGGCCGACCGACAGGTTCGTGCCCTCGATCGCGCCGATGCCCGGATAGAGCGCCGCCTCGTTCAGGTTGCGCATGTTGGGCGACGGGATTGATCCAGGGCAGCGCCGGTGTCGTCGAACCAGTCGTCGCGCCGCCAGTTCTTCATCGCGACGACGGTCAGGTCCGCGCCGATCTTGTTCTCGGCGTTGAACAGCTTCGCCAGCTCGCCGATGCGTCATGCCGTGGCGGATCGGCATCGCCGGGAAGTAGCCGACGAAGCTGGCCGCGTCCTTGTCGAGCGCGGGCCCCTCGATCTGCCAGCCGTTCACCGGGTTCGGCCGATCGAGCACGAACACCGGCAGCTTCCGCTTCGCCGCCTCCTCCATCACGAACGCCATCGTCGTCATGTAGGTGTAGAAGCGCGCGCCGATGTCCTGCAGGTCGATCGACGATCGCGTCGAGCCCGTCGAGCATCGCGGCGGTCGGACGCCGCGTCTCGCCGTAGAGCGAGTGGATCGGCAGCTTCGTCTTCTCGTCCACTTCCGACGGGACCGTGCGCGTCGAGGATGCCGCGGATGCCGTGCTCGGGGCTGAAGAGCGCGACCAGCTTGACGTCCTTCGCGCCGAACAGCAGATCGATCGCCGTGGCGCCGTCGCGGGCGCGGCCGGTGTGGTTGGTGACCAGCCCGACGCGCTTGCCCTTGAGCGGCGCGAAGCCCTGCGCGCGCAGCACGTCGAGGCCGGTCTGGACCGGCGCGTCCGCGGCCGCGGCCGGCGCGGCGCGCCGCGGCGCCGAAATCGCGTCCGGTCATCAGGCGCGCGCGCGCCGCCTCGGCGGCGGCGTCGGTGATCGCCGACGCCGCGATCGTCGCGACGCGCGCGCGGAGCGGCGTGACGTCGCCCCGGCCGTCCGGATGCACCCGGTTCGACATGAACACGACGAACGCCCGCGTCAGCCGGATCGATCCAGATCGACGTGCCGGTGAAGCCGGTGTGCCCGAACGATCCGATCGGCAGCAGCTCGCCGCGGTTGGACGAGAACGACGAGTCGATGTCCCAGCCGAGGCCGCGCACGTTCGGATCGCCGGGCGCGCTCGCCGGCGATCGTCATCTTGGCGACCGTCAGCGGCGAGAGGATGCGCGCGCCGTTGTAGCGGCCGCCGTTCAGCAGCATGCGCGCAGAAGATCGACGAGATCGGCCGCGGTGCTGAACAGCCCCGCGTGTCCGGCGACGCCCGCCATCCGGCGCGCGGTCGGATCGTGGACGACGCCGCGCAGCATCTGCATGTCGGGCCCCTCGCACGGCCAGCCGTACGGCGTGCACTTCTCGGTCGGCGCGATCCGCGGCCGCAGCGACTGCGGCCGGCAGGAACCCCGTGTCCTTCATGCCGAGCGGATCGAAGATGTGCTTCTTCGCGAACTGATCGAGCGGCAGGCCGCTGACGCGCTTCACGATGTCGCCGAGCAGGAAGTAGTTGATGTCGCTGTAGACGAAGCGCTCGCCCGGCGGCGCCGTCGGGATCTCCTCCATCGCCAGCTCGATCGCCTTGTCGTAGCCGGTCCACATGTCGCCGAGATCGACGTCCGGACGGAGGCCGGACGTGTGCGCCATCAGGTGCCGGACGGTGATGTTCGCCCTTGTTGTAGCGCTCGAATCCCGGGATGTAGTCGAGACGCGGTCGGTCAGGCGAACGCGTGCCGTCCTCGATCAGCTTCATCACGCTGGTCGTCGTCGCCACGACCTTGGTCAGCGACGCGACGTCGAAGATCGTGTCGAGCGTCATCGCCTCGGGCGCCGGCTCGACGGCGCGCCGGCCGATCGCCTTCTGATAGACGACGCGATCGCCGCGGCCGACGAGCACGACGGCGCCCGGGAGCTTCTTCTCGGCGATCGCCTGTTCGACGAGCGGCGGGATCGCGTCGAGCCGCGCGAGTCGAGATCCGACGCCGTGCCTGGCGCGGCGCGAGCGCTCTTTGCGTGAGCGACGCAGTGACGAGCGCAGCCAGAACGTCGACGAGGCTCGGCGGCATGCGGCAGGTGGAGTCTCACGCCGTGGATTATACTTTTTGCCGATGCCCCGCATCCTACGTGCCGCGATGCCGTAGACCGCCGTCGCCGATCCGCGGCATCGTCGCGATCCTCGCGCATCGCGGCGTGGGCGATGCGCCGGGCCGGCCCCCGGGCGCCGTCAGCCGGCCGACGCTCCGTCATCCTCATCTCCATCGACACGCTCCGCGCCGATCGGCTGCCGGCCTACGGCTACACCAAGGTCCGGACGCCGAACCTCGACGCGTTCGCCGCGCAGGCGGTGGTGTTCGAGCGCGCCTACTCGCACGCGCCGCAGACGCTGCCCGCGCACGCGAGCATCCTGTCGGGAGCTGCTGCCGTTCGAGCACGGCGTCCGCGACAACATCGGCTTCACGCGTGAAGCCGGGGCAGTGGTCGCTGCCCCGCGCGTCTGCACGAGCGCGGCTGGCCGACCGCGCGGCTTCGTGTCGGCCTACGTGCTGCGGGCCGCCGACGCGGCATCAACCAGGGGTTCGACACCTACGACAGCGAGCTGCCCGGCGTCATCGGGCGAGCTGTCGATCGGACAGGTGCAGCGAGCCGGCGAGCAGACGCTGGCGGCGGCCGAGACAGTGGCTCGCGCAGCGCGACGCGACGAAGCCGTTCTTTCTGTTCCTCCACATCTACGAGCCGCACAAGCCGTACGCGCCGCCGGCGCGCTTCGCGTCGGCTACGAGCCCTACGACGGCGAGGTCGCCTACAGTCGACGAGATCGTCGGGCGCTTCTTCGATCGCCTGCGCGCGCTGAACCTCTACGACCGCTCGACCATCGATCGTGTCTGTCGGACCACGGCGAAGGGCTTGGCGATCACGGCGAGCAGGAACACGGGCTGTTCCTCTACCAGGAGACGACGCGCATTCCGCTGATCGTGAAGCCCGCGGGTGGCGCGGCGGGACGGCGCGTCGCCGCGCCGGTGCAGCAGATCGATCTCGTGCCGACGCTCCTCGATCGCGATCGGCGCCGCCGAAGCCGGCGAACATGCACGGGCCGCTCGCTGAAGCCGCTGCTCGACGGCACGCGGCACGGTCGCCGATACGGGCATCTACGCCGAGGCGCTCTATTCGCGCTACCACTTCGGCTGGAGCGAGCTCTACTCGCTGACCGACGCGCGCTATCGGTTGATCCGGGCGCCGCGCGACGAGCTGTTCGATCTCGAGCGCGATCCGCGCGAGGCGCGCGTCGGTCGCCGCCGAGCGGCCGCAGGTCCGGCAGGCGATGCGCACCGCGCTCGAAGGCCTGATCCGGAACGCCGCGATCGCGGCGCCGGCCGCGGTCACCGACGAGGACAAGCAGCGGCTCGCCGCCCTCGGCTACGTCGGCGGCGGCAGCAGCGTCGCGCTGTCGCTGCCCGGCGACTCGCTGCCGGACCCGAAGGACAAGGTCAAGGTCCTCGAGCGCTACCGGCAGGCCGCCGATCTCGCCGGCGCGCTGAAGTTCGACGAGGCCGTCGCGGTCTACCGCGAGGTCCTGGCCGAGGATCCCGAGATGACCGACGTGTGGCTGCAGCTCGCGGAAGTGCAGGTCCGCCGCGGCAGCATGCCGGACGCGATCGCGGCCTACAAGGAAGTCATCAAGCGCAAGCCCGAAGGACGCCGGCAGCCTGATCGGCGTCGCCGGAGCGCTGCTGCGGATCGGCACAGCTCGACGAGGCGCGGCAGCACGCCGAGCTCGCCGTCAGTGTCGCGCCCGGCCGGCGCGCACGAGATGCTCGCGAAGATCGCGCTCGCGCGCGCGCGACCGCGCAAACCGCGCGGCGCGAAGCGGCGCTGGCGCAGCAGGCCGACAGCACGCTGCCGATGCCGCTCTACGTCGAGGGGCTGCTCCTCTACAACGAGGGCCGGTACGCCGAGGCGCTCGGCCCGCTCATGCGCGCGCAGGGAGGCGCTGCGCGGACGCACGGTCCAGATGAACGACCTCAACTATTACATCGGCGATTCGCTGGCGCGGCTGCGAGCGCTACCCGGAGGCGGAGCCGTACCTGCTCGACGAAGTGCGGCTGTTCCCGCACAACATCCGCGCGCGCGCCGGGCTGGCGATGCTCTACCGCGCGATGGGCCGCAACGCCGAATCCGAGCGCGCCATCGAGGAGATGCTGCGCGTGTCGCCGACGCCGGAAGCGCGCGTCGTCGCGGCGCAGCTCTGGACGATGTTCGGCGAGCCCGAGAAGGCGCAGCGGGTGAGAATCCGCTAGGCCGTCGGGAGATGGAAACTGGGTGGTCGCTTATCCGTTCGCAGGAGATCAGGAGGAAAGGAGACCAGGCGCGAATGGCGGACGCCTGGTCATGCTTCGGATCCTGACTGGCCCAACGACAGGCGCTGGGCCCAGCACCGAACCGCCGAACGATCCAGGTAATTACTGATCTCCTACCCTCTTCATCTCCTGCGGCCTCGAGGCCGGCTGCGTCAGCGCAGCCGCGTGTCCGCGGTCATGCGGTTCTCCGTCGCCTGCAGGAAGAACGTCTCCCACTGCGGCGGAAGCGATCGAGCTTGGCGACCTGCGCGCTGTCGACGGGACGGCCGTCGTGACGACGTAGATGAAGGCCTGGCGATGGACCTTGGCGGAATCGGCCGCCGCGGGGAGGCGCTGGCCCATGACGGCGATCATGTCCTCGATCAGCACGTCGCGCCGCGTGCCGGTGAACGACACGCCCATCGACGGCGCCGATCGCCGGTCGCTCGTGCGTGCGAGGCCGGGTTCTCCACGTAGAAGAACGTCGGCACGCCGGACGGCGGCACCAGCCCCATCGCGTACTGATCGAGCCGGCTGAAGCGCTTGACCGCGTCGGACGGTCCGGAACTGCCCGCCGCCGAGGTCCTCGATGTCGTTCCCTTCCATCACCGACGCGTCGGAGTCGAAGAAGAAGCTCCAGTGCGCCTGGTCGCGCCCGAGCAGCGCGTCGGAGCGCGCGCCGGTGTGATCGCGGAACTCGCATGTAGGCGCGCCAGCGGTGGCCGACTTCCTGGCCCGAGCACGCTCAGCGTGTTGTTCTCGCCGAGGAACTTCGTCGCCGGGTCCTCCGGGTACTTGCCGATCCAGTCCATCACCACCAGCGAACGCAGGCGCCCGGCGCTGCCGAGCGACCGCGAGAGATCGTAGATGTCCTGGCCGATGCCGCGCACCTCGTTGGCGACCGTCAGCTCGTAGGCGAACGCGTCGCGGATGAGCGGCTGGTCCGTCCACAGCAGGATCTGGTCGTAGTTGTCCGGGTGCGTCGCGTAGAACTTCTTCGCCACCGCGAACGTGTCGATCGTGTTCGCCTGGGCGAAACGCTCGGCGATGGCGCCGCGCGCTCGAGACGCGTGCCGGTCGTCAGATCGACGAGCGAGACGTCGGCGGTGTGCCCCGGCGAGATGCCGACGACGGCGTCGCCGATGTTGATCGCGTCGCTGTATTTCAGCTCGACGCTGCCGTCGGGAAAGCAGCGTCGCCTGCGCGGTGACCGTGCGGGTCGAGTCGAAGCCGCGGACGTTGCACCAGGTGACGGTGTAGCGGTCGGACGCGGCGTTCACGAAGATCTTCCCGGCGCCCGTCGTCGGATCGAGATCGGCGAAGAACGGCGCGACGCGAGGCGGACCGGTCAGCAGCCGCGCCGACGTTGCGCTCGGTGCTGGCGCTGTCCGCTTCGCCGAACGTGATGTTGCCGTCGGAGTTGACGAAGGCCGCCGTCTGCGCCGTGCCGTAGAACGGGAACGAGAACGGAATGCTGACGCTCGCCGAGTCGTCGTCGGTCAGCGTGACGCGGTTGCCGAGCGCGGAGCGGAAGTTGCCGTCGATCCTCGAGAGCGTGTAGCTGGTGCCGTTGCGCGTGAAGCGGAGGCCCGTGCTGCGCACGTCGTAGGGGTTCGGCCGGCAGGATCAGATCGCCGGTGTCCTGGATGACGGCGATTTCGCCGATGTCTTCGCGCGACCGGCGCCGGCGTTGTGATCGCGGTGCGGCCGAATCCGTCGGTCGGTGACCGCGGCCGCGCGAGCGCGCGGCCGCGCGCCGCGCGCTGCGCGCGGCCTCGTGCAGCGCCAGCGCCTCGGTACACACGGCCGCGCGGATTGCCGTCGATGAGCGTCTTCTTTTCGCTCGGCGGTCGAGGGTCGCTCCGGTCGCGTCGACCAGGCCGACCGTCGCCTCGTCGGCGTGCCGGCCAGCAGCGCCGTCAGTGCACGGGATTGGTCGGCGTCGTGCCTCCGCCGCCGCCGCCCGCCCCCGCCGCCGCCCCGCCGCTGCCGCCCGAACCGCCCGCCGTTGCTACCGCCGCCGCACGCGGCAGGAACGGAAACGAGGAACGCGAACGAGAGCGTGACTACGAGACATAAGCAGGTTCCAGAACGCGCGCTGGAACGTCGAGGCATGAGACAGTCCCCGCAGACACAAAACCCCGGGGCTGCGCAGAGCGACCCCGGGTTGAGTGTACCAGCGCCGGCAGAGCGCGACTCAGAAATTCACGCGGGCGCCGAGCCGGAAGATGCGGGGGTTCATGAATTCGAGGATCTCGTTGAAGCCGGTCGCGCCCGGTCAGCGCGCAGGTTGTACTGGCGGCCGAGCACGGTCGCGCTGTTGGTCGAGGTTGAAGACGTCGAGGTCGAGCAGCAAGTTGACGCGGTTGATCTTGAACGCCTTCTCGATGCGCACGTCGAGCGAGCTGACCGCCGGCAGCCGGAACTCGCGACACGTCGTCCACGACCAGCACGCTCTTGTTGCTCGAGAGCGGATCGCCGGTCGCGCACGTTGCTCCGGAAGTAGGGCATCGCGTAGCCCTGCCGCAGCACCCAGTTGGCGCCGAGGTTGATGCCCCAGGGTCCTGGTACATCCCGTTGGCGATGAACTGGTACTGCGGCAGCACCATGAAGATGCCGCTCTTGCCGCTGCCCGTGGTCTCGGTGACGACCAGCGCCGCCGTCGTTCTTCGGCTGACGCCGGCGTCGGCGTCGGATCCTCGATGGCGCTCGGCACCGTCGAAGTATTCCTGGTGGCTGTTGGTGGAGAACCCGAAGCGCGCCATCCAGCGGTTCGACAGCCGCTTGACGGCGCTGACCTCGAAGCCCAGGAAGCGCTGGTGTAGTCCTGCGCGCTCCTCGTAGCTGCGGCCGCCGCCGGGCGGCACCGCCGCCGGATTGATGCGCGTAGAACGGCGTGCTGAAAGCGCCGATCGGCTCGGCGTTGCCGGTCAGCGTGCCGGTCTGCGTGTAGTCGGCAGACGTCACGCCGATGAGCGGGGTCCAGTTGAACGTGGTCGAAGTGCCGGAAGGTGAACGTGCCGCTGATCCCGAAGTTCGGCATCAGCTCGTGGTCGATGCCGAACATCAATTCGTGCGTCTTCGGCGTCTTGTAGTCGCCGATCTGGTTGATGGTGGTCAGCCGCGTCGGGTTGAGCGGATCGAAGCCGTAGTACCCGACGTTGCCGAGACCGAAGCAGGATCTCGTTCGGGATCGGCGCTTGTTGCCGTTGGTGTCGATCGCGTAGTAGTAGATCGCCGAGTACTGGATGGCCGAGATGTGCTCGCCTGCCGTCGCGCCCAGCTGCGACGCGAACATCGCGTAGCTGCGCGCGCGCGACGGTCTTGCGCTGCTCGTTGAGCGCGTAGGTCAGGCCGAGGCGCGGCGTGACCGCGTTCCAGACGATCGCGTTCGTCTGCCGGCGTCGCGGTGAGAGCCGGCAGCAGGCTCGGGCAGCACGGGGCTCGCCGGGACGCTGGCGGCGCCGAGCGAGGCCGCCTGGCGATCCCAGCGGACGCCGAGGTTGACCGTCAGCGCGATCCAGCGACAGGTGTCGCCGCACGTAGGCGCTGGTGTAGACCGCGTCGGTCAGCGGCGTGCCCGGGCGCGTGACTTCGCGAACATGTCCGGATAGCCGATGTGGATGCTGAAACGACGCCGTTGCCCGGATAGGCGTCGGTCGAGTCGACCGTGGCCTTGCGCCAGCCGAAGCCGAACTTCAGCTCGTGCCGGCCGCTGAACGAGTTGCCGTCGACCGAGATGTTGTTCTGCGGCCGATCGGTCGCGTAGGTGTCGGTCGAGCCGCGGATGACGCCGCCGTCGTCCACGTACATCAGTGTCTGTGTCGGGCCGCCGTGCGCCGCGAGCTGGAAGCCGCCGTCGACGTGCGAGCCGCGTGCCGCAGGAACAGGTTGTTGCCGATGACGAAGTTGCCTTCGCCCTTGTACAGCGTGGTCGGGCCGCTCTGGTCGTAGGTGGTCTCGTCGGCGCGAGTCGGACCGCGGCACGCGGCCGAACTTCTCCTTGTCGCCGCGGAAGAACGTGAAGTTCGCGCGGAGGCCGTTGTCACCTGGCCGGTCGCCTTGAACGACGAGTCCTTCAGCTCGGTCCGGTCGTGCGTGCCTCAGGTCCGAGCGTGATGAGAGTCGACGTCGTCTTGCCGTACGCGCCCCACGCCCAGAGACGGTTCTTGAAGATCGGCCCGCCGAGCTCGAAGCCGGAGTCGTAGTACTCGTCCATGCGGTTGCCCTTGCCCGATCGTGCCGCCGATCGTCGCCGTCAGGTCGTCGGGCAGGTTGTTCGCCTGCAGGTCTTCGTTCTCGAAATAGATGCGCGTGCTGCCGTGCGGCGTGTTGCGTGCCGCTCTTGAGCACCAAGTTCAGCTGCACGCCCGGCGTCGGGCTGGTCACGTCGGCGCCGCCGGTCGTGACCTGCATCTCCTGGAACATGTCGAAGTCGTAGTAGGTCGGCGTCGAGCCGAGCGCGGCCATGTCGGTGATCGCGATCGCCGTCGATGTTCCACGTGTTCTCGCCGCCGCTCGGCGCCCTTCGCCTGGTAGTTCGACTGCTGGCCGGACTCGGCGCCGCCGACGTTGACGCGGTCGACGATGACGCCCGGAACGGTCTGCAGCACGACCCACGGGTCGCGCGACGAGGGAATGTTCTGCAGCTCCTCGACGCTGACGTTCGTCGTCGTCGCCATCTTCTTGGTGTCGACGATCGGCGATGTCGCTGGTGACCTGGACCTGCGTCGAGCGACGCCGGCGACCGCCAGCGCGATTTTCAGCGGGACGCTGCGCGCCGGTGGCGACGACGATGCTCTTATTCAGGTAGTCGCTGAAGCCGGCCAGCTTCGCGGTGACCGTGTACGTGCCGGGCGCGAGGTTCAGGAAGTGCGCTTCACCGG
Organism: uncultured delta proteobacterium; assembly: GCA_963804165.1. Classification (GTDB taxonomy): domain Bacteria; phylum Desulfobacterota; class Binatia; order UBA9968; family UBA9968; genus DP-20. Next base: position 32,255 of record CAWDPO010000030.1, read on the forward strand.
CGGTCGTCGGTGACCGCCGAGTGCTTCTGCGGCCCGCTGATGTCGACGGTGACGCCCGGAAGGACGGCGCCGGTGCTGTCGGCGACGGCGGCGTCGATGCGCCCCGTGGAATGCGCCGCCGATGGGCTGCTACCGCCAGGGGCGGCGCACAGGATCACGGTAGCACGAATGAGCGGAAAGCATCAAACCACCCCCAACTATGCAAGAAGAGGCCGTCTAAGCGCTGCTGAGGTATAATCAGCTACTTGGCGAATCGGTCGAAGATGTCGACCAGCTCCTGAGAGCCACTGTGCCGCGCTCCGGTTCTCCCTTGGCAAACGCTGTCAGGGACGCACTTTTCGACGTGGAAACGGAAGACCGCCAGGCTGATGCGGTTGAGGGCGGCCTCGGCAGCGGCGAGCTGCTGCAGGATTTCGATGCAGAGCCGGGGTTCCTGCACCATCCGGCGGATGCCCCGCACCTGGCCCTCGATCCGGTTCAACCGCGTGACGAGAGCCTGCTGCTGCGCCTCGTCCAACATCGGGGAGCCCCTTTGCGTGTGGAGTTAAGGGCGACACTATATACACAATAGAAGTGGAAACGCGGGTGAAAATTCGAACGGGGGCGGTTCTCGGTGCCGGCGTGATGGGGGCCCAGATCGCGGCGCACTTCGCGAACGCCGGCCTGCGGGTCCGCCTGCTGGACGTGACACGCGACGCGGCCCGCGAGGGCTCGAGCGGGCGAAACGGCTCAAACCGGATCCTTTTTCACGCCCGACACGGCCGCGTCGATCGAGACCGGTAGTTTCGACGAGGACCTGGCCGGGCTGTCAGAGTCCGACTGGATCGTCGAAGCGATCGTCGAGCAGCTCATCAGAGCTTAACGTCACCCACGCGACTTTGACCGCGTTCTCAGCGGCGATCAGATCGGCTTGCGCCGTATAGAGGTTGGCCTCCGCTCTGGCGACATCGATGCGAGCCCGGGTGCCGACCTCGTAAAAACCTCGCGCTTGGCGAACCAGAAGTTCGCGGTTTCGCACCGTGTCCTTGCGCACATTGACGAGTGCTTGGGCGCCTAGATAAACATAGTAGGCCTGCTTGATCGCCAGAATGATATCCTGGTTTGTCGTCTCATAGTCTTGCTTCGTCGCGTCCAGAGTCTCTCGCGCCGCCTGGACGTTGCCCTCGCGTTTGCCGAAATTATAAAGCGTCATATTGAAGTTCGCCTGACTGGAGAACGTGTCTGCTGCATGATCGCTACCACCGCTGGTGCTGCTCTGGCTGGTGCGGTAAGAATTGCTCATGCCAATGGTGGGGTAATATGCCGACATCTGCTGGCCCAAAACCGCCTGCTGAGAACCGACTCGCTCGTTCGCGGATTTGATCCTCGGATGATTTTCCAATCCGATCCGAACGGCGTCTTCGATCGTAAGCAGTTTTCCGGTTGGCGAGGGCGAAGTCGATGGCGCCGCTTGAACCTGCATCTGAATTTCAGCCCCCCTGACCGAGGCCGCGAGACCCAACCCGCATCCTGCAATGCAAGCAGTTAATCGCAATATCTGACTAACGTTTTTTCCGGTCATACAGTTCCTCCGTGTTAGCGCCGGCAGAATATATGGTTTTTAGTCCTTGAAAGCAAAACCGCGGAAGTGCCCATTTTCCGGGAGCAAATCGCGCCGAAAATGCCTTTGTTGGCCGCGGTTTAAGGTAGCAGTGCAAAAATTCGCAGCGGCGCGCCGCTGCCTCCTTTGATTTTCATCGGCAACGCGAAAATCGTCATGCTTTTGGCCGGCAACCGATCCAAACCTGCGACATTTTCAAAGATCGGCACATTGGCCGCGCCGAGAATTTGATGGACGACAAAATCGCGGGATTGCCCGTGGTCGATGCTCGGCGTGTCGATTCCGACTGCTTTCACTTGTCTTTGTTTGACGAGAAACTCGGCGATCTGTTTCGACAGACCGGGAAAATGAAGATCGGCGACGTTACCGGGCTCCTCGGTACCGAAGTAACGCTTGCGGTCACCCCAATACTGCCCCCAACCCGTGCGCGCCAGCACGATCGAGCCTGGCGCGATCCGTCCATGAGTCTTTTCCCAGGCGCGCAAGTCTTCGATCTGTAATAGATAATCCGGATTCTTCTCGGCCTTTCGCCGCACATCAATGACGACTCCCGGACCGATGGTTCGGGCCAGCGGAATCTGTTCGACGGTCCACTTGCCTTCGGCGAAGTGAAACGGCGCATCCATGTGCGTGCCGACGTGTTCGGACGCACTGTAATTGTAAGAGGAGTACCAGAATCCCGCCGGGGTCCTGCCTTCGTTTACTTTTTCAAGGTGAAACGGCTTGGCAGTAGGCCAGTGATGGGTTTCTTCGCTGAAGGGGTAAGTCAAATCGACGAGCTTTTTCTCGTCCAACGCGTGCGCAGGTCGCGCCCACAAAAGCAGCGAGAACGACAGAACGAGCAGCGTTCGCATAGATGATCCTCCAATTCGTAACTGAATTTAACGACGGGGCGAGGTTAACGGTTGGCGCGGACGGCATCGAGCTGGCGGCGGGCGTCGCCGAAGTCCGGATTGATCTTGAGAGCCGCTTCGAATTCCTTCTCAGCTTCGGCTCGACGTCCGGCGTCGGCGAGGGCGCGGCCCAATTCATAATGCGCGACATCGTCATCCGGGCAAATGACCAATCCTTCGCGATAAAGCGAAATCACTTGATCACGATTCGTCGATAGTTGCGCCTTGTCGAAATAATCGCGAAAGGCGCGAACGCAGTCTTTCTGCTTTTGATCCTGGACCTGCTGCCCGGCGGCCAGCGCCTCCAACTCTTTGCGCTGGCGGGCGATCTCGGTTTCCTGCTGGCGGAGCTGCTCCGCCTGACGTTCCAGGACTTCCGAGTTACAAGCCGCTGACGCAGCAAAAAAGCATAGAAGGAAAATCCCGTTTGCAACGCGTTTCATCTCGAATACCCTGCTCGCGCTTCACGATTTAATGTTCTCCAACCCAAGATAAATCTTTTCGGCTTTGATCGGCAAGTCTCTGATGCGCACACCGACGGCATCGTAAATAGCGTTGGCGATCGCCGGCGCTACGGGAATGAGCGCGCTTTCGCCGATGCCCTTGGCGCCGAAGGGACCATTGCGATCCGGTACTTCGACGCAGATCGGATCGATCACTGAAGGCATGTCACCAAGCGACGGCAAAACATAATCGACTAGATTGGGATTAATCAGTTGGCCGTTGTCATAAGCGATCTCTTCAAACATCGCCTGGCCGATCCCGGTGATCGCCGCGCCGGCAAGCTGCTGGCGGCAACCCAGCGGGTTGAGCGCTTTGCCGACGTCGACGGCGGTGGCGTACTTGATAAGTTTGAACTTTCCCGTGTCGATATCGACTTCCACTTCCGCGGCGCCGGCGGCGAGAAACCAAAACGCCGACGTACTCTTTTCGCCGAACTCGTCTTTGGTTGACGTCTTAACTTGCCCATCACCGACAAGAGTGCCGCCTTGCATGCCGAAACGCTTGAACATGACCTCGGCGTAGTCGAGCGCGGTCTCCGGCAAACGAACTTTACCGTCCGCGAAACTAATTTTGTCTTCGGGGACGCCGTATTCTTTAGCGACAATCTGTTTAAGCTGGCGCTGGATATCCTGCGCCGCTAACTGCACCGCTTTGCCCATGTGAAAGGTCGAGCGGCTCGACGACGTGGTCAAATCATAAGGCACGACGTCGGTGTCGACGCCAAGCACCTGGATTTTTTTTATCGCAATGCCCAGCTCGGCGCCGGCGATCTGCGCCATCACGGTATCGGAGCCCTGTCCCATTTCCACCGTGCCAATATAAATCGACAGGCTCGCATCTTCGTTGAGCTTCACCACGGCGCAAGAGATCGATGGCGTGATCGTCGCCTTGATCATGCACGCAAGCCCCTTACCGCGCCTTAGACTTCCGTCATTGAACTTTTGAACGTTTGAACCTTTGAACGCTTTATCTTCCCAGCCAATCGACTTGGCGACTTCGTCTAAGCATTCTTTAAGTCCCACCGCGCGCAGAGTTTCGTCAGTAACGAATTTATCACCCTCGTTGTAGCCGTTCTGCTTGCGCAGCTCGAGGGGATCGATCTTGAGCGCTGCGGCGATAATATCCATCTGCGACTCAACAGCCCAGGCGGACTGCGATACCCCGAAACCGCGGAACGCGCCCGCCGGCGGTTTGTTGGTGTAGACGGAATACGAATCGATTTTTAGATTGGGAATTCGATACGGCCCGGCTGCCGTGTAACCGGATTTTTTTGCGACGCGCGGGCCGATCTCGGCATAGGCGCCGGTGTCGAGATGAATCTCGCACTCGCGCGCTACCAACGTGCCGTCGTTTTTGACGCCGGTCTTCATGCGAATCACCGCGGCGTGTTTGGTGATCGTGTAAAAGACTTCTTCGCGCGACAGAACCACGCGCACCGGTCGTCCGGCTTTTTGTGCCAAGGCCACCGTGATCGGTTCGACTTTCGGATAAACCTTGCCGCCATATCCGCCGCCGAGATAGGGCACGATGACGCGGACTTTCGCAACCGGCACTTTGAAAATATTGGCGAGCTGCGTGCGTACGACGAAGGGATTCTGCGTCGTCGCCCACACGGTGATCCGTCCGCCCGGCTCGACCGATGCGATGCATGCATGGGTTTCTAAGAAGCAATGTTGGGTTGCCGGCAACGTAAAGGTGTCCTCGAAGATCTGCTCCGCCTCGGCAAAACCTTTGTCGATGTCGCCGCGGTTCAGTCGAAAGTGCGTGCAGATGTTGGTGCCGTCGATCGGTTTGAGCTCGGCGAGATCGGCAAAGCCTGATCGCCGGTATTCGCACCTTCTCATGCACCAGAGTGGGGTTCTGCTTGATCGCGTCCTGAACGTTGAACACCGCAGGCAGCTCCTCGTAGTCGACTTCAATCAGACTCCAGCGCTTCTTCCGCCGCGTCGACGGTCAAAGCCGCAACCGCCGCCACCGGATCGCCGACGTGGCGCACCTTTTCCACCGCGACGATCGTCTGATCTTTGAACACCGGGCCGTAGTAGGGCTCGATGCCCTCATCATGAAGAATATCGTCGCGCGTCAGCACCGCCATGACACCGGCAACTTTCTGCGCTTTCGAAGTATCGATGCGCTTGATCCGCGCATGCGGGTAAGGACTACGCAGAATCTTGCCGTGGCACATGCCCGGGACACTCATGTCCGCCAAGATAGTGCGCCCTGCCCGGTGACTTTCGTTTCGTAATCTAAACGCCGCACCGATTTGCCGATTTGGGTTGTGTCCATAGAGTCTTCTCGCATCGTTCTCCGCGTCTATTGGCGTGCCGGCCCCCCTCCTTCATCCTCCCCCGCGCTCGGGGGAGGAAAGAGGTGGGGGCAGAGGGCGCAAAGACCAGTGACGGTTCGTTTAGAGCGAATCAGCTCCTGGCCACGTTCTTAACCGCCTGCATGATCTCTTGATAACAGCCGCAGCGGCAAAAGTTGCCAGCCAAATAATCTCTAATCTGTTGCTCCGAAGGCTGAGGACACTCATCGAGCAGCGCTTTCGCTGTTAGAATGAAACCGGATGTGCAGTAGCCGCACTGAAGAGCGCCAAACTCCATGAACGCCTCTTGGAGTGGATGCAGTGATTTCTTTTCGCTCAATCCTTCGATGGTTAGGACTTCGCAGCCTTCCGCATCTACCGCCAACATCGCACAGGCGCTCACTGGTTTGCCGTCGACGAGCAACGTGCAAGCGCCGCACACTTGAATATCGCAGCCGAGTTTGGCGCCGGTGAGGCCGAGCTGGTCGCGCACCATGTCGAGCAGCGTTGTACGCGCTTCGACTTCGACGCTACGTTGCATACCGTTAACTTTCAATGAAACGGTCTTATGATTCATCTTTTTTTCTGCTGTGCAAAAACACCTGAGGTACAGAAACGTGGTCATCTGCGTTCGGAACTCACCCCTATCCTCACCTTTCCCCGTCAAGGGGAAAGGAAAAAATTCCGAGTCTAGATATCGGTTGCTGCGCCCATCTATACAATCGTTGATTACCCGCTGAGAGCTTTCTTGTAAGCCGCGTCCGCGGCGCGCTTTACGAGCGTGCGCACGATCGCCCGTTTGTACTGCTCGGAGCCGCGCAAATCGCTGGTCGGACTGCATTCTTGTGACGCGATTCCACCCGCTTCCGCGATAAGCTCCGCTGCCAGTTTCTTGCCGGTTATCAACGCTTCGGCCTTGCGCGCGCGCACCGGTGTCGGGCCGACGCAGCCGAGCACGATGCGCGCGGCTTGAATCGCTTCATCACCGGTATTTAACGTGAGCCGAACCGCGACGCCGGCCGATGGCTTGTCGACCACGGAGCTGCTGGAAAAGCGAATGTACTCGATACCGGAGCGAGGCTGAAGCGGCGGCAAAACCACTTGCGTGAGGATTTCATCGTCAGCGAGGCTTGTCGTATAAAAGTCGAGGAACAATTCTTCGACGGCCATCGTGCGCGCTCCGTTTGGTCCGACGATTCTCACTTTACCGTCAAGCGCGATGAAAATCTGCGATAGATCCGTCAACGGCTCGCCGGAAGCGAGATTGCCGCCGACGGTTCCCATGCTGCGCACACGGATATTGGCGACTTCTCTTTCGGCTTCGCAGAGCACTGGGAATTTCTCTTTCACCAGCGCCGAGGTTTCGAGTTCGCGGTGGGTCACGAGCGCGCCGATGGTCAAACCTTCTTTCGAGTCGTACTGGATGCCCCTGAGCTCGGGAATCCTTTTAATGTTGACCAATGACTTAGGCTCATAAAGGCCCTGCTTCATGAGAATAGTGAGATGGGAGCCACCGGCGAAGACCTTTGCCTCGCCGGCGTGTTGTTTCAGCAGTGCGCAGGCTTCGGCAACCGTAGTCGGTTCCAGATAATCGAAATTTTTCAACGTCGCATTCGTCTCGCGTTCAAGGTTCCAGGTTTAACGTTCAAAGTTATCCGGATCAGACCTTGACCTTTGAACTTTTGAACCTTGAACTCTAGATATATTTCACCTTATCGACCCCAGGGATCTCGACTTTTTCGAAGCGCCAGTGATCTTTCATCGGCGCGGTCGCATCGATACCTAACCCCGCTGTGACGCGCGCCTCCGGACAAGAAGGATCCAATGTGGAGCAAGCAATGCGCGGTATGATAATCGCGTCCTTGTCGGCCTGAAAACGCGTCGCCATTGCCCAATCGACCTGCATCGGATCGAACGGATCGATGTCGTCGTCGACGACGATCACTTGTTTCAGACCGATGCCCATCGAAAGCAAAGCGAGAATCACGTTGCGCCCTTCGTTCTCGGCGCGCTTCTTGATCGACACCACGACGTGATGGCGAAACGTCCCGCCCGGCGTCATGTTGACGCCGCGCACTTCGGGCACGATCTTTTTTACTTCGCGATAAACCACCGCGGCGTTGCCGTACTCGATCAGCGTGTGATTTTCGGTTACGGGCATGCCGGTGAGCGCCGTCTGCCAGATCGGATTCTGCCGCATGGTAATCCCGGTAACCTTTAGCACCGGCGCCTGTTTGGCCTCGCTGTAGCAGCCTGGATATTCCCCGTAGGGGCCATCGGCAACGCGCTCGCCGGGTATGGTCACGCCTTCGATGACAACTTCGGAGAACGCCGGAACCTCGACATCTATGGTTTCGCACTTCGTCAATTTCACCGCTGCGCCGCGCAAACCGCCGGCAACGTGAAACTCGTCTATGCCAAAGGGCACTCGCGCTTGCGAGCCGACGACGATGGCCGGATCGACACCGACGGCAGTGGCAACTTCTAATCCTCTGTTCTTTTCTTCCGCTTTCAAAATCATTCGACCCAAGTGATGATCGGCCGGCGCCCAGAGCGATAATTTATCTCGGCCGAGCACGAGCATGCGGTGGATCGACAAGTTGCGAGTGCCGGTGTCCGGATCTTTGCCGACTTGCACGCCGATGGTGACGTACGGGCCGACATCTTTGGCGGCGTGTGTAACGATGGGCAGCTTCGATAAATCGATCTGATCACCGGTCCATTTGATTTCTTTGCAAGGCGCGCTGGAAACCATCTCGGGCGCGATGCGCTTGTCCTCTAAGGTCAAATAGCGCTCGAGCATCTGCTCCTGCGGTACACCGAGCCCGAGGGCCACCAGTTTACGAGTCGCGAACAATCCGCCCAATACGCGCCAACCCGGATGGCCTTTGACGTTCTCGAACAGCAACGCCGGCCCTTCGATATCCGAGGTCTTGCGCATGCCGGCGGCGATCTCATACTTGACGTCGACTTCGTTTTGGACGCGAAGAAGCTGCTTCTGACTTTCGAGATGAGTTAAAAAGCCTCTGAGATCCTCAAACATAGTTCCATCCTATCATTGATGAGTCGCTCTCGGACCAGATCCTTCACTGCGTTCAGGATGACAGCCCAAAAGGTGTCATTCTGAACAAAGCGAAGAATCTCGACTCAGGCTTTCATGGCTGAGCGACAATCTGCTAGTCAATCTTTTATCAACCATCGCAGTGTCACTTCAACCGCAAGAGCGGCAACACTTCGTCGATAAATCGCTTCACCTGATTCAATTGATCCTTCGAGGTAAAACGCAGCACCGGCGTGGTGATGCCCATGTCGATCCATTCCTGGATGAGGCGAGCGCAATTTTTCGGTGGCCCGTGCGCTAGCCAAATCTTGATCAAACTCTCAGGCGGATAGTTCGGTCCGTAATAATGATTGAAGTAATCTTTCGCTTCAGCGTAGGCCGTCTGTCGGTCGTCGTTGATGTTAACCATGCCGTGGATCGCGCATTCGAAGTTGGACAAATCTTTGTCGGCTTCGCCGGCAGCTTGTTCAATGACATGCCAGCGTTTCGCGAATTCGTCCGCTGTCACGCCCATCGTGATGTAACCGTCGGCCAGCGTGCCCACTCTGCGCATCGCCTGGTCGACGATTTTGTCGCCGACCTGCTCACGTTCAGGACTTACGGCAATCCAGATCGGCGGCAACTTCTGCACCGGCTTGGGCACGATGTTGTAGCCTTCGAGTGTGTAATACTTGCCGCGGTGCGTCACTTCACGGTCGCCCCAGATTTGCCGCAGCAACTCGATCCCTTCTTTCATGCGTCCGACACGCTCCTCGCGCTTGACGCCGAAAGCTCTGAGCTCGCCTTCATGCGCACCGCCGATGCACACGCCAAGCAAAGCTCTTCCTTTGGAAATCTGATCGAGCGATGCCCACTGAATCGCCAGAAGGACGGGATGGCGCACGGGGAAAGAAGCCATGCAGATCGTGCCGAGCCGCACCTTTTTCGTATGGGTCGCCACAGCCGAGAGCATCGTGATCGCTTCGAGGCGCGGCTTGTGGATCAAACTATCGCCAAACCAGACCGATTCAAACACGCCGGAGTGTTCGGCTAACCGAGCGGTTTCGATCAGCTCATCGATATCGGTGAGACCAAACAACGCGCCGCGATTCGGCAGACTAATCCCCCATCTTATCGGCAAGTTTCGCATCCGTGTTTTCCTGTCCACTGTTAAAAGAACAGCTCATAGCTGTCAAGCAAGCTCGGCTTGACAGTCGCGCGAGAATGCGGCCACATAGCACATGTGCAGGGCGACGCCTTGTCGCCAAGAAAGCACCGAAACTGAGCCGGAGGTTGCCCCAATGCCCAAAGATTTTCGCAGCTATTTAGATGAATTACTGGAAAAGCGTCCCAAGGACGTCGTGGTCGTCGATAAAGAAGTCGACCCGCAGTACGAAGCCAGTGGCATCGTCGAGAAGTTCGAACGAAAAAATGAATTTCCATTGGTTTTTTTCAAAAACATCAAGGGCTCGAAGATTCCCCTGGTGATGAATCTCGGTGCCACCTACGAACGGCTGGCATTGTCATTGGGCTCGCCCTCGGTACCGCAGATGGTCAAAGATCTGGCGCACCGCGAGCACAACCCGGTTCCCGTCAAAGAGATTTCAGCCAAAGAAGCGCCTTGCAAAGAAGTGATCTTGAAAGGCGACGCCGCGGATCTCGATCTTTTACCCGTCTTGACCCTCAATGAAGGCGACGCCGGTGCCTATGTCAACGCGGCGGCGATGATTTGCAAAGAGCGCGGCACCGGCGCGGTGAACGTCGGCATCTACCGGCACCAGAAACAAGGCAAAAGACAGCTCGGCCTGATGGTCAATCCGGCCAATCACGCCAATTATGTGCGCGCCGAATACGAAGATCACAACGAACCGATGGAAGTCGCTCTCGCCATCGGCCATCATCCGGCGTTGAATATGGCCGCCGTCAGCAAGCAAGCCGGCGTCGGCTCGGAGTTGGAGATCGCCGGCGCATTTTTAGGCGAGCCGTTGGAAGTCGTGAAAGCTGAGACGGTGAATCTGATGGTGCCGGCCCGCGCCGAGATCATCATCGAAGGTATCGTGCCGCCGAAAAAGCGCCACTACGAAGGGCCTTTCGGCGAGTGGCCGCATTACTACTATAAGGAAGGCGAGCAGCCCTACATCGAAGTCACGGCGATCACCATGCGGAAAAATCCGATCTATCAATGCATCCACAGCGCCCACTTCGAGCACAACATCATCGGCGCCGCGCCGCGCTTGGGCAGCCTGCTCAAGCGCATCCAAGAGGTTGTGCCGAGCACGACCGGTGTCAATATGCCAATCTCCGGCGCCGCCCGTTCGCATTGTTACATCTCGGTCAAGAAAAGAGCCGAAGGCGAACCGAAACAGGCCGCGCTCGGAGCTCTGGTCACCGATCCAAACATCAAACATGTGATCGTCGTCGACGATGACGTCGATGTGTTCAATGAAACCCAGGTGCTTTGGGCGCTGGCAATGCGCTTCCAGGCCGATCGTGATCTTGTAATTATTCCCAATATCATCGGCTCCCATTTAAATCCCACAGCCTACGGCTTCAATCGTATGGAGAAGGGACCCATGGAGACCAAGTTGATCTTCGACGCGACCAAGCCGCTGCCGCCGTACCACTTTCCCAAGGAAGCCCAAGCGCCCGACGAGGTGCTGAACAAGATCGATCTTGCGCGCGATACGCGGCCGTACGAACCAGGAAAAGACGACAAGGACATAACGGGAGCGTGAAAACATGGTTCAAAACGTTCAAGCAGTTCAAGACGTTCAAATCGTCGGAGAACTGCCCGGAGGTCTACACGCCTTGAACGAATTGAACGTCTTGAACGATTTGAACAAAGCAAAGCCTCTGGTTGAGATCCAGGGGGTCTCGAAAAGTTTTCATAAAACCGTCAAAGATATCACGACCGAGGTTAAGGCGTTGGCGGATGTGAGTCTTTCCATCCGAGAGAAAGAGTTTGTCAGCATCATTGGCCCCAGCGGTTGCGGCAAAACCACGCTGCTAAAAATGATCGACGGCCTGATCCCGTACGACAGCGGCAAGATCGTGATCGATGGCAAGCAGGTCACCGCGCCGGGTCCTGACCGCGCCGTGGTATTTCAAGCTTTTGCTTTGTTGCCGTGGCGTACGGTCCTCGCCAACGTGCAGTTCAGCCTCGAACTGCGTAGACTGCCCAAAGAAGATCGAACAAACATTGCGCGCGACTATCTGAAACGCGTCGGCTTGGCCGATTTCGAAAATCACTACCCTCACGAGCTTTCGGGCGGCATGCAGCAACGCGCCGGTCTGGCCCGCGCGCTGGCGGTCAATCCGTCGATTCTGCTCATGGACGAACCGTTCGGCGCCGTCGACGCGCAAACCCGACAACTCTTGCAGGAAGAGCTTTTGGAGCTGTGGCAGCGCGAGCGCAAGACGGTGATTTTCATCACCCACAGCATGGACGAAGCGGTGTATCTTTCTGATCGCGTCGTCGTCATGACGCCGCGGCCGGGCAAGGTGGCCGAAATTCTCGACGTGCCGCTGCCGCGCCCGCGTGTCTCTGAAGAAGTGCGCCGCGACGGCAAATTTGTCGAATTGACCAACTACATTTGGGAAAGTCTGAAAAAAGCGATGGAGAACCATCATTGAATAGCCGATTTGGCACCCATATTCTCTCCATTCTTTCGCTCGCAATCTTATGGGAGGTTGTCGGACGGGCGATGGATTCCACGCTCATCCCGCCACTATCACAAATCGGCGCGGCTTGGTGGAAACTCTTTAGCAGCGGCAAACTACTCTCTAACCTGGGCGTGAGTCTTACGACGTTGGCCATCGGTTTTTGCCTCGCGGCGGTGATTGGCGTTGTCCTAGGACTCCTCATGGGGCGATTTCGTGCCGTCGAGCATTTTTTAGATCTTTATGTCAACGCGCTAATGTCGGCACCGACGACCGCCTTTGTTCCGGTGCTCATCCTATGGTTCGGACTCGGCATCGAATCGCGCATCGCCGTGGTTTTTCTTTTCGCGGTATTCGTCATCATCATCAACACAATGACCGGCGTTAAACAGGTCGACAACGTTCTTGTCGAGATGGCACGCTCCTTCGGCGCTCGAGAGAAAGAAATCTTTTTCATGATCATGCTCCCCGCCGCCCTTCCGGCGATTATGGCCGGTCTTCGGCTCGGCATCGGCCGCGCCGTAAAGGGCATGGTGACAGCGGAGATGCTGCTCACGCTCACCGGCATCGGCGCCATGATCATGCAATACGGCTCGTCGTTCGCCACTGATTCGCTCTTTGCCGTGATCTTAACGATCTTGATAATCGCGATGATCACGATGAAGCTGGTGCAATGGGTCGACCAGCGGCTTACCGGATGGAAAGTGGAAATCGCCGTCGAGTAGTAAAAACGAAATTCGAAATACGAAACTAGAAACAAATTCAAATGATCCGAAAAGAACAAAATTCTAAACGGAACCGTTTCGGATTTTGATATTTGGATTTGAGTTTCTCCGTTTGTTTCGGATTTCGAGCTTCGAATTCGGATATTTAATGACGGTGAAACAACTTTTTACCGCGGTCAAATCCGAGGCCGGCAACGGAATAATTTAGAACAACAATTTAACGCAGGAGAACGCTCATGACTAATTCACTCGCGAAATTATCGATGCTGCTCTTCATCATTACCGTTGGTTTCACCTGGGGTGCAGAGGCGCAAGCACAAAAGAAAGTGCGATTCGCTTACCCTTCATCGGCGGACATGGGCGATATCCCTTCGCTGCTCGCATGGGAGCAGCTCAAGAAACAGGGGATCGAAGTCGTACCGACGTTTTTCCCCAAGACCGACTTGGCCGTTCAGGCCGTCGTTGCCGGCGAAGCCGATATCGGTTCCGCCGCCGGCATCGCCGTCGTGAAGGCGGTCGAGAGCGGCATGAATATTCGCGTCATCGGAGAGCAAGTGCGCAACGAATGGCAGCTCGTCACTCCCGTGTCTATCAAAGATGTCAAACAACTGGACGGCAAACGGGTCGGCTACCATGCGCCGATCACGGTTACCGAAGCGCTGGTCAAATGGATGGCGCAACATTACAAGATCACCCCCAACTGGATGATCATCCCCGGTTCGGACGTGCGCGCCGAAGCTCTGATGCGCGGCCAATTGGACGCCACGCCGGCGGAGATCGGCGATGTGTTGAATATTTTGAGCGCCAAGCCCGGGCAGTTTCACGTGTTGATCTCTTACGCCAAGACTTTTCCCCAGCTTATCGGTTCTATGTATTTCGCCCGCGCCGATTACCTGCAAAAGAACGCCGCAACGGTTGAAACCGTGCTCGAGGCGATTCTCCGAGCGCATCGCAGTGCTGAAGAGCGCCCCGCATCGGTCAAAGAAAATGCTTTAAGACTGCTGCCTGAAACAAAGCCGGAGCTCGTCGAGGCGATCGCGGCAGCCTACAAAGAGCTGCGCATCTGGGACATCAACGGCGGCGCCGGCAAAGAGCGCGGCGATGCGAGCATTAAATTCTTCGAAGAAGCGGGACTACTCAAGAAAGACGTCGTCAGCTTCAAACAGGCCTTCGACACCGGCCCTCTGGACAAAGTGCTCAAAAAGATCGGACGCAAATAGAGTAATGAAGGCGAGCACGCTTAGAATCATCTCGCTCCTCACGCTCGCCGCGATCTGGGAGATCGCCGGGCGCAGCGGCAACGCTCATCTGCTCCCGCCCCTTTCTAAAGTCATCACCGTCTGGGTGGAGCTGCTTATCTCCGGGCAGCTGTTCCAGGCGATATCTATCAGCTTTCAAGCTCTGTTTATCGGCTTTTTCATCTCGGTCCTGTCCGGTGTGCCGCTGGGGTTGTTGATGGGCCGCTACCGCCGGCTCGAATCATTTCTGGAAATTTACATGACCGCATTGCTCGCGGTGCCGATGATTTCGTTCATTCCGTTTTTAGTGATCGCTTTCGGGTTAGGCCTGCACTCGCGCGTCTGGATCGTTTTTCTGTTCGCGTTCGTGATTATCGCGATCAACACCACCGCCGGCGTGCGCAACGTCGATCCGACCTTGACCGAGATGGCCCGCTCCTTCGGCGCGCGCGAGAGCGAATTGTTTTTGAAAGTGATCCTGCCCGCCGCCATGCCGATGATCATGGCGGGCATTCGCCTCGGCATGGGGCGCGCCGTGCTCGGCATGGTCACGGGCGAAATGATTCTCGCCGTAGTCGGTTTCGGCGCCATGCTGATGACCTTTAGCGCGTCGTTCAATTCCAGCGCGCTGTTCGCGACCATTCTCACAATCGTGCTGCTCGCCGTTGCCTTGTTGTCGTTGATTCAGTATCTGGATCGGCGCCTGATGCCGTGGCGCACTGCGACTTAGTACGTTGGCTCAGAAATTCGCTATCCAGGAATTTGCGTAGTAGCGTATCGCATACGCCCGTTCTGGATGCCGGTTTTCACCGGCATGACGGAAAAAACACCGGCAGTGCTTAGACAAACTTCCAGCTAGCATCCGGCCGCTGCCGCACCAACGTGACAACCGCAAGTTATTCATACCGTTGATATCGGCGAAAGCTTGGGATATGGCCCGCCATAGGCCCGAGGATCACCTTCACACGTGCCACCGAAGTTCTGTCTCGAGGAGAACCATCATGAGTAGCCTTTTCTTTCGAGTCTTCGTTTCTTTCTTGTGCACACTGCCAATGCTGACGATGACCCATTCATTCGTCAATGCGCAAACGCTGGAAAAACTCCGTGTCGCCTACACGGTGATCGCGCCGACTCAAGCCACGATCTGGACCGCCAAAGAGATCGGCTTTTACGCCAAGCATGGACTCGACGTAGACTTGGTGTTGCTCGTCGGGGCGCCGCTCGCGGTCACCGCCCTGGTCGCCGGAGAAACTCCCGTTGTCCACGCCGGCGCCTCCGCCGTGGTCACCAGCAACCTCCAAGGATCCGGGGCCGTGCTGGTTGCGGGCGGAGCCAATCGCTTTCCCTACGTGCTTTTCGTCACCGACGAGATCAAACGAGTAGAAGACCTAAGAGGCAAGAAATTCGGCGTGAGCCGCATCGGCAGCGCGGACAACGCCGCAGCAGTCACCGTCCTGAACAGATTCGGAATCAAAGAGACCGACGTGACCTACGTGCAAGCCGGCTCGATTCCTGCGCGCCTCGCGGCGATGCAGACCAACGCGCTGCAGGCGACGCTCCTGCAAGCGCCGGAAACTCTGAAAGCCAAAGAGATCGGCATGCGCGCCCTGCTGGATTTCACCAAGCTCGATGTCGAATGGCAGCAAAACGGCGTGGCCACCACGCGGGATTACATCAAGAAAAAGCCCGACACGGTGCGCCGTTTTATCAGGGCGTACGTCGAGGGCAGCCATTACAACCTGACGAATCCGAAGGGTGCACAAAAGATTTTACAAAAATATCTCGCTATCAAAGACACCAAATCGGTCGAAGAATCCTATAACGAAATCGTCGCCAAACTGACGCTCAAAGTTCCCTACCCCACCGAGCCCGGTATCCAGCTCTACCTGGACCAGTTGAAGATCAAGAATCCCAAAGCCGCGCAGGCCAAACCGTCCGACTTCACCGATATCAGTTTCCTCAAAGAGCTGGAGTCGAGCGGGTTTGTCGAAAAATTATATAAATAAAGACAGCTCCAATTGTTCCAAACGTTCCAGTAGTTCCAGGTCGTTTTACTAAGCGAGAACGATTGGAACATTTGGAACGTCTGGAACGATTGGAACCTAATTTTTGTAGATCACTATACGCAGATCTTTCCCCCGGCCCCCCTCCGGACAAGCGCTGATGCCAACCAGGCAATCCATTTCGCAGCGGAGATCCATCATGTCGCCACCCAGCCGCGGCCGGGTCATCGAATAGCGCATGCTGCCGGTTTTGGCATTGATCGCCATGGTTTGAAAAACATTGAGCGGGCTCGGCACGTCTTCTTTTGGTACTCCGTAGGGCTTCAAAGCCTTGGCGAGATTTTCCCAGCAACCGTGCTTGGGCGCGACGACTTTTTTTCTTCCCAATCTTTTCCAAACGCCGCCGTATATCTTGAAAATCTCGTCGCCCCATTTCTTGTAAAAAGAAGTGCTGCACATGCCCTTCTCCATGTCATGGGTGCCGCGGTACGTATCCTTCACGATCGTCTGCATGACGTTGTTGTATTTGGAAATCAGCACATCGCCGGTGGTCACGTAAATCTTACCTTGATCGACTTTGGTGCGCGCCTGATCGAAGCGCTCTTTGACGTCGCGCAGATTGAAAACAACGTAATCGGCGGTGGATTCACCGATGACCCGAATGGTCTCGCCTTTCTTGACCTCAAACGTCTTGCCGCTGTTGCTCTTGATGATGGACTCGCTGATAATCTTCACTGTGCCTCCATAGATAAAGTCGTAATCGTGGCTGATAAATTAGCCGATGAATCCGTGCAATATCAAGGTGGCAGCGCGCATTCTATCTGCCGATCTGGGCGCGGAATGGAATCCGATTACCAACGGAAAAGATTCACCACTCCCAGGCTGATCCAGGGCACATAGGTCACCAGCAGGGTGACCAGGGCGAGCACGAGGGTGAAAGGCCATCCTTGCTTAAAGACGTCCCAGAACGAGACGCGCGCAATCGCGGCGGTGGTGAACAAGACCGTCGCCACCGGCGGAGTTTGCTGTCCCACGCCGAGGTTGATCGTCACGATGATACCGAAATGAATCGGGTCTACACCGATCTGCCGGATCAGCGGCATCACGATCGGAACGATCAGGATGATGGCGGCGGCCGAATGGAGAAACATTCCTGCGACAAAGAAAAAAAGATTCAGGAATAAAAGAATCAGATACTTGTTGGAAGTCGTTTCCAAGATCATCCGGGCAAACTTTTGCGGAATCTGCTCGCTGGTAAGGTACCAGCCTAAGACTGCCGAGGAAGCGACGATGAGCATGACCACCGAGGTCTGCGATACCGAGTCCCGCAGGATGCGAGGAAGCTCGCGAACCGGCAGTTCTCGGTAAATAAGAACGCCGATCAGCAACGCGGTCAGCACCGCGAGGGCCGCCACTTCCGTCGCCGTGGCAATCCCAAGAAAGATCCCGCCCCAAATCACGATCGGAATCATCAACGCCCAAAAGGCGTGGACCGTCGATCGGCCGACTGCGCGCAGAGAGAATCCTTGCTCCACGGGCAGATTGTACTTGCGCGCATAGTAGTAGCAGAGCGCCATCATGGCGCCGCAGGCGATGAAGCCAGGGAGAAATCCGGCAAAGAATAGCTTGGCCACCGACACCTCGGCCATCCAGGCATAAATGATCATCGGGATCGACGGCGGAATCAGAATCGCCGCCGAGGCCGCATTGGAGACGATGGCCGCGCTCAAGGTCCTCGAATAGCCGCGCTTCTCCATCGCCGGAATCACCACGTTGCCGATCGCGGCGGCATCGGCGACCGATGAACCTGAGATCTCGCTCTGAATCATCGTCGCCACCACTGTCACCATCGCCAGTCCGCCGCGAACGAACCCCACCAGGCTGTTGGCCATATTCACGAGTCGAAGGGAGATTCCCGAAGTGTCCATCAAACCGCCCGCCAGGATGAAAAGCGGAATGGCCAGAAGAGGAAAGCTCGAGGCGCCGGAAAAAAGGTTCAGCGGCACGACGCTAAGCGACACGGTGCCCTTAAAGAACAGGAAAATAATCGCGGCGATGGAAAGGCCAAATCCGATGGGGACGTTAATGAGCGTGAGTAGAATCACTACTGCGAGGATGAGCCACTCCATGCCGAATCTCCTCCCTTGCCGCTTTCATTCCCCGTCGCGATGCTGACGAACCGCATCAGGCTGATTACGAGCATCAGGCCGCCGGTGATCGGCAAGACGCTATAGATCCAGCGCATCTTCACCCAAACCAACGAGACGGTGGTTTCATCGCCCATTTTCTGCATGATCAGCCAGCCGTGATAGAAGAGCACCGCCTGAAAACCGAGGACGCAGGATTCGGCAATCAACTCGACGACTTTTCTCGCGCTCGGCATGAACTGGTCGACGACAATTTCGAAGCCGATATGACGGCGCCGGTAGCTGGCGACAACCGCGCCGTAGAAGGTCAGCCACACGAGCAGAAAAGAAGCGAATTCGTCGTACCACGAAAGTGACGCGTTTAGGACATAGCGGTAGAAGACGCCGAGGCTGACGAGCAGAACCATAAGCACGAGGAGGAGCACCGCCCAGGCTTCAATCCAATCGACGAGTCGGCGAAAATATTTATCCACGGTGGAGATGCAAAAGGGCTAAGTGAGTTGATCCTGAGGATGACCACGCCTTTCGGACAGCGTCAATTCCACTCGTCAGCCGTACCGGTCAGGACTGGGCGCTCGGATAAAATTCTTGTCTCGATCGCCTCTTGCTCATCGCAGCGACTGGATCAGTTTGACTAAATCCGTCGCGCCCGAGACCTCTTTGCCGAACTCTTCATAGATGGCCGCGGATGCCTTGATGAAGGAGTCCTTATCGACCTCGTTGGCTTTCATCGGCGGTGCGAGTTTGCCCATCAGATCTTTGTCCAGCCGTTCGCCTTCCGAGCGAGCGAAGTCTCCGATCTCCCCAGCGATCCGGGAGAGCGTGGTTTGGCTATCCTTGGGAATCTTGTTCCAGGTATCTTCGCTGACCACCAGGTACGCGGGAGTATAAACATGGCCGCTCAGCGAGAGAAATTTCTGCACTTCGTGAAACTTGGCGGACCAGATCTGCGGAAAGGGATTTTCCTGGCCGTCCATCACGGCCGATTGGAGCGCCGAGTAGACTTCGGCAAGCGGCATCGGCGACGGGTTGGCGCCGTAAGTCTTAAACATTTTGACCCGCCACACTCCGCCCGGCACGCGCAGCTTGATGCCTTTTAGATCGTCGGGCTTGACGATCGGCCGGACATTGTTGGTGATATGGCGAAACCCGTTTTCCCAAACCCCGAGGACTCTCAGTCCTTTCGCCGGCAGCCCGTCGAAAAGCTGCTTCTGGACCTCTTTGTTTTCGGCCACCTTCTTCATATGGGCGCGATTGACGATGATGTAGGGCATCTCGAAAACGCCGTACTTTTGTTCCACCGTGCTCATTACGGTGGACGGCACGAACATCTCCGGCGCGCCGACTTTGATACCCCGGCTCATCTGTTCGTCGCTGCCGAGCTGGCTGGAGTGAAAGACCTTGACCTCCACCTTGCCTTGCAAGCTTGCGTTTACCCGCTTGGCGTACTCGTCCGCCGTGATGGCAAAGAGTGATCCCGGGAAGCCCACGTGGCCGAGCCGGATCGAGACCGGCTGCTGCGCTTGTAGCGGCGCCTGCCAGAGCGCTAGGCTTAATGAGACGATTCCAGTCAGGACACCGATTTTTCGCTTCATGGGTTACTCCTCTCCGGATTACTATTTTCGATTGCAAGCACGCTTCATGATGCGCTCTGCTCTGGTAATGTTAAATACGCCGCAGCTGCAGAAGCGGGCCATATAGCGCGCCGCCTCCTCGGGAGTCCGACGGTTTTCTCTTACCCACTCCAACATCTTTTTCGCGAAATTGGCCGAAACCATACCGTGGCCGCACATGGTGGAAAGTTCCAGAGTCGTCGCCTCCGGGAGTTTATCCACCCGTCCGCTAAATCCGATGGAATATTCGACGCTGTGCCGGGCGATGCCGGCATCGTCGCAGCAACGCTTCGCCTCGTCGATGGGTGCGCTGATGTTTATGGAGATGCCCAGGTCAGCGGCTTTAAGCTCCTCGACAAATTGTTCCATGGCCGCGTAATTGTCGAAGACCGCAGCCACGGTCGTGTGTCCTTCGATTTCAGCGATGACCTGCTCGGCATCGGCCCGGTGATCCCGGCGCCAATGGGCCGATGGGTTTAGGTCTTGGCGCGGCCGGATGCTGCCGCCCTTGGTGGCGTCGCCGATGTTGACCGGCTGGTGCTTGAGCGCCAGACGCAGAAAGGTCCGATATTTCTCAACGAGGTCGTCGTCGTTGATTCCCCGGCTCGCCATCGCAAAGACAATGTAGTCGTCACGGATCGGTTCCGGATGCGGCGGAGCAGCGAAAGCGTAGTGTTCGCTGTAGCGGTGCAGAGTGTTGGTCATCTATTTCCTAGCTTCCGCGTTCTTCGAATTTTGCATCGCGCCGGCATGTCCAAGACCCAAATTGGTTTTTCCGCGATAGGCTGGATATCCTTCCTGCTCGAGAATCTCGCCGAGCAAATCATTTCCCGCCGAGTCGCAGCGGGTGGAGACACCGACGCTGATCACGGTATCCACCTCGCCGGCAAGATCTCGGATGCTTTGCAGCACTGCAGATACTCGCTCAAGAGGTGCTTTGATCTCAACGATGGCCGAAAGAATCTTTTCGTTGAGAATGTCCTCTCGAATCAGACCGCGGGAACGATCGGTCATCAGCGAAGCCACCGGGTTATTCTCTTCAAATTCAACGCCGAGTTGGGCCAGAGCGGTGGTGATGCGCTGGATGTCTCTGAACCGAGCGCCGACCCCGGGACGGCCAAATTCGACGACGAATCCCGCCTCGCCGTCTTTCACCCGATGGGTCACGTCGTTGGTTTTGACCTCTGCGGTGCCACGGCCGTGGATGCCCGTGGACTCGTGCGGCACTTGCGGATCGGAAAAGGCGCGGCGCACGATTCGAGGCCAGGCGAGTTCTTGCGGAACGATCGCGTCGGTGGGGCAGATATCCGGCTCGGGATCGAACCTGAAACGGAAGAGCTTGGCGGCTCGCCGCACTGCGCGGACCATGAACGGATTCAGATGCTCCTTGGACATGCCGCGATAACAGGTGAAACATTCCACGCACTCATCGGTATTGATAGTTGCTCGCCCGATCGCCGGCTCGATGGAGATCGCTCCCATGGGGCAAATCGGCACGCAGTTGCCGCAGGCCACGCATTTGTCGGGATCGATTTTCATCTCGTTCTCGCTCAACCGTCGGACGCGGTTTCCAGTAGATAATTTTCCGCCGCAGCCAGGCCGGCACCGACGGGAATTTTAACGCCGAAACTTTTCAGCGCCATCTCGACGCCGGCGAGCGCGCCGAGAAGCTCAAGTTCATTTAAGCTTCCCAGGTGGCCGATGCGAAAAATCTTGCCTTTGACCTTACCCAGTCCGATGCCCAGGGAAAAATTCAGTCTCTTGTGCGCGTGCGCAACAAACGCATCGGAATCGAATCCTTCAGGCATGCAGACGGCGGTCAGCGTGTTTGAAAATTCATCCGGACTGCGGGCGAGGAGCTGCAAACCCATGGCCTGCACCGCGCGCCGGCAGCTTTCCGCCAATCGAGCGTGGCGGCGAAAGACGTTGGGCAGGCCCTCTTCACTGAGTATCGCGAGACTTTCCTTTAGGCCGAAGAAATGCACGGTGGCAGGGGTGGAGGGAAATTCGCCAAGACGATTGCGCTCCAAGATCGGCGTCCAGTCCCAGAACGAACGCGGGCAGCGCGCCGATCTGCTCGCTTCTCGGGCGCGCTCGCCGATGGCCAGGATCGCCAGACCCGGCGGCAACATCAGCCCCTTCTGTGCGCCGGCGAGAGCGACATCCACTTGCCAATCGTCGAAGCGAAAGTCGATGGAGCCCACCGAGCTGACCGAGTCCACCAAGAAAAGCGCCGGGTGTCGCACATGGTCGAGCGCGTGACGAATCGCGGCGATATCGCTGGTCACGCCCGTCGAGGTCTCATTGTGGACGACCAGCACGGCTTTGATGTCGTGTTGTTTGTCCTTCTCGAGCCGCTCTTCGATCCGCGCGGCGGAAACACCGGCACCATAGGGAAACTCTAGCAGTTCTACCTGGACGCCAAACGATTCGGCGGTGCGGCAGAAAAGCGTGCTGAAGTGACCGTTCACGCAGCCCAACACCCGATCACCCGGTGACAGCGTGTTGACGATGCAGGCCTCCCACGCCGCAGTGCCCGAGCCCGGAAATACCGCTATGCGTCCCTCGGTGGTTTTGAAAACGTCCTTTAAGCCCTCGAGCACGTCCTTTAACAGTGCGGCAAACTCCGGTCCCCGATGATCGATCAGGGGCCGCGACATCGCCCGAACGATTCTTTCGGGAACCAGGGTCGGACCGGGAATTTGCAGAAACGGGCGGCCGGAAGTTCCTGGTAATTTACTTTGTGAAGCCATCGACGCTCCCGCTCGTTCCTTGTAAATGTCTCATCTCCATGTTCGACGCGGCATCAAGTGTATTTGCCCAGGTAAAATGGTGCATCAGCGTAGCTTTGATCAACCTGCCAAGTCAAGCCGATAGCCATGTTTGATCGACCAAAAGTCGTAGCTTGGTTGACACTACACATTGCACATGAATAAATACCGCATCTAGCCGAGCAGATAATTCCATGTCGGATCTCGCACAGGCTCCTTTTGAATCGGCCCGAAGCCAAGCCGATACCGTCATCAAAGTTGAAAATGTTTCCAAAGTCTTCCAGACGCCGAGCCAAGAAAATCTCAGCGCGCTCTTGAAACATCGATTTGGAGATCCGCCCCGGCGAGTTTGTCACCGTCGTCGGACCGAGCGGCTGCGGCAAATCCACGTTGCTCAAGCTGATCGCCGGATTTTCCCCTGTCTCGGCGGGTCGCATCCTTTGTCAGGGCGATGAAGTGCGCGGGCTCAATACGCGAGTCGGTTATGTGCCGCAAGAGAGCAAACTTTTCCCGTGGCTCACCGTGGAAGAAAACGTCGGCTTCGGCCTTAATCCGAAGCGCTATTCGCGCACCGACCGCGAGCGACAAGTAAGCTATTTCATCAATCTTGCCGGCCTCTCCGGCTTTGAAAAATATTATCCGGCGCAGTTGTCCGGCGGCATGGGCAAGCGCGCTTCGATCATCCGCGCGCTCGCCTACGAACCGCCGGTAATCTTGATGGACGAACCGTTCGGTCCGCTCGATGCGCAAACGCGCATGGTGCTGCAGGATGAGCTGCTCAAAATCTGGGAACAGAAGCGCCAGACCATCTGTTTGTCACCCACGACTTGGTTGAAGCGGTCGCCCTCGCCGACCGCGTGGTCGTCATGACGCATCGCCCGGGAAAAATCAAAGATGTCATAAGGATCAATATGGCCAGGCCGCGCAATATTTTCGAGATTCACCGCCAGGAAGGTTTTGACGATGCTTATGGCCGCTTGTGGCAAATCTTTCGCCACGAGCTCAATATCGGGCGCGCCAGCGCGCAGGATTCATGACCGATCAAGTCCGCCAGCCGCGCTCCGAGATAACTCGATCTATGCCAACGACCGCAACGGCAAAGTCGATCTTTTCGCGCACTGTCACGGTAACACTAATTCGCAGCGCCATTGTAGTGGGTTTTTTCCTTGCCTGGGAATTCGCGTCCGGCAGATGGATCGAACCGTTTCTCATCAGCAGCCCCAGCCGTATTTTTACGTCTCTGTTCACCGGTTTCTACTCGGGTGATTTGCTGCAGCACACCTGGGTGACTTTTTTAGAAATCGCCATCGGCTTTCCGGTCGGCGCTATAGCGGGCATCGGCCTCGGCTACAGTTTCGGCCGCAGCCGCTTGCTTGCCGAGATATTCGAACCGATCATTATTGCGCTCAACGGGATTCCGCGCACCGCGCTTGCGCCGCTTTTCATCGTCTGGCTGGGCATCGGCTTGTGGTCGAAAATCGGCGTGGTTTTTCTCCTTACGTTTTTTCTCAATTTTTTTAACACCTATACCGGCATGCGCCAGATGGATCATGAATACGTCGACCTGGCGGGTCTCATGGGCGTCAAAGGTTGGAAGCTGACGTTTAAAGTCATCTTCCCGGCGATTTCTCCCTATGTCTTCACCGGCATTCGCACGAGCATCCCTTTCGCGGTGATCGGCGCCATCGTCGGCGAGTTCGTCGCCGCCACCGAAGGCGTCGGCTTCTTCATCCGCATGTCGGCGGGTATCTTTAGAACAGCCGACGTCTTCGTCGGCATCATCGTCTTGATGATCATGGTGATCATCATGGACAAAGTAGCCGCGCTGGTCGAGCGCAGAGCGCTGCGCTGGCAGACGCAAACCGAACACATACAAATCCAGGCCTGAAAGAAGGGAGAGCTAACGATGGAAAGGCAGATGAAAATCACAGCTCGCAGTGGGCAGGAATGCTTCGACAAGCTCAGCATGAACGGATACTTCTCACTGCTTTCACTCCTATCTTCGTTCGTCCTGAGCCTGTCGAAGGATTCCGAGAGAATGTTCCAGCGGTTTGCCGGGCTCACTGTAGCGACGATCATCGGGTTGGGCCTGAACATCGCCTCGCAGGCGCAAGCCCAACAGAGAGACATGCCCGAAGTCAGTATGTTGACCGCCGTGCCCAACTTCGCCTTCGCAGCGATCTGGGTTGCCGAGCAGCTCAAATATTTCGAGCAGGAGGGCGTCCGGATAAAAATCACGCCCGCTCCGAGCGGCTCGGTCTGTTTGAACGCGGTGGTCGGCCGCTCCACCAATTTCTGCGCGTCCACGTCAGAGGGACTCGTCCTGGCGAAAGTCGAGGGCGCGCCGGCGATTGCGATTCAAGCGCACAATCGCACGATGACGTTGAGCGTCGTGCTGCGAAAAGCGATCGTCGATAAATTCGGTCTCACCCGCGCTAGCCCCATCGGCGAGCGCCTTAAAGCGCTGACTCAGCTCGGCACCATCGGCGCAACCGGACCGGGGGCGGCCTCTGAACAGATATTTAAATTCCTAGTGAAAAAAGCCGGCGCAATTGGGACAATAATTAAGTTCGTCTACATCGGAGCGCCCGAACTTCCCGCTTCGCTGATGAACGACGTGATCGACGCCTATGCGCTTTCCCCGCCTTCGGCCGAAATCACCGAGGCTAGCGGCAAGGGCTACGTTCTGATCCCGCTGGGGAAGGGCGAAATTCCGGAATTGACAGATTACCCTTATGAAGTTCTCATGGTCCGCCCGGATTACGTCGAAGCGAACCCGAAGATCGCCATGGCGGTGGCGCGGGCGATATCGCGCGGCGGCGCGCTGTTCCGCAACAAACCGGAGGAAGCAAAAGCCGCGCTGCGCGCCCACCGGCTCTCGGTCAAACTATCTTCCGAGGTCTTCGAGCTCTCACACAACATGGTCGCCGGCGCCATGCCTCCGTGGGGAACGATGAGCGCCGCGGGATGGCAAAAGGTCATCAACTTCGCCACCGGCGCCGGCATCGTCAAAGATCTGTCCCAAGCCCCGTCGAATAAAGAGGGCGTGCTCTGGACGAATAAATACGTCGGCAAGCCGTGAATTCACTCTGTCGTATCTCGGCGTTTGTCTGGGTAAGAGAAGCCCTCAAGACGTACAGTTGCGGTGTTCGACATGCATTTTAATGCGGGAGCAATACTACCTCCACAGGTCACCAAAACGAACAATGCTCGACAAGTCGGACTCGTGCTCGATACGCTGCTTTTTCGGTTTAGCGACGAATTCGAACTTGATCCTTACATTGAGGTGTGCGATTGCATCGTGGAATCACGGAGCTTTTTTAAAAGAGGAAATAAGCGTTACGGGAAAACTGATCCGTCATGCGAGACATGCAACGGCACCGGAAAAATGAAGACCACTTACAACACATTCGCTTGCTTTGACTGGTGGGAGATCGGAGGAAACTGGGACGGCGACTTAGCAGGAATAACGCGAAAATCCAATACACTATGGCGTAATTGTGTCGTGGTGAGGGATCTGCCAAAAAACTACTATTTCTTTGCCTTAGTCACTCCTAATAAGAAATGGCACGAGCAGTGGCATTTTACAGAAAGGTAAGCGCACTGAAGAAAAGGAAATTGCACTGTGGCATGAGTTTCAAAAGAAGCTACTAGGAAGACATTCGGCCCGTCTAGTAGTTTTGATCGACTGCCACCGCTAGAGCATCTGAAGCGCGTACCGTATTGGAGGACTGGCCTGTGAGTGCTAAAGAAGCAAGCAAGGAGAGTACCCGCACCACGCGCAAACTGTTTTCTTACGTGGTTGACCATGACGAAGGTCGTGCACCAAATCCATATTTCGGCTTCTGTACGCTATGCCTTTGTAAGCATCGAAAAACCAAAAAAAACCGCCAAAACGTAGTTGAAAGGGCTAAAGTTGGTGACTGGATCGTCGGAACAGGCGGTGCAAGCAAAAGGAGCGCAGGTCATGGCAAGATCATATATGCAATGCGGATTGATAGAAAAATTTAGACGGCTCGAATATTACCGAGATCCGACGTTTGCGAAGAAGAAAAAGGTGATCGCGGCGACAACTTGCGTCCCGAGAATTGCTTCCAAGAGACGCAGCAATTTGTGCTAATATCCTGCCACTATCGGTATTTCGGTAAAAAAGCGATTCCAATACCCAAAGCCAAATTTCCTGAACTTGAAAAAAGAGGACCGAGCTTTCGTAGCGACTTTCAAGGAGCCGTATATCTCACGCTTCACGTCTTGGCTCAAAAAAAACTACAAGAAATGCGGCAAGCGCGGTGAGCCATGTTCGAGACCGAAGCCTCGTCGCACCGGAAACCCTAAAACGATATGCAAGTAGTGCTGCTGAGAGTTGGTATAGACACCGGCTCCGGAGGAATCCATGGACCGTTGTTCAGGGACGGTTCATTTAAATACGTGCCTATTAGGGACGGTTTCAACGGGTGCGGAATAAGCGATCAAACCTACGGGAATACGGACGCCATATATGGCAACAGAACTCTAGTTGATTATTTTCCTGAAAGAGTTCGCGAGAGTCGTCGGAATATACCAATCCATCACGACCCGGAGTTCCAGACATTCACCTATGGTGATCCGACACCGCCCAAACAAGGTCTCAGGAAGCTCCATAACGGGGATATGTTAGTCTTCTACGCGGGGTTGCACGGGTGGAATTTCGAATGTGCTCCGGCGTTATATATCGTCGGCTTTTTTGAAGTGGAGACAGCAGGGTTAGCAACGGATTTCAGCCAACGTGATCTTCAGAGGTATTTTGGGCAAAACTTTCATGTTCGGCACCCGTCCGTTTTTCGAAAGCAGAAGGATCGACTCGTTCTTGTCAAAGGAAATAAACGGAGTCGTCTATTGAAAAAGGCGCGGGTCATTAGCTCGGTTGGCGCCGACGTGAGGGGGAGGCCGCTTCATATTTTGTCTCCTGACATGCAAAAGATTTTTGGAAACTTCGATGGTCACGTCAGTATTCAGCGCTCGCCTCCCCGGTGGGTGGCCGAAAGATTTGTCGCCAAAGCTTCCGCATTTGTTATGTCTTTACGCTAAGAACGATTATACGCACAATCACATCGAGGCATTAATTCTCCGCAAATGAATAGGCAACAAGCAATATACTTCCTAGGACTACTAAGCTTGTCAAATAACCAAAGCCTGACACGGAGTCTGAGGTGAACCTTCCGATTGGTCCTGTGACCCAGTACCACGACAAACCCCTCTCACTGCTTTCCCTCGTCGGAATGCTCGTGGTTCTCGTTGCGTTAGTCACCATCTTTCTACCTGCGGTACACCGGGTGGGATCATCCCCTTGCAAGGTGTTCGGAGCCTACAAGCACAACGTCGCCACGCTCTCGGACTACGTTGAATATAAGCGAGATGCCAATCGGTTCTACGACCAACACGGCGCGGCTATCCTGACCTTCGACTGTGAGCGAATCAGTGATGACCTCGTGAAGATGACCCATGATCAGATGGTCTCTGCCGAGACCGAGAGTTTCGGTGGTGCGCGGGATGTCATCCAGATGTTTGTTCGTTACCGCCTTTTGGGCGCCTGGCGTGAAGGAACCGTCCTTCATCTCGCCAATCCCAACGTCGTTGACAGCGGACCCAAAGCGGTCTTTGGAAGGAAATTCTCAGCGTGGAAGGACCAGGTAAGGGAACTTGCAACGGTACGAAGATGGGCATTAGGAAAGGGTCACGGAGAAGGGGTCAAGTCCGCTTTTAGCTTTTAATGGTGTCGTTTACATCGAATAAAGAAGGGGCATGGCTCGACCGTTACGAATCGAATACCCCGGCGCTTACTACCACGTCATGAACCGCGGCCTGTCGCACCGGGATATTTTCCTGGAGGACCAGGGGCAGAGAGTTTCTTGGACTTACTCTCCGACATCACACGGCTTTGGAAAGTAGAAATCTACGCCTATTGTTTGATGAACAACCATTACCATCTTCTGCTGTCGACGCCGGCGGTGGGATTATCGCGAGCGATGCGACATCTGGACGGGATTTACACACAGAAGTTCAATCGCGTGCATCATCAAGACGGCCCGCTGTTTCGCGGCCGTTACAAAGCCATCCTGATCGATGCCGAAGCGTATTTCCTATCGGTGGTTCGTTACATCCATCATAATCCGGTGGGCGGCGGCAGTGTGCGGGATATGGATCATTACCGGTGGAGCAGTCATTGGGGGTATCTGAACAAGAAACAGTGCCCAAAGTGGCTCAATACAGAATCGGTCATGTTACGGTTTAGCGGTGTTCAGGAATATCAGAGATATGTGCAGAGCGAGATTGAGGAAAAGATCGACGACTTTTATAAGGGTCGTAATCAAATGCCGATTTTGGGCGACAAAGGATTTGTCCAGAGAGTGCGGAAAATGCTTGGCGAGAAGGCCAAAGTGGAAGGCGTCAAGCCCGAGTCCCGGCAGGTATTTGGACTGCGCATCGAAGAGATCGCGCGGGCCACGGCGCGGGAGTACGGCAAGCGAGTGGAGGATTTGAAGCGGCGTCGCAGGGGAATCGAAAATGAAGCCCGCACAATGGCGATGTATTTGAGTTGGCAACTGGGCGGGTATCAAGCACAGCGAGATCGGCAAAGCGTTGGGATTAGACAACGAGTCGTCAGTAAGCTCGGCGTGTCTGCGGATGAAATTACGGGTAGCGCAAGACCGCAAGATCGACCAAAGGGCTCGAAGAATTACTGATGCGCTGACAAAAAGCTAAAAGCGGACTTGACCCCTTTTTCGTCTAGTAGTTTTCACGATCATCAACTGCGAGCGTGGCGTCAAATGGTTTTACGTATGCCAAAAGCTGCTGTAGAAAGATACTGGACGTTGCATGGATTGCTTGTTCGCCGTGCTTGGCTCGCTTCCGACATAAATAGCGGGCACCTCAGTTATTCGATCAACGACAAGTTTCTCAAAACCCTTAAATGTATTTTGGAGATGGGTTATCAAGTCGCGACCGGAAATGGACGGTGAACCTGTTGGAAGGTACGGCACATACATAACAGGACGGACGTGATAATGACGAGATACGACCGATCAATGGAAATTCCGAACTGACCGTACTTCTGGCCATGAAACCCAAGACATTCATATGGAATATCGGCAAAACAGGTGATGGTAGGAATTAGAAATTCTCCTTTCACCATGTCAGCGTCCCAGTTGATTTCAATGCGGTGCTCGCCCCGTCCTTTGCGTGGGGCCAATAGGATATCCAACCGCCCGCAAGAATTTCCTTCAGGATTTTATAATTTTCTCGATGTTCGTCGGGGTGTCTGAAACCAACCGAATGGAAAAGCTCGTCAGATACATAATTGGTAACTTCCGTCATAAAATTCCCCAAGAAAAAAAGGCGCATGGTTAGCTAGCATTGTTAGTCGGCCGTCTAAACTCTTCCATGGGCATAACACATCTCCGGTTTTGTTTTTGCGTAAAACTGTCCGCCGGTCACATGAAACATGCAGCGCTCAAATCACGCCGCGACCGAAATTAAAATCTCACAATCGGTTAGTCGGCAGAGATCAGCGGTAGCCCATCGCCGCTAAGAACTGTTTCAGGGAAGCAAATTTTAGGTAGGGATTGGTCTTTTTCTGTTCGCCGATCGTCGCGTGCTAAGCGGCGCGTAGTTGTGGCCAGGAAAGAGAATCGTGTCATCCGGCAGCGCCACCAGCTTCTGGGTCAGGCTGTAATACATCTGTTCGGCGTTGCCGCCGGGGAAATCTACTCGTCCGCAGGCATCGATAAACATCGTGTCGCCCGACACTACCCGCCCGTCGACGAGGAAACATTGCGAGCCCGGCGTGTGGCCGGGCGTGTGCATGAGCTCGATCTCGATACCGCCGACATCGACTTTGTCGCCGTTGTCGCTTTTGATCATGTCCGATGACGACAGCCCCTTAATGAACTCCGCTTCCGCTTTGTGCACGACCACCTTGGCTTTACACTTTTCAAGCAGCTCCGTCACACCGTCGATCTCCATGCCGGAAAATCCGCCACCGACGTGATCGGGATGCGTGTGCGTCACGAACGCGTGCGTGATTTCCATCTCGTCCTGCTTCGCGATCTTGAGAATCGTATCGATTTCCCACGCGGCATCGACCACCGCAACTTTGCGGGTTTCGGTCGAACCGATCAGATAGACGTAATTCTGCATCGGCCCGATCTCGATCTGTTTGAAGTAAAGTCGGTTATCCATATTTAAGTTCCCCGCACGCGACAGTTCTGAATGTCATTCTGAGGCCCTTCGGCACGCTCAGGATAAACTCTGCCGAAGAATCTGCTTTCCCTCTTTGCCGCGAACCAATCCTGAAGAGGCGTCGACCGGAAACGAAGCAGATCCTTCGCTGGCGCTCAGGATGACACCAGTGATTTGTAGCATTGCGATACAGTCCCGCGCGGAGAAAAAGATCAGAGGTTGCTCAGCGAACCTTCGCTGATAGCGACTGATAGCTGACTCCGTCGCCGTTGTCGTCGCTCACCGGCAACCCCGAGCCTGCCCAGCCCGGCGCGACCACCGTGCCCATCGGATCGCGCATGCCGCCGAAGCCGCCAATCATGTTGGCAACATCCTGAAAGCCCGCCTGCTGCAGAAAACCGGCGGCGGCGTTGGAGCGAGGTCCGGCCTGGCAGCCGACGATAATCTTCTTCTCGTGCGGAAAATTCGCTTCCACGACTTTGACGAAATCCGCGTTCATCATCATGCCGCGCGCCGGATCGGGAAAAGCCACGGGAATATTGACCGCGCCGGCCGGGTGGCCATTGGCAAACTCCCGCTCGGTGCGTACGTCAATGTAAACGACACTGGTGTCATTGGTGAGAATTTCGTGAGCCTGCTGCGGCGTGACTTCTTTGATAGCCATTTGACTCTCCGGTTCCGAGTTCCGGGTTCCGGGTTTCGGGTTAACTCGGAACTTTGAACTCGGAACCCAAAACGGCGCGCTTCGCGCGCCTACATTCCCATAATATTGTATCCGGCATCGACATGCAGCACTTCGCCGGTGACGGCGCTGCCCCAGTCACTGCAAAGATAGAGCGCGGTTTTGCCGACTTCCTCCGCGTCGATGTTGCGTTTGAGCGGCGCGCGCTCGGCGACGTGATGCAGCATGGATTTAAAATCCGAGATTCCCGCGGCTGCTAGAGTTCGAAGCGGTCCCGCCGAGATGGCGTTGACGCGAATCCCTTTCGGACCGAGATCGTGCGCCAGGTAGCGCACGCTCGCCTCCAGTGCCGCCTTGGCGACGCCCATGACGTTGTAATTCGGAATGACTTTTTCCGAGCCCATATAGGTGAGTGTGAGGATCGATCCGTTGCGCCCTTCCATCAACGGCGCCGCCCGCTGCGCCAACGCGACGAGCGAATAAGCGCTGACGTCCATGGCGAGGTGAAAGCCCGCGCGGCTGGTTTGCGCATAGGGATTGGACAAGTCTTCTTTGTTGGCAAAGGCGATGGCGTGAATCAGGATATCGACGCCGTTCCATTCCTGCTTCAGGCTGGCAAAAACTTTTTCGATTTCTTCGTCTTTGGTGACGTCGCAAGGCAAAATGATCTTCGAGCCGATCCCTTCCGCCAGCGGCCGCACGCGCTTTTCCAAAATTTCTCCGGCGTAAGTGAATGCCAGCTCCGCGCCCTCGGCGTGAAACGCCTCCGAGATCGCCCAGGCGATGCTGCGCTCGTTGGCCACGCCAAAGATCGCCGCTTTTTTCCCCTCCAATAATCCCATAATCTCTCCCATACCCAATTTTCGATTTTAGATTTTAGATTAGTCAAAAAGAAACCCAGAAACTTGTTCAGATAGATAGCCGCTCGTGCATTTTGTTCCGTATCGAAAACCTGTCCTGAGCTAACGCCGAAGGATCGGCAATCGAAAATCTAAAATTATTTGATGATTCTACTCGCTCGCGCCAACACTTCGGGCGAAATCGTCAGGCCGATCTGCTTCGCCGTCTTGAGATTGATGACGAACTCGAACTTCTTGGGCCGTTCCACAGGTATGTCAGCGGGTTTTGTCCCCTTGAGAATCTGATCCACGATCTCTGCGGCGCGACGGAACATCTCTAACCGATCCTCCGAGTAAACCATGAGTCCGCCTGCCTCGACATACCGAGTGTTGGGATACATCGCTGGCAGTCGACTGTTTGCGGCTAGCTCTAAAATCCGTTTTTGGTGAGCGGCGAAGAACCCACTGCCTCCGAGCTAGAAGCGCCCCAGCACGCTTTTTGGTCGCGGCTTGAAAGGCATCCTTTCGATGTCGTCACGCTCTTTCACCTCTAAGGATTGAATCCCTAACCCTAAAGACCGAGCCACAGTCTCTGTCTCTTTCATCGTCATAGCCCGCGTCTGGATTGGTCGAACTCCAGAGATACCCGACCTGCGAGAGTTTGGGAATAATTTCCTTGAGCAGCTCAAGCCGTTTTCCGTTTAGTTCGGTGTTAATAGAGGTCAGCCCTGTGATGTTTCCACCAGGGTCGCGCGAGGCTCGCGATGATGCCACGCCTTTCGGCATCCGCGCCGAATGCCATCACAACGGGGATCGTCTTGATCACTGTTTTTAGCAACCTCCGCCGCTTCAGTCCCGGTGGTAACGATAACGTCGCAGCTGAGACGGACTAGCTCGGCGGCGAGGTCTGGAAGACCGATCAACCTTCCCCTCCGAGAACCGGTACTCGATTATGAGGTTCTGCTCCTCGACGTAACCGATCTCGCGTAAACGTTCACGAAATGGCTTCACGAAAATTGGCTGTAAGTAGAAGCGTTGCTCGCTCCAGATAACATATCCGCGCGACTTTCTTTCGGCTGCTGCGCGTCGGCCACGGCACCCGCACAGTATGAAGAAAACAGCGAAGGCGGCGAGGCCCGCCGATTTTAGATTTTCGATTTTGGATTTTAGATTGCCGGAAATGGAATGCAGCCATGGCGACGAATACCTTTATCTTCATGCTCTTTCCCCTTAATCGAAAACTTGTGAAAGCCGAAGGATTGGCAATCTAAAATCTAAAATTCTTAGCTTCTGCCTCGCTTCACTGCGAGTCCGCGTTGCCAGAGATATTCTTGCTCGCCGGTTTGTTTGGCAATCCAGCGGAGAGAACGAAAAACAGATCGCTCAACCGGTTGACGTATTTGATCAGCGTCGGATTGACTTCCTCGCGCGCGATAGCCGGAATATTTCCCTCTCCGCGCGCCGGCACACCGTGCGGCACTGGTGCAGATAGGCGCCGATGCGCCCGCCGCCCGGCAAGATGAAAGACTTAAGCGGTTCGAGATCTTTCTGACACTGGTCGATCAGCTTCTCGAGCCGATTGATCTCATCGTCGCCCACTCGGTACATGCCCTCTGTGAAAAATTCCGGCGGCGTGGCCAGCTCGCTGCCGAGATCGAATAGCTCGTCTTGAATTTGGCACAGCACTTCGTCCAAAAACTGATGCGCTTCGCCAGCGTCGAGACTCTCTTCATTGAAGACCCGCGCCAGTCCGACAATGGAGTTTAATTCATCGATCGTCGCCGTAGGCGTCGATTCGCAGCGAATCTTTGGGCACTCTCTTGCCGCCGACCAGAGCGGTTTCGCCCCTGTCGCCCGTGCGCGTGTAAACTTTGGTGATGCGAACCGCCATGACTTCACAACCGCGACGTTTAGTAGGACGTTGAAAGACTCTCTCGGAATCCTTCGACACGCTCAGGATGAACGGAGATGGGATTGAAATCGCTGAAAAACTTCCGTGCATGCTGAGCTTGTCGAAGCATTCTTTGCCTTCTTCAGCACCCTGCTAGAATGCAGGATTTAGGAGCCGGATGCTACTCTTGTTGATCCGGTTTATTTCTGCGACCGGCTACGCCATAGCAAATAAGCTGGGATGCCCAAGCACAAGATGAAAAGTCCGATCAGCGATTCCTTTGGCTTTTCCGTCACCGAGCCCCAAACGATCCATAGATGAATGAGCACGAACAGCACTGGCACGATCGGATAACCCCACACCCGATAGGGACGCTTGAGCTCCGGACGTTTCAAACGCAGAACGATCACCGAGCCAACGTGAAAGCCGAGAAAAGCGTGATCGCCACGCTGACATAAGTAAACAAGGTGCCCCAAGTGTTGGTGAGAATCAGCAAACAGCTCCAAAGCGCCTGAAGCAAGATGGCCTTGGTTGGCGTGCCAAATTTCGGGATGAACGTAGGTGAGGCGCTGAAAAAAGACTCCATCCTTCGCCATCGCGTAGTAAATTCGCGGCCCGATCATCGTCACTACGTTGAGCGCGCCGAGAATCGATACGGTAATGATCGCGGTAATCCAAGCCGAGGTCTTGAGGCCGAACAGCGCCGTGGTCGCGACTTCCGACATGCGCAGCGCGCCCTTCATCTCCGTCACCGGCACCGCATAAATATAAACCGCGTTAATCGCCAGATAGAGCGCGGTCACGATCAGCACGCCGTACATCAGCGCGCGCGGCAGATTCTCTTCGGGGTCTTTCACTTCACCGGCAATGTAGATGACCGCATTCCATCCCGAGTAGGCGAAGATCACCGGTATAAAAGCCGCTCCAAACAGACTGGAGTTGCCGATCTTTTCCCAGTCGAAAAGCGGCTCAAAGTGACTCGTGTTGCCGTTGCCGAAAATCACGCCGAAGACAATGATGCCCAATAGCGCGCCGATCTTCAGTATCGTCAAAATATTCTGCGTCAAAGTCCCCTGCCTGACACCCAGGCAGTGAAGTCCCGACAAAAGCAACACCACCGCCATGGAAAAGAGTGTGCCCACCGTGGCGCTGATGGGAATCCACGGTAGCGGAATGGAGAAGATCACATCTTGCGAGCCGAGGAACGGAAAGAAAAACGACACAAAGCCATTCAATATCACGGCAAGGAAAGCGATCGCGCCGGAGAAGGTGACGAGAAACGAAGACCAACCGGACAAGAAACCCATCAGCTTGCCATAGGCTTCGCGGATGTAGATGTAGTCACCGCCGGCGTAGGGCATGCTCGCAGACAATTCAGCGCAAGTGAGAGCACCGGCAAGGGCGAGCAGTCCGCCAAAAAGCCACACGAGCAATACGCCGCCGGGGGTCGGCAGGGTCTCCGCAATCGCCCCGGTA
The DNA here is from genome assembly GCA_963804165.1 of uncultured delta proteobacterium. GTDB lineage: Bacteria > Desulfobacterota > Binatia > UBA9968 > UBA9968 > DP-20. Next base: position 67,859 of record CAWDPO010000030.1, read on the forward strand.
GAGATGAAAATCCCTGTGCCGATCATATCGCCGGCAATCAACATGACCGCTGAAAACAAGCCGATTTGCCGTTTGAGTTCAGTTTGCGCCATAGCGCCGAACATTACAGGGAAATGTTTAGGCAGGCAACTAATTTGCGCGCCAGACAGCTTTCCAGAGCAATTGGAACTGGCAAAAAATAATGTAGGTAGCTTTTCGCGAACTGACTGAAAGTAGCCTCTAAGGAGAATCGTCCAATGATACTCGTATCCTTTGCTCGTCGCCGTGATTCTTATGCTCCCGCTACTCGTCGCGGCCAGGATGCCGTCAAACGCGATGAACATCAGATGCATGGGCTGCACAACGATCCGAAGTCTTACATCGGCGCGCTGGAAGATCCCAAGCGCGACGCCTACCAAAAGCCGCACGAAGTTCTGACGGCGTTGAATCTCAAACCGGGCGAAGTCATCGCCGACATCGGCGCCGGCTCCGGCTACTTCACGTTCCGTCTTGCGCACCACGTCGGCGCCAAAGGAAAAATCTACGCCGTCGATGTGAGCCCCGACATGATCCGGCACATCAACCGGCGGCATCCGCGAGACTGAAAACAACGAATGTCGTCTCGATCCTCGCCGATCCCGACGATCCACTGCTGCCGGAGCAATCGGTCAACCGCTTTTTCTTCAGCAACTCCTGGCACCACATTGAGAACCAGACGAAATATCTTTCGACTGATGAAAAAAATGCTCAAGCCCAAGGGGGAAGTGGTCATGATCGACTTTCACAAAAAAGAGATGCAGGTCGGCCCGCCGCTGAAAACGAAAATCGCCAGAGAAGATTTAATCAAGCAAATGGAAACGAACGGTTTTCGGCTCACCAAAGAACACACGTTTCTGCCCTACCAGTATTTCCTAGTGTTTGCGCCCAAGTGAAACGTCGGTAATGACTCATCTTGGTCGACCATTTGTGCAGAGGCTTTTCAGCAAAAGTCGCAGTAAAACAGATTCTTCGCTGTGCTCAGAATGACGTTCGAGGGGGAGTTGTCATCCTGAACGACAGACTGTGTGAAAACTCTATCGGAGCCCTTCGACTAGGCTCAGGGCGAACGGATAAGTACTTTATTTCTAATAAACGCCACCGTTCGTGGTGAGCGAGTCGAACCATGAACTGTGTTTTCACACAGTCTGGGCTCATCTATGAAAGCTTTGTCAAGGTATCTGTTAGTCACATATTGTTTTTTCTTCTCATGGTTTCGAATACACCAGTACTTATCGTCCGTGGCAAAGCGTACCGGATGTTATAGGACTCATCTATTCGCGGTCTAAAGCGGCAGAGAAAAATGCCACAGGGCTGTCGCAATCAGAATTCGGGTCGCAGTGGACAGATGAGCCGCGCGCGCTTAGCCCTGCGTGGACGACATCGGTTCGCGATAGCTTTCTCCTTTTTTCAACATGAAGAAACTAGCCTCGGCGAAGTGTCGAGCCACGGCCACAATCGCTTTGAGGTGCCCTCGTCTGGCTTTGACATTTTCATACAGCCGGGCAACGTGTCGGTACTGGCAGCGCTCGCGGTTGAGCACCGCGCTATTGGAGGCTTCGGTAAAGGCCCACTTCAGATAAAGATTCACATCCTTTCTCACCCGCGCGTAGCGCACCTTGACGACACTGGAGTTCTGCCAAGGTATCAGCTCGGCGTAACTCGCCAGCTGCTGGCTCGCCCAGAGCGCTAGATCGTAAAGATCTCAGCGCAGATCACCACCGCGAAAATCTCACCCACCCTGGCCCCTCTGCAAATAAGTCGTCTCGGCACAGGGAGCAAAGGCTTGGCGCATTTGGCCTTCAATGGTCTTGAGATTGGCCTGCACATGGTCGAGCTCGTCGAGCATCAATCGCAGCGCTTGTTGGGTGTGCGGTGGCAGCTTGGAGCAAAGCTCTTCGATGATCTGTCGGCCCCGCTTGCCAAAGGCGTCGCTGACGCCGTCGACCTTGAGCCCGTACTTCTCCAGAGTGGCGTGAATACGGTTCTTGAACTGGGTTCTCTGCTTGCTGAGCACCATGCGGGTGCGCGGCAGCTCGCGGCCATCACGAACCGCAGACGGCGCAATCCACACCGTCGGCAGGGTTCCGACTCTCTGCAAACGATTCATTCCTTTCGCATCGAGCTTGTCGCTCTTGTTCACGCTGCCGATCATCAGCTTGGCCAGTCGTGCGTTGACCAGTTGCGGCGATCCTTTCCCCGCCTCGATCTCATCGACTACCCAGTACCAGTTGCCCACGGTCTCAACCGCCACCGGGGTTCCCGGAATCCACTTGTTGGTGAAGTTCTTAATCGTTCCTCGACTATGCGCCAGTTTACACTCAAAGAACTTCTGGCCTTGGTCATTTTCTACCCGCGCCCAGGTGTAATGCTTATGAACATCCAATGCGACGTATTCCATTTGCGATTTCCTCCTCCAGCCGTCAGTCTATCTACCGACGCTGAGGATTTCATCGCTTTCATATTAATCAGAATGACGCTCGACGGAGTTGTCATCCTGAACGAAGTGAAGGATCTGCTTTCAATTTCAAATTGAGTGGCTATCGAATCGTCACAAATTGTAGAAGTTCATGGCGTTGCCGCTCAGGATGGCGTCCTTGTCGTGGTCGGACAAGTCCGGATGGTCGATCAGCTCATTTAGCTCATGCACGGCAGGTCTCGCTGTTAACCTCGTGGGGAAAATCCGAAGAGTACATGAACGGCTCGGCGCCGACCATTTTAACGGCGGTGGCAAGAAGCGGTTCCCCGCCCTCGCAGCCGACGAAAATTCGCCGCGCCTTAACATGCCGGACGATGTAGTCGCTGACTTTCTCGCCTGGCTGAAGTTTTAGATAGCTGCCCCTCAGATCGCGCATCACGTGTGACTGGTAGGAGCTGTCGAACCGTTCCAGGCAGAACAAGAACCACGCGACGCCGCCTTCGAGAAAACCGAACTTAACCTTCGGATATCTTTCCAGCACGCCGCTAAAAACAATCGACGCCAGCGAAATCATCTGACCGAGCGGATGCCCGATCGCATGCACGGCCGCGTATGGATCGAGCCCGTCCATACCCATGCCACCGTGCACTCCCCCGTGGATGGCGACACAACAACCCAAATCATTCGCCGCCTCGTAAATGGGAAAGTAAGTCGGTGTGCCGAGCGGAGGCGCGTGCAAACTGTTCGACGGGATCACCGCGCCGCACATGCCGAGCTCAGTTACTGCCCGGCGCAATTCTTGCGCAGCGGCTTGCGGATTCAAAATAGGCTGCGGCAACAATGCCAACCCGCGAAAGCGCGGGCTGTATCGGAAATAAGTTTCGCAAAGCCAGTCGTTATATGCGCGCGCGGCATCGATGGCCCAATCCGGATTGACGATGTTCGACGAACCCACGCCGGACGTTGGGTAAAGCACCGTGCTTTCGAGACCCACCTCGTCCAAAAACGTCAGCCACTCCTTCGGCCCCACGTGTCGATTAAAAGCGCCCGCGGGCATGTCGACAAGATGAGCCGCGTGCAAGTGATCGAAGGGGGGAAACGGATTGAAAGGCTGCAAGCGCGCCTTTTCACGATACGCGTCTGGCATATGCGCGATGATCGCCGGCGCATCCTCGGCGACGTGGCCGTCGGCGTCGATGATTCTTCGATTTTCTAGAGGCATAGGCAAAGCTCCTCTCTGATCGAATGAAATAACAAATCCGCTCGTGGGAGAACAAGGTCAATTTACGAGAGTTGTAAGGTCCGCGTTTTCCGTGTCATAGGTTCGCTAAATATTTCCACGCCGCCACCTCCCGCAAATCTCCCCTATCCCCTCTTTTCCAAAGAGGGGGATTCTTGAGCTGTGATCATCGAAGAGACGCATTTAAAATATCCCCCTTGGGAAAAGGGAAGGTGTGAAAAAATTGCTGCAAAAAATTGGTGACATAGCTATATGACTAGTGATATGCTCGCCTCCGTCGGCTTCAATGAGGGAGGCGCTTTGCATGGCTTATTTAACCAAACTCCAGGTGATCGAGCGAGCCAATGGCCAGCAACAGTTTTACCTGATTTGCCCCGCTCCTCTGGCCGAAGCTCTGGAAATGCAGAAAGGCGAGACCATCGAGTGGGTGGTCGAGGACAAATGGACTCTGAGGATAACCCGCACTGAGGCTCGCTCGGCCCAGGCGTCGCGGAGGTCCCATGCCCGACGATAGATCCTTGGACAGTTCCAGCACGCCTGAGCAGCCTGCGGTGCGGTGCAAACCGGTTGAACGAAACCAACTTTTGCTTCGAGCGGTGGATGTGGAGAAGCTTGTGGACGATCAGCATGAGGTGCGCGCGATCTGGGAGCTGGTCGGGCAGTTGGACTTGAGAGCTTTTTATGCCGAGATTGGCGCGCTCGAAGGGGAAGCGGGTCGGCCAGTCTGGGACCCTAAGGTCCTGATCAGTTTGTGGCTCTATGCGTATAAGGATGGAGTTAGCTCGGCCCGAGAGATTGCGCGGCTGTGTGAGTATCATCCGGCCTATCAGTGGGTGACGGGGATGGAGGTGGTCAATTATCACACGCTGGCGGATTTTCGCATCGAGCACAAAGCGGCGCTTGATCAATTGTTGATTGAGGTGCTCGGGGTGCTCACGCACCAGGGACTGATCACGCTTGAGCGCGTGATGCACGATGGGACCAAGATCAAAGCCGCGGCATCGGATAGGAGTTTTCATCGCCAAGGGACCCTGAAGGATCACCTGAAGGAGGCGGAGGAGCAACTTCAGGCGATGGGAGATCCCGACTCGGAAAAACTTAGTCAACGCACGGCTCAAGCCCAACAGCGAGCGCTGCGCGAGAAGCAACAGCGGCTTAAAGAGGCGCTCAAGGAGTTGGAGCAGCTTGAGCACAATCGCTCCAAGGAAAAAACCGAAGAAAAGAAAAAACAACCTCGGGCCAGTAGCACCGATCCGCAGGCACGCGTGATGTTGGGGGCCAAAGGCGCGTATGCACCGAGCTATAACGTGCAGATTTCCACCGACGCCAACGCCAAGATCATTGTGGGAGTCGACGTGAACCAGTCTTGCAGTGACGCGGGGCAATTGGAACCAGCGGTAGAACGAATCGAGGCCAACCTGGGGCAAAAGCCCGAGCAGATGGTGGTGGATGGCGCCTACCCAACGCAGCAGGCCATTGAGGCGATGGCCGACAAAGGCATTGATTTGATCGGACCTCTGCCGCAGAGAAAAAAGCCTCGTGGGACGTGTTGAAGCGGAACGGAGTCAGTGGGGAATTTTATCCGCAGGCCTTCTGTTATGATCCGAGTACTGACTCCTATCGGTGTCCGGCAGGTAAACGGCTCAGCTTTGAAACCGAGGAACGGCAAGGCGGCTGGGGCAAGCGGCGCTACCGGGCGCGGGTTTCGGATTGTCGAAGCTGTCCGTTTCAGAACCAATGTTGTCCCGGGACTAAAAAGGGGCGGTCGTTGCTGCGCAGGGAAAAGACCGCTCAACTGGTGGCGTTTGAAGCCAAGATGCAGACTGAACAAGCCCAACAGATCTACAAGCAGCGAGCCGGGGTGGCAGAGTTTCCCAACGCCTGGATCAAAGAGAAAATCGGGCTTCGGCAGTTTCGGTTGCGCGGTCTTCTCAAGGTCACAGCCGAGGCCCTGTGGGCTTGCCTGACGTACAACATTTGCCAGTGGATTTGTCTTTGTTGGAGACCCCAAAGGTTGACTCATGCTTAGCCAAGAATCAAAAAAACAACCCCTGAGGCGGCCATCGTACCTCAAACAAAGAGCCTGTGAGGATCGCAGTGATGATTTAGAACTGTTCATGACAGACACAGTTACTTAGTTCGTAGGAAAATACTTTGGAATCCAACACCCACGACTCCTGAATTTTTTCACACCTTCAGGGGGACAAGGGGGATTTGAGTTCGGCTTTAGCTACTGGCATCGTTGTGACTTTTTAAACGGAGCTCTGACACACCAACTGAATTCCGCTTAAAAAGCATGCGAAAATGACGGGGAAGGGAGCTCACTAACCTTGCTTCGATTTGCTCCTAGCCAGACAGCGTCGTATACAACGAGAAGCAATCCCGAGGATAAGTCAATGAAAATCATGGTCGTCGGCGGCAGCGGCTACATTGGCCGCCATGTAGTAAAAAGTTTAGCGGCTCAAGGCGCAGACGTCGTCGCGTTCGACGTAGCGCCTGCGCCGGCGAATTGGATCCAGCCCCGGTGTGCCATTCATCCAGGGCAACATGGCGAATCTCGAAGAGGTCATGGCGGCCGTCGTCGACCACGGCGTCCAGCGGATTGTCGCTCTCGGCTACTTCATGACGCCGCTGCTCGCTCCCGAATGCCGCGATCTTCTCAATGCCGCGCGCGTGAATATTCATGGGCATCACGAATCTTTTCGAAGCCGCGCGCCTCGCCCATTTGGACCGTGTCGTTTTCGCCAGCACTGTGGGGACGTTTGGCTACCAGGATGGTTATGGGTCTGAACCGATCAACGAGAACACTGAAGCGCGCGCCCCAAAGAGCTTGTACGGTCTTATGAAGCTCCTCAACAACGGCTTGGCCGAACGCTACACGAAAACCTTCGGTATCCAAATCGTCAAGGTTCACTCCACGGCCGTCATCGGCCCGGGCAACACGGCGTTCTCCCGTCAGATGATTCAACAGCCCGCACTGGGCAAACCCGGGTATGCTAACTGGCCGTCCGCCGCGCCGCGCAACATCGTCGGTGTCGCCGACATCGCCCAGCTCTACAGCAAGATCGCGCTCGCCGGTGAAGTAAAGCATGACACTTACATGGGCACCGGCCCCTCGCCCACGGGCCGCGAAATCGCGGACATCGTGATCAAATATTTACCCGACGCGGAGATTAGCTTCGACGAAAAAGCCCGGGTTCCAGCCTGGAACTTCGACAATTCGCGCGCGGTAAAAGAATTCGACTGGAAAATTCAGCCGGTGGAAGAAATGGTTTTGGACGAGATCAATGGAACGAGGCAAGCGGCAGGGCTGCCGTCTGTAAGAATGTAACAACTATGGTCCGCGCTATTTAACGTAGCCATTAGCCAATTCTTAGCCACCGCACAAGAGCCAAACGCAAACAAAGCCCCGCCCCAAAAAGAAGCGAGCACGCTCGGTCGCTGGCCATTCCTTTCTCGCCAATTACCGAATCCCCTCATGATCACGCCAACGAAAAACGGCGATAGGATCAAACTAATTCCTGGGATAGTTGGCGATGGCAAGAGTCTTTGCGGGACCAGGTATGACAGCAAGAAACCAACAATGCACCGACCATGGCGGCGCCAATGTAAGTAAAATAGGTGGGCTTCGCTCGGTGACGTTCGAAATATTCAACACGTTCGTCGAATGTAATACGTAGCGCAAACATCATTATCAGATCAACGACGATTTCGCCGACGATCTCGAGCATCATCTCGAGCATGATTTTGTCCCGTTCAAAAACTTTTCCCGAACAAAGATTTGGGTTCAACGTTCGCGCCTTATTATCCAGCATCACCGTATTCGTCAATTGCCTCCTCAGTGATGGCGCTCGACTTCGATCCGTGATAGGGAGTCCGTGATTTCCGAGCACGGCGATGAATTGGCAAGAACCGAACATGTTCGAAGCGGTCAACCACGGCAACAAGCCGTTTTCTATTCGTGTCCCGGCTCTCGTCGTCACCCGGGGTAAAAACGACCGGTTGAATTTTCTCACGGCGATGTGGTTTACACCGACCGGCGCCGAGCCGTCGCGCATGGTGGTGGCGATACAGAAAAGCACTCTGACCTACGATTATCTGCTCGAGCGTGGTGAGTTCGTCATGAGCGCTCCAACCGATGAAATGATGGACATCGTCGTCTTCGGCGGCTATGTTTCGGGCCGCGACGTCGACAAGTGGCAAGCCGCGGGACTCACGGCCGTGCGGCCGTCGAGAATTTCCGTGCCGCTGATCGGCGAGGCGATCGGCAATGTCGAATACCAAGTTGTCAGACAGATTCCCTTCGACGACGGCATGGATCTGTTCGTCGGCGAAGTATTGGCGACGCATATCCGCAAGGGCGTCATGGACGGAGAGCTTTATCGCGCGGATGCGAATCCGCTCCTCTACATGGGAACGAAATACAACTCGGAAGGCAAATCCCAGGGCAAGTACTACGCTCACTTGAGCGGCATCGGACCGGCGAATTACGATTCTCCCCTGCTGAAGCAATACCTCTCTCAACCGAAAAAACGGACCCGGAAGGAGGAATAACTGCTATGATCGCCAATACACGTTTGTTGATGGTCGTATTCGTCGCAGCGCTCTGCACCTCGCCGAGTTTATCCAACGCGGCTGCCGCTCCTCTGCCCAAGTCGACGGAGGAAATGCTCAAGAAGCTAAAGCTCGATGCCAGCACACTGGCGAATATCGACAAAGAGCTCGAAGTGCCCAAAGCCTGGCTCGACGGCGCGCGCAAAGAGGGCAAGGTGCGCATCTTTTCCACGTTTGACCCGGGCCAGATGGAAACTCTCGCGCGACCGTTCAAGGAGCGCTATCCGTTTATCAACATCGAATATTCCCGCGCCAGCCACGAGGACCGCGCCGTGCGCACGCTGGTGGCGTACCAGAACAAGAAGATCGTCACTGACATCCTCACCGGCATCGGCGGCACCTATTTCATGTACAAAGAAATCGGCGCGCTCGACGATTTGCGGGTGATTCCCAACCTAAAAAACAATCCCCCCGAAACCGTCGATCCCGAAGGGCTGTGGGTCGGCATGCACATGCGCTACTGGTGCATGGCCTACAATACGAAAACTTTGCGAAAAGAGGACATGCCGAAGCGCTGGGACGACTTGCTCACCAATCCAAAATTTCGCAACGGCAATTTGGCCATCGGTAATCGTCCGCAACTTTGGGCTTTGAGTTTGTGGAAGGGCAACGGCGAAAAATGGGCGAAGGAATTCCTCACCAAGTTGTTCACCGAAGTGAAGCCTCAACTGCGCCGGGAAGGCATGAACGCGATGCTGGAATTACTGGCGGCCGGTGAATTTCACGCGACGATTCCGTCCGCCGAGTACCGCACCTACAAGAAACAGCTCGACGGCGCGCCGATTTCCTACCACTGTCCCGAGCCGGTGCCGATCGCGGTGTCCGAGATGGGAATTCTAAAAGGCGCACCCAATATTAATTCCGCCCGCATATTCGTTAACTGGTTTCTCAGCAAAGAAGGCCAGATCGCGCAGTACGTCGGCGACTACGCGCCGCCGGTTCACAAAGAGCTGCGGCGCAAGGAGTTCGTGCCCTTCGCCGAAGAGATATTGCCCAAGAAAGGCGCCTTCCGCGATCCCGCCATTGAAGTTGAGATCCAACCCAAGCTGCTCGCCTTTTGGGACGAGCTCTGGATGCGCAGCGGCGGGCGGCGGCGCACGCCGTAACTTCGCGTCGCGGGTTTCGCGTTGCGGGTTTTCAACTCCGGATGAACTCGAGACGCGAAACCCGAGATCAGTTATCCATGATACGTTCGCGCTTCCAACTCGGGCCCTACGGGATATTTCTTCTCGTTTTCCTACTCGTCAGCGTGCCGCTGTTTTTTCTCGTGGCCGGCAGCTTCAGCACGGCCAAGCTTCCCACCGATTTTTCTTTCGCCACGATGGGCCTGGAAAACTACGTCAAGGTCTATTCCGATCCGGGAACGCTGGAGCTGTTCACCAACACGTTTATCTACGTGGGCGGCAGCGTCTTGTTTGGCATCACTCTCGCGGTGGCGCTTGCCTGGCTCGTGGAACGAACAAATATGCCCGGGAAGATCTGGATCTACGCCGGCGTGCCGATGACGTTGGCTGTGCCGGGAATGCTGCAGGCGATGGCGTGGGTGATTCTGTTGAGCCCGCGCATCGGCTTTATCAACAAATCTTTGCAAAGTATTTTTGGTTTCGACCGCCCGCCCCTCGACATCTATTCGCTCGGCGGCATGATTTTCCTCGAAGGACTGCGTCTCGTGCCGACAGCGTTTCTGATGCTCGTGCCGCTCATGCGCGGCATGGACCCGGCGCTCGAAGAAGCTGCCTCGGTTTCCGGCGCCCGGCCCTTTTCGACCTTGCGCAAGATCACGCTGCGCTTGCTCGCGCCGGGTCTGGTCGCGGTGATGATCTATCAGGCCATGACGGCGCTGGAGGTGTTCGAGATCCCGGGCATCTTGGGATTGCCCGCGGGGATTTACGTCTTCAGCACAAAAATCTATGCGGTCGTGCGCAGCGCGACTTTCTTGCCGGTCTACGGCCAAGCCAACGCTTTGGCGATGGTGTATTTGGTGATCGCCGTGGTCACGACTTTTTTTTATACCCGGCTCATCGGCCGAGTGGAAAGATTTACGATCATCACCGGCAAGGGTTATCGGCCGCGTCAAAACGACTTGGGCCAGTGGCGTTATCCCGCGCTGGGCTTGGTTGTACTGTATCTGTTTCTCGCCATCATTTTGCCGTTCTTGGTATTCGTCTACACATCGTTTCTTGCCTTTCTGCAGCCGCCGTCGCTCGATGCCATTCGAGGCTTTAGCCTAAAAAACTACCGTTTCTTGTTGCAGTATGGGGAAGTCGGCTCCGCGTTGAAAAACACGGCGATCATGGTCGTGGTCACGGCGACGATGACCGTTGCGCTCTCCTTCTTTGTTTCCCTGGTGATCGTGCGCAGCAAATTCTGGGGCCGCCAATTGCTCGATCAGCTGGCGTTCATGCCCCACGCGATCCCCGGCATCGTGCTCGGCATCGCTTTTTTCTGGGTGTTTTTGAAAATCGACTATCTACCGCTCTACGGCACCATCTGGGCGATGTCGATCGGTTTCACCGTAAGTTTTCTCTCCTACGGAACGCGCTCGATGAACGCGTCGCTGCTGCAGATCCATAAAGAACTCGAGGAAGCGGCCTATGTCAGCGGCGCGCGGCCCTGGCGCACGATGTGGCGGGTGTTCTTGCCCTTGATGATGCCGACCTTCGTCGGCATCTGGATTTGGGTGATTTTGCACGCTGTGCGCGTCGCCGGCTTGCCGCTCATGCTATACGAAGGACCGCAGAATCAAGTGCTGTCGATTCTAATCTGGAATATGTGGGACGAAGGTTACGTACCTGCCGTCGCGGCGATCGGCACGCTCCTTATGCTGACGCTCTTGCTTATGACCTTGGTGGTTCGCTATATCGGTTTCCGGCGCCACATGGTCCAATCGCCGTCGGTATGATTCGGATTCACAATCTCCACGTCTATTATCAAACCGAACGCGGCCGGGTGCACGCGGTGCGCGGCATCGACATCGATATCACCCAGGGGCAGTTTTTCACTCTGCTCGGCCCGAGCGGTTGCGGTAAAACTACGACGCTGCGCTCGGTCGCCGGACTGGAAGCGCCCGAAGCAGGCGAAATTTTTGTCGGCGATGATTTGGTCTATTCGTCAGCCAAGCGCACGACCGTGCCGCCCTACGAGCGCGACATCGGCATGGTGTTTCAGTCCTACGCGATTTGGCCGCATCTGAATGTTTTTGAAAACGTGGCCTTCCCGTTGCGCGAAATGAGGCGCAAGTATTCGCAGCAACAGATACGCGACAAAGTCGAGCACGCGTTGGCGCTCGTCCAACTCAACGGTTTAGCCGACCGCCCCGCGCCCTTTTTAAGCGGCGGGCAGCAGCAGCGCCTCGCCCTGGCGCGGGCGATCGTCAGAGAACCGCGCGTCCTGCTGCTCGACGAACCGCTCAGCAACCTGGACGCGAAGCTGCGCGAGGAGACTCGATTTGAGCTTCGCGAATTGGTGAAGCGGTTGGGAATCACGACTCTCTATGTAACCCACGACCAATTGGAAGCGCTGACGATGTCGGATACCGTTGCGATCATGAATCTGGGGCAAATCGTCCAACAGGGGTCCCCGGTCGAAATCTACCAGGCGCCGCGGGAAAGGTTTGTCGCGAACTTTATCGGTCTGACCAATTTTCTCGAGGGGCAAGTCGAGAGCGAGGGCAGCTCCGCAGGGAAAATCGGCGCCGTAAACACGGCGAGCGGTAAGTTACACTGCGTTTTACCCGACAAAATCGCCGTGGGTGAAAACGTCATCGTCGTCATCCGTCCCGAGGACATCAGCATTGTTCCGGAATCCGTAGCTCCGAACGAAAATGTTTTACGCGCCAAGGTCGAAGCCATGATCTTCATGGGCGACGCACTGGAATGCCAACTGTCCGTCGGCACGCAAAAACTCCGCACCAAACTTCATCCGGCATCGCCCATCCACGCAGGCCAAACCGTGCTGTTGCAGCTGCCGCCGCAGAGTTGTCTTGCATTGCGCAGCTCGGAGAAATGATAACTGCAAAGGATCAATACCGTTGACCGTGAGTAAAACCGCCATCGCAAAGCTATTATGTCTGCCCTTGGCTCTATTCGTCCTGGGCTTCGCGCCGGGGGCTGCGGAAAGCCAGGAACGCGAAAGGCTCCGCGTCAGCACGTTGTTCATCGGCTCGTCCCTCGTGCCCTTCTGGATCGCCCAGGAACAAGGAATTTTCGCGCGCAACGGCGTCGACGTCGAACTGATCTCGATGCAATCGACGCTTTCGACGACGGCGTTGCTCGCCGGCGAAGTCGATGTCATTTTCGGCACGCCGCAGTCGATCTTTTCGGTTTTGACCGCGAAGAATCCGCCGCCGCTGATCACCATCGCAGCCTGGGGCTCCGCCTCGGAGCATTGGCTGGTGGTCCATCCCGCGATCAAGTCGGCAAAAGACCTGGAGGGGAAAACCATCGGCATGAGCCGGCCGCGGTCAGCGGATCACGGTTACACGATCCTGATTCTCGAGCGGCTGGGCATCGATCCGCGAAAGATTACGTTTCTGTCGACCGGCGGCCAAGCCAGCCGCAGCGCAGCGGTGGAAGCGGGCACGACCATGGGCAGTTCGTTTAACCGCTATTACACGCTGCAACTAAAGCGCAAAGGGTTTCGCGACGTCGCCAAATTGGAGCGGCCCGACTATCCGTTCCCGCCATCGATCTTTGTCGTCAAAAAAGACGCGCTGCAGAGCAAACGCAAGGCACTCAAGTCGATGTTGATTGCCATGATGGAATCGAGCGAGCAGCACAAGATCAACAAGGAGCTTTCGCTGCAGCTGATCCGCAAGCATTTGCGCTTGCAGAATCCCGAAGTCATCGAAGCGGCGTACGAAGACGGCGTGACCACCAGCTACCCCTACTTCACGGAACGGCAATTCCAGGTGTCGCTCGAATTACTCGGCAAGAGCATGGGGCAGCCGGTGTCACTGAATTACAAGCAAATCGTCGACCACAGCTTGCTCGACGAAATCGGTCGAGGCGGGAACGAATAAGCCAAGCTAAGCATGTTCAGGTTACGGCGCCGTTTGACACTCTTTTCGCTGCTGAACTAGATTGGGTCATAATGAAGAACCCACCGCAAGCAGCGGGCCATCGGATCGTGATAGAGTTTTTTTCGGGACGTCACCCCGAATGTTTTTATCGGGGGTCCAGATCCGGATTCGCCTGTGGTGAGCTCAGTCGAACCACCGCTTAAAGCATGCGGGAATGACGGACTTCGGTGACCGTTAGGAAAATGCAGCAAGTTGCGGGGAATGAACCCCCAAGCGATTCAACAACAACATCATCACGGGAGCACCGCTCGATGACTTCGCTTCTTCGATTGACCTTAGTTTCACTGGCCCTGCTTGGGTTTTCACCGCGGTTTACATTTGCCGTCGCTGCCACGCCCGAAGAAGTCTGGAAAGCATTGGAAAAACTTCCGCCTGCCGAGCGGGAAAAGAAACTCATCGAAGGCGCGAAGAAGGAAGGTGAGCTGCTCTGGTATACCAACTCGGGGATCGAGAACGCCACGCGTTATATCCAGGCGTTCAAGAAAAACTTTCCTTTCATCAATGCCCAGGTGTGGCGCGCCAAGACGCGCCAGGTGACTCAGCGGGCCATCTCCGAAGCCAACGCGGGCAAGCACATGGTGGATGTGATCAAGCCCTCGACGGACCTGTTGCCGCCGATGCTCGAAAAGAATCTGCTCGCCAAGTATGAAACGCCCGGCCGTGCAATCTATCCGGCGCACTCAAAATCCGCGTACTACACGAGCATGAACTACGCCTTCCGCGTCTTCTCTTTCAACCCGCGCAAGGTTAGCCGCAAGGACGCGCCAAAAACCTGGGAAGACTTGCTGCAGCCCAAGTGGAAGGGCGAGATCCTCTTCGACGAGTCTTCTCTCGAAGAAGTCATGTCGCTGCTCGCCGCCTGGGGCAAGGAAAGAACCGTGAATTACCTGACTAAGCTAAGCCAGCAGCAGCTCTTGATCCGCGTCGGCCGGGATACGACGACGCAGATGATGATGGCCGGCGAAGCGCCGCTGGCCGTGACCACCTACGCCTATAACAATGAAAGCCTGCGCGCTCAAAACGCCCCAGTGGACTGGATCGCCGAGGACCTCATTCCGACGCTGTTGTATCCCCTAACATTGGCGCGCAACGCGCCTCATCCGCACGCCGCCGCGCTGTTCTACGATTATCTGATCTCTGAAGAAGGCCAGCGGCTGATCGCCAAGGAGGGGCGTGTCGTCGCTCATCCGAAAGTCGAGCCGATCTATCCGCGCATGAAAGAGCTGCAAAATTTATTGGGCACGCCGCGCGTCCAACTCAACACCATGGAGCAAAACCACAAACTTCTCAAAGACGGCATTCAAATCCTTGACGAGATTGTGTTGAAGCGAAGATCACATTAGCGAACGATCGTGCCCGATCGGTGAAACGACAAAAATCAGCAGATGGAGGACAAAATGTTCGGCGCCGAAACCCTCGACCACGTTGCCTTTCCGGTGCGCGATCTGGCGCGCTCGGAGAAATTTTATATTGAAACGGTCGGCCTGACGTTTTTGACCCAGCGCAAAAATGCCGATGGCTCGCCGCGCCATACCTACGTCAAGGCCGGCGAAAACATCATCGGCTTGAATCTGCCCGGCATTCAGGCCGGTGCGTCTCCCAGCGGCGCGCCGCGCTATGCGGTTGCGCTCGGCTCGGAGGAAATGTTCAACGCGACGGTCGGTCGAATCAAACAAGCCGGCGTCGCCTGCGGCGAAGTCCGCGAGCAAGACAGTAATTCGCCATTCATTCGTTCGTTTCGCTTCACCGACTTCGACAATAATCATTTCGAGATTTGCATGAACCGCCGGTCCTTGGGTGACGTGTGCTTGAGCCACGTCGTCTTCGAAACCAAGGATCTGGAAAAGGCGAAACGATTCTATGCCGAAGCCCTGGGCTTAAAATTCGTCGGCGAAGTCGACGACGAGCACTTTTTCGAATTTCCCAATCACCAACTATTGGCCGTGAAGCAAGTCGATGCGCTTTCCGATCGAACAAAACGCCACGGCCGCGCCGTTCACGTCGCGTTTAACGTCAGTCAGGAAGACTTCGACCGGATGCTCGAGCTTATTCCCGGCCGTGGCGGCGCCAATCAAGGCGACTTTCGCGCCGAGGACGGCCTGCGCGCGCCGGGAGAACGAAGCATTTATTTTTCCGACCCGGATACCAACAAGCTGCAGATCACCGCGCTCGGCAAGGAGAACTGGTCGCTCATTTCCGATGAAGAAAAATGGCAAAGAACCGAGGAGAATCGAGAAAAACTCGGCAGAGGGCTGTCGCGCTTCGACCGCGGCGTCAAACCCAGTCAATAAGGCTAGAAAAACTGTGTCTCGCGCAAAGTTCGCAAAGGACGCCAAGAAAAGGAGATAGCCACAACGGGGCGGGGCCTTTGCGAACTTGGCGCGCTTGGCGCGAGTAAATTTCTTGAAGTCATTTTTGTCAAACAATTTAAAGATAACCTGGTAAACATGGCGCTCGAAAAACCGATCATCCCGACTTTTTCACTACGTTATTTGGAAGGGGGCGATTATTTAAAACTGTTTCATGTTGACTAAGCGGCTCGGTGATTACATCGGATGGGGTTTGCCTTGATTTCTTGGCCACTCAATGCGTTTGTGGACGGCCCAAGCTCCTCCCCATCGGACTACGCCAACAAAGCACGGCGCACTCGATACAGATTGGCCAGCGCAAACAGCGTGTAGATCTGTGCCGCGTTTTTCTTCAATCCCCGATACCGGGTCTTGATGTAGCCGAACTGGCGCTTGACCACCCGAAACGGATGCTCCACCTTGGCCCGTATACTGGACAGTTTTCTGTTTCTGCGCCGCTGCTTATGGCTCAAGCTCTTTTTGCTCTTGGCCTTGTCCAACACGCCCCAGAATAGTCCTGTCTTTCTCGCTGAGCGCTTATCCTGGTCGCTGCAGTAACCCTTGTCGGCAAACACCGCTTGCTCTTCTCCATGAAGGAGCGCTTCCATCTCCTGCTTGTCATGCACACTGGCCGTGGTCACTTTGACCGTGTGCACCAAACCGCTCTGACTGTCCGTTCCCGTGTGCACCTTCATGCCGAAGTGGTAGTTGTTGCCCTTCTTGGTCGAACTCATCTCCCCGTCGCGTTTCTTGTCCTTGTTCTTGGTCGAGGACGGCGCACCGATCAGCGTGGCGTCTACGATCGTGCCTTGTCTGAGCAAAAGCCTTTTCTCGCTCAAATACCCGTTGACCTCTTCCAACAGCTTCTCGGTTAACTGGTGCTTTTCCAGTAAGTGGCGAAAGTTTAAAATCGTGGTCTCATCGGGAATTTCTTCTTCCCCCAACTCTATCCGGCAAATCGCCGCACCGACCGATGTCGTACAACGCTTCTTCCATCCCGGGATCGGACAACCGTACCACTGCTGTACAAAGTATATCCGTAGCATCCGTTCCAACGGCATCGTCGCCGTCCACTGCCGGCTTTGGGATAGTGCGCTTCGATCAACGCCAGCAATTTCTCCCACGGCACCACTTGATCCATCTCAGACAAAAACTTCTCTCGCTTGGTCTGCTTTTTCTTTCCCGCCCACGCTAAACTCGCAAACGTTGTCTGCTCCTTCAATCTGTTTCCTCCTCTACCATTGTCGGTCTTGCTGCTTTTCGATATAGAGACATTTAAAGAACGAGACCGTCGCTGGAGTCTTCTGCGCCAGGCAATGGGCACGGCCGGTCTCGACGCGCTCATCAGTTTACCCAACGAAGGACACTGGGATCAGTTCGGCGCTGACACGCGCTACATGACCCAGATCGGCGGCACGCAAACCGAAGTCGGCGCTGTGCTGCCGCGTGAAGGCGATGTTACGGCCGTGGTGCGCGGCGCCAACGAGATCGAATGGTGGGGCTTGGCCCAGGATTGGGTGAAAGATATCCGCCCGTCGCGCCGCTCCTACGGCGAGCCGGTCATCGAGCGCCTCAAGGAAATTCGCGCCGAGCGCGTCGGAGTCATCGGACTCTCCGGTCTGGTGCGCGCGCCCGAAGGCGTGGTGCCCTGGGGAACTTTTGAAAAGATTCGCCAGGCGTTGCCGAACGTCAAATTCGAAAACGCCACGGATCTCATGCAAGATGTCCGATCGGTGAAAAGCGCCGAAGAAGTCGTTTTTGTCGAAAAAGCCGCCGACATCATCGGCAAAGCGATCGACGTGCTGATCGCCCACTCGAAAGTCGGCGTGCGCGAGAACGAACTCATCGCGCGAGATGCTGCGCGAGATCGTCCGCCAAGGCGGCGAACCGATCACCATGATGCTTTTCGGCACCGGCGGGCCGGAGGTGCCATGGGCGCAGCGCGTGTTCACGACGCGGCAATTGAAACCTGGCGATCTGATCAACACCGAAGTGGAAGGCAAATACGCCGGCTACATCGCCCAGGCGCTGCAACCCATCTCTCTCGGACCGAAGCCGAAAGACTTGGAGAAAATTTTCGACGCTACGAAAATCATTTTCGAAAAGATGCTCAAGTTTCTAAAGCCGGGCATCACGTTCGGCGCGGTCGTCAAGTTCTACCAAGATGAAGTGCAAGCAACCGGCTACGAGCCCGACGGCGCGCTCATGCACGGCCGCGGCCTCGGCGAAGACGCGCCGATGCTCTGGGGTGCGCGTCGCGATTTCCCCGAAAAAGAAGCGAAACTCAAAGAAGGCCATGTGTTCATCTTGAAGCCGGCTTGCAAGCAAGGCTTCATGCGCGACTCGATCCGCGCCGGCGACACCGTGGCGATCGAAGCCAATGGCGCGAGAAGACTCGGCAAGCGAAATTTGACGTTCGTAGCTGTTTGAGTCGTCACCGTGCAATCACGTGAACAAACGCTCGGTGTTTTCCAGTACTCCAACACTCCAGTACTCCAACTTTCTCTTCCACCTTGCCCGCAATTAAAGGTCGTACTATAGATTGGCTAAGACTCTCTCTGCGGAGGTTTTCCCATGAGCGATGAAAATTTTAATCCCGATGCGCCGCTGCATATTCGCGGCTTAAATCATTTGACTGTTCCGGTGAAGGATCGCTACCGCGCGGCACGTTTCTTCATCGTGGTTCTCGGCGGTGAGGCGCACCATGAGTCGGCGCCCGACCGCGCTGCGAAGGGCCTCGCCCGCTCTCTGCAGGTCGGCGTGCGTCTCGCGCCTGGCTTCGAAGTCGATCTGTTCGAGCAGAGCTTCGGCCAACCGGATTGGAATCAATCCCACCCTCACCTGGCGCTCGACACATCGGCTGAAGATTTGGCGAAATGGACCGAGCATTTCAAGAAATGGCAAGTTCCGTTCGTCGGCCCAATGACCCGCGCCGGCACAAAGGGCGCGGAGATTTATTTCAACGACCCCGACGGCAATCATCTCGAAATCCACTGCTCCGACGTGCCGCAATCTCAGCGCGAGCAATTTCCGGTCGGCCCTTACGACAAAGGTCTTTGCGTGCACAAACAAGAGTGGCCGCCAAAAGAATTGGCCGACGAGGCCGAGCGGTTGTTCCAAGCCTCCCTGGCGCGCATGCGCGAACGGAGACAACCACACTGAAACGAGCCTACAACTCGCTCACCACGAAGCTCACGAAGGACACGAAGATTGCAATTTTCTCATACTTCATGCTCTTCACGTCCTTCGTGGTGACTGATCTCTTTTGACTTCGCACGATTTGAACGATTGGAACGTTTGGAACGACTTGAACGGAGTTCTCCATGTCTGATCTTTATCCTTATCCCCGCTTCTCCCTCGCCGAGCGCGACCGCCGTTGGCAAGCCGTGCGCGAAAAAATGGCCGAGCAAAACATCGACGTCATCGTCACTCCGCAAAACACCGGCCACTCGATGGATTTTCAAGCCAACACGCGCTACCTCACCCACTGCGGCGGTGGCGGCGACGCGGATATCGCGGCGGTGTTCCCACTGAAGGGCGACGTCACCGCCATCGCCACGACGGCAAATCCGCGCTGGACGACCACGCAGGACTGGACAACCGACGTCCGGGAAGCGCGCCGGGAATACGGCAAGATTATCGTGGAGCGCTTGAAAGAATTAAAAATCGAACACGGCCGCATCGGCATCACCGGCCTGGGGGAAGTCGAAGGCACGCGCACTCCCGAAGGAACGATACTGCACGGCACCTACGAAAAAATCCGTGAAGCATTTCCCCAAGCGGAAATTGTCGACGCCACGCCGATATTGACCGAAGTCCGCTATATCAAGAGCCGGGAAGAAATCGACGTGCTGACTAAATCGATGGAGATCGTCGAGCACGCCTATCAAGCCGAGATCGAATCCGCAAAAGCCGGCGTCAGAGACTGGGACGTTTGGGCCGCCACGCAATACGCGCTGATGCGCAACGGCTCGGAAATGCCCGTGCACTGCAATTGGATATCAGGGAAGAACGTCCGGCGCACATTGACGCGGCCGAGCATGCGCGTGCTCGAACTTGGCGATTTGATCATCAACGAAATCGAAGCGTCGTGGATCGGTTACCGTTCTCAGGGTGTGCAGCCGGTTTTCGTCGGCAAGGCCGATCCGGTGCACCAGGAATTGATCAAAGTGCAGCGCGAGCTTTTCAATCGCGTGATGGAAAATCTCAAACCTGGCGTATCGGTCAAAGAACTGGCCGAGTTGACGTTGAAGACGAGCGCGACCGTCGCGCCGAAATCCGGCCCTGCCGCGGGCGCGCGCGGCGATTTGAACATGCACGGCCGGGGCGCCGGCGACGACGGCCCGATTATCACGGCGCACGCCAAAAGCCCGCGCCAGCTTTCCACCGTGCTGAGAGAGAACATGGTCTTCATCTGCAAACCTTCGGCGATCTCCGCCGACGGCCAATCGATCAGTACCTGGGGCGATACGGTAGTCATCACAAAAAACGGCGGGCAACGATTAGGCAAGCGACCGCATGATTTGGCGGTGTCGGCGGCCTGAAAACAATTGTGGCAGAATGTATGGACACATCGCAGCCGAGGCGAACGTCCCGTTATGCCCGGCCCGTCGTAGGGGCGACCGGCCGGTCGCCCTGACCAGAAAAGAGAACGGGAGGGGGGCTGCATGTGAAAACCAGCAGAAACTGCCAGGCGTCCGACTGGAACTGGGACATGTTTACATCGGCCATAGTTTTTCGTTGCGCCCCCGTGTCCGTTGGACTAACCTCGTGATATGGCCCACTACTTGTTGATCGAGATGCCACTCCCGCGGTACGACGGATTTGTGGGGAAATTGGAGGTGCCCTCGCGGGCGTACGACATTATGATCGCCGCGAGCCTTGACCACCGCCCGTCGAATGATCGCTTCACACGCACAATGAAGATCCTGTGCAAAATGGAGAAGGCCGAAATGCTCCTCGATCTCGCCAACGTGCTGTATCCTGAAGCCGCTCCAGACATCACCACAGCGATCAAATTGAACAAGTAGCGTCATCGCCGCCTTCCCTTTTCCTGTCAGATCGCACACCTCGCGCGCTCAAAGAAAATTTATTGTCGCCGCTCCGGCAGCGCTTTTATAATCACTCCGTGAGGAAGGAGCGGCTCATGAAATACCGCAAGCTCCCAGGAAACCTTCATCAATGGCACAATCAGCCTCCATGCCCGGAATGGCCCGATTCCGGATTTATGGAACACGACGCACCGGAAGAAAAAACTATTTGTTCCAACTGCGCGTCCATCACTAAACTCGGAGCCAAAGCCGCAGAGCCTAGTAAAGAGCCGAAGAAAAAATAGTGCATAGGGTGAGCGCTGCGCCTTAGCTCGTTCGGGCCGTTCAACCGCTTCGCTCCGTTCAAAACGTTAAAGACGTTTCCGAGTCGCGCTTTCGCCGTGACCAGGCCGTGTTGCGCCGAACACGCCGCATAACCTCGAACTGGTCGGCCAGTAGCCGGTTCAAGGCTTTCAGCTCGTCGCGCAGATCCATCAGCAACGCGATTTTGATGTGATCCGGGTCTGTGAGTTTCTCGGCAAGATTCCAATTCCGTCTTTATGCCGCGCCATCTACTGCCCTTTTTCCGCGCCAGGCTAGACGCCTGCTAACCCGCTTTACGTAACGATCTTTTCCAAGTCCAAAAGACAATCACGAGCGAGACGATCGTCATCCCCCACGCGAACCAATCGCCGAAGCGGACGTAGTAGGTCTCGTTGTTTAAGATTTCGACTTCGGCCTGCATCACCGCCGGTGTGAACATCGGCAGGGTTTGCACCACCTCGCCTTTCGCGTTCACCAGCGAAGTCACGCCCGTGTTGGTCACGCGCAACAGGCTACGGCGAGTTTCGATGGCGCGCGATTGCGACAACCACAAATGTTGCCAGGGCCCGACAGATTTTCCGTACCAGGCGTCGTTGGTCAGATTGACCAGAATATTCGCGCGCGTTTCGCTGACGAACTTACGCGATATTTCCGGCATCAAATCCTCGTAGCAGATCAACGGCGCGATCCGCACACCGCGTGGCAAACGAAACGCGATCGGCCCAGGTCCGGGCGTAAAGCCATCTGCAAGTGGCATGGCCGGCAGTAAAGACAAAACTTTCGCGAAAGGTAAATATTCGCCAAAGGCGAGCAGCACTTGTTTGTGATAGTGGCCGAGAATACGTCCCTTGGCGTCAGTGAAGAATGCCGTGTTGAAGGCTTTCGCGCCAGGACGGCCGAGCGTGCCGCGAAAACTCTTGGCGCCGAAGATGAAAAACGTTTGGTCCGACTTGAAAGTCGGCATAATCTCCGGCGGCAAAGCCGACAGGTCCTCGGGCACCATAGCTTCGATCGCCGACTCGGGCCATATGACCAGCTGCACGGCATTCAATTGGTCGGTAAGCTTACGGTGTTGATCGAGGTTCTTCTGCGCCAGCACCGGGTTCCACTTAAGATCGATGTCGACGTTACCTTGCACCGCCGCCACCGCCAATTTTCTCGCCGCGGCCATTTCCTCGCCCACGCTTTGGATTCTCTGGTACCCATAAACGAGCGAAAGCATGACCGCTAGAGCAGAATAGGCCAGCGGCAGAAAACGAACCGATGGTTCCTGTGCGCGCTCCGACGCCGCCCGATATACCGCGGCGCTAAACCACATAACGATGAATCCGGCGCCGTAAGGTCCGACCAGGTCTGCGCTTTGGATGAACCACAAAAACGACACTTGCGAATTCGCCAAGTGCCAGGGAAATAACAACGGAAACAAAAACTCGATCGCCACCCAGAATATGGCCGGAAAGATTTGCAAGGGACCGAGGCCCGCGACGCGCACGAGCATCGCGAACAGCGCCATTTGAATCGCCTGCAAGGCTGCGTAAAGCAGGAACACGATCACACTTATGGAATAATGAAATCCGCCGAAAGCACTGATCGTGTAAACCAGCCAATGAAACCCGATGAGATGCGCGGCGAAGCCCGTCAGCCAACCGTAGAAAATCGCTCGCCGGGCATTTTCTGCGCGATGCAATGCCCAAAACAGCGGTACAAACGCGAACCACGCCAGCGGAAACAGGTTCGGCCACAAGTAGGGAGTTGCGAGCAGAGCTGCTGATAGGAGCGCGGCAAAATAATTACTTGACATCTTAATGTTTGAAATATAAATGAAATTCCGGTCGGCGTTTTTTGTTTAAAAAGCAGCACTAAAAGTCTTTTCAGAAAATTATCACGAACCGCGCCTAAAAACATAGCTCGCTCGACGTCCCCCGGAGGAGTTTATGGAATCATTGCACCGTCAGCTCGTTCACCTTGCCGTCGGAATATTTTTGATCACCATCGGCTCAAGTCCCGCCTCCGGTCAGTCGCCCTTGGGCGACGAATGGGAAACATTTTTAAAAGAGAAGGTCTCGTTCAGCGGCTTTATTGAAAATACCTCGGGCCTTTCGGTCAGCCACGGCAGCCGTTTCTTCGATACCTCGAACCGTTTCATCATGAACCGATTTACGATCCAGCCCGAGCTCAACGTCGATATGATCGACTGGGCTAAACTGTTTGTCTCGTGGCGGTTCGTCAAAGAGCCGCGGTACAACGCCGAAGCAAAGAGCCGGGAACAAAGCGTAACGTACTTCCCGCCGAGGCCAGTCAAGCCCCTACCTAACACCTTTTACGACGAGGACAGCTTTAAACCCTGGGAAGCCGTCCTCGATCTTCGGCCGCACGATCAGCTGAAGGTCCGGCTCGGCAGGCAGTTCATTTCATGGGGCGAGACCGATGGTTTCCGGCTGCTCGATCTCATCAATCCTCAGGATCTTACTTTCTCGCCGCCGGCCGCCCCCAATCTTTTCAATCTCGATGAAACGAGGATTCCTGCTTGGGGACTGCGAGCCCTGTACACAGTCCGCCCAGTGAGCAACACGATTTTGGAATTTTTCGCCCTGCCCGGAGCTTTAGAACAGGCCAAGCAGCGAGTCGACGAGATCGTCGGTAGCAACGATACCGGCGATTTGAAGGTTCGCTATGGCCGGTGGTCGGCCCATCCGGAAACTCGACTGATGTTTTTGGGTCGTAACGCTTTCGGCAACTTGTTTGCTAATTCTCTCAACCCCGCCTGTTCTTCCGCCGCCCCACCCATTTCCATTTCTTGCCTCGTGATTCCCAGCACGAGCCGAGAGCTACCGGATGCCGGTGACAGTTGGAAGATCGGCGCGCGCATCACGCATAGCATCGGCAAGTTGAACTTCGGCATTGGGTATATTTGGGGCTTCAATCCCCAGTCGACGGACATGGTTTTCAAAAATAAAGGGGTGACTTGCTCCGCGCCGGTGCCCGGGCCCTGCCTGGGTGGATTCGCGCCCAGTGTGGTCAACCTCAGACTGGTCAACGATCGGACGAATATTTTCGCCGGTCAATTCAATTATCCGCTCGGTGACGTGCTGACGGTGCCCGTCAATACAACCATGAGAGGCGAAGTCGCCTTCTTTCCGGACAAGCCCTACAACATCTCAAAGTTCCCGGGAGCGTTCGGCCTAAAAGCCACGGTCGACCCGAAACATCCCGACGGCGTGGTCGAGAAACATACTTTGCGCTACGCGCTCGGTTTCGATCGCACCACGCTGATTCCCTTCCTTCACCCTGACGATCCCTGGCGCGCCTTTAGTTTATCTTTCCAAATTTTTCAAAGCATCATCTTGAATCATGAAGACGGCATCCATCCCTTTTCCACGGCGGAGAAGATCAAGAAAGTCTCGACGACGTTGACGTTTAGAATCGGCACGGGCTACTTGGGCGATACGATTTTGCCGGACGTCTTCGTCGGCTACGATCCCGAAGGCTATTGGTCGGCCAATCCTTCAATCAGCTACGTGCCGCCGGGAAATGAGAAAATTCGCATAAGTCTGGTCGGCGCTTTGTACGGCGGCCGCAATAAATTCAAGTCGCTGGGTTTCTTCGACGAGAAAGACTCGGTTTTTCTCAAGATGCGTTATCAGTTCTGATCGGTTAATGTGGAGGACGACTCAATGATAATTCGGCGCAAAGAATTCTCGATTTTCAATTACGCGGCTTGCTGGGATTCGTCCTCGCGCTGTTCCTATGGCCCGCGACCAATCTGATCGCCGCGGACGCGGATCTTAAACCCGGCGACACCATCGGCCCCAATAACTGGCAACGAATTCAGGGCATGGTCGGCGAGAATTTTTTGAATCGGATCAAAGCCGGACATACCATCCAAATCAAACCATCAAAAGTTTATCGCCCGTTAAAAGAATACGCCGATGCGACGGAAAAATACTCCGGCAAAGTTCGCCTCGGCGCCAACGGTGAACTTCTCGGCCACGTCGCCGGCCAACCTTTTCCGAAGCTCGATCTGAGCGATGCGCAGATCGGCCAGAAGCTCGCGTGGAATTTTTTCTGGCGCTGGCTGGGAGATGATTACAAAACCGGCGGCGCCGTCAAAGGCGGAAAAATCATTCGCTCGGCGATCGAAAAGGACGGCGCCGAACGGCGCGCCGACTTGGTTTCTTATTTTCTCTTTCCGACGAACGCGCTACATTTTGGATCCGAAACCGGTGATTCCCGGCTATGAGCATATCGACTACATGCAGCTGCGCGTCGACAGTTATCCGCGCGATGCCGCGGGCACGACGACCTTGGAAATCCGCTACGCCGATCCCAATCGCGCCGACGATCTGTACATTTATATTCCGAGCATTCGCCGCATTCGCCGCGCCACCACCACGCAGCGCTGCCAGACGCTGGCGCCGAGCGAGTTCAATCTCGACGATATCAACAGCTTCAACGGCAAGATCACCGATTTCAATTACAAGTTTCTCGGCGAAAAAAAGATGCTGGTGAATCTCAGCCAGGAACATTTGCCGTTCAATCGTAAGCCAGGCGACTATTTGCCGTTGGATGAGAAATGGGAAGTCGTCGACACCTACGTCCTCGAGATCACGCCCAAGGATTCCAATTATTGCTATCCGAGAAAGCTGCTGCACCTGAACAAGATGACCTTCGATACCCATTGGACTTTGATCTGGGACAAGCGCGGTGAATATTGGAAAGAGCAGTTCGGCATGTTCACGCCGGTCAAACTCGCCGACGGCCGCGAAGTTTGGTCGGTCGCCGACGTCGTCATCGTCAATGTCCAAAACGGCCGCTCGACGATTGTCACAGCCACGCGCGCATACAACAAGGGCTACCCTGCCAGCATGTTCAGTCTGGCCACGCTTGAAAGCGTCATGCGCGGCGGCTCGATCGAGTAGATTTGCCAACGTTTCCCATGGCGCGAGTGGGTTGCCGTCGCCGCTGAATAAGTTTTTCGATGCGCTTTCTCGCTCTTTGCTTTGCCGGGCTGATCGTTGCATCGCACTGGCTTCTCTCCACGCCGCGACGGCTTTAAAAAATACCGCGGTTCAACGAGAATTTTTATGGCGTCGACATCGTCGACGATCAGGCTTGGATCGTCGGCTACTACGGCACGATCCTGCATTCCGCCGGATCGCGGCCAAACCTGGCAAATTCAATCGACCGCCCACCCGGAACGCTCTTTTCAACGTGCGCTTCATCAATCCGTTAAAAGGTTGGATCAGCGGCAGCTACGGCATCCGTTCTGCATACCACGCGACGGCGGCAAGAGCTGGCACTCTCAGTCCGCCGGCACAACGGAGCATCTTTTCGGCTTCCTATTGGCTCGACGAGACCCACGGCTGGCTGGTCGGCAGCCGCGGCGCAACTGTGCGAACCAACGACGGTGGCCGTTCCTGGAGTACCTCTTCCGTACCGGGCGATTTCACTTTCAGCGGCGATCACATTCGTCAGCGCGTCGCGCGGCTGGATCGTCGGCGAGTTCGGCGTCATTTTCCAGACCTCGGATGGCGGTAAGAGTTGGCAAAAACAAAAAAGCCCCGTCGAGGTTTCGTTTTCTAGCGGCGCAAGCCAAAACTTGTTTGCGCTGCTATTCACGGCGCCGACCGACGGCTATGCCTTCGGACTCGATGGGCTCGTGCTCAAAACCCGGGACGGCGCCCGCTGGGAAATCGTCCGCCACCGCGAGACCGCCAATAGCGGCAGCGTCGCCAACCATCTTTTCGCCGCCGCCGCTTTCAACGGCCGCATCTCGGTCGTCGGCGAACGAGGCACGCTGCTTCAATCCGATCCGGATAGCGGCAGCTGGCGGCAGGCCGGCGTTCAAATTCCGCGCCTCAGTTTGAACGGCATCGCGTTCGGCAAAGACGGCTTCGGGCTGGCGGTCGGCAATCGAGGGCTCGTGTTGCGCACCGAGGATGGCGGCAAGAATTGGAAGCGGCTTAAGATCGACGTTCAACTCGGCGCAAATAACCCTCGCCGCGCTCCATGAGACGACTCGCTCTCTTCATCGTTAAAAAGCGCGCCGTTATCTTGGGCCTCATAATCGCGGCCACGCTGGTGCTTCGCCTACCTCTCGCATCAAGATTGAAATGTACACCGCCTTTGCGGATCTCCTGCCGCGAGATCATCCTTATATCCGAGTCCACAATCGTTTCTGGAAGACCTTCGGCGGCGCCAACGTCGTGCTGCTTTCCGTGGAAGTCTCCGAGGGCGATATTTTCAACATCACGGTGTTGGAGAAAATCAAAAAACTCACCGAAATCATCGAGCGCACACCCGGGGCAAACAACTATCAGATTTTTTCCATCGCGCGCCAGAAAGTGAAAGACGTTCGCGCCACCGCTTGGGGCATCGAGGTGCAGCCCGTGATGTGGCCGAGCGTGCCGCGAGAGCGCGAGGAGATCGAGCGGCTGCGCGATATCGTCTACGCCAATCCAACGATCGTCGGTCGGCTGGTTTCCGAGGACGGCAAGGCCGCGCTCATCACCGCCGCGTTTCACGAGGAACGGCTCGATTACGCCGCGTTGTTTCGCCGCGTTCAACAAGCGATCAAAGAAGTCGAAGACTCCAAGACCCGCGTCTTCGCCGCCGGCGAGCCGATTCTCTACGGCTGGATTTATCATCATCTGAGCTCCATCGCGCTGATCATCGCGCTCACCTGTTTGAGCATCCTCGCCATCTTGATCCTCTACTATCGCAATTTAAACGGCGTCATGATCCCGATGCTCTCCGCGGTGATCACTTTCATCTGGGGTACCGGATTTACCGCTTTGATCGGTTACAATTTCGAGCCGCTCATTCTGGTCGTGCCGTTTTTGATCGCCGCGCGAACGATCAGTCACTCAATTCAGTTTCGCGAAAGATTTTTTGAAGAGCTCGAGCGCTACGGCGATAAAGAAAAGGCCGCCATCGAATCGGCGGCCGGCTTGATGATGCCCGGCAGCGTTTCCATCATAACCGACGCCATCGGTTTGACCGTGCTTCTGGTCGCGCCGATGCCGATTCTGACCAAGCTCGCGATCGCCGGAAGCTTTTGGGTGCTCAGCAACTTGGTGACCGTGGTGATTCTCGATCCGATTCTTTGCTGTTACTTTCCCGCGCCGCGCCAAGTGCCGAAGGGCGGCGAAGGACATTGGCTCGAAGCGCCGCTACGCAGCAGTGGGAAAATTTTGCGTTCACCCTCGGGCAGGCTCGTCGTCATCGCCGGCTTTGCCGCCGTCATCGGTTGGAGTTTGTATTGGTATCAGTTTCTCACCGTCGGCGATTCGCGCCCGGGCTCGCCGCTGCTTTGGCCCGACTCCGACTACAACCAGAGCGTGCGTCACATCAATGACAAATTTCAGGGCACCGATCACCTTTACGTGATCGTCGAAGGACAAACGGAAAGCACGATGAAGGCGCCTCAGGTGCTGGAAAAGATCGAAGTCCTTTCAGCGCCACATGCTGCGTTCGCCGCACGTCGGCTCGAGCGATTCCCTGGTCGATCTGACCCGTCAGATCAACACGGTGTTGCATTACAACGATCCGCGCTGGGGCTTGTTGCCGCGGTCAGGCGACGAGGTCGGCGGCATATTGATGGTCGCCGAACACGGCAGCGAGCCCGGTGACTTCGACCGCTGGGTCAATTACAACTTTCAGCATGGGCGGGTGACTTTCTTTCTCTACGATCACAAGGGCGACACGTTGCGCGAAGTCGATCGACCGGGCCAAGGAGTTTATCAAAAACAATCCTCTCACGGCGCGCGCTTCAACTCGCCAGCGGCTACGCCGGCGTGTTGGCGGCCGCCAACGAAGTCATCGCCCGCTCCGACAAAATCACCCTCGGCTTGATGCTGCTCGCTCAATTGGTTTTCTGTGCGCTAGGTTTTCGCTCGCTGTCCGCCGGCCTGTTGTTCGTCGGCGTCGTGTTGATGTCGAATACATTCGGCATGGCGCTGATGTCCTATTGGAATGTCGGACTGAATGTGAATACGCTGCCCGTCATCAGTCTGGGCATCGGCTTCGGCGAAGATTACGGCATCTACATCGTTTCGCGGGCGATCGAAGAATATCGGCGCCAGCGTCAAAACGATCTCAACCAAGCCTTGATCGACGGCGTGGCCACGGCCGGCAAAGCGGTGCTCTACACCGCGTTTCTTATTTCCGCCAGCATCGCGTTTTGGTCCTTTTCGCCGCTGCGCTTTCAGGCGGAGATGGGCACCCAGCTCCTGATTATATTGACGATGAACATGCTCGGCGGGTTGCTCCTCTTGCCCGCGTTGATTTCTTTGCTGAGGCCCAAATTCGTCATCGCCTCATCGCAGAGATAAAAACGCGCATCACGAACCGCAAGCAGAGCTAAGATGGCTCGACTCTGAAATCGTAGACCACCTCTAAAAACTGCGCGATGATCCGCGCGGTTACGCCCCACACATCCCAACCATTCACGTAGAAGTGATAGCTCGGATGGCCACCCGGTGAAAGCTGAACGTCCTGCACAAAGTTAGGTTGCTCCATCAATAATTTAATTGGCACTGAAGCGACCGCCGTGGTTTCAGCCGGATCGAGGCGAAATTCACAATGCGCCGGGATGACACCCACGACCGGTGTCACGACGAGGCCGTAACCCGCGGTGAATTCATCCAAACGGCCCAGTATCCTTACGCACTCGGGGCCAATGCCGATTTCTTCGTAGCACTCGCGCAAGGCGGTTTCGGTCACGCCCGCGTCGCGCGGATCGACTCGTCCGCCGGGAAAGGCGATCTGCCCTTTATGCGTGCGCAGATGATCGGCCCGCTTGGTCAGCACGAGATAATCGCCGTCCGGCCGTTCTTGGATCGGTATCAATACGGCGGCAGGCTTGTGACCGTTGCCGCCAATGGCTTGTGGCGAACGGGCTTGGAGCGCTTTAGCGACTTTTTCTGCAATCATTTCGAGAAAACTTTTTTGCCGCGTATAATCTATGATAGAACCAAATTCGAATTTAACCAATCGTCAGGAAAAAGCCCAGCGCCGTGAAAGACCGCGATATTCACACCGCCGTTCGAATTTTGCGTCGTGAAGTGCCCAAGTGGGAAACGCCCATCGTGACGCTCATGGCGGAAACCTACGAGAGCCCGTTTCGGGTACTGATCTCGTGCATCTTGAGCCTGCGCACGCAGGATTCGACGACGGCGAAGGCGTCGCATCGTTTGTTTGCCGTTGCAGACACGCCGCAAGCGATGGTGAAACTTTCTCCGAAAAAGATCGAGAAGCTGATCTACCCCGTCGGCTTTTATAAGACCAAGGCAAAAAATATTCTCGAAATCTGCCGGACCTTGATCGACCAACACGGTAGCAAGGTTCCCGACGAAATCGACGAGCTCTTAAAGTTCAAAGGCGTCGGCCGCAAAACCGCGAATCTAGTGGTAACACTCGGTTACAAGAAACCGGGTATCTGCGTCGATACGCATGTGCATCGGATCTCGAATCGCTGGGGCTATATCAATACAAAAACACCGGAGAAGACCGAGATCGCGCTGCGCGCGAAACTTCCCAAACAGTATTGGATCGAGTACAACGACCTGCTCGTAAGCTTTGGCCAGCATCTTTGCCGGCCGATTTCTCCTGTGTGCAGCCAGTGTCCGGTAAAGAAGTATTGCAGACAAATCGGCGTAACAGTGAGGCGATGAATATGACCCAAAAAACTCCCCAGGGTTATTTTGCTCAGAATGTAGACGCGGTCGGATATCACGATCTAAACAGCAAGCCGGCGTTCAAGTTGGCAATGCAGGAAGTAAACAATCGCTGGTACCTCTATGTCGCTCATCTCTGGCATCGGGGCTGGAGCGTGCTCGACGTCACCGACCCGGCGGCTCCGGAGTTTTGCACTTTTGTTCCCGGGCCGGAAAATACCTGGACGATTCAGGTCCAGGTCGCCGAAGGCAAGATGATCGCCGGCCTCGAACGCATCGCGCCGGGCTGGGGCGGCTCCGACGGCCAACCATTCACCGAAGGTTTTTTTATATTCGACGTGAGCGAGCCGACCAAGCCGAAACAAATCGGCCACTTCAAAACCAGCAGCACCGGCACGCATCGCAATTTCTACGACGGCGGCAACCTAGTTCACGCCGCGGCGGGCGCGCCCGGCATGACCGGAAAGATTTATCGGATCGTCGACATCGCCGATGCCGGCAATCCACGCGAAGTTGGCCGCTTCTCATTGCCGGAGCAGGTGCAAGGCGCGGCGACAAATGGCTTGAAGTTTTCCTGTCATGGTCCCGCACATATCGAAGGCAATCGCGCTTATCTTTCGTACGGCGACGGCGGCGGTATCATCCTCGACGTTTCCGCTATATCCCAGCCGAAGATGATCAGCCAGATCGCATTCCGGGGCATTACCGCAACTCAAGGAATCCATACTTACCTGCCGTTACCGCGCCGGAAAATCGCCCTCGTCAACGACGAAGCGATTCGAGAAAACGGCGATGAAAATCTCAACATGGCCGGCATCGTCGATATCAGCGACGAGAAGCGCCCGCGCATGCTGTCGCTCTTCCCGCTGCCCGAGCCGGCGCCGGAAAGCGAATTGAAAAACTTCTATGAGAAAGCGGGCCGCTTCGGTCCACACAACCATCATCATCCGAATCATCAAGCCTGCCTCGAAGATCGCGATGATATTGCTTACCTCACGTACTTTAACGCGGGGCTGCGCGTTTATGATATTCGCGACCCGCGCCAGCCGAAAGAGATCGGCTACTTCGTGCCCGCAGACCCACTAACGCGAAACGGCCTCAAGCCAAGTCGATTAGCCGCGCAATCGGAGGACGTGATCGTCGACCGGCGCGGCTATATTTATCTGAGCGATAAGAATCACGGGATACACATCCTTAAACTCAAAGAGGTCTGGCCATATCCAAGCGCCTGATCGACGGATGGGATCATAGAGTATAGCTTTTCGCGGTTTGTCTAGGGATTCGGGCGGTCATTCTGGGCAACCTGGCGAAGCTAGCCCGAACAGGAATGCAGGTTAAAGAGATTTCTGGATGTCTTCACCGGCATGACGAAAGAATCTAAATGACCGGCCTCGCGAACTCTTGAGAAAGTAACTCGTGTGATGCCTCTAATTCGATGGGTGTCATTTTGAGGAGCTTTGCGACGAAGAATCTGCTTCGAGCAATGAACAAAGCAGATCCTTCGCCCCTGGCTCAGGATGACAACTAAGAAATGTCGAGATAATCCTGATCGGTTTCAACCAGGACACGAGCGACGCTTAGGAAGTTAAAAAAGACTCTGCCGATTTCTACGGCTTCATCGATTCGGGAAAATATTTCGACGGCGCCCAGACGTTGACGGTGAAGTTGTTGCAGCCGAGGATGCGCAACTCGCGCATGATGCGGATATAGTCTTGGGAATCGATGAAGTCGCGCCAGTTGTCCAGCGTCTCGAAGTCGATGGTAATGGCGACGTGCGGCGTCACTTCCAACGGGATTTCGGTAGTTGCGAATCTCGATCACGCCCTTGTGCGCCAGCGTTGTCGGCAGCCAATCGTTTTTAGCCTTGTTCGCGTAAATAGTCAGGTTGGCTTTTTGATCCGGCAAATTCCACTGGATAACAAAATGCACCATTTATTGTATCCCTCGCACCAGACCGCCATCGATTTGAATCGTGGTGCCGGTGACGTAGCTCGCCCGCTCTGAACCGAGAAAAACAATCACATCCGCCGTCTCTTCCGCAGTACCATAACGCCCGAGCGGCACTTCCGCCGCCATCTCTTTGTTGATCTCCTCGATGGGCCGGCCGACCCGATCCGCTCTAGCTTTGTTGAGCTTCTGCGCCCGCTCGGTATCGATGCGGCCCGGACAGATGTTGTTGATGAGAATGTTATCGCGCGCCAGCTCACGCGAGAGCGTCTTGGCCAAGCCAATTACCGCGCTGCGCACCGCGTTGGACAATACCAGGCCCGTGATCGGCTCCTTGACCGAATACGAAGTAATATTGATGACCCGGCCGCCGCCGGCCTTGCGCATGTGCGGCACGGCTTCGCGAGTCATGCGCATGGTGCTCATGAAGCTTATATTGTAGGCGTTGCTCCAATCTTCGTCGGTAAACTTCATAAACTCACCCGGGGGCGGTCCGCCGGCGTTGTTGACGATGATATCCAAGCGGCCGAAGTGCTCGGCGCTCTGATTGACGAATTTTTTTATGTCCTCCGGCTTCGCCATATCGGCCACCACTGCAAGCACCTCGCCGCCGGTTTCCTTGCGAATCGTAGCCGCGGCTTCGTTGAGCGCCGCTTCACCGCGCGCGCAGATCGCCACCTTTGCCCCTTCGCGAGCGAATCCCAACGCCGTCGCGCGCCCCATTCCCTGGCTGGCGCCAGCGACCAAAGCGACTTTTCCTTTTAGTCCTAAATCCATTCTTGCTTTTCCCCCCGGTAGTTTTGCGTCTGCCGGATACTAGCAAAGCCGATACGGCGGGTCAAAAGAACAGCGGTCAGAAGTCAGAGATCAGAAATCAGCAGCTGTCCCAATTCCTGCGTCTTTTTTTGTCATACCGGCGAAGGCCGGTATCCAGAAGCATTTGAAACTCCTGGATGCCGGATCGCGCTACCCTAAACTATGATGAGGGGTTCGAATTATGCTGTGAACTTTGGTTCCACTTCTTGCACGCTGATCAAAAAGATCCAGAGGTGAGGCGCGCGAAGGTCGATGAGCGTAGGCGTACTCCTGTACGTTGACGCGAAATCGGCCTAGCGCAACGACAGACTGTGTGAAAACTCCGTTTAGAACCATAGTGACAGAGAATATTGTTCATGAATGGATCGTTCGAATGTAGAATCATCCAACGTTGAGATCAAGGGAGATGTTGGATGGGATACATTGAGGGAGAAGATCGTAAGCAGACGGTGTTGTTTCCAGAGGTGCTGGACGATTACATCAGTGAGGAAAATCCGGTTCGGTTCATCGATGTATTTATCGAAGGACTGGACCTTTCGGGGATGGGATTTCAAAAGGCGATCCCGAAGGATACGGGACGGCCGCCGTATGATCCAGGAGATCTTTTACGGCTGTATGTGTACGGGTATCTGAATCGGACGCGCTCGAGTCGGCGGCTAGAAACCGAAGCCGGGCGCAACGTGGAGGTGATGTGGCTGATGCGCAAGCTTAGGCCGGACTTTAAGACGATCGCGGACTTTCGCAAGGATAATGCTCAAGGGATCAAGAAGGTATGTCGAGAGTTCACGCTGTGGTGTAAGCGGCTAGAGCTGTTTGGGAGCGAGTTGGTGGCCATCGACGGCAGCAAATTTGGAGCGGTTAATAGTCCCAAGCGCAACTTCACAGAAAAAAAGCTTAGGCGGATGATAAAAGAGATCGACGGTAAGATCGATCAGTATCTTAAGCAATTGGATCAACAGGATAAGCAGGAAGCCGGGCAACGGGGTGTGAGCCCAGAACAGCTCAAGGAGAAGATCGAACGATACAAAGAGCGCCGAGCGCAGTATGAGCAGTTAAAGACTGATCTGGAAGGCAGTGCAGAGAGTCAAATATCATTGACAGATCCGCAGAGCCGCTCGATGCGTGTAGGGCACGGGGTGGAGGTCAGCTACAACGTGCAGATCGTGGTGGATCACAAGCACAAGTTGGTGGTGGAGCACGAGGTGACCAATGAAGTCACCGACCAAGGGCAACTGTCCACGATGGCAAAGAAGGCCCAAGAGACGCTCGGCGTACAGAGTCTAGAGGTAGTGGCCGACCGGGGTTACTACAACGGGGAAGAACTGAAAGTCTGCGAGCAGTCCGGGATGACGGTTTACGTCCCTAAGCCCAATAATTCATCGAACCTTAAGCGTGGACTGTTTACTAAAGAGGACTTTGTCTATGAGCCACAAAAGGACTGCTACAGGTGTCCTGCGGGAAAAGAGCTAAGCTACCGCTTTGACAGTGTGGAACAGGGTCGGGCGGTGCACTCCTACGAGATCTATGGCTGTAACAGCTGTGAGTTAAAGTCCAAGTGTAGCATCAACAAAAGGGGAAGGCGGCGGATCACACGCTGGGTCGATGAAGCGATTTTGGAAGCGATGGCCCGGCGAATGACGGAGCATCCCGAGAAGGCAGAGTTACGCAAGTGTCTAGTGGAGCATCCTTTTGGCACCATCAAACGGGCCATGAACCAGGGTTACTTTCTGATGCGGGGATTAAGCAAGGTCGGAGCCGAGACGAGTCTGACAATACTGGCATACAACCTCAGGCGAGTGATGAATATTCTCGGAGTACGGAAAATGATGGAGGCCGTTACCTAAGAAGACGGGATCCTCAGCTGGGTAGTCGCGGTTTAGGGTGACAGGCGAATTCAATGAGCCGCTCAATCGTCGCCCATGCATACGCCGAAAGCTCAAAGAGTTTTCACACAGTCTGACGAAGCAGATGGGTCTTTTTCAGCAGCGTGCCAGGCTCACTTCTGCTGCCAGTAAATGTTGTCGCGGAACTCCGGCTGGAGACGTTTGATATAGAGACAGAGCATGCCGTGGACGCCGAGCTGGCGTAGCTTGCGCGGATCGCCGGCACGCAACGCGTCCTGTTCTTCGGTCGAAAGATCATACCCGCCCATCACTTGCTCAAAGTCCTTCAGCGATTTTTGATACACTGATTCGTTCATCTTCAAATCAAACAGCAGACGGCTCAGATCGTAACAGCTCACAACGACCTCCAACTGACAAATCCCCAGCCCGTCGCGACAAAGTCGGGCATATAGGCGGTGTAAGATGCTTTTGCATCGCCGACGGCGCCGATCACAACCATCCAATTGAGAAATTCGGTATCGCCCGCTTGCAACAGGTCTTGCACGGAATAATCCACCAGGCTTTTCCCTTTACCTTCGCGCATCACTTCGAGGAGCTTGTGATCGAAGGTCTCGTCGATCTCGCCGATACGCGGCGAGCCCGGAAAGTGCGATAACCCGCCCGTCGCTAGAATCGCCACGCGCTCGGCGGATTTTTCCGCAACTTCGCGAATCAACTCACCGACTTGATAGCAACGCCGCGGCGACGGCGCCGGATCGACCCACGTGTTTACGTAAATCGGCAGGATCGGGATCGTCGGTTCGCGTAGCAAAAAATAAAGCGGCACGTTCTGAGTGTGCTGCAACTCGATGTGTTCGCCGTAGGAGAAATCGATGCCCTTGTCCATGCCCGCGCGAATGATCGCTTTACCTAACTCTTTGTGATTTCGATAGCGGAAAGAATGACGGGTAAACTGACCCTTGACTTCATCAGCAATGGTGACGAAAAACGTCGGAATATTATTCCAAAAGAAGTTGACGAATTGATCGTTGGCAATGACGATCAAGACGTCAGGTTTCGCCTGCTCCAGATCCTTGCGCAGTGCGCCGAAAGCGGCCTCGGCATCCTGCCGTAGTTTTTTTTGTTGTTCGAAAGTCGGCCTGCTCGCGGTGCCTTGGGGCGCCGCCATACTGTAGTGCAGATCCATGAAGTCTTCCCATTCACGGCCCGGCTCAAGAAGTATGTTAGGCGCGTGGCTTGCGGCCATGGCAGAAACTAGCGGCATAGGGCAACTCCTCAGCGAATTGGCAAAAATCCTATTCCCCGACCTGGAAAAAAGCAACTGCGAGTTTATGCGGAACGTTATTGCCGCGCGTGCCGAGGGCGGGACCGCCGCGGAAGGGCTGAAAGGAAAAAATCGTCGATGAAATCGAGATTTAGCTCTGTGGATTTTGCCGGCGAGGAATCACAGCATGCGGTAATTGCGCACCGAGAAATAGATCAAAGCCACGACGACGACTACCGATACAATGGGGTGATCTATCACCCAGCCCAGCCCCGGCTCGAAGACATGCCGAGATAGGTAGTCGATAAATCTATTGACACGATCCATTCTTCTCCCCTTCCATAAACCACTTACTTATAACAAAACTACGCGTCGGCGGAAAACTGATTTTTTGGGTTCGAATATGCCATTTGGGCTAGATCTTGATGCCATCAACAACGATCAATTAGCAATTATAACACTTCCCGAGTTCGAATCCCCGCGCACCTAAACATCCGAGCTGCCGACCCCACGTGAAGCTCAAAAATTGGGCTTTTGAGGGACTCCAAGTAAGATTTCAGGACAACACTGTTCAATCTTGCTCACTGTTGGACAAGACTGGCCTAAACGGTCTGCCTACAGGTAGCTTCGCCGACCCAGGACTCTTGGAAAATCAGCACTTTTTAGAATGCAGCGAAAATCAGGTTCGTGGCATTGCCGTTGCTCTACGGAGGTAGCATCAAATCCATTGGAGGAGCAAACGATGAAACTTCTGCTTGCAACCATGTTCAAGAAAGTCCCCGTGAGAGAAACCCAGCAGAGAGCCACCATCTGCAAGCGCTGCGGTACGCGAATCTATTCGCTGAGCTTTTTGAAAAAGCACCTCGAAGCTCACGATAAGAAAACTCACTAGTCATCAATTCTAAGGAGAGAGACAATGGAGATCCCGGTTATTCCCTGGCGGGTGTTCTTTGACACGCTGAGAAAACAGCAATCGAGCACCATCGAACTATGGCTGCGGCGATGGTTGTTCACCAATGAGGGGGCGATTCTGGCTGACCAGCGCGTTACGACCGTCAATTAGTCCGATGTTTGTTGACCGATCGAGATTTGTCGCGGATGGTTTGTCAGCGGCTTCATCGCGAGCATCGCTAAAGTTGACCAGAACCAACGGACACCACCTTCGAATCGCGATGCTACGAATGTGGCTCACCTTCAGATCGCTATGGCGTAACTCTCCGGAACACGGCTGGCGAACGATCAATCACCGCTGCAGTCATCCGCTCGCTCTTGCGGTCGATCCAACGGAAAATGAGCAGCGCGACCTTGAAACCATGTTGGCCGATTGCCCCAACTGCAGTCAATGGACACCGGGCGACGGACCGATCGTCGCAATATTATCGAGCGAGGCAAAAGCCGGCCGCGACGATTCCATTTAAATTCTCTGAAGTCCCTCGCATACGCGCGCTCAACGCGAAAAATGATCGAATCAGAATCGACACCAATGACGGAGACACCATGGAAGCATTAAGAATTATCAAGCCCACATCGGATCGAAAGCCCTACGTGTGCGGGGCGACGCTCCAGCTTTGCCGCGACTCGACCGACCGGCGTAGAACTCAGGTGTGTGGCTCTGCTCGCGCCACTGCGGCGCCCGCGGTTTGACTTACGAAGGAGCGTTGCGGCGCAAAGTCCGCCTCGACTTGCTCAGCTGGGGCGCGATATTCGAAGGAATGCCCAAACACTGATCGCCGCTGAAACGACGATCGAAACATACCGGTGTTGCAATGAGCCGCGTGCGTAATGAACACTCGCCTCGGCCCAGATGGTCGAGAGCTAGGCGATAGGCGACACGACCGGCGCGGTCATGCCCAGCAACCGAGAAGCGAGGGAAGTCGAGCCGCTCCCTGACGACCACCATGTCGCGCGCCATAGCCCGCTTTGCAACCACAAAACCGCCGGAAATTGGACCGCAGAGACACAGAGCAAGTAGAGAGAGTTGAAAATTTTATTGGTGTCTACGCGCCTTGAGATAAGAAATCCGCTCTCAACGTTAGGGAAGTCGAGAAGCTACGGCGCAACAGACGCGATCGGCGGCGGTGCGACCATGGAGCCGACCACGATCGCGAATCCCATAATCACAGCAGCCATGATGATTGCGATTCCGAGGTTGCCTTTTCGCAGCTCCTCCCATTCGTCGATAGGTGTCAGCCAAGTGAAGACTTTGAGCAGGATCCAGAGAGAAATCGCCATCGTAATGGCGCCCACCAACCCCCAACCAAAAGCCTTGAGATAGTCCACGATTAAGAGAGCCATCCGTTCCTCCGAATGTGTTTTGTAAAATACGCGGGACTCAGAGCCACGAGACTACTCTTGATCGAATCTCGGCGTCAAGCGGTGTCCAATGGGTGGGACTCCGGATGGTCATGTACGGCATTCGAGCTTTGCCGGCCTGCGGCGTGACAAAGAGGCTTGCCAGATAGTCAGAAAACAGATACTTGATTTAGAATCGGATTGGAGGTTTACTGCGCACATGAACTTACTTGACCTTACATCAGACCAACTAAAACGTGCTGTCTCGATCAAGGAACAAATCGACAAGCTCAATAAAGAGCTCGTTAGCATTCTCGGTGCGCCAGCTACATCGCGAGCGGCGCCAACTAGAAATCGGCCCATGAGCGCTTCTGTGAAAAAGAAGATTGCGGCAGCTCAACGGACAAGATGGGCAAAACTTCGACGGTCGAAACCGGCTGTTTCAGCCCGACCTGCGGCCAAGAAGAAAGCATTCACTACGGCCACCCGGGCGAAGTTGTCGGCTAAATTGAAGGCTTACTGGGCGGCGAAGAAGAAGGCGGGCAAGAAATAATTTATATTTCTAATTCGGTTGGTAGGCGTATCGGCTTACGTCGCCCGTATTTTGTTTTGGCTCTATCGGCTATTGCCTTCTTTCGATTTCCTTTTTCCCATACGGAGTCTCCATTCGCTCCGCGCCGGTTGTCTTAATCCCACCGTGATCGAATCCAGAATGTCGCCAGAAGCACTGCGGCCAATATCCCAGCAAGCAACCAGTGGATGCCATAACGCGGTAGGTAGTATGCCTCAACCAGGCCAATACCGTAGAGCGTCGAAATTATAGACGTACGTCTGATGCGGTCACGCCACTTCACTCTCTGATTCATTACATTTTCTCCGGTTGATTCCGATAGCAACGTTCTGCCGGGACGGTTTTAGCAATTACCAGACATGTTCCGTTTTTTAATCTCCAGGTCAAATGCAGCGAACCCCAAATTTTTCGAGTGCCTGCCCGAGGGCGCGCAGTTGACGCGCATACTCTTCGAGACCTGATCTGAGTTCTCCACTGCGCAATCATCATTTTGACTAGCACGGTTCGCTCTCATTTTTCGCTCCGGATGCTGCACCGGGAATGGCCCTTCGCCGGTTACGGGCGGCGACTTATTTCATTAGCAAAGTCATGGCCGCTTTATGCTACGTTCCTCTGACGTGCAGAATAGGCAATGTGAGCAAATTGCCCGTCCAGACTTGTGGCTGCTGGTGTTGTTATCACGATCAGCCAGTTCAGCGTTTAGGCGCTGCACGAAAATGGTGCTGTCACGCACTCAAGTACTCTTGTCCAGCCTTGTGCCAAATTGGCTCCGACGTTCGTATTTCGCACTCCCATCCAAAAAACTAAAGCAACTAGAACGACAACCAACGTATACTCAACAAGGCCCTGTCCGTCGTCTTCCCAGCAAAGTCTCTTCAAAATGTTCATCTCACACCTCCTAACTAGGTTTTTGCGCGCCTATAAAAAATTCAGACGTTAGTCAAAAAAAAACCGGCTACAGAATCTCTGTTGCCGGTTTCACCACTCGCTCCCCGATCCCCTTGGTGACCACGTTGGGGTATCAGTTCATTGCGTCAACGTCCTTACGGTGTCACAGCGCACGGATTGTGCCAAGGAGCGTGCTGCAACGCATTGGAGCGTTGACACCCATATGTTGACAACTCAATCTACTTCCAATCGCATACGCGTGTCAGTTGACAAACACATTGGCGGTGATGTCGTGTCATAAATATTTAAAGTTCTGCGGCCGAACTCCATTTCTTTCTTTGGAACGATGTAGCGATCAACATCCGCAGCGGTGATGGGCTCGCGAGCCGTCCTCGGTGACAGTGCTACCTGCGGCCGCGGGTTTCCTGGTAGGAATTTGTCCTCTGCTTCATTGCTTATCCAAATGTCACCGGACAAAACTTCGTAGGCTCGGTAATTTTAGCGCCTACTGCCGAATCTCATTCACACTAAACGCTCGTAATGTTGATGATTGAGCTATGGCATGGTTGCTGCGTTGGCCTCCGCTCACAAAGCCACACTGGTGGCAAAAACAAAGGAGAGATTATGAATATTTTGAAGCTACAACGGGTCGTGCCGGCACTCATGGTCACCTGCGCATTGGGGCTGACAGCATCGCCTGCTTTGGCCAAGAAGGAAGGCAAGACCAAAATCAAGAGCAGCGAAAAGACCACGGAAAAGGAAAACTCTGGTCGTCAAGCTGGAGAGCTGCCTTCCGGTTTGCAGAAATACTCGGAGAAAAAAGGCCAGCTTCCATCCGGGTTGCAAAAAAAGAAGGATGAAGACGGCCTACTAACCAAAGGCCTCACGAGTGGTGGCAAAAAACTTGAGTCTACCGCCAAAAGCTCTAAACCTTCCAAGTAATCCCCCCTATCGGGGCGGTGAGCAGTTATTTTCGGACAACTGCAATACCCGCCCCGCCCTTCTCACACGCGTGAGCGGTTGATTTAAAACCGCATTGAATGTATTTACTGCCGACATGAATTTACTTGACCTTACACCCGCGCAACTGAAACGTGCTGCCTATATCAAGGAACAAATCGACAAGCTTAATAAAGAGCTCGGTAGCATCCTCGGTGCGCCAGCTACATCGCGAGCGGCGCCAACGAGAAATCGGCCCATGAGCGCTTCTGTGAAAAAGAAGATTGCGGCAGCTCAAAGGACAAGATGGGCAAAACTTCGACGGTCGAAACCGGCTGTTTCAGCCCGACCTGCGGCCAAGAAGAAAGCATTCAGCACTGCCACCCGGGCGAAGTTGTCGGCTAAATTGAAAGCTTACTGGGCGGCGAAGAAGAGGTCGGGCAAGAAGTAGTCTATAGACTTGCTGTCTCCTCTCTCACGCATCAGCGTGCCAGCGGATAAAACGCATTAATCAAGAATAGTGGTGAAGCTTCAGGATGGGTCATGCCGCAAGGCTTGGCCCATTTTTTTTGCTCAAACAGTTCGGCGATCCGATGGTCAAAAGTGGCTCTTGACGGGGCACGGTGTAAACGTCGCCGTGCCGACAAGTAGGCGGCAATCTCAACCAATGGGACTCTTCAAACCGATACATAAGTATCATCCTTTTTTTCTCTACTTGAGTTTTTCTAACAAGTTCACCATCTTCAAGCATTGCCAACAATAGTATGTATATATCACCAGCCGAAAACGAAATTGATTATCAATCAAGTTGCCGGGGGAGATTGACAGCCCCAGCCCCTCGCCGATGATTCGTGCTAATTTTCGCAATGTACGTTTGATGCTTTATCCAGTGAAAGCTTGCGGCATAGCTGAGGACGGGCATGCCAAACCAAACCAAGCAACACGAGGATTAAGGATTCTCAGCACGTGTAACCACGAGAAATCACAATTGAAGTTCTCTGGTTTGCCATCACTTTGCCATAAGAAAAAAACCCGTGAGTTCGAATCTATCCACCATTGGTAGATCGAATCAGCCAAATCAGACAGAATCCCGCCTTGTTGGGTTGTGGCGTCGACCAAATTACGTCCTTGTCCGAGGCAGTCGGGTTGACACGTATGAAGATAATGACAAGGTATTTCTCATGTCCATCAAGAACATGCTTCTGCAGGGTGCGACACTTGTCTCGCTCTTACTCGGGGTCTCGGCATGTGCGAGTCAGAGGCCGGTGCTATCTTCCAATGAACACCTGATGCGCATGGGTGCTGAGGTCGGGGAACGGGACATCGACGAGTGTATAGCACGCGCCGAAGCGACGTCGACCGAGAGTGGAAATGCTGCCAAAGGGAATGTGGTCGCCGGTGCAGCGACTAGCAGTGTTGTGGGCGCGGCGCAGGGGGTGCCGGTGGTGCGATTGTTGGACGGGCGGGTCAAGGTGCCGCAGCAGGCGCAGTAGGCGGAGTAGCGGGTAGCCTTACGCACGCACTATTGCAGGGATTGTTCCGATCTAAACCGCCGCAGCCATCCAATCAGCAATTCGTGGACAATTGCCTCCGCCAAAAAGGGTACGAGCCTGCTGGGTGGAAATAATTAATCATTGGTACACCCCTCCGCTCTGGTCACTTCTTAGCCACCAACAGCACGAACCAACACAATTCAAAGGAAAAGTCTCTGGTCATGCGCTACACTCCAGAGCATGGCAAGGCATCCCCGGCAAATCCGATCCATCAGGCAAT
The DNA here is from genome assembly GCA_963804165.1 of uncultured delta proteobacterium. Classification (GTDB taxonomy): domain Bacteria; phylum Desulfobacterota; class Binatia; order UBA9968; family UBA9968; genus DP-20. Next base: position 110,940 of record CAWDPO010000030.1, read on the forward strand.
CAGAATGCTTTCCGCTACGGTCTGGGATCTCCCAGCGCCGCGTTAACGGCGCGCTCAATTCCCACTGAACAGTCAATCCGAGAAGAAGTCCTGGCAGGCTTGCTCGCCGATAAGGGCGGTGAGGCGCAGATCAGCACCACCATGCGCGTGCTGCCGAGATCATCGCGAGCGACGTGTCACTGCTGGTCACCGTCAACCAGGCGATCTAGGGCGTCATCCAGAATAATCAGAAAGCGAAGACAAAATCCCAAGGCGCTAGCCCAATTGGACGGCTACAAAAGACCGCTGGTCGGCGCGTTGTCGGCGAATCTCCAGCGGTTCGGCATGGAAAAGGTCGCCAAATTGGAGTCGTTTCAAGAGATTATCGCCGAAGATGACCGAGGACGATGGGACCAGCGAAAATTCACACCAAACCACTCCAATTACGAAGGCAGATGCAGACAATGATGGGGGTGACCAGCTTTTACCCTCTTCATTCGATTATGGACAACTATATGAAATATCTAACAAGGCGAACGGAGGGATAGACAAAAATTTTAGCTATGTCATTCTGATGGCATGGCCAACAAAGCAAAGAAAAGAATTGCAAAGTCGAAAAGAACGGCTACCGACTGGGGGATAGGCCAGCCGTTAGCCTTCCCTAAGGCAAAAAACCTCACCGCCATTGATCGGCTGGCGCAAGAAGTCGTGGAAGAAGCCATGAGGGGCCCCTTCAAACCCAAACGACCAAAGCTGAAGAAAAAGTAGCTTCTAATCTCACCGGTGGTGGTGTGTCTTGCCATCCCGCCACGCCTGTAATGCAGGTGTGCCGCGGGCAATCAATCCTCATCCCGGAACGACAGGTGCAGACCAGCGCTCCTCACAGAGTCTTTCAGGTAACTCACCTGAGATCCTATTTAGGCAAGCAAAACGTTGAAGGCCAGCAGTGAAACGGCGTAATTCTTAATGTGTCGGCGTGCAATCGCTCGACGGCAAACAACTGAGCGAGCTTTATACGAAGATGTTCCTACTAGTTATACGTCATGAAACAGACATACAAAGGTTCGTGTCACTGCGGTAAAGTTCAGTTCGAAGTTGACGTTGATCTCGATCATGTCCGAGTTTGTGACTGCTCAATATGTCGTCGAAGAGGTGCCCTTATTCATCGTGTCGAAGAACAAGATTTTCGTCTGTTAACGCCGATCGAAGAGCTTTCTCTTTACCAGTGGCATACGAAGACCGCCAAAGACTATTTCTGTCCTGACTGCGGTATCTTACCGTTCCGTCGTCCGCGTACAGCTCCAGAACTGTGGGATGTCAATGTTCGTTGTCTCGAAGGTGTCGAGCTATCGTCTATTCCCATCAGGTACGTTTATGGAAGCCGGTTGGACTGAGAGGGTGGCGTATAACATGCGCCTTGAGACAGATCTTCGGACCCGCTCGCAAAGATCGCGGGCCTCGGCTGCTCAGCCTCCGCGTCACAACGAGTTGGAGAATGAACCGTGGCGCCAAAACCAAAGAGGAGTGATCTCGAGCAAGCGACCGGGAAACCCGCTTCCCGGCTCATCGACCAGCGGATCCGCGATCTAGGGGGATGGCGCGGGGAGACCCTGGCCCGCATGCGGGCGCTGATCCTGGAAGCCGACCCCGAGATGACCGAGGAGTGGAAGTGGATGGGCACTCCGGTCTGGTCGCACCACGGGATCGTCTGCACCGGGGAGGCGTACACGAAGGTCGTGAAGCTCACGTTCGCCCGGGGGGCCAGGATCCCAGACCCATCGCGCCTCTTCAATTCCAGCTTGGAAGGCAACACGCGAAGGGCGATCGACATCCACGAAGGGGAGAAGGTCGACGCGGGCGCGTTCAAGGCGCTCGTGAAGGCCGCGGTGGCCCAGAATGGCCCGCCGGGTCCCGTGCACATGCCTGGCAAGGCGAAGCCGAAGGCCAGGAGCACGTCGCGTGCAACAAAGCCGGGAAAGGCGACCACCAAGGGCAAGGGACCGTCGAGGGTAGGCGCGAAGGCCAAGCCGTTGAAACTCCTTTCAGGCGGCAATCCGCAAATCGCGAAGGCCGACGGCGACGCCCCGGTGCAGGCGTACATCGCCGCGATGCCGGGCTGGAAGCGCGCCATTGGGAAGCGCCTCGACGCGCTCATCGTGCGCAACGTGCCCAACGTGCGCAAGGCCGTGAAGTGGAACTCGCCCTTGTACGGCATCGAAGGCCAGGGCTTGTTCCTGGGGTTCCACACCTTCACGCACTACGTCAAGGTGACCTTCTTCCGCGGCACGTCGCTGCGACCCGTTCCACCCGGAGGCACGGGCAAGGACGCGCGCTGGATCGACATCCACGAGGACGATCTCGACGAGGCGCAGATGGCGACCTGGGTGAAGCAGGCGGCCGCGTTGCCCGGCTGGGTTCCTGGCCGACCGTCCTGAGGCAACGCCCGGAGCAGACCCGCCTCACCTGTTGGAGCAAGAACGAATTTGATTCTCAATCAAGTGCCCACCTGCGGGCACAGTGCCGATCATTCGGAGTGCAAAACGTGATCGCGTTTATTCGTAGATTCGATTTGTTAAAACATGCACGTACGAAATTTTATTTTCAGCCGTAGGAAAAATATTGATCTCGTAAATGCCCGGCAGATTCCGCCATCTGGTGACGGCCTGATTAGATAAATCACCTGTCGCATTCTTATCCAAGCCAAGATCTCCCAGTAGCGTCCATCCGTCCTTGGGGTAGGAATAGTCCAGATATTTTCCGCTCAATTTTTGCACCCATATCGTCAGATACCTTGCTCCACCTTCCAAATACGTGACCTCAATGGCCCCGTTCGTATAGGCTGCTCTTATCGCGGGATAGGTGGTGCCTCGGGTACCTCTAAAAATGTCGTCTACGAGTTTGGATGGTTGACCTAAAATCTTTTCCACATCTGGACGAGGCCTATCAGCCACCTGTTTCAAATCGAGGAGAAGTTTTTCCTGCGCAGCGGAATGGCCAATCACAAAAAACACGGGCAACAATCCTATAATGACGATTTCCTTCAACCCTATAAAATTCATCTCTTGTCACCTCCGATAACGCGAGAGACCTCCTTTATTTGACGAACGGGAAGCGGCACGACATTCATGACGTCGATAACCAGATCGACACGTTACAGATTGAAAGCAGATGATACGAGGATTCAGGATTCTCGTAGCATCTCTAAGCACAAGAGAACACAAGAGAATTTTTTAACTTTGCTACTACTTTGCCAGTAAAATAATCGGCATCAATTCGAATCCATCCAAGACTGAGAGAACGAAAGGGGCCTTATTCGAGCAGAAACTCTGAGGGAGTCGCAGGATCGAATTCAACGACGCCTCAGGCAAATCTTACAGGATTTGTTAGGGGGGAAGAATACAATTCAAACAATTCAATTACAGGGTCAACGTCAGAGCTAACCGGCGCACGCCATTTTTGCACGCGTGTAATGTTGATACGTCAGACAATGGCGTGCCCGGTTTCCACAAGCCAGACGTTAAGCCTTTGATCCATCAACCTACTGAACGAATAAAATTTGTGCGGTGATTCGTAGGACGATAGAAGCGTAGATTACAACTGCTTCTCTCCGGTGTCCCGAATCATCTCGTCTTCGTTTTTTGGCTACTCTCTGGCGTTGCGCGTCGCCACCCATACAGAGAGCGCACCCATGCCGAGGCCGATCGCCAAGCCCAAGGCCACTGAGCGTAGCGGATCGCGCTTGACGCGATGGGCCGCATCTTCCATCAAGTCTTCAGCGGCATAACGGCTGTGCTTGGCCAACCGCTTGGCCTCAGTCACAGCATCTTCGACGGCGTGAGAAGCTGCAGCTTTCAAGCGCGCGGCTTCGCCTCCCACTTCCGCCAGCCGATCTCTAACGTGCATGCCTTTCTCGAGCAGACTGTGTTTCTCGTTCACTTCCATAATCGATTCCTCCTTTTTTCTAGAGGTTAAAGGTTGAGGAAGGTTTACTAACTGCTGGTTTTCTTCTTCCCGGCTGCACCTGACAGTCGACGGATCGGAAAATAGAGTCCGGGTCTTTGTTGCGCTGTGGGTTTTTACACTTCACATACCCAACCGCAATAGCGAAAGCGTTGAGTGGGCTTTTTAGCTAAGTTCTTTTTTCTTTGTGTAGACATGAGTTGAGTTTAACAAACGGGCTGTGTCACCGCTAGACGCTTTACTCAATACTGAGAGAGCCGAATAACTCCGCCAATTCAGAGGAAAAATCCCGTTCTCTCCGCTATCCAATGCCTCATGGCAGGGTTACGCGGCAAATCAGGCCCACCGGGCAATCAGAACGCCTTCCGCCACGGTCTGGCTGGGATCTCGCAGCGACGGATCAACGGCGCACTGAACCCCGCCGAACAGTCCATTCGAGAAGAAATCCTAGACGGTCTAATCACTGATAAGGGCGGTGAGCCCCAGATAAGCACTGGCCTGCCCGTGCTGGCCGAGATCATCGCGAGCGATGTGTCTCTGCTGGTCACCTTCAACCAGGCCATTGAGGGCGTCATCCAGAGGGCGAATCCCAAGGCGCTGGCTCAATTGGACGGCTACAAAAGACCGCTCGTGGGATCTCTATCGGCGAATCTCCAGCGGTTCGGTATGGACAAGGTCGCCAAATTGGAATCTCTTCAGGAAATCATTGCCGAGATGACCGAGGACGATGGGAACGGCGAGAATTCAAACACAGACGGGCCCATTACGACGGCCGTTGGTTCGTCATTCGGTATAAGCAATTCTGTGAGAAATTGAGCGCTACGGGGTGAGTGGGTCATCTCTGATGGATTTTATCTGGTATGAACGTTTATAATAGGGCTGAAAGCATGGCAAACCAAATAAAAGGTTCGTGTTCATACCGTGGCCACGCGATAGATTTTGCGACCGAGGAACACGACGGTCTCTGGGAAACCGCGGGTAGGTTTCAATCGCGTAAGGGAAGCTTGGGCATCACGGTCTACAACGATGGGATAAAAGGTTTTAGTTCCAAAGAACAGGCCGAAGATGCCACCATCAGTTGGGTGAAACAATGGATCGATGAAAATCTCCCAGAGTCCCCACGACCCTGAAATGCCGCCGTATTACACGCAATCACCAATAATCACCGCCGCTGCCTAACGGCTTTGCTATCGGCCGCATGCTTCGCTGGTCTTTTTAGCAGGACAGTATCGCTTTGCGCCACGTACGCCACGGCTTCCCATTCCTCGCGACCGAGATCGTTCAAAATCTGCTCATGCTTTTTCCGCTGGTGCGGTTCTGTGGCATCAACAAGCAATCCGAGCGCAACTATTTTGTATTCCCATTGCATATAACCGCCTATTTCTCGGGCGTGCGCAGCTACGGCTCAATCTGCCAATCTATAGGTGCTGGTTCTTTCCATCCCACCACACCTGTAACGCCGGCGTATTGCAAGCTATCCTCCCTCTCGATCACCGGTGCTGCCGGATCGTGTTTCACTGACTACCGGAAAAAGCTCTCGCTGATTCCAAGCTGAGCAGCCGCACTCCTGAGTAGTGCAAATCATAGTCAGCGTATGCTGCTGCCATTCCAATAATCTTGTCTGATCCGGCTGAAATATACAGTGACAGATTGTTCCTGAGCGGGGGAGTCGTGGGCCGTTGGAAACCAGAAGGGAAAAATGTGGCCAGGGACGGAGTCGAACCGCCGACACGAGGATTTTCAGTCCTGCGATGGTACCGGGACTATGTGTCACCATTGGTCGTCAACTGAATGAATCCAAGCGTCTGAAGCCGGTATGGTCGTGCTCCATTCTCCGATAGAGACACATTGAAACAAATAGTTCTGGCAAAGTTGTGACAAAGTAAGTCGATTACCCATCAACTTTAGCGATTAATCGTTCTACTTCCCCGAGAAATTCCTTCAGGTTGAGCGGCTTGGTCTGGTAGCCGTCGAATCCTTCCGCCAACATCGTTTGTCTGTTGTGTGTCATCGCCGATGCCGTGATGGCGACTATCGGTATGCGGTTAGTTTTCGGCGCAGCCTTGAGCTGCTTCATCGCCGTTATGCCGTCCATACCAAGGAGCTGGATGTCCATCAGGATCAGAGCGGGAGTTTTTTCCTCTGCGAGCTTTAGTCCATCCTCGGCGGTCTCGGTGTCGATAGTTTGATAGCCCTTGACCTGAAGTAAGTCACGAATGAGCTTACGATTTTTCTCATTGTCCTCAATGATCAGTATTAGTTCGTTGGCCATCAAATTTCTCTTGGTTGAGCGGCAAAGTAAACGTGAATGTACTGCCTTTGCCAACTGCGCTTTCGACCCAAATCTTCCCGCCATGCAACTCGACAAACTTTCGAGTGAGCGTTAACCCGAGTCCCGTCCCTTCGCGCTTTTTGGAATAATCGGTACCGACCTGACGAAACTCTTCAAAGATCGTCTCCTGGTTTTCGGGGGCGATGCCGAAGCCCGTGTCGCTCACCGATATCTCCACCGCTCCATTGGTCAGCGTGGCATCGACGTCGATACGTCCACCTTCCGCGGTAAACTTGACTGCATTCGATAGAAGATTCAAAAGAATTTGCTTGAACTTTCGCTCGTCGCCGAGGACCTCACCCAGCCGCTCGTCTACGCTATGCTCTAGCCGAATACCATGGCGAGTCGCCCGTTCTCGTATGAGAATCAACGCGTTGTCGATCGCAGTTGCGATGTCGAACTTCGTCAGATCCAATTCCATCCGCCCCGCTTCGACTTTGGACAGATCCAGAATATCATTGATCAGTGAAAGAAGATGGCGACCCGAGGAGACGATATCGTCCATATATTCGTTCTGCTTGTCGTTCAGTTCGCCGAACATCTTCTCTGAGAGAACCTCGGAGAACCCAATGATTGCGGTCAATGGCGTGCGCAGCTCGTGGGACATATTGGCAAGAAATTCTGATTTATGCCGGTTGGCCGTCTCGATCTGTCGGCTCTTATCCTCAATTTCACGGAACAACCGTGCGTTTTGGATAGCCAGGGCGGACTGGGTCGCAAAGGTTTGCATGAGATTCACGACTTCGGTTGAGAAGTTGCCCGCTTCCTTGCGCCAGACCGTTAACGCACCCATGATTCGCTCCTCGCGCAGCAGCGGAACTGCCAGAACAGAGCGATAGCCGAGACGTGCAAGCATGGGCCGCACCCGAGTACCCGTATATTCTCGCTCCTCTAAAATGTCCGGCACTTGAACTGGCGCACGAACCGTCGCCATTTGGCCCGTCGCGCCCTGCCCCGGACGGAGCGGTGTCCCCTGGAGCGCCTGAACTATCTCTTCCTCCATGCGGAAACTTGTCCTGAGGTGAAACTCTTGCGCAGCTTCGTCGAACTCGTAAATAACGCCGCCACTGGTTCCGGAGAGCTGCACCGCATGTCCAACGATGGCGCTAAGCACAGTTTGGAGATCGAGTGTAGAGCTGACGGCTTGGCCTACGTCTCCCAAAGCTTTGAGTTCGCCAACCGATCGCGCTAGATCCTTTGTTCGTTCCTCCAGTTCCTTAAACAGCCGCACGTTCTCGATGGCGATGACGGCCTGGTCGGCGAAAGTTTTAAGAAGGGCGATTTGCTTTTCGGAAAACGGACGGACCTCGGTACGGCGAATAAAAATAGCCCCAATCGGAATACCTTCGCGCAGCAATGGTGTGGCAAGCACAGTGCGGGCACCAGTAGCTGGTTGTATACTCTTCGATTCTGGGAACTCGATTTCAAGCTCTGCGGCAAGATCATGGACGTGGATCGTTTGCCGGTCAACGATGGCTCGGCCAATGGGGTTGCTGCGACTGATCGCGGAAGAGGCGGCTGGGACGGGTATTGATCCATATCTTGCCACGTGTCGAAGAACGTCACCCTCGACGCGAACAATCTGGGCATCATTCGCGTCGCACAGCCGGGCCGCATTCTCCGCGACGACATCCATCACCGGTTGTAGATCGGTCGGCGAACTGGCGATGACTTCTAAAATCTTTCTGGTCGCGGTTTGCTGCTCCAGGGCCTCGGTGAGATCGCGGTTGCGCGTCTGTAGTTCCTGGAGCAAGCGCGTGTTCTCGATTGCGATTACCGCTTGATCCGCGAAGGTCGTCACTAAGTCGATCTGCTTGTCTGTGAACGGCCGCGCGTCCGAGCGATTGAGCGTGATGACGCCCAGCAGATCGTCTCCCCGGAGCATCGGGACGCCCAGCACTGACCGATAGGTTGCACTTGCCAGGCAGCATAGGTGTACTCCGAATCCGCCAGGATGTCGGGTATGTGGATAGTCTGTCGCTCGAGCGCCGCCCTCGCGGTGACACTGTCACGTCCAGGAACGATCGGGTTTTGCGCCACGAAGTCTCGTAGCTCCGCGGAAGCGTTGTAGGCGACCGCCAGGTTTAACTGCCCTTCCTCAAACCGGAGGAGAAATGCCTGCTCCGCTCCGCATAGCGTCGCCGCATTCTCAGCGAGCGTTTCCAGTACGGGTTGTAGGTCGAACGCAGAGCGACTAATGACCTTGAGCACCTCACTAGTGGCTGTTTGCTGCTCGAGAGCTTCGGTGAGATCACGGTTGCGCGCATCGAGCTCCTTGAACAGCCGCACGTTCTCGATGGCGATCACGGCTTGGTCAGCGAAGGTTTTGAGAAGAGAGATATGTTTCTCCGCGAAGGGACGGACCTCCGTGCGGCGAATCGAAATAGCGCCGATAGGGACATCCTCACGCAGTAGCGGCGTGAGCAGCATCGTTCGAGTACCACTGTCGCGCTGAAGTGCTCTCGCCTCCGGAAACTCCGTCTCAATTTCTGCCGCGACATCATGAATGTGGATCGTCTTTCGGTCGATAATGGTTCGTCCGACCGGCAAGCCGCGACTCAACGGCCGATAGTAATTCTGAAGGGCTGGTACAGGCCCACAATGCGCTACCGGCTGAGCGTGGTCCGATTCCACGCGATAGATGATAGCGTCTTTCGCATCACATAACGTTGCAGCATTCCGGGCAACGACATCCAATACGGGTTGAACATCGGTCGGCGAGCTGGCGATGACACCCAAGATCTCACTCGTCGCGGTCTGCTGCTCCAATGACTCCTTGAGCTCGTTGAACAGTCGCACGTTCTCGATGGCAATGACCGCCTGATCGGCGAAGGTTTCGAGCAGCTTGATCTGCGCCGGCGTGAAGGGGCGCACCTCAATCCGACGTGCCGTCAGTGTTCCAATAATTTCCCCCTGCTGACGAAGGGGAACGATTAACAAGCTAAGTGCGATGGTACCGAGCGTTGGGAAATCATTCCTCTGCGCACGGACATCGGGAACGTGGAGCGTGCCGTGCTCGCACATCCAGCGAAACTGTGGCGTATCAGTATTGAGCGCTTCACGGCCAATGGGTATGGGTATGGGACCAAAATGAGCCCGCGCAACCATCTTGTTGTCCTCGCGGAGCCGGAGCACCACGTCATCAATTCCACAAACTCGGGCGGCGCTCTCCACGATAGCGTCGAGTACCGGCTGCACGTCCGTGGGTGAGCGGCTGATGATGCCGAGCACCTCGGACGTTGCCGTCTGATGCTCCAGCGCTTCGCGCAACTCCGCGTTACGCTCCTGGAATTCTTGGAACAGCCGCACGTTCTCGATGGCGATCACCGCCTGGGAGGCGAACGTTTCGAGCAGCTTGATCTGTTTCTCCGTGAACGGTCGCACCTCCAATCGGCGGATCATAATTGCGCCAATGGAAAGACCCTCGCGAAGCAGTGGCGTAGCCAAAATTGTGCGGGAACCAGTAATCTGGTGACGGGGTTTAGACTCCGGATACTCGGTTTCAAATTCCGCTGCTATGTCCTCGACATGGATCGTTGTTCGGTCGAGCATAGCTCTGCCTGCCGGTGTCCCTCTCGTGTCAGGAAACACCTCTCCTAGCTGCATGCTCATTGGCAATGATCCATATGCGCGCCACAGCGCGAGTAATGTCTCCATCACGGCGAAAGATCACTGCATCCATCGCATCGCACAGTCGGGCGGCGCTCGCTGCGACTGCATCTAGCACTGGTTGAATGTCAGTCGGCGAACTCGCGATTACACCAAGAATTTCGCTCGTCGCCGTTTGCTGCTCCAGTGATTCCTTCAACTCGTTGGAACAACCGTACATTCTCAATCGCAATAACCGCCTGATCGGCGAAGGTTTCCAACAGCTTGATCTGCGCCGGGGTGAAGGGGCGTACTTCGATGCGGCGTACGATTAACGCACCGATGAATTGCTTTTGCTGTGTAAGAGGGACGCCCAAGAAAGTGCGCCAGTCACTGACCGAACCCACTGTTGGTATAATGTTCTGCTCGCGGCGGTCGGGAATATGCAGCGTGCCATGCTCGCGCATCCAGCGAAACCGTGGTTCATCATTACTCATTCCGGCGCGACCAATGGCTATGGGGCCAAAATGAGCCCGCACAGTCATAGTGTTTCCTTCCTGAAGTCGCAGCGCCACGTCATCGATCCCACAGACCCGCGCCGCGCTCTCGACAATCTCGTTTAGCACCGGCTGCACATCAGTGGGCGAGCGGCTAATGATACCAAGCACTTCGGATGTTGCCGTCTGATGCTCCAGCGCCTCGCGTAGTTCCGCGTTGCGCTCCTGGAGTTCCTTGAAAAGCCGCACGTTCTCGATCGCGATGACGGATTGGGAGGCGAAGGTTTCGAGAAGTTTGATCTGCTTGTCCGAGAACGGGCGCACTTCGGTGCGCGCGAATCATGATAGTCCCAATGGGGGTTCCCTCGCGCAGCAAGGGGGTGGCCAGTACGGTGCGATGTCCCGTACGTCTCGTGAAAGCTCAAACCTTCTGGAAACTCGGCTTCAGCCTCTGCCGCCATATCGTGAAGGTGGATCGTTCGTCGGTCGACCACGGCGCGACCATTCACCGATCCGCGGCTGACAAGAAGACTGCTCTTCACTGCCCGCCCAGAAAATCGGCCCATAATGCGCGGCTCGGTCAAGCACGTTAGCGTTAACGCGGAAGATAACAGCATCGTTTGCGCCACACACACGGGCAGCGTTCTCCGCGACTACGTCCAGCACCGGCTGAATATCCGTCGGCGAGCTGGCGATCACGCCCAGTATCTCGCTCGTCGCCGTCTGCTGCTCCAAGGATTCTTTGAGTTCTTGAAACAGCCGCACATTCTCGATTGCGATCACCGCCTGGTCCGCGAAGATCTTTAGAAGAGCGATTTGCTTTTCGGTAAACGGACGAACTTCTGTGCGACGAACTCCAATGCACCCGATGGCCACACCTTCTCTCAGCAACGGTGTGTTAAGTACGGTTCGAACACCAGTGATTTGCTGGGGAATCCTAGAATCGGGATATTCGGTGCCGACCTCCGCTATATCGTGGATGTGAATGGTTTCGCGGTCGATGATGGCGCGGCCAGGAGGAAAGTCTCGACTTAACGGCAGAAAACTAGCGGTGGGTATCGGCCCGTACTTTGCCAGTATCCGAAGGTGGTTACCTTCGGGCTGAACTATCACGCCGTCGATCGCATCACACAGCTTGGCAGCATTCTCCGCAACCACGTCAAGCACCGGTTGTAAGTCCGTCGGAGACCTGGCAATCACGCCCAAAATTTCACTTGTAGCGGTTTGTTGTTCCAGAGACTCTTTCAGCTCTTGGAAAATCCGGACGTTCTCAATGGCGATCACAGCCTGATCGGCGAAGGTTTTTACCAGTTCGATCTGTTGCTGAGTAAAACCTTCGACCAAATTACGCCAAATTGTGATGGCTCCAATTGGGGTTTCCTCTCGCAGGAGGGGCACCCCTAAAAGCGTTCGTGCCCCCCTCTGAACTGCTAGATGGAAAGAAACTGGATCCGCCTGGGCATCAAGCACATGGATTGGTTTTTTCTCGAAAAAAACGCGGCCGCCAAACATGTTCTCCGGGGTCACCCGAATAGGTCTACTTTGAAGAAGGGCGATCTGTTCAGAAGTCTCACCATAGTGAGCGACCACTCGCAAATATTCCCCATCGTACCTACGTAAATGACCTTGAGTCGCTCCTGCTAGCCTGACGGCATTTGCAATCACAGTGTCCAGCACCGGCTGAATGTCTACCGGCGAGCTTGCGATCACGCGTAGGATATCGCTCGTCGCAGTCTTCTGCTCCAAGTCTTCGGAGCGCTGGCGCTTACAATCCTGAAGCTCTCTGCCCAATTCGGCGAGTTGCCGGCGTAGCTCTGCAATGGTCTGCGCTTCTTTGGCCAGGGGTGTTTTCGCGGCAGCACTGCGTGCTTTGGTTTTTTTGTTCTTGGAACTTTCTTTGGTCGCCATAAAACAAAAACGACCGAGTGGGAATGTTGGTCGCGGGAGAAACTGGAGATAGGGGTACGCTCTGGCAGCAGGCTTCCCCAGCGGCTGAGCTGACTTTTACTTCAGGTGGTCGGTGGCGTCAACCGAGAACTGAACGCACATTCAGCGAAGGTTTGCTCGATTGGCGTTGCAGTCGACCGTAATATCGCGGAGTTGATTGATACGAGGATTGCCAATTCTTGTGTCGTCAACCGCGAAAAAAATCTTTCCATACCGGCGAATATTTCCGAGAACAAAAGACTGTGAGAGCCAATCGGAAGGACTGGAAGCCGGATCGTCGGAACCGGAAATCTTTATCGCCCAGTTCCGACGCCCGGCCCAGGGACAATCACCCGTTCCTTTTGAAACCCGCCACGCCGGGAGAACGGCTCTTTGCCCCGAAATGTCTGTAGCACCGGCAGCGTCCACAACCCGTAGGGTTTGGCGGGTGGGATCACTATGCGTTCAATTTGGTGATGTCAATTCGTCACAAAATGAAGAAATGTTCTTGTGTTGACAGACTTACATGAAGTGATATTGGTCGCTGCATAGACGGTCTCCCTCCAGCAGTGGTACAGCTCTTCCTCGAAGTGAATTGAACAGAAGTTCCAGCCGCGAGGAGAAAACGATGAAAACTCTGCGACGTTTAGTAATCGTACTTTCGTGTCTTACAGTAGCGTTCACGACTAGCTTCGCACAGGAAAAGTTTTTCGATTCCAATGGGGTGCGCATTCGATATGTCGAACAGGGCAATGGAGATGCAATCCTCTTGATTCACAATTTCGGGAATAGCCTCGACCGCTGGATTGCTTTGGGCGTACTGCCGAATCTCGCTCGGGATTACAGAGTTATTGCCTTTGACGTGCGCGGCCATGGAAAGAGCGGGAAACCGCAAGACGCGAATGGCTATGGAAAGGAGATAAGTCTAGATGCTGTTCGTCTGTTGGATCACCTCGGGATCCAAAAGGTGCACATGATCGGATACTCGATGGGGGCCCGCCTTACAGCGCAACTTTTGACAACTCACTCCGAGCGCTTTATCACCGCTACGCTCGGAGGCCACGCAGGCGTATTTCGCTGGACCCGCGAAGATACTGAACGCATTGAGCAGGAGGCATCTGAGATAGAACGCGAGTGTGTGAGCCGGACTCAGCTTTACCGTAATGCTCCCAAGCTGGACGAGGAGGAGATAAAAAAGCGGTCAACGGCCTGTATGGCCGACCCCAACAAAGACCGATTCGCACTGGCGGGAGTTAGACGCTCCCGTAAGAATTGGGTCATCACGCCCGCACAGGTTGCAGCCGTGAAAGTACCGACCCTCGCGGTTGTTGGAAGTCTCGATGGATCGCTCAAGGATTTTTACGATCTGAAGAAACTACGGCCGGATGTGAAGCTGGTTATCTTAGATGGTGCCACGCATGTTGGAGATCGTGGGGTGGAACGTCGGCCCGAATTCGTCGGGGCCATTCGGGAGTTCATTGCCTCCAATCGAGCGGCGTTGTCGCGGTGAATGAATGAAGCAGATAGTTGCTATGGGTGGCGCGGGGTTTCTGATGGAGGATACTCCGCTGCTCGATGATTTCATCCTGTCGCGCGCCAAGGGGAAGGAGTCCAGACTCTGCTTCCTTGCGACTGCCAGCGGCGACAGTGATCGAATGTTGGTCAACTTCTACACAGCACTTGGTGCTCGTTGCAGCGCGAGTCACCTTGCCCTTTTCCGCCGGACGCATGCGGACATCGCAGGTTATCTTCTCAAGCAGGATATCGTGTATGTCGGCGGCGGTAATACCGCCAACATGCTGGCAGTCTGGCGAACTCACGGTGTTGACAAGGCGCTAGCGCGTGCCTACGAGCACGGTGTCGTCCTGTGTGGCGTCAGTGCAGGAGCGCTCTGTTGGTTCGACTGTGGCGTTACTGATTCATTTGGACATCTTGCGCCGCTGCACGGACTCTTGGGATTGCTGCCTGGGAGTTTCTGCCCGCACTACAATGGAGACGCGGGAAGACGTCCGACCTATCACCGCCTCATACGGGAAGGAATGAAGGCAGGCTTCGCGGCTGATGTGGGTGCTGCCCTGTACTTTGCGAATGGAACGCTGGCTGAGGTCGTGACTTCAGCTCCCAATGCTGCCGCGTACAGGGTCGAATGTCGCGAAGACATAACACATGAAGAGCAGTTGGCAACGCGATATCTCGGAAACCGCTGAAAACGCCTACGGCTTTTTCGATTTCTGGCACGGCCTCCGAGATCGGCAGCGATGAAAATGGTTCGAACTGTCGACAGGAGGATTGCCAATTCTCGTGCCGCAGCGATTGATTTGTAGCAAGTCGACGAGCACCCCGTGATTACGGTCGCCGGTAAACCACGTCCGCCAATTCCTGTCTGCGCTTTTTGTGGCAAGTCACAGCTAAGACTAGAGACCACATTCCACCTAAAGGAATCTTCCCGAGGCCGAGGCCACAGTTGATCACTGTTCCGGCTTGCTGCACGGTGTAACAGAGGCACATCGAAAATCGAAGAAGCTTTCAGAGTGTATCTGTCACTCCGTGTCGGCATCAACAATGATGCAACGGCGAAGCTTTGGAACGATGAAGCAATGCGGACACTTAGGCACAATCCCCGGCTCCGTAATAGAATCCTGCGATCCACGCGAACTATCAGCGCGCGGAGCCCAGCCGGGCTTATCTTGGCCGAAAGACAGGGCGGAGCATGGCCACCTGAACTTCACGATCCCATTGTCGAAAAAACAATTCGCGGACTCTATTTTTATCACTACGGCGAGATCCTAGGCGACAGAGTGCAAATCAAGGTTCAATGGTTACGGACGACGGAAGATGTGGAAAATTGGTCAAGGCACGTCGATCCATCCGTGGAGCAATTGTGGACGGAAACTTCCGGGCGTCGGCAATGTCGGCACAGGATATTTCCGATATCGCTATGCCACGGCTCTTGAAAATCCATTACACTCTGCGTGGTTGTTCGACTTCTACGGGGCACATTTCGCCAGCGGGTATACATCACCAATCGACATGCTGAAATCTGACAGCAATTGAAAGCCAGTGCGTCAGAACGCCCAGTTCCGACGCCCGGCCCAGGGACAATCACCCGTTCTTTTTGCAACCCGCCACGCCGGGAGAACGGCTCTTTGCCCGAAATGTCTGTAGCACCGGCAGCGGTCCACAACCCCAGCACCATGGGTGCTGCTGAGTTTGGTGGGTGGGACCACTATTCGTTCAATTTAATGATGTCAACTTCGCGGCAAGAACGAACACTCAGTAGGACACGTCGACGCGCAGCAAAACCAACGAGAAAGATCTCCCTCTGTGCACCACCCCGGCGATCCTCGGAACTTGATTTCGAGTCTGCCAGCTTAAGCTCTGAACCACCATTCACCGGCAACAACCAACAGAAAATCAGCGCCTCTCTCCCCTCTTCTTTGTCCGTAATTGTTCCTGTTTGTCGATACAACAAGCACAAAATACGCACAGCGTATCGGCAATCAGCTTGTAGGCGGCCTTTGCCGATATTAATATCGAAAAAAGACAGATCCGTAATACTCGCTAGTTGGGCAGACGAAAAGGACGCGCATGCCGGATACCAGTGGAGGCAATCAGGAAGGACCGACCTTATGCGCGTTCCTCCGGGACTCGGCCAAAAGGAGGAAACGATGAATCAACAGTACTTCTATCGACTTGAGGATGCCCTTCATGGTCTCTCGACTGACCCAGCGACTGCCGCGGACCCAATCAAGCGAACATTCTTGTTTGACGGACAGCACGTCTCGTGCAACGTGAACATTCTCGAAAAGAGCGAAGATGTCATCCACATTCAGCCAAACCACGATGAGATCGTGCTAGTACTAGAAGGAAAGTGCGGTTTCAGGGTCGGTGATGAGACCAGGCGCGTTGCGACGGGGGATTTGATGTTCATCCCGCGTAATACGGTGCATGGGCCAATTATCGACAGTGGGCGGGTTGCACTGCTGTCGCTTTTTGCACCATTCTTCGATCGCACGAAGAAGAACATCCAGTGGTCGCGCGATGCGTTTGCATAGCCACCGAACTCCCGCTTGCACACGGAGGTCGAAGCGTCACTCCAACTTCGTGTTCCGTGATTAGCTCCGCGAGCTTCTGTCCATCGACGACTGCCATCACCGAAGAGTACCCACCTGCTCGACGCGGCCATCGAATGTTCGCCCGAGCCCCTTTACTATACGCAGCGCGATAGCGGATTGAGCATATTTTGCATCTGATTCGGTTCGGTATAATCCCCACCCGATGCGATAGCACTCAGTACCTGGGAGAGGCAGCACGATTAACTCGGCTTCCGGGACCGAAAAGATGGCCTCGCGTACCACATAGGAGTCGCAACTATCACGAATGATAACTGTATAGTAAGCGGTTCCTCGTAGCGCTGAAGCGAAAATTTTTGATGCGCGGAGCGGTCCTTGTTTACGGGCATCTGCTCGTGCCGTCGCTAACCCCGCTGCCAGCCTGTCTATTGGGATCAATGTATACCGGTGCGGCCCGTTCTCTTTCTGCCTGAGCCGCGCGTTCCCTTTCCTCCTGAGCCCGTCGCCCCCCTGCCTGAGCCTGAGCCGCACGTTCTCTTTCTGCCTGAGTTCGTTCTCTCTCTGCCTGAGCCTGAGCCGCACGTTCTCTTTCTGCCTGAGTTCGCTGTCTCTCAGCCTCAGCCGCTGCCGCTTGAGCCTGCTCCTCCGCTCGCTTCTGCTCCGCCCTGGACTTTTCTTCCATAATGGTACGATAGGACAGGAATCCAGCACCTACGGTCACTATCGCCAGCATTGACACGCCGATTAGAGTGGCCCAAGATTTTCTTGTTGATTTTTGGGCATCTTGCGCTTCAACGTCCCGCTGCTTACTGAGGCCCAAGCGTTTCATCATCTCCCGGACATCAGACTCCCAGCGGTTATGGCTCAGCTCGAATCCATTCCTGTAAGCAAAATCTTTAATGTCATCTGGCAACTGCTCTACGGTTGGCATCTGTGCGCCCTGCACCAGCACAGGCGTAACCGGAATATTGCGCTTGAGTGCAGTTGCGATCTCTAAGCGCACGAAGTCGCCGGGGTCGTCAAGACGACGCCTGCCTGAGGGATTCCTAGCCCCAATCCAGTCCCTGCCGACCAAAGCGAGCATAAGGTCGCACAGTTCGAGACGCTCGCCGATTACATGGCGGAAGTCACGTCCCAAGGCGATAGCGTCCACATCCATGAATACAGAATTCTTGCCGAGGATTGCTGCGAGTTCGGTGAACAACGCCCGAGCTTCACCTGCGGTTTGATCCCTTCGGTAGCTGATAAAGACGGTTGCCATGAAAGTCTCTCTATTAATCAGTAGACCTCACAGCTGCTAATCGCGGTCAGTCCGCTCATAACACGCCCCGAGAATCAGTGTCAAAGTGCAATGGGCGACTTTGAGAGAACGAACTTGATATTGAATCAAACGCCGCTCGAATAAGCCTCGCCTTGCAGGCAGCGTTTGCGATATAAATATCCGCAAAGCTGGTTACCTGGACGGACAAAGAGAGGTAGCTGATCATGGAAGAAAGATGCGCGATCTGCGGGTGCGTGCTTCACCGCTTCGGTGACTATGCCAAGCCGACCGTGAAAGGGCGGTCGCACGCCACTGCTCATCACTATGTCGCGGAACGGTTCTTTGGGCGGTCAAAGAATCGGCCAGAAACCCAGCGCGGGCGCATCTTTGAGACGTGCCCGTGGGGCGCGGAGCGTTCCACAGCGACGTACTGCTACGAATGCCATGAGGAGCTGTTGCATAACCCGGTCTTCACGCCGCAGGACGTGGCGAAATTTGCTCGTCTTGTGGCGGCGCGTGGTTTCTCCGAGGAACAGAAGCCCGAGGGACGCGAAAGGTTGGCAGGTCGCATCATGCTCCTTCACGATGTCATAGAGGCGGGCTTGTCAGCTCTGTCGTCACGCCAGGCTTCTTCCCGGAACATCCAGCAAGAGACCAAGACGAATTGATTATCAATCAATTGTGCTGCTGCTCTCACTGGACTGACAACCGAGATCAACGAAATTGAACCGAACGACACGAGGATTCTGGATTCTCGTAGCAGCCATAACTGCTTAAAAATACAAATAATTTTTCTGCTTTGCCATGACTTTGCCAGAAGAAAAACGGCACAAAAAACGAATCCATTTAGCTCTGATCAATCGAATAGGGTATCCTGACCCCGGTTATGGGCGATTCGATTTGTGATCGGATTCCAGCGGAAAAACTACCGCCACTCGAACCTCTTCCTCACCGAGTTTTCTAAGGAAATAATTGGCCCCCTGGTTTAAGGAAACGGATATCCCACAGCTTTTCTGAACCACCTTCCGATAGGTTCCGGCCTGTTCAGCATAAACCTGTAAAAGGGTTTGTAGATCGAGCGTTCAGATTTTTCTCTGAAACGTTCGAGAGACGCACCTTGGAACCAAGTAAAGAACTCCTCTAGCCCTTCGACCTTGAGCTTATTAGCTCGAGGGGCGGTGTGTTTCTGAATGTCCGTCCACATCCACATTTCGACATCATCACTAAGGTGAAAAGACCCTTCCTCAAACCGCCTACGTATGTACGGCAAGGTAGCCGAGGCGAAGTCGAAGCCATGGTTATTTGGGTCTAAGCCCTCGAGGGCAAGGCCAAGCATGGTCCGGCAACATTTTTCACATTTAGAGCAGTTTCTGTCTTTTGCCCAACACACTCTTAATGACAGACGCTCATCCTCTTCCCTGATGTATTTTGCTAAGATCCGCAGCTTTTTCTGCCTACCGAGGTCATAACCATGGTGAACAGCCCTAGTTGATGCCCACTTGACGTTGTTATCTATTTCGGGATCGGAACCCCAGGGGTGAATAAAGTCGGCGGCAAAGGTAGAGGGAATATATATAATTCCCAGCCCATGTTTGTAAGAGAGCGGAGCACATAGCCCCAGGAGGCCTAAACCTTGTTGAATCGCCGAATACCAATTTGAGAAGCGATCTAGAGACTTGAACTTAGCTTTGAGAATGTAAGAATTAAAAAAAGTTCTGAAGTTCGTCTTGATAAACGAGATGTCCAATGACTTGCTCTCCGCAAATACCCGATTTTGCATAGATACTTGCTCCCAGCGGCGATGCTGGAATAGGCCGATATCCGCTCCCCATGCGGTCACGAGGCGTGGCTTTTTCTCCCTATGAACAACAAAGGATGTAAGGGAATCGACGCCTCCGCTAAATAGTATTGCATGCCTGCTCCCCTCGTAAGTTCCACTGCAATCAACAATTTGGTTCGCGCGAACCTCTCCGCTCCAGTCCATTCCCGGGTGGAGATGCAGAAACGACTCTCTGATTTTATTTAAGACCTCGAAAAATACTGCATCGAGGCAGGGTACATGGAGCTCGGCTCCAAGCACCCATGCTATCGGGGCCACAGTGGACAAAAATGGTATCAGCAGTATAGCGTCTTGCACATCGGATAAATCTACGTCATAGGTCACGAACATGCTTTGAGACGAAAAATACTTCCTTATTGCAGGAGTACAATTTAACTCATACCTGACAGTCGCCCGATCTATCAGAACCGGCCTGGCTACTTCTATTTGATCCGGAGATGACGAAGTCTTCATGACGTTTTCCCGTCCTGGATTGGATTGGATTGCGACTCTCCCAGCGCATCCCAGATAAAGGGGAGCAACTGGTCCGCTACTACGGTTATTACAGCAATGTGTCACGGCGGAAAAGAAAAAAAGGAAAAGCGTAAAGAGAAAACCGGAGATTCGCGCGAGATCGATGCCCCGCCTGTATCCAGGGAAGTAAAAAGCGCTGGTCCTATTTCATCCGAAAAGTCTACGAAACTGACCTGCTTATTTGCCCCAAATGTCAGAGAGAAATGCGTATCATCAGTGAATTTCTCTCCTTTGCGATTACTTTGCCAGAACAAAAAAACCGCGCAGAAAACGAATCCGTTTACGTCTGACCGACCGAATAGCGCCGTCAATCCACGGGAAAATCCGCGTTATTTTCGCTATGCTGTAGCCTAATGGCAGGCATACGCGGCAAAGACAACCGAATTACGTTCCGTCGACTGGAAGCCTTAAAGAGGCGAGAAGCAGACTTGAGTGAAATAATTTCAGCCCTTGACACCATATCCGCCTAAACGTACATTTAAGCAGAAAGGAGCAACAGCGGTTATGGGACAAATCAACACCGTTAACGCACGGGCTCAGTTCTCGGAGATCATCAACCGCGCGGCGTTTGGCAAGGAACGTGTAACGCTTACCCGCCGGGGAAAGGAGATTGTCGCCGTGGTGCCGATTGAGGACGTGAAGTTACTCGAAGCGCTAGAAGACAAGATCGACTTGGAAGACGCGCGCGCCGCGCTAGCGGAGGCAAAGAAGAAAGGGACCGTGTCTTGGGAAAAAATCAAGAGAGAGTTGGGCATCTAGTTGGCGTATCGAGTCGAGTTTACTCCGAGAGCGGAAAGAGATTTCAAATCCCTCGACGGATCGATACGGGGAAGGATAAAGCAGCGGATTGATTCGCTCGCAGGGAATCCGTACCCGTCGGGTATCAAGAAAATCGAAGGTGAAGACGAGCTTTACCGCTTGCGCGTAGGCGATTATCGGATTCTTTATCAAGTCAAAGGAAAAATTCTTTTGGTTCTGATCGTGGGAATCGGACACCGACGCGACGTTTACCGGCGAATTGGCGGCCAAGGTATTCAAAACGAAGTCGTCACCGGCAAAACTCTGGCAAAGTAGAAGCAAATATAGAGTTCGCTTGAGAACGCAGACTATATTGATTGAATTCCAAAGGAAGAAAAATGGTGGCCAGGGACGGAGTCGAACCGCCGACACGAGGATTTTCAGTCCTCTGCTCTACCGACTGAGCTACCTGGCCATGCGAGTGGAAAAGTGAAATATTGCGTAAAAGCTTCGGGGAGTCAAGATTTCCGCGAGTTGCCGGTGAGATTTTCTACTTGGCGCTCGACGAAATCGACCACATTGCTTTCGAGTTGCACGTGATCGAGCGCGTTGACTTCTTGGATCCCGGTCGGACTGGTCACATTCACTTCGGTGAGAAAGCTGCCGATGACGTCCAAGCCGACGAAATATAATCCGTCCGCTCTGAGCAGTGGCGCCAGCGCCGCGCAAATTTCCCGGTCGCGCGCCGTCACTTCGGTTTTTACACATTGTCCGCCGACATGAATGTTACCGCGTGTTTCGGATTCAAGCGGCACGCGCAAGACCGCGCCAAGCGGTTCCCCATTGAGTACGATGATGCGTTTGTCGCCCTGGCGGATCTCCGGCAGATAACGCTGTCCCATCACCCAGCGCCGCCCGTTGTCGGTCGCCGCTTCTAAGATCGAGTTCGTGTTGCGGTCCTGTTCGTTTAGGTAGAAAACTCCGCTGCCGCCACAGCCGTCGAGCGGCTTGATGATCATTTCACCGCCCAACTCCGTCAAAAACGCTTTCAGCCGCTCTATGCTGCTGCTCACCAGCGTCTGGGGAATTTGCTCGGGGAAGCGCAGCGCATAAAGTTTTTCGTTGGCTTCGCGCAAACCTTTCGGATTGTTCATGACAAAACACTTGCTCTGGTCAATCAAGCTCAGCAAATGGGTCGCGAAAAAAAACTTCAAATCGAAGGGCGGGTCCTTGCGCATCCAGACGCTGTTGAAATCTTCGAGCGCGCCGGCGCGCTCCGTCCCCAATTGAGCATGTGGCGTGGCCCGCGCCAGTTCGAGCCTGCGATAGCGACCCTGCGGCGTACCGCCGCGAAGATACAAGTCATCGAGCTCCATGAAGTAGATTTCGTGGCCGCGCCGTTGCGCTTCCAGCATCAAAACGAAGGTCGTGTCCTTATCGATGTCGATCTTATCGACCGGATCCATGACGACCCCGATCTTCAAATTCCGCATAGTCTTTTCAGTCCGCGCTGTTCAATCCCGAATGACCCAAGTGCGCGCCAGGTAATCATGCCAACCCCGCTTCTCCCGGCTCCAAAGTATCCAAAGCACGCTCAGTCCGATGCTCGCCACGCCAAGTCCGAAAGTCCCTAGCCAGCGCAGTAACGCGCGACGATAACTGATCCGTTGTTGGTTCGCGCCGACGACGCGCAAATGGAATACGGATTTGCCGACAGTCTGACCGTCCATGCCGTGAAATACGACAAAATAAGCCGTCGTCAGAAAAACCCCGCTGAATGTCAGAAATACCACAAGTGGACTCGCGTTGCCCAATGACACTCCTCGATTGTGCGCTGCGAGACCAACTTTATAGCCGACGTACGCCATAACTGCCATCACCGCGCAGAGCAAAGAGATCATCGAAAGGTCGATTATGAACGCGCCGAGCCGCCGCCAAAATCCGCCGTAACGCGGCGGCGGCGCACTCTCCATTACAGCCGCGTGCGGGGCGGTGGCAAATTCCGATTGAGACAGAAACCACGGATCTTCCTCGTGCGCCGGTTCTTCAAACTCGCTCACCGACTCGTCGGCCATTAAAGTAAAATCTTCCCTTTTTGCAGTGCCTAAAACCGCCCGACGGTGGAGCAATTTGGCGCCGCACTTTTCGCAGCGTTCGTCCGACTGCAACACCGGCGCATCGCAATTTTGACAATTCATAGAGTCCCAAAAACTCAGTTAAGATCTATTCATGCTAGAGAAAGCCTGCCGCCGAAGCAAGATTAGGCTATTTTAGATCTCCCCACAGAAACTGCACGAGTGCGAGCGCGGCTATCGCCGCCGTTTCAGCGCGAAGTATCCGCTTGCCGATCTGCACCGGTTCGAAACCTTGCGACCGGGCCGCCGCGGCTTCGTCCGTCGTAAAACCGCCTTCCGGTCCGACCGCGACGAGCACCGCTTTGGCTTCGCGATGGTTTTCGTACACTTGATGCAGCGAATGATCCAACTCCTGTTCCCAAAAGATCAACTTGAGCGTTTGCGGCCATGGCTGGGTAACTAACCAGGAATAATCACAGAGCGGGAGAATTTCCGGTACGCGCGCTCGACCGCACTGCTTTGCCGCGCTTACGGCGATCTTCTGCCATCGCGCAGTGCGCTTGCTGATCTTTTCTGGGTCCAACTTTGGCACGGCATAGTTGGAGGCAAAAGGAATTATCTTCTGCACGCCGAGCTCAGTGGCCTTTTCCACGACAAAGTCGATTTTTTCTCCCTTGGTCAGACCGACGGCCAGAGTGATCGGCAATGCCGACTCCCGTTTGGTTTCGTAAGAGCGGAGAATTTTTAGCTCGCCGTGCGCCCGCGTCAGCGAATCGATCAAGGCGTCATGCTCCCAACCGGAATCGTCGAACACGGTAACGGAGTCGCCGGCGCGAAGCCGCAAGACTCTGCTCAAATGGGCGAGTTCCTGACCGTCGATGACGCCGCGGTCCCCATGAATGTTTTCTTTTGGCAGAAAAAAACGCGCCATCGTAATTCAATTCTTTCGCCGCAACAGCAAGGTTACCCATTCCTGTCTTCGACGGCGCTCGATAACCCGGAAATTTTTAGCGAGACGACGCACGACGCCAGGGACTTTCTGAGACAAGATTCCTGACAAAACCAAGTACCCTGCCGGCGACACGCGTTTCTCCAACGCGCCGGCAAGTTCGACGATCGTCTCCGCAGTGAGATTGGCGACCACCACAGTAAAAGTTCGTCTGAGCGTGCCTATTTTCTTATCGCTCAATCGAATTCTTTCAGCCACCCGGTTGACGCGTAGATTTTCTCCAGCAACCTTCACGGCTACCGGATCGTTATCAATGGCCCAAACTTCCGTCGCGCCCAACAGCGCCAAGGCGATGGACAATATGCCAGAGCCTGTGCCGACGTCGAGCGCCGTGAACTTCTTTCCGCCAAGCCCATCGGCGACGACTTCGAGGAATTCCATACAACCGCGCGTCGTCGCGTGGGTGCCGGTGCCGAATGCCATACCGGGGTCGATGACAATCACGCGACGGCGGCGAAACTTGGGCGGCTCAAGCCACGGCGGCGTAATCCAAAACGTTTTGCCGACGCGACGCGGCTTGATAAACCGTTGCCAGGATTGTTCCCAGTTTTCTGATTTGATGAATTTCCATTGTAGGCGCGGATTGCCGGCGCGCGGGTTGAGCCGGGTGACTCTGACTACAGAGCGTGTGACTTCTCGCCGCAACGCCGCGTTATCGCGTGAAGACGGAAAAAAAGCATCCAGTCCGTTGCGTTTTAAAACGACGCCCGGCGAACCGCGCTCGATGACGGCGTCGGAAAGCGCGTCTATATTTGCCACGCCGGTGCGAATCGACAGTTGCAACCAGGATTGCGCCACGTGTTTTTATGCCACAGCGTCGAAATCGGTTCAATTGATGATGGACGTCGCGCCATTCGTCATGACCGTCTTGTCAAAATCGCCACTTCCAGATATTGAATTGAACTTGATCGAAAGGAGCGAAAGATGAAATTCGCCGCGACCAAACCCAACGATCTCGCGATTGTAAGGAACGAGAAATTGATTCCCGTCGGTGAGTTATTGCCCAAAGGATCGACAATGATCGATTTGATCGCCGCCTACGACGGCCTCAAGGGCCAATTGGAAAAGCTAGCGATCCAAGGCGTTGGCATGACGCTCGACCACAAGCTACTCAAACCGCCGGTGGAGACCCCGTCAAAGATTTGGGCCGCCGCCGGCAACTACAAGCGCGGCACCGCGGGCTTGGATGACGCCCGCGGTCGAGGCACGGCCGCCAAGACCTCGCCGGAAGAATTGCTTGAAAACATTTTTCTGAAACCGCCTTCGGCCATCGCCGGTCCCGAGGATAATATTTTAATTCCGAAAAACGCCGATTCGATTTTTCCCGAGCTGGAGCTCTGCGTCGTCATCGGCAAAAAAGCTCGACACATCGCCAAAGCCCAAGCCTTCGACGCTGTTTTCGGCTACACGATCATGCTCGACGTCACGGCCCGCGGTTATGGCTTGAGCAAAAATCTTTCCGGCACCCGCAACGTGCGCAAGGGCTTCGAAACCTTCGCGCCGATCGGCCCGTGGATCACGACAAAGGATGAAATCGCCGATCCGCACAATCTTTGGATGAAACTTTGGATCAACGGCGAGCTCAAGCAATCCGCGAAGACCGACGCGATGATCAACGACATCGCGACACAGATCAGTTTTTTGTCTCAAGTCACGACTCTACTCCCGGGCGACTTGATTACCACAGGAAATCCGGATTCCCCTGAATTCCAGGAAAAGCTCAAGCCCGGCGACGTTTTAAAAGCCGAGATCGAAGGCATCGGTGCGATGACTAACGGCGTCGCGAGAGAGCAATAGGGCGAGCTGATTCAGCCGCGGACTTCATCGCTGGGAACCTGTAATCAGATAGAAATATGATACGCATCGCGTCGTTTCGTGGAGTTCTCTACAACCAAAAAAAGGTCCGCGATCTCGCCAAGGTGATCGCTCCACCTTACGATGTCATCACGAAGGATGAGCAGGAAAGACTCTACAAGAAATCGCCATACAATTTCGTCCGCCTCGATTTGAGCCAGGAACCCGGGTCCTACGACGCCGTTGCGCAAACGTTCAATGAGTGGCAGGCCCAGGATATCTTCGAGCGCGATGAGAAGCCGGCGATCTATTTCTGGTCGCAGCGCTTCAAACTCAAGAGCGGCGAAGAAAAACTTCGTCAGGGATTTATTGCCCTCATCGAATTGCAGGAATTAGGCGGCGATATTCGGCCCCATGAGAAAACCCATGACGCGCCCAAGGAAGATCGCTTAAAACTCATGCTCGCCTGCCAGGCGCAGTTGAGCCCGATCTTCGCGCTCTATACTCAGCCCAAGGAAACCATCAACCGCATATTGGCGCTTGCGGTCGAGGGAGTCGCGCCGGCGATCGAGGTCGAGCAGGATAACGGCGATATTTGCAACATGTGGCGCATCACCGACGCGGAAGTCATCCAAAAAGTCCAGCGAGAAATGCAGCATCAGGAGCTGCTGATCGCCGACGGCCATCACCGTTATGAGGCCACCTTGAATTACCGCGACCACATGCGCCGCGAGCGCGGCCAGTGGAGCGGTCAAGAGTCCTTCAACTACATCATGGCGTATTGCGCGAACATGAACGATGAGAATGTCGCGATCTTGCCCACGCACCGGCTCGTGCGCGGTTACCCGCACAAACCTTTCCTGGAACTGGAAGAAGCGCTGCAGACTAATTTTTACGTCGAGCAGCATCCCAAGACACCGGAAGGAAAAATCTCGTTTCTAAAGGCGCTCAAAACCGCCGCAAAAAAGCATCGCGTGATCGGCGCCAGTTTTAAACGCGATCCGCGTTATTTGATCTTACGGCTCAAGAACAAGCGCATCATGCAGCGATTGGCGAAGGACCTCAGCGCGCCGTTGAGAGAACTCGACGTGACCACGCTGCATGTCCTGATACTCGAACATATTCTTGTCATGCCGCCCACTCTGCAGGAGAGCGGTGATACCATCCGTTACACCCAAGACGAAGAGGCGGCGCTCCAGGCGCTGGAAAAAGAAGACTACCAAGCGGCTTTTATCTTGAACGCAACCAAGAAGGAAGAGATTCTCGCGATCGTTTCGTCCGGCGAGAAAATGCCACAGAAGTCGACCTATTTTTATCCCAAACTGCTTTCGGGATTGATCGTCAATAAGATCGATCCGGATGAGCAGATCGAAAGTTTCGGTTCCGTAATCCCGAAATGAACCATCCCGCAGCAAGCTACGGGTATCGAAGGCCGGTCATGCGAACGACTCTGATTTCGTCACCCCCGAATGTTTTTATCGGGGGTCCAGATCCGGATTCGCCTGGATTCCCGCTTAAAACATGCGGGAATGACGGACTTCGGATTGACGATCTTCTTGACGAGCAAGCTGCGGAGAATAAACCCACAGAGATTCAATTCCCTCAGCGCAGCGGTTTCACCAGCTGCCCGTCCCCGGGCTTGCCGATAATCTTGCCGTCGAGCATCACCGTTTTGCCGCGCACGATCGTGCGGACCGGCACGCCTTTTACTTTTCGGCCGTGATAAGGTGTCCAACCGACTTTCGTGTACGTTGTCTCGTTGGTGATGACGTCTTCCTTATTCATATCGACGATGACCATGTCTGCATCAGAGCCGGGAAGAAGCACGCCTTTCTTCGGATAGACATTAAAAATCTTCGCGGCATTATAGGACGAAATTCTGACCAGAGTGTCGAGGGACAATTTGCCTTCGTTCACCGCAGTCAGAAATAGACTTAGATAGTCCTGAATCTGCGGCTCCCCGCCCGGACAACTCCACATGTCGGTCCAACCCTTGTCTTTTTCGTCCTTCGTATGCGGCGCGTGGTCGGTGCCGATGATGTCGACGGTGCCATCATTGATCCCCTTCCAAAGCGCATCCACGTGTGCCGGCGGCACCCAGAAGCCAAGACAGTAGGGTCCGAGCTTTTCGACATTCTCCCAAGTCCCCAAAAACATCGCCCACGGATTCACTTCGCAGGTACACGCCCTGCCTTCATCCTTGGCGCGGCGCAGCATGGCCAACCCTTCCGGTGTGGTCATGTGTAAAATATGGAGCTGAGCACCGAGCGCCTTCTGCATGCGAAACAACGTGCTCATCGCCGTATCCCAAATAATGCCGTCGTAGTCGCGATAAGCTTTGGCGTATGCTTGCGGGCTGCGATCTTCGCGTTTCCAGTAGCGCCCTTCGATCTCGTCCATCAAATCTTGATCATGCGGATGAACCATCAAAGGCAAGCCGGTTTGTCCGACGGTCTCGAAGCACTTGAAAAGCTCGCCGTTGTTGTTGATACCGATGCCGGGCATGTGCGGATAATCCCTGCCGGTGTCCTTGACCATGAAGATTTTGAAGGCGAGCGGGCCTTCCTTGGCGAGCGCGGGAATCTCTTCAGGCACGGTTCCTGAAGGATTGTGATTGAAATCGACGATGGCGTTTTTGCTGTGATGCTCGATGAGCGCGCGGTATCGCTCCACCGTCGTCGTCGGTGGATTGACGTTGGGCATGCCGATGCTGAGCGTCACGCCACCCGCCGCCGCGGCCATGGTCGCCGTCGTGATGTCTTCTTTATGGGTAAATCCCGGGTCGCGATGATGCGTATGGGTGTCGATCAATCCGGGGATCACGTTCATGCCTTTGGCATCGATCACCGTGTTTGCGGTTTCCGGCAGCACCGGTGGCTTGCCGAGCGCGGCGATTTTGCCGTCTCTGACCGCGATATCGGCATCCACGAACCCGCCCGGCGTCCACACTGCGCCATTTTTGATCAGCAGGTCGACTTGTTCCATGAAACTTGTTGCTCCCTTCGCTCAGCTTCAAAAAGTTTTTATATGATCGCTACTTACTCCTGTCAACCATGCTTGACTCAATAACTGAAATCTGAAAATATTCAGCCGCTCTTGACCGAGGAGCATATTCTCAAAGCTCGACGTGGAGGGATTTTATGCTAAGGAAAACCTACTTCTTGTGCGCGCTTTTTGCTGCGATGATTTTAAGCGCCGGGCCCCTTTACAGCCAGAGCACAAGTTTAATCGCCGCCGGCAAGAAGGAGGGAAAAGTCGTCGTTTACGGATCGTTGGAATCCGACACCGCTGAATCGGCATTCAGTGCCTTCAAGAAAAAAACCGGCATCGAAGTGGACTACTGGCGCGCGTCGGCAACCAAGGTGATGGATCGCGCACTCAGCGAAAACCGCGCCGGCAAACCACTCTTCGATATTATCTTGACCAACGACAATCCAATGCAGATCATGTTCAAAGAGGGCCTTTTCGCCAAATACGAGTCGCCTTCAGCAAAAGAGTTTACACAGGATTCGCTCGATCCGAACTTAGGTCCGCGCTACCGTAACGTCGTCATCGGCGTAGTTTACAACAAAGACGTAATCAAGCCCGCGGATGCGCCCAAATCTCTCGAGGATCTGACCAAACCGCAATACCGCGGCAAGCTCGTCATGCCCGATCCGACACAGCACACCACGACGACCCAATGGGTCGCCAGTCTCGACAAGCTCATGGGCAAGGAGAAGGCCGATAAATTTATCCGCGATTTGGCCGCGCAAAAACCGATACTCGTGGAGTCTCTCCTGCCGGCCGCCGAGCGCGTCGCCACGGGCGAGACGCCGATCGCGATCACCTACGTTAAATACGTTTATATCTTTGGTCAAAGAGGCGCGCCTTTGGACTACCTCAGGCTCGGGAAATTTATGGGCGACGGCCACTATTTGGGTTTAAACAGCAAGGCGCCCCACAGCAACGCCGGTAAAGCGTTCATCGACTATTTCCTCGGCGCCGAAAACATGGCGACGATCGCCAAACTGGGCGAGTTCGTGAACCGTAAAGGCGTATATCCGCCGCTGCCCGACGCCGACAAAATCCAGTTTGTCGAGATGTACGACCTGGACTCAAAGAAATTCGCCGAGAAAAAGAAGGAATACCAGCAAATCTTTTTGCGTTAACCTGGTTTGTCTGTGCCTGCTGATGAAAGAGCGCTGGCCGTTGAACCGTCGTTGACGACCGCCTGGAGTCGTACGCGCCTTGGAGCTTTTCTCAGCCAGCCGGTCAGCTGGGTTTTTCTCGCCGTCGGCGGCATCATCGCATTTCTCAGTCTCTATCCGACTTTTTTTCTCTTTTACGGCAGCCTCACCGACGCGCCTCTCGGCGTGCCGGGGCACTTTACCTTGCAAAATTACGTCAGGGCGTATAGCGACCCGGA
This sequence comes from uncultured delta proteobacterium, assembly GCA_963804165.1. Lineage (GTDB taxonomy): Bacteria > Desulfobacterota > Binatia > UBA9968 > UBA9968 > DP-20. The sequence continues at coordinate 140,933 of CAWDPO010000030.1, forward strand.
GGCTTATCCATTACTGCTGAATTCGTTCATCTTCGGCCTAGGCTCGTCGGGTTTATCCCTCGTTTTCGCCCTCACCTTGGCCTGGATCACCATTCGCACCAACGCGCCGTTTCGCCGCCTGTTTGAACTGACGGCGATTATCCCGAATATTCTTCCGCCCATCTTGGTTTCGATTTCCTGGGTGATGTTGCTCAATCCGAGCAACGGGCTGATCAATGCCATACTCGTCAACTTTTTTGGGTTGGAGAAAGGGCCGTTCAATATTTATTCGATGCCCGGCCTCATCTTCGTCGAGTCGCTGATCCTGACGCCTCTGGCGTTTTTGATCGTCGCGGCGGCGCTGAAGAGCATGGATCCGTCGCTGGAAGAATCCGCCAAAACCCTCGGCTCGAATGAATTCGGCGTCATGCGGCGGGTCACCTTCCCGTTGATTCGTCCAGCTATTCTTGCCGCTGGAACTTTGAATTTTGTCCGCGCCGTGGAAAGTTTCGACACTCCCGCCATCATCGCTTTACCCGCGCGCATTGAAGTCTTCACGACGAAAATCTGGCGCGAAGCGCTGGGATCTTTTCCGACCAACCATAATCTCGCCGCTGCATACGGGGTGGGTATCCTCGCGGTCGCGCTTGTTTTTGTCTATCTCTATCGTCGTTTCACCTCGCAAGTCGAGAGTTTCTCGACCGTCACGGGCAAAGGTTTTCGTCCGCATCAGATCGACCTCGGCGTGTGGCGCTACGCTGCCTCGGGCACGGCGTTGCTGCTGCTTATTTTGCTGGTCGTGCTGCCGATTCTCGTTTTGCTCCTGGTCGCGTTGCTGCCCTATTATCACGTGCCCACATGGCAAACGTGGCAACGCTTGACTCTCGACCACTTTCGCTACGTGTGGGCGACGCCGCGCGTCCATAAAGCTTTCGTCAATAGCTTATTTCTAGCCTTGGTCGGCGCGACCGCCTGCATGACCCTCGCTTCCTTGGCGGCGTACATCACGGTACGGACAAAGATCGCGGCGCGCGGTGTCATCGAAGGCTTGGTTTTTATTCCCTGGGCGTTTCCGGGCACGGCCATGGCGCTCGGGCTGCTGTGGGCGTACGTCGACTTCCCGATTCCGATTTACGCGACGATCTGGATCATCCTGATCGCGTACGTCACTCGCTTTCTACCCTATGGCTTGCGGGCGGTATCGAGCACGATCATTCAAGTGCACAAAGAGCTCGAAGAAGCGTCGATTGTCTGCGGCGCCGGATTCCTGGCAACTTTTCGCCGCGTTTTGATTCCGATGATGCGCCCCGGCATGGTGGCGGGCTGGATTATTTTAGTAACGATTTTTCTGCGCGAGTTCAGCGCGACCCTGTTTCTCTACAGCCCCGGCTCCGAACCGCTCGGACCGCTGCTCTATTTTCTCTATCTCGACGGCATGCGCGGCCGTGTCGCCGCCATCGGGCTCGTGATCTCGGTCATCTCAGTCATCTTGATCGCCATCGCCCAGCACTACTCGCGCTGGGACACGAAGTAGGATAAAAGAGTCTCGCGCCAAGTACGCAAAGCGCGCAAAGAAATCAAAAATTACTTGGCGTCCTTGGCGTTCTCTGCGCGAGTCACGATTTCCGGAAATTGCGGAAGGATCAACAATGGAAAAACTTTTTCTGACCGTCGCCTGCGGCGACTACGACCGAACCAAGCCTCTGCAGGACGGCTCGGTGGAACCGGAAGGAATCAAACTAAACTACCTTGCGCTCCAGTCGGAGGAGATTTTTTGGCGCATGGGACACTACCGGGAATTCGATGTCTCGGAGATGTCGCTCTCCGCCCATGTCACGATGATCGGCCAGGGCAACTCCCCCTTCGTTGGTATTCCGATATTTCCCTCGCGATACTTTAGGCATTCGTCGGTCTATTACAATATCGAGTCGGGAATTAAGAAGCCCGAAGACTTCAAAGGCAAGAAGATCGGCACGCCGGAGTACGCGATGACGGCAGGAGTCTGGATTCGCGGCTTTCTCAGCGATGATTACGGCATCAGAGCACAGGATGTGAAATGGTTTCTCGGCGGACAAACCGATCCCGGCCGTAAAGAACGCGTTCAATTGAACCTGCCGCCCGAAATCAGCGTCCAGTCTATTCCGGATGACAAAACACTCAACGGCATGCTCGACAGCGGAGATATCGACGCGCTGATTTCTGCGCGCAGTCCGTCGGGTCTGGGCAGCGGCTCGGGAAAAGTGCGGCGGCTGTTTCCCAATTATAAAGAAGTCGAGATCGACTACTACAAACGCACCAAGATTTTTCCCATCATGCATATCATGGTGATCCGCAAGGATGTGTATGAACGCCACCCGTGGGTGGCGCGGAGTCTTTATAAGGCCTTCTGTGACGCCAAGGACCGCGCGATCAAAACCATGCATATTTCCAACGCTCACGCCTACGCTCTGCCCTGGCTCTCCTGGGAAAGGGAGCAGCTCAGAGAAATTTTCGGTCCCGACTGGTGGCCCTACGGCATCGAGCCCAACCGCCACGTACTCGAATCTTTAGTCCGCTACATGGGAGAGCAGGGGCTTTTAAAAAAGCCACTCAAGGTGGAGGACATTTTCGCGCCGAGCTCCGCGGGGGAGTTCAAACTTTGAATACACTGGGGTGATGGAGTACTGGAGCGATGGAATAATGCGTTCTCCGAATCCCAGTACTCCACCTCTCCATCACTCCAATACTCCTGGTGTCAATGTCGCTCCCGAAGAAACTTCTCGCCTTTGTCCGCTCCGCGCGCGTCGCTCATCTCGCCACTGCAGATAAACATGGTCATCCACACGTTATCCCGATTTGTTTCGTTTTCGACGGCAAAAATTTTTACTCACCCATCGATGAGAAACCGAAGCGTAGCGCACCACAAAAACTCAAACGGCTTCGCAACATCCTAGAAAATCCGCAAGTCTCCCTCGTCATCGACCACTATGACGAGAACTGGACCAAGCTCGCGTACGTTCTGATTTTCGGCAAAGCTCGCGTGCTGCTGAGTGGCGCCAGTCACCGCAAGGCGGTGAAGCTTCTGCGCAGAAAATATTTCCAGTACCGGGCAATGAGAATTGATCGATTGCCGATGATTTTGATTCGACCGACACGAACGACGAGCTGGGGCGCAATATAGATGGCTAGATGCCAATCGCCAGTGATTTTAAAAGTCTCAACAAATATTTTTCATGCAGGCCAAGCTGCCTCGCCGCGGCGGCGCGATTGCCATGACAGCGCTCCAGAGCTGCGAGAACCAACTCTCTTCGGTAATATTCCATGGCGTCGCGGTAGGACCGACCGTCGATTGACGGACGCGCTACCGATGCGACAACCCTCGACGGCAAATCTTGGATCGTAAGTCGCGGTCCGCGTCCGAGAACGATGGCTCGTTCGATGACATTGCCCAGCTCGCGCACGTTGCCTGGCCAGTCATAGGCACAGAGCTGCTTCAGCGCATCAGCGGCAATCTCGTTGAAATTCTTTTTTGCCTCTTTCGCATGACGATCCATGAAGTGGATCGCCAAAACCGGTATGTCTTCCGCTCTTTGCCTTAAAGGAGCAAGCGTGATGGGCACGACGTTCAGTCGATGGTAAAGATCCTCGCGGAAGCGGCCCTCTTTGATCGCGCCGTCCAAGTCGCGATTGGTCGCCGCAATGATACGGACATCGACATGAATCGGCCTGACGCCGCCGACCCGGTCGAACTCGCGTTCCTGGAGAAACCTTAACAGCTTGGTTTGAAGCTCCTGCGAGACATCGCCGATCTCGTCTAGGAAGACCGTGCCGCCGTTTGCCAGCTCGATCTTGCCTTTTTTCTGTTGATCCGCGCCGGTGAACGCGCCCTTTTCATGGCCGAACAGTTCGCTCTCGAGAAGTTCCTTGGATAACCCCACGCAGTTGATGGCGACGAACGGTTGGTTTTTCCTTTCGCTCCAATTATGAATCGCGCGCGCGAAGACCTCTTTTCCCGTGCCGCTCTCTCCCAGAAGCAAAACAGTCGCCTTGCTGGTTGCCGCCTTCCTCGCGATTTCCACGGCTTCTTTCATTTTTTCGCTCTTGCCGATAATCAGCTGATAACGCTTGTCCGCATCTTCCGAGAAAAGTTCCAATTCCCTTTTGAGTCCTTGCCGCTCAGGGACTTTCGCACGACGATATCGAAGTGATTCGCATCGATCGGCTTGGTAATAAAGTCATAGGCTCCCTCTTTCATCGCCTCCACCGCGGTCTCGATGGAACCATGCGCGGTGATGACAATCGTCGAAACCTCGATTCCTTCCTTGCGTAGCGCGCGAAGCACTTCCATGCCGCCCATCCGGGGCATCTGCAGATCCAGCAAGACTAGATCGGGCAGATCCTTCCGGACCGCGCTCAGAGCCTGCTCGCCATTGCCGGCCGTGGCCACATCGCAATCCAGCGGACGAAGTCTCACCTCCAAGAGACGGCGGGAAGCCGGATCGTCATCGACAATCAGCACTCGGGTACCACTAGTTTGCATCATCGTCTTCTTTTAGCTCTGCAAAGACAATTTACCTCAGAGATCCACTGCAACCGAATCCCGGAATATCTCCCGCAAAGGCGCCAAGACGCAAAGAAATTCTCCCTCCTGAATCCTCCCCCCGCGACGCGGGGGAGCTGGCAAGAAAAGGTGGGGGCTTGAACTGAGCGCAGCGGTTGAACGGCTTGAACGTTTTGAACGTTTACGTCTAGGGCCTCCGCGTCCTCCGCACCTCCGCGGTGAATCCTTCCTAATCTTCAATCTTAGATCTGCTCCCCACGTGCGCAGCGACTTCTTGGATAAACGTGTTCTTGTCGATCGGCTTGGTGACGTAGCCGGCACACCCGGCGGCCAGCGCCTTCTCCCGATCGCCCTTCATCGCATAAGAAGTCACGGCGATTACCGGAATATCGGCCGTCGCCGGCTGCTCCTTTAGTTTCCTGGTAACTTCAAGGCCGTCCATTCCCGGAAGTTGAATGTCCATCACGATGAGATCCGGGCGATTCTTCTCAACCATTTCGAACGCTGCCGCCGCGGTCGTCGCCTCCCGCACCTCGTAACCATGCGAGCGCAGCAAAAAACCCGCCAGCCGCCGATTCACCTCATTGTCTTCGACCAACAGAATATTTTTTCCAGACATAACGATTCTCTATTCTGGATTTTAGTCCCGCAAAACCGGATTTCGACTTTCGGACATTCCTCGCGCTAAGCACGCCAAGTTCGCAAAGGGTTAGTCTTCCTCGAGACCATTAACAGCTCGCGTGATGCCCTGCTTCATCAAACTCTCCCCAAAGTTGAGCAAAAATCCCAGTTTATATCCTGTGAGACGCAAGTACGTTTGGAGTTGCTTCTTGTGCACTCGGCTAACTTGCTCAATTGATTTCAACTCAAGGACCACCTTCCCATCGACCATGATATCGGCTCGGAACGCCTCATCGAACTTTATCCCTTGATACTCGATCGGTATCGCTACCTGCCGCTCGACATGAAGCCCGTGTTGCCGCAACCGATGCGCCAAGATGACTTCGTAGACTGTTTCCAACAGACCTGGCCCCAACTCGCGATGGACCGCTATCGCCGAATCAACGACAAGTTTTCCAATTTCGTTTTCAGTCATGACTTGGCGTACTTTGCGCTCTTTGCGCGAGATAAATCTTCTCCGGAGTCGGATTCTATCGCGCCAAGCACGCTAAGCTCGCCAAGCCCCGGCACCCCCCTTTTGTCTCTTTTCATTCATGTTCTAACTTGGCGTACTTTGCGCTCTTTGCGCGAGAATATTCTTATTGCATTGGCAGTGTGAAGAAAAACCGGCTGCCTTTGCCGACTTCGCTTTCAAGCCAAATCCTGCCGCCGTGCATTTCGACAAACTTTTTCGCCAACGCGAGCCCCAGGCCGGTGCCTTGAGGCTTGCCGGCGTCGCTGCCCGCTTGCTGAAATTCCTGGAAAATTCTTTCTTGATCTTCCGCCGCGATCCCCGGTCCCGTGTCACCCACCTCGACTCGCACGTATCCGTCCTTGGAGCCCGTCCGCATCCAGACCTTTCCCCCTTCGGGCGTGAACTTGATCGCGTTTCCTACCAGGTTCAAAAGCACCTGCTTGACGCGCGCGCCGTCCATCGGAAAAGAAGCCAGACTCTCATCGCTGTCAACCCGCAGGTTGATCGATTTCTTCGCCGCAAGCGACCGCATGGTATTCGAAACCGCCTCGACCACGTCTTGCAACAGCGCCGGCTCGATTTGCAGCTCCATCTTTCCGGCTTCGATCTTCGCGAGGTCGAGGACTTCATTGATCAGGCCAAGTAAATGCTTCCCACTGCTCAAGACATCCGTCAAGAACTGTCTCTGTTCTTCTTCGTTAACCTTCAGCGTGGGATCGAGCAGGACCTCGGAGAAACCGATGATCGCGTTGAGCGGCGTGCGCAGCTCATGCGACATATTGGCGAGAAACTCCGACTTGTGGCGATTGGCCGCCTCGATCTGCCGGCCCTTGTCTTCGATCTCGCTGAATAGCCGCGCATTCTCGATGGCGACTTTGGACTGGCTGGCAAGCGCGGTAAGGAAATTAACGACTCGGTCGTCAAACCGCCCCGGCGATCGCCGCAGAAGGACGATTCCACGTGTCATCCGTCGCCTGTCATGGGAACAGTGAGCAACGAGCGGAATCCTGCCTTAAGCGTAAACTCGTGGAATGGATGGTCGTGCGCAATCGCCATATCAGGGACTTGGACCGGTTGTCCACTTTCAGCGGCTTGACCGATGGTCGTTTTGCCAAGATCGATCTTCGTCCTATGAACTGCGCCAAGAACTCGTTGCTCAGGTCGTGGCTCGCGACCATGTCGAAGGCGCGGCGACTCGGGTTGAACTCAAAGACCCCACAACCATCCGACTTGGAGAGATTCACCGCATGACCCCGCAACCGCATCCAACACCTGTGCAGATTCAGTGAAGAGCTGACTGCCCGGCTGACCTCGCTTAGGGCGCCCACCTCTTCCAGTGAAAGCTGTAGCTCGCGGGTGCGCTCCTGGAATTCTTGGAGAAGGCGAACGTTCTCGATGGCGATCACCGCCTGATCGGCGAAGGTTTTGATGAGCGCCATCTGTTGATCGGCTAAAGGGACTTACTTCCGCTCCGCCAAGATCAGTGATCACTCCGATCGAGCCTCTCCTCTCGAAGCATCGGCACCGACATACGTGGCAAGTGCTCCGATTCGTACAATCTCGCGGCTTGAGAAAATAGATCGGATCGGACATCTAAATCGGCGACATGGACCGTGCGTCGCTCCAATGACAGCCGGGCGAGTGGGTGTTTCATGGCTCGAGGCTTGGTCTGATTTCTTCTAGGTGCTTGGCGAACTGATCGTAATCCCATAGGTGCAGCCCCTGAGGAAACTTCCCCTTCATATAAGAAATGCGCGGCGATATTCGCCTCGCACAAGCGTGTCGTGTTTGGAAAGAGTCGTCTGATACACCGGCTGCAATTCGACGGGCGAGCGGCAATGATGTTGAGCACCTCGCTGGTCGCGGTCTGCTGCTCGAGTGCCTCGGTGAGGTCGCGGTTGCGTGTCTGCAATTCCTTCAACAAGCGCATATTCTCGATGGCGATGACCGCTTGGTCGGCAAAGGTTGTCACCAATTCGATCTGTTTTTCGCTAAACGGCTCGACCTCTGTCCGGGGATGATGATCACTCCGATGGCACGTCCCTTCCCGCAGCAGCGGCGTCACAAGAAATCGGTTCGAAAACACTCCGCATGCATACTCGCTATCCGGGAACTCACTGCTTCCTAAGGTCAGGAATGTGGATCGGTCTGCGCTGGAGCAAAGCCTCACTACCAACCGGCGCCACTCAAGCTTCGCCGCGCCCGATCCGCCGGGTAAGGAATCGTTCCGCAGTGCGACCGCCATAGTTCACCATCATCGAAGATATCCCCCTCGACCAGACGAATCGTCGCGTCATCGGGCCCGCACAACCGAGCTGCGTTCTCAAGAATAGTTTCCAGCACCGGCTGGATATCAGTCGGCGACTGGCGATGACACCCAAGATTTCACTCGTCGCGGTCTGTTGCTCCAACGATTCGTTGAATTCTTTGAACAACCGTACGTTCTCGATAGCGATCACCGCCTGGTCGGCAAAGGTTTCAAGAAGCTTGATCTGCGCCGGGGTGAAGGGACGGACCTCGATACGCCGTGCGTTAAGTGTTCCAATAAGATCCCCTGCGACGTAGGGGAGCAGTAAGAACGTGCCAACCCCGCTGAGCGACCTAACGTAGGAAAATCCTTCTCTGCTCGCGAACGTCGCCAATGTGGAGCGTGCCATGCTCGCGCGCCCAACGATATACTGGTGCGTCAATACTGATCTCGATACGCGCGGCATAGGTAGGGCCGAAATGAGCCCGCGCAACGATAATGTTCCCCTCCCGGAGCCGTATGTGGACATCATCATGCCACAAACCCGGGCCGCGCTCTCGACAATAGTGTCGAGCACCGGCTGGACGTCCGTCGGCGAGCGGCTGATGATGCCCAGCATTTCGCACGTTGCGGTCTGATGCTCCAGCGCCTCGCGCATTCTGCGTTGCGTCCTGAGTTCTTGAACAGCCGCACGTTCTCGATGGCAATCACTGCCTGAGCGGCAAAGGTTTCCAGAAGCTTGATCTGTTTCTCCGTGAAGGGGCGAACCTCGGTGCGGCGAATCATGATCACCCCGATAGGAACTCCTTCGTGAACCAGGGCGTAGCCAGTATGGTGCGCGAACCGAGCCGGTGAAGGATCCTGGCATAGGGAAATTCCGTTTCGAGCCTGAGCGACGTCAGGAACGTGAAGGGTTTTCGCATCGACGCATCCGAGGACGGTGTGGCGTCCTCCGTTCACAGGGTTCTCCCAATGCACTTGGTATAGGCATCGAACCAAACTGAGCCGCACGCCAAATGAATCCCTTCCCGTAGTCGATGACCGCGTCATCCACGCATAATCGGGCCGCGTTTTCGACAATAGCATCCAATACCGGCTGAATGTCCGTCGGTGAGCGGCGATGATGCTGAGGACTCGCCCGTCGCTGTTTGATGCTCCAGGAGCGACTCCTTGAGCTCGTTGAACAGCCGCACATTCTCGATGGCGATCACGGCCTGAGAAGCAAAGGTTTCAAGCAGTTGATCTGCTTATCGGTGAAATGGACGGATTTCTGTTCGACGAATGTTGATCACGCCTATCGGTGATCCTCGCGCATCAAGGGAGCAGCAACAATGGTTCGAGTCCCGAGGCGTTTGTAAGTTACGCTTTCGGGAATCTCTTTCGCGACACCGCAGTAGATCTTAAATGTGAATGATCTCGCGGTCAAGAGCCCGGCGCCGACAAAGCCACGGGTGAGTGCGATCGTATCCCAGGTCGGGTCCGGGTTGCTTCCATAGGATGGACCATATGAGCGACCAAAAGCAGTCCGTCAGACACGACGAGCCGAACGTCAGCGTCATCGGCATCAACCTGCGCCGCACTTTCGGCTATCAGTGTCCAGCACCGGCTGGATATCCGTCGGCGAGCTGGCAATCACGCCCAGGATTTCACTCGTGGCCGTCTGCTGCTCCAAGGATTCTTTGAGTTCTTGGAACAACCGGACGTTTTCGATCGCAATCACGGCCTGGTCGGCGAAAGTTTCTAGCAGCTTGATCTGCGCCGGAGTGAAAGGGCGCACCTCGATGCGACGCGCGTTCAAAATTCCAACGAGTTCCCCCTGCTGACGAAGGGGAGCGCCAAGTAGGTGCGCGAAGCACCGAAGGAACCCAACAATGGAAAATCGTTCTGCGCGCGGATGTCGGGAATGTGAAGAGTGCCATGCTCGCGCATCCAGCGATACTCTGGCTCTCAATACTGATCTCGACCCGGCCACCGGGTATGGGACCAAAATGGGCCCGCGGAACCATAGCGTTTCCCTCGCGGAGTCGCAGCACCAGATCATCAATCCCGCAAACCCGGGCCGCGCTCTCGACGATGGCGTCGAGCACAGGCTGCACATCGGTGGGCGAGCGGCTGATGATGCCGAGCACCTCGGATGTTGCCGTCTGATGCTCCAGGGCCTCGCGCAATTCTGCGTTGCGCTCCTGGATTTCTTTGAACAGCCGGACGTTCTCGATCGCGATCACCGCTTGGGCGGCAAAAGTTTTGAGCAAATTTATTTGTTTCGCTGAAAAAGGACGGACCTCTTGCGCCGAATATAGATTGCGCCGATCGCGACTCCCTCTCGGAGCATCGGCGTTGCCAGGAAAGTGCGCGCGCCACTGCGCTCTTGAGCGAACTTACTGTCGGGAAAATCGTTTGCTACTTCCGCTGCTGCGAGGTCATGTATATGAATCGTTTCCCTCCCGATAATAGCCCGGGCCACAACATCCCGGCTCACAGTAGGAGTATCCACAGGGACGGGCGGAATCTGGCCATAATGGGCGACAAGCGGCATAACGTCACCATCAACGCGACGGATAATAGCGTCGTCTGCCTCACATAGTCGTGCCGCATTTTCGGCAACTGTATTCAATACAGGTTGGATATCCGTCGGCGAGCTAGCAATCACACCCAGGATCTCACTCGTAGCTGTTTGCTGTTCCAACGATTCCTTTAACTCGTTGAACAACCGTACGTTTTCGAGTGCGATCACCGCCTGGTCGGCGAACGTTTCGAGCAGCTTGATCTGCGCCGGCGTGAAAGGGCGTACCTCGACGCGACGCGCGACCAGCGTTCCAACGACTTCCCCCTGTTGACGAAGAGGAACGATTAAAAAAGTGCGAAAGTGGACCCGTACCGAAGTAGGAAATCTGTTCCTGGGCGCGGACGTCCGGAATGTGAAGCGTGCCTTGCTCACGCACCCATCGTGCCGCTGGCTCGTCAATGCTGATTTCGACCCGGCCATGGGTATAGGGCCAAAATGGGCCCGCGAAATCATAACGTCTCCCTCACGAAGTCGCAGAAGCACATCATCGATCCCACAAACTTTTGCCGCGCTCTCAACAATGGCGTCGAGCACCGGCTGCACGTCGGTGGGCGAGCGGCTGATGATGCTGAGTACTTCGGACGTCGCCGTCTGATGCTCCAGGGCCTCGCGCAGCGCGGCGTTGCGCTCCTGGAGTTCCTTGAACAAGCGCACGTTTTCGATGGCGATAACGGCTTGGCTTGCGAAGGTTTTGAGGAGCACGATCTGCTTGTCAGTGAAAGGACGGACTTCGGTGCGACGAATAAAAATCACCCCGATCGCAACTTCCTTCGCGTAGTAACGGTGCCGCGAGTATCGTGTGACCACCCATCTCTCGACAGCGCTGACCGCCTCCGGAAATTCTGTTGCCAACAGCCCTCAAATCTTCAATATGGATCTGCTCCCGATCAATGGGCTCGGCACCGACAGACTCGCGCGTCAAGGGTTGTTCGAGACCGAACCTGGCTGGATCGGAGCCATAGTGCGCCGCAGGACGCAGTGTCCTCCTCGACAAGTCGAATCGGCGCGTCGTATGAATCACACACGCGCGCCGCATTCTCAGCAATGGTGTCCAGCACCGGCTGAATATCCGTCGGCGAACTAGCGATGACACCCAGAATCTCACTCGTGGCAGTCTGCTGCTCCAACGACTCTTTCAGTTCTTGGAACAGTCGCACGTTCTCGATGGCGATCACCGCCTGGTCGGCAAAGGTTTCAAGCAGCTTGATCTGAGCCGGAGTGAAGGGGCGCACTTCGGTGCGACGTGCGGTCATTAATCCAATGAGTTCCCCTTTCTGACGAAGGGGAACGGACAAGTGCGTGCGAAATGCGCTTTCGGAACCCAACATTAGGAAATCATTCTGCGCGCTGACGTCGGGAATGTGGAGCGTGCCATGCTCGCTCACCCAACGAAAATGTGGGTCATCGATACTGATCTCGACACGGCCGATAGGTATGGGACCAAAATGAGCCCGCGAAACCATATGTTCCCCTCGCGGAGTCGCAGAAGTACGTCATCGATCCCACAAACCCGGGCGGCGCTTTCGACGATCGCATCGAGCACCGGCTGCACGTCGGTCGGCGAGCGGCTGATGATGCCGAGCACCTCGGAGGTTGCGGTCTGATGCTCCAGCGCCTCGCGTAACTCCTTGGCAGTCGCGGCCCGATGCTCCAGTGCCTCGGTCAGCTGACTGTCGCGTGCTTCGAGTTCCTGGCGTAGCTCGGCAATCGTCTGCGCTCGTTTAGGTGGCGAAGATTTCACCACGGCACGGCGCGGTTTTGCCTTGGTATTCTTAGAGCCTTTTTTGGTCGTGGTTGCCATAAAAACAAAAAGACCGAAACGGAGATGTTGGTCGCGGGAGAAACTATAATTATGAGAGGATCGGGTTATGCCGTCGCAACAGGTTCCCCCGGCGGCTGAGCTGATTTTTACTTCAGATGGTTGGTGGCGTCAACGATACAATTAACTTTGCTGACTTTGTGTCTGGGCCGATAACAATTCAAATCCGAATTGCATCTTTGACGTAATGCCACAAAGATCACCAGCGTTGGGTGAAACAGTAACATTTGCTTGACCGGCGAATCTCACAGGATTTGTGCCATGGAGAAAACGCAGATTGCCGATCTAAAAAAATCTCTATTTACGACGACCAAAACACCCTCGCCTAGCTCTGAAAATCGAGAAAATTTGGCGTAGGATTGAATTGAACGACGCTTCAATCTAATTCCCACGGGATTGCGTCGATAGGAGAAATCAATTCAATTACAGGAGATAACGCTCCCGGCTCAGCCTCAGGGGCTTATGCTGGTCGGTCTGAAGCCAGATAGTTAGGCCAAACAATTACAAGCTCGATATTCTTACTTCGATTTCTTGCTCTTAAATCGGCAAATTAAACGGGCGCACCCTCAATTAGGCTTATCCGTGATCGCGTCGGAATAACGTGTGTCAACGTGAAGCCCGCTGCGGCATAGAGTGCACGGTATTCGGCCTCAGTGCGCTCCTGCCCACCAGGGGAGACCAGCATGTTGAGATCGCTGAGCTTTCCATAGGAAGGCTACGTCTCCAGGGCGGAAGGACTTCTTCGGCAAGGAGTGCATCACCCGCCGGCAGTTTGCAAGGACGGTTACGGAATAATCGTCCCAATCGTGGATGACTCGCGAGAGCACGTAGGCGTCACCACCAGCAGGTACCTCCTCGAACATGTTTCCACCTACAATGTCGCAACGCTCCAGCAGGCCAGCCGCGTACAGTGACTCCCGCGCGCCCTCGGTCACCGGGGTAGATCGAACAGCACGGCGTGTAGCTTTGGGTTGGCGCGCAGGACGACGACTAGCAGCGAGCCGTGACCACCGCCCACGTCGACTAAGATGCCTAACCCGGAGAAGTCGTATGCTGAGGCAATTGCGTTAGCCACCTGAGTGGCGAGGCTAGTCATGCCTGCATTGAATCTCGCGGCGACCTCGGGGTTGCGCGCGCGGTACTCCCAGGCGTCCATGCCATGGACCTGCTTGAAGGCCGGCTGCCCTGTCCGGACGCTGTAACCGAGCTGGCCCCAAGTACGCCACTGCACATCGCTACACACCTGGAGTGCCTGTCACGCAGGGACAGCGGGGCGTCGGTTCGGAGCGCCTCCGCCATCGGCGTCAACGCGAATCGCTCAGGATCCACTCGTAGCAAAATGCCGACGCTTGCCAGGGCTCGCATAAGGCGTAAAGCGCTCGGGGCGAGACCCAGTCGCCTGGGCGAGTTCGTCACTCGACTTCGGCCCTTACTTAGGAGGTCCGCGATACCGAGGTCGGCGACCACACCTATCGCCTGTGTGATCCAGTGGCCGGACATCTAGCTAATTGTAGTTGAACCTCAGGGGATGCTGGCTCAAGCCATTCGAAATATCTTTGAGTCATTGCATTTTTCCGCTCGCCTGCTTCGGTCGGTTATCCGGGAACCCGAAATCTGAGAAGAGCAAAATGAGCTGCAATATCCGTCAACAAGCCGTGCTTTGTCAATCGTTTCACCCGACAAACACTGCCCGCGGAGCGGTCGATCCAGATATCAGTCCGCGGTGTACTCTGGCGGATCAACCGAAATCGCCGCAGGATTGAACTGAACGGATAGGTTTTAACCTGAATGCGAGGGCAGAGCGATTGGATGGGAGCCGTTGGACGTGGACGCATTCAGGATAAAACCCGTTGGACTAAAGCGTTGGGTGAAGCAGTGACGGTCGCCTATGGAGATTGGAACGGAGGCAGCGCGCCGACCGAACATTGCTGTGGTTGTGATCGTGTCACAAGCAGGCCTCATTCAAGTTGACTTGTGAGCTCAACTGGCGATCCCCCCCAGTAAGACCAGCTGAGAAGAGAGAAACGATGAAACCAGGCGCACCGATGCGTTGGCTCTAGAAGAGAACCGGGCACGCACTCGGGTGTTGGTTCGTTGAGCGATCATCACGAAGAATCCCAATGCTGCGAGGACGGGCGGCGCGACAAACAAGACCAGCGTTCCGTTTTGGCACAGAGGACATCGAGTAATATCGATGCCGGTGAGTTCAAGCATCAGCTCGTGAACTGATTTTTTGCGCGAGCTTGGGCACAGCGGGATTGAGGTCTAGGAGTTGACGGCACTTGGACAGCAGGCCTTTGGATCGGTTGGCCAAAACGCCCGCGTGACGAACCCGCACAAAGCCCTTGGGGATCACGTGGAGCAAGAAGCGCCGGATGAATTCGTGGGCATCGAGGGTCATGGTCTTTTTTCGGTCGTGATTTTTTCGGTCCCGATAACTAAAGGTGACGGCTCCGTTGTAGGCTGAAACAATCCGATCATTGGACAGCGCCACGCGGTGGATGTAACGGCCGAGGTAGTCCAGCACATGGACGGGAGAACCGAAAGGTTTTTTGGCATAGACGATCCAGGTTTTTTTTCGTAACGCGTTGATCAGAAGGTTGAACGCTACAGAATCAGCCAGGGAAGCGGTTTGACCGACAAAGAGGAGCTTGTTTCGAGCGAAAGCTTTTTTGAATAAAGTCGAGAAACTTACCCCGGAAAACGAGGCTCAGGGCTTTAACTGGGAACAGAAAGTTTTGACGGGCAGGACGCCAGTGCTTTTGATCGAACGAGAGAGTTCCAGCAGGGACCAGACAGTGGAGATGAAAATGATCTAACAGGGTTTGCTCCCAGGTGTGCAGCACCGTGATCAAACCGATTTGTCCGCCCAGACGAGTTCGGCCAAAATCAACGAGCGTTTCACCCGCGGTTTTAAAGAGATGACTTAGCAGAATCTTTTTGTTGGTCAGTATCAGAGCGTTGAGTTCGTGCGGCAAAGTGAATACCAGATGGAAGTATCCCACCGGCAACAGTTCGGACTTTTGTTTATCGAGCCACTTTACCTTGGCCAGTGATTGGCATTTGGGGCAGTGGCGATTGCGGCAGGAGTTATAGGCGGGGCGCTCATAGCCGCAGGAGTCACACTGCTCGAGGTGGCCTCCCAGGGCCGCTGTGCGGCAGCGTTCTACGGCCTGCATGATCTTGAGATGCGAAACCGGCAACGGATGAGCGCGGCGAAAGGACTCGCCATGGGCACGAAAGATATCGGCCAGTTCAACGCCGCGTCTTGCCGCTGCCAGCCGCGGACTGGCCGGCAGCATGGCTTTAGGCCATCTATAACTGGAGACGGTCGAGCGGACTCAGCACGGCAAAGTCCACGTTCTGTGGCCGTAGCCTAAGATAACGCTGGGTGGAAAGAAGAGAGGTGTGCCCCATCAAAAACTGGATCGAGCGCAAGTCCACACCGGCCTCCAGAAGATGGGTGGCGAAGCAGGCACGAAGGCTGTGAATGCCACGGCCCTTTTTAAGCCCTGCTCTTTTCTTCGCCGAGCGAAAAGTGTGCCAGGCCTCCCCTCGGCTTAATGGACCGTTCTTGGCCCGGTTCGGAAAAGCCAGAGAGAAGGCCTGTAGCGTTTCCAGTACTGACGCAGTTCCACAAGCAGGTTCTGAGACAGGATCGCATAGCGGTCCTTCCCGCCCTTGCCTTGCTTCACCCGCAGCGTCATGCGCTGCGCATCGATGTCTGTGATCTTGAGGTTTACCAACTCACTGACTCGGAGTCCTGCCGAATAGGCGGTCATCAGTAACACACGTTGCTGGAGTCCGCGGGTGGCACCAATCAATCGCACGACTTCG
>CAWDPO010000031.1:0-25211 GCA_963804165.1 uncultured delta proteobacterium
GTGGAAAGTATTGTACGAAGCGCAACGTAGCGGGACCCTTGCCGTGACCGGACCCTATGCCTACGTGCGTCACCCGCAATACGATGGCTTCATTCTCATCATGATCGGCTTTTTGCTCCAGTGGCCGACATTGATTACATTGATTATGTTTCCGATCTTGCTGACGATGTATGTGCGATTGGCGCGGCGAGAGGAACGGGAAGTGCTTTTCGAGTGTTTCGGTGAAGGAATATCGGCGTTACGCCGCTCGGACGCCGGCTTTTTTGCCGCGAGCAATGCGTATGGTGGACAAGCCCGCGTGACGTCGACCTTGCTTAAGTTGCAAGCACGTTCAATTAGACAGGGATGTAACCGATATGACTGATCCAATTTGCGGGATGAACGTGGAGCCCAAGAGCGGGCGGGCAGCCACGTTTACAACGGACAAACTTACTATTTCTGCAGCCCACACTGCCTGGCGAAGTTCAAAGAAGACCCTGAGAAGTTTCTGAAGTCGCCCGCGGCGGGACACGCTGCGCAGGGCCACGGTCACGCGCACGCACATATGCCTGAGCAGCCACCACCTTCACATGCGGACAAAACGGCCGCGTTGCATACGTCTGTCCGATGGATCCCGAGGTGCGCGAGTCCAAACCGGGCGCGTGCCCCAAGTGCGGTATGGCATTGGAGCCGGCAGCGCCCGCCGCTCCTGCGGTGAAGACGGAATACGTTTGTCCCATGCATCCGGAGGTCGTGCGCCCCGAGCCGGGCGCCTGTCCGATCTGCGGTATGGCGCTCGAGCCGCGCACCGTAACTCTAGAAGAAGAAGCTAATCCCGAGCTGGTCGATATGACGCGGCGTTTCTGGGTTGGCGTCGTATTGAGCGTACCGATCGCGTTTCTGGCCATGTCCGAAATGATTCCCGGACAGCCGCTGCAGCGAAGTTTCTCGCCACGACTGCTGAATTGGCTGCAGCTTCTACTGGCGACGCCGGTGGTGCTCTGGGGCGGCTGGCCGTTTTTCCAACGTGGCTGGGTGTCGATCGTTAACCGCAGTCTCAACATGTTCACGCTGATCGCCATCGGCGTAGGCACGGCGTTCGTTTATAGTTTGGCGGCGACGCTTTTCCCGGATGCCTTTCCGCCATCGTTCCGCGGTCACGGCGGTGAAGTCGCCGTCTACTTCGATGCCGCGGCGGTGATCACCACCTTGGTGCTGCTCGGCCAGGTGTTGGAGCTGCGCGCGCGCAGCAAAACCAGCAAAGCGATCAAAGCATTATTAGGGCTCGCGCCCAAGACCGCGCGCCTCTTGCGCGACGACGGCAGCGAAACGGATGTGCCCCTTGAGCGCGTGCAGGTCGGCGACCGCTTGCGCGTCCGTCCCGGCGAGAAAATTCCCGTGGACGGCATCGTTCTCGAAGGCACGACCTCGGTCGATGAGTCGATGATCACCGGCGAGCCGATCCCGGTAGAAAAAACTAAAGGCAGCCGAGTAACCGGCGGGACGGTCAACGGCACGGGAAGCTTCGTGATGCGCGCCGAGCGCGTCGGCAGCGACACGCTTCTGGCGCAGATCGTCCGCATGGTCGCCGAAGCGCAGCGCAGCCGGGCACCGATCCAGAAGCTGGCCGACGTCGTCGCCGGTTATTTCGTTCCCGCCGTTGTGCTGGTCGCTATTATCACTTTTATTGTCTGGGCGATGTTCGGGCCGGAGCCGGCGATGGCGTATGCATTGCTCAACGCCGTCGGGGTCTTGATCATCGCTTGCCCCTGCGCGCTCGGCTTGGCGACGCCGATGTCGATCATGGTCGGCACCGGGCGCGGCGCCATGGCGGGTGTGTTGATCAAAAATGCCGAAGCGCTCGAAATTTTGGAAAAGATCGACACGTTGGTGGTGGATAAAACCGGCACGCTTACCGAAGGTAAACCGCACTGGCGGCGTTGGTGGCAGTGCCGGGACAAGACGAGAATGAGATCCTGCGCCTCGCGGCGAGCCTGGAGCGGGGCAGCGAACATCCACTGGCGGCGGCCATTGTCAGCGGCGCCGAGAAAAGAGGGCTAAAGCTTACCGATGCGCGCGACTTTCGCTCGATCACGGGAAAGGTGTCGTCGGTGCCGTCGATGGTAAGCACGTGGCGCTCGGCAACCGCGGATTGCTGGAAGAGTTGGGCGTTGCTGCAGGCGAGTTCGCGGCGCGGTCGGAAGAGCTGAGGAAAAAGGGGCAGACGGTGATGTTCCTGGTGATTGACGGTTCCATCGCCGGACTGATCGGCGTCGCCGATCCCGTCAAGGCGTCAACTCCCGAAGCGATCCGCCTGCTGCACGAAGACGGCGTTCGGCTCGTCATGCTGACAGGGGACAATCGTACGACCGCGGAAGCGGTGGGAAAAAAACTGGGCATCGACGAAATTCAGGCTGAAGTCCTGCCGGAACAAAAAAGCGAAATCGTCAAGCGGCTACAATCCGAAGGCCATATCGTCGCGATGGCAGGCGACGGTGTCAATGATGCCCCCGCTCTGGCGCAGGCTCATGTCGGTATTGCCATGGGCACCGGCACCGACGTTGCGATGGAAAGCGCAGGAGTCACTCTGGTCAAAGGAGACCTGCGCGGCATCGTCAAGGCGCGGCGCTTGAGCCGTGCTACCATGCGTAACATCCGGCAGAATCTGTTCTTTGCGTTTATCTATAACGTATTGGGAATTCCAATCGCAGCGGGAGTGCTCTATCCGTTCTTCGGTATGCTCCTGAGTCCGGTGATCGCCAGCGTCGCGATGACATTTAGCTCTGTCAGCGTTATCGGCAACGCGCTGCGACTGAATCGGTTGGAACTCTGATGTGAGCGTAAGCAAAGAAAACAGGATGGATCGTTGTCCTAGACCAAGCAGCCCTCTTCCTGGATTACGTCACCCTCTCACAGGGTCACCACCCGCTCTTGAAGTTTCCCTTTGGCTGCTCGTTCTAACAGTTTATCGATTTTACGCTGGGTCTGCTGGCCGATCTGCTCGTGGCCGCATTCCTGGCAAATCGTACAGGGGACGTTACGGATCTCGAGCAGATCGGTTTGTATCGTGGTCCGGCCAAGGTAGGTCCGCGATCGACATTGCGCGCATCTTCCAGGCATGGTTTTCAGTTAACCCTTCACCACTCTATCAGGCGGGGAATCGGAAAGGTAAAGGAGGGCACGCTCGTGAATTTTCACGCTGTGCCTGTTTCCTATCCCTCGTCGATGGAGCGGCTGGCTTGCCGTATCGATGGAAGTTTGGTGGCAAAAGCTGCCACAGCAAGCAGGCAAACGATGCCGCCGATCATCAGAGTCCCGGGGGTCCCGACCCAATGGGCGATGGCGCCGAGCATGAGGCTGCCCAACGATTCGACGCCGCGGCGCGCCATCACGAAGAGGCTCAGTACGCGGCCGCGTTTCTGGTCGTCGACCAGACTCTGCACGATGGTATTGCTTGACGCCATCTGCATCATCAACGAGAAGCCCAGCACCAGGGCGATGATCAAAGCGATCGCCAGTGAGCGCGAGAGCGACAGGGCGAACAGGCCGATGCCGTAGAGAATGCCGGCGACGACAATCATCTCAGCCAGCCCTTCGAGGCGGCTGCGCGAGGCGAGATAGATCGCGCCCACTAGCGCTCCCACGCCGGTGGCGGACATGAGGTAACCGTAGACGCGCGGACCGCCGTGCAGGATGTCTTCGGCGAATACCGGCATGAGCAGCGTGTAGGACGAGGCGATAAAACTGACCACGGCGACGAGCATCAAAATGGATCGAATCGGCACCGAAGCGAACGTGTACGCGGCGCCTTCCAGGATCGCGGCCTTGACATTGAGCGGGCTGGAGGAGAATTTCTTTTCCGGAATTTCCATCAGGAAGAGCGCGCCCAAGACCGCAAGATAGCTCAGGCTGTTGAGGGCGAAACAAGGTCCTTCGCCGACCAGGGCGATGAGGATTCCCGCCACTCCTGGTCCGATCAGCAGCGCGCCGTTGAAAATGAAAGAGTTTAAGGCGATCGCGTTGGGCAGCTCTTCTCTCGCCTCGATGATATCCACGATGAAGGCTTGGCGAGCCGTGATATCGAAAGCGCCGACGACCCCGAGCAGCCCGCCAAGCACTAGCACATGCCAGACCTCGACTTGATCGGTGAGGACGAGCACCGCCAACAGCGCGGCCTGGAGCGCCGAGAGCGCCTGGGTGACGACCATAATGCGGTGACGTTTGAGCCGATCCGCCAGCACGCCGGCAAAGGGCACGAGAAGAAAAAGCGGGATGTCGCTGACAAAACCGACCACGCCCAACATCAGTTCGGACTTCGTCAATCGATAGACCAGCCAGCGCATGGCGATCAGTTGCATCCAGGTGCCGATCAACGACACGGCTTGGCCGAAGAAAAACAGGCGGAAATTTCGCGAGGCTAATGCGCGCACGAGGAACTTGAGGTCTTTAGTTTCGCTGGGCATGAGATGAGTGTCGGTTATTTCGAAGCTTAATTCGATCGCTTGAATCCAATCCGCAGAGGGTTGCTGCCGACAGAGCGGGGCGCGCGGAGCTCAAAATGATAAAATGGCGAAGCCATGCTCACGTGAAGCGGGACTGCCGATATGGCGTGATCGTACCGAAGTATCGAAGCAAACCGATGTTTGGGACGGAGAGTTAGTCTCGTCGCGGACACGCCTTAAGATGGCTCCGCCGAAACTTCCGAAATCGCCAAAAATTAGATAGACAGTGTCTCCCGAGTCGGCCTATAGTTTTAGTGATGCCAAGATGGCAAAATCAACGTGGAGGTCTCGCATGGCAGCCATTGCGCCCGTTTTTGTAATGATTCTGATCCTATTTCTTGTTTTCAAGCTGGCAAAATGGAGTGCCTACCGGCGGAAGTAAGAAACTGTTCGTCCGTGCTGCCGACCTTGCGTAAACAGGTAGACTTCGCCAGGTTTGCAGTCGTGGGTAGGATGCATTCTAACAGTAGTGTCTACGACGTGGTATTCTACTCGATCCGGGCGTTATAGAAGTGCTGCAATGCAGTATTGTCGACCTGGAGTGCGCCATGGTCACCATCAGTCAATTAGCGAAAGGCGGTTTTATGCACCAATACAAGAGTCATCCCATTTATGGCATCGGATTTCGTGGGCCTGGAAAAACATGGTATTGCAGGGGCTTGATATTCGATTCCGAAGATAAGGTGACAGAGATGAAAAGAGTAGAAAGCGCCAACGTAAGTTTCGCGACGAAAAGAAAAGCGGAAGAACACGCGGTCAAACTATGCAAAGGATGGATTGACGAGCAAAGCCTCATCTGAAAAATAGATCCCATGGCGTAGCACGACCGCCCTTGCTGAATCATTGACCGCAACCTCCCCAGCCGCTTAGCCACCAACGTCTCATTCGCGAGATTGCATCGAAGGCCGCATTGACGTTTTCGAACGGTCTCCCTCGATCCGGAATGGCGCTATATCGAAAGGCTTGCGCTTATCAGCCGTGACTCGTTATCACTTTGCGCCTGTGCAACACGACAATTTGACACCACCTGTGATTTGCGGCTAGCTACTTGAGCGCGGGGCGGCACAGTAGAGAGACAAGGAGATCGAACAGATGAATAAACGAATTCATGCGGTTTTGCTCAGCTTGCTTGTGATCGCAGCTTTGCCGGGTTTGACGCTGGCGCGGGATCGGTTGGCGCACGGCTATTCAAGCGCGAGCGGAGTTTTCGCCGGCCTCTGGGTGGCGGAAGAGGGAAAGATTTTCGAGAAACATGACATCGATTCCCGTCTCATATTGATCGCTTCGGGATCGCTGATGGTGCAGGCGATGTTGGGAGGTGAGCTACCGATCGCCGGTGCTGCGGGGAGCGCCGCTGTCGATGCCAGCCTGGGCGGGGCGGACATCGTTATGTTCGGGTCGATGGTTAAAGTTCCGGCTTTTTACATCATGGCTTTACCGGAGATCAAAACGATCGAGGACTTGCGCGGCAAGACGGTTGGGGTAACCCGCTTCGGTTCCTCGACCGATTTCACGATGCGGTATGTCTTGCGCAAACATGGGCTTGAACCCGGAAAGGACGTGACCCTGATACAAACAGGAGATCTCTTTGCCGCCGCGGCAATGTTGCGTAGCCGCACCATCGTCTCTGCTCCGTTCTCCAGCCCAACCAATCTTCGGGCCGAAGAGGCGGGCGCGCGAGTATTGATGAATATGGGTAAGGCCGGTGTTTACTTTCCGCATGATGCTTTTATGGCGCGCCGATCCTTTATCAGCGCCAATACTGATCTGGTGCGGCGGTTTCTGAAGGCGTACTCGGAGGCGGTGCACGTGCTGTTTACGAACAAGGAGCTTAGCCGGCGCGCGATTGCGAAATACGCCCGCGCTACGGATGCTAAAACCCTCGATGCGGTATACCAGTACGCGGTGGATTACGTGGACAAGATTCCTTATAACACTCGCGAGGGTATTCAGGAGGTCCTGAACCAAGCGGCGGTAAGAAATCCGAAAGCCAAGGACGCAAAGCCCGAAGCGTTCTATGACGATAGCTTCGTCAAGGAACTGGATAGCCAGGGATTTTATAAACAGTTTTGGAAGTGATCGTCTGGCTACAGCACAGTAGTTGGAGTATTGGAGTCGTGGAGTATTGGAAAAGGAGACAGGCATGAAGAGAGGGAGTCGAAACGAGTGTTGGGTCGTCGTTCTCATTCTCGTTGTTCTCAGTGCCGTTGGCCCTCGAGTCCATGCCGCGGAGACGCCGTATTTCCATCGGCGTCACCGAGACCATGGAGACGTTCAATCCCTACGGTGACAGCGTTTCGCTCATGTACAGCATCTGGTGCCAGGTGCTCGGTTGTCTCGGCACTTACGATTTCGACAAAGGTCAGCACGTCGGGCTGCTGGTGGAAAAGTGGGAAGTGAAGGACCCCAAGACCTGGCTGTTTCACCTACGTAAGAACAATCGCTTTCACGACGGCTCGCCGGTGACTGCCGAAGACGTGGTTCATTCTCTTAAGC
Source organism: uncultured delta proteobacterium (assembly GCA_963804165.1). GTDB lineage: Bacteria > Desulfobacterota > Binatia > UBA9968 > UBA9968 > DP-20. Next base: position 6,978 of record CAWDPO010000031.1, read on the forward strand.
GCACGCGCAGCGATCCTTTTACCAAGCAGTTCCAAAACGTTTCTGCCGTCGCCGGTGAAGCGGTGGTCGACAAATACACCGTGAGAATCAATACCAAAGAGCCGACCGCCCCTTTGCTGGATTACCTTTTTGATCGGGTCATTGTCACCAGCAAAACGATCTACGACAAATACGGCCCCGAGGTTGCCGATAAGCAGTACCCCGTCGGTGCCGGTCCGTACAAGTTTAGAGAACTTATTCCAGGGCAGCGACTCGTCATCGGCAAAGACAAGAACCATCCGATGTGGAAGCAATATCCCCAGGCTCCCGATGAGATCGTGTTCCGGCTCATGCGAGAACCCGAACAGCGGGTGACAGCGCTATTGAATAATGAGATTCAGATTGCGCAGTTCGTGCCGCCGCATCTGCGCGAGCGTGTTGAACGAAGCGCCAATCACAAAATCGTCAAGTTTCACACCGCAGAGATCATGTTTCTCGCGATGATGCCGAAGGTGAAGCCTTGGGATAACAAGCTCGTGCGCCAGGCCGTCGGCTACGCTATCGATCGCGACACGATCATCAAGACCCTGCTTAGAGGGGAAGCCTCGCGGCTCGACGGTCCCATCGGCGAGGGTCAATACGGTTACGATCCGAAGCTGCAACCCAAGTATACCTACAATCCCGAAAAGGCCCGGGAGTTGCTGAAGCAAGCGGGATATCCGAACGGCGTCGACGTCGAATTGTCCACCCCTGTTGGCCGCTACACGCTCGATAAGCAGGTGAGCGAAGCTATGGTGCCCATGCTTACCGCCGCCGGCATAAGAACCAAGCTGCTGACCCCGGAATGGGCGACGCTTTGGGCCAACGTGCAAGTGGGCAAAGTACCTTTTTATTACATGGGCCGCGGCGGCGTCGTCGATCCGAGCGCGGCGCTGGCGCAATATTTTGAAACCGGCGCCTCGCCGCGCATCGGCTATTCAAACCCGAAGGTCGACGAATTGCTGTCCGCGGAAAGGCAGGCCTTCGATCCCGCCAAACGGAAGAAACTTTTGAGCCAAGCCATGAGTCTCGTCACGGAAGAGGCGCCGGCGCAATTCATGTGGCGGCATCAATTGTTGTTCGGCCTGGCCAAAAACGTCGACTACCGCCCGCTGCCGAGCGAACGCATCTACGGTTGGAATATGAAAGTGCGGTAGAAAAGCCATTGGAGTGGTGGAGTGATGGAATATTGGAGTGTTGGGTTTTCCCAATACTCCAGTGCCTTCATCACTCCAATCCGTCTTTGCCCCGTCGCCTTCCAGTATGGATGAGACTATAATCGTAGATGTTCCCGGGCTTATCACTAGGGGGAAATTAGTTAATTCCGAGAGGAGAGTATTCTGAATGGCGAAGGAACGAGTCGGTTACGCGCTGGGTTACGGCAAATTCACCAATGTTAGAGAAATGGCGGAAGTCATGAAGCGCGCTGAGGAGCGCGGTTTCGAGATGGCATTTTTTTCCGAGACCATCGAGCTCATGCGCGATTCGGTGACCTCGCTAGCCGCCATTGGGCTGGCCACGAAGAATTTGAAACTTGGCACCACGCAGATCGTGCGCTTGCGCGGGCCGGTGGTGATGGCGCAATCGCTGGCGACTCTCGATGAGCTCACCGGCGGGCGAATGACGATCGCACCTGGCGCGTGCACCAAGAGTCACGCGCGGGTTCATGCGCTGCGCCAGGATATCGGCGCGACGCCGCCGGAAGTGCTTCGAGAATACGTCGAATCCATGCGCCTGCTACTGAAGGGCGACAAATGTTCTTATCACGGCAAGACCATCGATTTTGACAACGTCGGCTTGGGCTGGAAACCGATCCGTTCCAATATTCCGATTTATCTGCCGGCGACGGCGACCGCGGGATTAAAACTCGCGGGACAGATCGCCGACGGGGTGGTTCTCAATGCCGTCTGCTCGCCGGAGTATACGGTCAATGCTTTGCGGATCATTCGCGAGTCGGCGGCGGCGGCCGGAAGAGACATTGCGAATTTCGAAGTGTCGCAGATTATCAACTGCTCGGTCGAAGACGATCACAAGAAAGCGCTCGACGCGGTGCGCTGGGAAGTCGCGACTAAGCTCGATCCCGTGCAGATCTCTTTCATCGCGGCGCCCAAGATGCGCGTCGGTGAACCTTACATTCGCAAGGAAGACATACCTCTCTTCGAAAAGGCGCACGCCGCGGGCGGGATGGAAGCCTTGATCAAAGCGATACCGGATTCTTACGTCGAAGGCATGACTGCCAGCGGCACGCCGGACGAAGTCAAAAAGCGCGTTCAGCAATACCGCGACGCCGGCGTCAAAATTCCTCTGTTACGTCCCGCCGCGGCACATCAGACAGAGCGCTTGCTGGATTTGTTTACGCAATAAAAACTAGTTCAAGGTTCCAGGTTCAAAGTTCAAGGTTTGGTCGGAATCAGCTTAGAACCTCCGGGACTTTGAACGTTGAACATTGGGTACAAACAACTTTATTTGGTTGAAAGTTTTTTACCATTGCACATGACAAGGGGACGAGCCTGATCAGAGCGTAGTCCACAGAAGTAAAGCTTGAGGACTACGAATGCTTCGGTTGGCGCATCAAATCACGAACTCTTCGGTTCATAGCTTCTAGGCTGCCGGTAGTAGTTGGCAGATTTAATTTTGGGTATTTGCGATAGGCTCTGAAATGGTCGATCCGCCTGAGAAACTCTCGAACGATCATGCGCATGACACGCAGTCGTTTTGCTTGCCGAACGCGATTGTTGAGTTGAGCGAGCACCGATCGGAGCGGAGGGCCATCGGGAAGCTCGAGAGCTTGGCGGGTCAGTTGATAGAGCGCCTCGCGCAGGGGTCTGCCATGGAGTCTGTGATTTCGTCGGCCGCGGCAGTTCTGCAATCGGCTGATGAGATGAAAATGGCAGAGCTGAACGATCCAGCCTTGGCTTGTGCCGAGTTTGACAATACCAGAAACCTCGTCGGAGACCGAGGCACGGATACGTCTGTGTATAGAGGGCGGAATGGTTGTGAAGGCGTGAGACCACCCTTGCATGTTCTCTCTGCCTTTGCGCAGCACAGGATCGAGGAAGATCGCTCGATTTTGATGACACGGCTTTGACCGCCATCAAATACACAACCCAATCTTTGCCGCGAAAGCGAAAGTACAGTCCGTCCAAGACCAAAACCAAGGAACCTTTGGGCAAGCGCAAATCCCGAGATCGCGATGTGAACTGTCGCAGAGTTCCACGAAACCGCCGACTCAACCCTTGGTGGGTAAGACCATAGCGTGGAGCGAGAGTTTTCAGTGTGCGTCCGTCGAGCAACACTGCTTTGAGAGTTCCAGGACGCGCTCGCCGAGGCTTGCGGCCGCGCTGTTTCTTGCGGATCCTCCACGTACGCTTGCACTGACTGCACTGACGACGTCGGGAACCGAAGTGATAAATTTTCGCTCTGCAACACCGAGAATTCGCGTGCCACGAATGCATGCACGCGAACTACACACAGATTAGAGGTCAAAGTATTCAAAAACACGGAGAAATCTCGTTTAGTTTTCAACCAAATTTCGTTGTTTGTACCGAACATTGAACCTTGAACGGACTGTAATGTATCGCGTTGGCATCGATATCGGTGGGACGTTCACCGACATGCTCTTGATCGGTGACGATGGCGCCGCCGTGATCGGCAAGACACTAACGACTCCGGGCGATCCGAGTTTGGCTGTAGAAGAGGCGCTGCGGCCGGCCCTGGAAAACGGCGCGATGAAGGCGGGGGAGCGCGGCACGTTGATTCACGGCACGACGCTGGTGACCAATGCGCTGATCGAGCGTAAGGGTGCGATGACGGCGCTGCTTACGACCGCGGGCTTTCGCGATGCCGTCGAGATCGGCCGCGAACACCGCTATGAGCTTTACGACTTGAATCTGGAATTGCCCAAACCTTTGGTGCCTCGTCATTTGCGCTTCGACGTGCCGGAGCGGGTTGCGGCCGACGGCAGCGTCGCTCGAAGCGCTCGACGAGAATTTTGTCCGGCGGTTGGTGATCGAGCTGCGCGATAGGGGCATCAAAGCCATCGGCGTGTGCTACCTCAATAGTTTTCGCAATTCCGCTCACGAAAAACGAACGGCAGAGATCATCGCGGAGGTGGCGCCGAAGATTCGCGTGTCGCTGAGCTCGGAGGTGGTCGCCGAGATCCGCGAATTCCAGCGTACCAGCACCACGCTGGCGAATGTCTACGTTCAAGAACGGGTCGCCGATTATCTGGCGCAACTGCAAGCGCGTTTGAACAAGATCGGTTTCGTCGGCAGTTTCTTCGTGATGCTGTCGAGCGGCGGCATCGCGACACGCGAGACCGCGTCGCGGTTTCCCGTGCGTCTGCTCGAATCCGGACCGGCAGCAGGCGCGCTCGCAGCGGCGCAAGCAGGTATCGCTTCCGGCCATCGCGATTTGCTTTCCTTCGACATGGGCGGCACCACCGCAAAGCTTTGCGTCATCGAAGACGGCCAGCCGCTGAAGACGCACGAGTTCGAAGTCGACCGCGTCTATCGTTTCCGCAAAGGCAGCGGCCTGCCGGTGCGCATTCCCGTGATCGACATGATCGAGATCGGCGCCGGCGGCGGCAGCATCGCACGGGTCGATTCGCTCGGTCTTCTCAAGGTCGGGCCGGAAAGCGCCGGCGCGGATCCGGGACCGGTATGTTATCGACAAGGCGGCACCGAGCCGACCGTCACGGACGCCGATCTCGTGCTCGGTTATCTCGATCCCAAGTATTTTCTCGGCGGTAAGATGCCGCTGGATCTCGAAGGCGCGCGCAAGGCGGTGGGACGTTTGGGGGCGAAATTGAACATGACCGTCGAGCAGGCTGCTTGGGGAATTCATCAGATCGTCAACGAAAATATGGCCAACGCGGCGCGCGCTCACTTGGGCGAGCGCGGCAAAGATCCGCGGCGCATGCCGATGTACGCTTTCGGCGGCGCCGGGCCGGTGCACGGTTATCGGGTCGCGGAAATCTTTCGCTTGCCGGCGTTGATCTCGCCGTTCGGCGCCGGAGTCGGCTCGACGTTCGGATTGCTTGCCGCGCCCCTAGCCTTTGACTTCGTGCGCAGCGCTTACAGTCGAATGGATGAGCTGGATTGGAAATTTGCCAACAGTTTACTTGATGAAATGGCTGAAGAGGGTCGAAGGATATTGGAAAGCTCTGGTTTGAATTCAGAGGATATCAACTATCATCGCACCGCCGACATGCGTTACGTCGGCCAGGGACATGAAGTGTCGGTTTTGTTGCCTAGCGGTATGTTGAGCGAGAATGATCTCGCCGGCATCACGGCGGAATTCGAACGAACCTATGAAGCGCTTTACGGGCGCCAAGGACCGGATGTCCCGCTCGAAGTGATCAACTGGCGCGTGGTGGCGAGCGGCCCGCGACCGGAGATGAATTTCAAATTGTCGCGCGACGTTTCGAATCGTAGCGATCCACGCAAAGGTTCGCGCCGCGCTTATTTTCCGGAACGCGCAGATTACCTGGATACCGCAGTCTACGACCGCTATGCGTTGAAACCGGGGATGAAATTTGCCGGACCGGCGATCGTCGAGGAGCGCGAGTCGACTTTGATTATCGGCATGCAGGGGAAAGCTCTGGTGGACGAGAGACTCAACGTTATTGTGGAGTTGGGCGATGGAAAATAAAGCGATCGATCCGGTCACCCTGGAAGTGATTTGGAACCGCTTCATGTCGGTGGCGAACGAGCAGCAGGACACGCTGATTCGCACGGCGTTCAGCACGATCGTACGAGAAAGCCAGGACTTGGCGTGCGGCCTGTTCGACACCAAGGGACGAATGATCGCGCAATCGCTCAGCGGCACGCCGGGTCATATCAACGCGATGGCGACGTCGATGAAGCATTTTCTCGCCGCGTTTCCTCCCGACAAATTGTCGCCGGGCGACGTGCTGATCACCAACGATCCGTGGCAGACCGCCGGGCAGATCAACGACATCACGATCACTACGCCGATTTTTCGCGACGGGCAATTGGTTGCGTTGTTCGCCAACACCTGCCACAGCGCGGATATCGGCGGACGGATTCTCTCCGCCGAGGCGCGCGAAGTTTTCGAGGAAGGGCTGCGCATTCCGATCATGAAGCTCTTCGACCGGGGCGAGCCGAATCGAGTTCTCATGCAGATCGTGCGCGTCAACGTGCGTCAGCCGGACGAGGTGATCGGCGATTTCTACGCGCAGACCGCGTGCAACGAAGCCGGCGGGCGGGCGCTGTTGGAAATGATGGACGAATTCGGCGCTGGATATCATCGATGCAGTCGCCGAGGAAATTATTCGCCGCTCCGAAGCGGCGGTGCGCGCGGAGATTCGCAAGCTGCCGAGCGGCGAATGGAAAAACGAAACCTGGAGCGACGGCTTCGAAGAGCCGATAGTCGTGCGCTGCACAGTGAAAGTGGCGGGCGATGAAATTTTCATCGATTTCACCGGCTCGTCGCCGCAGAGCACGCGCGGCATCAACGTCGTGCTCAATTACACGCATGCGTATGCCAGCTTCGCGATCAAAGCAGCGATCTGCCCGGACGTGCCGCACAACGAAGGCAGCTTTCGGCCGGTTCACGTGAGCGCGCCGCCGGGCAGCATTCTCAACGCGCTCGATCCGGCGCCGGTGGCGAGCCGCCAAGTGATCGGCCATTTTATTCCCAGCGCGATTTTCGCGGCATTGTCGGGCGCGATGCCCGGTCGTTTGATGGCGCCGGGCGCCGACCCGATTTGGCTGAGCGTGTGGCGCGGGCAAAATCCATCATTCACTTTGACCCTCTTTCAAGTCGGCGGCACGGGCGCGCGGCCGACCAAAGACGGCTTGAACGCCGTCGGCTTCCCCAGCGGCGTCGCCGGCGTGCCGGCGGAAGTGATCGAGAGTTTGTCGCCTGTGGTGATGAAGCGGCGCGAGCTTCGGCCTGACTCGGGGGGCGCCGGTAACATGGCGTGGCGGCTTGGGTCAGCTCACCGAATTTACGCGCAGGGGCGCGGGGAGATGGAGCGTGAGCTCGATTGCGGATCGCACGGCGTATCCGGCGCCGGGGCTGCTCGGCGGCGAACCTGGCGCGACCGGTGAAGTCATGCTCGGCGATGGCACACGACTGAACGCCAAGGCATTGAAGGATCTCAGCAGCGGCGAAATCGTTCACGTCAATTTACCCGGCGGCGGCGGTTACGGTGAGGCGTTCAGCCGCGACGTCGAGAAAGTTCGCTGGGATGTGATCGAAGGTTACATTACGCCGGAAGAAGCGCAAGAAAAGTACGGCGTCGCGGTAAAGTATTCCGGCAAAGCCGATGACTTGGTTAGGCTGCCGGAAAGTGGGTTGTCGATCAAAAAAAGACCGCCGAACTGCGCGGGCGAGGAAATGCATCAGTCTGATTTCAAGGGGCCAAATGTAGGGGCACGCCCCTGTGCGTGCCCTCAGTCGGGCGACCACAGGGGGTCGCCCCTACAAGCAATCAGCGCGTAACTGACTATTAGGGGAATTGGTGGGCACATGGAGCTGCAAGGTCGAGTCGCATTGATTACCGGCGGCGCCGGCGGGATCGGTGGCGCTGTGGTGCGGAGTTTGGCGAAAGCCGGCATAAGCGGCGTTGTCATCAACTACCGCAAATCAAGCAAAGAAGCGGCGGATCTCGCCGCCGAGATTGAGCGCGGCGGCGTAAAAGCGGCGGCGATTCAAGCCGATGTGCAGAACGACGCCCAGGTCCGCGCGATGATCGCCAAGATCGGCGCGGAGTTCGGCCGCTTGGATATCTTAGTCAACAATGCCGGCGTAACCCACTGGGTGAAAGTCTCCGACCTCGAAGCGTTGACCGATGCGATCTGGGACGAGATTCTCGACGTCAACGTCAAAGGCGCATTTCGCTGCGCGCGGGCGGCGGCCAAGCTGCTGGAAGCGAGCCAGGGCATGATCGTCAACATTTCGTCGATCTCCGGCGTGTTGTCACCATCGAGCATGTCATCGCTCGCCTACGGCACGGCCAAGGCGGCGCTCATCCACTTGACGAAAGGTCTGGCCGTCGCGCTCGCGCCGAAAGTCCGCGTGAACTGCGTCGCTCCGGCATTTACCGACACGCCGTGGATGAGCGGACACTACGGCGAGACTTATCAGCAGGTGATTTCACAGGCATCCGCAGGATATCCTCTGCAGCGCATCGCGACCCCCGATGAAGTCGCGGGGGCGATACTCGGCTTGATCACGGGCGGCGATTTTGTCACCGGGCAGACATTGATCGTCGACGGCGGGTTGAGCTTGAGTTAATGTCTCTATCGGGGATGGTTGAAATTTCCTCGCCTTCAGGCGAAGTGAAAATTCGTCATGCCGGTGAAACCGGCATCCAGGTTCCTCTTCACTTCAAACAAACCCGCCTGGATTCCGCCGGAATGACGCGCGTGGAGTCAACTTCCAGTCGACTACGCCAGAATCCCTCGGCTTGAAGCCGAGGGTCGTTTAGTTTTTGGCCGAGACCTGTTGAAGCTTTCATTACGATTGCAGTGTCCAAGGTCGCGCGGCTGGGCAAAGGATTCAGCAGCACGGCAGCGGGTTCTCGATCAGATTGTACACATGGTCGAAGGTGACTTCGTTGATGCGCGCGAGAATTTTGAAAGTGCGCGGCGGCTCGTTCTTCAAAAACACCATGATCGCGGTTTCCACCGGCGGGCAGCCGGCCTTCACACAAGGAACTTCTTTGACGACGATCGGGGCATCGGGCGGGAAGGTCAAAATCGTCTGCACCCAGTAGCGAATCTGATCGAGGGTGAAGTTGGACACATCCTGCTTACGGCCGAATGGGTCGACATCCTCCGATGAAGCAGCGCCGTTGGCCGTGCTGATGCAATTCATGAAGCCTTGACTGATCTTTTCTTTGTCCAAGTTGCGGCCGATGAATATGAGTCGGTTGAGCCGCTCTTCGTCATCGGCCCAGGCTCGACCGGGCCGGCCTTCGAACAGCATGTGCACGCCCTGGAACACGAACTGATCGGGATCTTTGCGCAAGTTTAAGATGCCCTTCATGCGCATGATGCGCTCGCCGAATTCCGCCAGCAGCTCACGAAACCAATGACTCAACTTCAAGCCGTCGAGATCGCCCGGGGTCGTCACCGCGACCGTTTCGATGTCCTCGGTGTGACGGTGGTTGTGGTCATGTTTTTCCGCTCTGACTTCGACGTCGAGGCTCTGCAGATCCAAGATGGTGCCGATGTCGACATCGGAATTGCGCGTCTGGCATACGCGCGCTGCGCCATTCAAATTGCGCAGTTTGAACTCGAGCTCGGGCAGATCCTCGGGATTGATCAGGTCGATCTTGTTGAGCAACACCATGTCGGCGAAGGCAATTTGCTCCTTCGCCTCCGGCGAATTACCCAACTGCTGAAAGATATGCTTGGCATCGACGACGGTGACGACGCCGTTCAACCGATACTCGCTCTTGATTCGATCGTCGATGAAGAAGCTTTGGACTACGGGCGCTGGATCGGCAAGGCCGGTGGTCTCGATCATCAAAGTGTCGAACTTGTCCCGGTGTTCGAGGAGACCAAACAAACTGCGCAGCAAGTCGCCGCGCACGGTGCAGCAGATGCAGCCGTTGCTCATCTCGACGATTTCCTGGTCGGACGAAATCAGCAGGTGATGATCGATGCCGACTTCGCCGAATTCGTTCACAATCACGGCGACGCGACGACCGTGGTCGGCGGTCAGTATTCGATTGAGTAGTGTCGTCTTGCCGGCGCCAAGAAATCCCGTCAGAACCGTGACCGGCACTCTTTGATCGTTAGTTTCCGCCATGCACTTGAAATCCTTCCGTGATTGTTTTCTAAAGGTAACAACGAGCCGAAAGCGAGTCAACGTTGAATTCTATTGACTGTTTTGCTGGACGATGAGGATGCGTAAGTATGAAACTTAAAGGGAAAGTCGCGTTTATCACGGGATTCGGATCGGGACTGGGGCAAGCGATTGCCGTCATGTTCGCCAAGGAAGGCGCCGCGGTGGCGGGCACGTCGCCGACCGAGTCGAAAGGTCGGGAGACGCTAACGCTGGTCGAGAAAGTCGGCGGCAAGGCGATGTTTTGGCCCGGCGATGTTTCGAACTCGGCGCAGATGAAAACCCTGATCGACGAAACGGTTCGGCAGTTAGGCGGCATCGATATTGTCGTCAACAGCGGCGGCGTGCGCACCAATGGCAGCATCACGGAGATCACGGAAGATGATTGGGACCGGACACTGGATGTAAATCTCAAGGGCGCGTTCATTGTTTCGCGCTTGGCAATTCCCGAAATGAAAAGGCGCGGCGGCGGCGTGATTCTGCATATCGCCGCGCGCTCGGGCATGCTCGGGCAATCCGGGCGCGCCGCATATTGCGCTTCGAAAGGCGGCATGGTTCGCTTGACTGAAGCGATGGCGATGGATCATGCGAAGGATAAAATACGGGTCAATTGTATTTGTCCGGGACCGACACGCACGCCGATGGTGGATACCTCGACGCCCGAGAAACTCGCGCGCTACAAAACCAGAGTGCCGATCGGCCGCATCGGCGAGCCTGAAGATGTCGCTTACGCGGCGTTGTATCTCGCGTCGGATGAAGCGTCGATGGTGACCGCGGCGATCTTACCGGTGGACGGCGGCATGCGGCTGACCGGACCATAATAACCATCGAAGCCGAATGACCACGAACTTAATCATGAAAGATAGCTGACGACTAAGATCACGAAGTCTGAAAGTGAAGGACATCCTAACCCTTAGTGACCGTCGCGCGCTTCGTGGTGCAAATGATATTCATTATAAAAGAAAATAACTGCGATCAAGGATGGAGAAATGCTCGACGTACGGCCCATAGGGATCGAGGATTACACGGAACGCTGCAGCAAGCCGTTATCAGAATTACATGACAAACTTTGGGTGGAGACCTATGCGAAGACCCACAGTCCCGGCATGATGGTTGGGCCCGTCGAGGGACAATTTCTCAAAATGCTCGCCACGATCACCGGCGCGCGGCGGATCCTCGAGATCGGCATGTTCACCGGCTATAGCACGTTGGCCTGGGCCGAGGCGCTGCCGAAGGACGGGCGCGTCGTTACCTGTGAGATCGATCCGCAGACCACGGAGATCGCCAAGCGCTATTTTGCCGAAAGCACGCACGGTCACAAGATCGAAATCAAGCTCGGTCCCGCGCTCAATTCACTTAAACTGCTGGACGGTATTTTCGATCTCTGTTTCATCGACGCCGACAAAGAAAACTACGGCGGCTACTACGACCGCTGCATGGACCTGGTTCGTCCGCGGGGACTGATCATTTTAGACAACATGCTGCGCGGCGGCCGTGTGCTGGATCCCCAAGACAGAAGCAGCAAAGCTATCGACGAGCTCAACAAGCGCATCCGCAACGATCCGCGAGTGGAGAATGTGCTGTTGCCAATGCGAGATGGGATCATGCTCGTGCGAAAATTATAAAAGAGTCGTCGTCAAGGTTGGATTCAGCCAATTTCGCGCGCTAGCAACTGTAAGGTTCGAGCCAAGTCTGTCGCCAGCGGTGCCTGCCATTCTCGCGGCTTACCGGCATAGTTCAGTTTCAATTTTTCGCGCGTGGAGAAACTGGCGCTTCAAGCCGAATTCCTTGCGAAAGCGTTTGTTGAAACCAAAGTCGCCGTGCTGATCGTCCATGACCACCGGATGGCCGAGCTTGGCGAAGTGGAGACGTATTTGGTGCAGCCGGCCGGTCTCGATTGAAACCCGCGCGAGGGTGACTTCTGCAAATTTCTTGACGACTCGGTAGCGCGTGAGCGCGCGCACCGGGTAGCCCTGGCGGCCGGGTAACGGCAAGTCGATCTTCCCTTCATGATTCGGCAGCCGGCCGACGACGAGACACAGATATTCTTTCTCCACTGCACCGGTCTCGAAGAGCTTTGCAATTCTGTGGCGGTGTGGCTGGCTTTTAGCGATTAACAGCAACCCCGAGGTGTCTCTGTCGATGCGATGAACGAGCTGTGGTTTGATGCCGCGGTCACGATACGTCGTTTCTAAAATCCCCAACACCGAGTCTCTTTTGCTGACGGATTTGCCTTCGTGCACGGCGATGCCGGCGGACTTATTGAGTACCAGCAACGCCTCGTCTTCGTATACGGTATCGAGTTTCGTAACGGCTTTGAGCGGCTTGACTGATTCGGCTTGCCTTTCGAAAGGGATATAGAGCTGGATGCGGTCGCCGCCGCGGATCAGGTCGTCCGCTTTGGCGCGCCGCCCGTTAACTCGCAGCCATTTTTGCGAAAGAGTTTTCGGACATAGCCGATGGCGAATTCTTTTTTCAGAAAGCTCTCGAGCTTCTTGATCGCCTCGTTGTCCGGCAAGACGATTTCACGCATGACCTGCACGAGCTAACGGCAGAATCGCGAGTAGTCAAGACAGGGCCGTGGCAATATTTGCAATTGTGTAGTTATTAAGCTAGCTTACGTGGACGGCGCCAGGGCAATCAGCCCTGTTGGTTTGCGCCGGGTGAGGTAGTCATTTGAGTCGTAATGAGTCGGTCGATGGTTTAAGAAAAAAAATCGATCAAATTGATGCAAAAATCGTTAACCTGCTAAACGATCGGGCTTCTCTGGCGCAAAGGATCGGCCAAACCAAGAGCCTAACTAGTCAAGAGGTTTACGTCCCCCATCGCGAGAAGGAAATCCTTCAACGGGTCTGCGCATCGAATCGCGGACCACTCTCCACTCGGGCCATCAGCGCGGTTTTTCGGGAAATCATTTCGGGTTGCCGTTCGCTTGAAGGGCCGTTGAGGGTCGCTTTCTTCGGTGCTGAGGCGACTTACACCCATCTCGCGGCTCGGGAGAAATTCGGCTCCTCGCCGAACTCTACAATCGACGGCGAGCATCGCCGAAGTTTTTCAGGAAGTCGGCCAGGGAAGAGCGGCATTCGGCGTGGTACCGATCGAAAACTCCACCGAAGGCGCAGTCGCGCATACGCTCGACTCACTGGTGGATTCCGATTTGCAAATTTGCGCGGAGATCTACCTGGATATTCATCACAATCTGCTGTCGCGCTCCGGCAAAGCGGCCGATGTGCAGCGAATCATTTCACATCCCCAAGCGTTGGCTCAGTGCCGTGGCTGGTTGGCGCGCGTTTCCCAGCGATTACGGTCGACGAGGTCGCGAGCACCGCGCATGCAGCGATGAAGGCGGCGAGCGATGGCTCGTTAGCGGCCATATCCAGCGCGATGGCAAAGGAAGTTTACGATCTGCAACTCGTCGCCAGCAATATCGAGGACCAGAGCAATAACATTACGAGGTTCGTGGTCATCGGGAAAATGCCGACGCGACCGAGCGGCGACGACAAAACCTCATTGGTATTTTCCGTGCAAGACAAACCGGGAGTGCTGCACCAGATGCTGCAACCTTTCGCGCGTCGCCGAATCAATTTGAACAAGATCGAATCGCGGCCAATAAAGAACAAACCCTGGGAATATTTGTTTTTTCTCGATCTCCGCGGCCATCGGGAGCAGAGCGCGGTAAAAAAAGCGATCGCCGGGCTGGAGAAAAATTGTCTTAATCTAAAAATTTTGGGTTCTTATCCGAGCGGCAGATGAAGATCGTCGAACAGGTGCCTGAATATATTCGCACCTTGATCCCCTACGAGCCGGGCAAGCCGATCGAAGAAGTGGAGCGCGAATACGGCATCGCCAACTCGATCAAGCTCGCGTCGAACGAAAATCCACTGGGCCCGTCGCCGAAGGCGGTGGCAGCGATCCGTCAGAAGTTGGATCAACTCAACCTTTATCCCGACGGGGATTGTTTTTACTTAAAACACGGTTGTCGAAAAAACTCGGTGTCGCGCCGGAGAATCTGATTTTCGGCAACGGCTCCAATGAAATCATCGAATTGGCCGTGCGCACGTTCATGCGTCCCGGCGACCAGGCGGTGATGGCGCGGCAGGCCTTCGTGGTTTATAACCTCATCGTCCAGGCAGTCGGTGGCAAGGCCAAGGCCGTTCCGTTGCGAGACTATACCCACGATTTATCGGCCATCGGCGCCGCGGTCACGCCGCAGACCCGAGTCGTGTTTTGGCCAATCCAAACAATCCAACGGGAACGATTTTCCGCCGCGAAGAATGGGAACGCTTTCTCGACAAGGTATCGCGGGACGTGCTGCTGATCGTCGACGAGGCTTATTTCGAGTACGTTCAAGACGCCGGCTATCCGGACTCGCTTGCGTATCACGCGGCGGATCGCGCGATTTTGACCTTGCGCACGTTTTCGAAATTGTACGGTTTAGCGGGCCTTCGCATCGGTTACGGTGTCGGCCCCAAGGAGATGATCGCTTTGATGCAGCGGGTGCGCCAGCCCTTCAATGTCAACGCACCCGCCCAGTGGGCGGCACTGGCGGCCCTGGATGACGCTGATCACGTGCGACGCAGCCTGGACGTGAACAGGCAAGGCATCGACTATTTGCGAAGGAGTTTGCCAGACTCGGTCTGGGGTTCGTGCCGACCTGGCCAATTTTATTTTGGTGCGCGTCGGCAAGGGACAAGAAGTATTTCAAGGATTGCTCAGCCAAGGTGTCATCGTTCGGCCCATGGGCGGTTATCAATTTCCCGAGCATGTACGGGTGACAGTTGGCACAATGGTGGAAAATCGAAAGTTTATTTCGGCACTGAAAAAAGTCATCAAGAATTTTTAGGCAACTGGTCAGCAGGGAACTACATGGCGTTGATGTTTCAAAAAATGGTGATGGCCGGTGTCGGCTTGATCTGCGGCTCGCTCGCCTTGGACATGCGCCGTCGCAAGCTGGTCAGCGAGATTGTCGGTTATGGCCGCAGCGAAAGCAATCTCAGGCTCGCCAAGAAAAACGGCATCATCGACAGTTATTTCCTACGCGAAGACGAGTTCCCAGCCAGCGTCGATTTCCTCATGATGGGAACGCCGGTGGAAACCATCGTGCCGCTGACTCAAGCGTTTCTGCCTAAGCTCGAACCGGGTTGCATCGTCAGCGACGTGGGCAGCGTCAAGGCGAGATCGTTCGCGGCATGGAGCGGCTGTTGCCTGAAGACATACATTTTGTTGCCGGCCATCCGATCGCCGGCAGCGAACAATGGGGCGCCCAGGCGGCACGGCGCGATCTCTTCGTCCGCCATCGATGTATTCTGACTCCGACCAAGCGGACCGATACGCAGGCGTTAAAAAAAGTCGCCGCTCTATGGCGCAAAGCCGGAGCGGAAGTGGAAATCATGCATCCGAAGATTCACGATCGGGTGCTGGGAGTGATCAGCCATTTGCCCCACGTTTTGGTTTACGCTCTGGTCAACGCACTCAAGCGCACGCCGTTACGGGTGTAGAGTTAAAGGGGTACTGCGCCGGCGGCTTCAAAGACTTCACCCGGATCGCGTCGAGCCGCCCCGAGTTGTGGCGCGATATCTGTTTGATGAACCGCCACGCGCTGGGACGATCCCTGGGCGATTACATCAAGTATCTCGAGCGGCTCCGTCGGTGGATCGGGACGGCAAAGGCGCGTTGCTGGAAAAAGAGTTTGCCCACGCCTACGAGACAAGGAGTCAAATCCCGTAACGGTCGAAATGAAACGCATCGAACCCTTAAACAGCCGCTCCATGGAGAGATTACCGTGCCGGGCGACAAATCCATCGCGCATCGCGCAGTGATTCTCGGCAGCATCGCCAAAGGACGCAGCCGGATCTTTAATCTTTCCGGCGGCGAAGACAACTCGCGCACGGTGCGGGCGTTTCGCCAGATGGGCATAGAGATTTTTCGCGACGGCGACTCGCTATGCGTGGAGGGCAAGGGCTGGGACGGGCTCTGCGCGCCGGAAGCGCCGATCGATAGCGGTAATTCCGGCACGACGATGCGCTTGCTCTCGGGCCTTTTGGCGGGGCGACCATTTACAGTGAACTGGATGGCGATTCATCGCTGCGCCAGCGTCCGATGCAGCGGATCATCGACCCGTTGAGCAGATGGGAGCCGGATCAGCAGCAAAGCGGCGACGGTCTCGCGCCTTTGGAAATCGACGGCGGCAATCTGCACGGAATAGATTACCGTATGCCGATCGCCAGCGCTCAGGTGAAATCGGCGATCTTGTTGGCGGCGTTGCAGGCCGCGGCGCGACCACATTGGCAGAGCCGCAAAAATCGCGCGATCACACCGAAGTGATGCTGCGCGGCTTCGGCGCTGAAGTCACGGTCCAAGGGGCAGCAGTGACCGTACGCGGCGGGCAGAATCTTTACGGCCAAGACGTGCGCATACCGGGAGATATTTCTTCGGCGGCGTTTTTTCTCGTCGCCGCGGCGATGATTCCCGGATCGGAGCTGACGATCCGCAACGTCGGCTGCAATCCGACCCGCGACGGCGTCGTCGAAGTGTTGCGGCGCATGGGCGCAGCGCTTGAATGTTCAACGAACGCACTGAAGCCGGCGAGCGGGTCGCTGACATTCGCGTCGCCGGGGGAGCGTTGAGAGGCGTCGAGATCGGCGCGGAAATGGTCGCCCGGACGATCGACGAGTATCCGATTCTTTCGGTCGCCGCCGCGGTTGCCGATGGCGTGACGACCTTTTCGGACATCAAAGAGTTGCGTTATAAAGAGTCCGATCGGATCGCCGCCATGACGGCGGGACTGCGCGGGCTCGGCATTGAAGTCGAAGAGCGCGAGGACGGCATGACCATCCGGGCGGGCGGCGTTTTCGCGGCGGCGAGGTCAGCAGTTTCGGTGATCATCGCGTCGCGATGTCATTTGCTGTCGCGGCGTTAAGCGGCGCGGGCGCAGTCGTGATTGACGATGCGGCTTGTGTCGATATATCGTTCCCTAATTTCTTTGATTTAGTCGGGAAAATTTGTTTGCATTAGAGCATGAGACAGGGGATAGTCGGCGCGATAAGGGGGGCGGTTGATCATCGCAATTGACGGACCGTCCGGCGCCGGAAAGAGCACGTTGGCGAAACGATTGGCGAAGGAGCTCGGCTTTATCTACATGGATACCGGCGCGATGTATCGGGCACTGGCGTTGAAGGTCTTGCGTCAAGGAGTTGATTTGGCGGATGATGTCAAGGTGGCGGATCTGGTCAACTCGACCGAGATCGACTTGCAGGAGCAGATGGGCGCGCTCAAGGTTCTTTTGGACGGCATAGACGTGGCGGCGGATATTCGCACGCCCGAAGTGAGTCAGATGGCGTCGAAAGTCTCGGCGTTGAAGGCGGTGCGCGCCGGATGCTCGATTTACAGCGCGACATGGGACGGCGCGGCAGCGTCGTCGCCGAAGGTCGCGATATCGGCACGGTCGTGTTTCCCCAAGCCGAAGTCAAAATCTTTCTGGAAGCCTCCGCCGAGGAGCGCGCCCGTCGGCGCTGCGCAGAGCTTCGGGCCACCGGCCAAAGAGTCGACCTGGACGAGACGCTGCGTGAAATCGCCGAACGCGACAAACGCGACAGCGAAAGAGATTTGGCGCCGCTACGCAAAGCCGATGACGCGTTGTGATCGATTCATCGTGCGACCGCCGACGCGGTCGCAGCGCGGGCCTTGGCGTACATTCGAACGAAAACAAGAGAAAACTAAATAGATCGGAGTTGGTTTGCATGGCAGAACAGGATGAACAAAAGCAGGGCGCAGCGGCAGGCGGCGCCAGCGAATTTGAAACGATGTTCGAGGAGACCTGCGTACCGTCAAGCCCGGCGGGGTCGTTAAAGGCAGGGTCGTCGGGGCTATGTCGATTGATGTACTGATCGACGTCGGCTACAAATCCGAGGATAAATTCCCATCGAGGAATTCACCGACCGTCAGGGCAACGTCCAAGTCAAAGTGGGCGACGATGTCGACGTCTACTTCGACTCCTCCGATAGGGAGGGCGGCGGCATCGTGGTGTCGGGGCAACGGGCGGAAAATCTGAAAATATGGGAAGATCTGGAAAAAGCGTTTAACGAAGAGCTCGGAGTCGAAGGCCATATCATTGGCAAAGTCAAAGGTGGTTTTAAGGTCGATGTCCTTGCGCCGGTTTTTCTTTCCGGTTCCCACGTGGATATTCGGCCGAGCCGCAAACCTCTACCGGTTTATCGGCACGACCGACCGCTTCGCCATCCTTAAGTTCAACCGTGCACGGGGCAACGTGGTGGTTTCGCGCCGTGCATTGTTAAAAAAGAACGGGAAACCCTCAAGAAGGATATTTTAAAAGTCCTCGAAGAAGCGCGATCCAAAGGAACGGTGAAAAACATTACCGGCTACGGCGCCTTCGTC
>CAWDPO010000032.1:0-36983 GCA_963804165.1 uncultured delta proteobacterium
CCCTTCTTTGCTACGGAATCTTACCGAGTATCAAGGCGCCTGGGCTTGTTGGCGTCCGAGAACGTACAGTAGAATCGAGATTTTGCCTGACACGGAGCGGGAGCAGTCGGCTGCGAATGTTACTGACCGGACTATTTCCGCTTTTTCGGGCGGTGTGGATTCATGCTTTACGGTGTTTCGACACAGGGCCCAGCATGCCGGCCGAGAATCGAAATCTGTTGGCTGGTCCGGGCGATGGTGCATGGATGCGACATTCCGATAGACCAGCCTGAAGTCTTTCAGCGGGCGGTCGCAAGATCAGCAAAGATGTTGACAAGTCTGGGCGTGGAAATTATCCCTGTGGCCAGTAATTTCCGCCAGTTGGACGAACATTGGTTCCATTCACATGCGGCTCTTGTCGCCTCATCTTTGTGGCTGTTCCATCAAAGCTATTCGAGCGGCCTCATCGCTAGCAGTAAGCCCTACAACGATTTACGTCTACCGTGGGGATCTAATCCCGTAACGGATTGGCTTCTCGGGGGATTCGTTCCGAATTATTCACGACGGCGCTGAGTTTACCAGGAACGAAAAGGTTCGCGCGATTGGAGATTGGCCAGAAGCCACGCGGTACTTACGAGTGTGCTGGGAAGGAAATCAGTTGGACCGGAATTGTGGTCAATGTGATAAGTGTATCCGGACCATCTTAAATTTCCGAGTTATGGGGCTTGACTTGCCTGAATGTTTTGAAAATGACGTAGGAGATCAGGAGATTCTGGGCTTGACGGGCTTAAGCGAGAGTTCGATAGCTAACTTCAAGCAGATACTCTCAGTTGCAGAAAGGACATCCATTTCGGAGTCATGGGTGTCTGCACTCAAAACATGCGTAAAGCGTAATGAGCAAGCGCTGAATCGTGGGCCGAGCTTCAAGCAGCGGATTAAACAAACTGCACGCACTCGTCTGGTCTGGCTGCGGGATCGGTGGCAAGGCCGGCTACCCGCGGCGACGTAATCTCCAAATCTGGACTTTTGATCGAGTCCCAGTTCCTCTGCTATGTTGACAAACTACCACATCGATGGACTGCCTTCATAGTACTTAGCTTTTCGGCGCGGCTCAGGGCGAGCGGAGGGACGCGCAATGTAGTTTGTTTTCCGACTAGTGGCGGTAGGTGTGATTAAAGAGGTTAAAACCATAGTCAAAGCAGTGTTCCGGCGGCCCTCTAGTCGGCCGGATTCAGAAACAGCGCCGGCGCTGGAGTCGGCGACCTCCTGTTGGTTGGGTGCGCTTTGGGTCTCTGCGCCGGCTGCATCCTATTGATCCTAACTTTGGTTTCGGGTGGGGACAGGTCATCGACAGGTACTACATTGACAAGTTCCTGGACCAATACGCGTCCGACATTCATGGGCGCGTGCTTGAAGTTGGCGGGAAATTTTTATACTCAACGCTTTGGAGGCGAACGCGTGAGTCGGTCTGACGTTTTATACTCTCGTTGAAGGACAATCCTAAAGCTACTATTATTGCTGATTTGACCGATGCTCGCGATATTCCTGGTCTAATGCTTTTGATTGCTAATCATTTTGACCCAGACGCTGCAGGTTTATCTATGACGTACGCGCTGTTCGTTGAAACAGTTCATCGCATTTTTTAAACCCGGCGGCATTATTGCTAGTTACCGGTCACGGAATCAGCCAAATATCTCGCAACGACATGGACCGGGCTGGGGTGAATACTGGCGTTTTACTTCTCTCTCCGCGCGCAAGCTGTTTACAGAGTTTTTTCCCTGAGGATCATGTCACCGTCCAAGCTTTACGGCAACGTGCTCGCGGCAACGGCGTTCTATACAGGGGCTGACGGTACAGGATCTCCGTTCGCGAGGAGCTGGACTATCACGACCCAAACTACGAACTCATCCTAGGAATACGTGCCTCCAAGCAGGCTCCCGTGCCGCTCGGCCGGGTAGAAACCCAGGCAAGCAAGTAGGAGCACTTCTTCTGGCAGGAAGCCCGTGGATTTCCGCATCTCTAGTATATCTTTAGTCATTGCAATTTCCTAGACGACGGTTCAAAAGTCGTCTCGCGGTAAGCCCGACCCAATAAATACCTGATCACCTAATGAGCCGGACAAATTGGCACCGGTGGCATTGGCCACGCGCGGTGAGCCACCGCACGCGCTTTTTTCTGTTTGGCCTCTGCGCGACTCTCTTAGAAAGCCGAACTCTATTATTTGGATAACCCAATTCCGGGAATTGATTGACCGCATCACGGCTCGCTCGACCACAGCAGGTGCTTTATGTCTGTTCGATTGGCTGAAAGTCACGACACGATTACTACACCCGTAAATACTCTCCGATCGGCAAATGAAGAATAGTTGTCGAGAACGGAGCTCACTCCTTCAAGAAACATGGGCGATGTAGCGATGCTTCAGGTCGCCGTCTCGAGAATCTCCGAGCTATGGCCAAACGCTTTAATCGAAGTTGTTACGGAGGTGCCTGAACTCTTATCGTTGTACTGTCCGAATGCGAGACCTCTCACTGCGCGGGGGTCGGAAGTCTGGTTCCAAGCTGCGGGGAGTTATTTGGGGGCCAGTTTTATCGGCTTGTACCTGGTCCCGCTTTTTAGTTCGCGTCATGGAATTGGAAAGAGAAGTACGGTTACGCTGGCCGTCGTTGGCGCGCGCCATGATTCACTTCCGTGGAGCAAGCTTCGGCCAACGGACGGCGTGGAGTTGGGAAACGTATTTGGATGCCCTATTGTCGGCCGATCTGGTCATCATGAGCGGTTGTGGAGGCATCAATGACGCTTTCGTCGAAATTTGCCATGAGATCATTTGGATTTATTGGCCATGGTGTCTTGGACCGTCGGTACTCACACTGCGATGTTTGGCCAGGGCTTCGGACCCATTGGAAACCCCAAGCTCTGGGTTATGAGCGAAGGAGGTTCTTCCGTCGGTCGATTTAATTTGCACTCGCGAGAGCCGCGCTGGTGCTTCCGCTGCTTCGTTCAGTGGGTGTTTCGCCGGATCGGATAATGATCTACCGGCGACGACGCCATTGAGCTCGCCTACGACGCGCGACCCGAAGAAATAGGGAGCGGGAATCGGTGTCAATTTCCGCGTTTCCGATTACGCCTGACGTCGGCTTAGCTCAATTAGAGAAAATTCGTCCAGTTTTGCACGACGCGGCCAAAGACTACAGGACATGTTTAATACCAATACCAATTGCGTTCCATGCGAGCTGGACTCAGATGTAAGAAGTATTGCTTGAAGTTATGAGAGGCCATGACGGGGAAATTGGAGGGCCGGAGAGCACTGTCAATTCGCCGCTTAAGATAATTCAATCAGGCTGGCCGTTGCCGGGTTGTTGTCACTGGCAGCTATCACGGAGCCGTCTTTGCCCTGTCCCAGGGGATCCCCGCCATCGGACTAGCAAAATCTGCATACTATGTGGACAAGTTTCTCGGGTTGGCAGATCAATTCGGAATAGGTTGCCAGACGATCTTCTTAGACGATGAACAATTCTGTAACAAACTCGCGGCGGCAATGGACCTTGCCTGGAGGTCCGCCGAGGATGTCAGAGGGCCATTACTGGAAGCGGCCAGAAGACAGATTGACCTCGGGCACAAGGCGTACCGGCGCCTATATGACCTCGTTAAGAGTGAAAAGCTCGTTGCGTATTCACTTCATTAAGGTCGCATGCATGGTTCTGAATAGGCGGGAAAGCCGACGAGATCTTTCTACTAAATCGAGAACTGGGAAAAATCAAAGGAGGGCCGCATCGTGAGCGATGAAGGGGCATTCCGGACAAAGCAGATCATGCTTGATTATATGCGAGGGTTCAGTCTTCCTGCGTCAAATCGACGCGCAGGAGATTGGGCGAATCGTGCAATACCTGCGCAACGCGGGTGACCGTGGCTCAACGATTTACATCGCTGGGAACGGCGGCAGCGCGGCCACGGCTTCTCACTGGGTCAACGATTTGGGCAAAGCTACGAAAAGTTCAGGGGAGACGCCTCTACGGGTAATGAGTCTCAGCGACAACGTCTCCTGGCTCACGGCGTTGGCTAACGACGAGGGTTATGACCGCGTTTTTTCCGGGCAGTTGGAAAATTTCGCCCGGCAGGGAGATGTTTTGATCGTCATTTCGGCCAGCGGCAATTCACCGAATCTGCTCGAAGCGGTGGAGTTGGCGCGCCGGCAAGGAATGGTCACCATCGGATTTTTGGGATTCGACGGTGGCGCGCTGAAAGACAAAGTCGATGATTACCTATGGTTCCGCACCCAGAAAGGAGCCTACGGCCTGGTCGAAAGCGGCCATTTACTGCTGTGCCACATCATGACCACATGTCTCATGCAACCGCAGCCAGCCGTATCGCCGGCGGTCGGACCCTATTAGCCTGCTGAAGCGGGATGAACGGAAGTGTGAGCCTAGTCGATTGACGACACGGAAACGCCATTTGCGACCACCCTGTTTGATTTTGGTTATGGGTGTCGCCGGTTCCGGCAAGACGACTTTGGCGAAAGAAATTCTTCGGCGCCTATGCGCGGTCTACCTCGACAACAATCATATCGTGGATGCTTTCTTTCCGGACACGAGGACCGGACGAGCATACGAAAAGCTGCGGCCGAATTTCTACCGGGTGCTCTACAACATCGCGGAGGAAAACTTAAAAACCGGCAATTCGGTTTTGCTTGACGTGCCGCACGTCAAAGAGATGCAGATTCTCAAGTGGCGCCGGTTTATCAAAAGCCTGGCGGCACGGACGAACTCGAAACTTGTTGTGATTCGCTGTCGATGCTCCGAAAAAACGTTACGCGCCCGCCTTAAGTCGAGAGGCGAAACGAGGGACCGTGGAAGCTAGACCATTGGAACGAGTTTATGACCGAACAACCAATCGACCTAAGGCCCGCCTTTTCTTATTGGGATATAGACACTAAAATGGGCTTATCCAAAAACGTGAAAGCCGCGCTCCGGCACATCATGTGTCAATGAAGGTCGCATGCAAAGTAGGCTCTCTTGATTGTCAAATTGTTCTACAACACCAGTTTCGCCTGGAGTCGACGCTCTGTCCCTTCAATAATTGGAACTCTTGATCGTCACATTAACTTCTTATGTCATACGAATTGCAGTCCCAGCAACGACCGACTCAGGCGGTCATCCTTGCCGGTGGTCGCGGCACCCGCTTAAAGCCGCTCACAGATAGCCGACCTAAACCGATGGTCGAATTTTGGGCAAGCCGTTTCTCGCCTACCAGGTTGAACAACTCCGGGATCAAGGATTCAAAAAAATATTGCTGCTGCTCGGATACCTCCCGGAAATCGTCCAAGACTACTGCGGTGACGGCCGCCGCTGGGGTGTTCAAATAGAATATGCAATTTCCGCCCTTGAGGATGAGACGGCGCGCCGGCTTAAGCTTGCCCAAGCGCTTCTCGATCCGTGTTTTCTCTTACTGTACTGCGACAACTATTGGCCTATGCAAATAGACAAAATGTGGCCGCGATTCGTGGCTGCCGGCACTCCCGCAATGATCACTGTCTATACGAACAAAGACGGTTACACCCGGAATAGTGTGCGGGTCGATCCGGACGGCCATGTAGTCATTTATGACAAGTCCTGTACTAGCCCAGGCCTGCAGGGCGTCGAAATCAGTTACGCATTCGTCGATAAGTCCTTGGTTCAGCTACTGCCAGATGCCAATATGTCCGTGGAGGAGGCCTTGTATACTCGCTTGGCGAATGATCGGCAATTGGCGGCGTATGTAACCGATCACCGCTATTATAGCGTGGGAGCCTTGCATCGCTTGCCGCTTACCGAATCATTTTTTTCGCGGCGTCCGGCAGTTATTCTGGATCGTGACGGGGTGTTGAACAAAAAACCTCCGCGCGCTGAATATGTCCGGAGCTGGAGCGAGTTCGAGTGGCTGCCAGGCGCTATCGAAGCATTGCGGCTACTCACGGAGGTGGGTTATCGAATCATTGTCGTTTCCAACCAAGCGGGAATCGGCCGGCGAGTCATGACCGAAGCGGATTTGCACCAGATCCATGCCAAAATGAAAGCGGAGGCCGAAAAAGCAGGCGGCAAAATCGATGAGATTTATTACTGTCCACACGACTGGGAAGAAGGGTGCGAGTGTCGCAAGCCAAGGCCGGGCATGCTTTTTCAAGCGCAGCGAGAGCTGAATTTGGATTTGACTAGAACTCCATTCGTTGGCGATGACGAGCGGGACGGACAGGCCGCCGACAAGGCGGGTTGTCCCTTTGTCCGCGTTTCCGAAAATGAGCCTCTCATCGAGCGAGTCAGGCAATTACTTGCAAGTCGATTAGCGGAAGGGGTGGAACATCATGCAAAAAAAGAATATTGATCACCGGTCATAACGGTTATATCGGATCGGTGATGGCGCCGACATTCGTGCAGGCTGGATATGAGGTCGTTGGCCTGGACACGGGATATTTCGGTTCGTGTACCTTGGTGCCGGATGAGCTGATATTCCCTAGTGCGCAAGGACATTCGGAATCTCGAGAGCGTGATTTGCAGACTTTTACGCGGTGATCCATCTTGCCGCACTGAGCAACGACCCGATCGGCAATTTGGACTCGGATTGGACGCGACAAATCAACTACGAAGCGACTGTTCGTCTGGCGGAAGTACGCGAAAGGCGGCGGGCGTGGAGCGCTTTCTCTTTTCTTCGTCGTGCATCATGTACGGTATGTCGGAAGCAAACGTAGTCAACGAAGATTCTCCGCTTGATCCCAGGACCGAATACGCGCGTTCCAAAGTGCTCGCGGAAAGGGCAATCGCCGTGCTCGCCGGGGACGGATTTTCTCCCACTTTCTTACGCAACGGAACAATCTATGGTCTCTCGCCCAGAATGCGCTTCGACACGGTATTGAATGACCTCGTTGCCACTGCCGTGACGACCGGCAAAGTTATCGTTCACAGCGACGGAAAACCGTGGCGACCCGTCGTTCACGTTCAAGACGTGGCGCGCGCCTTTATGACGGTTGTGCAAGCTCCTGTCGAGAAGATTCATAACCAGGCCTTCAACACAGGTGCCAATGAGTTGAATCATCAGATTATTCGATTGGCTGAAATCGCGACGAAAACCGTTCCCGGGTGCAAACTGGAATTAAAAGCCCAAAGTGGCGCGGATCAGCGCACTTACAAGGCGGATTTCGGAAAGTTTGCTCAGACCTTCCCTGATTTTCAATTCAATGGAATGCCGAAAACGGCGCCGCAGAACTATGTCGACGCGTTTCGGTCGATTGGATTAACGTACAGCGACCTCACCGACAAAAAGTTCACGCGCCTTAAATGGTTGCAATCATTTACTCGAAACCCAACAGCTAATGACAGTTGCACTGGCAAGATCCGCCGAATGAGAAGGCGTACGCCAGCGCAGGTGAGCGCGCATGATCGAAGGCGTCAAGATCATACCGCTGCGCCAGATCGTCGATGAGCGCGGCAAGATCATGCACATGATGAAGGCAACCGATCCGCACTTCAGCAAATTCGGCGAAATCTATTTTTCGTGCGCGTGGCCGGGGACCGTCAAAGCCTGGCACATTCACCAGACCATGACGGTCAATAACGCGGTCCTTCAAGGACGGGCGAAGTTGGTTCTGTATGATCTGCGCGAACAGTCTCCCACGCAAAGGTAAGTTGCAGGAAATCTTCTTCGGGGAAGACAACTATTGCCTGGTGCAAATTCCGCCCGGCATTGCGAACGGCTACAAGGCCTATGGCGACAAAATGGTCATTCTTGCCAACTGCGCGACGGAGCCGCACGATCCGAAGAGATGTTGCGCATGGACCCCTCTACGTCAGAAATTCCGTATAACTGGGCGCTGCAACACGGGTGATCCATGAATTTGCTAATCCTAGCTATGTGCTTACTCGAACGCCGCTGAGGGTAAGTTTTGCCGGCGGCGGCACCGACCTGGCTGCGTTTTATGAGATGTCGGAGTACGGGGCTGTCCTTAGCACGGCGATAAACAAATATATTTACGTCACGGTCAAACGGCACAGCGATGTCTTCAATGAACCTATCCGGGTGAACTATTCCAGGAGCGAACAAGTACACCGGATTGAAGAGATCGAGAACAATATCGCGCGCGAATGCCTGCGGTTTTTGGCGATCGACCCGCCGATTTATATAAGCACCGTGGGGGATCTGCCGGCTTCTACAGGGCTAGGTGGATCAAGTAGTTTCGCTGTCGGTCTTCTCAGCGCGCTGCATGCGTTTAAAGGCGAAAAAGTATCTGCCGGACAGCTCGCGGAGGAAGCTTGCCATATTGAGATTGAAATTCTGAAAGAGCCCATTGGCAAGCAGGACCAGTATGCTGCGGCTTTCGGCGGATTGAATTTCCTCCGCTTTAAGCCCGGTGGCGACGTTACGGTGGAACCGATACGACTTCGAAACGGAACTTTGAGCGATGCTGTTTGGCCAGCTACTAATGTTCTGGACCGGCCACCAACGGGACACGAGTTCAGTATTGACCGAGCAAAAGCAGAATACATCGCAGAAGAGAGATTCTCTTTTCAAAATGCGCGAACAAGCGTAGACAGCTGCAGAATCTGCTCTCGAATGGGCATTTAGACTGCGCTGAACTTGGGCAAATCTTGGATGAGGGCTGGGAATTGAAGCGTTGCCTCGCGAGCACGATTTCAACCGACGATATCGATCAATGGTATCGGCTAGCTCGGCAAGCGGGAGCATTGGGTGGAAAGTTGTGCGGCGCCGGCGGTGGTGGCTTCTTGCTTTTTTTGGTGCCGCACTCACGGCAGGAGCAAGTTCGGAAGGCGATGAATGGGCTGAAGGAAATCTCCGTAGAAGCCGAGGTCCACGGCTCGCAGATTCTCTTCGCCGAATAAGTCCGTGCATTTTTTAGAAGGTCCGGCCCTGTCAAGTGATTTTCACCGAAACGAACTTAAGAGGCGCATATATCATTGGCATTGAAAAGCTCGAAGACGATCGGGGTTTCAACGCGCGAGCCGTGTGCCAAAAGGAATTCACATCCCATGGCCTAATTTCTCACTTTGTTCAAGCTAATATTCTCTTTAACCGCAAAAGGGGAACACTCCGCGGGTTTCATTACCAGACGCCACCCTGTGCCGAGACCAAACTGTTTCGCTGCATTCGCGGAGCGGTGTTCGATGTTATCATAGACTTAAGGCCGGAATCGCCGACCTACAAGAAATGGTTTGGGGTAGAATTATCGGCCGATAATTACAAGATGCTATATTTGCCGGGAAATTTTGCTCAAGGATTCATAACATTAGCGGATGATACGGAGCTCTTTTACCAGGTCTCCGAGTTTTATTCTCCCGGATATGAGAGAGGTATTCGCTACAACGATCCAACATTCGCCGTCGTATGGCCCCGCCCAGTAGAAGTTATCTCCGCGAAGGACAAAGGCTGGCCGAATTACCTGCAGTCAATCAGCCAGGAGAAAGACTGAATCAATGATCATCGTTGATCGCGCATTGCAACAGAGAGAACGTGACAGAAATCCTGTACGCGTCGGAATGGTCGGTGCAGGTTTCATGGGACGCGGGGTTGCGCTTCAAATACTGAATTCCATACCCGGCATGAGGCTGGTCGCAATATCGAATCGCCATCCTGAAGCAGCGAAGAGGATTTACGTTGAAGCAGGGGCAGAATCCGTGAGCGCTGTCGACAGCGTCGGTCAACTGGAGGCGGCATTGGAGCGAGAGGAATATGCCGTCACGGACAATCCCATGATTTTATGTGAAGCCAGAGGCATAGATGCCATTCTGGAGGTGACCGGTTCGATTGAATTCGCAGCTAACGTCGTTCTGAAGGCCATCGAGAATCGCAAACACACCATCATCATGAACGCTGAGCTGGATGGGACGGTCGGTTGCATACTGAAGGTTTATGCGGATCGAGCCGGAGTCGTATTGACGAACACAGATGGGGACCAGCCCGGCGTCATCATGAACCTTTTCAGATTTGTCAAAGGCCTGGGCGTGAGGCCGGTGCTGTGCGGCAACATAAAAGGACTTCACGACCCATATCGCAACCCGACCACCCAGCAGGAGTTCGCCCGTAAATGGCAGCAGACCCCCAACATGGTTACCTCTTTTGCCGACGGAACCAAGATTTCATACGAGCAGGCGATCGTAGCCAACGCGAGCGGCATGAGGGTGGCTAAACGTGGCATGCTGGGGCCGACGGTCCCCTTCGGCACACCCATTCAGGAGGCAGTCGATTGGTACCCGTTGGAAGTCCTTACAGAAGGTAACGGAATCGTCGACTACGTAGTGGGCGCCATGCCTAATCCCGGAGTTTTTGTCTTGGGCACTCACGACCATCCTACCCAACAACACTATTTAAATCTCTACAAGCTGGGCGCAGGACCATTGTACTGTTTTTACACGCCCTATCACCTGTGTCACTTTGAGGTGCCAAACTCCATCGCTCGGGCCGTACTGTTTCACGATGCGGCGATATCGCCACTCGACGCGCCAAAGGTCGAAGTTGTTGCTACCGCCAAAACAGATCTAAAGGCGGACCAGGTGCTCGATGGCATTGGATACTATATGACGTACGGCCAGTGTGAGAACGCCGATGCCGCTCGCGCCGAAAACCTGTTGCCAATGGGATTAGCGGAAGGTTGCCGCTTGAAAAGGAACATCCCTAAAGATCAGGTCCTCACTTATGACGATGTAACCGTGCCGGAGGCTCGGTTATGCGACAAGTTGCGCACCGAACAAGACGGTTACTTCGCTCAGACGAAGGTTACGAGTAATAACTAAAGAAATTATCCGCGTTTCATCTAATGTCCGTCGCAGGAATCTTGCTCGGATTCGGCTCGCCTCCGCTTTTACCGGGCCATAAATGATCTTATCGAAACCCCCACCTGTCGGTACGGTTTGTAGAGGATATACCGCGAAGCTCCTCAAGTGGCTAAACTGTTTGATCACGGGAAAAGTCGTATCTGTTAAGGTATTCCGTCTTACGCTTCTCGGTGGCTCAACCTGTGTAATAAGAACTCATTCAGAGGATTGACCAAAAGCTCAAAATCGCGGCCTGAAACAGCAAAATTATTGTCGGATGAAAGGTTAACTCAGGGAGTTCTAACATGCTGCAGCACGCGAAAAGTGTCTGCAAATCTTTTTTACTTCGATTCGGCTACGAAATTCGTGCGGTCCGTCAGCCGGTAATCGACAATGTCGATTACGAAGCAGCGCTGACCGTAAAAGAGTCACAATACTATTCCCGTTGGTTGGGTCCCTGTCCTCTTTTCAGCCCCTGGTCGGGGCATCCGGAATTTCAAGCCATATACGAAGGCGCGAAACGCTACACGGTGGTTTCTCCAGACCGATGTTACATATTGATCAGTCTTGGCGCGTTACGCATCTCACTTGGCGGGAGACTTTGCCGAATGCGGAGTATACAGAGGCGGGACTGCACTTTTGCTGGCCCGCGTTCTAGGACACGACGCCAGAAAGAGACTGTATCTATTCGATAGCTTTCAGGGGCTGCCAAAGATAGGATCAGGAAAGGGATCCGTGGTTCTCTGAGGGCCAGTATGCGCCGGATCTGTTCGAAGCGGTTGAGGAGTTATTGAGCAACTTCCGAAGCATGATGGAGATTCGACGCGGCTGGATTCCTGAAACCTTTCGCGGACTCGAAAATAACCGCTATGCCTTTGCCCACCTGGACGTAGACCTCTATCAGTCGACGTTGGATTGCTGCAAGTACTTTTACTCGCGACTGGTGCCAGGCGGAGTCTTGTTGTTTGATGAATATGGGTTTGCGCCTGCGCGAGGCGAAAAGGATGCCGTGGATGAGTTTTTTGGCGACAAACCTGAGTCCCCGATCACGCTCCCCACAGGCCAGGCGATAATCTTAAAAGTGCCATCGCCATCCGATGCACAATGACAAATCGAACGGTTTGAACACAGCGAAGCGATTGAACGAACCCCCGGATCAGAGTCCGGGGGATGGAACGAATTTGAACAGGAAGGGTGCGAACACTATTGGTCGGAATATTTTTTGTTTGAAACGTTCGCAGAACTCTTAGATGGCAACTAGAAACAAAAGCCTCTGGGAGAAAACAATGGCCCCATCGCAACAGAAGGAAGATCTTTTGGCGCGCGCAAACGAGGGTGTCATGACTCGCACCATGGAGGGAATAATAAACTTCTGGAACCACGGCGCCGAACGGCTCTATGGTTGGCGGAAAGAGGAAGCCATCGGCAGAGTTAGCCACGATCTTTTACAGACGCAATTCCCGCAACCCTTGGAAGAGATCGACTCCGAACTCGTTCGCAACGGACGATGGGAAGGCAAACTCGTGCACACTACCCGAGACGGCAGCCGCGTGACGGTAATAGCCAGTGGATCTTGGATCGCACCACAGCCTGGAACGGTCGTTGAAATTAACGCGCGCCCTGCTGGTGAAGAAAAAAGTAGCGAGCCGCCATCGAAGGCCTCCTTATTTGCCAACGCCACTCTCGGGGGCGGGATTTGCGCCTGCCTGGCTGCATTTCTTTATTGCGGTTACTCCTATGCTATTGCCGGCGGGAAATATCTCTCGAGTTTTGCCGGCGTTTTCTTCTACCAGATTTTGCCCGCCGGCATAGCGCTTCTATTGCTGGCGGCTTTTCGCTTGTCCCCGGCGTATAGAATCAATCTCGCTCTCGTTCTGTGCTCCATAGGCTTCTCATTATATGGGGCAGAGCTGCTCATGAGCCTCTCGCCGTCCAAATCGGGATCAGAAACATTATGGGGCGATGCTCGTTTCAAAGAGTCGCGGCAGAAAAAAATACACGCTTTAGCGAAAACGTTTAATGCCGAGTTCGATACCCGCAGTAGACTCGATGTAATCCGAGAACTGCGCGGGCAAGGCATCCCGGCAGTGCCGAGCATCCCTCCTTCAGCGCTATTAAAAGGTCAGGCGAGCGGGAGATTCGAGTCCGAGATAAGGATCGATGGCGAAGAGAGTTTGCCATTAGGGGGAATAAGTAACAGTGTCACGGTGCTGTGCAATGAAACCGGACGATACTCAATTTATGACAGCGACGAACGCGGTTTTCATAACCCGAGGGGAATTTGGGGTTCGAGAAGCATGGCTATCGCAGCAGTTGGAGACTCCTTTACGGAAGGATCGTGCGTTCCTTCCGACAGGAACTTCGTGGCTCTAATAAGGAACCGATATTCGGATACCTTAAATCTCGGTATGTCCGGTGAAGGGCCTCTGTTCATGCTCGCCGCAACCACAGAGTATTTGCCCTTCGTGAAGCCAAAGGCGGTTTTATGGTTTTTTTACGAAGAAAATGACTTCGAGGAATTGTGGAAAGAAAGTAGGAGCTCGTTTGCTGAGACAATACGTCGGAGGCAACTTCAAACAAGGCCTGCTCGATCGTCAAGGGGAGATTGACCGAGCTCTTAGACAATACGTAGAAGTAGCGTATGAAAAGAGAGCTAGAAAAGAGGGGCGAAGAAGCGAAAGTCGGTAAAAAATCGGAAGACCCAGGGTACTACCCTCGAATTTTACTGGGTTTTTTAAAGCTCAGCAGTTTGCGAGGAACGCTTGGTCTGGTTTACGGACCCGCGGCAAAAGATCCGAAGATTGGCACAGTCAAGGCCAGTTGGAATTATTTCGCACCATTTTGCTGCAAGCCAAAAGTTCAGTGGAGGAGTGGGATGGGACGCTCTACTTTATTTATCTCCCAGCCAGGGATCGCTACGCCAATGCGCAGGATTATCACCGGCAGGCGGTTTTAGACATCGTGAAAGATACCGGTATTCCCATTATTGACATTCATGCGAGAATCCAACGTGAAAGCGATCCGATGAAGTTTTTTCCTTTGGCCGATTCGGCCATTACAACGAGCAAGGCATCGGTTAGTGGCTGAAGAAGTTCTACGTTCTGTCGCGCCAAAGGAATAACCGAATGAAAGCGTATCCGGAGCTGCTTCCAGCGTTTGTGTTTCAATTTGCGGTACGTGAAAAGTTAACTCCAGCCACATCACTAAAACGCTTTTAGCTCAACTGAATTAGATAACTTCTCCCACAGAATCGCGCGTGACGAGATTGATATCATTGAATTTCGATAGGGAATGACAAATTCCTATATTGGATGAGTTTGCCGGCTTTGAGTGAGTGAGTGTGAACAAAGCGCATGCTGACAAAAAATATCGCTAGGTACTCTTTGAGAGCACCCAACAGCTATTTTCACTCGCGACTCGTGGCATGATAGGGACTATCAGCCATGTGCACACCTCGGAGTCGGTCGCAGCTCTGACGTTTGACGACGGACCCGATCCGGAATATACACCTGGCTGCTCGAAATCCTGCGACGGTTCAAGCGCACGCGACTTTTTTCATGACCGGAAAGGCTGCCGAAGCCCATCCAGAACTGGTCAGACGGGTCGCGCAGGCTGGCCACGCGATCGGAAACCATTCCTGGGATCACCCCTCTTTTCCGTCGATTAGCGGCCGTGAACGGCGAGCCCAGATCCGCGCATGCGCCCAAGCCCTTGCTCCATAGGAATAGCGGCTGTTTCGACCGCCTTACGGCGAACAAAACATTGCCTCACGAATCGATGCGCTTTTGTTGGGTTACAAAGTCGTCATGTTCGATGGTTGGTCGGACGATTGGTGTGGCGGCGATCCGGACACGATAGCGCGCCAGCTCGAAAGGCGGTTTCATCCCGGTGCCATATCGTGGCTCACGACAGGCTTTCCGATGCGCTCGATGAATCGTACTTCAACCGAGACCTAATGTTAAAAGGAATCGAGATTTTTTAGACCGGCTGGGTGACCGGGTTCGTTTTATAACGATTCCCGAGCTGTTGCGTCGCGGGCGAGCTCACAAAGAGATATGGTACAAGAGATCTAATTGGAACTCTTGAATAGGCTAGTGGAGCGTGAGGGTCCGGGACGCCGCTATGTGCAAAATGGGACGAGCGACTGGGTGAGACTGCTCCGTGAACATTTTCCTCGAGCCCCAAGCAAGATAGAGGTAAACCATGAAACTAAGCGTAATTATCCCATGTCTTAATGCGGCGGCTACCATCGGCGCTGCAACTTGAGGCTTTGGTCAAGCAGCATGGAGTGAGCCGTGGGAAATTATTGTCGCTGATAACGGCTCAACCGACAAGTCGCGAAAAATTGTCGAGTCATACAGAGACAGACTGCCGAACTCCGCATTGTTGACGCATCTTGCCGGCGCGGCCAACCCTACGCGCTCAATGCTGGGGCTGCGGCGGCGCAGGGAGACGCATTGGCGTTCTGCGATGCCGACGATGAAGTGCGCCGGGATGGGTCGCTGCCATGGGCGACGCGCTTCTCCAGCATGATTTTGTCGCTTGCCGTATTGATTTCACGAAGCTCAATCCTCCTTGGTTGCAGACCTTTTTCGAGGGCACGCGCAGCAGCATGGTCAACTATTAAAGGCTAAGTTCCCGCCTTACCTATGGCATGCCGGCGGCGGTACTCTCGGCGTCAGGAAATCACTTCATGAGGCTGTCGGAGGATTTGACGAGGCCCTGCCCTATCATGCATGACACTGATTATTGCTTTAAGATTCAACTCAAGGAGTGGAATTGCATTTTGTTTCCTGAGGCGGTAGTGCATATTCGTTGCCGCTGCACCCTGATGGGGCTGCTGCGTCAAGCATGCCATTGGGCGGAATACAATGTTTTGCTCTACAAGATGTACCGGCCCCGGAACAGTAAAGATTTCTCGGCGTCACTGGAAAGATTGTTTGGGAGAGTGGAAGGGTCTTTTGCGTTCCATGCCTCAGATGCTCTCGTGGGAGAACCGCTCAGGCTCGATGGGTTCGGCGGTTTGGCTGGCAACTCGGCATACTTTTGGGAAGCATCAAGTACCATGTACCGCCAGTTTGAGCCGGCCCGGCCGTGAGAAAACGGCGCTTTCGCTGGATGACCGCTTCGGGGTGAGCCAGCCAAACTGTCACCGGACTGTGTCCTCGCACCAATAGCTCGTCCAACTTCGTTGGGTAGAGCACACCAAATCTAGATCCGAGATTTCGAGGTTCAAAAGGTATCAAGCGCGTTTCCCGCGCGGGTCGCGGGGTTCACGCCTGAGTAAGGTTTTATTATGTGGAAGCCATCCTTGATTAAAACAGGTGATCGGCGCAGCGGGCTGCTGATCAAATATCGCCGTTTGCCCATTGTGTGCCTACACGTGGCGCTGATTGCGTTGGCAAATTATTGCGCCTTCTGGCTGCGCTTTGACGGCGATATTCCCGACAGCGAAATGGCTATGTTCGTCATGCTGGTGCCCTGGCTCATCGTCATCCGGTGTCTCATTTTCATTCCGTTCCGTCTTTACGAGGGGCTCTGGCGCTATACGAGCATCGTGGATTTGGGCAATATTCTCGCCGCCGTAGGCGCAAGCTCGCTGGCTTTCTACCTGCTGGTTCACGGCTATATGGGAGTGACGGATTATCCGCGATCCGTTTTTATCATCGATGCACTCGTACTGATTTTTTTGATGAGTGGCGTGCGCCTGTTGCGGCGGTTTTATCTCATGGTGCGGACGCTCAAGGGAGAGACACGCGTCCTTATCTATGGAGCTGGCGATGCCGGAGAGATGATCGTGCGGGATATGAAGAACAACGGCGCATTGTATCGATATGAGCCGATCGGCTTTATTGACGATGATCCAAAAAAACTCGGCCAGCGAATTCATGGTGTGCCCGTGTTAGGGTCGCGGGATGATATTTCCCACATTATCGAATCGCAGCGGCCGGATGAGGTTCTGCTTGCGATTCCAAGCGCTACGCCAGCAACCGTGCGGCATGTCCTCGATGCGATTGAGGCGCCAAAACTGCCGATCAAGACGCTTCCCTGGGCAGGAAAAATTCAAAATGGCAGGGTGGGAGTGAGCCAAATCCAGAACCTATCCGTCGAGGACCTTTTAGACCGGTTGCCGGTGGGAATCGATCTCGAGCCGGTGCGGGATCTGGTAAAGGGCAAGCGGGTGCTTGTCACGGGCGCCGGCGGGTCCATCGGCGCCGAATTGAGCCGCCAGATCGCCAAGTACGAGCCGGAATGGCTAATCCTCTTGGACAAAAGCGAAAGCGCTCTTTATGACATCGAGATGGAGCTGGCGCAGGCGCACCCGCAGCTCCAACGCGCGGTGGTTCTGGCGGATATCAAGAACGTCATCCCGTTGAAAGAGGCTTTTGCCCAATTCGCGCCGCAGATCGTTTTTCATGCAGCCGCTTACAAGCACGTTCCGATGATGGAAGCCCATCCAGGAGAGGCGGTCCTCAACAACATCGTCGGAACGCATCGTCTGGTGCAGGTCGCGATCCGGCAGAACGTCGAAAGGTTCGTTTTGATCTCCACGGATAAGGCGGTCAATCCAACCAATGTCATGGGAGCGACCAAGCGGGTCGGTGAACTCTACATCCAGGCGCTGGCCCAGGGCGGCGATCACAACGGCACGATATTCTCTGCCGTTCGCTTCGGCAACGTTTTGGGCAGCAATGGCAGCGTCGTGCCCCTGTTCCAGAAGCAGATCGAGCAGGGCGGGCCCGTCACCGTTACCCACCCGGAAATGAGGCGATACTTCATGACGATTCCGGAAGCGGTCGTGCTGGTCCTCGAAGCAGCCAGCCTCGCGCGCGGCGGAGAGATCTTTGTATTGGAGATGGGCGAGCAGATCAAACTCATGGACATGGCGCGGCATTTGATTCGCCTTTCCGGTTATGTGCCCGATGAAGATATTGCGGTTACGGTTGTAGGCCTTCGGCCCGGAGAAAAGCTCCGCGAAGAGTTAGTGGCAATGGACGAGATGTTGGTGCCGGCGGACGTCACAAAGATCATGCGCGTGCAATCCGGTTGGATTCCCGACTCGGAGTTTCTCATCCAAAAAATCGCACAACTCGAGCGCCTCGCCATAAACAATAAGTCCGGGCCTGTTATCGAGCTGCTCTGTGAAATGGTGCCGACGTTTCGGCCGTTGAACGGAAATTTTACCGCCCAAGCAAACGAACGTTGGGCGAGAGGAAACAGGCCACAACTGTGGAAAATCGCCGGGCATCCGGTTTGACCAAAGGACGTGATGGAAAACGTAGCCGACAAGATCCTATCCGATTCCCTCGGTCACTTAGTTTAACACTGCAAAAGGGAGATGGTTGATTGCCTGGAATTCGGCGAAGTCGTGGGGCTATTTGACGATTCGGTCCAGCCGCTAATGCATCCTCCTTATCCGTTCTGCTGAGTCATCGTTGAACGACGTTTTTTAAACACGACTAGAGTCCGTTGCCTTTCAGTTGAGGCGGGGACATACACCCTGTATTGCGCAAAAATGGAGGTGAATCATGCCGCAACTCAAAAGCAAAGAGACTAGGGCAGTTCGTTACAGTCTCGATGTGCCGCCGCTGATGATGACATATCGACCGAAGCGTCGACCGGATATACGAACGCGCGTGGTTGACGGTGAAACCATTGTCCTTGACCGCGGGGACGAGTTTGTTCACCAGTTTAACAAAACCGCAACCTACATTTGGGACCGTTGCAACGGACACCGTACGCCCGACGAAATCACTTTTGACCTGTGTGAGGTGTTCGATGTCGATTTTCCGACGGCTCGCAAAGACGTGCTTGCTACGGTTGAACAGTTGCGACGATCGAAACTCTTGGAGGGCCCGTGAAGAGTAGATTGGCAGCGGGTCGATGATTTCGGCATTTAGAAGTGAAGAGACTCGCTGAGTTTAAAAGCGTCCAAGCGCCGCCGC
Source organism: uncultured delta proteobacterium (assembly GCA_963804165.1). Classification (GTDB taxonomy): domain Bacteria; phylum Desulfobacterota; class Binatia; order UBA9968; family UBA9968; genus DP-20. Next base: position 18,719 of record CAWDPO010000032.1, read on the forward strand.
CTGACTAAAGCGGGTGCGTGCCGCGCCGGCGTTGCGACGACCGATCTGAATTACACGCTTCGCGCGCAGCGGCCGTGGCGGCGAATGACGAGGACCCATTTGTTTTTCCGTTAAGAATTTCCCGCCGTCGAATTGCGCCAATTCCACTGGACTATTATTGCATTCGCTGTCCCTGGAATTCACTTTCAGCGAAGACCATCACCGTCAAGGAGGAGTTTTCATGGATTTGAGAGGAGAAGCAACCATCTCATTGGGTGAGAGACCTGTATCTCAGACGCTCAATTTGCGGCGGGAGCTGAAAAGACGTATTCGCAACCGCTCCGCCAAAGTCGGTATTGTCGGGTTAGGATACGTCGGTTTGCCGTTGGCGATAGAAATGGCCAAGGAAGGATACCAAGTGACGGGAATTGATCTCAGTAAAGAGAAGGTTAATTCCATCAACGATGGCGTATCCTATATTCCCGACATCGCCAGCGAGAGCGTGGCGTCCTTCGTCGTGAGCGGCAAGTTGAGGGCAACGCAGTCGTTAGCCGCTGTGGGCGATCTTGATACGATCAATATCTGTGTGCCCACGCCGCTAAGGAAGAACAAAGATCCGGAGCTGTCGTACGTGATTGCGGCGGTGGAGGTGATTCGCAACCATATCCAGCCAGGCCAACTGATCACCCTGGAGAGCACCACTTATCCGGGAACAACGAGAGAAGTCGTGTTGCCGATTCTGGAAGAATCGGGTCTACGGGCGGGTACGGAGTTCTTTTTGGCTTACTCTCCGGAACGGGTCGACCCGGGAAATTCAACCTATAATACGCGGAACATTCCCAAGGTCGTCGGCGGCGTGACGCCGCGATGCGCCGAGATGGCAGCTTTGTTCTATCGCCAGTTCATCGACAACGTCATTACAGTCTCCTCAACGGACTGCGCCGAGATGGTCAAGCTGTTGGAAAATACCTTTCGCAGCGTGAATATTGCGCTCGCCAACGAGATGGCGATAACGTGCCACAGTTTTGGGATCAACGTCTGGGAAGTCATCGAAGCGGCGAAATCCAAACCTTTCGGGTTTATGCCCTTTTATCCGGGCCCGGGCTTGGGGGGGCATTGCATACCTGTTGACCCGTACTATTTGACCTGGAAGGCGCGCATGAATGGCTGCGAGCCGCGGCTGATAGAACTCGCCGGTCACATCAACGGTCAGATGCCGACATTTGTCATCCGTGGCATCAACGACGCTCTTAATGAAAAGCGCAAATGTCTTAACGGCGCCAAGATACTGGCCTTGGGCGTGGCCTACAAGCGCGACACCAATGACGTTCGAGAGTCCCCGGCGTTGCATATTTTAAAAGGGCTCGATGATAAGGGCGCACTGATCCATTTTTCGGATCCCTACATTCAGACCGTTGTCATCAACGACAAGACCATAAATTCAATCGCTCTGACGCCTGATGTATTACGGTCGATGGACTTAGTGGCGATTCTCACTGACCATTCCGCGTTCGATTATTCCATGATCGCCGAATGCAGTCATGTCGTTTTTGATACCCGGAATGCTCTCAAAGAAAGCGATCATTCCAACGTGACCCTTCTGTAGTTCGTTTAGCTCTCTCGTCTTCGGTTTGCCATCGAACAAGTCAGGACTGCCTGAGTGTGCGCGGCGCGACCGTACGGCGCCACTCGGCCATGATACATCGCGAGACTCAAGCCCCGACGCACCGAAACAATGAAACATTTATTCTACTATCTGCGCGGAGTTTCAGATTGTTCGGGACCATCCATAATTGACGCGTAAGACTGAGCGTTCCGCTGCAATTCAGATATATCCCGGCAGACTTACATACTCTGCTGCGGGAATTTGATGCGCCAGAATATTTGTCCGTCGTTTTCTGACAAGTGCCCTTAAATTCTGACTGGAAAATCGGTCAATCGCTAACTCGTGAAGACCCCGTACGCTTTCAAAGATGCAGAAGTTGTTGTGACATAAGAACTTTTGAGACAGTCATAGGGGAATTAATCGTGGCATATTCCTTGCTGTTTTTTTGGCCATGTACTTTGAATGCCAACATTGTGAGCAACCGATTATGGGCAAGGCGTACAGAGTCACCAGTCAGGAGTCCGGTGTCACGCTACTTGATATGACGGTTTGCCATTATTGCTTCATTGACGCGCAGCAGCTCGGGCTTAAAGCAGAAGAGCTACACACGCGCGATGATTTTAATACCGCGCCGCGCGGTATTAGCTATAGCGGCCTTCGCTAACGTCATTCCCCATTTCGTGGAGCGTGAAGTCGGCGGGATTGGTGTGCGCAGCAGGGTACGTCCATTCGTGAGCGATCACCAAAAGCTGGGTGATCGCGCTCGTTGCCGGATCGGACAAAATCCGGTTTATCGCAGCAGTGTGCGAACGGAGGCAAACAACGCGCTCGCATGTCGCCAATCAGCTGACGCTCGGACCTTTCCCGGGTTCATTAACAATTCCGACGCGGAATTCGGTTCAACCGGCGCGGTTCAGGTATTTCCAAAGGCGACTTTCCACGTCAGGTTCTCTGTTGATCGGTGATATGGATCCGCGAAATCGTGAGTGTTTCATAGCCGCTTGGCATTAAGGTCGGCATCGGTGAACGCGCCGCCCCTTGTGTTAGGAGTGCGTTTGTCGAAGGGACGAGCGCAATCTTGAACGCGTGAATTTCATTTCTCGAACGCGATCCCAAAAAATCCTGTGACCGCGATTTGAAGTCTACCACGATGGATCACAATACCGAGGACGATTTGTTGGCAAGCCCTCAGGTACGGGCATTCGTCCAGGGACTTAGTCATGAAATCGGCAACAACCTGCAAGCAATCAAAGGAGAAGTCGAGCTTCTGGTTCTAGCGGGCGCTCTACCGCAACAGAGTCTCGAGGGCATCAGCCGCGGGGTAGAAGGAATCCTGGACCTGACGAATGAGGTAAACGAGTATCTATCGTCGGCTCCCTGCGAAACCCCGTATGAGAATCCATCTGCGGTGATCTGCGAAGTAATTCAAAACCTTGCGCCGCGCCTAAATGAGGGCGGAGTTCGCGTCGATGTCGACTTCGCGGACGCGCTCCCCGAATTGCCGCTGGGTTCGTTGTTTCGCGATGCCTTGCAACGGATACTTGATTTTTCTCCCGTGCTCCTACCGAATGGCGGCGATTTAGAAATTGCCGCAGAAGTGAAATGCATCAAAAACTCTCTGTTTGTCGAATTGCGGATCGCAAACGTGTCGCCGACGCCTTTGACGGTAGAGGAATCGGAGATTTTCCGCCCTTATTTGAAAGTCAACGGGTCTCGTGCCGGATTGACTCTGTCGATCGCGCGACAAATTCTACATCGACAGTTCGGCAAGATCAGTTTTCACAAAGAACAACGAAACTGCGGCGTCTTTGCGATTTTGCTCAACCTCCCTTCTGACACACACTTTAGTAGAAAGTGTCTGAGCGTTTAAACGCTAAAACTTCGATGTCTGAGATTCAAAATCCTGTTCCGGAACAGCAACGGCGGGGAGATTCGCAACATTTCGCCGGCACGGAAAACCGCGCGACACATCTCGAAAATCGGGCGGATCTCTTGGTGCCCAATGTGCTCGTGGTCGATGATGACCCCGTGATTCGAAAGCAATTGGAGCGGCTCTATACGCAAAATGGCTATTCCGTCGTTGCCTTTTCTTCAGCCGAATCGAGCATGCGGCGTCTGGAAGACGATGACATCGACTTCGTGATCACCGACATCAAACTTCCCGGAATGGACGGTGTGCAGTTTATCTCTTACATCCATCTAAAGTATCCCGATCTTCCGGTGATCGCGATTACCGGCTATGCCGAGATTCAAACGGCAGTCGACGTGCTCAAGTTAGGCGCGTGTGACTTTATCACCAAGCCGTTCGAATTGGCGGCGGTGCTCGAATCAACGCGCGCGGCGCTGGAGAGCGCCAAGAGTTCCATGGAGATCCGGCACCTGCGGCGCTGGCTGAGAGAACGATTTCAGTTTAGCGAAATGCTCAGCCAGACTTCGCAGATGCACCGCGTCTTCGAAATGATCCGCATGGCGGCCCCCACGGATATGACCGTGCTGATTCACGGAGAAACGGGCACCGGAAAGGAACTGGTCGCGCACGCGATTCACCATCACAGCAGTCGGCGTGCGGGGCCATTCGTGGCGATCAATTGTTCCGGTTTTTCGGACAGCCAGTTGGAGAGCGAGCTGTTCGGTTACGAGAAAGGCGCAGTTATGGGCGCCGGCGAAACCAAACACGGCAAGATCGAATTGGCTCACGGAGGCACGCTGTTCTTGGACGACGTCGAAAGCATGTCTTTGGCGATGCAAGGAAAAATGCTTCGTGTCATCGAGGAGCGGAGCATCCGGCGCCTCGGTGGTCCTCACAGCGTACATGTTGACGTGCGCGTGATTGCCGCGAGCAACGTATCTTTGAAAAGGTTGGTATCCGAAGGAGCGGTGCGCTCCGATTTCTACTACCGGATCAATGTGGTGCCCATTCAGCTCATTCCCCTGCGCGAGCGCTCGACGGACATTCCTCTCCTGGTGCAGAATTTTATCCAGCATCATCCGGTCGCCAAGAGTAAAAGGATCGTCAATGTTTCGGATCACGTTTTGCGGCGTCTCATGGAATATACTTGGCCGGGCAATATTCGCGAGCTGTACAATCTGCTCGAATGCGCAATAGTCTTAGCCACCGGACGGATTATCGAAAACGTGAAATTGCCCGAGGTGGCGAATGATCATCACCAGGAGAAAAACCAAATTGCCTCTTCTGCTTCACTGCGACAATGGTTGCGGGAAAAAGAAAAGCTTTTTCTATCCCAGAGACTCGAGCATCTCGGTGGAAATGTCGGGCTCACCGCCAAGAGCTGCCGGATCGGCGTAAGAACGCTTTCTCGCAAGATGCGAAGTTATGGGCTCGATAAAAAACTTTTCAAGGAGATTGAAGTAACCGACAAACAGTCGGGGGCAAACAGCAGCCCGCCCGCGGGATTGTGGCCGAAGCAACATCGTTACTAGACGCATCGGCCGCCGCGAACATTTTGCGAAACCGAGCCACTAGCCGAGCCGCCGGCAGGTTTAATAACGGCTTCACGCCCTTTGCTTCGTTCTGCCCCGCGAATTCGCCCAAGTTGTCGCAGTGAAACTAGTCGCCAATGCGCGCGAGACATCGTCGGGAATATCATTAACGAGATCGCGGACTGCCGCGATTCTTAGCGGTTTTATTTTATGTACGAAAGTTACTTTGGACTGCGAGAGCCGCCATTTAGCGTGACGCCGAACCCGCGGTTTTTCTTTACTAATTCTTCCTGCCGGGAAGCATTCGCGACCCTGTGCTACGGCGTCGAGCAGCGCAAGGGGATCGTTGTCGTCACGGGTGAAGCGGGAACAGGCAAAACCACGCTGCTTAAGATGTTCATGCACCGCGCCAGCGCGAGTGTCCACGCATCCTATATTTTGGATCCCCATCTAAGCTTCGCCGAGCTGCTCCGTTGTACGCTGGCTGTTTTGGGTTTGGAGGGTGCCGGAGACCGATTGACGATCACTCGCCGGTTTTACGGGTACTTAGTTGAACAGCTCACGAACGATCATCTCGTTGTTTTATTGCTCGACGAGGCCCAGGATATCAGCGATGAAGTCCTAAATGAGCTGACCCTGCTTTCCGATTTGGAGAATGACGGTGCAAAGTTGCTCCAAATCGTGTTTGTCGGTCAACCGGAATTCGAATCCAAAATCGAGCAACTTTCATTTCATCGCCTCAAACAACGGATCGCGCTGCGGTCGCGGCTAACGCCGCTGAGCGCCGATGAGATATCGCCCTACATCGATTTTAGACTTACTGCGGCGGGCTACCGGGGGAAAACAATTTTTTTCAACGCTGCAGTTGAACGGATCGCTTTTTATTCGAAAGGTATTCCCAGGCTCGTTAACGTTATTTGCGACAACGCATTACTGATAGCGTGCGCAACGTCACAAAATGTAGTCGACGCAGAAACGATCGAAGAGGCTGCCGATGGGCTTCAGCTTCGAGCGCGCTATGCGAGCCCACGATCATTTATCTCCACGGCAACACCGAGTCGAGCCGTCGGGCCGCAAGCCGTGGAGCTTCATTCTTGGCATCAGTTGGCGATCGACGTTCCCGTCGCGGTGACGAGCGCAGGCTGCGAGGCCAAACTTCAACCGGACGAGTCGCGACCGCCGGATGACGAAAACCTTGCGCCCGACCGCGACGGAGTCTCCGCCGGCTTACCACCCGAGTGAAAGAAGATGGGCAGGACTATCAGCCGCGTTCGCCACGCTGATTGTCGTTCTCGGAGTCGTCGCAGTATTTTCCCATCGGCAGCAGGACTCGGCTAGTCTTGTGCCCGTGACCGATCATATGGCAACGCTCAAAGAGATTTTCGCGCCGATTCCGGAACGAATATACCGTGTACTGCTAACACCGGCGTCGACGAAGGATTCATTCGATAGCGCAGCGCTTGAAATTCGGCCTGATTTCAACTCAGAGCGCAGTAATGAGGTCGCTCCGTTGCCGGCAACACAAAAACAGGCTCGGGAGGCAGACCCGCGAAAGGACAGAAAAGAAGATCATCTAGAGGCAAAACAGAACGACCGTGCAGAGCCGTCGGGAACGGCCCGGCCATCTTCGATGCAACGGCGCTCCGCGGACATGCCAGTCGTCGCATCCTCCCGGTCTCGTTTCGAAGTCGTCGAAAATTCCTTTGTTCGAAAGGAGCCGGCTACTAAAGCCGAGGTGGTAGCGACGCTGCGCCCGGGTACAAGGATTCAATTGGTTGGCCGGACCGGCGATTATTTGCAAGTAGTCTCACTGGAGCAAGAAGCTATTCGTGGCTACGTCCACCGAGAGGATGCCTTTTTTAAGCCGCGCTGACGCTCGTCCCGCGCCACAATCTCGAGTTGCTATTTTCTGACGGCGGTAATCAACTATGTACAACGAGCACTTTGGATTTGCCGAGTCGCCATTTAATGTCACGCCGGACTCCCGGTTTCTCTTCGTCAACCCCTGTTACGAGGAGGCCTTTGCCACACTTCGTTACGGAATCGATGCCCGGAAAGGCTTTATCGTCGTTACCGGGGAACCGGGAACAGGGAAAACAACTCTGCTAAAACGGTTGACGCAGAGCACTGAGTCCAACGTTCACACGGCTTGCGTTTTCGATCCCCATCTCAGTTTTACCGAGATCCTCAAGCTGATTCTGGCCGATCTGGGGTTGTCACGCTCCGGCGAGGATCGCCTGACGATGATGGGACAACTTTACGATTATTTGATCGAACAACTCGAGCGAGGTCAAATCGTCGCCCTGATGATCGATGAAGCCCAGAGCGTGAGCGAGGAGGTATTGGAAGAGCTGCGTCTCCTCTCCAATCTGGAAACGGATACGGAAAAACTCATCCAGATCATTTTGGTCGGGCAGCCGGAATTTGAGGCGAAGTTGGATCAACCCGAGTTCGATCATCTTCGGCAACGGGTGACGCTGCGATGCCGGCTCCGGCCCCTGGAAAAGCATGATATTGGACTTTATATCGAGTCGCGGCTCAGGACCGTCAATTGCCGGCGCCGCGATTTGTTCGACGCTGAGTCCATCGAGCGTATCGCGCTTTATTCGAAAGGCATTCCACGGCTCATCAATGTGATCTGTGACAATGCCCTACTGATTGCCTACGCCAATAACCGAGGCTACATCACGGTCGGTGACATTGACGAAGCCGCGCACGAGTTACAACTGATCGATCATATTCCGACCGCGCCCGACACTGCTTTACGAGAGTTTCCGATACGAGAGTTTTCAAAAACAGAGGATGGAGACGACCATCCAAGTGTCAGCAACCGGCAAACCGGCGATGCGAGAACTATCAGTGACTCAATTCGCCCGCTTACGAGCGAGAAGCCCAATGGCGTAAAAGTAAGCGAAAAACCACGCGGCGCGCCCCCGCCCGAGCCGCCGCGGCCGGAGTTCGAGCCGTTCTTCGTCGAACTTGGCTGGAATAAACCGGCGTCCGTACACAGCCGCAGCATGGGGATCCTGATATTCCTCTGTATGGTGGCCGGCACGGCCCTGTTTATCGGCGTGCAGCAAAGAGAAATTTCCGTTCCCGCGATGGGCGCGCTCATCGAAAGGTTGTTGGATCTCGGGCGCGGCGATGAGAATCTTCACCCCGCGCCGCCGTCGGCAACCCATCCGGAAAAATCTAACGACGCCGTGTCCCAGAGGGCTCCTGTGGCGGACGCCCCGCCGCTCGTGGCGCAAAATTTAGACGAGGACATCACGCCGGCACCCGAGCCTAAGGAGCAGGTGGAACCGGCGCTGCCACTCATTGGAAAAGAAGTCTCGCCGTCAAAGAAATCAGCCGACATCCGGCAAAACAAACGAGCGGTCTTCAAAGACCAAGCCGCGCTCAAGCCGGCCAACGAGGCAGTGATCCCCGATAGAAAACTGGAACTCGAAATTTACAAGGCGATCAACGACCGCGCGATCCGGGGGGTTCAGGTATCCTACGTCGAGGAGGGCACGGTGTACCTCGAAGGCCGAGTCGCCACGCCAAGACAGAAACTCGCCGCGGTGCGCGCAGCCTTGGGCGTTCACGGCGTGAAGCGTGTTCGCGATCGGATCGTGATCGATTACTAAGTGGTGGCGGTGAGCCGCCTCACGCGATTCTCAGCTAAACGCAATTCCAAATTACCTCGCTCTCTTTCCCCGCTTGTCGTAGAACCCACCGCGAATAGCGATCGAAGAGAAATTTCGACTCGCTAAAAATCTGAAGAAGTTCCGTTCAAAAGTTTCCGCGGGAATAAGTTGACGGAGCGCACCCGGTCTTTTTTGGGCCGACCGGTCGTGTGTGGGCGGAGCTTTATTTCGTTGCTGGCTCCGACTTATCAAGTCAAGCGCCGGTTGCTGGTTGCGCCGAATTTATGTGCTTTTTGGAAAGAGTATAATCTGCGCTGACGCGGTTTGGTGCTAACCTAGATCGGTCCAGATGCTCGATCACCCGGAGCTGCGGTGACGTTGGCAGATCGCCGGCGTCGCGCGGTCGCGCCTGCTTCCAATTCCGCTTGACACAAAATCCCATCGCCTTGCGTGGTTGATCAGCCGATCGCGGCACGTCTCGTCAAGATCCGCCGCGTCTCCACGCTGCCGTGATCGCGCAGCATGTCGCGGTAGCTCGTCGCTCCAATGGTGCTCACGGCAATATTCTCACAATCATGTCAATCTGCGCCAAGTTTGGCGCTCGATGTCAAAAAACTTGTCTCGAATGACAATACATCCCAACGGCAACTCGATCCTAACTGATGTAATCTTCCAAGGAATTCAATAATGTTCCTGCAATGGCCTTAGCATTGCTCTAAGCACACAGCTGAAGCGATAAGATCGGGCGGTGAATGTCGATTGAAATCGTGCGGCCGCTCTAATTTCAAACTTTACGCCGCTTCCAATTAGCGATCGCCGGATGCCTTTTGTTGTTAGTCCGCGCGATCGTGGCCTTGCCTGACTCGCAAGGCTGATGGAGCCGGTTTCACTTACCAGGGAGGGTAGAACATGCAACAGGGGCAGTGGCGCCATCAACGGATGCGTAGCGGCGTCGGTAAAGTCTCAAAGGCAATGGCGCGGGCAGGTGGCCGCAACGATGTTTGCGCTACTGCTGTCATTCCTGACAGCGGGGCTGCCGCAGCGGCCCCGGGCGCAGGGGACCTCGACGTAGCTTCGGTGCCGATGGAAAAGTCCTAACTGACTTCGGGGGGCGCGGCGACACGGCAGTCGCCATTGCGATACAGCCTGATGGCAAAATTGTGGTCGTCGGATCGTCCAACGATGACACTGGGAACGAGAGTGACTTTGCCTTGGCGCGTTATCTGCCTGGAGGCAATCTGGATGGCAGCTTCAGCGGCGACGGCAAGGTGCGCACCAATTTCGGCTCCTTTGACTTTGCCGAGAGCGTGGTCCTGCAACCCGACGGCAAAATCGTGGTCGTCGGAACCTCCGTCGATTTGACCAGTCTCACTGGGGACTTTGTCGTGGCGCGTTACCTTGCTACCGGAACCCTGGATCGTACCTTCAACGGCACCGGCTGGGTCATTACAAATTTAGGGGCCGATGACAGAGCCAGCGCCGTAGCCTTGCAGCCCGATGGTAAAATTGTGGTCGTCGGACAATCTCAGAATGCCGCAGGGATTGACATTGTCTGTAGTACGCTATCTCCCCAGCGGCGCCCTGGACTCTCAATTCAACGGTACTGGCTGGGTAACAAGCGACTTTTCGGTCTCCGATGCAGCCTTTGCCGTAGCCATCCAGCCCGACGGCAAGATCGTGGTGGCCGGACGCTCAGACGATGATGTTGTCTTGGTACGCTATCCTTCCAAAGGGAACCCTCGATCCGGCATTCAATGGCAGTGGCTGGGTCACCACTGATTTTTTCGCTGATGACCTAGCCACGGCTGTCGTTTTGCAGCCCGACGGTAAAATTGTGCGTGGCCGGATTTACGATCACAGGAAATGCCTCTATCTTAGCGCGCTATCGAGCCAATGGTATCCTCGATCCCGGCTTCGGTGACGACGGCAGGGTTTTTCTCGACTTTCAGAGTTTCCGTCGAAACCAAGCTTATTCCATGGCGCTGCAACCCGATGGCAAGATTGTGATCGCTGGATCTGCCATGTTTACTAGTAATCTACATTTTGCGTTGGCGCGCTTTCAACCGAACGGCTTGCTGGATACCACTTTCGGCGGTGATGGAAGAGTGCGCACTAATTTTCCCGACCATGCTGAAGCTCTTGCGATCGCCATGCAACCCAACGATGGACGATTGGTCGTGGCTGGGTACACCAATACTGCCGGCAGCGGTTTTGCCAACCGTGACTTCGCACTGACACGTTATCATGCATTCACTTGTGGAGGCATGGTCGTTACACGCATAGGCACCGCGGGCAACGATACGATCACGGGTACATCCGGCAAAGATGTGATCTATGGTTTTGGCGGCGACGACTTCATCGACGGCCTTGAGCGGGCAACGACATTCTCTGCGGCGGCAGCTGGCAACGATATTCTGGAGGGTGGCGGCGGTGATGACATCTTGCGCGGCGGTTCGGGCACCGACATCTGTCGCGGCGAGTCGCATCTTGTTGGTGATAAAGCCTTCGACTGTGAAAGCATCACGGGCGTGCCGTAGCCGCGCTCAGAAGAGCGGATTGTGCAAGGCGGGAAAATTTTACTCCGCCTTCCACGTAGGAATTGTACCAGGGTACGAGCAAATTTCGTGGGGCAGCGGCGTATACACCGCTGCAAGAACGTATTTTCGAGGCGCTCCCGGAATTTACGGACATAAAGATGATTGAAAGATAATCGATGTCTCATTCTCGTCGTCTGATCTAGTCACCCGGTACAGCCATGCAAAGCCCGGAGATGAAAATCACGGGGCCTAACGCTGGGTGAGCTAATAACCTTGGCAGGCATCGACAGATCGCTTGGGTCGTTCGGCCGCTCCTACGGTCCGGTCCCTCTTCACCCCAAACTCCATCACTTTGCCGCGTGCTTAGTCACGCGATCAAACTCGGTGTCGTCCAGATCCATTGCGCCTCCCACGCCTTTGTGATCGCACAACATCTGGCGATAAACCTCCTAGCTCCAGTCAAGCTGCTTTTTAGCGACATGGGCCAATTCTTTTTTCTTTGAAATTATTTTCATGAGTGTTATTGCTCGTTCGGCGTCGCTCCGCAGGGGGCTCCAATGATTGTTTTACTTCTCATCCTTGCCTCACTTCTTTTTTCCTGCCGCGCAGTGGAAAATGGCGGAGATGGCCGGCCACCAGTCGGTGCTCCATCCACGACCCTGGTCGGATTAACGAGAGTTACGGTCGAAGCGACCGTTAAGGGGAGCGTCTATTTGCAGTGTCCAGCACGACACCGACAGCGGGACTCCTTATGCGAACGAGACGGCGACCGTGCCATCATTGGGGGGTGAAATGCACGGTAACCATTACCGGTTTGCCTCAAAACGCGTTGCGCTATTATCGCGTCAAAGCCAACAACGGAAGCGACGGGTTTTCACCCGAGGGAACATTTACAACGGACGTGCAGTTGACCGCGCTGGGGTTCACGCAGCGAGAAAAAAATATTTGGGTGAGCAGGGCGGCAGAGGTCCTTATAGGACACCGGCGACGCTTCGGCTAATAGCCCGAATGATTGGACTCGGCATTACCGCAAACGCCGCCTCGTTTCTCGCCAATCCGTCGCAGCACCGCGTTGCCGGTCAGACCACAAATACCTGCGCAGTGCATCCAGGTATGCCGACGAACAGATTATATGGTCAGAACCTCTGACGGGATGCGGCTCTCTTTTACTTCGTCACAGGGAATACGAGCTATCGCGACGCGGTGCGGGACGAGCTATTAACGCAAGCTGCTACAGCCGGGACAGACTTCACCAACTCGACTCGTTGGTGCACCGCTCCATCCTTACGCGCTTCTCAGTTTTTTTGAAACGGCTCGCTGGATGAAAACACTTATTCTTGGCTACAACTTCCATCCGCGCCGACATTTCTGCTGGCAATCGCACAGCATTGGATGCTTCGTTCTGGGGTATGCGACTTGGGGTGAGGCTGCTACTCATTTGGATATTGCTACGCAATGGCCGAACCGAAAAAGCGACAGCTATGGCACCTCGCCGCAAGGAACCGGAACATGCCGTACTGTGTTGTATTATCAAGGCCCACTGACTTGCGATTGGCACATTCCGTGGTCAAATCAAACCGGCCAGTCAAGCCTCGGCATGGACGATGATCGGGGTCAAGCTCAATAATTCTACCCTCAAGGCTGAAGGCGCGCGGTACTTTGAAGGAGTGGCTCGCCTACGGAGTTCATTTTTCGGACACGGATAACGTCTCCACGGCTTCGGAATATTATCGTTGCTGCAACAACTCCACGAGTCGCTGGATCCGTCGATAGGCATTCTCATTATGTGAGTGCGACAATCACCGAGGCCATTTATATCGCCGAGTTCCTGGCGCGTTCTGGTGATGCTTCGCTTTTTGATTACACGACGTCTTAGTGGGGCAGTACGGTACGGATGGCGGACCGCAAGAGCTTGCGTGACGTGATCAATACGCATTTGAAAATGGCCGATCATGCGATCACCCGCTACGGCGTGAAAGATGCCAGCGACTTCGGCGGCCCCGTAGCAGGCAATATCATCGACATCGACTTATACAGGGCCTACGGGCGGTGGACAGCAACGATCGAATTATCATTCTGCAGAAATATCTACCCCTGGTTCCGATTGCGGCCCGACGCTATGGAGATAATTATTTTAAGGGTTTTTACCTACGTACCAATTCAGGTCTCAGCGGCTTTATCCGAGAACGCCTTTTTCGGTGTTTTTGCCGTAATAAGGGATGGGGTGGACCTTGGGGCGAACTGCGGGTGCGCTACTTCATGTTCGGTCAGATGGAAGGGCATTGATATACCCTTATCCCGAAGTAAATGAATAGGAGGATCAGAGACACTGGCCAAATCGGTTCATGGGATTGTGGTGACGTCTGACGGGGCGAGCACTGGGGTGTTGCCCATATATCTTTTCTGGCGTTGGAATCAGAACTGAATGACTTGAACAAACTCAAACGGCCAATGTGGACTTCTGTGCAGCTGGTATTCCAATGCTACGTATCTCAGTCATTCGTTATTGTGACTCCCCTGTCAGTTCTGTCTCGGCGTGTCAATTTTGTCATGTCGCAGAAAGAACTCATCATTTTACTGCTTATTGTTTTAGCAGCCGATGTCCGCGCATTGGGCACAAATTTTTCGATTTGAGCTAGATTCGGTTAACGGAGCAGTAACAATTCCATGCAATGATGCCAATCATAATCGAACATTACCAAGGCAGCGCTCGACTCGACCCTTAGTGAGCCAAGCTGTTGACTTGGGGGATTAAGTAACTGGTGCGTCGGAGTGATGATCTGAATGGGCGATATGCGACTAGAATTGGCTCCCTGAAAGAACGCGGAAATGACCCAAAAAACGGACCGAAACGCGCAAACCCGGACCCCAAATGGCACCGGGTGGAGAGGCTTCAGGGTGTTTCCGAAAGGTTGCCGTTATAGAACCCAGCGCTGTTGTCATTAGGCCCAAGGTCATTTGCGATAATTACGTTGCATGGTGCTGGCGCGCAGATTGCGCGTCAACAAGCCTAATCCTGAAAGAGTAAGGCCTCACAGAACGCTCGCAAGACGGTCACCCGGTTCTCGCAGGCGAGGCAAGTGAGAGCCATCGACTGTACCTGATCGGTATTCTAAATAGATTGGTTCTCAGTGGCCAAGCGGCGACGAGTCGGATCGATAAACAGCCAATTCGCAGTGGCACAAAAGACGATTATCTATGTAGACGATTGCCGACTTAATTCGGATGAGCGGTCGCAGAATGCCCGGTTCCGCAGTCGAGTTTGGCAACAATTCAATCGTAGAAATTTTTTATCGTTACTTCAATTACTTATCGATCTGTGTCCCAAGGCGCTGGAAGGTCGATTGTCACTAGGCGAAGGGAGTAAGGAGTTTGGCTGATCAGGCGCGGATGTCCGGTCAGAAAATTAGCCGGAGAAATCGGGCGAGGCTAGCTATAAATTCGTTGGCGGTTTTGGTTCCGATTTGTTCCATGCAATCAGCGCTAGTTGACTGAATCCAACAGCGCGGGCCGGACTAAACCGTCTCTAAGCGCATAGAAGTGCGCGATTGGACCGAGTCAACAGTTTCCATTAGGACGTGTATACGAACGTTGACATCGCTATGTAGTTATTCTGGGTATCCGGCTGACATGAGACGATTAGGTATAGGAATTCATAAATTTTACTGCTTTTTCCGTTTTTATTCGCTGCCTTCAAGCCTGGCACCTTCTTTGCTGTGTGTGGTGGCAGTTTTCTCACGGATAACTTTGAATCTTATTTATGGCTAAGAGCGCATGGTACGTCGTCTATTGTAAACCTCAGAAGGAGGGGTACGCCCAATTCCATCTGAAGTTGAAAGGGATCGAGGTTTTTTTCCCTCGACTTTCGCTGCCGAGTGCTTCACGAGAGCGCCAGCGAATCATCCCCTTGTTTCCGAATTATATTTTTGTTCGCATTGATCTTTCCAGCGAATACAACTCCGTACTTTGGTCTCCCGGCGTTAAACGGTTCGTGAGTTTTGGCGAAAATCCAGCGCCCCTCGACGATAGCATCGCCGAGTATTTAATCGGGCAGGCAGACTCAGACGGGATTATCACTGCTCGCTTCGATCTGAGACCGGGGCAGGAAGTGCAGATGAACAGTGGCTCGTTTGAAGGGCTAACAGGAATTATTCAAGAACCTCCTGATGCCAAGGGGCGGGTCAAGGTTCTCATGACGTTACTTAATCGACAGGTAAACGTGGTTGTGCCGGCGAATCTAGTGAGGCGGGGATGGCTGGTGACGGACCGAATGGGACGAGCGGGTTTGAGCCTCCATCAGGCTACGAGTCAGTTAATTTCGTAGACCTGCGGGCTCCAAAAATTTAAAGTGCGTTTTTATACGAGGGGCGGAGCTATGCGCGCGATCAAACTTGTTTCTGCGATAAGACGATACACTGGAAACCTCACCGCTTCAGTGCTCGCGGCGATTTTTCTTCTTTTCGTTAGCGGATGCGGCGGAGCGCAATACGGCGCGTCGCCCATGGCTGCAAAAATTGCGATGGAGTCCGCGCACAGCGGATCTTCGGTTGACGAATTGAACCGCAGCTTGGGCGCCGGTGCGAGCCGCGATCTGGCGGTACCGGCCGGATTACACCATCGGCGCGCAGGACCTGCTCGATATTAGCCTCTTCAACCTCTCGGCAGCCGACGGCGTGCCGAACAAGACCCAGGTGCGGGTTAGCAACGAAGGCCAGATAACTCTGCCGGTCGTCGGTCGGGTGCAGGCAGGAGGGATGACGCGCAGCCAACTCGAGGAGAGCTTGAAAAAAGAGTTTGGCAAATTCATGCACGACCCGGACGTCGGTGTCGCGCTCACCGAAAATCGCAGTAAGTCCGTATATATCTTAGGAGCGGTGAAAAATCCGGGAGTGTTACCTGTCACCGGTAACGAAACCCTCCGGCGCTGCTCGCCATGGCCGGCGGCGTGACACCCGATGCCGGGATGTTTGTTCACGTCTCGCGCCAGGTCAAAGATGAAGAGCGCGCCTTCGTGATCAATTTCGACGATCTGGCCCAGGACAAGAGCGGAACATTCAATTTGGCTATTCAGCCGGGCGACTTCATCAACGTGGCTCGTGCCGGGACGTTTTATGTCGACGGCGAGGTCCAGCGCCCGAACGCTTACCCGCTCACACGACCGTACACATTGTCCCAGGCCGTGGTCGTCGCGGGCGGACTGACGCAGATGACGTCGGGAGGCTCGATCAGCGTGTTTCGCAACGGCGCTAAGGGAGAAATGAAGGTCACCGAGCACGATTTGGGAAGATTCGGGCTGGAGAACAGGAAGATATTCAGATTGCGGAAAGCGACATCATCATCGTGCCGCCGAGCACCTCGAGATTCGTCCTCAACACGTTGATAGGATGCATGGGGTTTTTCCAGCAGATCATCATCGATTGGCTTCAGCATGGGTAGAATGGGCGGCATGGGCGGTCGTGTATTGCCTTTTCCTTGATCACGATCGAACTACGTCTAGTTGTGCAGCTTTGAATTCATAGGTTGAAAAAATATGCAAAATATGAACGAAATCGCCCCGCGCCAGGATTCGCCTCCGTCGCCGTTTCTGAGAACCGGCTTTTACGAAGAACGAGGAAGCGGCGGACCTGCGCAACTATTGGTATGTCGATCTACCGCCATCGCTGGCCGGCGTTGATTTTTTTCCTCAGCGCGCTCTTCCTGACCGTCATCGCGATTCCTTGGGGCGATTCTCTCTACACGGCAACGACGACGCTGTATGTTCAGGGTCCGGCGCGGGGCATGTTCGATGGTCCGGAAGTGCGGACCCCAACAAATCCGATAATAGCTTCGAGACGCAGCTAAAACTGCTGTCGAGCAGGAGCCTTGCGGCCCAGGTAATAAAGGATTTTAAGCTCGAAGAAATCCAGAATTTCACGAAAACGCCGCAAAGTATTCTGTCCTGGTTAATAGACAGCGTAAAGTTGGTGCTCAGAACCGTGGTATCGTGGATTATCAACCCGCTCGTCTGGCTGGTTCAGAGTCTTACTTGGAGCACCGGTTGAGGGCCGCGCAAAGCCCACCGAATTCGAGCTCGGTGTAAATCCCGCAGTCGGTTGACGTCTATCTCACCAAGCTAGTGGTCACGCCGTTACCCGAGTCTCAGCTCGTCCAGGTGCAATTCAGCAGCGCGGATCCTGCGCTATCCAAGACGGTGGTCAACCGCCACGCGGTTGCTTTCATCGAAAAGAAACTTGGCGACCCGATTTGAGCTCACCGCTGAAACTAAAGCATTTCTGGAGAAGAAGCTCGTCGAACTGAGAGCCAATGTCGAGAGCTCGGAAAAAGCCTTGACCCAGTTTCAACGGACTCATGAGATCGTGGCCATAGATAAAGGTGGCAGCTTGCTGCTCGATCAGCTTAAGAAACTCAATTCGGATTTAACGGAAGCTCGCTCCAAAAGGATCGAGCTCGAATCGCTGCACTACGTCGTACAAAAGAAAGACAACCAGCTGCTGTCGCAGATCATCGATAATCCTACTATTCAGCAGCTCAGACGACAGATTACCGAATTGGACACGCAGCGCGCGCACATGGAAACGAAGTTTAAACCCACTTATCGAGGCGTCATTGCGTTGCAACAGGAAATCGATGAAGCGAAGGCCCGCCTGAACGCCGAAATGAACCGGATCACTAAGTCGATCGAAAAAGATTACGGCGCCGCGCGGGCAAAAGAGACAGCGATTGCGGCCGAGACGGAGAAGGCGAGGCAGTCCGCTCTGAATAGTCAAGAACAAGCGGTTGAATACGCCGTCCTCGAACGCGATGCAAACTCCAATCGCGCGCTCTATGAGGCGGTGTTCAAGAAGACCAAGGAAGCAGCGCTAACCGGCGCCGATCCGACGCCGGTTTTGCGCGTCGTCGACCGCGCCGAGGTGCCGCTCCTGCCGGACGCCGGCAAGTGGCAAAAAATCCTTGTTCTGGGCGTCGGCGTCGGCATGTTCGGGGCAATCGGGCTGGCCTTTCTCTTCCACGTTTTGGATAACACGTTGAGAAACCCCGAAGACATCGCGCGATTTGTCCGCCTGCCGACACTC
>CAWDPO010000033.1:0-107845 GCA_963804165.1 uncultured delta proteobacterium
GCCCGCGAACGCGAGCGGCATGGCGTCCCCGGTGGGCAAAGGATTCGATGCGGCGATGGGGGTCATCACGTAAAACGCGACGATCGTGAGCAGCGCACAGATCATGAGCGTGGGCGCGGTTCCCAGATACGGCGCAGCGACTCTTATGATGCCGATCTTGGCCACGGCGCGATTGAGCACGCGGGGAATGATGACGACTTTCACGACGAGAAGCGTGACGCCAACGCCGAACAATTCGAAGCTGCCGGTGTAAAGCGCGATCAGCATGGAGAGCAGCGCCAGAACGAACGATTGCAGGCCAAATACGCGCACTTGTCTTTCCAGCCTGGCTTGGACAATCAGCAGGATGGTTAAGCCGAGCGCGACAAATGACAGCAGGTTGACGATTTTGGACAGCGCATCGGATGACATGGCGATTTCACTCATCTAAGAAAGAAAGCAGTCACGACGGCCAATAACGCGATGGTAAATGATCCGGCTAAGAGTTCTGGCACGCGGAAAAGGCGGAGCTTGGCGACCGCTGTTTCCAGCAAAGCAATCGCCGACGCGAACAGCAAGAGCTTCACCGTGAGCGCAAGAAAAGCGCTGAAGAGAGAAATCGGCGTGTTCACGAGGGCGACGCCCCACGGAAAAAACAGATTCGACAGCAGCGTCAAGAACAAAAACAATTTCATCCCCGCCGCCCATTCCACCAGCGCGAGATGACGGCCGGAGTATTCCAGGATCATTGCTTCGTGAATCATGGTCAGTTCGAGATGAGTCGCCGGATTGTCCACCGGCAAACGCCCGTTTTCCGCCAGCGCCACAATAAACAAGGCGACGAACGCAAGCAGATGACCGGCATTCAACATCAAGAGCGGCTCGGCGGCGAAGCGCGTAATGATCCCATCGAGGTTGGTCGTACCGGCGCGCAGGGCGATGCCGAAAATGGCGATCAACACGGTGGGTTCGGCGAGCGCCGCAATCGCGACCTCACGGCTCGAACCCATGCCGCCAAACGCGCTGCCGGCATCGAGGCCCGCTAGCGCGAGAAAGAATGTGCCGAGCAAAAAGAGATACATCAAGGCGATGATGTTTCCCATGAAGCCGAGCGGAGCGCGCGTCGTAAGCACGGGAACGATGAGTGCAGCTAGTAACATCGTCGCCGCGAGCAAGTACGGCGTGAAGCGAAAGATCCAGGAAGTATTTTCCGAAACCACGACTTCTTTCAAAAGCAATTTTCGCAGGTCGGCATAGGGCTGAAAAATGGTCGCACCGCGCCGCCCTTGCAGGCGCGCCTTGGCTTTGCGGATCACTCCCACGAGCAACGGCGATCCGAATGCAACCAAAAACAATTGGAAGATCTCGATGGTCATTTCCACAAACATAGGTCCGTCCGTCACGAATTCGGCATTTGCCGCCGCAAAGGTTAGCTAGGCCGTCACGATCAACAAGACGACGAGCGCAATTAGGATATACACCAGATAACCGTGCACGCTGCCGGACTGTAAGACGCGCGCTCGGCGCGCCCCTGCTTCGATCATGCGCAGCAGCGGCCTGTAGAGTTTATCCTCAAAAAACAGGTGCCCCGGGTTGTCATAGTCAATCGTGCGCACGAAATAGCGCGACTCGGGGTGAAACTCGATATCGAGATCCTTGACCGGACGATAAAGAAGAGCGAACACACGCTTGAACGGATTGGCGAAAGCGGTTGCCGTGTATTCAAAGCGCGCCGTCTGCAGCGCGCGCCCGCAACCCCATGTCTCGTAGTAGCGGCGCCGCTTGTTGGCGCCCATCAGGCGCAGCGCGAGCGGAATCGCCATAAGAAAAGCCAAAAGCCCGAGTGCGATCCACAACGGCGCGACCCAGCCGAACCCGTCGTTGGCCACGACCGCGCTCCAATCGAATTGCATGTCGGCGTGCGCGCGTATCAGATCGAAGACCGTCGCCTCGAGTGGCGTCAGAATCACGAACGGCGCGACGCCGAGGGCGACGCACGCGAATGCGAGCAGGGCCATCGGCGCGCGCATCGTCCATTCGACTTCGCGCGCAAGCGCGGCGGGCTCGCTGCGCGGCAGAGCGAGGAACGTGATGCCGAAAGCCTTGACAAAACAAGCGGCGGCCAGCCCGCTCGTCAGCGCGAGCGCGGCCACGCCGAGCGCGAAAATCAAATTGACCGTGTGCGCCGAGATTTGAAAACTCAACAGCAGTGATTGGAACGTCAGCCATTCACTGATGAATCCGTTGAATGGCGGGAGGGCGGAAATCGCTACCGAGCCGATCAGAAAGAACACGGCGGTTTGCGGCATGCGTTTGATGAGGCCGCCCAGCTCTTCCATGTTGCGCGTATGAGTCGCGTGCACGACAGCGCCCGCGCCCATGAAGAGCAGACTCTTGAACGCCGCATGGTTGAGCGTGTGATACAACGCTGCAATCAGCGCGAGCGCAGCGAGCGCTTCCAGGCCATGCGCCTGGAACAACATTCCCGTGCCTAGACCGAGCAAGATAATACCGATGTTTTCGACGCTGTGATAAGCGAGTAGTCGTTTCAAATCGTGCTCGACCAGAGCGTACAACACGCCAAGCACCGCCGAGACTGCTCCCACGATGAGCATCGTCGCTCCCCACCACACCGGTCCGGTTCCCAACCAATCAAAAGCGACGCGCACCAGGCCGTAGATGCCGAGCTTGATCATCACGCCGGACATCAGCGCTGAGACGTGACTTGGCGCCGCTGGATGAGCGCGCGGCAGCCAGATATGCAACGGAATCGCGCCGGCCTTCGACGCGAAGCCGACGGTAAGCAGAACAAATACCAAATTGCGAGAGCTCGAGTCGATCCTGCTCGCCGCAGTTCCCCATTCGGGAAAGACGGCTGTCCCGGTCGCCTGTGCCAGCAGTAGGAACCCGACGAACAGAGCGGCGAATCCGGCGTGGGTCATGACAAAGTACACCCAGCCTGCGTTCAGAGTTTCTTCGTGCCGGCTCTCTGTGATCACCAAAAAGTACGATGCCAGCGACATCACTTCCCAGAGCACAAGAAACGTGAGCACGTTGCGCGCTAGCGGCACGAGGATCATCGCGGCGACAAAAACATTGAACGCAAATGTCATTCCCGCGAGCGAATGTTTGCCTGCGTATTCCCGCGTGTAGCCGATTGCATACAACGCGGCCGGGATAGCGCCGACGGCAATGACGACAACAAAAAATGCGCTCAGACGGTCAACGCCAAGAGCCGCGCCGCCGATCGGTAACAAATCGGGAAGATTGAGCTGCATGTTTCCGCCGGCGAGTCCGGCGAGGCCGAATGCCAACGCGGCGATGGCGCCGATCAACGCTGCTCCATGTCCGAAGATGCGCGCAAGCATTGGCCAGCGCACCGTGATTAGCGCCCCAATCGCGCCTACTCCGAAGCAGGTGAGACTGAAACCGAACAAGTCCAGCATCAGCGCCGTATCAATGACCATGGCGAGTATTCAAAGGCGATGGTTGGTGACGAGCCCCGCTGGATAAGAGAATGAGGCTGGAAAGATGTTTCATCCCCGTTTTTCCAGTGCGGTGAGGATGCCCAGCAAGATCGCGCGCGGCTCCGGTGGACAGCCGTGCACGACGGCGTCCACGGGCAAAATCGCCGAGACCGGTCCGACCACGCCGTATCCGCCGGCGAAGACGCCGCAATCATGGGCACAGTCACCGACCGCGACAACGATTTTCGGCGCGGGCGTCGCTTCATAGGTGCGCTTGAGTGGGTCTGCCATGTTGCGCGTTACCGGGCCGGTCACGAGCAGGCAATCGGCATGGCGCGGCGAGGCGACGAAATGGATGCCGAAGCGTTCGACATCGTAGTAGGGATTGTTCAGTGCGCCGATCTCCAACTCGCAGCCGTTACACGAGCCCGCGTCGACTTCGCGAATGTGTAAAGATCGGCCGAAACGCTTGCGTGCGCTCTTATCAATTTGCCGCGCGATGACTTCAATTTGGCTGTCGTCGCTTGGTTTTAAAACTTCGGTGACGACAGGTGTTTTCAAAATATATTCAAACAAAGATGCCATCGGTTCGGTTTTACGCTATCGGATTGCCTAAATGCTTATCCACACGATTGCTTTATGACAGCAGCACTAGTTGCGTCCCTGCTTGCGCAACTCCCGCAGCATGGATTGGGTATCTTTCAGGTGGTTCTCGAATATGAGGCGAGCAATCTTGAGTAGATCTCCGACTAGAGGATCCCGGATTGCGTACTTAACCGTCGTACCGAGTTTTCGAGAGGCAACGATATTTTTGCCTCGTAGCACGGCAAGCTGCTGCGAGACTAACGGCTGGTCAACTTTGAGTTCGTCCTGCAGCTCCTGAACGCTTCGATCGCCGTCAGAAAGAATCTCAAGAATGCGGATCCTAATAGGATGGGCCAGGGCCCGGAAGAATTCTGTTTTGAAGATCTGCAGCTGGCCACCGACATCTGACATATTCGAATATTACTATATAGTGTGCATAGAATCAACTAACCTCTGCGGCCACTTGTACCTGTTCATAAGTTTGCTGGATCCGTTAAATTCTCTCTCATCACTGGATTCTTGGCCTGCCACCGTTTCTCCAGGAAATCCTCAACCTCTAACCCCGTGCTCATGGTGAGCGCCTGCCAGGCCATTTTTTCAGCTTCCGCAAGCGAGATGGACCGGATAATATTTTTGACCTCTAATATCTCCGTTGGCACCACGCTGAAGCTTCTTAGACCTAATCCCAAAAGAAGCTCGATATAAAAAGGATCTCCGGCGATTTCTCCACAAATGGTAAGTTCATTCCTTTCCGGGTTGATCGCTTTTATGACCGAGCGAATGATCTTTAGCAGCGCGGGATGAGCAGGGTGATAATACGGCTCCATGGCGGGATCGCCACGGTCCGCGACGAGGATATACTGCACCAGATCGTTCGTGCCCAGGCTGAAAAAATCCACTTCTCTCCCCAACGCTCTCACCATCAACGCGGCTGCCGGGGTCTCGATCATCACCCCAAGTCGAATGGAGGGATTAAAACGCCGTCCTTCCGACTTGAAGGATTCCTTGATTGATTCTAGAAGGTGGCGGACTTCTCTCACTTCATTCAAGCCTGTTATCATCGGAATGAGGATCGACACGGGATGATCGGCGCTCGCGCGTATTATCGCGCGCAGCTGATTTTCCAGGATGTTGTGATGCTTCAGCAGCAGCCTTATCCCTCGTTCGGACAACGCAGGATTTTGCGTTTGGGGAAGCGGAAAATAAGGTAGCCCCTTGTCCGCCCCCAAATCCAGCAGGCGAACCGTAACCGGTCGCGGATGGAACTGTTCTGCGACGTTTTTCAGAATCCCGTATTGTTCGTCTTCCGTTGGGAAATGACTCCGTATTAGAAAGCCAAATTCGGTTCGAAAGAGGCCGATCCCGTCGGCCTTGAATAGCAGTGCCGCGTCTACATCGGCTGTCTTGCCAATGTTGGCGAGCAATTTCACCGTGACCCCGTCACGAGTGCAGGCGGGAAGATCCACAAGGGCTTTCAACGTCTCCCGAGCAGTCTGGAAATCGAGTTCGAGCTTTTCGTATTCCCGTGCTATCGACTCATTGGGATTAATGAACACCAGGCCCGCTGAACCGTCCACTATCAGCAGATCTCTTGTACGTATATTGGAGGTAGCGTCGTGGATATCGGATACGACCGGGATTCCTAGGGAACGCGCCAGAATCGCAGCGTGGCCCATCTTTCCGCCTCGCCCTGTCACGACCGCCCGCACCTTTGAAAATTCAAGATCGGCTATCAGTGATGGCAGCAGTTCGTCGGCGACAATAATGGTCCCTTCCGGAATCGCGTGGCCATGGCTGGGGGTTTGAGAGGCTAGAATGGAAAGAATCCGGCGACCCACGTCGCGAATGTCGGCGGCCCGCTCACGGATATAAGGATCTTGCATCAATACGAACGCCTGGGAAGCCTGGGCAATCACCTGGCTCAAAGCGCCTTCCACATTCATGCGTTGCGTTTCGATCAAGAGGGAAACCCTCTGAAGAAAGTACGAATCATTGAGGATGAGAGCTTGGGCGGTGAACACCTCTGCGGCCTGAGAACCGATACCCTCTCGAACCTTTTTATGCAGGGCCGAGAGCTGGCTCTCAGACTCATGGAGGGCATCTCGAAAACGAGAAAGCTCCCGGCTCGTTTCTCCTTCTTCGATCGAACCAGATTGCACGGACTGGGACGTCATAACGTACGCCGATCCCCGACCTATGCCACGCGACACGGCAGTCCCTTTGATCACGTTTTATCCTCTTCTGTCCGAAGATCAATTATAACAAGATCCCGGACCAGCTGATATCCGTAAAGCAGTTGGTAGTAGCTTCTTAAGGTCAAACTTCACCGGCGCGGAATAATGAAGAGACCGACTGTCGCCAAGACTGCAAGTCCGCTTCCCGCAAGGAACGGAGCAGGGCCGTAATCGGCGAGCCGACGGGTAGGTTGTAACAGTGAGAATTCAACCGTTAAAGAGGGTGTTAAGCAATTCGTAAGATAGCGCAATGGAAAAACTACCAGCGGTCACGCCTGGGCCCTTCCCGTCTTACCTGAGGCCTTGCCTCATTGACAACGAGGGTCCGGCCTTCGAGGTCCGTGCCATTCAGGGCCTCGATGGCCTTCTTGGCCTCTTCTGATGAGGCCATTTCGACAAAGCCAAAGCCTCGGGACTTTCCGCTGAACTTATCAGAGATCACGTGAGCTGAAAGTACAGAGCCATGCTTGGAAAAGATCTCTTCCAACTGCCCTTCGGTTACTGAATACGGCAGACCGCCTACGTAGAGCTTATTACTCATATTTTATTTACCTCCATTCCTTCATCTAAGGCCTCCGACGATCGCAAATCCAAAATTCATTTTATGATCCTGTCCGCCCGCATTCCAATTTTAGATTTTGGATTTCGCAATCACCGTATGACTTTGTCGGCTCTAGCTAAGACATTCGGCGGAATCGTAAGGCCGATCTGCTTCGCCGTCTTCAGATTGATCACCAGGTCTAGCTTTGTGGGACGCTCGACAGGCAGCTCGCCAGCCTTTGCTCCTCTGAGGATCTTGTCTACGAGGCGCGCGGCCTCGTGGGCAATCTGGGCATCGCTCGCGCCGTAGCTGGCAAGAGCGTCCGCGGTGCTTCCCATGCGCGCATGAAATATTGCGGGGAGACGTTTTGAATTGGTCAAACGGGTGATCTCGTCGTAAAAGCCGGTGGGGAAGCCGCCGGGAATAGAAAGATACGCATCGGCCTCCGCGATCGCCTCTAGTCCTCTCAGCAACTCCTCCCGTCCCCGCGCCTCGCGCTCGATCAGTGTCAAGCCAAGATTCGGCGCGGCCAGGCGCGCTGCCATGAGTCCCTGTCGGGGCGAAGGATCTCTTGGATCATAGACAGCGAGGACGCGCCGTACTCGCGGCGCTATCTCTTTGACAAGCTCAAGACGTTTTCCTGAAAGCTCGGGATATTCGAAAGTCATGGCAGTGGTGTTGCCTCCCGGCCGGGCCAAGCTTGCAACTAACCCGGCGGCAACCGGATCGCCTGGCGTGATAAAAATCACGGGTACCTCGGCTGATGCCTCTCGGACAGGCTTGAGGAGCCTAGAGCCAATCAGGAAGAGAACCTGTGTTTTCTGCCGTAGCAAACCTTCCACTACGGACTTCGCGGATTTTTCTTCTGCTCTCGCCACCTTTATTTCCTGAATGACAAGCGATGGCGGCGCGTACCCAAGCTCGCCAAGACCGTTTTTGAGACCCGCCACGACCTCTGAGAATCTAGGCTCCTCGGGAGCGCCAATGACGGCGATCCTGGGTTTCTTCGTCTGCTGCGCCTCGGCCATTCCCACGGACACAGCGAGGAAGACAAGGGTTGCAAGAAACCCGGCCAATTTTAGATTTTGGACGCCTGGACGGTGTCTACCCTGAGCACAGCCGAAGGGCTCAGTACAGACTTTCGATTTCCGATTGTGGGAATGAGAACTCCAGAAACGAATCCAAAACGCGTTACTCATGGTTTTTTCTTCAATCGAAAATCCAAAATCGTCTCCGACTTTAAACGTGAACCATCTTGGCGGCTCGTTCCGACGTGTACTTTTGAAACTCCTCTAGCGATCCGAGCGAGGACGTTTTTTCACATTGCACGCCATTTCATTCTTTTGACGGCCAGTGTTTTTTCAGTGTGACGAAACTGAAGGAGTAAGTGTGTGAGTGTCGTATGAATATTTGAGGTAGTTCCATTATCCACGTTTTCTCCGGCGGTCGACCTAGCATTCCTCTTTAATGAACTCTGTCTGCAGCGGCCTTGATCCCAAGATTTCGATCCTGCGGCAAATAATCCTCCTCGACTTCAGGAGAGCTGTACTCGTAGGCGCCGCGGTAGACTACCGGCTGGACCGCGAAATTTCCGTGTGGTGGCGGCGATGGCGCGGTCCATTCGAGAGTATTTGCCTGCCACGGGTTGCGTTCCGCTTTTTTCCCGGCGACTAGACTCCAGACAAAATTAAAAAGGAAAAAGATCTGACTCGCTCCGAGAATCAAAGCGCTGACGGTAATAAAAACATTCCAATGCTGCATCGGCTGCAGAAACTCATACTGAGTTGGGTTGTAAATCCGCCGCATATGGCCGGCCACGCCGAGAAAATGCATCGGAAAGAAAGCTCCATTGAAAAAGATATAGGTCAACACGAAATGAATTTTGGCGAGAGGCTCATTCATCATGCGGCCGAACATTTTCGGGAACCAATAATAGACCGCGGCGAACAACGCGAAAATGATGCCCGCGACGACGTAATGAAAGTGGGCCACAATGTAATAAGTGTCATGGATAAAAATGTCGACAGGCGTAGAAGCCATGAAAATACCGCTGAGACCGCCGATCAAAAAATTTGAGACAAATCCCAATGCAAAAAGCATCGGCGAGGTCAGGCGAATAGTTCCACCCCAGAGCGTGCCCAGCCAGTTGAAAACTTTGATGGCCGACGGTACCGCAATCACCATCGTCGTCATCATAAAGGCTGTGCCGAGGAGCGGGTTCATGCCGCTCACGAACATGTGATGTCCCCAGACGGTGAATGAGAGAAAAGCGATCGAGATCATGGAGAAGGCCATCGCATGATAGCCGAAGACGGGCTTGCGGGAAAATGTGGATAGAAGATCGGAAGTCACCCCCATCGCGGGCAACACCAACACATAGACTTCGGGATGGCCGAAGAACCAGAAGAGGTGCTGCCACAATAATGGTTGGCCACCACCCTCCGGCAGAAAGAAACTCGTGCCCATCATGTGGTCGAAAAAGCAGCATGGCTAACGCCGCCGTCAACACCGGTAATGCAAGCAGCAGTAGAATCGCCGTGATGAAAAGGGACCATACGGTCAAAGGCATGCGGAAGTAGGTCATGCCGGGCGCTCGCATGTTGACGATCGTCGTAATGTAGTTGATGGAACCCATCAATGACGAAACGCCGAGAATCAAGATACTGATAACCCACAGATTCTGTCCCCAATCGACACCGGTGAATTGAGGTCTGGCCGAGAGGGGAGCGTATCCTGTCCAACCCGCCGCGGAAGGCCCTCCAGGAACCAAGAAACTCGACAGTAGCACCACGCCGGCCACGGCAAGGACCCAGAAAGACATCATATTCAGTTTTGGGAAGGCCATGTCGCGGGTGCCGATCATCAAGGGGATCAGGAAGTTGCCAAAGCAGCCCACCATAATTGGCATCACTACGAAAAAGATCATTATGGTCGCGTGCATGGTAAAAAGCGCGTTGTAGGTCTGGGGCGGAATCACACCGTCGTACATGTAAGGTTCGGGAATCCAACTGAACCCAGGGACAGCCGTCTCTGGCCACGCCAATTCCCAGCGCACCATCATCGCCAGCAGGCCTCCGATCAAGAGCATGAAAAACCCGAGGAATAGAAACTGGCGACCGATCATTTTGTGATCTAAC
The DNA here is from genome assembly GCA_963804165.1 of uncultured delta proteobacterium. Classification (GTDB taxonomy): domain Bacteria; phylum Desulfobacterota; class Binatia; order UBA9968; family UBA9968; genus DP-20. The sequence goes on from CAWDPO010000033.1 coordinate 9,944, forward strand.
GAAAAAATATAGGTGCGCCAAAAACCGAGCTTTGGCTGGTGGGCATGTGTCAGCAATGCGGCTTCGCTCGCGACAGAAGGACTCATTTTTGCCTACTTTCCATAAGCTTCAGAGAGGATGCTGTTTCACCTTAACGGAAGATGCACTAACCAAGAATAATAAATCAGACCACACGTTGAAAAACTAACAAGCATAAAAAGGATATTATCTTTGCCTTTCATTGCCCTTGAGAACCAGCTTCAATTATAGGCACGCGATTCTCTCACCTGTGTTTCGTGGCTTCATTGAGGCCGGCTCATCATGATGTTGTCGATTGCCTGTGCGGCCGCCAGAAGAAATCTTTGATGTTTTTCACTGTCCATAACCACCGCATCTAGAAATGCGTCTACCGCGCCGCCGGTCTCCCAACCGGCTTGACTTTTCAAGGCGCGACAAACGGCAACGACTTTTTGTTCTTTCGTCTGGAGTCTTTTAATCCAGCAGAGCATGGCCGCTCTTTCCATCTCCATTCCATCCACGCTTCCTCGTCCTTTCTGTGCGGTTTGCTTAAGAGAGTTAAGAATGTTGATCAAGAGCGTGTGGTGGGCCTCCTCTTCAATGACGACCCAATCTAGGGGTAAACCAGCAGGAATACCGTCGAGCATCTCAGCTAGGGCGCGGTAGTCTTCTGCTATTTTACTTTCCGTATGTAAGAGCCTTTCAAGCCCCACAACCAAAAGCTCGCGTTCCTTCTTTGCATTCATCATTGTCTCCGCGCAGAGTGACAGCTTGCCCAGTGCCAATCATGGCTGCCGGTGCCTTTCACGAGATTTTCTTGTGCGTCTGCATAAACGGCACCTCAAATGGGTGATACATGCGAGATAGCAATCGAGTTGTCACATTACTCAGGAGGTGGTTTTGTGTTCTAATCGAATCAACCAAACTTTTGTCAGCAGGATCAAAAAACCTGTCTCCGGCAATGGCTATCCGCTGAAGCAAATTCTCATCACGAAATAACGCTGCTCTGAAGTTTCTTAAGCGCCACCACAAGAGATTGTTTTGAGGGGCTTGACTCGTCGGCAAGGGCAAAAGCATTTGCTCTTCGTAGCAAAACGACTCCACAACTTTGTCGAGAGAGTTGTCTAGAAGGGTCAGGAGAAGAGTGCCGGTGCGCGCAAAACCCGAGACCTTTGAGCTTGAAAGTAAACAATGCAATGAAGTCCGGCTCTTATGAACGGTAATGAGGTGCTCCCTGCTCAGAATAATCTTTATGTCCCGTTGGATGAAGAGATTTGTTCTGGACGGGTCCAAGAGAGAGGTCTGGATGAACAGATAATCGTTAAAATCTTCACAAGTAGGCTCCCGGTGGCGCGATAGACAGGCTCTCTGCACGCGGGGATGTAATTTTAACCCGTTTGAGATGCGACATAGGAGACGCTCAGACGGAGAGAGAAGATCTAGCCAAAACGGTGGCGCAGGATAGGATTCAGGGCATCCGAGACTCTTCGCGGGATAATCTTCCACCGCTGCTCCATTCGTGCCAGTGATTAGAATGATCCTGCCCATTTGGTGCACGTATCTAGGTTTATTCGACAGCCCCAACATTTGGCCGCCACTTGTCAAACCGTTTTTCCACCCTGGTCAGCAACTCCACCAAAAACATCCCGCTCAGGGCAAAAATGGAAACACCGACAAAGACCTTATCGGTCTGGAAAGTGGCACCCGCAACCGTGATCATAAAACCAATCCCGGCGGTGGCGGCGTAAAGCTCGCCAACCATGACTCCGACGATGCCCCGCCCGACTCCCAGCCGTAGACCCGTAAGGATGAAAGGCACAGTTGAAGGAAGGACGACAGTCTTAAAGACCATCCATTCTGAAGCACCGAAGCTTCGCGCAGCGTTAAGGAGGTTTTGAGGAGTGGTCTTCACGCCGTCCCGGGTGTTGATCAACATGGGAAACACCGCTCCGAGAAAGATAATGCCGACCTTGGAGAGGATGCCGATCCCCAGCCAGATAATCACCAGGGGGAGAAGGGCGACGCGCGGCGTAGCGTTCATGGCATTGATAAACGGATCAAAGACAGCGCTCATCCTTTTGTACCAACCGGTCATGATGCCAAAAGGGATCGCGAAAAACACGGCAAGTAAATAGCCCCCCAAGAGTTCGATGCCGCTCACCCTAAGATCATTCCAAATCTCTCCCGATACGAACATCTGGACGGCGGCTTTCCACACGAGCGAAGGCGCGCTCATAAACATGGGATTGATCAGCTGGAAGGTATTCCCCACCAGTTCCCAGGAGATCAGGAAAACTGCAACAGAAACGGTTCCGAGAATCTTCTTTTCTTGCTTCAGATAGAATTTACGAAGTCTGGAGGCCTCGGCTAGCTTCACATCTAATAGGGCATCTTCTTGACCTGTTACGTTCATGACTTGATCCTCCTTTGGAATTGTTCTGAACATTTAAGCAGAAGCGGTTAATGAAAGACTAACGCAGTTTTCAGAGTCTTTGCGACCATGGATAGAATACTTATGACATAATCGATCTCTTCCTCGCTGTTGTAACGACTGAGCCCAAAACGAATCGACGAAAGGGCCTCCGAGGGAATAAGCCCCATCGCCAGAAGCACATGAGAAGGGCTGAGTCCGCCGGTGCAGGCCGCGCCAGAGGTGGCATAGATGCCGTAAGTCGCCATCGCCTTTAGCAGTTTGCCCGCTGTGCAACCGTTGAAAGTGATATTGGTAGTGTTAGGGATGCGCTCCGTCAAAGCGCCGTTAATTTTAGTTCCTTGTATTTGCTGAATAATTCCTGCCTCCAGTCTGTCCCTCAGCTGCCTGACGAACTTTATTTCTTCGTCCAGGTAAAGGTTGCAGGCCAATTCCGCGGCTTTTCCCATGCCGATGATCGACGCGACATTTTCAGTTCCCGCTCGCCGCATTCCTTCCTGCGGCCCGCCGATTATTAGCGAATGCAACTTCGTACCTCGTCGGACAAATAGAGCGCCCACCCCCTTGGGGCCATGGAATTTGTGTGCGGAGACGGAGAGAAGATCGATGCAGGATAGGTTTCTCAAGTTTATGGGAATACGGCCTACGGCCTGTACGGCATCCACATGGAATTTGATCCCGCGCTTCTTAACATTTTCCAATCTCCTCGATCGGAAAGATGATCCCAGTTTCGTTGTTTGCCCACATCACGGAAACAAGTGCGGTGGAATCCGTAAGAGAATTCCTAGCTCATCCAGGTCCAACTTCCCTTTGTATCCACTCGCAAGTAAGTGATCTGGCGGTGCGGTTGCTTCGTAGAGACAAACGTTCAGCACTGAAATATGCTCTACTTTTGTTGTAACGACGTGGTTTCGCGTTGGTGAAGCAGCCAAGACTCCCATGATTGCGGTATTGATGCTCTCGGTTCCGCCACTGGTGAAGACGATTTCATCCGGGTGGCTGGTGCCAAGAAGAACGGCGACGGAGTTCCGTGCTTGCTCAATTTTCTCGCGAATCTTGGTTCCCAATAGATGCGGGCTCGAGGGATGAGCAAAATGATTGGTGAGATAGGGCCGCATGGCTACGAAGACTCTATCGTCAATCTTGGTCGTCGCGTTATTATCAAGATATATATTATCCATTACAGACCCCTGTCTCCTTGAACATTGTTGATATGGAAGCTCGTGTTGTCGAAGTCACGGTTCTCATAATTTTTTTTCTTGAGCGGATATCCCAAATGTGGTCTTTCCGTTCTCGCGCAAAACTCGCGTCGCAGGTCTAGCTCGTAAAAAAGCGTGCGCGCCTGAACAGTATAGCCAATGGGTCGTAATACGCATCGACAACCCGCTCTTTAAGAGGGATGATCGCGTTGTCTGTGATATGAATGTCCTCAGGGCAAACCTCGGTGCAGCATTTCGTGATGTTGCAAAAACCCAATCCGGCCTTCTCCTTCAAGAGTTCGCTGCGATCGTTCGTGTCCAGGGGATGCATTTCCAACGCTGCCAGACGGACGAAAAGGCGCGGGCCGGCAAAGTACTTTTTGTTGTCTCCGTGATCCCGGATCACGTGACACACGTTCTGGCACAAAAAGCACTCGATGCACTTGTGAAATTCCTGCCCCCGATCGATGTCCTCCTGATACATTCGCCGGGTGCCGTCGGACTCTCTGGCTTTGGCGTTGAATGCGGGGATCGTTTTCGCTTTTTCGTAGTTAAATGAGACGTCGGTGACCAGATCCCGAATAATGGGAAAGGTTTTCATAGGCGCAACAGTAATCGGCTCGCCGGGTTTAAAAAGGTTCATGCGCGTCATGCACATAAGTCTGGGCTTGCCGTTGATCTCGGCGCTGCAAAAATCCGCATTTGCCGGCCTTACAGTTCCAGCGCACAGCCAGGTCATTCGCGGGTTCTCTGGATGGCATGAATGGCGTCAAGAACAACCATGCCTTCTGTGTTCCGCCGAACGCTATAGTCCTGAAATGCCCGCCCGTGCGGTGCGCCGCGCCAAACACGCATCGTCACTATCCGAGGTGGCCAATAATGTTTGGTCCATCCATATATTTATCTTAAGCTCCTCGAGGATCTCCGGGAGGGGTTCCTGCGCGACGCTTCACTGTCCGTGCTTTTTCCTTCCACGAATATTCACTTTTCCGAATTTTGGATCAGTCTTGGGATAATCGTCGCGGGTGTGGCCGCCCCGGCTCTCTTTGCGTTCCATAGCGGCACGGGTGACGGCTTCCGAAACGGTAAGCATGGAATAAATTCCAGGCAGCATGCCACCCGGGTTGTAACCGCGGTTGCCCCCACATGCCCTTCTGCAACCGCTGCTGAGCTTTGCGATCTAGTCGAGTGCCTTTTTAGTTCTCCTCGGTCCGTATGATCCCCACAAGATTCTGCATGCATTCTTGCAAGTCGGCGATTGAATCGCAAAAGGATTCTCGCCACTCCATGGAAGTGAACGGAGCGAGCAGCTCCCGCTCTATGAAATCAAGCTGCCCAGTGTCGATCGGTTTCACGGCTACCTAAAGGTCTTTCGCATATTCGGCCGCATAAAGGCCGGCGCGCCTTCCGAAACAACAAGGTCGGAGAGCGAGTTGCCGCCCAGACGGTTGGCACCATGAAGCCCGGCTGCCACTTCGCCGGCAGCGAAGAGCCCGGGTATCGTCGCTGCAGTGGTGTCCGCGTCCACGCGTATACCACCCATGAAGTAGTGACAGTTGGCACCGACTTCCATTGGTTCCTTCGTGATATCCACGTCCGCCAGTTCTTTGAACTGGTGATACATAGAGGGTAGACGCCGCTTGATGTAGTCGGCGGGCCGTCTTGAGGCGATGTCAAGGTAGACTCCACCGTGAGGCGTTCCTCCTTCCGGCCTTAACCTCATCGTTGATAGCACGGGCGACCTCGTCACGGGGTAGCAGATCCGGGGTCCGACGATTCTTCTTGTTTCATACCAAGCGTCCGCTTCCTGCTCTGTCTCGGCCGTTTCAGCCTTGAAGAATTCGGGAATATAATTAAACATGAAGCGCTTGCTTCTGGAGTTTTTCGTCAGTGTGCTCCGCCATCGCCCGGCACCCCTTCGGTCACTAAGATTCCGCGCACACTTGGTGGCCAGACCATCCCGGTAGGATGAAACTGGACCATCTCCATATGATTAAGGTCAGCGCGGCATCCAGGCCAAGTGATGCCGTCGCCCGGTGTATTCCCATGAGTTGGACGTGATCTTCCAGGCCCTGCCCCCTCCACCCGTGGCCAGCACTACGGCCTTGCATTTAAACAGGACAAATTTCCCGCTCTCACGCCAATAGCCAAACGCGCCGCAGATTCGTTCGCCGTCCTTGAGCAGCCGTTCGATAGTGCACTCCATGTAAACATCGATGCCTTTGTGCACTGCGTGCTGCTGGAGGGTTGGATCATTTCCAGGCCGGTGCGGTCGCCGACGTGTGCGAGCCGGGCGTAGCGATGACCCCCGAAATCCCGCTGGAGAATGAGTCCCTCCTTGGTCCGATCGAACAGAGCGCCCCACTCTTCAAGTTCGAGAACTCTTTCAGGAGCCTCCTGCGCATGGATCTGGGCCATACGCCAGTTGTTGAGCAACTTCCACCCCGCATGGTGTCGCGGAAATGAACTTTCCAGTTACTCCTGGGGTAAACGTTTTCAAAGCCGCCGCGATGCCACCTTCCGCCATCACCGTATGGGCCTTGCCGAGGAGCGATTTGCAGACTAAAGCGGTCTTGACCCCCTGGGCTGACGCCTCGATCGCCGCGCGAAGTCCCGCCCCACCAAACCGATGACAAAACATCGTATTCATAACTTTCGTATTTTTCTGGCGCTGCCATCAGAACAACCTCACGTCGTAAATCGCCCCCGTGGCAACCAGACGGACATAAAGATCCGTCAACGGCGACCCAAACAAGACTAATCCAGGCGTAGAGCATGTGGTGCTCGTTAAGCCAGGTCACGATTTCCAGCTCGGTACCGTAGCGGAGCCTTGGAAAATAAATTAAGTTTGCCGCCACAGAGATGCCGGCAGGAATAACACGAGAAACTATAAAGGGACAACAGAACGGCATTGATCAAAAGGACTAACGTCCCGATTCCCATGCCGAAGCCGTCAGAAAAATTGAAGGCCAGTACGGCGTCCCACCACAGAAAGAGCAGAATCAGCAAGGACAAACAAAAGAAGTATCGGTGGATGTTCTGCAGGATTAACGGGAATCCCGTTTCGCCTGTGTAGCTATTCGCAGCATCCCGAACCGCACAAGCGGGCGGCGATCGGAAAAACGATCGGTAGTAAGCTTTCCGGTAATAATAGCACGTTACGCGAAACCCCCCGGGTATCAAAGAATGACTAATGCGGGGGAAAGATTCCACCAAGATCCGATTATGGGTAAACTAACCTTCCGACAGTTGCGGAAATACATGGAGAGTAGAAAGGGGACAAATAGGGCTCAACGTAGTAGTGTGCATTCTGAAACGCAGCCCAGGTGGCATAAACGATAAAGCTCCCCAAGCCCAGAACCACCAGCATGGGCTCGACCCACCACCGGTCACGTCTTAGTGTTTTTGCCTCCGCACGAGTTAAACTGTTTGGTGTCACAACTTAGTCCCTGAACATGACATGACGCTCTTTCCCTCAAATTTTTCCTAACGAACAAACCTTTCAGTCGAGGTATCGGCGCGCAGCCATCCGCACAGCTCCTTTAGACACCCGCAGCCCCTTTAGACTTCAGGTATTTTGTTAGCTCTGTTTTCAAGCCCTTTGCCTCGGAGAAATCGGCTCCGACCACAACCGCGCCACGAAAAAGGGTGCCGACCAGATTTGCATTTTTAAAGCTTGCATTGATCAGCATTGTGTCGCTTAAATCGGCATTTGTTAGATCGCTTGCCGAAAGTTTTGCATAACTCAAACGGCATCCCTTAAGATTGGCTCCTCTAAGGTCCAGGTTCGAGAGATCCATGCTGGAGAGATAGAGATTTCTGAGGTCGGCGCCGGCCAGACTTTCGTGCTTTTCAATTTTCTGCAAAATACGTCTTAGATGTCCGTTCTTCTCACCCGCCATCGGTTTGTCCTCCCAAATTTCTATGTAGTTGGTGCAGTCTTGACGACAAAGTGAGCGCGCCGATTCCTTGCCCAGCAAGCTTCATTCTGCTCCTTGCACAGAGGAAGCTCTTCGCCGTAACTTATGGTCGAAAGACGGTCCGGTGAGATTCCTAGATCAATGAGGTACCGTTTCACGCTCTCTGTTCTCTTGGCCCCCAATGCGAGGTTGTACTCGTTGGTTCCACGCTCGTCACAATGGCCTTCAACCTGGACCTTGGTTAAAGAATTCGACTTCAGCCATGCGGCGTGACCTTTCAGGATATCCCTCGCTCCCGTGCTAAGGTCATAACGATCGAAATCAAAATTGATGTCAGCAAGAGGACCCTGTTCAGCGCCTTTGCCCAGAGTTCCCTTTTGAAGAGCCTCGAGACTTGAATCCTGGGTTTTGGCGGGTGTCGCCTTGGGTGGCACCTGTTTAGCCGCTAAATTCTGCGGCGCAGTTGTCTCTTGGGGCTTAGAGGCGGTCTGTTGGGAACAACTAATAACGACAGACAGTCCTATCAAAAAAACAATCTTACGAATTAAATTATATGTCACCTTGGCGACCACGGCATTCATGATCTGCTTCTCCTTGCGTTCTCAGAATTCCTTTTCAAATCTGAACCCACCAACTACTTGGAGAACCATAGTGGGGAGGGCCCCTCCCCACTATTTGCCTCCCAGGGAAATAGTGGGAACCTAAGATGGTTTCGTGCTCGCATCTTTTTTATCCGGTTTTTTGGTTCCCTCAGTGGCCGGTGAGTTTCCGGGGCTCACATCGCTGCCCGTCGGCCCTGTCACGACAGCACCTCCCCCTGTAGATGCATTACCCGCGGGCGCGGGCGTGGCCGCCGGCGCGGGGGTTGCGGCCGGAACCGGTTCCTCTTTTTTCTGACATCCAGCAAAGGCAAGTGTAAAAGCCGCAACGCCAGGTGCTAGCCAAATCACGTATCGCTTGTCCATCCGTATCACTTCCCTTCCTTCCTCTCATTCAAGTAATCAAGAAAAACTGCAGATTCGCTGCAAGAATTGTTTTCGCGTGTCTGTATCCAATTTACCCAGGAGACCTATGATCTCTTCCGTCGCCTCATCAACTGTTAGGAAAGACAGGATCTCGCCGGACGCAATAAGATCGGCAAACTTTAAAGCTCTATCTAATGTCTCTTCCATCTCTAGGCACCTTTACCTTTCCCTCGAGGGCCCCGGACCTATGATTTCAATCTCAAAGGGAATGCGTAATTGGTAACACCGTTATCCCATTGCACACTGATCAGGTGACGCCCAAAATTCTCGATCGCATATTGAATCGTGCCTTCAGTAAGCTTCGTGATTTCGCCGTGGTGATATCTAATCTCTTTTGTGGCACGACATCTCATGCCCGTTACGCTCGTATCGATCACTGCAAGCCCTTGCGGAGATTAAGAGTCCCATCGTGGCGAGCTTTTGGCGGCTGTCTAAGGGTCGCCCAAACCGTAAATTTTGCTGCAAAAGTTTGCCACTGCCATCGCCATAACTACGGATCGCCGCTGACAGATCGAGATCAGTTTAATCCATGGTTGGTCATCAGGTCGTCGACGATTTTTCTGATTTTTGCTCCTTCTAGGGGTAGTGAAAGAAATGATGTGGCCCCTTCTTCGAGGGCTCTCATGACCGTCTCGTGTCCTGGAACCGAGGTCGCAACCACAATCGGAATCCCCCGTGCCACCGCGCGGCATTCCTGCAATGTTGCAATGTCATTTCTGCTTGGGTGGCGGAGGTGGACAATGATCAAATGAGGTTGGAATGCATAAACCAACGGCCAAGCTTTTTGGGGCGATTCGCTAGCAATGGCTTCGTATCCTTCGTTCTGAAGGATGGTGAAAAGCTGAAGATCCGGGTTCTCGCCAATCAACAAAATTTTTGTCCTGGCTTCCTTTCCTTTTTCCTTTGTCATGCGTTGTTCTCCTCTAGGCCTTTTTTCGGTTGAGGACATCCCATTCAACGATGACAACGCACGCTCTAAAACTGTCTCTCCCATGCGGATTCCAAGCCGTCGAGTATGTCTCGCGCGCTACTTCTTTTTAGCGGCAGAGACAGAAAACGAGGGGCAAACCGCCCCAGTTTTCTCGCAAAATCTTCGATTCCTGGCGCTTCTGTGGCAATCATAACGGGCACTCCGTCGGCTAGCGCAAAGCATTCCTGTAACGCATAACGGTCGTTATCTCTTAAATGCGGGAGATGAAGGATTATAAGATCAGGCCGGATCGGATAAACAAAACCCCAGGCCATTTGAGGCGACTCACAGAGAGTGATATCATAACCCTCCTGCTCAAGAACTGCACGAAGTGAACTCTCCGATTCTCCATCGATCAGTAAAATTTTTTCTCTGTTCTCGATAAATTTTGGTGGCATGTTTAGCTCGCCTCCTGCACGCGCCATCTCGATCAAACTTGCAAGAAGCCGCATTGGAAAAAAGACAAAATTCTCCGTATCCCGTACGGTCCTAATGGAAACGCGAGACAAACCGGTGCCACCTTTTTTAGCGCCTTGATAATGCCCTCGTTTCCGGAAATTGGGGCTGCAACGATAAAAGGAACTCCGCCTGCCAAGACAGCGCACCCCTGTAGTGAGGAAATATCAGCTCGACTTGGGTTGGTGAGATGGATAATGATGAAGTGAGGTCGTAACGTCCAAACCAGACTGAATGCCCTTTGGGGAGACTCAACTGCTGTGACTTCATGGCCCTCCTGCTGGAGTGAAAGAAGCAGCGACATCTCTGGTTGATCATCGATGAGTAGGATCTTCTTTTGCGCTGGCGCCTGTTTGAGAAACACTTCGCAATAATCACCACTCATCGACAAAGCGGCGGTAGTCATTAACGGCTCCTAAAGAGAATCTCCTGGATAGTTTCTTTTTTTCCTCGTTCCAAAAATCGCGCGGCCAAGTACGCTAAGCATCCTTGATCTAAGCAGTTCCCAGATTCTTTTCCCCAGCCGAAGGAAATTGCCCTTCATCCTCTGCTGGTCCCAACCTCCGCAAGACTTTTCTAATAATTTGTCGGTTCACCGGAAGAACGACAAAAGAGTCCGCATTCTCTTTCACGGCCTTAACGAGAAGCGTCTTCGCCAGAATGGAAATAGCGGCGACGACAGGGACCCTTCCCGCCATGGCGAGGCACTCTTCCAATATGGCTATGTCTTTGGGGTAGCGGAGGTGAACAAAGATGAAGTGCGGCTTGTATAAAGGATACACATCATGAGCCCTCAGCGGGGTTTCAAGGGCGGCAACTTCGTATCCTTCTTCTCCCAGGATGAAAAATAGCTCAATGTCTGGCTTCTCACCAATCAACAAAACTCTTTTCTTTTCCTCTGGCATTTTCATTCTCTTCGCTTTCTCCTTTGGCCTCCGCGTTCCGCGGCGTTCTCTCGGTTAGTCGGGTGAGTGAGCAGTCGTTCCATAGGCCAGAAAACCTTCCCTTTTTCCCTCGCACCACCAGAGTTGTTGAAGTCATGCTCGGTTGCGCTGCTCGTCCTTATCAAGGATATCGATTTGCTGGAGCATCGACATGGCCTCCTCGACATGCGCTTGGAAATAGCGCCGCATGATATCGAGCACCTCGATCAGCAGCGGGTCGCGCACGGAGTAAAAAACCTGATTGCCTTCCTTGCGGCTGCTGACGATCTGTTTTGCCCGCAAGATCGCGAAATGTTGTGAGGCGTTTGCTTGTTCGATTCCTAATCGCTCGATAATGGCACCGGCGGAAAGTTCGCCGTCCCGTAAAACCTCGACGATGGCAATACGAGTAGGGTGAGCGAGAGCTTGAAAGATGTTGGCCTTAAATTGCCGAAGCGCATCGGGCATAGGGCAAACCTCCTAATGCTTGTAAGATTATAGTAATCTATAATTATAATATTCGCAAGAGCTAATATACGAATATACTAATCACATTCGTTATTCGCGACTTATACACTGGAATGTCTCCGACGTATCAAAAATTCGAACTCAGGCGGTCGAGCAATTTTTAGAAATGGTCCGTTGAATCGTTTCTGTTCGCCGTGTTAAGTAGGCTTACGAAGGAGAACTTATGGCGCGGATTGTACACATCGCACTCAAGGTCGATGACTTGGAAAAAGCTACGGAATTCTACGAAAAGGGCTTCGGCTTCGTCGAGATGGAAACCGGCCAGGTGAGAGACCACACCTCGCGCCATCTGACCGATGGCACGATCGATCTTGCGCTGATCAAATATGACAGCGAGGACTCGGCCGAAGCGCGCGCTTCGGGTCTCGGCCCGTGTATCCATCACTTTGCCATCGAAGTCGACGACATGAAGGATTCCGCCGCTCAATTGCAAAAATACGGCTGCGAAATCATTAGCGACCCCGGAGTGATCCCGATCAAGTTTCGTGCTCCCGGCGGCACAGTGGCCGAAATCGTGCCGAAGGCGAGATACAAGAAACCGAAGGAAATGGAGTGATGGAATGTTGGAGTACTGGCGTGTTGGGTTCCGGAACATGAATCCATTACTCCACCACTCCAGTACTCCAACGTTTCTTCCAGGAGTTCCCCATGTCACTGCATGTTAAATCCGCGGATGTGCCGGAGCGCAAAGTAGTGCGCACCGGAGTGGAAGGCGAGGGCGCGATGGTGGTGCGAAGAGGCTATGGCAACGAGTGCAGCCTCATGTACGCCACGCGCGCGCCGGGCTATCACACAACACCGCACGCGCACGAGGCGGAGCAGATCAATTACGTGCTCGAAGGCGAAATTTGGTTCTTTGTCGAGGAGCGCGGCTTTTTGTGCAAAGCCGGGGATTTCCATCGTATACCGTCCCACAAAATTCACTGGGCGTGGAACCGTTCCGACGGCGACGCGGTTGTCGTCGAGGCCCATTCTCCGGCGCTTGTCGCGGGCAAACTCCAGCTAACCTCGATCGGTCTTTTCGATGAAGCTGAAATTCCGCAGATGAGGCCGCCGAGCGAAAATAACTTTGTGCCCTACGATTGGCAGAGCGTGGAGCGCAAGATTTTTGGCTAGCCGGCGGTTGCTCGCGCGCTCTCGATGTTTCTCCCACAGGTTTCATTTGTTCTCCATGCTGGCAACGCCGTGACCGCGGCATCCACGCGCACATAAAACCTTCATGAACATGCGCCTCCCGCCCCAACGTCCGTGCCCTTGCGCCGATTGCCAATAAGCGCTATTCACAGCGCTCACGTGTAAAAATTTTTATGGTACGCGACAAAGGCAATCTAATTTCTGCGGTTTGCCTCGCCGCTTTCGGGATCTACGTGATTTCGGTGGCGGCCAAACTGGCCTATGTGTCCGAGGTCGGGCCGGGACCGGGATTTTTTCCGCTCTGGCTCGGCATTCTCCTGGTGCTATTTGCTGCTGGATTAGTTTTCGCATCCCTGTCGACCCGCCAAAGCGAAGCCAAGGGTAAATCCCCATCATGGAGCGCTGCCGGTCGCGCGCTGGCCGGATGGTCGGCGCTGATGGTTGCTATCGCTCTTCTGGGCAGCATCGGATTTGCTCTGAGCTTTATCGTTCTCACGATGATCCTCATCGTCGCTTTGGATCGCCGCCCGGCTTTGCTCGCGGTCGGCGTCGGTATCGGCCTCGCGGTGGCATTCCATCTGATTTTTGTCGTCGCCCTCGATGTGTCTTTACCGAAGGCCTTTTGGGGATTCTGACTCCGGGTTAGATCGTTGAATCATGGAGGACCTCGGTAATCTCTTGCTTGGGTTTTCGGTCGCGCTGACGCCGATAAATCTGTTTTGGTGCTTGGTCGGTGTGATCCTGGGCACCATGGTCGGCGTCTTGCCGGGTTTGGGACCGGCGGCGACCATCGCGATGCTGCTGCCGCTGACGCTCAAAATGGACCACACGACGGCCATCATCGCGCTCGCGGGCATTTTCTACGGCGCGCGCTATGGCGGCTCGACGACCTCGATCCTCTTGAACATCCCCGGGGAATCCTCCTCGGTCGTTACCTGTCTGGACGGCTATCAGATGGCGCGTCAAGGCCGAGGAGGAGCGGCGTTAGGTATTTCCGCCATTGCTTCATTTATCGCGGGGACCGTAGGCGTGCTCGGGTTGATGCTGATCGCGCCGCCATTGGCGCGCTTCGCGTTGCGCTTTGCCCCGCCCGAGTATTTCGCCTTGATGGTTTTGGGCCTGGCCATGGTCGTTTTCTTGGCCGGAGAGTCTATGGTCAAAGCGCTCCTGGCCATGCTCGTCGGCCTTTGGCTCGCGACGATCGGCACGGATCTCTTCACCGGTGAATCGCGGTTTACCTTCGGCCAAGTCAAGCTGCTCGGTGGCGTCGACTTCATCGCGGCGACTGTCGGGGTGTTTGCGATCGGCGAAGTTCTGGTGAACTTGGAATCGCGAGGCGGCGCGGAGATTTTCAAGCTTGCGAAAGGGCTAAGAAACCTTTTGCCGACGCTGCAAGATCTCAAGGATTGCCGCTTTGCTTTTTTGAATGGCTCGGTGGTCGGCTTCGTTGTCGGTGCCCTACCCGGCGCCGGCGCAACGGTGGCGTCGTTTTTGTCTTACGGTCTCGAAAAGGCGGTGTCCCGGCATCCGGAGAAATTCGGCACCGGCGTGATCGAAGGCGTGGCCGCACCCGAGGGCGCCAACAACGCCGATGCCGGCGGCGCTCTGGTGCCCTTGCTGACGCTCGGCATCCCCGGCGGTAATACCACCGCGATCCTTTTGGGCGGCCTCATCCTCTGGGGCTATAAGCCGGGGCCATTGCTGATTCAGGAACATCCCGAGCTTTTCTGGGGACTGGTCGCGAGCATGTACATCGGCAACGTCTTGCTATTGGTTTTGAATCTGCCGTTGGTGCCGTTATTCGCGCAGATTTTGCGCCTGCCTTATTACGTCCTCTATCCGCTTATCCTCGGTATTTCCATGGTCGGCGTTTACAGCGTCAACAGCAGCTTATTCGACGTGTGGATGATGGGCCTCTTCGGTTTGCTCGGTTACCTGATGCGCAAACTCGATTTTCCGGCGGCGGCGCTGATTTTGGGAATGGTGCTGGGTGACGGGCTCGAGCGAGCGTTGCGCCAATCGTTGATGATGTCGCAGGGAGACATCACCATCCTCGCGACCCGTCCCATTTCCGGTACCTTGCTGTTCTTCGCCGCCGTGATTTTATGTTTGCCGGTGGTTCGCAAAGTGCGCTCCTGGCGGATCGAAGCTATTGAGCGCGAGGGCTGAAGATGATAGGTGCCGCTGAGACATGTGCGGCGACAATTTCACGGGAGGCATTGAAGATGAAACAACATAGAGAGATCCTATTTCCGATCACCATCGCGACGATCATGGTCCTGTCGTTGGGTCTTGCCTGGAGCCAGGAGTTCAAGCCCAGCAAGCAGATCGAAGCCGTGGTCCATACCGGTCCCGGCGGCGGATCGGATCTGTTGGCGCGCGCGATTGCCGAATTGCTGCAAAAAGAAAAGCTCATCTCGCAGCGCATGCAAGTCGTCAACAAGCCCGGCGGCGGACCCGCCGTCGCGATGTCTTATCTCGCGGAAAAGAAGGGCGAGACGCACACCATCGGTTTCTTTACCGGCGTGTGGGTGACCAATCCCCTGACCACCGCTGAGGCGAGCGTCACCGTGAAAGACTTGACGCCGATCGTCCGTCTCGTTTTGGAACCGGCCGTGATCGCGGTCAAAGCCGACTCGCCCTACAAAAATATGCAAGATTTTGTCGAGGCGGCGAAGAAAAATCCTAAAAAACTCGCGCAATCCGGCGGCTCGATTACATCGCGGGACAATTTGATGCGCCTGCTGCTACAAAAGGCCACTGGGGCACAGTGGAACTTCATTTCCTTCCCGAGCGGCGGCGAGCGTCTTTCGAATCTCTTGGGCGGCCATGTTCAAATGATGGTGATCGAACCCCAAGAAGCCGGCGAGCAGATTCGCGCCGGAAATTTGCGCGTCATCGCGTCCTTGACGGAGAAACGACTGGCGGCCCTGCCGAACGTTCCCACCATCAAGGAGCAAGGCATCGACATTCCGCTTATCCCTCAAGCCCGCGGAGTCCTCGCCCCGCCGGGCGCGTCGCGAGAAGTGGTGCAATACTGGGAAGGCGTCTTCGATCGCTTTTCGAAGACCGCGGCGTGGCAACAGTACCTGGAACAGAATCAGTTCGAAGACGGTTACCTCAAAGGACCCGGGCTCGGCAAGTTCTTGGACGAACTGACCGTGCAGATGCGCGACGTGCTCAAAGAGGCGGGCGCCAAGGTGGTGCGTTAATTTTTCTATGAACGCCACGCAGCGTCTGGCGCGCTTTGCCCTCGACCTCAAGTACAAGCAGATTCCGGCTGAAGTCATCGATCGGGCCAAGGCTTGTATCTTAGACATTCTGGCGGTCTCATTGTATGGCTCGACGAAGCCGTGGAGCCGCACGGTTAGCGGATTCGTTCGGGACTCCGCGTTGCGCGGCCTTTCCACCGTGATTGGAGAAGATTTCTCGGCGCAGCCGGCGCAGGCGACCCTCGCGAACGGCGTCATGGCCCACGCCTTCGAGCTCGACAACGTGCGCCAGCCGGGGGCGGGCGTACATCCCGGCGCGACGGCATTTCTCCCTGCCTTTGCGATGGCGGAAGAAACGAAAGCCGATGGCAAATCATTGCTCACGGCCTTTGTCGCCGCGTGCGAAGTGATGTCGCGCATCGGCGTTGCCGCGGGGAACTCGCTTGAGAGAAGAGGTTTTCACGCGCCCGGCTTGACCGGTACTTTTGGCGCCGCGGTGGCGGCCGGCAAGCTCTTGGGATTCAATGATAGGAAGATGGTCAACGCTCTCGGTATCGCGGCGTCGTACTCCGGCGGCCTGATCGAATTTTCCCGCTGCCAGGAAGGCGCGATGATCAAGCGGCTCCACCTCGGCAAAGCAGGGGAAGGAGGAGTGACCGCGGCGTTGCTGGCGAACAGAGGTTTCGCCGGGCCGGAAAGCATCCTCGAAGGAAAGTTCGGCTTTTGCCAGACGTATTCCGATTCGCCGCGGCTTGCCTATCTCACGCACCGCCTGGGCCGCGAGTTCGAATGCATGAATATTGGCATCAAGCGCTGCGCCTGCCACATCAACGCGCACGCGCCGATCGAGGCGCTGCAAGCGCTTCAAGCCGAGACAGAATTCAAGCCGGAAGACGTGCGTGAAATTACCGTCGGCGGCATCGAGAAGTTGGTGACGCATCACGCCATCTATCAACCCAAAGACTTGATGATGGCGCAGTACAGCATCCCGTTCTGCGTCGCACTGAGTCTGTACGACGATCCGACCGATCCTGATTCTTTTGACGAGAAAAAGCTCAAGGACAAAAAAATCCTCGCCATGATGCGCAAGATCCGGCTCAAAGTCGATCGTGAAATCGAACAAAAAGGCTGGGACCGCGCCGCGCGAGTGACCATCAGTCTTGCCAACAAGCAACGACCGTCCAAGCTGATTATCCATTTCAAAGGCACGCCGCGAAATCCGTTAAGCCAACTGGAGGTCGAGGAAAAGGCGCGCAAGCTGACGCGCGCGATCTTGTCCGAACGGCAGCTCGAGCAGCTAGTCGCGGCAGTCAAAGATTTGGAGAAGCTCGATGATGTTTCGTCCATTGGCGATTTGCTGCGAAGCTCACGATGAAAATCGTCGCCCTCGAGACTTATTCACTCGTGCTGCCGATTAAAGAGATCTATGGCGGCGCCGCCGGCTTCCTCGAAGATTGCCGCACGTTGATCGTCAGGGTCGAGACCGAAAACGGGATCGAAGGCTGGGGCGAAGCGACCCAGGGGCGGCCCGGCAATACTTACGAGACCCTGGAAACGATGGAGATCATGGCGCAAAAATATTTTGCGCCGGTTCTCATCGGCATGGACTTGGAAGAAACCGGCGCAGTCGTGAGCAAACTCCACGGAGTTCGCTCCGGCCATCCGCTCACCAAATCGGCTATCGAAACTGCGCTCTTCGACGCTCTCGGAAAAGTCTATCGGGTTCCGCTCTGCCGCTTTTTCGGCGGGCCGTATCGGCGGGAGATAAACTTGGTGGGTGGGTTGGGCATGGATCTCGGTCCCGAAGCGATCGGCGCGCGCGCCGGTCAGCTCAAGCAAGAGGGTTTCCGAACCTTCAAGATAAAAATCGGCCAGCAAGATCACCAGAGCGATATCGCGCGAGTGCGCGCCGTACGCCGCGCGGTCGGTGACGACGCGCAGATTCGAGTGGATGGCAATGCTTGCTATTCATTCGTCGACGCTCGAAATGTCTTGAACGAGCTCAGCCAGTTTCATATCACCGACGCCGAGCAGCCTTTGGCGCGCGGCGATCTTCAAAGCCTCGCTGAATTGCGCCGCGCCGTCGGTATCCCCATCGCCGCTCAGGAAAGCGTGAGCTCGCCGGAAGACGCTTTGGCGATGCTCGAAGCTCGAGCGGCGGATCTTCTAAAGATCAAACTGAGTCACATCGGCGGGTTTCAGAGAGGACTCGATGTCGCCGCGGTGGTCGGCGCCAGGGGGCTTCCCGTCGTCATCGGCCAGGGTAGCGCATGCACGACGATACTTTCCGCGGCGGAGATGCAACTGCACTGCGCATTGAAGAACGCCCAACCCGGCGGCGAGATGACGGGATTCATGCGCCTCGGCGAGCAAGATATTTTTAGTGCCATCCCAGTATCTCAGGGAAGGGCGTGTCCGGCCATGACCGCGGGACATGGCATAACGGTCGACAAAAAGAAGCTGCAGCGTTTCGCGGGAAAACTTTAGACGCTCGGCTGAGCAAGCGGCCTCGTTAAGTCTCATCGCAAATTGAAGTCCTCCCGCGAAAATTGCGCCGACGTCGTCGCGGCATGAAGAAGTGACACGGAAAGAGAACGACGGTAGGCGCGAACTCGGGCAGCGCACGACTTGTACCAGCACATCTCATGGCTCGAAATGTCGCTGATTGGATTCTCGCCAATGGTGAGATATCGACCGGCCATCCGCGCATTCCTCGCGCGCAGGCCCTAGCCATCGCGGGCGAGCGCATTGTGGCGCTGGGGTCCACGCGGGAATTGCGGCGAAGGCGCGGGAGCGAAACTCGTTGGGTGGATTTAGACGGCGCCACCGTCATACCCGGATTCGTGGATGCGCACGCGCACATGGACCGCGAAGGGCTCAAGTTTCTCTATCCGTCGCTCGAGTCCTGCCGTTCGATCTCCGATATTAAGTCGCTGATCCATAGAATGGCGTCTCGCCGATCCGCCGGTGAGTGGATCGTGACCATGCCCGTGGGCGCGCCGCCGTTTTATCTCAATGTTCCCGACTGTCTTGAGGAAAAGCGCATGCCGGAGCGAAAGGATCTCGACGCCGCCGCGCCGGACCATCCGGTATATGTTCGCGGTATCTGGGGTTTCTGGAACAAGCCGCCGATTTTTTACGCCGGCAACAGCATGGCGCTGCGTTTAGCGGGAATCACGCGCGACGCCGTTGCCCCGACAGGCGTCGAGATTGTCAAAGACGCGGCAGGGGAGCCGACCGGTGTTTTTATCGAACACAACGTCACGCCGATTCTTGAATTTACCCTGCTCAAATCAGCGCCACGCTTTAAGCCGCCGGATCGGCTGCGTGCCCTGAAAGACGCGCAGAGGCGCTATCATGCTCGAGGCGTGACCAGCATTTACGAGGGGCACGGTGTTGCGCCTGAGCTGCTTGCCGCCTTCCGCGAACTGCACGCGAGCGGCGGTCTCTCGATGCGCAGCCACCTGGCTCTGAGTCCGACATGGCGTTCGCGGCAAGAGGCGGAGCGGAATATTCCCGACCTAGCGGCCTGGGCCGGTGGCGATGGCATCGGCGACGCCTGGTTGCGGGTGGCGGGAATTTACCTGGGCTACGGCGGCGATGCCGAGATCTCGCGCATTCTCATCGAAGGATTGCCTTATACGGGTTGGGCGGGATTTGCCGAGCAGGCGCACGACGCGGCGGCTTATCTCGCGCTGGCGCGCCTGGCGCGAAGTCGCGGTCTGCGAGTTGGCACGATCGTCGGCGCGAAGCTCGAAGAGCTGCTCGAGATTTGGGAGGAGATCGATAAGGAGGCTCCGCTTCGCGGCCAACGCTGGGTGCTTGTCCACCTGGCGCGCGTTACGACGCGCCAAATGCAGCGGATCAATCGGCTCGGCGCGGTTGCGACGACCAATCCGCTGAGCCACATTTACTCTCCGCGCTCCCATAGGATGCGAGATATCGGCGACGGCGAGGAATGGCTGCCGCACCGGGAGCTGGTTCGGCAGCGAGTACCGTTCGGCATCGGCACCGACAACAAGATTGCCGATCCCTTCGTGGCGCTGTGGAGCGTCGTGGCGCGCGAGGATTTTTCCGGCGGCGTGATCGGACCGCGGCAAAGGCTCACGGCAAATCAAGCGCTACGGCAGTTGACGGCGGGCGGAGCCAGCGTGATCGGCCGCGAGCGCGAGTTGGGTTCTCTAGCGCCGGGCAAGCTCGCCGACCTGGTCGTTCTAAGCGACGATCCTCGGTCAATTCCGGTTGCAGATATTGCCAAAATCCGCGCGCGGCTGACGATGGTCGGGGGCCGCCCGGTGCATCGAGAGGATGCACCGAAAGGCGCTGAAGCGTAACCGATTCGGTAATAGAGCGTGCGATTGCAGGTCGCATTACTGCGTGTCGATTCCGATGTTCGACTTTCCGTAATCACGAAGAGGAAAAATTCGCAGATGTTCCGTCGCTGGTTAACGAAGCGTTTTGAGACGCGCTTGCATTTCCGTGGCTGTAATCTGTTGTCCGTACAAGGGTCCGCCCTGAGCAAACAGCTTTGCGCTTTCGAGAGACCCGATGACGACTGGGTCAAACCCGGCGTCGCGGACTAGTCTCGACGCCGTCGCCAACGCCTTCTTGTCGTCGCCGGCGATGGGGATCGCCATGCGTTCGCCGGGACGATTGGCGTTATTTGCGACGACTCGATAGTTGAGCGTGTTGAAGCGCGGACGATGCGCGCCTTGGGCAAGTATTTCGTCGACGTCGCGCCTATGCCGATCTCCCGGGCCTCTTTCGAAATTTCACCGTCGCGCGCCAACACCGCGTTGCCGGCATCAAGGACTATCTTGCCGGCAAGCTCCTGCACGTAATCCTTGCCGATCTGGGGGTAAGCGCCGTAAGGGACCGCGATAAGAATCGCGTCGCCGAAGGCCAGCGCCTCACGTACCGTATCGGCCCGGGCCAAAGGTCCGAGGTCAGCCACTAATTGCTTGAGATTTTCCGGATTGCGCGAAGAGAACAAGACTTGATGACCCGCTTTGATCCATAGCGTTCCCACCGTCCCGCCGATATTGCCGGAGGGCCTAGTGCTTCTTATTTGTTTTTTACGATTCTGTAGGCTTCCCCAATTGTGCGTTTGTCCGCATGGGGTAGCTTTGCTAGCTCACCCAAAAAGCCAACAAACTCCTCAAGCACAGCTTTAGCTTCTGTCGCTGTTAAGTCGTGCGGAATCCCGACTCGAATCGGAACTCCGCCGACTGTATCGTACCAAATCATCTCGGTTCCGCGTTGCAATGTCACAAGTCGACCCCTTTCCCTCGTGGAATTTTTGATTACAATTCATCTGGCGATTCTTTGACGGTTTAACGGTCGTGCCACTCGCAAAAAGCTGCGTTAGAAATGTCCATTTTGCCGAGCTTAACGTGAAGCGGATTAAAAACGGTCCAATATTAGACAATTTTGAAAAAAAATGGGGGCGGCTGGTGGATGTGGTCAAGTGCGTTACAGCGGTCGATGATCGACTGATCGGCAGTCACCGGATCTCTAGAATTGAAGATCGGTGCTAAAAAAATTCGGGATCAAAATTAAGAGAAATAATCGTTCCAATCACCCGCGGGTCAACGGGCGATACTTGATCCGATGCGGTTGTTCCGCGGCGGCGCCCAGACGCTGCTTGCGGTCGGCTTCGTATTCCGAATAGTTGCCGTCGAAGTAAACGACCTTGCTGTCGCCTTCGAAGGCGAGAATATGGGTCGCGATCCGGTCGAGAAACCAGCGATCGTGGGAGATCACCACCGCGCAGCCGGCGAAGTTTTCCAACGCTTCTTCGAGCGCGCGCAGGGTGTTCACGTCCAGGTCGTTGGTCGGTTCGTCGAGCAACAAAACGTTCGCTCCTGCTTTCAACATTTTCGCGAGATGCACGCGATTGCGCTCGCCGCCCGATAACGTGCCCACTTTCTTTTGCTGATCCGTGCCGGAAAAATTGAAGCGCGCGACGTAGGCGCGCGAGTTGATCTCGCGAGCGCCGATTTTCAATGAATCCGCGCCGCCGCTGATTTCTTCCCAGATCGATTTTTGTGGTTCGAGCGTGCGGCTCTGATCGACGTACCCCAGCGCGACCGTCTCACCGAGTCGAATCTTGCCGCCGTCGGGCTGCTCCTGCCCTATGATCAAGCGAAATAGTGTCGTCTTGCCGGCGCCGTTGGGCCCGATCACGCCGACAATGCCGCCGGGTGGCAGCTTAAAGGTCATATCGTCGACCAGCAGGTTGTCACCGTAGCCTTTGCTGACTCCTTCCGCTTCGATCACGACGTTGCCCAGGCGCGGCCCCGGTGGAATAGGGATCTCCAAATCTTCGCGCCGCTTCTGCGATTCCTGGTCGAGCAAAGATTCATACGCCGTGATGCGCGCCTTGCCTTTGGCGCGACGCGCTTTCGGCGACATGCGGATCCATTCGAGCTCGCGCTCGAGCGTCTTCTGCCGCTCGCTTTCCGACTTTTCCTCGCGGCGCAGGCGCTCTTGCTTCTGTTCCAACCAAGACGTGTAGTTGCCTTTGAACGGGATGCCCTGGCCGCGATCCAGCTCCAATATCCAACCGGCGACGTTGTCGAGAAAATAGCGATCGTGGGTCACGGCAATGACCGTCCCCGAATAACTTTGCAAGTGCTGTTCGAGCCACGCGACCGATTCCGCGTCGAGGTGATTGGTCGGTTCATCGAGGAGAAGGATATCGGGCTTTTGCAAGAGCAAGCGGCACAGCGCAACGCGGCGGCGTTCGCCGCCGGACAGAATCTTCACTGCAGTGTCCGACGGCGGGCAGCGCAGGGCATCCATCGCCATCTCCAGTCGCGCATCGAGATCCCAGGCGTCCTGATGGTCGAGCTTCTCCTGCACCTCGCCTTGCCGCTCGAGCAGCTTGTTCATGTCGTCGTCGGACATGTCTTCGGCAAACTTGGCGTTGATCTCTTCGAACTCCTTCAGCAGGTTGACGGTCTCTTGCACCGCTTCTTCGACAACTGCGCGCACGGTCCGCGAGTCGTCGATCAATGGTTCCTGCTCCAAGAAGCCGACCGTATAACCCGGCGAGAGAACAGCCTCGCCGTTGATCTCCTTGTCGGCGCCCGCCATGATGCGCAGCAGCGACGACTTGCCCGAGCCGTTGAGACCGATCACGCCGATCTTGGCGCCGTAGAAGTAGGAGAGGTAAATATCTTTGAGAACGGCGCGCTTGTCATAATACTTGCTGACGCCGACCATCGAATAAATAACTTTGTTGGGTTCAGTGGCCATGATTCTAAATTGACTACCTGGAAAATAATATTTGACTCTTAGAACTTCGGCGTGATTCACCGCGGCGGCGCCCATGGCGCGGAGTAGAGTCACTAGAAAAACCTCTGCGAACTCCGCGTCTCTGTGGTGAATCCTTCTTTACGCAGCTCAAGAATAATAACGCTAACCTGTCAGCTTGGAATGTGCAAGAAAGGCACCTTTGTCTAGATGTGGAACTGCTGAAGAAATTCAGCCGTCGCGTCGGCCAATAAATCTGTCCCGCTCAATTAGAGCATTTCCATAAATTCTCCAGCTGATTCCGGCCGAGCTCATAGCTGCTCTTCGACCGGGAAGGCGAACAGCTCGAAAAACTTTTCTTTTAAACCGCGCGCATCCCATTCCTCATAGGTGATTTTGCGCGAGTGGCGCAAGTCTTCGGCAAAGATCGCCTCGAGACTTTGCGCCAGCGTCCTGTCGTAGAGAGTCAGATTCAACTCTTCGTTCAAAGCGAAGGAGCGATTATCGAAGTTAGTGCTGCCGATGGTCGCCCACACGCCGTCCACCACCATCGTCTTGGAATGCAAGAGCGCAGGCGAATACTCGTAAATTTGGATTCCGCCGAGCAACATCTCGCCATAGTGTCTTCGGCTGGCGCGATAGGTGATCTTGAAATCGATCTTGCCGGGGACGAGCACGGTGACGCGGACTTTGCGCGCCACCGCGTCCAGCAGAGCTTCGGTCATTCGATCGTCGGGAATGAAATAAGGATTGGTGATCAGGATCGATTTTTTCGCCGATGTGATCGACAGCAAATAGAGCAGGTAATTTTGAAAGCTGCCGCCGACCGGCGAGCTCTTGACGAACTGGAGCGATACGTGGCCGCGCGCTTCGAGGCGGGGGAAAAATTCGCCGCCGCCGAGAATATTTCCCGTGGTCTCAAGCCAGCTATCGGTGAAAGCGGCTTGCAGGTATTTCACCGCCGGCCCTTCGACGCGCACATTGGTGTCGCGCCAGTGATCCGCCGTGCGGCCGTCGCCCAGCCAGGCGTCGCTGACGCCATAGCCCCCGGTGAAACCGATTCGGCCGTCGATGACAAGGACACGGCGGTGATTGCGATAGTTATATTGCAGGAGTTTCCACGGCAGGATGACTTGGGGCGCTCTGACCCGACGAAAATGTTCGATCTGGCAGCCGGCCCCCTGCATGATATCCAGAATCTCGCCGGGGGCTTCGCTGCCATGATCATCCAACAGGATATAAACTTTGACGCCGGCTTGGCAGCGGTCGGCGAAACTCTGGGCGAGCTCTCGAGCCAGAGTACCGCCTTTGAATAAGTATTGCGCGAAGGTGATCGTCGATTTGGCGCTCTTTATATCGCGCAGCATCGCGGGAAAGAGCTCGTCGCCATTCTGAAGGATGTCGATCTTGTTGCCGCCGATGATCGGCGCGTCGGCGAAGGCTTCGATGGTCGGAAAAAAGTCAGCGTCGCCAAGCTGGATCTCCGGCACGTCGGTGATCGCGCGCACTTTGGCGCAACCGATGAGCAGCGCCAAGATCAAGCAAAGTACGCCGCGTTTCATGATTCGCAATTTTCGTTCAAACTCTTTGCGATTCACTGGCAACGCCGTGTTAGGATTCAAAGCGGCGTTTTAGCCAAACGGTGCCGATGATGGTGATCGTGATCAAAACCGCCAAAACGAGAACTACGCCAATCCCGGGGTCGCGGATCGCTCTGGCAAACTGATGGGCGAAGAGGTTCGTAATGAGAATACCCGGCACGAGTCCCAGCAACGATCCCAGAAGGTAGTCACGCAGCGGTACTTTGAACGCGCCGGAGACGACATTGACGACGGTAAAAGGGGCGATCGGCAACAAGCGCAAAGTCGCGACCGCCACGATGCCGGTTTGCTCGATTTTTTTCTCTAGACGACGCCATTTCGCTCCCGCGATCTTGCGGACAAAATCCTGGCCGAGAAAGCAGCCGATGGCATAGGTCACTACGGCCCCCGCGAGGCTGCCGGCGATGGAATAAAGCGAGCCCATGACGGGACCGAAGATAATCGCGGTGACGAGGATCAGCACCGTGATCGGAACCAGTAAAATACTGCCGATGATGTAGGCGCCGAGCAGATAAAAATGGCGCGCCGGGCTCTGGCGCAGCGACGCCGCCCAACCGGAAAGTCGATGGATGTCGATCAAATCCGCGAGCGGTGTCCACTTCCAGGCCGCCGCTGCGGCAAAAAGCAAAAACAGAACGATCACGCCTATCCATATGCGCCGTTTTTGACTTTCAGTCTTATTCTTCCGAGAGACCGTCATAGTCAAATCTAAGTGTAACGTGCCGCCACATGCGTTTCATCAACCTGCCACAAAAATTCCTCGGAGAGGCGCACTGGTGGAAAGGTGACATGGCAGTCAGGCAATTGAGACAGGCGCGCGCAAGCGAAATTCGCGCCTATGAAGACGCGCGCATCGATTACATCGTTTACGATCTGTGTTTTCGTCTATGCCGATTAGCTGGAGCAGATCGATCTCTTGGGGAAAGAAGTATAAGAAACTTAGGGGCGACCGGCTGGTTGCTGACGAGAAAATAGTGTGGGGCTGCATGTGAAAACTTTTCAAATCAATGGGTTAGGGTTGGAGAATCGGACTGTTGGACCGAAGATATACCGGACGGAGACGGGTTTCCAACCGATGTTTCGAGGGGCGCGTCTTTCTCCGTCTCCCGTGTAGCCTGACGAAGCAAAAAAGATATTTTTAACCGGCCGGTGACTTCGGAGTGGGCGCTATACCCGTCGCGACTATAAGACCGTCGGTGCCGACTCGTTCGAGGACCACAAGCTCTATGCGAATTGGAGGGTGAAGGCTTTTAGCATTGTCTTTTTCATTGGTCATTACGAAATCATGAGTCACTCGCTCTCCCAACCTGGTCGGCGGCTTTATTTCCATGCGGCGATCGTGAAGCGTCCGGACAACTCTGCCTGCCAGTTCCTCCTGTATCTGAGCTCGCAAAATCAAGTTTCCTCCTAGGAAGCCTTCTATCGTGCATGTGACGAAAAACTCACTCTTGTTCGAAGCGCTTTTAGAGGCTGTGGAAATCCTATTAAGAGAAGGAAGGACCACTTTAGATGTCGGAGTTACGTAAGCGACCTGGATGGCCCGGGCGTTAAGGATTTTTTCGGCTTGAGCTTTAGAATCTTGCAGCCTGTGTCCGATAAGAAAATCCACTTTCTTTTCCAGGTCGGTCATGGTCGTTTCTATCTTGACGACCCTTTCGCCGGACTCGGTCCGCAATTGTAACGTGCCAAAGTAAAATGCACCTACGCCCACTAGAGATATCAAAGAGATGCCCACGGTTAGAACTGTCCCCCAGCGACCCACCAGTTGATGATCGCTTTGTGGCTGCTTGTTGCCGGTGCTACGATTTCTCGGTGGCTGCGCCAATTCCGCCTCGTTAATCCAAACCAAATTCAATGTCGGTCGGCTCATATCAGAACTCTTGCGGATTTGCGAGGCTGAGCGGATCACCGGCTGAATTTGCCCCCCCCCCGAGCATTATGACAAGTCCGGCTGCGCCGATAGTGTCCGCCTGTCTTTCGTGTGAGCAGCGTCAAATTATCCCCGCTGAGAGGAGGCCCGCGCATCTCCCACATGATATCCTGCCACCACAAACCTTGCCCGCGCTGCACCTGTTCCAGATATTTAGTCTACCCAACAGATTCCAAGTCGGCGAATTCGCAACAGTCGCCTGCAGATGCCCTCGCGCAAAGACGCGACGGCCGGAACGACGTATGAACACCGGAGGTCGCTAGTGGATCTGATTGACTACCGCAAAGAAACAATTCAAATGGTGGGTTCGGAGAAATAATTGTAACGGATGAAAGCGATGAAACAAATTATTCGTCTCCTTTTGCCGGTAATTATCTGCTTTAGTGCGACAACCGGCTGGGCTCTCGATAAAATTCGCATCGGTATGGGCGCGTTCAGCCCGACCAATAGCGCGATCTGGGTCGCCGAGGAGCGCGGTTTCTTCAAAAAGCACGGTATCGAGGCCGAGGCGATCTTCATTGGTGGCGGCGCCGCCCGCGAGCGTCAATGCACTGCTCGCCGGCGATATTCAGTTCGCCACCGCCGGTGGCGGCGCCGTGATCACGTCGGTGCTCAAGGGCGCCGATGTTGTCATTGTCGCGGCGCAGAACAACAGAGGCGTTCACCGCATTCTTGTCCGCCCGGAGATCGATACGCCCGAGGCGATCAAAGGCAAGAAGATCGCCATCACCACATTCGGCTCGTCATCCCATCAGGTCTTGACCATGGTTTTGGACGTTTGGAAGATCCGGCCCGACGAGTTGCAAATACTGCAGGTCGGCTCGTCGCCGACCATGCTGATCAGCCTGCAAAAGAAACTGGTCGACGGCGCGGTGCTGACCGACCCGTCCTATTTTATCGCCGAAGATCTCGGCTTTCGCGTGATCGCCGATCTCGCCAAGATGAACATCCACTATTTACAGAGCATGATGGTCTCGACGCGGAGTTATTTGCGCGCCAACCGCGACCAGGCGACGCGGGTTATGCGAGCATTTGTCGAAGCCATCGCCTACTTCAAGAAAAACAAGAAAGACAGCGTTCAAATCATTTTGAAAAAGATGCGGATGAACGCCGATCAAGCAAAATACGCCGAGCGCACTTACGATCAGTACGCAAATACCTATTTCGAGCGGATACCTTATCCATCGGCGAGCGGAATCAAGACGGTTCTGGAAAGCCTCGTGAAAGAAAATCCCAAAGCCAAAGGCGCCGATCCTGCTTCCTTCGTGGATGCGAGTATTTTAAAGTCGCTGGAGGACAGCGGGTTTATAAAAAGCATGTATGATTAGGTCTAGTCCGTAAAGTCCAGACTCATGCCTGACCCTCACTCCTTCATGACCCTCACTCCTTCACTCACTCCTTCACTGACCCTCACTCCTTCATGACCCTCACTCCTTCACTCACTCCTTCACTGACCCTCACTCCTTCTCCCTCACTCCTTCTCCAATATTCCGCTTCGTTCTTCTGCCAGTCCGGATGGATTCGTCTAGCAATTTCCGGAGGCAAACCTTCGATTAAGCTGCGTACGGATTGTCCTGAGTTGCCCATGTCGGAATTGTACACAGACGTAGACTGGAATCGAACCCCAAAAAAGAAAGGGCGACCGTATGGTCGCCCTTGGAGATGCGCCTTTTCCTCGCAATGCTTCGGCTACGCCTTCCCCGCCTCCTTCAACCCGCGCAGCACGTTCTCCGGGCTCAGCGGCAGTTTGTTGATGCGCACGCCGGTGGCGTTGAAGATGGCGTTGGCGATGGCGGCCATGGGCGGGACGCAGGCGATTTCACCGGCGCCTTTGGCGCCGTAGGGGCCGGAGCCGGGGTAGCCTTCAACCAAAGTCGTTTCGATGCGCGGCATCATGTTGATGGTCGGCATCAGAGTAATCGACGAACGATGGGTTCATCGTTCTGCCGTTCTGGTCGAAGACGACTTGCTCGCAGAGCGCCTGGCCGATGCTCATGGCGGCGGCGCCTTCGATCTGGCCTTCGGCGGCGGCTCGGTGGATCGGCTGGCCGATGTCGTGGACGGCGACGTATTTCAGGATCTTCACGTTGCCGGTGTCCGGACTCACTTCGACGATGCAGGCATGCGTAGTAAACGGCTGGGAACTGCCGTGGGCTTTTTCTTCGGCCATCAGTTCCAGGTTGTCGCAGTAACCGCGGCCGATGACTTCGCCGATGACGTTGTGCGCGTCGGTGGCGACGGTGGCGAGAGCCACCGCTCTTTGCCGGCGTGCCTTTGACCCGGATCTGCTTGTCGACGATCTCCAGATCCTCCGGGCTCGCTTCGAGTTTGCGCGCGGCCATTTTGAAAATCTGATTGCGCGCGTCGATGGCGGCGAGCCGGGATGCGCCGCCGGAAACCAGGATGCCCCGGCTGCCGACCGTGCCTGCGTCCCATGGGCTGGCGTCGGTGTCGACATTGACCACAGTGACATCGCTCACCGGTATGCCAAGCTCTTCGGCGACGATCATTGGAATACCGAAACCGGGGATGGTGCCCATGTCGATCTTGCCGATGTGCACTGTCACCGAGCCGTCTTCGTTCACTTTCACTATCGAGCCGCCGCCGGGGCCGGCGCTCTCGATCCATGAGCCGGTGGCGATGCCGATACCCTGGTTCTTTTCCAGCTTTACTTTGCCCCAGCCGATCTTTTCCTTGGCGATGCGGATCGTTTCACCGAGCGAAACATCGCGCAGCTTGGGCACGCCGACGATCTTGTCGCCGGCTTTAGGCATGTTCTTAAGGCGGAATTCCGTCGGATCCATGCCGAGCTTGGCGGCGATGGAGTCCATGTGCGATTCAACGGCAAATGCCGCCTGCGGGCCGCCGGGGCCGCGCACCGGGCCGCAGACCTGTTTGTTGGTGTAAACGAAATAGCCGTCGATATGGCAGTTGGGCATCAAGTACCAGCCGCCGAGCATGTTGGTGCAGCGGCCGCCGGCCTGCACGCCGAAGCCGGAGTAGCCGCCGGCGTCGTAAAATACTTTGCCGGTGCGGGCGACGATGGTGCCGTCTTTTTTCACGCCGGTCTTGATGTACATTTTTGCGCCGGCGCGGATCGTCGTCGAGATGGTTTCCTCGGCCTTGTCGAGGACGATCATCACCGGCCGCTTGGCTTTGATCGCCAACAGGCCGCAGATCGGCTCGACGGCGGCGCCCGAGGTGATGCCGCTGCCCTTGCCGCCGAAGCCGCCGCCCAGGCCGGCGGAGATCACGCGCACGTTGTTGAGGGACAGCCCGAGCGTCTTCGCCGTTTCTTGGCGCACCGGGAAAGGTGCCTGGGCGTTGGCCCAAACGGTGAGACGGCCGTTGGGCTCCATCTGCGCCGCGGCGATGCGCGGCTCGAGATACTGCGGGTGGATCATCTTGGTTTCGTAAACTTCGTCGACGACGATATCCGCTTCGGCCATCGCCTTTTCGGCGTCGCCGACATGGACGACCGCATGGCCGCAGATATTTTTAAGCCCTGCGTCCGCCGGAATAGTTTTCGGCAGCGGCATGTCTTCATGCAAGGTCGGCGCATCCGGCTTGGTCGCTTCTTCGGGATCGATGAGCCACCGGCAGCGGTTCGTAGACGACTTTGATTTTTTTGAGCGCCTGCTTGGCGATGGCTAGCGATTCTGCGGCGACGGCCGCGACCGGGTCGCCCATGAAGCGGACTTTATCGCGCGCGAGTATATAGCGATCGATATAGCTGCGGCCGTAACGCACGTCCGGAGCGTCGGCAGCGGTGACCACGGCATGGACGCCGGGAACTTTTTTTGCTTCGCTGGTGTCGATGCTGACGATCTTCGCGTGGGCGTACTGGCTGCGCAGGATCACGCCGTGCAATTGGTCTTTGAGCATCAAGTCGATGCCGTAAACGCCTTTGCCGACGACGCGCTCGACGCCGCCCATGCGCGCCGGGCTGGAACCGATAATTTTGAGTTCAGCTTTTGCCATGACTCATGCCCTCCCTGCGATGCGATCGGCGGCGAGATGGATCGCGTCGACGATCTTGTTGTAACCCGTGCAGCGGCAAATGTTGCCGGAGACCGCTTCTTCGATGTCTTCCGCCGTCGGTTTGGTGGTGCGGTCGAGCAGC
Source organism: uncultured delta proteobacterium (assembly GCA_963804165.1). Taxonomy (GTDB): domain Bacteria; phylum Desulfobacterota; class Binatia; order UBA9968; family UBA9968; genus DP-20. Next base: position 40,650 of record CAWDPO010000033.1, read on the forward strand.
GCTTTGACGGAAATAATGTAGCCCGGCGTGCAATAACCGCACTGCACCGCGCCGGTGTCGATGAACGCTTGCTGCACAGGATGCAGCTTATCGCCGTCGGCCAAGCCTTCGATCGTCGTGATCTCGGCGCCGATGGCGTCGGCGGCCATGGTCACGCAGGAGTTGATCGGCATGCCGTTGTAAATGATCGTGCAGGCGCCGCACTCGCCGGTGTTGCAGCAGAGCTTGCTGCCTTTCATTTCCAAGGTGTCGCGCAGGAATTCCAGCAGCGATGTCGACGCTTCCGCGCTGGCGCTCACGGCCTTGCCGTTGATTTTGGTGTTAATGGTGAGACTCATTATGCTACCTCCTTGCCGGTGGCGGCTTTCCAGGTTTGTTCGCAGTCCGCGGCGGGTCAAAGCTTCGACGATCCAGCGGCGATTCTCCGCGCTGCTGCGCTGATCGCTGATCGGACTCGCTTCCGATGCAGCCAGGGCCGCGGCTTCTTTGAGCAGCGCCGATCTGAGCGGTTTGCCGCGCAGCAGCGCTTCGGTCTTCGGAGCACGGATCGGCGTCGGCGCGACTGCGCCCAAGCCGATGCGGACGTCTTGCATCTTGTTCTTTCCGGCGTCGGGCGTGATCAGACACGGCAACGCCCACCATGGCGATATCCATGGCGCCGCGCACCGCGTGTTTCAGATAGACGCTTTTGCTCCCCGCCGACGGATAGGGAATCTCGATTTCCGTCAATAGACCTTTCACGCCGGCACTGCTCTTCCCCGGGCCCTGAAAGAAGGACGTGAACGGTTCGGTCTTCTCACCGTCGGCAAAGACGAGCTTGCCTTTCGCTTCCAACACGAGCAGCGGCGCTAGGGTTTCGCCCGACGGCGAGCGCGGCAGATGTTGCCGCCGATGGTCGCCGTGTTGCGCACCTGTAGCGACGCGAACTGGTGGCACGATTCCCACAGCACCGGCAGCTTCTCGCGCACGAGAGCGCTGGTTTCGATCTCGCGGATCGTCGTCAACGCGCCGATGCGCAGGCTGGCGCCGTTTTCAGTGATGCCGGTCAGTCCGGGGAGCTTCTTTATATTGACCAGTGAGCCCGGCTCTTCCTTAAACTTTATATCCACCATCACATCCGTGCCGCCGGCGATGACCTTAGCTTCGGCGCCGTGTTGCGCGAGCACGGACAACGCTTCGCTCACCGTTTTGGGTTCGAAATAATCCATAGTCCCTGCCTCTTGTTTGGATTTTTTGCCGCGTTGGAATTCGCTTCCGTCTTAGCCCAAGTCGCGTGACGATGGCAAGGGGTGCAGCGTTGTTCGCGAAAACTGCTCTGCTTGACGCCCGTCACAGGTTCATTGTACGAACATCGAAGCAGTGTTTGCGCCGAGGAACACGCGCGGGGACGCCGTCTAGAAAAAACCACACGCGGAGGCCATAAGCATGGACCAAGAGCTGATAACGATCGTGACTCCGACCGCGCGTCGAGCGGTCAAGCGAACCAAGCTCTCTTCCAGGAAATACGCGAGCTTGAATAACCGGCGGATTGGTCTGCTGGATAACAACAAACCCAACGCCGACCGGTTTCTGGAATATGTGGGCGCGTTGCTGAAGGAACGGTACGAAGGCGTCGAGCTGATCGCCAGAAGAAAAATGACCCGCACCGGAGCGGATTGTCTGGAGGAGCTGATCGATCGGTGCGACGTCGTCATCAATGCGTTTGCCGATTGAGGCTCGTGCACGTCGTGGAGTGTCCACGACGCCGTCCAGCTGGAAGACGCGGGCGTTCCCACCGCCACGGTGGTCACGGATGAGTTCATGACCCTCGCCAAGACGGAATCCTCCACGCGCGGCTTGAGCGGGTTGCCGCTCGTCGAGGTTCCTCATCCAGTCGGTTCGGTTTCTCTCGACGTGTTGCGTGCGCTAGCGCAGTCGACCCTAGGTTCGGTCGTTGCTGCGTTGACTGCCGGTAACGTTCACACGAATTTGCCCCTGAACGAGGAAGTTGAGTGCGGTGTCGAGTGCCCGACGATTGAGGTGCCGGCGGATCCGGGTCTCATGTTTCAATACTTCATCAACCGGGGTTGGTCGGATGGGCTACCGGTGCTGGCGCCGACGCAGGCTGCGGTCAATCAAATGATCGGCGGCAGCGGGTGGGAAAGGGATGCCGTGCTGGGGGTTATCCCTCCTCTCAATGGGATCGCTACCGTCGAGAGAGTCGCCGTCAACGCCGTTATGGCCGGCTGTCTGCCCGATTATTTGCCGTTGCTGATTGCCGCCGTCCATGGCGTCCTGCAGTCGGGCTTCAACCTCGACGGCGTGCAAACAACGACTGGCAACGTCGCTCCTCTGACGATCATCAACGGCCCGTGCCGAAATTCTCTGCAGATCAATTACGCCAGCAACGCGTTGGGACAGGGATGGCGCGCCAACTCGACCATCGGCAGAGCGCTACGGCTCGTGCTTTGCAATATCGGCGGCGCGACGCCGGGCATGTATGATAAATCGACTCTCGGTCAACCGGCCAAATACACTTTTTGCATCGCCGAAAACGAGGAGGAGAATCCCTGGGAGCCGTTGCATGTCGAACGTGGGTCTGCACGGGACACGGACGCCGTCAGTGTTTTCGGCTGCTCGGGCGTGAATAGCGCCGTCGATATGGCAAGTCAGACCGCAAAGGGGCTTCTCAAAACGTTCGCCCTCACCATGATCGGTGGATTCACCGCCGGCGTGACCTCGACCGAGACGCTACTGGTTATTTGTCCCGAGCACGCGGCGATTTTGTCGGCTGGCGGATACTCCAAAGCGGACATTCGCAACGAGCTGTTCAATTTGGCGCGGGTGCCGCACGAAAAAATCTCCGACGAGAATCTACAACTGCTGGCCAATAGACGACCGCGTTGGTTTCCGGCCCATCGTTCCGAAATCCCCGTGATAGACCGGCCCGAAGACCTCTGGATCGTCGTTGCCGGAGGCAAGGGGGCCAAGTCAGCTTATATCCCCGGTCGCACCGGCACCCATCTGCAAACGACAGGCGTGGAAAATCATGCGACGGTGAGTTGCCGTTGTTAAAAGCATGAGAGACGGAAACGGAGCAGGTATGCTTATGCGTCGTTCGATTGATTGTTTTCTGGCTGGAACGTTGGTGCTGTGCTTAATGGCCGGCTCCGCCGCAGCGCAGAGCAAATCCATCATTGTTGGGGAAGGCGTTCGCGGCGCCATGTTTTTGCCGGCTTATATCGCCGAGGACAAGGGTTTTTTTAAGAGAAAAGAACTTGATTCCAAGATCGTAACCTTCAGCCGCAGCAACGACATCAATGCGCTGGTCTCGGGCGACATTCAGTTCGACCAAACCTCACCGGATAAGGTCATCCACAGCGCTCTCGGCGGCTTCCCTGTTAAAATGGTCATGGCCACCACCAGCGGACTGAATCTCGCCCTAGTGGTACACCCATCGATTAAGTCGGCATCGGATCTAAAAGGGAAGTCGGTTGCGATCACCAGCTTTTCCGGAATGCCGTACACCGGCCTTCTTCTCTGCTTGAAGGAACTCGGCATGACCAAGGAGCAGGTGGTACCGCTCAACATCGGCGGCAAGGCAGCTCGTTTCGAAACTCTGCTCAACGGCAAAGTGGCCGCCGCGATTCTCGATCCGCCTTACACGACCATGGCTGCCAAGGAAGGATTCAAACTGCTGGTCGATCTCACGCCTCTCGAAGTGCCCTATCTCCGAAATGTCGTTGCGGTGTCCGAGAGATCTCTGCGCGAGGATCAACGCACGGTCGCGAAGTTTGTCGAAGCTCTCGCGGAAGGCATGCAGTTCTATCGTAACAAAGCGAACAAAGAAGAAAACCTGAGGATCCTGGCCAAGTATCTTCGCGTTCCAATGGACAAGAATCGCGCGATGATCGAAGAGGGATACGAGACTTATAGGGAGATGCTTCTCAGCAAACCGTACGCCGATCCCAAGGCCATGAAGATTCTCGTGGACGTAATTGCCGAATCGAACCCGAAGGTGAAAAATTTGAACCTGGCCACTCTCATCGATTCTTCTTTCGTCGATCGAATGGATCGGCAAGGGATTTTCGGCAAATAGGAAAACGCCGCAGTCAATCTCGCGCTCGCATCTCGTCGTTATCGTCGAAGTCGAACCATTCATCTTCGTTTTTATCTGCCACGCAACACTCAATAGTACCTTCAACACGTCTCGGTGCTCCTTCGAAATTCGTTAAGGTCTAAACGAACTTCGTCTTGACGCGCCAACACCCGCAGCATATACGGAGTGCTGTGAAGCAGCCTTTGCGGTTGCCTTGTCACAGAGCCGCGAACAGGACTAAACGGAGCAAATATTTCATGAGACTGCCGCACCGCGATCCGATTCAACTGGGTCCAACGCCCTACGAGGCGTTCCAAGCAAAGGAGGGGATTCCTTCCGTTACCGGATTTTTTGTCGAAGACTTGATGGACGTTGAGGTCAAACCGTGGGCACGGATGGGGGCGCTGGGTTCGTATCTGAACATGGGCGAGCAGCAGGAGAACGACGCTTACATTTGTGAAATTCCCGCCGGCAAACAGACCGAGCCTCAGCATCATATGTTCGAGACGCTCGTGTACATACACAAAGGCCGCGGCGCCACCACGGTTTGGTTCGAGGGCGATGCGAAGCAGACTTTCGAGTGGGCCGCCGGGGCGATTTTCGCGATTCCTTTGAACGTTTCATATCAGCACTTCAATGCTTCCAACGAGCCGGTGCGTTTTCTTGCCGGCACCAACGCCCCGCACGTGATCAATCTATTTCACAACGAAGACTTTATTTTTCGCAATCCGTTTCAGTTTCGCGACCGCTTCAGACCGGATCGTGAATTTTTCAACGAGAACAAAAAACTGACGATCCGTTCGTGGGAAAGCAACTTAGTGCCGGATGTGAATGAATTCGCCCTCGACGACTACCCGATGAAGGGCAAAGGCGTGAAGATCATGCGCTTCGGGCTCGCCGGCACGACCTACGGGTGCCATATTCAAGAATTTCCCGCCGGAAGCCGGAGCACGTTTCATCGCCACGGCCCCGGCGCGATCGTTTGCGTGACCAAAGGCGAAGGATTCGCGATGGTGTGGCGTGAGGGCGGGGAACGCACGCGCTTCGAGATCAAATCCGGCTCGATCTATTCGCCCGGCGATTTGATGTACCACGGACACTTCAACACCGGTCACGGTGTACTGCGCCATTTTGCCATGCGCGGGCGCAGCCCAAAGTTCAGCCAAGACCGCTTTCGCACCAAACTGCACGAGATGATTCCGTTCGACGAGGAGCCGGCGGATATTCATCCGATGTTTTTGGGAGAGTTGAAGAGGAAGTGTGTGAAGTCGGAAATATCGGTGGTGCAAGAATAAGAGTCGTTCAAGGTTCAAGGTTGGGAGAAAAAAAATGTCCGAGCTTGCTTATCACGATTTTAGGAGTTTCGTCGAAGAAGCGAAGAAGATTAGCGATTACCGGATCATTGAAGGCGCCGATTGGGACGCCGAGATCGGCGCGCTGGTCGAATCGACGGCCGAGCTGGTGCCGCAGCCACCGATGTTGATCTTCGACAAGGTGAAAGGTTATCCGGCGGGATATCGAGTTTGCAGCTTGCCTTACGCGGCCTATCGCCGGGTTGCGCTCGCGTTGGGATTACCCACCGACAAACCGAAGTTGGAAATACTCCGGCTGGCGGCGCGCAAGGTGAAAAACGCAGAGCCGATCGCGCCGAAGGAAGTCAGCACGTCACCTCTGTTCGAAAACAAGTTTACGGGTAGCGACGTTAACCTGCTTAAATTTCCCGCCCTGCGTTTTCATGAGAACGACGGCGGGCGTTACTTCGGTCCGGGCGGCGGGTTGATCAACCGCGATCCGGATTCCGGTTACATCAACACCGGCACTTATCGCATGCAACTCCACGATCGGAATACGCTTGGTTTATGGATGAGTCCGGGGCAAAACGGCCGGCAAATTTGCTCGAAGTATTGGGAGCAGGGAAAGAGCTGCCCGGTAGTGGCAAGCTACGGGCAACATCCGCTGGTCTTCATGCCCTCGTACACGAAGTTCCCGTATGGCCGCTCCGAGATGGAAATATCCGGTGGACTGATCGGTAAGCCGCTGGAAGTTTTGCGCGGGCCGATTACCGGACTGCCGATTCCCGCGTCGTCCGAAATTGCCATCGAGGGCGAGATTCCGCCGCCGTCCGAAGAAGCGCGGCCCGAAGGACCGTTCGGCGAATGGCCGGGCTATTATTCCGGTGGCACGGGCGGCACGGGAGAAAATCAGCCGATCATTCGAGTCAAGGCGATTTATCACCGCGACGATCCGATTCTCGAAGATGAGGCGCCGCTCTGGCCGGGCGCGGTGAAAATGGATTTGCATATCTCGGCGGGCGTGCTCTGGGATCAACTGGAAAGCGCCGGCATTCAGGACATCGTCGGGGTGTACAATCACACTTCCTATCTCACCGTCGTTTCGATCAAGCAAAAATACGCCGGGCATGCCAAGCAAGCGGGTACGGCCGCGCTCAGCTGCGCCGCGGCAAATCGCAACGGCCGCTACGTCGTCGTGGTCGATGAAGATATCGACCCGACCAACGTGAAGGAAGTGCTGTGGGCGATGATGACGCGGGTCGATCCGCCGACCAATATCGATATCATCGACGGCTGCTGGAGCACGCCGCTCGATCCGCGCATGCCGCCGGAAAAGAGAGACAACAAGGACCACACCAACGGCCGGGCGATCTTCTATGCGGTGCGCCCGTTTGCTTGGAAGGACAAGTTTCCTAAAGTCAGCCGCTCGAGCCGCGAGCTGCGCGAGAAAACTATCGCAAAGTTTAAGGGCATTATTCCGTTTCCGGGGGCATGAGGACTGGCGCAAGTCGAGATTCTTCGCTTCGCTCAGAATGACAATCCTGATGAGCCATACCGAAACTTTAGTTTTTAGGTGTCATCCTGAGCGTCAGCGAAGGATCTCTTCCGAAAAAGAGTTCTTGTAGTGCAATGACCTGACAATATACCCACGATTTGCGAGGAAAGTTTCCATGATCAGCAAAGAAGAGAACGATCTTCTAACTCAAACCGGCCCGGGCACACCGGCGGGCGAGTTGATTCGCCGTTATTGGCAACCCGTGGCGCTCGCCGAAGAGTTGCCTGCGGGTGGCGCGCCTTTGAGCGTGCGGATTTTGGGTGAAGATCTGGTCCTGTTTCGCGATCAACACGGACGAGTAGGATTGCTAGGGATTCACTGCTCGCATCGCGGCACGGATCTTAGCTACGGGCGGATCGAGGACGGCGGTTTGCGCTGTCTCTATCACGGTTGGCTTTACGATATTAACGGCCGCTGTCTCGAACAGCCCGGCGAGCCCGGCGGCGGCGAACATCGCGATCAGATTCGCCATCGCGCCTATCCGTGCAAAGAAGTAGCGGGAGCGATCTTTACTTACATGGGCCCGGGAGAGCCGCCGCTCCTCCCCAATTATGATTTTCTCAAAGCGTCGCCCGATCATCTTTACGTGTGCAAAATTTTTCACGAGTGCAATTATCTCCAAGCCAACGAAGGCAACATCGATCCCGTTCATCTTTCCTTTCTCCATCGATTTCTTGAGAAGCGCGACGAGAGTTATCGCGGAGTACGCGGCGCCGAGGAGTCGCACTATAACCTGGTGGCGAGAAATTCGGCGCCGATAGTGGACGTCGAGCTGGCGGATTTCGGCGTGCGCATTTACACGGTGCGAACCCTCGAAGACGACAAATCGTATTTGCGGGTTTCGTACTTCATTCTGCCGAACTTCAGCGCTTTCCCGGGACAGACCGGCGGCGAAGGCTACTCGGTCAATTGGCATGTGCCGATCGACGACACGCATCACTGGAAGTACACGTTTGTCTATAGCGCGGGCGCGCCGCTGCGCAAGGATTTGGTCAACCGCGAGCGCTCGGAGCTCGGTCCGGATTACCGCTTGGTCCGCAACGGGGCCAACCGCTTCATGCAGGACCGTGACGCAATGCGGGACAAAACTTACGCGGGAATGGGCTCGGGCTTTCAGGCTCATGACGCGTTCGCCACGGCGAGCCAAGGCCGGATCCAAGACCGCGGCGAGGAGCGGTTGGTGTCATCGGACAAGGCGATCGTCGCAGCGCGCAAGCTGATGGAGAAAGCGATTCGCGACGTGCAGGACGGCAAAGATCCGCCGCATGTCATTAGGAACGCCAACGAAAATCGTTTTCCTCATTTTATGGTGCTCTCCGACATGATCCCGAGCAGCAGCGATTGGCGGCAGTACGCCAAAAATCTCGAAACCCAAGCGAGGGCAAAAGTCTGACTCAGATTCTTCGTGTGGGCATGGCCGGCCTCGGCGTGGCGAGCACGCAGATCATGCCGCCGATCGCCGCGTTGCCCTATATTAAAATTACCGCCGCCGCGGACACGCGCACCGATGCACTGGCGAAATTTCGCGAGACTTACCACGGCGAAGCATTTGCGAGCGTCGAAGCGATGTGCGAGAGCGCCGACGTCGACGCGGTTTACGTCGCCACGCCGAACCAGTTGCACGTCAAGCATGTGATCGCGGCAGCCGAGCGCGGGAAGCACGTCATCGTCGAAAAGCCGATGGCGACGTCGATCGCGGAGTGCGACGCCATGAACGAAGCGGCTGAGAAATATGGCGTCAAGCTGCTGTGCGGCCATACGCACAGCTTCGATCCGCCGATCCGAAAGATCCGCGAGATCGTCAAGAGCGGCGAGCTCGGCAAGCTCTGCATGATCAATACCTGGAACTACAACGAGTTCATGTACCGGCCACGCATGAAACACGAATTGGCCATGAGCCGCGGCGTGGTGCTCAACCAAGGGCCGCATCACGTCGACATCGTGCGCCTGATCGGCGGTGGCAAGGTGCGGAGCGTGCGTGCCATGACCGGCGTCTGGGACAAGGCGCGTGAGTGGGAGGGCAGCTATACCTGTTATCTCGAATTTCAAGACGGCACGCCCGCGACGCTGGTTTATAGCGGTTACGGTTTCTTCGATACGGCAGAGTTATTCAACTGGGTCGGCGAGGGCGGACAGTACCGAGCGCCGGAAACCAATCTCGACGTCAGAAAAAAGCTGCGCGAAGTGCGCACGGTCGAGGAAGAAGAACAGCTCAAAGAAGGCATGCGCTTCGGCGGCAAGCGCGAGGGCGAGTTCAGTCATGTCTGGAACGGCGAGCGAAAACAGCCGTTTTTCGGATTCACGATGGTCAGTTGCGAGAAAGGGGATATTCGCCAGACACCCGACGGGCTTCGCATCTATGGCGAAACCGAGCAGCGCGAAGTTTCCTTGCCTGCGGGCGCACGCGGACGCGAAGCCGAAGTCGAAGAGCTCTACAACGCCGTCGTGCACAAGCGACCCGTGTTCCACGACGGGCGCTGGGGCGCAGCGACGTTGGAAGTGTGCCTAGCGATGCTCGAGTCGGCGGAGAAGCGCAAAGAAATTTTCCTCTCGCATCAGGTGCCGAGTCCGGCGTAAGGCAATGTCTAGCGTTTCGTGTCTAGCGTTTGGGGGTTGATCCGAATTACATTGCGATGAACATGTTCGTCGGGCATTTACTTGTCAGTTTCGCAATTTGCTTGGCTTTCGGCGTTGCGGCGGATGGTGCTGAGTCACCGCCGGCGTGGCAAACGGAGTGGGAGCGGACGGTCAAAGCGGCGGAAGCGGAAGGACAGCTGACTGTTTATATGTCCGGCTATAGCTCGGTCATCGAAGCGGGGGTGTTTCAAAAGGCTTTTCCGAAGATCAAAGTCACCATCGTTCCGGGAACGGGCTCGCAGCTGGCGCCGCGAATCGTCGCCGAACGCCGCGGTGAAAAATTTCTCGCCGATGTCTACAACGGCGGCGGGACTTCGCTGTATCAGGTCCTCTATTTGGGCAAGATGCTCGATCCGATACGGCCGGCGCTCATGCTTCCCGAGGTCACGGATACCTCGAAGTGGTGGGAAGGCAAACATAAATACGTCGATCGAGAAGGTAGCTACATGTTTGTCTACGAGGGCAACGTGTCGTCGGGCGGCTCGCCGGCTTACAATACCCAGCTGATCAGTCCAAAAGATTATCGATCCTATTGGGATTTTCTCAATCCCAAACTCAAGGGCAAGATCGGTTCAATCGATATTCGCAAAGTCCGTGGGATCGGACCCTCGATGCAGTATCTGTACTATCACCCGGAAATCGGCGTAGAATTTCTCCGCCGATTTTATCAGGAGATGGACGTCAGCATGAGTGGCGACTTTCGACAGGCTATGGACTGGCTGGCGGCCGGCAAGGTCGCAGTCCTCCTACCGATGCAGAGTTCAGGGACGGCGAAGGCGAAGGCGCAGGGATTGCCAGTGGATGAATTCGCTACAAATCAGTTCAAAGAGGGCGTGAACATTTCGTCCGCCTTCGGCCAGGTGGCGCTCATGAACCGGGCGCCGCATCCCAATGCCGCCAAAGTCTTCGTCAATTGGCTGCTGTCGCGCGAGGGCCAGGCCACGTTGCAAAAAACTATGAGCACGCCCGGCGATCCCAAGAACTCACGCCGCGTGGACGTTCCTAAGGATCACATTCCAACCGCGGAACGGCGCCGTGATGGCATGAAGTACTTTGACATCGACGACCGCGAAACCAAGGATATCAATCCGGCAATCAAGTTAATCGACGAGATTTTTGCCGGGACGAAATAGCCGAGGATAGAGGATGGAGTATTAAGGATGGCATGAGTACCGGAGATAGCCATAGAAGAGGAGCGTAAAATGTTGACCGCAGAAGAAAACGAAATGCTCACAAGGGTCGGCCCGGGAACGCCGGCGGGCGAATTGCTGCGCCGTTATTGGCATCCTGTCGCGATTGCCGCCGACTTGACGCCGGAAAATCCGACTAAGTTCGTCCGTATCTTGGACGAGAATTTAGTATTGTTCGTGACGCCCAAAGGCGAGCCTGGCCTGCTCCACGATCGCTGTTCGCACCGTGGCGCCTCGTTGTCGTATGGTCGTGTCGAAGAGCGGGGCCTCGCGTGCGCTTATCACGGCTGGCTTTATGACCCGAAAGGCAACTGTTTGGAAACGCCGGCGGAGCCTGCCGACAGTAAGTTTTGCCTCACCGTCAAACATAAAGCTTATCCGGTGCAAAAATTGGCCGGTCTGTATTGGGCCTATTTCGGACCTCAGCCCGCCCCGGTCATTCCGAAATATGATGTTTGGGCGCGTACCGACGGCTGGCACTGGCTGCGCGCACTGCCGCAGCTCGACTGCAACTGGTTGCAAGCGATGGAAAACTCCGTGGACACGGCCCATCTGCACATCCTCCATCAGGAGCTGGTGACCGACGGTTTCAAGGTCGAGAGCACGACCCGCGGCACGATCGACAATCTGGTCAAGTATGAGATGGAGGAGTTTACCCACGGCATTCTCAAGCGGCGGGTTTTCCGCGACGGCAAGGTGGAGGAACATCCGCTGCTTTTCCCCACGGTCTTGCGTCAAGCTAACCGCACACAGATCCGCGTGCCGATCGATGATACCCATACTTGGATCGTCTACGTTCACTTTGTGCCCGATTCGGCCGAGCCGCGAGCGAACAAAGACGAAGTGCCGGTTAATTACCGCAAGCCTTTCAAAAATCCACTCGGTGCGCGCCATCCTTTTACCAAGTTCCGCCTTGATGAAGTCGACGCTCAGGATTTCATGGCATGGGAAACACAGGGGCCGATTCTCGACCGCACGCGCGAAAGGCTGGCTGCGTCAGACCGCGGCGTGGTGATGTATCGCGAGATGCTGGCACGGGAGATTAAGAAAGTGCAGCAGGGAGTCGATCCAATGAACGTTTTTCGCGATCCCGATCACGCGATCATCGACACCCAAATGGAAAGCTCCCTGGAAGTCGGGAAGGCGGGATCGGTGCGCTACCACGTGCCGCCGGCACTATAGAGGAAAACTAAGTTGCAGTCGTGGAAACCGTGCCTTCACCGTCGCTGCCAGGATAGATTGTGAAGCGATCGGGTCAATTCATTATCATTACATTGGTGCTCGGACTCATCGGAGTTGCCAATGCCGCCGAATCCCAACCCAATTGGCAACGCGAATGGGAGAAGGTCCTCGAAGGCGCGAAGCGGGAAGGCGAGGTGCGACTCTGGGGTGAACAAGAAATCACGCATCTCGACATCATTGCGGCATTTACCAAAGAATTTCCTTTCATCAAAGCCGTCAGCGTAAGCGGGCGGGTTGGGGATTTGATGCCGCGCATCGTCGCCGAGCGGCGTGCCGCGAAATTTCTGGCCGACATTTACAGCGGCGGTTTGGGCGGACGATCGTTTTTTGATTTCCACAAAGCCGGCGTGCTCGATCCACTCAAGCCGGTGTTGCTTCTTCCCGAAGTCGTCGACGGCTCGAAGTGGCTGAACGGCGAGCATTACTATGCCGACGGAGAAAAGCAGTTTGTCTTTATGTATGAGGGCAGCGTCGCTGGCGTTGGACTGCACTACAACACGGGTCTCGTCGATCCCAAGGAATTCAAGTCCTACTGGGATCTGCTCAATCCAAAGTGGAAGGGCAAGCTTCTGCTCTTCGAACGACCCGGGGTGGGCTCGCCGAGTGTGATTCGCTACTTTTACAACACGCAGCTGGGGCCGGATTTCGTCAAGCGCTTATTCAGCGAGATGGAGGTTACGGTTTCGCAGGACCGACGCCAATCGAGCGACTGGTTGGCGTCAGGTAAATTTTCCATCTGCATCGACTGCGGCGACACCGACCGGGCAAAGCAGCAAGGATTGCCCGTCGATGAATTTCCCCATGCGAACCTCAAAGAAGCGAGCTATGAAATCAGCACAAGCGGCAACAGCGGTTTGGCGCTCATCAACAATCCGCCGAATCCCAATGCGGCGCGGGCATTTATCAACTGGTTTCTTTCGCGCAACGGCCAGACGGTGTGGCAGAGCGTCATGAACACCAAGGTGCAGGAGCCTTCCGATTCCATGCGCGTCGATATTCCCAAGGACAAAGTTGGCGCGCCGGCAAAGCGCGAAGAGGGCAAGAAATATCGCGTCAGCGGATTTCTCGATCCCGATCCGCCGACGAAATTGTTTAGAGAACTAGTGAGTAAAGAGAAGCGCAAATGACCCCAACAAAGTATTGCACTGTGGCAGTGTAGAGATGTCATTCCGGCGGAATCCAGATCCCCATCCCCGCCTGGATTCCGGGTCGCCCCCGGCCTTCGCCGGGGTTGCCCGGAATGACGGCTAATCATGTAACGATTGAATAGACGAGCAGACCTTTTGGGAGTCAGTAATGGCAGCGACGACTAACTACGAACCCATCGAGATCAACGCATACTTCCGTTCACATACACACCTGCCGCTTTGGGAGATACTCGACAAGGCTGGTTTCTGGAAACAGGTCGCGATCAAGGTCAATTTTACGTACTGCGATAGTTCTTCCGAGGCAGAGGCGGGATTGTTTAGCGGGAAAATCGATTTGATTTCCGGTAACCATATTTCGCCTTACGCGCTCGTCGCGCGCGGCAAGCCGATCGTCTCGTTGGCTTCGCCGACCAACGGTGTGACCGATCGCGTGGTGTCACGCGAGCCGATCAAGTCGCTGGCGGAAATCCGCGGCAAGCGCGTCGTCGACACGACGATTCTCGATAACGGTGGCGGCTATAATCACATCCGCGGCAACCATATGCTTTATATACTGGAAGCCGGATTAGAGCTTAGCGACGTCAAATGGATCGAGATCACCGACAAAATGTCGAGCGAGTTTCGCGCCGCGCAATACGAAGCGATGAAAGCCGGCGAGGGTGATGTGACCTTGGTGACCGGAGATACAAAAAGATATGAGCAGGCTGGTTTTCACGTTCTACAATTACCGCGACTGCCGATGATCAACGGGCCGACGCTCACAACTACCGTTACGGCGCTCAATAAGTACGATCGATTTGGCGAGCGGCTGGTGCTCGCGCAAGTGCTCGGCATTCACTTCGCGCGCACGCGTAGGGAAGAGACTGAAAAAATTCTCGAAGGATTGAAGAAACGCGAGCCCGAAGCGCGCGGCGTGTCGTACAACAGCGTGGCCAAGCTGGCGATAAAACCGTACCCGGATCATTCAAGCGGTCGCCAACGCGTATCGGCTCTGCTGCATGAAGGCGCCGGAAGCGAATGAAATGAGTCCGCTGGCGATGTGGGATTTGCATTACTTGCGCCAACTGGATCATTCCGGGTTTATCGATCGATTGTATGAGTGAAGTGAACGAGAATACATGCACATGCGCACTAATTGAGACTCGTGTTTCCGAGCTTCTTCCCCCTCGACGGGGGAAGAATGAGATGGGGGTGAGTCTGAAAATCAAGACTATCCCTTCCTTGTTCCTTCGATATTAGCTCTCCCAGTCGAGGGGGAGGATGGGGAAAAGGGAAACTGTTCACGGGAATTTCAGGCTTCCTTCTGGTTGCCTTTTGGGTTGCGACGGCCAACGCCGCGGAATCCAAACCCAATTGGCAAACCGAATGGGAGCGGACGGTTAAGGCGGCCGAGGAGGAAGGGCAGTTGACGGTCTATGTCTCGGGCTACGGCGCGTTGATCGATTCCGGGATCTTCCAGAAGGCCTACCCGAAAATCAAAGTGACCAGTGTCACGGGCTCCGGCACTCAGCTCGCGCCGCGCATCGTCGCCGAGCGGCGCGGCGAAAAGTATCTTGCCGATGTTTACAGCGGTGGCGGCACTTCGCTCTATCAGAATCTTTACCTCGGCAAGATGCTCGATCCGATCAAGTCGGCGCTGATCTTGCCCGAAGTCGTCGATCCGTCGAAGTGGTGGGAGGGCAAACAAAAATACGTCGACCGCGAGGGGCGCTATATTTTTGTTTTCGAAGGCAACGTGGCGGCCGGTGCGAGTCCGGCGTACAACACCAATCTGATCAATCCCAAGGACTACAAGTCGCTATGGGACTTTTTGAATCCCAAGTTGAAAGGCAAGATCGTTTCCCCTGACATTCGCAAAGTGCGCGGTTCCGGTTTATCGGTGCAGTATCTTTACTATCACAAGGACCTTGGACCTGAGTTCATTCGGCGTTTTTACGGAGAAATGGACGTGACTTTGACCGCCGACGTGCGCCAGGCGGTGGATTGGCTCGCGGTGGGCAAGTTTGCGCTGTCGATGCCGACGCAGAGTTCTTACACCGCCAAAGCCAAGGCGCAGGGATTACCGGTGGACGAATTCGATCCGCATCATATGAAAGAGGGCGCCAGCCTCGCCGTGGCGTTCGGCCAACTCGCGCTCATGAACCGCGCGCCTCATCCCAACGCGGCCAAGGTGTTTGTCAATTGGTTGCTTTCGCGCGAAGGGCAAAGCGCCTTCCAACGCGTCATCAGCACACCGGGAGACGCGAAAAATTCGCGGCGTATCGACGTGCCGAAGGATCACATTCCGACGTCCGAACGGCGCGGCGAAGGCGTCAAGTATTTTGACGCTGACGACCCGGATACCAAGGATATTACGCCGGCGATGAAATTAATGGACGAAATCTTTGCCGGGAAGAAGTGACGGCTATGAGTCGAGGATTTATGAATCTTCTTACGCGAGCCTTCAGCCTTCTCGTCGTTACCTTCTGGACTAGCGCGTCTTACGCCGCCGAAGCCAAACCCAATTGGCAAGCCGAATGGGAGCGGACGGTGCAGGCGGCGAAAAAGGAAGGCTCGCTGTCGCTCTATCTTTTCCAGGGCGAGGGCGAGCTTAGCGCTGTGGCGCAGCTGTTCCAGAAAAAGTATCCCGAGATCAACGTGGCGGTGACCCCGGGGCGGGGTAACACGTTTGCGCCCAAGATCATGGCAGAGCGGCGCGCAGGCAAGTATCTCGTCGATGCTTATATCGCCGGGGCGACGACTGCCTATGAAGTTCTTTATCGCGCGAAAATCTTGGACAGTGTGCGCGCGACGCTGATCCTGCCCGAGGTCATCGATGAGTCCAAATGGTGGCTCGGGCAGCATCACTACATCGATCCCGAGAGTCGATATATCTTCGTCTATTTGGGCAACGTCGGCGAGTATGTGTCCTACCATACCAAGTCACTGGACGCGGGTGAGATTCGTTCCTATTGGGATTTTCTCCAGCCTAAGTGGAAAGGAAAAATTCTCTCACGTGATCCGAAGATTTCCGGCAGCCAGCGCATTGGTCTTCGAGGATTTTATCATACACCGGAGCTGGGCGCCGAGTTCATTCGCCGTCTTTACGGCGAGATGGATGTGACGCTGACTCAAGAAATCCGTCAAGCAACCGATTGGCTAGCGCACGGGAAATTCGCCATCTGCTTTTTTTGCTCTGAGATTCTGAAAGTCAAGGCACAAGGGCTTCCCGTGGATGAATTTCGCACGGCGCAATGGAAAGAGAGCCGGGTGATTTCCGCGGGCAACATGGGTTCTATAGCTCTGCCGAGCCAGCCGCCTCACCCGAACGCCGCGCGCGTATTCGTCAATTGGTTGCTCTCACGCGAAGGCCAAATGGCGCTCCAGCGCACGACCAATACGCCGTACAATTCCGAGGAATCGCTGCGCACCGATGTCCCCAAGGACGTGGTGCGGAGCGAAGTACGCCGCATCGACGGCGTGAAGTATTTGCTGGTGGATAAGCCGGAATATATCGACATGGCGCCGATCTATGACATCGTCGAAAAAGCATTGGTGCAGGCGAAAAAGAAGTAGGGGCAACCCCCTGTGGTTGCCTCTTTCGGAGGGCAGGCACAGGGGCCTGCCCCTACAAGAAACACGATGGATGATAAATTGGCGCTAACGAAACCTGACGGAGTCAAACGTGGGTAGATCGACGGCGAATTTTTGGGACAACAAGACGGCCTATGAATACTGGATCGAATCGACCGGCGCGCCGATTCATCGCGGTTATTACATCGAAGACTGCCGCACGTTGGAGCTTGGCTATTGGGCGGAGCGTGAGTGCGACGCGGCGTTTATTCAGCTCGTCGGTCAGGAAGGTGTGACCGGCGCTTACGTCACGGAGATTCCACCGGGAAAGACCTTGCCGTCGTTTCGCGTCGCGGTGGACGAGGTTGTTTACGTCTTAAAAGGCCGTGGCGTGGCGAGCATCTGGGCCGGCGAGCGCGCCAAGAAGATCTTTGAATGGCAAAGCCACGCGATGTTTTTGATTCCGGGCAACTACCATTGCCAGTTGAGCAACATGCAAGGCGACCAATCGGTGAAGCTGTTGCATTGCAGCTACTTGCCGCTGGCGATGTCGGTGCTGCCCGATCCGGACTATTTCTTCAACAATCCGCTGGTCGATTACAATTTGCTTTACGGGCAAGGATCGCGCGAGGTTTACTCCGAAGCTAAAGTCGTGACGCTGAACGAGCCCGGCACCGCGCGTGACGGGCGAAACATCTGGTTCGGCAATTTCTTTGCCGATATGAGGGCGTGGGACCGGCTCGATCATTTCGAGCGGCGCGGCGCCGGCGGCCACGTCGTGTGGGTGGGATTTCCCAGCTCGCCGATCTCTGCCCATATGTCGGTCTTTCCCGCGCGCACCTACAAGAAAGCCCATCGCCATGGCCCCGGCTATCTGATCGTTATCCCCGCCGGTGAGGGCTACTCGATCATGTGGCCGGAGGGCGGCGAGAAAATTATCATCCCGTGGCACGAAGCGAGTTTGTTCGTGCCGCCCAATCGTTGGTTTCATCAGCACTTCAACATCGGCGGCGCGCCGGCGCGTTATCTGGCGATTCATCCGCCGCGGGGGCTCAACGGCATTAGCGAGAAAGTCGAAGACCGCGCGCGCGATCAGATCGAGTATACCGACGAGGACCCGATGATTCGCGAGAAATTCGAGTCCGAGCTGTCGCGCAAAGGATTGGAATCGGTGATGCCGGATGAGGCGTACCGAAATCGTGACTACGAGTGGAGCTACACGCAGAAAAAAGCGAGCTAAGGTGAGCGAAAGATGATTTGCCTAGACTGGAAAACGCGAATGACAGTTACGATAGCTTGGGTTGCTGGTTTTGTGGCGATCGCCGCAATCGGCACTTGTCCGCGCGCCACACATGCCGCCGACGCTAAACCGGCGTGGCAAGGCGAATGGGAAAAAGTTTTAGCCGCTGCGAAGAAGGAAGGCCAAGTCGCCGTTTATATTAGCGGCTACGAGGAAGTGCTGCCGGATTTTCAAAAGGAGTATCCGGAAATCAAGGTCAACGCTGTAACCGGCCGCGGCTCCCAGGTCGGCCAGCGTTTGCTCGCCGAGCGGCGCGCGGAGAAATTCATCGCCGACGTGGTCAGCGCGGGCGGCGTGACGACGTTTCAACAGTTACATCCCGCCAAGGTATTCGACCCGATCAAGCCGGCATTGATTCTTCCCGAAATCACCGACCCCGCCAAGTGGTTTGAGAGTAGGCATCACTATGCCGACCCGGAGAAGCAATACATTTTCAGTTACGTCGGTACCGCGACTTATGGCTCGGTGAGCTACAACACTAAGTTGGTCGACGTGAAAGACTTCAAATCTTATTGGGACCTGCTCAATCCCAAGTGGAAAGGGAAAATAATTTCTCGGGATGTTCGAGTGCCGGGCCCCGGTTCGGGTAACGCGCGCTTGTTCTACTACCTGTCGGATGTCGGGCCATCGTTTATTCGCAAGCTCTACGGCGAAATGGACACAACTTTGTTTCGCGACTACCGCCAGGGAAGTGACTGGCTTGCGGTTGGCAAGGCGGCGATCTGCTTTTTTTGCGAAGTCGATGTGTCCAAGCAGCAGGGCCTGCCAGTGGACACCTTTGGCCCAGGAGTGTTTAAGGAAGGCGCCGGCCTAGTGCAGCAATTCGGTACCCTCGGGCTAGTAAACCGCGCGCCCCATCCCAACGCTGCGAAAGTTTTTATCAACTGGTTGTTGTCGCGCAAAGGCCAGATCGCCCTGCAAAAAAATATGCTCAAAACCGAGAATCCCACCGATTCGCTGCGTATCGACGTTCCTAAAGACGAGATACCGACTTTGCAACGCCGCTTCGAGGGTGTGAAATACCTCGACACCAGTAGGCCAGAGTGGCAGGAGATGAAACCGATTTTAGATGTCATGAACGAAGCGCTCAAGGCGGCGGGGAAGAATTAAATGGCGTGCTCGTCTCTCGTGCTCGTGATCGGATGAGGACGGAGGCGGGACAAAGGCCGGATGCACAGAGGGCCGATCTTCGGCGGGCGCGCTAGGCTATCCAACTTAACAAAAGACTAAAATGAAGTTTAAATGTCGGTCCCCGCTGTTGGAACAGCTTTTCTTTGCCGCGGGGATAATTCTTTTGTGCGCCGGTCATCCAACCACTGCCGCTCAGCTCAAGCCGGTGTGGCAACAGGAATGGGAGAAAATTCTCGAAGCCGCCAAGAAAGAAGGACAAGTTGTTGTCTACATTAGCGGTTATGAGGCGGTGTTACCATATTTCGAAAAGGAATTTCCCGAGATCAAAGTTATCGCCGTTACCGGGCGCGGCAATCAGCTCGGGCCGCGCTTGCTGTCGGAGCGGCGCGCGGAAAAATTCATCGCCGACGTTTCCAGTACCGGCGCCAACCCGAACTATCAACAGTTTTACACCGCCAAAGCACTCGATCCGATCAAGCCGTCGTTGATTTTGCCCGAAGTGACCGATTTATCGAAGTGGTACCAGAATAAACATCAGTACTCCGACCCCGAAGCGCAATACGTTTTCAATTACGTCGGCTCTGCAACATACGGCGCGATCCACTACAACACCAACCTTGTCGACGAGAAGGAATTCAAATCCTATTGGGACTTGCTCAATCCAAAGTGGAAAGGCAAGATCGAAGCGCGAGACATCCGAGAAGCTGGACCTGGAGCGGGTAATACGCGGTTTTTCTACTATCACACAGAGCTAGGGCCAGCGTTCATTCGCAAGTTGTTCGGCGAGACGGATGCGACCCTCTTTCGCGATTTCCGTCAGGGTCCGGATTGGCTGGCCGCGGGGAGGTTCGCGATCTGTTTTTTTTGCGACGCAGACACGTTGAAGAAGCAAGGATTGCCCGTGAATGCTTTCGGCCCGCGGGTCTTTAAGGAAGGCGGCGGATTGGTGCAGCAATTCGGTACCGCCGCGATCGTCAATCGCGCGCCGCACCCGAATGCGGCCAAGGTTTTTATCAATTGGCTCTTATCTCGCCGTGGCCAAATCGCGTTGCAAAAAAGCCAGGCCAACGCAGAAAGCCCCGCTGATTCACTGCGCGTCGATGTTCCAAAGGATGAAGTGCCGGTTCTCAACCGGCGCTTAGACGGGATCAAGTATCTCGATACCGGAAAGCCGGAATGGATCGAGATGAAACCGATCCTCGATGTGGTCAATGAAGCGCTGAAGGCGGCGGGGAAGAACTAAAATCGTGTTCGTGACTCGTGCTCGTGAGCGGGTGCGCATGAGTGCGACCAAGCGAAAAGCGCAGCGCTCGCGCGAAACGGAGAGATAAGATGCCGACAACTTCATCGCTAGTGTACAAAGATCTGCGCGGCTACCTCGATGCGGCCGGCAGACTCGGTGAATTGCGCAAAGTTGACGGCGCGGACTGGGATTTGGAGATTGGCGCGATTACCGAAGTGGCGGCGCGGGCGGCTAATCCCAAAGTGGTTTTGTTCGATAACATCAAAGATTACCCCAAAGGATTTCGCGTCGTGACCAATCCGGTCTGTTCGCCGCCGACGACGGCGTTGGCTTTTGGTCTCGATCCGAAGCTCGCCGGCCTCGATATCATTCGCGCTTGGAAGGAAAAACTCGGCAGTCAGAAGCCGCTCAAACCGGCGCAGGTTTCGCTGGGCCCGATTACGGAAAATGTCGACAGTGGTGACAAAGTGGATTTGCTCAAATTTCCGACGCCGCGTTGGCACGCGGATGATGGCGGTCGCTATATCGGCACGGGCTGCATGGTGATCATGGAAGACCCTGACGAAAAGTGGACGAACGTCGGCACGTATCGTGTTTGCGTGCATGATAAGAATACACTCGGTATCTGGATTTCTCCCGGCAAACACGGCCGGCTCATTCGTGAAAAATATTGGGCGCAAGGAAAACCTTGTCCGGTCGTGATCAGCTTCGGTCAGGATCCGATTCTCGCCAAAGTGGCCAGTTGGTACGAAGCCTGGGGCGTGTCGGAGTTGGAAATCGCCGGTTGGCTGTTCGGCGAGCCGGTCAAAGTTATTCGCGGCGAGCAAACCGGCTTGGCGATTCCCGCAACATCAGAGTTGGCGGTCGAAGGCTTTATTGTGCCGCCGAGTGAAGACAGCCGCGCGGAAGGGCCATTTGGCGAATGGACTGGCTATTATGCTTCGGGCACTCGCAACGAACCCGTAGTGAAAGTCAAAAACGTTTTTTATCGAAACGACCCGATCATATTCGGCATGCCGCCTGGTATCTCCGGCAAGTCGGTGCCGCTCAGCGCCGCGAATGTCTGGCTTGCGCTGGAGAAAGCGGGCGTGACCGACGTGCAAGGCGTGTGGGAGTACTGACGCGCTATATCACGGTTATCTCGATCAAGCAGAAATACGGCGGGCATGTGAAGCGCGCGGCGATGGCGATGCTCGGCTCAACTTACGGGTATCACCGGCGCTTCGTCATCATCGTCGACGACGATGTCGATCCTTCGAATATCGATGACGTGCTGTGGGCGCTGGCGACGCGCTGTGACCCCGCGACGGCGATCAACGTGATCAACGAAGCCTGGAGCACGCCGCTCGACCCGCGCATCACGCCGGACGCGCGCGCGGCGCGCAACTTTACCAATTCGGTTGCGATCATCAACGCGTGCCAGCCGTACCATTGGAAAGACCAGTACGCTAAGACTTGCTACTTCCCGGAGGAGACGCGCAAGAAGACGTACGACAAGTGGAAAGATGTACTAAGGTTGGAGTGATGGAGTGATTGGGGAATGGAGTACTGGAGTATTGGAGTGATGGGTGATGAAAAACAGAAAGCTTACACCGTGGAATCGTAGCGTCTGGTTCGTGATCGTGTTCGTGGGCGTGTTGGTGGCTCATCGGCTACCATTGGCTGTTGCGGCCGTGGCGGAGTCTTGGAAAGCGGATTGGGAACAAACTTTGGCCGCGGCGAGAAAGGAAGGGCAGCTTACGCTTTATGGCAGCCCGGATTTCGAGGGGCTATTCGGCGAGCTTCACAAGAAGTATCCGGAGATCAAGATCACCGGGGTGTTCAATCGAGGCGCCGATGTGGCGAAGCGTCTGATGGCCGAGCGGCGCGCGGACAAATATCTTGCCGACTTATACGTCAACGGGATGACGACCGGGTACAATGTTTTTTACAAAGCGAAAGCGCTCGATCCGATTCCACCACAGCTCGTGCTTCCTGAAGTTAGCGACGCGTCGAAGTGGTGGCGCGGCAAGCTTCATTACGTCGATCCGGAGAACCAGTATCTACTCAACATCAACGGTGAAAATCGGATGGTCGTTGCCTTCAATACCAAGCTGGTTAACCCCGCCGAAATCAAATCGTACTGGGATCTGCTCAATCCCAAGTGGAAAGGCAAGATCGTTGCCTACGATCCGACGCTTGGTGGCTCGGGCGACGCCATGCGTTTTTTCTATCACAGCAAGAGTCTAGGGCCGGAGTTCATCAGACGGATTCTCACGGCGACGGATATTGTGATCAGCACCGATACGCGCCAGATGGGCGACTGGTTGGCAGGTGGAAAGTTCGCGTTTTCAATATTTGGGCCGGTCTCGCGCATGGACTTGGACTTGATGCAAATCCAGGGACTTCCGGTCGGTTGGTTCAGACCCGATCAATTGAAGGAGGGAACGTATATCACCGGCGGATCCGGCGGCGTGGCGCTGATCAATAAAGCGCCGCACCCGAACGCGGCCAAGATCGGGCTTAACTGGCTGCTTTCGCGCGACGGACAGATTGCCTATCAGAGATTGTTTACCCAGGGCAATGATGGCCCAGATTCGTTGCGCATCGACATTCCGAAAGACAATGTGCCGCGCGGCAATCGCCGTCCGGAAGGCGATGAGAGTCGCTATCCCTTCGTCGATCGTGCCGAGTGGATGGATCAGGCGCCGATCAGTAAGTTTGTAAAGGAAGTGCTGGAGCAGCGGAAAAAATAATTTTAGATTTTCGATTTTGGATTGGAGCAACAAAACATGAATGTGCAATTTCAGGTTCGATGGCTGGATTCTATTTCCCGCAATCGAAAATCGAGAATCCAAAATCTAAAATCGGCAGGAAGCGTTGTTCTCGTTGTCACCCTCGCAATGTGCGGAGCGGTCGCCGAGGCGCAGCAGTCGCGAAAGCTTCCCACCATCGGGATGCTCTACCCCGACTCGAAGCCTGGGGTTTGTCCCGACGGATTCGTACAAGGAATGCGGGAACTAGGCTATGTGGATGGGCAGAACATCGTCATCAAATTCCACTCCGGTGAGTCGAAGCCCGAGCGGTTCCGGGAGGTCGCTGCCGATGTAGTCCGAAATGCGCCCGATGTGATCTGGACGCACGGAATCGCCACTCTTCTCGCGGCTAAACAGGCGACCACGACGATTCCCATCGTCGCTGGAGTTTCCCGCGATCTGGTTGAACAAGGGATTGTGTCCAGTTTAGCGCGTCCTGGCGGCAACATCACCGGGATGGAGTTGCGGGACCTAGAGATCATCGGAAAACGGCTGGAGATCCAAAAGGAAACGGTACCCAAGGCCGCCCGCGTGGCGGTGCTAATTGATACCAACGATCCTAGCCACGCCAGTATCCTAAAAAAAATCGAGCCGGAAGCCCACGCATTGAACGTACGTCTTCAGCGCGTGGAGGCGAACTCTGATAAGGCCTTGGACAAGGCATTCTCAACCATGATGCAAGGCGGCGCCGGCGCGCTTTTAATCCCGGAAAATGCCATGTTTTCGGCAAACCGACAACGCATCGCTGAGCTGGCGATCAGCAAGCGACTGCCAGCCGCAGGCGGTGGTTCGCATTTTGCCGACGCCGGAAGCTTGCTGTCTTACGGCGCCAACGTTGGCGACCTGTGCCGGCGCTCCGCTACTATTGTGGACAAGATCCTGAAAGGCAGAAAGCCGGCAGATCTGCCGTTGGAACGGGCCGAGAAGTTCGAGCTCGTCGTCAATTTGAAAACGGCAAGGCAAATCGGCGTAACGATTCCGCCGACTGTACTGGCGCGGGCGGATCGAGTCATTAGATGACAGTGGTCAGTTATCAGTTACCGGCTGACAACACGGGAGCGAACTAATGGGCGGAAAAATCATAGTCTGGCTACTGACAACTGTCTTGCTGAACGCCGCTCTTTTCGCCGAGGCGCAGCAGCCAGCTAAGATCCCGCGGATCGGAATCCTAATTGGCAGTTCACCTTCCGCCAACGCAGCCCGCATCGAGGCATTCCGGCAGGGTCTGCGCGAGCTTGGATACGTGGAAGGAAAAAATATTTTCATTGAATTTCGGTCGGCGGAGGGAAAATTCGATCGGCTGCCCGACCTTGCAGCCGAACTGGTGCGTCTCAAGGTAGACGTCATAGTCACGACAGGTCCGATTATTAACCGTCCTGCCAAGGAAGCAACTTCTATGATTCCCATTGTCATGGGGTTTGATAATGACCCCGTTAGCAATGGGTTCGTCGCCAGCCTTGCACGGCCCGGCGGTAACATGACTGGATTGTCCACCCTCGCCCCGGAGATAACCGGAAAACAACTGGAGCTTCTGAAGGAGGTAGTCCCCAGACTTTCCCGCGTGGCTGTCTTCGGAAACTCGAAAGAACCGGCGACCGCGCAAATACTAAAGGAGATCGACCTCACCGCCGGAGCGTTGGAAATGAATTCTCAACACCTAGACGTGCTAAGTCCCAAGGATATCGAGACCGCATTCCGCGCTGCAAGAAAGGGACGTGCGGAGGCAGTTCTCGTCCTGGGAGCCTTTTTTTTCAATCCTCACCGTGCGCAGATTGCCGAACTCGCGGTGGGGAGCCGGCTTCCGGCCATATACAACGCGGTAGAATGGGTGGAAGCCGGAGGGCTCATGAGCTATGGCACCAGCTTCCCGGACTTGTTTCGGCGCGCCGCCACCTATGTAGATAAGATTTTAAAAGGCGCCAAGCCCGCCGATCTCCCCGTGGAGCAGCCGAAGAAGTTCGAGTTGATCATCAATCTGAAAGCGGCAAAGCAGATCGGCCTGACGATTCCGCCGAACGTGCTGGCCCGGGCGGATAGAGTGATCAAATGATTTTTGATTGGAGAAGAGAGCGCACGCAGCGATATTCGCTTGACGATCTTAGGTTCAATGCTCGTTCTAATCGTCATTCCGGCCAAGCTGGCAATAGCTGGCGAGAGCCGGGATCCAGACGATTTCTCAGAACCTGGATTCCCGCGCGCGCGCAAATGACATTGCTGGCGTACGCGATTCTTCCACTGCTCCATGTGATTGCAATTGCCGCTGAGGTGCCCAAGTGGAAAGAAGAATGGACGCGGGTGGTGGATGGCGCCAAGAAAGAAGGGCAGCTGTCGCTTTACGGCGGACAAGAGATCACGCATCCAGATATCACGTCCGCCTTCAACAAAGAATTTCCGTTCATTAAGATTACCTCCGCGAGCGGACGTGCCGCGGATATGATGACGCGGATCGTCGCCGAGCGTCGCGCGGACAAATATCTCGCCGATCTGACTGCCAGTGGGCCCAATGGACCGCGCATGCTTTATTTGAACAAGATGCTCGATCCGATCACGCCAGCCTTTATCCTTCCGGAGGTTACGGATACGTCGAAATGGTATGGCGGGAGACATTGGTACGCGGACCCGGAGAACAAATATATCTTCATGTTCGAAGGCACGATCGTGACCACGGGCCTCTCTGTGAATACCAAGTTGTTGAATGCTGACGAGATCAAGTCCTATTGGGACTTGCTTCAGCCCAAATGGAAAGGAAAACTTCTCGGCCAAGACCCTCGCGGGGCGGCTTTGCTGACACCGGTGCTGATTCTCTATCATCGCGCCGGACTCGGTGTCGATTTCGTCCGGCGGCTTTACACGGAGACCGACATCACTCTGTTTCGCGATCGGCGCCAGGGAACCAATTGGCTGGCCACGGGCAAATTCCCGGTGTGTCACTTGTGCCGCGAGATCGACAAGGCGGCGCAGCAAGGTCTGCCGGTCGAAGATATTCCTCCTGAAAAATTGAAGGAGGGTGGAACCATCGGGGGCGGCGGCAGCAGCGTTTTGGCGCTGATCAATCGTGCGCCGCATCCGAACGCGGCGAAGGTTTTCATCAATTGGTACTTGTCGCGCCAAGGACAAATGGTTTGGCAGAACGTGATGAACAAGAAGGAAGTCGAAGCGTCGGATTCGATGCGCATCGATATTCCGAAGGATGACGTGTTGGCCGACGGCAAGCGAGTGGCGGGCCGGGAGTATCAAGTGATCGGTTTTCTCGATCCCGAGCCGGTGCAGAAACTGTTGCAGGAGATTTTGAGGTAGTCATTGGCGTTGACCACGAAGCGCACGAAGGTCACGAAGTTAAAAAATTCGGATCGGAATTTTGCCGCAGAGACCGTATGCAAAGTCGGGATCGAGTACCGCGATGTTCGAAATCGATTTCCAGTTCCTTCCCCCATCGATGGGGGAAGGTTAGGATAGGGGTGATCCGTTGATCACGACCGATGCGCTGCACCCCCACTCTAACTCTCCGCCGTCGAGGGGGAGAGAATAAGATTCTGGACGCGGAAATTCGCAGAAGGAGAC
Organism: uncultured delta proteobacterium; assembly: GCA_963804165.1. Lineage (GTDB taxonomy): Bacteria > Desulfobacterota > Binatia > UBA9968 > UBA9968 > DP-20. Next base: position 67,374 of record CAWDPO010000033.1, read on the forward strand.
TCATATGTCGGAACAAGAAACGATGGAGATTCGCGGTTTGTTCCGCTCTCACTCTCACCTGCCAATTTGGGAAGTGATGGAGAAAGCGGGGATCTGGGAACAAAACGGTCTCAAAGTCAGCTTTGAATTTTGCGATAGCTCGGAGGCGGCGGAGAAGGCGCTTTTCGGCGGCGATGTCGATTTCGTTTCCGGCAATCACATTTCGCCGTATCTTTTGGTCAAACGCGGCAAGCCGATTGTATGTCTCAGCTCGCCCTCGAATTCCGTAAACGACCGGTTGGTGACGCGCTCGCCGGTGAAGCAAGTTTCGGAGCTGCGCGGCAAGCGGATCGGCGACACGACGCTCGTCGACTCCATCGGCGGTTATCATCATCCGCGCGGCAATCACATGCTCTATGTAATGCGCGGCGGATTGAAATTAGACGAAGTAGAGTGGGTCGAACTGTCTGAATCGAACAACGAGTTCAAAGCGATGCAAATGGACGCCCTCAAATCCGCCAAAGTCGATGCCATCTTCGTTACCGGTAACACGGACAAGTTCGAGCAAGCCGGATTACATGCGCTGGCGTTGGATCGGCTGCCGATGATCAACGGTCCAACATTGACTTCAACATTGACCACACTGGAGAAGAAAGAAGGTTTGGCGGAACGGCTGGTTAAAGCGCAGTTAATGGGTATTCATTTTGCGCGCACCCGCAGAGGAGAAACCGAACAAATTCTCGAAGGCCTGCGGCAGCGCGAACCGGAATGCAAAAGCGTCCAATACCGAAGCGTATCAAAGCTGTTGCCAAAACCTTATCCGGATCATGAAGCGGTGGCGAACGCCTACAGATTGTGCTGCTTGAAAAATCCCGAGACGGAAGAGCAAAGCCCGATGGCGTTGTGGGACTTGCATTATCTCAGGCGCTTGGACAACTCGGGATTTATCGACGATTTATATAAATAGATTCATTGTTTAACCATTAAGTATCGCGGCGCTAACATGTGGATTTTGGGTTGACTTCAATCTTCCTATGAGGAAATATCCAAATGCTTCGGGCGGGTCGATGTTGCTAAAGTGACGCGAGAACGTTGGGAGACTCGATGATTGGCTTTTCAAAAACAGCGAAGCTCTGGTTCGCGCTGCTTACCGTTGCGAGCGTCTTGTCATTGGCAGCGACGGTTAACGCGGCACAAGCCGAGTAGAGTAAAGAGTGGGAGCAGACACTTGCTGCAGCGAAAAAAGAAGGACAAGTCACCATCTACATTTACCGCTACGAAGGTCTGCTGCACGATTTCAAGCGCGAATACCCCGGCATCAATGTCGTATGCGGTTACCGGCAGGGGTAACGACTTGACGACTCGCATCATGGCGGAGCGGCGCGCGGGGAAGTTCATCGCCGACGTTTATAGCGGCGGGACCAACAGTCTCTTCAACATCCTATATAAAGGTAAAGCGCTCGATCCGATCAAACCGCTTCTGCTGCTTCCCGAGGTGACGGATCTTCTAAGTGGTATGGCAACGAACATCGCTACGCCGACCCGGAAGGCAAATTTATCTTCGCCTTCATCGGTTCTGCGAGCAATGCGCAGCTGGCGTACCATACTAAGATGGTCGATCCGAAGGAATTTAAATCTTACTGGGACGTCACCAATCCGAAATGGAAAGGCAAAATCGTTTCCCTCGACCCGAGAGATACGGGACTGGGCGCGACGATGCAGTTTTATTATTATAGCCCGGAGATCGGTCCAGAGTATCATGAAGAAGTTTTTGGCGGCATGGATATTACCTATGTCAAGAACTTCCAGCAGATGACGAACTGGCTGGCGCAGGGAAAATTCGCTATTTGCATGGGCTGCAAAGATTCCATGCGAGCAAAAAACCAGGGATTGCCGGTGGACGATTTCGACACCAATCGATGGAAAGAAGGCTCGAGTTTCTCCGCGGGCGGCGGATCCATGGGCTATATGAATCAGGCGCCGCACCCGAACGCGGCGAAAGTATTTATCAACTGGTTTTTATCGCGCAAAGGACAGATGGCCCTCCAAAGGCTGGGCGACGTGGACGACCCTGCCAACTCGCGGCGGATCGATATTCCGAAGGATGATATACCGCCGGACAGTCGGTTGCAGTCGGGAATTAAATATTTCGACGTTGTCAAGCCGGAGTATGGCGACATGAAGCCAATTTTCGATCTAGCAAAAGAGATTATGGCCACGGCGGAGAAAGGGAAGTAAAAGAGATTGCCGTTCATGTTCTAGGTTCAGGGTTCAAAGTTTGCCCGGAAAGTAGCTGAGCCTTGAGCCTTAAACTTTGAAAGCGGAACAGCGAGGGAGTTTATATGCTCACACGGGAAGAAAATGACATGCTCACCCAAGTCGGTCGTGGCAAACCGGCCGGCGAAATGCTGCGGCGGTACTGGATGCCGGTTGCGTGCGCCGGCGAGCTCACCGACGAGAAGCCGATCAAGGCATTTCGGCTGCTGGGTGAAGATCTCGTCGTCTATCGCGACAGGAGGGGGCGTTACGGAGTTGTCGGTGAACAGTGCCCGCATCGCAGCGCCTCGCTGGCGTTCGGCCGTGTCGACGAAGAAGGCATTCGCTGCCCGTATCATGGCTGGAAGTATGACTGCACCGGAAGATGCATTGAGCAACCCGCAGAGCCCGAAGCGGGTGGATTCAAAGACAAGATCAAGCATATTGCGTATCCGGTTGAAAAAATGGGCGGCTTGTTATGGGCGTATCTGGGACCGGAGCCGAGGCCGTTGTTGCCGCGCTGGGACGTATTGTGCTGGGAAAACGGCAAGCGCTGGATCGAAAAGCACGAAGTTTATAACTGCAACTGGCTCCAGCCGATGGAAAACTCGGTGGATCCATCGCATCTGTTCTGGCTGCATGGCGAGACGGCGCACCTGGTCGGCGTCGTCGATAAATATGAGGAAGAGCACAACTTCATCCCGTTCGAATATGGAATTCTAAAGCAGCGCCGAACCCCCGGCAGGAAGCCCGGCGAAGGTCCGCAACTCGATCAACATCCTTTACTCTTTCCAATCACCCTGCGCCACGTGTTTCGCACTTTGAAGACGGACGGGCTGCTGCGCCATAACGTGCAGATCCGCGTGCCGGTGGACGACGCACATACACAGGTCTTCGTCGTATTTTTCACGCCCACTGATACGGACCACTCACCGGCGGACGGCGACACGCCGTGGGAGTATTTTCCCATTAGGGATGACAAGGGCGAGTACCGGCTCGAGCATGTGCTCGTGCAAGACGCGATGGCGTGGGAAACCCAGGGAGCTCCCACGGATCGCACGCGGGAGCATCTCGGAGTTGGCGATGAAGGCATCATTCTACTGAGAAAACTCGTGCGCGAGCAGATCGAGATCGTCAGAAAAGGCGGCGAGCCGTTGGGCGTGGTGCGCGACCCCAGCAAGAATGGGCTGATTGAGTTCGACGTGATTAACGAGCGTGTGGGGCTATTCGGCAAGCAGCAGAAGGTGGCGTAGTCTCGAGAGAAAGACTGGAGATTTTCTTAGCTCCCATTGACTCGCTGTTGTCATTCTAAGGCCCTTCGCTGTGCTCAGCATAAACTCCGCCGGAGAATCTGGACCGATAAGACGAGATCCTTCACTTTGTTCAGGATGACACCCGTAATAGGTCGCGGATTACAAGTAATTCCAGGCTATGTGATGATCAGCTAGTATTTTCAGGAGGATTCCCCAATGGCGGAAATGGTGGCACCGAGCGATCCGGGTCTGAAACCAGAGCGCATCGACACTTATAAAACTTGGCAGGCGGAGCAGAAAATTCCGGTTGTGCGCGGTTTTTTCGTCAGGGATGTGAACACGCTCGAGCTCGAACACTGGGATCTGAAGGGCGTGCCCTGTTCGATGGTTGTGCTCGACGGCACCGGCGGCACCAATGATGCCTACGTGTGTGAAATTCCGGCCGGCGGCAAAACCAAGCCGCAGCGGCATATGTACGAAGAGATGGTGTACATCACCAAAGGTTACGGCGCGACCAGTGTGTGGCAGCGCAACGGCAAGAAGCACACCTTCGAGTGGGGACCGGGAAGCATGTTCGCGATGCCGCTCAACGCCGACTATCAGCACTTCAACGCCAGCGGCAGCGAGACGGCGCGCTACTTTGCCGTGACCAACTGTTGCTTCGTGATGAATCTGTTTCACAACCCGGACTACATTTTTAACAGCGACTACGCTTTTCTCGACCGCTTCGATCCGCACACCGAAGGTTATTTTAGTGGCCAGGGAGAATTGACGGGGCGGTTTTTCTTAACGACGAATTTCGTGTCCGACACCCATACCCTCAAACTCACCGACTACAGCGAGCGCGGCAAGGGCAGCACGAACATGAAATTCAACCTGGCCAAGAACACCATGGGGGCGCATATCTCCGAGTTCCCGGTGGGCACGTACAAGAAAGGACATAAGCACGGCCCCGGCGCGCATGTGATCATTCTTTCCGGCCAAGGTTATTCGGTTCTCTGGCCCGCGGGCGAAACGCCGCAACGGGTCGATTGGGGACCGGGCAGTGTGGTCGTACCGCCGGATCAATGGTTCCATCAACATTTCAATTCCGGTGCGGCGCCGGCACGCTACTTGGCGCTACGTTGGAACAACTGGCGCTACAAGTTCATGCGCTCGCAGGACGGCGAAGGAAGCACTTTCACCAGCGTCAAACTCGGCGGCGGGCAGATCGAGTTCGAAGACGAAGATCCGCAGATCCACAAAGACTTCGAAGCGGCGATGAAAGCCGTAGGGGCGCGCTGCAACATGCCGTATCATCCAGGTTGCACGGTTGGTTGACGGGCAATGGTGTCCGTGAAATGAAACAAGAAGCGCGAATGTGGCCTCGCGATCGATTCGATCGTCATTCCGGGCACGCTGGCTATAGCTGGCGTGACCCGGAATCCAGGCGATTCAGAATAACCTGGATTCCCGCCTATAAGATAGTCGCTACGAATTTAAGATTGATTCTCTAGGGAGGGCACACCAGTGACGGAAACTAGACAACAGCCTGCCGATCTTAAGCCGGAACGAATCGATAGTTACCGTGAATGGCAGGCGGCGCAGAAAATTCCTGTAGTCAAAGGGTTCTTCGTCGAGGATGTCAATAAAGTCGAGCTCGCGCCGTGGGATCTCAAGGGCGTGCCTTGCTCGTTCGTGGTTCTCGACGGCACCGGCGGCGTAAACGACGCCTACATCTGCGAGATTCCGCCGCAAGGCAAAACGAAACCTCAGAAACATCTCTATGAAGAGATGGTCTATGTGACCAAAGGCTACGGCGCCACTTCGGTTTGGCAGAAGGACGGGAAGAAGCATACGTTCGAGTGGGGACCGGGCAGCTTATTTGCGGTACCGATCAACGCGCACTACCAACATTTCAACGCGAGCGGCAGCGAGGCGGCGCGTTATTTCGCCGTGACTAACTCTTGCTTCATGATCAATCTATTTCACAATGTCGATTTCATTTTTGACAACGATTATGCGTTTCTTGACCGCTTCGATCCGAGCACCGAAGGCTACTTCAGTGGTCAGGGCGAAGTCACCGGCCGCTTCTTCATGACGACGAACTTCGTGCCGGACACCCACACCATTGGCCTGGCCGACTACAGTGAGCGCGGCAAGGGCAGCACGAATATGAAGTTCAATCTCGCCAAGCAAACCATGTGCGCGCACATCTCGGAGTTCCCCGTCGGTACTTACAAGAAAGGGCACAAGCATGGTCCCGGCGCGCACGTCATCATACTCAGCGGACAGGGTTATTCGATTTTGTGGCCGGACGGGGAGCCGATGCAGCGTGTCGACTGGAAGCCCGGCAGCGTTGTCGTGCCGCCCGATCAGTGGTTCCACCAGCATCTGAATTCCGGCGCCAAGCCGGCGCGCTATCTAGCGCTACGCTGGGGCAGCTGGAAGTTCCGCTTCATGCGCATGCAGGACGGTGAAGGCGGCACCTACACCAGCGTGAAGCAAGGCGGCGGTCAGATCGAATTCGAAGATGAAGATCCGCAGATCCATAAAGACTTCGAGGCGGCGATGAAAGAAGTCGGCGCCGAATGCAATATGGGCTCGTATCATCCCGGCTGTACGTATAAGTAATTCTCGCTTCGCTAGGCGTCACCGGACGATCGTGGTGACCTTCGCTTCCATGCGGTGCTGAGTGAAACTGCGCGACCTGATCGGACTCTTGGTTGTCGTTCTAACTCTTGCTGGGGCCGCAAGCGGTCGGAGCGCGGAAACGACTTCCGGCTCGGAGCAAGAGTGGGAGCGCACCGTCAAGGCCGCCGAACAGGAAGGGCAGGTCGTCGTCTACAAAATCGCCCACGATGCGGAATGGCTTGCCTTTCAAAAAAGATTTCCCAAGATCAAAGTTGTTTTAATCCAAGGCAACGCGGCGCAGATCCAACAGCGGCTGCTCGCTGAACGCAGAGCGGGAAAATTTCTCGCCGACGTCGTGCGCCTCGGCGGCGGCACGTCGACGTCGCTTTACAAAGCGAAGGCGCTCGATCCCGTCGCACCCGCGTTGATGCTTTCCGAAGTCAAAGACGTTTCGAAATGGTTCGACGGCAAACATCACTACAACGACATCGATAACCAGTATGTCTTTGTCTACGCGGCCTTCCCCTTGCACCTGCTCGGGTACAACCAAAAATCGGTGGACCCGAAAACATTGACGAGCTATGGGGATCTCCTCGAGCCCAAGTGGAAAGGTAAGATCACTCTCAAAGACCCGAAAGAGCCCGGCGGCCAAAGCCCGTTGCTCTTTCTGTATCACAACCCCCAGCTTGGCCCGGATTATCTTAAAAAACTATTCAGCCTGGCCGGACCCACGCTCGTGCGCGATGACCGGCAGCAAACCGACTGGCTCGCTGCCGGTAAATTCCCGCTGACGCTGACGTCCAAAGCGACCGAAGTCGAGGAGGCGAAGAATCAAGGTTTGCCGGTGGATGTCCTCGACGCTCATGCGTTCAAGAAGGACGGTGTCGGTCTTGAAGCCGGCGGTACGATGCTGGCCTTGATGAATAAGGCGCCGCATCCCAATGCAGCCAAGGTGCTGATCAACTGGTTTCTCTCCCGCGAGGGGCAAATGGCGGTTCAAAAAACCGGCGTCAACGAGCCGGGACAAAATTCGCTGCGCGAAGACATTCCCAAAGAGCAGTTGTCTGGTTCGTTGCAACGGCAGAAGGGCGTTAAGTACGTCCGTCTTTGGGGAACCGAGGTGTGGGACAGGGAATCGGTCACTAAGTTCGTCAATGAGCTGGTAAGGTGATCATGGCGACGATGCGACCGAGTCATAACCCCGTTCCGGCCTCGGTTCTTCACCTTCGCTCAGGACTGGTTAGGCTCAGCTCGAACGGAGGAGAATATGCGAACCGACAATAGAGGAGACATCTCATGATTAAGCCGAGCGACCTTACCTGGGATCAGATCGTTCGAGTCGGAGCGGACACGCCGGGCGGGAACTATCTGCGGTGTTTTTGGTGGCCGGTGGCGCTGGCCGACGAAGTCAAAGATATACCGGTGCCGGTGAAAATCCTCGGCGAAGAGCTGGTGCTCTTCCGCGATCTCTCCGGCGAGCTGACGCTATTGGGAGCCTACTGCTCGCACCGCCGGGCGTCGCTCGAATACGGCATTATTCAGACCGAGGGGATTCGCTGTGCCTACCACGGCTGGTGCTATGACCGGCGCGGCCGGGTCGTCGACCGGCCCGCCGAGCCGATCAAGACCGCGCCCCACATTCAGCATCCGTGGTACCCGGCAAAGGAATTAGGCGGGTTTGTGTTCGCTTACATGGGAAAGGATAAAGAGAGCCCGCCGCCGCTGCCGCGATACGATGTGCTGGTTCAGGACGGCTATCGGGTCGTCGAGCGAGGCGACAGCGATACCGGCAAAGCCTACAACTGCAATTGGCTGCAGGGCGTGGAGAATACAACGGATACCACGCACCTGACTTATCTGCACAGAATTTACGACAAGTGTCCGAGCTTTAAGGCGGTGGAAGGCGAATACGGTGTTAAATTGTATATTCTCGAGCCACGCGCAAAAGCCAATCACGTCGCGTTGAGAAAAAGAGGCACCGTGCTGCCGACCATTAACCGCAAGTCGCGCGAACTGCGTCCGAAAAATCCTGAGGAACCTCAAGTGACGCTCCAGCAGGCGATCTGGATCGTGCCCATCGACGATACGCACTGCGAGGAGATGCGCCTCACGGTTTATCCTGAAAAACCGAAGGAGCGCAGATATCACGGCGCCTTCGTGGATCAAGCCAAGGAGCGGGAGAGAAAACCGTACGACCGGCGCTTTTACGGCGAGATCAAGGGCATCGTTCCTCTGGAGGACAAAGCGATGGTGGAAAGCCAAGGACCGATCGTCGATCGCGCGCTGGAACATCCCGGCTACGGCGACAGGGCGATTCTGCTCTTACGAAAGATGATTCGCGACGGCATCGCCGAGGTCGCCAACGGCGGCGCGCCGAGAGGTGTGCTGAAAGAAGACCTGTCTATGGTCGATCTCGACATCGGTGTCGAAGAATATCCGGTGGGTCAAGTGCCTGAGCCAGCGAAAGGATTGATTGCCGAGCTACAGCAGCAGGCGGAGCACATATGAAAACTGAAAGCTGTTACTTCGATCGCATCGACCTCTGCGCGATATTAGTTTGGCTGCAATAGATAGGATTCAGTTCATTGTCAAAAACAAAGAGCATCCGTAATTTGGGTAAGAGTGAGGGTGCCATTCGAATCACCCCTCATCCTTATCTTCTCCCGCAAGAGGTTGTGTCGCAATGTCATTCTGAGGAGTGGAGCGACGAAGAATCTGCTTTTTGGTTTTGTAGTCTCGAAACGTCAACGCCGAATCGACACGAGTGCGGAAGAAAAGCAGATCCTTCGCCAAGGCTCAGGATGACACGGGCGCAATTTTTCGGATTGCAACACAGTCACCAAGCGGTGAAGGAATCTCGGAAGGACGAATCGGTTACGGCCAGCGACTTGTCGCTGATTCAACCGATGCAAGTCTATTGGGACCAAAACGATGAAAACAAATAATTCGACAGCTCCTTTTGAGCGCCTCGGCTTTATCGGCTTGGGCAATATGGGCGGCGCCATCGCGCTGCGTCTTCTGCGCGCCGGTTATCCGCTGACGGTTCTCGATCTCGACGACGAAAAGATGCAGGCGCTGAAAAAAAATGGCGCCGGCGTCGCGGCGACGCCGAAGGAAATTGCCGAGCGATCGACGATGGTCCTGGCATCGCTCCAGCCGGGCGATGTGGAAAAGGTCACCTGCGGCGAAAACGGCATCGCCGAAGCGAACAATGAAAACTTGGTCTTCGTCGATCTGAGCAGCACGGCGCCGGAGCTGGCCGTCAAAGTATCCGACGCCCTGCGCGCGCGCGGCGTCGAGATGCTCGATGCGCCGCTGAGCGGCGCGGATATCGGCGCCACCAACGGCAACCTGACGATTTTTGTCGGTGGCAGCTATGAGGCGTATCAACGTTGTCTGCCGGTGCTGCAACATGTTGGCCGCATGGTTACGTACTTGGGCAAGAACGGCAACGGGCAGATCGGCAAACAGATCAATCAGGTGATGCAAGCTTTGTCAGAGTTGGCGATCTACGAAGGCCTGCTGTTGGCAAAAAAATCCGGCCTCGACTTGAAAATGTTTGCCCGCGCGGCCTCCGGCGGCTGCGCGCAGTCGTGGCGCTTGGACGAGCTGGTCGACAATGTCTTCAACAAGGGCGACAAGACTTATAAACTCGGCATGCGCCCGGGCCGTACCGGGCATGCGCTGAAGATGGCCGAGAAGCTCGGGCTAGATCTGGCGGGAGCGAAGGCCGCCGAGCAAATGTTTTCGCGCCAGGGTTGGCAGGTGGAAATCGATTTTGAGCGCAATGACGTTCCGAACCCTTAGTCTAGTGTGGCGTCTCAGAAGTTCGTTTAAAAAGTTCAAACGATGGCAGCCACTGAAGTTGAACTCAAATCCCCCTTTGTCCCCTTTTTCAAAGGGGGAATTTTCTCCGTGCGATTCTCACCCCTCTTTGCCAAAGAGGGGAAGGGGAGATTTTCCGACGGAATGAGGTGGGAATTATGTCGCGAACTTCTGAGACAGGACACTAGCAGGGTACTGAAAAAACGTCGGAATGCTTCGACACGCTCAGCATGAACGGAAAAACATAACCATCTTAATGTGTCCGTTCGTCCTGAGCGACGTCGAAGGAGTTATAAAAGGTGTTTTAGCGACCTGCTAAGTGAAATTGTCGATTCGTTCAGCAAAAATGTTCCACGCAAAAAATTTGATCGCCGCGCTGATGTTGTTCTCGACATTGGCGATCCCCATTCCGCGCGCCGGCGTTGCGGCAGAGGTTAAGGTGTCATGGCAGGAAGAGTGGGAAAAAACGGTCAAGGCGGCGGAGCAAGAAGGACAAGTCGTTTTGTATAGCCTTTCCGAAGTCGGCGACGCGATCGCTAATACCGGTTTTCAGAAAAAGTTTCCCAAGATCAAGATTTCCGTCGTGACCGCGCGCGGCGGCGAGCATGTTTCCCGGGTCATGGCCGAGCGCAGAGCGGGAAAATTTCTCGCCGACATCGGTAACCTAGGCAATACTTCGCCTTATACCCTGTATCAGAGCAAGACGCTCGATCCGATTGCGTCGGCTTTTATTCTACCCGAAGTCAAAGACGAGTCGAAGTGGTGGCAGGGCAAGCAGCAGTTCATCGATCCCGAGGGAAAGTTCATACTCGTCTATGTCGGCGCGCCGCTTTTCCTGGTGGGGTACAACAGTAAGATCGTCGATCCCGGCGGATTCAAATCCTACTGGGACCTCCTCGATCCCAAGTGGAAGGGAAAGATCGTCGCGTTCGATCCTAAGGCGGGGGGATTCGCAGCGACCCGTGACCGCTTTTTTTATCACAACCCGGAGTTGGGGCCGGTCTTTCTGCGCCGGTTGTTCGGCGAAATGGCGCTGACACTGTATGCCCGTTATCCTCAAGGCGAAGACTGGCTTGCCGCGGGTAAGTATTCCATTTGCCTGTGCCGCCACCAGTCGATCAGCGAAGCGAAGACGCAAGGGCTTCCGGTCGATCTGATCGAGCCGTCGTCGTTTAAAGAAGGCGTCGGCGTCGAGACGCGCGCGAAGACTTTGGTGTTGATGAATCAGCCGCCGCATCCCAATGCCGCCAAAGTATTTCTCAACTGGTTTCTTTCGCGCGAGGGGCAAAGCGATTTTCAGAAGACTTCGGCCAAGTTTATCGACGCGGGCGCGGAAGGCTCGCTCAGAATGGATATTCCCAAGGACGATATCCCGCCGCGCAACCGGTTAAATCCCGGGGTGAAATACTTGCCGCAATGGAACGCCGATTACTTTGACATGAAGCCGATTTCCAAGTTAATCAGTGAAGCGCAAAGTGAAGCGGGGAAGAAGTGAATAGTGAATAAGGGACTTTTAACCACGAGTGATTCATGACCTCACGCTCGCCCACAGAGAATGAAAATGGAGGGATGAGCTAGCCCGGGTTTGACGGACACCAAGAAAAGGGTCAAAAGCCCTGAAGGAGGTGTTCGATGACGAAGCGCAAGGGATTTAGCGGCGAGTTCAAACGAGAAGCGGTGCGGTTATTAGAGACCTCGCAGAAGCCCCCGTCAGATCTCGCCCGCGAACTGGGAGTGCGGCGCAATCAGCTCTACAAGTGGAAAGAGCAGATGAGTAAGCGTGGCGAAGGAGCTTTCCCTGGATCAGGACGAGGATCGGGCGGCAACGATGAGGTGGCTCGACTGCGCAAGGAGCTGGAGAGAGTCAAAGAGGAGCGCGACATCTTAAAAAAGGCAGCCGCGTACTTTGCCAAGGAGCTCAAGTGAAGTACGCGTTCGTGCGAGCTAACCGCCAAGAGTTTCACGTCACACGGATGTGCCAAGTGTTACAGGTCAGCCGCAGTGGGTATTACGACTGGCAGGTGCGTAAGGAGTGTGAGCGCAGCCGCCAGGATGGTGTTCTGCTCAAAAAGATCCGCAAGATCCACCTGGAGATGAAAGAGGCTTATGGTGCAACTAAGACGTGGCGGACCTTACAGCAGTCCGGGACGATCTGTGGAAAGCATCGCGTCGCCCGGCTCAGGCGAGCGGCAGGGATAGAGGCGCGGCGCAAACGCAAATTTAGACTGGCCTATCAGGCCCGTAACACGGCGCCTGTACCGCCCAATCTTTTACGCTGGCCTTTCACAGCCGCTTACCCCGATCAGATCTGGGTGACCGATGTAACCTTCATCCCAACGCGCTCGGGCTGGTTATACCTGGCCGTGATGATCGACCTGCATACCCGTTTAGTGGTGGGTTGGTCCATGAAGGATCGTCCAAACCAGGAGCTAGCCAATGAGGCACTGATGATGGCGGTGGAGCAACGCCGGCCCAAGCCAGGGCTCATTCATCACAGTGACCAGGGGATTTTGTACTCCAGTGGGAGTTATGTGGATCTGCTGAAAAAACACGGGATGCTGCGCAGCATGAGCGGCAAGGGCAACTGCTATGACAACGCGGTCGCTGAAAGCTTCTTCAGTTCACTAAAGAACGAGATCGTTCACCACCGCGACTATCACACGCGGGATCAAGCTCGATCGGAAATCTTCGAGTACATCGAACTGTTTTACAATCGCAAACGAATTCATCAGTCATTGAATTATCAAACGCCGATGCAGTACGAGTCGGTCAAACTGTCTACTAATTAACTGTCCGTTAAACCGGGGGCACCTCAGGATGTCCCTCCACGTGATGCTCTCTCTTCGATCCGTCATTCCCGCGCACGCGGGAAGGTGGATTCACATTTCAAGTGCAACAGGTTGTGGCAGAAAACCTCTGCCGGGGTTTTGTAGTTGAGACACTTTCTCGGAGTGTGATTATAACAACGAACCAAACGAGCAAACGGTTATCGGATAATGTGGCCAAGTCAGTCTTCCTCGGCAGTCCTCGGCGCATTCGTCCGATGGCGTTTTCAATACCGCCTTTTTGCCACGGCGCATGAGGATCACAGAAAAACGTGCGCATCGAGAGTTTATGGAGTCGGTAGTGATAGGCGAACTCAGTGCCGTTATCGAAGGTGATCGTCCGACGTAAGAGCTTGGGTAAAGATCTGAACAGATCCGTGAGCTTTTTAGCCACCGGCTCGGCAGCCTTGCTGGGCTGTCGACTGACCAGGAGCAAACGAGAGCGTCTTTCATGAGTGACCAAAACAGCCTGACCGTACTTGGCAAACAACATCAAGTCCGCTTCCCAATGCCCCGGTTGTCGGCGCTTATGGATGTAGGCCGGACGCTGATTGATCGGTACTCGGTCTGGATATGATCCACTGGGCTACCGCCTTTGTGCCCACGCCAACCCCGCTTGCTTTTTCCCCGGGGAAGGTAGTGGCGCCAACTATAGTCCTGAGTACGGCGAATCTGGGAGTCGATAAAGCGATAGATCGACTCATAGCTGATCACTGTAGCTCTTTGTTCCTTTTTCAGTCGTCCGGCGACTTGAGCCGGCGACCAACCCTGTCCCAGGCCTTGGAGCACCTCTTGCTGAAGATCAGGCTTACGCAGCAACCGGCTTCCCCGCCAACGCCGGCTTTTAGTCGCTGCTCGGCGTAGGCCGGCTGATAACCGACTTGAGTGCCGCTGTTGCGTTTAAGCTCACGCGCTATAGTCGATGGCGCGCGATCCATAGCTGTCGCGATTTGGCGGATTGTTTTCCCGGCTTGGCGATGCCGGGCAATCGTGCAACGTTGTTCCAATGAAAGCTGTTCATAGTGCTGTCCCATCGCAACACCTTATACAAAAAGTGTTGCACTTCGTTTGTGAATTTAGGGAATCCAGGTTTGCTCCAGCCGAATTAGCCTGGCTACCCGCTTTCGCGGGTATGACGACCCAGGCAGCCTCTATTCGTTCTCATTTTCGAACAGGTATTTTCAAAGGAGGTCACGAAAAACACGAACTTTGATTCGATAAGTGTCGAACCCCTTCGTGTCCTTCGCGCTCTTCGTGGTGAAGATGAAGTTCCTCGATTGAGATCTCATGGAGAAATGACCTATGCTGAGCCGTGAAGAAAACGAGCTGCTGACTAAAGTCGGGCGTGGCACGCCGATGGGCGAATTGCTGCGCCGCTACTGGTATCCGATCGCTGCGTGCTCTGAACTCATTGAGAAACCAACTAAGGGTGTGCGGGTGCTCGGCGAAGACTTGGTGCTCTATCGCGACAAGCAGGGGCGGCCGGGTCTCATCGGCTCGCAGTGCGCGCACCGGCGCATGGCGTTGGTTCTGGGGATTCCGGAAAAGGACGGCTTGCGCTGTCCCTACCATGGCTGGCTGTACGATCGAAACGGTAAATGCCTCGAACAGCCTTATGAACAGGCCGAGGATCCCGAAAGTACGTTTAAGGATCGCATCCGCATGCCGGCGTATCCGGTCGAGGAGCTAGGCGGTCTGATTTTCGCCTACCTCGGCCCGCAGCCCGCGCCGCTATTGCCGCGCTGGGAATTGTTCGTGCGCGACGGTGTACTGCGTGATATCGGCGCGGCGGTGATCCCGTGTAATTGGCTGCAGATCATGGAGAACTCCCTCGACCCGGTGCATGTCGAATGGCTGCATCAGCATTTTTTCAACTACGTGCAAGAACGGCTCGGGCGCACGGATTTCAAAGGCGAGCCGGTGCGCCACAAAAAGATCAACTTCAGAGAGTTCGAGCATGGCATCATCAAGACTCGGATGCTGGAAGGCGAGAGCGAAGACAACGAAGACTGGCAGGTGGGGCACCCGGTGCTGTTTCCGAATATTCTCCTGAGCGGGAGCACGAGCCGACCGACTTTTCAGATCCGCGTGCCGCTCGATGACACGCACACGCTGCACCTCTGGTACACTTGCTATCCGCGCGGCGATGCCAAGGGGCCGCAGGAAGTGATTCCGTTTTACAACGTGCCGGTGCCGGGCGTCGACGCCGCCGGCGAGCCACAGTGGTCGCTGCTCGACAACAACAGCGGCGAAGACATGATCGCGTGGATTACCCAGGGCGGAGTCGCGGATCGGACGCAAGAATCGCTGGGTCTTTCCGACAAAGGCATCATTCTCTACCGTCGCCAGCTCAAGGAGCAGCTGGAAAAAGTTCAGGCCGGGCAAGACCCGATCAACGTTCTTCGCGATCCGGCAAACAATGTGAATATCAAGGTCCGTCTTGAAGACAGCAAGCTCAACAGCGGCAGTTTTCGCTCCGGCCCGCGCCGCCAGGGCGGTGCAACGAAATATAGTCCGATTCTTAATGAAGAGGAGCGGACGAGAAAATGAACGTTCAAAACGTTCAGGCCGTTCAACCGCTCCGCGGAGCCTGTCCTGAGCAAAGCCGAAGGGTTCAAATCCCCTCCTTCGTCCTCCCCCGCGTCGCAGGGGAGGAAAGAGGTGGGGGCTTGAGCGATTTGAACGGCTTGAACTACTTGAACGGAATTGATGTCTGGAGGTAGCGACAGATGGCTTTGGTTAAAATCGGCCTCGTCGGTCTCGGCACAGCGGGAAGATCGCTGCCGCAAGCGATCGCCAAGACGACGGGATTCTCCTTCGTCGCGGGAGCCGACCTTCGAGAAGAGGCGCGCGCGCAGTACCGCGCCGAGTTTGGCATTCAGACCTTCGACAGCGTCGAGTCGATGTGCGAGCTCAAAGAGCTGGACGCCGTCTACGTCGCCACGCCGAATCCCTATCACGCCGAACATGCCCTCACGGCCCTGGAACACGGCAAGCATGTGATGGCCGAGAAGCCGATGGCATTGACTCTGGAAGATTGCGACCGGATGATTGCAGCGGCGGAAAGAAATCACGTCAAGCTCATGGTCGCGCATACGCGCAGTTTCAATCCGCCGATCCGCAAGATGCGCGAGATTATCAGCAGTGGCAAGCTTGGGCGGGTAACCCAAGTTCATACGCTACGATATTCGCCCTGGCTGTTGCGGCCGCGCGAGCCGGTGGAAATTAATACTGAGTTCGGCGGCGGCGTTTGCTACCGTCAGGCGCCGCACCAGGTCGATATCGCTCGTCTATTGGGCGGCGGCATGGTGCGCAGCGTGCGCGCCCACGCGGGCCGCTGGTCGGCAGAAAATTCTACGGAAGGAAACTATTCCGCGCTCTTGGATTTCGACGGCGGTGTGACCGCAACTTTGATCTATGACGGCTATGGCTATTTTGACGATCGCGAGTTGATTGAGGGCGACGTATTTGGCGGGGACGATCAACTTGGGCCCGGCCAGAGATTGAGAAAAGCACGCGCCGAAGGAAGGCTTAACAAAGATACCAGCCGCTCGGGCGTCAGCTTTTGACATCGAGCGCGGCGACGGCGATGGCGAGCAGGCAGGCCGCGCCAGCCGTTTTTCGGCATTACGCTTAGTCAGTTGCGAGCGCGGCGCGCTGCGGCAGTCTGCGGACGGGGTTTTCATTTACGACGAGCACGGCAGAACTGAAGTGCCATGTCCGGACTGGAGTGGTCCGCTCAAGGTGGAACTGGAAGATTTTTACCAAGCCGTGACCACTGGCGGGAGCGTCCCCCATGACGGGAAATGGGGCAAGGCGACTCTGGAGGTTTGCCTGGCGATACTTCAGTCGAATGAGCACAAGCGCGAACAACTGGTCACCCATCAGGTGCCGAGCCCGTACTGACCGGTGGATCGTAAGATCTGTTGCTGTTTTTTAGTCTTGAACTTCACACAGCGACGCGATAGAAACTCGCTGGCTTATAGAGGGATTCAATATGGCTAAAACCGAGACACTGAGCCCTGTATCCGTCAGCCGTTCTTGGCTCCCCCCGATGGACGGCGGCACGGCGCTCATGGCCGTGCTGATCGGCTTTATGGGCTTCTACGTGCTCTACCCATTGACCCTGATTGTCGTCAACAGTTTCAACACCGCGACGATCGCCGAACCGCCGGTCTACGGCCTCAAGGCCTGGCGCGAAGCATTCAGCGAGTATGGGATCTGGCGCTCGCTGTGGAACAGCGTGAAGATCGGCATCGTGCTGCAAGTCGATCGCGCTACCGCTGGGAATTTTCATTTCTTGGTTGCTCGCGCGCACCAATATCTTCTGCGCCAACGCGTTGGAGTTCGGCTTTTGGATTTCTTTCTTTCTGCCGGGGTTGGCGACCACGTTTGGTTGGATGCTGATGCTCGATCCGAGCACCGGATTGATAAACTCGTGGTTGCGTCAGATACCGTTTTTAAGCGGGCTTAATTTCGACATTTACACCTTCGCGGGGATTATCTGGGTTCATTTGGTTAGCAACGGTATTTCCACCAAAGTGATGTTGATGACGCCGGCGTTCCGCCGCATGGACGCATCGATGGAAGAAGCGAGCCGGATGTCCGGCGCCAGCGCGCTCACGACGATGTTGCGAATCACCGTTCCAGCGATGACTCCGGTGATCGTTGTTGTTTTCTTACTCAGCGTGATCCGCATCTTCAGCAGCTTCGAGATCGAGCTGTTGCTCGGCGTGCCGTGGAGTTTTTATGTGTACTCGACAAAAATTGTCGATCTCGCGAGGCAGGAACCGCCGTTGGTGAATCAAGCGGCGGCGCTGGGGAGCATCATTCTGCTCTTTCTCGCCGCTTTTATTCCCCTCCAGCGCAGATTAATCACGCGCCGGCAATTCACGACCGTCACGGGGCAATTCAAACCGAAGATCATCGATCTTGGCGTGTGGCGTTACCCGGCGACGGCCTTTGTTGCTTTGGTTATTTTCGTCCTGGACGTTGTGCCGCTCTTGAGTGTCTTGGGCGGCAGCTTCATGACTCGGTTCGGCTTTTTCAATCTGCCGAAAACATGGACGCTGGAGTACTGGAGGATGGCGTTTAGCGATCCGCGTATTCTCCATGGCTTGCATAATACGCTGATCGTCGCGGTCAGCGCCGGACTAGTCGGCGCTCTGGTTTTCTCTTTGATTGGTTACGTTCTGGTGCGGACCAAACTTCCCGGCCGCTCATTGCTCGATACTATTTGCTGGCTGCCGTCGGCGATCCCCGGCGTGTTGGCCGGGCTTGGCTTATTGTGGATGTTTCTTGGCACGCCGTTTTTCCGGCCGTTTTACGGCACAATTTTTCTCCTGGTCATCGCTCAGGTTCTCGGCGGCATCACGCTGTCGACCCAAATACTCAAAGCTAATTTCGTCCAATTCGGAAAAGAGCTGGAGGAATCATCGCGCATGTCGGGCGCGGGCTTTTGGCGCACCTATTTTCGCATCGTGTTTCCGCTGATGGCGCAAACGATGGTGTTGGTGGGCGTGATTAAATTCATGTTCGCCGCGCAGCACAATTCGGCGATCATTCTTCTCGCGACTTCGGAAACCAGAACTTTGTCGCTGCTCGCCCTTGATCAGGTGGCGGCGGGATACCGCGAAGTCGCGAGCATTACCATCATCATGGTGACGTTACTCACGCTCGGGTTGGCCATCGTCGCGCGATCGTTCGGTCTTAAAGTCGGCATTCGAGCGGATTGACGACAACTCGAAGAAGAAAATTGAAAGATTGGCCAATCCTCGGTCCTCGGTAGTAATTGAGGCATTTTCAGCGGTACGGCAAGGATAGATCACGTGAGCTTTTTACGCATTGAAAATCTCTACAAAACCTTCGACCGAGTGGTGGCGGTTAATCGCATCAATCTCGAGATCAAAGAAGGCGAGTTCTTTACCCTGCTCGGCTCCAGCGGTTGCGGCAAAACGACGACGCTGCGCATGGTCGGCGGACTGGAAAAACCCGACGGCGGCGCGATTTATCTTGCCGACCGTTGTCTGGTTTCCGACGCGCAAAAACTGTTCGTCAAACCGGAAAAGCGCGACATGGGCATGGTGTTTCAATCCTACGCGCTGTGGCCGCATATGACGGTCTATGAGAACGTCTCGTATCCGCTCAAACTTCGCGGCATGAAAGGCGCCGAAGCCAGCAACAAAGTCGCCAATGTTTTGGCGCTCGTCGGTCTTTCCGGACTGGAAGAGCGGCCGGCGCCGGCACTGAGTGGCGGGCAACAGCAGCGAGTCGCGCTCGCCCGGGCGCTGGTATTTTCGCCCAAGGTCTTGTTGCTCGACGAACCGTTGAGCAATCTCGACGCCCAATTGCGCGAAGAAATGCGTCGCGAGCTCAAGGCCCTGCAGCAGCGGATCAACGTCACAGTGATATTCGTCACCCACGACCAGATCGAAGCGCTGAGCCTATCCGATCGAATCGCGATTATGAAATTCGGCGTGCTCGAACAGGTCGGAACCCCGGAGGAGGTTTACTATACACCGGCGACGCCGTTCGTGCGTGACTTTTTGGGTAAGACGTTTCTTCTTTCTGGAAAGGTGGTTGGCGTTTCCGATCAGCACGTGCAAGTCGAAGTCCAAGGAGTCGGCGCATCTTCGCTCACGCTGCAACGGAATAATGTGATTTCATCCGCCAACGGATTCCCCACCATCGGCCAGTCCGCGATGGTCGCCATCCGGCCTGAAAAAATGATTCTCTCGGATCGCGGCTGTGAGGGACAGGGCAACGTCGTCGAAGGAACTTTGCAAGCGACGCAATTCCTCGGCGATCGTTACGAGTACACCGTGACTCTCGGCTCAGAAACCCGGGTGATCGTGTCGCCGGAAGCCAAGCTCCTCAAGCAGGGCGGCAAAGTTTTTCTCGAGCTCAAGCCCGAGGGCGTCACTCTCTGGCCGCGCGAACCGTAATTCGAACCGTTCAAGCCGTTCAAATCGTTCAAACAGTTCAAGCCGTTCGAAAATTACAGTAAAAGGTTGCCATCATGGCGATGTTGGTCATGCAACGCTTTCCCTGCGCGGTAGTTGGCGCATGGCTTTGTTTGTTTGCTAGCTCGTACCTATCCGCTGCCGAAACGAAAATCGATGCGGAGTGGTCGGGCACAGTTGCGGCTGCCAGGAAAGAGGGCAAAGTCAGCGTTTTTCTTTACCAGCGGGAGAACATCGAGGCGGCGGTTAAAGCCTTCGAGAAAAAATTTCCCGATATTCAGGTCATCACAGCGAGTACGTCCGCGGCGGAGACGGGACCGCGCCTGATGGCGGAACGGCGCGCCGGCAAGTTTCTCTGGGATGTTTGTTTGTGCGGACCGACGACTCCGTTCGTAGCGCTTTACCCGGCCAAAGCTTTGGATCCGATCAAGCCGGCGTTGCTGCTGCCGGAAGTGACCGACGCGACGAAATGGTGGGAAGGCAAGCATCAATATATGGATCCGGAAGGAAGCCATATCTTCGTATTTCATCGGCAGCGTCGATATGCCCAATCTCTTCTATAGTAAAAATGGAGTCGACCCCAACGAATTCAAATCCTACTGGGACGTGATCAAAGCAAAATGGCGCGGCAAAATCGTCGCCGTGGACCCGCGCCAGCCCGGCCGGCCGCGGGTCGGCACACGCGTCCTTTACAATATTCCCGATCTCGGAGAAAAATTTTTGACCCGGCTGTTCTTGGAAATGGACATTGTCCTTAGCCGCGATGACCGCCAAGCGCTGGACTGGCTCGCGGTGGGAAAGTACGCGCTCTGTTTATTTTGCGGCAATATCGAAGCGGCGCGAGCGCAGGGTTTGCCCGTCGAGGAGTTTGAAACCTATCGCTGGAAAGAGACTCCGGCGATCTCCTCGGGCAGCAACGGTTCGATCGCGCTGATGAATCAGGCGCCGCATCCCAATGCCGCGCGGGTGTTTATTAATTGGCTATTATCGCGCGACGGCCAGGTCTCGTTTCAAAAGATCATGAATTCCGCCGACCTGTTGGTGGAATCGATGCGCGTCGATATCGCCAAAGATCCCATTCCCATGCCGCAGCGACGAGTGGGGGGAGTGAAGTACATCATCATGGATACTGCGGAGCGAAGCAATCAAGAGCCGGTGAATAAGCTGTTGAAAGAGATCATCAAGAAATGATCGACGCAGAGACCAAGTTCTTAGTGAGATGGGGACGTATCGTTCGCACCCAGATAGTCCTCTCCCCTCGAGCGGCTGTGCGCTGATGTCATTCTGAGCGTAAGCGAAGAATCTCGCTTTTCCTGCTGTCGACGAAGGCGAGATCCTTCGCCTATTGGCTCAGGATGACATCTATCTATGGAGTCTTGGGGTTGCGACAGAGACTTCCGTGGTGAGAAAAACATATGATCACGCGTATTCTGATTATTCCTCTTTTTGCTCTCTTGGGTTCGGTCTCCGCGGCGCCTGCCGCCCAGTTAAGTGTCGCTGCTGCCGCATGGCAAACCGAGTGGGAGCGCACGGTCAAAGCGGCGGAGCAGGAGGGCGAAGTCTCCTATTACACGGTCGGTGAGTTTAACTTTCTGACCGAGTTCGAAAAGAAATTCCCGCGCATCAAAATCAAAGTCGTGCAGGGTAGAGGCAACGAGCTGCTGGTGCGCATCATGACCGAGCGACGCGCCGGGAAATACCTCGCCGACGTGGCGCGCATCGGCAACACTTCGCCTTACGCGCTGTATCAGGCTAAAACGCTGCAGCCCATCGCCGGCGCATTCATTTTGCCGGAAGTCAAAGACGAGTCGAAATGGTGGTCGGGGAAACATCAATACGTCGATGCCGAAGGCAGATACATCTTCGTTCCGGTCGGCAGCGTCTCGGTGAATATGGTCGCGCACAACAGCGAGCTGGTGGCGCCGGCGGAACTCAGCTCGTTTTGGGATCTCTTGCAGGAGCGATGGCGCGGCAAGATCGTCGTCATCGACCCGCGCGCCAGCGGCTACGGCAGGAGCGGTGCGCGCACGGCTTACTATCATCCGCAACTGGGCGAAGAGTTTTTGCGCCGGTTATTTAGTCAACAAGTCGTGATGATATCGCGGGATTACCGCCAGGCGATCGATTGGGTGGCGCAGCGGCGCTTTTCGATCCTGCTATTCGGCAACGGCGACGATGTCCTGCAGGCGAAAGCGCGGGGCTTGCCGGTCGACGTCTTCGATAACGCTTCCTGGAAAGAGGGAGGCGCGTTGGAACCGGGCGCGTTCACATTTGCATGGTTGGATCGATCACCGCACCCCAATGCGGCCAAGGTTTTCATCAACTGGCTGCTCTCACGCGATGGGCAAATGGCGGTTCAGCGCGATGGGCAGATTCACGACTCGCTGCGCGTGGATATTCCAAAAAACGAGCTGCGCCCGATGGCCCGACGCAAAGAAGGAGCGAAATATATGGTGACATGGAAGGCGGAGTGGATGGACGCCGAGCCCATGCAAAAAGTAGTGAGCCAGGCGCTGGCAAAGAGTGCCAAGAAGCCATAACTTGTCGTCATAGGCGATCACGAAACGGGAGTAGAGCATGATCAGCAAAGAAGACAACGAACGCCTCACCCAGGTCAAAGCGGGCACGCCGGTGGGAGATCTGTTGCGCCGTTATTGGTATCCGATAGCGGCGGTTTCGGAACTGGCGCGTCATCCGACCAAGTTCGTCAAGGCTCTCGGCGAAGAATTGGTGTTATTTAAAGACACGCAAGGAAGGCTGGGTCTGATCGACGCCCACTGCCCGCATCGCCGGGCGAATTTGGCTTACGGCATGGCGGAAGAAGATGGTTTGCGTTGCGCTTATCATGGCTGGAAATTCGATCGCACCGGGCGCTGCTTGGAGCAGCCATTTGAAGAAACCGTCAAGCCCGGCGGCTTCAAAGACAAAATTCAACTGGCGAACTATGCCGTCGAAGAATTGGGCGGCATGATCTTCGCCTATCTCGGGCCCAAACCGGCGCCCCTCGTGCCACACTGGGATTTGCTCGTCGAAGACAATTTCTGGCGCGAAGTCGGTTACACGATGACTGCCGCCAACTGGCTACAGACCGTCGAGAATATTATGGATCCCGTGCACGTCGAATGGTTGCACGGTGTGTTTCGCAATTACGCCGCCGAGCGGACGGGAAACGCCGACTTGAAACGCAAACGCGTGCGCCACCAGAAAATCGGTTTCGATTTGGCCGAGTACGGCATTATCAAACGGCGCATTCTGGAAGGTGAGAGCGAAGAATCCGACGATTGGAAGGTCGGTCACTGGCTAGTTTTCCCGACGATTCAAAAAGGGCCCGATATGCTGCGCTTTCGCGTGCCGGTGGACGAGACCCACACGGCGCAATGGTATTACTCGATCCATCCATTCGGCGAAGGTGAGGGACAAACGGCGGAGGAAATGCCGCTGTATCATATGCCGTCGCCCGAGCTCGACCGCCACGGACAGCCGCAGTTTCAATTCCTCAATAACGACGTCGATCCGCAGGACAACGCCATCTTTGTTTCGCAGGGAGCGGTTTACGACCGCACGAAGGAGCTCCTCGGCGAGTCCGATCACGGTGTCGTGCTTTACCGCCACCTCCTCGACAATCAGATTAAAATTATCGCCGCGGGTAAAGATCCGATGAATACCTTTCGCGATCCGGCGAAGAATATCCGCATCGACCTGCCGACGGAGAGCAGAGATAGATTTCTGACGGGACGGATGGGCGCGCAAGGAATGCGGCGGCGCTATTCGCAACGCTTTAAACCGCTCGGCGATAAAGACAAGCTGCTGCCCTGACGGGTAATTTTGGGATGTTGAGTTTCTAGTTCCGGCTTGATGAAGATTCGAAAATACTGTGCTGCATTCCTTCTTCAGCCGCTGATTTTTCGCGTTAATCTGTCTGGCCGATGATTGGGGCCCTTGTCACCGATGCCGCGCTAGCGCCAGAAGTCGTAGTCACGATGCACCGGTCTCAAATTGCGATTCTCCAGACCGACAATACGCATTATCTTTGGTGTTCCGTTAATTTTCGTCCCAGCGAAATTTCGGAATTGCCGGAACTTTAAACGCTGTGATCAAAGTGACTGCGGATACCACCAAGCCGCCTAAGACCGTTGCCGCCGGCGCGCCGATCAAGGGAATGATCAGGCCGGATTGAACTTGCCCGAGAGGATGGAGGCCGCGGTTGCTCAACTGAAAAACTCCCATCACCCGGCCGCGAAAACTATCGGGTGTGGTCATCTGAAGAATAGTGCCGCGCGATGCGCCCCAAATGGTGTCTGTGGCGCCGACAAATGCCATGAGCAAGAGCGACAACAAGAACGACTGCGAAATACCGAAAAGGGCAAAAGCGCCGCCATAGAGGATCGCCGAGACAAAAAGAATTTTGCCCTGATGCGGGCGCTGCCCGATGCCGATATAAAAACTCGAGCCGATGACGGCGCCGAGGCCACGCGCGGATTGAAGAAGTCCGAAGCCGTGAGCGCCGACGCGCAAAACGTCACTGGCGAAAATGGTCAACATCGTGTGGTTTAGGCCGAATAATGACGCCACCGCTTCCATTACCATCACGCCGAGGACGATAGGCCGCGAGACGATATAGGAAAAGCCCTCGGTAGTTTCGCTGAGCAGGCTGCGCTGCTTGGAGTTGCCCTTGGGAATTACACGCATCATCAAGATGGCGCAGACGACGACAACATAGGTCGCGGCATTGGCGTAAAAAGCGCCCGCCGTTCCCATCCAACTGATCGCAACTCCGGCGAGAAACGGACCCACGAGCGCCGATCCCTTCCACAATAGAGAATTGAGCGCCACCGCGTTCGGCAAGACGGCGCGCGGGACTAAATTTGGAAACAGCGCCTGGCGCGCCGGCCCATCCAAGGATCCCACAGAAGCATTTAGGAATGTGAACGTATAGATATGCCACGGTTCAATACGGCCGGAATGATCCAAAACGCCAAGACCGAAGGCCAATAGTCCGGAGGCCACTTCACTCCAGAGCATGAGCTTGCGGCGATCGTAACGATCGGCGAAGGTCCCACTGATGACGCCGAGACCGATGGCTGGAACCGCGCGGAAGATTCCATTCAAGCCCAGCAAGACGGGCGAACCGGTGAGCTGGTACAGAAGCCAGTTCGTCGCAGTCATCTGCATCCAGGTGCCGATGTTGGAAACTAATAGGCCGGTCCAGAAGAGGCGAAAATCGCGGTAGCGCAACGCCGCGAGGCGTCCTACGGCTTGTGGGTCGGGATCGTTAGCTTCGGTGGTCATTAAAAAAACTCAAGCCAACCCTCATCCTTCCTCATAAGAGAGAAGAAAGAGAAAAAGATATCTTGCTGCTTGATGGCGGCGGGGTCGATTTGAAACGAATGCAACGATTGCTCAGTTTAAATCCCAGTGTGCAAAACCCATGGCGCAGCCGACACCGGTGCTTGTGCGATAGAGCGGCTGATAGTCGATCATCGTACCGGGTCGATTGGCCGCCGCGGCGGTGACGATCCAATTGCGGATTTCCGAAGTGCCTTCGACCAAAATTTCGGCGGGCATAGCGCTCATGCTATTTTAGATCGTTTTGCCGGAGTGCCTGGATGAAATCCTGATCCAGCTTTTCATCGATCTTGGTATGGCTGAGGCCGCCGGAGCCGACGATGACGACGCGTTCGTCGCCGGGTATTTGTCGTAACACTTGCGCGAGCGCGCGGCCGAAGTGCGCGCAGCGCTTCGCCGACGGCGCCGGCGGATAGTAGGTGTTGACCATCACGGGAACTACGGCGTGCTTGGCCTGCGGGCTCACGAACTTGAGCACGCGCGCGAAGGCGTGGCCGAGCCCGCCGTCGTAGCGGGTTTTCTTGGAATAAGACGGATCGAAGCCTTCATCCATCAGGCCGTTCACAAGGCCTTCGGCGAGGTTGGCGTCGACGCGATACTTGGTGCGATTTTCCGACTTGGGCTGATTCAAATAGCGCAGGCTGAGGCTCGCTTCGACTTCCTCGCCCATGAAGATCGTAAACGGCGGCATGTTGTCGTCGACGAGATTTTCATGCTGATCGTCGCCGACGACAACGAGAACGTCGGGATCAAAAGCTGCGATCTTTTCCCGCAGCTTGCCAATCGCCTCCATGCAGCCGTTCCATTTGGCCCATTTGACTTCCAGAGTTTCCTTCTCCAGTCCCGGCTTATCAGGCAGGTGCTCGCTCTGCGCGCGTATTCAACAGATGCCAGTTGTCGGGATTGAGCATCAACTGCGGCGCGTGCGACATGGCCGCGCAGCCGACTAGATTTGCCATAGGTTTTTTCGTTCCGAGTTCAACGTTCAAAGTTCAAGGTTTGTCTCCCGCATGTGACCGGCCTACGCGCGCGCGGCTTTCATATCGGAAAGCTCCGGCACCGATAGGTTCAGCTTGAACCAGCTGCTGCCGCTGTCGTCGCTGCCGAACAGATCGCCATTTCGCTGCGCGGCGTACATGCAATCGGCGTTGGCCGGATCGAAGGCGAAGCTTTCGACGAAACTCCGGTTCGCTTGGGACACCGCGCCGTCGAGTTTTTTCCAGCTTTGGCCGCTGTCGGTGGATTGAATGAGAAACGCTTCGGCGCCGGTGTTGCGCTTGCGCCATTGCCCGGGCTGGCCGTTGGCGACGGCGGAATAAAGCACGTTGTGCTTCTTTGGATGAATCGTCAGCGGCACCGAGTATTCTTCTTTGAACTCCATGGCCATCGGCGCCCAGTTTTTGCCGCCGTCGCTGCTGGAATAAAGCGCGCGGCCCGGGGCTTTACCCGCCCGGCAGTCGTGGCCGCCGGTGGCGATGAAAATTTTGTTGCTGTCTTCGGGATGGAGCACGATGGTGTGCACGTCGCAGTCGAGGTTCTTGTTGAGCAGCTCCCAATTCTTGCCGCCGTCCGTGGTCTTGAGCATGTAGCCGACTTGCAGCGCCACGTACATAGTTTTCGGATCTTTGGGGTCGATGGTGATGTCGCGCACGTGCGGCTCGACGGTGGCGACAGGATAAGTGATCGTCGATACCCAGGGAATATTCCAAACCGAATCGAGGCGCTCCCAGCTCTTCGCTTCATCGCGGCTGACAAAGACATCGATGGGTTCGGTCCCGGCGTAGAGCGTGTTGGCATCGTGCGGATCGAAGGTCAAGCAACGCACTTTGCCCGGGCCGCGTTTGCCGTAGCAGGGCTTTTTCCAGCTCGCGCCGAAATCTTCGCTGACCCAGACGCCGTCGCCGCGCGTTCCGGCGAAAACTTTGTTCGGCGCATTCGGCGAAACCGCGACTTCCGGAATCTGCCCAATCTTTTAGCCCGTGATGTTCTTGTTTCCAGCTGTGGCCGTCTTCGCTCTTGAGCGTGACCACGCCTTCATCCGTCGCAACGTAAAGGATCGATGCCATGGCTTTTTCCTCCCGTGTTTATTGATGGGTCAATATCTACTACAGAACTATTGGGGCGACAAGGCGAAGAGAACTGCTGATCGTTGCTCACGCCGTTCCGCCACCAATATATGCACGGCCTTCGCGGATTTTAATATCGCTAAATGTTGCAGGTCTGCTGAGGTTTTCAGTAGCCTAGTTCTTTGTCGACAGATTTTGCAGCGGCTCGCCAGCGAGAAAGCGGCGAAGATTCTCCGCAAAGACCGGCAGCAGCGCTGACCATTTTTGGCTGGTGATGCCGGCGATGCGCGGCGTGATGATCACGTTGGGCAAGGTCCATAGTTCCGAATCCTCCGCTAGCGGCTGTTTGGCGAACGCGTCGAGCACGGCGCCGGCGATCCAGTGCTCCTTCAAGGCGCGCACGAGCAAGGGTTCTTCTATCGCGCGTCCGCCGGTGAGGTTGATCAGATAGGCGCTTTTCTTCATCGCGCGCAATTCATTTTCGCCGATTATGTTGAACGTCGACGGTACCGATGCCAAGAGCAAGACGACAAAATCAGATTGCATGAGCAACTGCGACAGGAATTCCGCCGTGCCCAATTCGTCGACGTAATCCGGTTTTGCCGTCGCGGTTCGTTTGGTTGCGAGAACGCGCATGCCGAGAGCTTTTGCTTTACGGGCCAATTCAAGTCCGACGGTGCCGAGCCCGACGATGCCGATGGTTTTCCCTTCGATCTCGAAGGGCGCGAATTTTTGCCAACGTTTCTGCTTCTGGGCGTCGATGCACTCCGGCAATTTTTTTGCGAGCATAAAAATGCCTGCAAGGGCGAATTCTGAAAATACCGTGCCGTGGATGCCTTTGGAGCCGGTTACTTGAATCGGGCGAGACTTCACCGTTGGTGTAAGATAGGCATTGACGCCGCCGCGCGTGACATGGAGCCACTTGAGATTCGGCATTTGTTGGATCAACGTGTCGGGCAGCGGTGCTTCGGTAAAAACGCCATTGACTTCGCTGATCCATCGGGGATCCATCGCGTCGTCGTCATCGCCTTGGCGTAGTTCACATTGCGGCGCGCTCTGCTTAAGCGCGGCTAATTCTTCATCGGGTAACTTAACTCGGAGCCAGATCTTGAACGACATATTGGAGAGATAACGTGAGGCTATAAGAGTGTCAATCGAGAGATCGCTTCGTTGACGCCGATCAGAGCGCATGTTAGGTAGCGCGATAGTGTTGCGACTTGGTTCACATGTTCGAGGTTCAAAAGTTCAATGCAAAGCAAGCCAAAAAATCAAAAAAGGCAGATTGAGAATTTGAAGCGCCGTCTGGTCGAGGGCATAGGCGTCATTACCGGCGAAGGCGTGCTTTCGGGATCGGGGCATTTGAGCGCACGCATTCCCGACACGGAAACTTTTTTGATTAACCCTCGTTTTGCCGGCGTGCTCGCCGATCCAAAGGATATTTGCATCGTCGGTTTCGACGGCAAGCGCATCGCCGGCGCGGGGCCGATTCCCTCGGAGACGCCGATTCACGCAGCGGTGTATCGCGCCCGCGCCGATATCGGCAGCGTGATTCACTGTCATGCGCGCGCGTCGATACTTGTCGGACTGCTCGACACCGGCCTGATTCCGTTCAACCGCGAAGCGCGCATCTTCGCCGATGGCGTGCCGATTTTTCCCGATAGCCACGGCATCAACAGCTTCGCATTAGCCGAGCGCATGGTCGCCAATCTCGGGCCGCACTATGCGACGCTGCTGCGCGGCCATGGCGTCGTCGTCACCGGACCGGGGATCGAGGGCGCTTGTATTTCGGCGATTCAACTCGAGCGCGCCTGCCAGGATCAGCTGTTGATGATGAGCATCACCGAGCTCAAACCGATGGCCGATGCCGGGCGCGGCCGCAATAACGCGCGCCTGGAGAATCCTTACCGCGCTTGGCCGTTTCTGCTGTACAAACACAAGATCAAGTCGAAGGCGCAAATCCGCAAAGACATCCGCACATTGAAAGAAGGCGAACATTACTGAGCGGAGGATCGAAAGTAGCAGGTCGAGGATAGAGCATCGAAGATCGAGCATGGATCCGGCGTCAGAATGAAAAACTGTTCGGCGATGAAAAAAGGTACTTGGATATTTGCCAGCCTTGCGTTCGTGTTGATGCCCCGGATGGCTTTGGCACAAGACAAGAAACTCGATTCTTTTACGATTTCCTATGCGTCGGTCTCGGGAACACGGGCGCCGTTATGGATCGCCAAAGATCTCGGACTATTCGAAAAGTACGGCTTGGACGGCAATCTGATTTACATCGCCTCCGGCGTGACTTCGGTCAATGCCTTGCTGGGCGGCAGCGTCGATATTATCGCCGCGTCGGGATCGTCCGCCGTCGGCGCGGCGGCGCGCGGCGCGCCGTTGGTGATCGTCGCCAGCCTCGGACATATTGCCTATAAGCTGATTGCTCACCCGTCGATTAAATCGGTGCAGGAGCTCAAGGGCAAAATCATCGGCTCGAGCCGGATCGGCGCAGGTTCCGACTTCGCTCTGCAACGCTTGATGCCGAAGCTCGGCTTGGTTCCCGGCAAAGACGTGCAATTGCTCGCTACTGGTATCAGCGAGTCGGACCGCCGGATGCTGATGCTGTTGCAAGGCAAGATCGACGCGACGTTGGGAACCGAAGATAATCTTCTTCAATTGGCCAATCGCGGCATGAAATTTTCCGTCTTGGCGGATCTTTACGACTCCGGTGTATTTACCACGGGCAGCGATATCGCCACGAGCCGCCAGTTGCTGAAACAACGGCCGAGACAGCTCAAGGCATTTCTCATGGCGGTTACCGAGGGAACTTGGGTCGGCCGCAACAATAAAGATCTGACCATGCGCATCTACCGCAAGTATATGAAGATCGAGGATCAAAAGATTGCTGGAGTCGATGCACAAAAATTATTTGCTCGGCTCGATTCCCGTGCGGCCGTTTCCGAACGAAGAAGCGATACAAAACGACATCGAAGACTTGAGCCAATCCTTGCCGCATCTACGCGGAAAAAAAGCCGCGGAGTTTCTCGATCTCTCGCTTTTGAAAAGCATGGATGAGGAAGGGTTCTTCAAGCGGCTGCAAGGAAAATAGCCCTCAGGGTTGCGCGAGCGGCGAAATTTGACCGACTTCAAGCCACGGATTATTTATTACGAACTTCCCGACGGTTGGACGCTGTTGGTGGGCGCGACGGACGCCGACAACGACTACTTAAGCATCAAATTGGCTGAGCCCGCCGATTGGTGGTTTCATGCCGATAAAGTTCCCGGCAGCCATGTGATTCTGCGCGCGAGACCGGATGCGGAGCCAAGCCGTGAGACTTTAAAGCAAGCCGCGGCCGTGGCGGCGTACCACAGCAAGGCGCGCAATGCCGGAATGATCCCGGTTCACTGCACGCGAGCGCGCTACGTGTCGAAACCGCGCGGCGCCAAAGCCGGCACGGTCAACGTGGCGCACGGCAGCGTTTTGAAAGTCCGCCCCGATATTCGTTTGGCGACCCGACTGCGCGCCGGAAACAAATTCGACAAGCCTCGCAGCCCCGACTGTTAGCGATAGACGATCATGCCAAGCCTAACACTCGCTTGCCGTGACGACGATCGAACACCGGTGATCTTCGCCATTCGCGCAATGGCGGCGCGCTACTACGATCTCGACGTGTGGGACGCTGGGGGCTTGGATGACGCGGGTTTTATCGACGATCTGGTGAAGCGCACAGAAGGATAGTGCCCGCTTGCCCAGCAGCCTCCCAAATAGCTATAAATAGATAAACTGGGTCGCTCGATTAGCCGACAAGCTCACATTAGAGGAACAGGTCATGATTAGCACTGAAGAAAATCAACTACTCACTCAAACCGACCCGCAGACGCCATGCGGCGAGCTTTTACGCCGCTATTGGCAGCCCGTCGCGCTTAGCGAGGAACTGCCGAAAGACGGCGCGCCGCTGAAGGTCAAAATCCTCGGCGAAGAATTAGTGCTGTTTCGAGACGATCAAGGCCGGCTGGGATTGATCGGGCTGCACTGCTCGCATCGGGGCACCGACTTGAGTTACGGACGCATCGAAGACGGCGGGTTGCGTTGCCTCTATCACGGCTGGCTTTACGATGTCTGCGGCCGAATCCTCGATCAACCCGGCGAACCGGGCGGCGGCGCGAACAAAAACGAGATCCGCCATCGCGCTCATCCATGCCAGGAAGCCGGCGGGGTGATTTTCACTTACATGGGGCCTGGCGATCCGCCATTGCTGCCGAATTATGAATTTCTCACCGTGCCCGGAGAATACCGGACCGTGACCAAGATCTTTGAGACTTGCAACTATCTCCAGGGCAACGAAGGCAACATCGATCCTGTCCACCTTTCTTTTTTGCATCAATGTCTCGACGAAGCGCAGATCGCGCGGCGACGAACTGTACCGGGCAGCAACGCCACTGACAATAAATTGCTCGCTGAAGATATCGCGCCGACGATCGAAGTCGAAATCACGGACTATGGTCTGAGGATCTATACGCTCAGAGGCGCCGGGCGAGACAAACGTTATTTGCGGGTTACCAATTTTGTCATGCCCAATTTGTCCGTCTTCGGCGGGTCTTCCGTGGGACAAGGTTACTCGATTCACTGGCACGTGCCGATCGACGACACCAGCCACTGGAAATACATTTTCGCTTTCAGCCGCGAAAAGCCGCTAGATGATTTTATGCGAACGAGGAGCCGGGCGGAGCTGACCGCCGATTATCGATTGACGCGGAATGCTTCGAACCGCTATCAGCAAGACCGCGCCTCGATGAACACGCAGACTTTCACCGGCATGGGTTTGAACTTTCAAGCGCACGACGCGTTCGCTACGGAGAGCCAAGGCCCGGTGCAAGATCGCACGGCGGAGCATCTGGTGACTTCGGACAAGGCAATCGTCGCCGCGCGTAAATTGCTGTTGAACGCGATGAGAGACGCAAAGAACGGCCGCGACCCGCAACACGTAATTAGAGATGCCAAGACAAATCGGCTCCTGCACTTACAAGCGTTGTCGGAGGTCATTCCCCTCGCCGTGGATTTTAAGGGGCATATTCGCGAGCGGATCGCGGAAATCGACCGGGCCTACACATCACGCGGGGAAGGTCATCGATGATGCGCAAGTTGTGGCTCGTGATTGCTTTGCTGCTGTGTGCCGGTTGGCTTGCGCGCGCAAGAGCGCTACACGATTGCTTATGCCGGGTTCGCCGGTTTTCAATCGCCACTGTGGGCGACTAAGGAGCTGGGCCTACTCGCCAAGTACGGCATTCACGGCGACTTGGTTTTAACGCCGGGCTCGACTCGTCAGATCCAGGCGCTGGTGGGCAATAGTGTTCACTTTGCTCAGGTGGACGCGGTAACGACGGTCAATGCCATCGCGCAGGGCGCGGATCTGGTCATGATCTCGGGTTCGCTCAATACGTTTCCTTTCAGCTTTGTCGCACAAAAGGAAATCCGCAAGCCCGATGATCTTAGCGGTAAGAAAATCGGCATCGTCGGTTTCGGCGGCGCCAACGAGCTGGCGATATTGCTCGCGCTCAAAGAGTGGAATGTACAGCGCCAGGCCGTGACTCTCTTGCAGGCGGGCGGCGCGTCACAGCGTCTGGTCGCGATGAGCGCCAAAGCGCTCGACGCCACCGTGCTCGCGCAACCGGAGCTCGGCGAAGCGCAGCGCATGGGCATGAACGTGCTCGTGCACATGCGCGACATGAAAGCCGCGGCGTTTCCGATGAACGCCATCGTGGTGCGCCGGTCGTTCCTCCAGCAAAATCGCGACGTGGTCAAACGTTTCCAGGAGGCCTATGCCGAGGCGACCTATCAGTTGCTGAACAATAAAGACAAAGCGACCGCGGTATTGGCGAAATGGTTGCAGCAGAAAAATCCCAAGGCGATCGAGGAGACCTATCAGTACATCGCGACGAGTTTTTCTTTCCCGACGCGTATCGCGGCGCAGGGGCTGCGCAACACTTTGGATATGGTCGCGCAGCGAAATCCGAAGATCGACATGAACCTTGCCAAATACGTCGATGAAAGCACGCTCGACGAATTGGAAAAAGAGGGGTTCTTCAAGCGAATCACGGGAAAGTGACTCGCGTTCAAGGCCGTTCAAGACGAAGGCGGTTCTCATGCCAACTAAAATTCAGCACGCGGCGATCGTCAGTGAAAACTTTGTGCGAGAAGCGAAATTCTATGAAGCCATATTCGGCATGAAGCGGTCGAAACCGGGCTCCGAAGAGGAACAGAAGGCGATCCGGAACAATTATGCCGTCAGCATCAGCGACGGTTACGTCGGTGTGACTGTGATCGGCAGAAAGCCGGGTTATATACCGGGCTTGCACCATTTCGGCGTCGATGTCGACGACGTCGACGAAGCGATGTCGCGTATCAAGAAAAATTATCCGGAAGTCGCGGTGCTCAAGCGGCCTTCCAACCGTCCCTTTGCGACTTACGGCGCCCATGATCCTGAAGGTAATTATTTCGACCTCACGCAGGAAGGCATGTCGAACCGCCGCGATGTTTATGTGCAACAACAGCGTGAACAGCCGCGGCGCATACATCACCTCAAATTGCGGGTCATGAATCCGTCGAAGATTGCCGCATTCTACCGCGATTCGTTCGACCTGACCGAAGCGGAAAAGGCGCTCGAAGATCCGAACTTCTATCTCACCGACGGCAAGATGACACTGATCATCGCACCGTGGAAGATGAGCGATTTTGAAGGCGCCGGCATCGATCGACCGGGCTTGGAACATATTGGTTTTAAAGTCGAGAGCGTCGAGTCGGTGAAGACAGAATTGGCCGCATTGCGCGAAGCCAATGCCGAGATGCGCGAACGCATCATTAGCGAGCCGAGTGAAGGGGAAAGACGGCTTGCATTGATTGCGTCATGCCGCCATGGACAGCATCAATGTTCGAGTCCGGACGGGGTGTTTATCGATCTGTCGGAACGATAAATCGCGTTCGGATAAAAAATTACAATTGTAATCCCGATCGATAGCGCAACCTGTCGTCATGGATTTGTTATCGCGATGTCGGATCTGATGAAAAATTAGAACGGGAGACCGCCGATGGTGCTAAGCAAATGTCGGGGAAAAATGCCGGCGCCGGTGGCGCTGTTGTTTGGCTTTGCGCTCGCTTTTCTTCCCTCGGGTCTAGACGCCGCCGACCGAATCTACAGTGCTTACTTCTCTCCCGCTCCCGGAGCTTCGGCGGTGATCTGGGTGGCCAAAGAAGCCCGCTTGTTCGATAAACACGGACTTGATGTCGCGCCCGTGCTCATTCCCAGCAGCGTGCGCACGCTTCAAGCGATCTTGGCGGGAGAAAGCGCTATTGCCGAGAGCGCCGGCCCCGCGGTCGTCAGCGCGCGTCTCGCCGGCGGGGACGTGGTCGCGATTGCCGGCAGCGTAAATATTCTGACCTACTATTTTGTGACGCTGCCCACGATCAAACGGGCCGAGGATCTCAAAGGAAAAATCGGCGCCAACCAAAGCCCCGGCACGATTGCCGATTTCGCCCTGCGCGTGAGCCTGAGAAAGTTAGGTCTGGATCCGGCGAAGGATGTCAGTCTGCGCTCCATCGGCGTTCTTTACGACCGCATCGCGGCGATGCAAAAAGGCATCGTGCAGTTCACCGTGGTCACCGAAGCGGAGAAGCCGGTCGTCGACAAGCTGGGATTTCCGGTTTTGCTCGATCTGATCTCGCTCAAAATCCCATTTCCCCAGCGTGGCATCTACACGACCGGCAAGACGATCAAAGAGCAGCCGGATATGGTGCGGCGCTACGTGCGGGCCTATGTGGAGGCAATTCACTATTTCAAGACGCGCAAAGAGGAAACCATGCAGATCATGCGCAAATATTCGCGCGTGGAAGATCGCGGCGTGCTCGAACACACGCAGTCGTGGTTCACGGAAAACATGCCGGATTATCCCTATCCGCCTATGGAAGGATATCAAGTCGTGGCGCAGGAAATGGCGTCGATCCAACCCAAAGCAGCGGGGCTCAACGTGAAAGAGTTAGTCGACGCTCGCTTCGTCAAAGAATTGGAAGATTCGGCGTTCGTCGCCAATCTGTCCAAAAAATAAACTGCAATTCACTTTGGTGCGCTGTGTTTCGCTCGGCGACTTAGGCTCAAATCTGGTCGCTCGCTCGACAGCGACATTGACGTGGGGTTCGCTGGAAATCAACGCTCTCTGCAAAGGCCGTTTCATCGAACCCGAAGCCGATCTGCCGCTATTCCATCGCGCGCCGCGAAATATTTTCCGGCGTCAGGCCGCCGGACCAGGGATAGCTTTGCAAGCTGTGACTGGTTTTACCGTTTACCAAGGTCTCCGCGTGACGAATCCCGACTAGCTTGGTATTGATCACCGGCACCTTGAGTTCGCCTTCCAATTCCAGCGGCGAAACTACGTAGGGCACAAGGCGCCCGCCCAGCGGGATGATCGCGTGCGCGCCTTGCGCGATCAATTCCCTTCCCACGGCGAGCATGCGCTCGACGAGAAGATCGTGGTAAGCCGATAGATCGCCCGTCTCGTAGGTGTTGATCGCCTGGATACCGGAGATGAATCGTCCCATCCGATAATTCTCGATGATGCGCCGCGCATAGACGGCGTGGCTATCCAAGGGCGCGATGAGGCCGAAACGATCACAAAGGGTCGCGGCAAAATGGCAGGATGCGCGCAGCACGCCGACGACCGGAATGCGCACGGCGCAGCGCGCCACTTCCACGCCCGGATCGAACGTATTGCTCTGCACAACGGCATCGAAGCCCAAGCGTTCGGCTTCGATAACTTTCTTGACCAAAGCGGGTGTTTCCAGGGCATGGTGAAGCCCGGCTAATGCCTGGCTCTTGCGCAGGTGGCTCGTCACCTCGCTGCCGCCGAGATCTTCAGGATAGTGCACCTCGATCGTCGTGCCCGGCGAAGTATAACTCTGGAGCAGCGTCGCCACACGGGCCTCATAGGCCGGGCTTCCTTCACGTTTAGACTGGTGATTCAAGATCATGATGCGCATCGTCGTACCTCCTGGTTCCCCCTACGGAGAAATTTAAAATTGCCGATGTCAGATCGGCGATGGAAATCTTCCCTAACAATTCCAGGATTCGCGTCTCGGTAGCGGCATGGCTACTTGCCTGAAAAAATTCTCACTGGCCGAATATTTCTCGCATCAGCTTGGCGTACTCGACGATGTTTTCGCCGAGCTCGGGGCTCACGGGGACCATCTGGAGCCCTCTGGCCTTAGTCATCTGTTCCTGCATCAGCTCCACGCGCGCGAGATATCGCCCCAGCTCCGCGAGAGTTTTCTGTCCCTCCAGGGACAAGACAAAATCCACGTAGAGTCGTGCCGCATTCGGATGTACCGGCTGGGACGCGATACCGATGCCGATCAGCGAAGCGGGCGCGGGCGGAAAAGCCACCCAATCGATGGGCGCGCCGCGCTTGCGCACCCGATCCACGGACGGAGCCGGAATATCGATATCCAAGGATGCCTCGCCGGCGGCCACTAGCTGGGCGATCAAATCGTGACCGATGCGGTTCATAATTTTCTGCTTGGCCAACTCCCTCATGTACTTCAACCCCTTTTCTTTGCCCATGACCTGCAGCACGCCGCCGAACCAATCCACCTTGGTCGGCTCCATCATCATTTTTCCCTGCCACATGGGGTGAAGCAGATCTTCGTATCGACGCGGCAGATTCTCTCTGCCGACCATACGAGAATTGTAGGCAACGACGTAGGGGTTGGTATAAACCGTCGTCCAGTACCCTTCTTCTTTGTATTCCTTGCCGTAGTAGCCGTTTTCCGCAGAAAGGTAGTGGCCCAGCTGCTGATTCTTCTTAAGCGTGTGCATGGCGAAGCCAAGAGTCTGGATGGCATCAGCAAAGGATTTTTTAGCTCTTGCCTCGATGAGTATTTTGGTAAGGAGCTTTTCACTGTCGGTTCGGTTGACCTTAACTTTTACAAACGGATATTTTTGCTCGAAACGCGCGATCATCGTGTTGGTTTCTTCGAGATTCATGGACGCATAGAGAATCACCTCGCCTTCCTTCTTGGCGCCTTCAATCCATTGCTCCTTGCTTGCGGCTGCGGAAAACTGCGCGGTAGGAAGAGCCGCGACGAGCAAGACCCAAGGTGTGAGGGCCTTCAGGGTTTCTAGAATCCGCCTGGCCATGTAACCCACTTAGTAGCGCCGAGATCGCCGTGAAACAGAGTTCTCGATTGCCACTGCCCCAGAGTGACTAAACCTTATTACTTTCCGGTCGTTGCCTTGCGCCGGCCGATGGCGGCTTCGCCTCTCGGACTGATCGCGCGCTCGACGGCGACATTCAACAGCGCAGGCCGGCCGGCGGCGAAGGCTCGCTCTAGCGCGGGCGCGAGATCTTCAGGCCGCTCGACAAATTCGCCATAACCACCCAACCCCTGCACGACTTGCTCGTAGCGGGTCTGGAGCAGATCCGTTGCGACTGAGCGACCGTAGAGACCGAGCTGAATTTGCCGGTCGATGCCCCAGGCTGAATCGTTCCCGAGTATGGCCACGATATTAAGTTTGTGGCGCACCGCGGTGTCGAATTCCATGGCGTTAAATCCGAACGCGCCGTCGCCGCTGAGCATGATCACGCGCGAGTCGGGATACGCGACTTTGGCGGCGAGCGCCTGGGGCAGCGAGGAACCTAACATGCCTAAGCTCGAGACGTAGAGCCAATGTTTGGGCTTGAGCGCGGGCAACAAGGAGCGTCCGAAATGGCAAAAGTCGCCGCCGTCGAAGACGAGGCAATCGTCCGGGTCGCAAAATCGATTGAATGGTTTTGTGGACGAACAAGGCGTGCATCGGGATCTTCGGCTGCGCCAGTTTTTCTGTCCACTCGGCCTGGGCGGCGCTCACCGCGCGCAATTCTTCGATCCACGGCAGTTCTTTCCAGACGTGGTTTGATGCTTCCCTGGTCAACTGCTCCAAGACGCTGGTGACGTCGCCGACCATGCCGACAGCGACGCCGCGATTGCGGCCAATCTCCAGGGGCGACGGATCGATCTGAATGATCTTGGCATCGGCGGAAACATGAGGCGGCCGACAAAAACCAATAACGAAATCCTGCTTGCGCCCCAAGAGTACGACCACGTCGGCGTCGCGGACTTTTGCCGCGGCGCGGTTCAAGCCGCGCTCGAAAAATCCGAAAGCGTACGGATGATCGTCGGGAATAAGTCCACGCGCCTGCTCTTCGGTCACGACCGGCACGCGCGTGGTTTCGACGAAACGCCGCAGAGCGTCGCCGGACAGCGTGTAACCAGCGGCGCAGCCGGCGATTGCCAGCGGCCTGCGCGCTTCGCGCAAGAGCGCGATGGCGCGGCGCACGAGCTCAGCGTCCGCAGTCACTGATTCTCTAGGGCGATATTCTTCGGGTTTGACGAAGGCGATTTCATTTTCCTCGACGCTTTGCTCCTGCACGTCAATGGGTATTGTCAGATGCACCGGCCCACGCCGTCCACTGAAAGCCAGACGCATCGCGCGCGCAATGAATTCAGGAATTCTTCGCGCGTCAGGAACCATGAACGAGCCTTTGCACATCGGCGCGGCCATGGCGACCTGATCGATTTCCTGCTGCGCGCCGCGACCCAAGTCGTGCGCGTCAGCGCAGCCGGCGATGGAAATGACCGGTCCCTCGGTATGCATCGCGTTGGTGAGGCCGGGAATCGCGTTGGCGAAGCCCGGCGTCGTGTACATGCAAACTCCCGGCTGCTCGGTGATCCGGCTCCAGGCATCGGCCATGTGAACGGCGGCTTGCTCATGACGCGTATCGATGATGCGGAAGTCTTGGTCCGCCATGACGTCCAGCAGCGGCAAGATGTGATCGCCGGCCAAGCCGAAAATATTTTTCACGCCTTCGAGTTGGAGCGCCTTGCAGACGAGATGACTTCCTGTGATTCGTGCCATGGATCGTCTCCTGAATCGTTAAAAGTTGTATCCTCTATAACATCGCCCAAGCGGTCATTCTATGGACAACTTGCCGGCGCGAGCATCGCCATGCGCTTTGTCCAGGGACGGATTAGGAACAAAACCAGTAGCGTGGCGAACAGCAGCAGAGCGAGCAAGATCCACAAGACCGCCAGGTAACTCTGGGTGCGGTCGTAAATTGCGCCGGCCATGACGGGACCGGCAAAACTTCCCCACATGTAGAAGAAACTCATCATGCCGCGGATCGTCGCGAAATTACGCCGGCCGAAAAAATCTCCTACGGTGGCCCAGATGATGGGAAACGACGCGTCCAAAAAAGTGAACGTCGTCGTGAACAGCAAGAGTTGCCAGTAACCTGAATCGACAAAAAGCGGTGGCAGAGAAAGCGCCGGAAGAAAATGGCAAGCGGCTAAAAGTTTGGGTTTGTTCACGCGGTCGGCGATCCAACCGAGCAGGAAATGCGCCACCAAATTGATCGACGCAAACGCTCCGAGAAGGGTCGCGGCAGCTCCTTCGGATAAGCCTTTCCAAACCATCAATGGAATAAAGTGGACCGTCGCGGTGCTGTAACAGGTCACGCGCGCAGTCATCGAAATAACCAGCAGCCAGAAAACCCAAGTTTTCATGGCTTGGCGGCTCGTGAAGTCGGCGATGGCATTATTGTCCGTTGCCGCATCTGCGCCAGCATTGCTGGCGGAATTCGGCGGGGTGACTTCACCGTCCGGCCGCAGCCCCATACTTTCCGGCGAGCGCTTTAACTGAAAACTCAAAGGCAAGCAGACCAGCAAGAAGATGCAGCCCGAAGCAAATGCCGCCCACCGCCAACCCAGCGAAGCGACGCCGACAGCAAGCAACGGAGAGATCAAGGCGCCGCCGATGGGCACGGCAGCGCTCACGACCGTCATTGCGCGAGCACGATGGCGAATGAACCAACTATTGGCGACCACCATGGGCGAGTGAACGAAGCCGGCAATGAATGCCAGGCAGATCACGCCGAGGTAGACGACCATGAAGCCGGCGTAGGTAGTCACCCAGGAAAGGAGGATGTAGCCAACACCCGCAAGAAAAACCGCCGTGACGATGATCGGCCGCGGGCCGTAACGGTCGATGAGATAACCCACGAGCGGCGCTTCGATCGCGCCTTGGGCGCGCGATAATGAAAACGCCAGCGAGGTTGCCGCGCGACTGATGCCGAGATCCTGGCTGATCGGCAGAAAGAAAACCGTGAAGCCAAACTGATGCAGCCCGCCGCCGACGATGCGAATGGCCGATACCAATCCGACCATGCGCCAGCCGTAAAAAATGCGCGAGGAAAAATTGGATATAAACTTTGCGACTCATGGCGGCGCGAGAAGTCACAGCGCCGACGTTATGTGATCGAAAGGTCGGGCGTCAAGGG
>CAWDPO010000034.1:0-163688 GCA_963804165.1 uncultured delta proteobacterium
ATATCGGCGGCCGGATTCTTTCCGCCGAGGCGCGCGAAGTCTTCGAGGAAGGGCTGCGCATTCCGATCATGAAACTCTTCGACCGCGGCGAACCGAATCGAGTTCTCATGCAGATCGTGCGCGTCAACGTGCGTCAGCCGGACGAGGTGATCGGCGACTTCTACGCCCAGACCGCGTGCAACGAAACCGGCGGGCGGGCGCTGTTGGAAATGATGGACGAATTCGCGCTCGATTCGATCGATCCGGTCGCCGAGGAAATTATTCGCCGCTCCGAAGCGGCGGTGCGCGCGGAGATTCGCAAGCTGCCGAGCGGCGAATGGAAAAACGAAACCTGGAGCGACGGCTTCGAAGAGCCGATCGTGGTGGATGCACGGTGAAAGTGGCGGGCGATGAAATTTTTATCGACTTCACCGGCTCGTCGCCGCAGAGCACGCGCGGCATCAACGTCGTGCTCAATTACACGCATGCGTATGCCAGCTTCGCGATCAAGGCAGCGATCTGTCCGGACGTGCCGCACAATGAAGGCAGCTTTCGCCCTGTGCATGTGAGCGCGCCGCCGGGGAGTATTCTCAACGCGCTCGAACCGGCGCCGGTGGCAGCCACCAAGTGATCGGCCACTTTATTCCCAGCGCGATTTTCGCGGCATTGTCCGGCGCCATGCCCGGTCGTCTGATGGCGCCGGGCGCCGATCCGATCTGGCTAAGCGTATGGCGCGGGCAAAATCCATCCTTCACGTTGACCCTGTTTCAAGTCGGCGGCACGGGCGCGCGGCCGACCAAAGACGGCTTGAACGCAGTCGGCTTCCCCAGTGGCGTCGCCGGCGTGCCGGCGGAAGTGATCGAGAGCTTGTCTCCGGTGGTGATGAAACGGCGCGAGCTTCGGTCCAACTCCGGTGGCGCGGGTAAAATGGCGTGGCGGCTCCGGGACAGCTCACCGAATTTACGCGCAGGGGCGCGGGGAGATGGAGCGTGAGCTCGATTGCGGATCGCACGGCGTATCCGGCGCGGGGGCTGCTCGGCGGCGAGCCTGGCGCGACCGGCGAAGTCATGCTCGGCGATGGCACACGACTGAACGCCAAGGCATTGAAGGATCTCAGCAGCGGCGAAATCGTTCACGTCAATTTACCCGGCGGCGGCGGTTACGGTGAGGCGTTCAGTCGCGACGTCGAGAAAGTTCGCTGGGATGTGATCGAAGGTTACATTACGCCGGAAGAAGCGCAAGAAAAGTACGGCGTCGCGGTAAAATATTCCGGCAAAGCCGATGACTTGGTTAGGCTGCCGAATAAGTG
Source organism: uncultured delta proteobacterium (assembly GCA_963804165.1). Lineage (GTDB taxonomy): Bacteria > Desulfobacterota > Binatia > UBA9968 > UBA9968 > DP-20. Next base: position 1,289 of record CAWDPO010000034.1, read on the forward strand.
GTTTGTCGATCAAAAAAAGACCGCCGAACTGCGCGGGGGAGGATAATGCATCAGTCCGTTTTCAAGGGGCCAAAATGTAGGGGCACGCCCTGCGCGGTCCTCAGTCGGGCGACCACAGGGGGTCGCCCTACAAGCAATGAGCGCGTAACCGACTATTAGGGGAATTGGTGGGCACATGGAGCTGCAAGGTCGAGTCGCATTGATTACAGGCGGCGCAGGCGGGATCGGTGGCGCTGTGGTGCGGAGTTTGGCGAAAGCCGGCATAAGCGGCGTTGCCATCAACTATCGCAAATCAGGCAAAGAAGCAGCGGATCTCGCCGCCGAAATTGAGCGCGGCGGCGTAAAAGCGGCGGCGATTCAAGCCGATGTGCAGAACGACGCCCAGGTCCGCGCGATGATCGCCAAGATCGGCGCGGAGTTCGGCCGCTTGGATATCTTAGTCAACAATGCCGGCGTAACCCACTGGGTGAAAGTCTCCGACCTCGAAGCGTTGACCGATGCGATCTGGGACGAGATTCTCGACGTCAACGTCAAAGGCGCGTTTCGCTGCGCGCGGGCGGCGGCCAAGCTGCTCGAAGCGAGCCAGGGCATGATCGTCAACATTTCGTCGATCTCCGGCGTGTTGTCACCATCGAGCATGTCATCGCTCGCCTACGGCACGGCCAAGGCGGCGCTCATCCACTTGACGAAAGGTCTGGCCGTCGCGCTCGCGCCGAAAGTCCGCGTGAACTGCGTCGCTCCGGCATTTACCGACACGCCGTGGATGAGCGGACACTACGGCAAGACTTATCAGCAGGTGATTCACAGGCATCCGCAGGATATCCTCTGCAGCGCATCGCGACCCCCGATGAAGTCGCGGGGGCGATACTCGGCTTGATCACGGGCGGCGATTTTGTCACCGGCCAGACATTGATCGTCGACGGCGGGTTGAGCTTGAGTTAGCCAATGAGGTTGAAATAAGCTCGACTTCAGGGGACGAGCAATTATCCCAAAGTCGTCACCCCCGGTTAATCGGGCATCCAATTCCTGTTCACTTCAAACAAACCCGCCTGGATTCCGCCGGAATGACGCACGTGGAGTCAATTTCCTCGGCTCCGCCAGAATCCCTCGGCTTGAAGCTGAGTGTCGTATACTTTTTGGCCGGTAACTGTTGAAGCTTTCATTACGATTGCAGTGTCAAGGTCGCGCGGCTGGGCAAAGGATTCAGCAGCACGGCAGCGGGTTCTCGATCAGATTGTACACATGGTCGAAGGTGACTTCGTTGATGCGCGCGAGAATTTTGAAAGTGCGCGGCGGCTCGTTCTTCAGAAAACACCATGATCGCGGTTTCCACCGGCGGGCAGCCGGCCTTCACACAAGGAACTTCTTTGACGACGATCGGGAGCATCGGGCGGGAAGGTCAAAATCGTCTGCACCCAGTAGCGAATCTGATCGAGGGTGAAGTTGGACACATCCTGCTTACGGCCGAATGGGTCGACATCCTCCGATGAAGCAGCGCCGTTGGCCGTGCTGATGCAATTCATGAAGCCTTGACTGATCTTTTCTTTGTCCAAGTTGCGGCCGATGAATATGAGTCGGTTGAGCCGCTCTTCGTCATCGGCCCAGGCTCGACCGGGCCGTCCTTCGAACAGCATGTGCACGCCCTGGAACACGAACTGGTCGGGATCTTTGCGCAAGTTTAAGATGCCCTTCATGCGCATGATGCGCTCGCCGAATTCCGCCAGCAGCTCACGAAACCAATGACTCAACTTCAAGCCGTCGAGATCGCCCGGGGTCGTCACCGCGACCGTTTCGATGTCCTCGGTGTGACGGTGGTTGTGGTCATGTTTTTCCGCTCTGATTTCGACGTCGAGGCTCTGCAGATCCAAGACGGTGCCGATGTCGACATCGGAATTGCGCGTCTGGCATACGCGCGCTGCGCCATTCAAATTGCGCAGTTTGAACTCGAGCTCGGGCAGATCCTCGGGATTGATCAGGTCGATCTTGTTGAGCAACACCATGTCGGCGAAGGCAATTTGCTCCTTCGCCTCCGGCGAATTACCCAACTGCTGAAAGATATGCTTGGCATCGACGACGGTGACGACGCCGTTCAACCGATACTCGCTCTTGATTCGATCGTCGATGAAGAAGCTTTGGACTACGGGCGCTGGATCGGCAAGGCCGGTGGTCTCGATCATCAAAGTGTCGAACTTGTCCCGGTGTTCGAGGAGACCAAACAAACTGCGCAGCAAGTCGCCGCGCACGGTGCAGCAGATGCAGCCGTTGCTCATCTCGACGATTTCCTGGTCGGACGAAATCAGCAGGTGATGATCGATGCCGACTTCGCCGAATTCGTTCACAATCACGGCGACGCGACGACCGTGGTCGGCGGTCAGTATTCGATTGAGTAGTGTCGTCTTGCCGGCGCCAAGAAATCCCGTCAGAACCGTGACCGGCACTCTTTGATCGTTAGTTTCCGCCATGCACTTGAAATCCTTCCGTGATTGTTTTCTAAAGGTAACAACGAGCCGAAAGCGAGTCAACGTTGAATTCTATTGACTGTTTGTGGACGCTGAGGATGCGTAAGTATGAAACTTAAAGGGAAAGTCGCGTTTATCACGGGATTCGGATCGGGACTGGGGCAAGCTATTGCCGTCATGTTCGCCAAGGAAGGCGCCGCGGTGGCGGGCACGTCGCTGACCGAGTCGAAAGGTCGGGAGACGCTAACGCTGGTCGAGAAAGTCGGCGGCAGGGCGATGTTTTGGCCCGGCGATGTTTCGAACTCGGCGCAGATGAAAACCCTGATCGACGAAACCGTTCGCCAATTTGGCGGCATCGATATTGTCGTCAACAGCGGCGGCGTGCGCACCAATGGCAGCATCACGGAGATCACGGAAGATGATTGGGACCGGACACTGGATGTTAATCTCAAGGGCGCGTTCATTGTTTCGCGCTTGGCAATTCCCGAAATGAAAAGGCGCGGCGGCGGCGTGATTCTGCACATCGCCGCGCGCTCGGGCATGCTCGGGCAATCCGGGCGCGCCGCATATTGCGCTTCGAAAGGCGGCATGGTTCGCTTGACTGAAGCGATGGCGATGGATCATGCGAAGGATAAAATACGGGTCAATTGTATTTGTCCGGGACCGACACGCACGCCGATGGTGGATACGTCGACGCCCGAGAAACTCGCGCGCTACAAAACCAGAGTGCCGATCGGCCGCATCGGCGAGCCTGAAGACGTCGCTTACGCGGCGTTGTATCTCGCGTCGGATGAAGCGTCGATGGTGACCGCGGCGATCTTGCCGGTGGACGGTGGCATGCGACTGACCGGACCCTAATTACCATAGATGCAGCACTGACCACGAACATAACCATGAAAGATATTTCACGACTAAGGTTACGAAGTTTGAAAGTAAGGAGTACCCGAATCCTTAGTGACCGTCGCGCGCTTCGTAATGCAAATGATATTCACTTATAAAAGAAACTACTTCGATCAAGGATGGAGAAATGCTCGACGTACGGCCAATAGGGATTGAGGATTACACGGAACGCTGCAGCAAGCCGTTATCAGAATTACATGACAAACTTTGGGTCGAAACCTATGCGAAGACCCACAGTCCCGGCATGATGGTTGGGCCCGTCGAGGGACAATTTCTGAAAATGCTCGCCACGATCACGGGCGCGCGGCGCATCCTCGAGATCGGCATGTTCACGGGTTATAGCACGCTGGCCTGGGCCGAGGCGCTGCCGAAGGACGGGCGCGTCGTTACCTGCGAGATCAATCCGCAGACCACGGAGATCGCCAAGCGCTATTTTGCCGAAAGCACGCACGGTCACAAGATCGAAATCAAACTCGGTCCCGCGCTCAATTCACTTAAACTGCTGGACGGTATTTTCGATCTCTGTTTCATCGACGCCGACAAAGAAAACTACGGCGGCTACTACGACCGCTGCATGGACCTGGTTCGTCCGCGGGGACTGATCATTTTAGACAACATGCTGCGCGGCGGCCGTGTGCTGGATCCCCAAGACAGAAGCAGCAAAGCTATCGACGAGCTCAACAAGCGCATCCGCAACGATCCGCGAGTGGAGAATGTGCTGTTGCCAATGCGAGATGGGATTATGCTCGTGCGAAAATTATAAAAGAGTCGTCGTCAAGGTTGGATTCAGCCAATTTCGCGCGCTAGCAACTGTAAGGTTCGAGCCAAGTCTGTCGCCAGCGGTGCCTGCCATTCTCGCGGCTTACCGGCATAGTTCAGTTTCAATTTTTCGCGCGTGGAGAAACTGGCGCTTCAAGCCGAACTCCCTGCGAAAGCGTTTGTTGAAGCCAAAGTCGCCGTGCTGATCGTCCATGACCACCGGATGGCCGAGCTTGGCGAAGTGGAGACGTATTTGGTGCAGCCGGCCGGTCTCGATTGAAACCCGCGCGAGGGTGACTTCTGCAAATTTCTTGACGACTCGGTAGCGCGTGAGCGCGCGCACCGGGTCGCCCTGGCGGCCGGGTAAGGGGAAGTCGATCCTCCCTTCATGATTCGGCAGCCGGCCGACGACGAGACACAGATATTCTTTCTCCACTGCACCGGTCTCGAAGCAGCTTTGCAATTCTGTGGCGGTGTGGCGGCTTTTAGCGATTAACAGCAACCCCGAGGTGTCTCTGTCGATGCGATGAACGAGCTGTGGTTTGATGCCGCGGTCACGATACGTCGTTTCTAAAATGCCCAACACCGAGTCTCTTTTGCTGACGGATTTGCCTTCCTGCACGGCGATGCCGGCGGACTTATTGAGTACGAGTAACGCCTCTGTCTTCGTATACGGTATCGAGTTTCGTAACGGCTTTGAGCGGCTTGACTGATTCGGCTTGCCTTTCGAAACCGATATATAGCTGGATGCGGTCGCCGCCGCGGATCAGGTCGTCCGCTTTGGCGCGCCGCCCGTTAACTCGCACGCCATTTTTGTGAAAGAGTTTTCGGACGTAGCCGATGGCGAATTTTTTTTTCAAAAAACTCTCGAGCTTTTTGATTGCCTCATTGTCCGGCAAGACGATTTCACGCATGACCTGCACGAGCTAACGGCAGAATTCGCGAGTAGTCAAGACAGGGCCGTGGCAATATTTGCAATTGTGTAGTTATTAAGCTAGCTTACGTGGATGGCGCCGGGGCAATCAGCCCTCCTTGGTTTGCGCCGGGCGAGGTAGTCATTTGAGTCGTAATGAGTCGGTCGATGGTTTAAGAAAAAAGATCGATCAAATTGATGCTAAAATCGTTAACCTGCTGAATGATCGGGCTTCTCTGGCGCAAAGGATCGGCCAAACCAAGAGCCTAAGTAGTCAAAAGGTTTACGTCCCCCATCGGGAGAAGGAAATCCTTCAACGGGTCTGCGCATTAAATCGCGGACCGCTCTCCACTCGGGCCATCAGCGCGGTTTTTCGGGAAATCATCTCGGGTTGCCGTTCGCTTGAAGGGCCATTAACGGTGGCTTTCTTCGGGGCTGAGGCGACTTACACTCATCTCGCGGCTCGCGAGAAATTTGGCTCCTCGACAACTCTACAACCGACGGCCAGCATCGCCGAAGTTTTTCAGGAAGTCGGCCAGGGAAGAGCGGCTTTCGGCGTGGTGCCGATCGAAAACTCCACCGAAGGCGCAGTCACGCATACGTTTGACTCACTGGTGGATTCCGATTTGCAGATTTGCGCGGAGATTTACCTGGATATTCATCACAATCTGCTGTCGCGCTCCGGCAAAGTGGCCGACGTGCGGCGAATCATTTCACATCCCCAAGCGTTGGCTCAGTGTCGTGGCTGGTTGGCGCGCCGTTTCCCAGCGGTTCCGGTCGACGAGGTCGCCAGCACCGCGCATGCAGCCATGAAGGCGGCGAGCGACGGCTCGTTAGCGGCCATTTCCAGCGCGATGGCAAAGGAAGTTTACGATCTGCAACTCGTTGCCAGCAACATCGAGGACCAGAGCAATAACATTACGAGGTTCGTGGTGGTGGGGAAAATGCCGACGCGACCGAGCGGCGATGACAAAACCTCATTGGTATTTTCCGTGCAGGATAAACCGGGAGTGCTGCATCGGATGCTGCAACCTTTCGCGCGTCGCCGCATCAATCTGAACAAGATCGAATCGCGGCCGATAAAGAACAAACCCTGGGAATATTTGTTTTTTCTCGACCTGCGCGGCCATCGGGAGCAGAGCGCGGTAAAAAAAGCGATCGCCGGGCTGGAGAAAAATTGTCTTTATCTGAAAATTTTGGGTTCTTATCCGAGCGGCAGATGAAGATCGTCGAACAGGTGCCTGAATATATCCGCTCGTTGATCCCCTACGAGCCGGGCAAGCCGATCGAAGAAGTGGAGCGCGAATACGGCATCTCCGACTCGGTCAAGCTCGCGTCGAACGAGAATCCACTGGGCCCGTCGCCGAAGGCGGTGGCCGCGATCCGTCAGAAACTGGATCAGCTCAACCTTTATCCGGACGGGGATTGTTTTTATTTGAAGCAGGGTTTGTCGAAAAAACTCGGTGTGGCGCCGGAGAATCTCATTTTCGGCAACGGCTCCAATGAAATCATCGAATTGGCCGTGCGCACGTTCATGCGTCCCGGCGACGAGGCGGTGATGGCGCGGCAGGCCTTCGTGGTTTATAACCTCGTCGTCCAGGCAGTCGGTGGCAAGGCCAAGGCCGTTCCGTTGCGAGACTATACCCACGATTTATCGGCCATCGGCGCCGCGGTCACGCCGCAAACCCGAGTGGTGCTTTTGGCCAATCCAAACAATCCGACGGGAACGATTTTCCGCCGCGAAGAATGGGAACGCTTTCTCGACAAGGTTTCGCGCGACGTGCTGCTGCTGGTTGACGAGGCTTATTTCGAGTACGTCGAAGACGCCGGCTATCCGAACTCGCTTGCGTATCACGCGGCGGATCGCGCGATTTTGACCTTGCGCACGTTTTCGAAATTGTACGGTTTAGCGGGCCTTCGCATTGGTTACGGCGTCGGCCCCAAGGAGATGATCGCTTTGATGCAGCGCGTGCGCCAGCCGTTCAACGTCAACGCACCCGCCCAGTGGGCGGCACTGGCCGCCCTGGATGACGCCGAACACGTGCAACGCAGCCTGGACGTGAATAGGCAAGGCATCGACTATTTGCAGAAGGAGTTTGCCAGACTTGGATTGGGGTTCGTGCCGACCTGCGCCAACTTTATTTTTGTGCGCGTCGGCAAGGGACAAGACGTATTTCAAGGATTGCTCAGCCAGGGTGTCATCGTTCGGCCCATGGGCGGTTATCAATTTCCCGAGCATGTACGGGTGACGGTTGGGACAATGGTGGAAAACCGGAAGTTTATTTCGGCTCTGGAAAAAGTCATTAAAACTTTTTAGGCGAACTGGCTCTAGCAGGGAACTACATGGCGTTGATGTTTCAAAAAATGGTTATCGCCGGTGTCGGCTTGATCTGTGGATCGCTCGCCTTGGACATGCGCCGTCGCAAGCTCGTCGGCGAGATTGTCGGTTATGGCCGCAGTGAAAGTAATCTTCGGCTCGCCAAGAAAAACGGCATCATCGACGGCTATTTCCTACGCGAAGACGAGTTCCCAGCCAGCGTCGATTTCCTCATGATGGGAACGCCGGTGCAAGCCATCGTGCCGCTGACTCAAGCGTTTCTGCCTAAGCTCGAACCTGGTTGCATCGTCAGCGACGTGGGCAGCGTCAAGGCTGAGATCGTTCGCGGCATGGAGCGTCTGTTGCCTGGAGACATTCATTTTGTTGGCGGCCATCCGATCGCCGGCAGTGAACAATGGGGCGCCCAGGCGGCACGGCGCGATCTCTTCGTCCGCCATCGATGTATTCTGACTCCGACCAAGCGGACCGATCCGCAGGCGTTAAAAAAAGTCGCCGCTTTGTGGCGTAAAGCCGGAGCGGAAGTGGAAATTATGGATCCGAAGATTCACGATCGGCTGCTCGGAGTGATCAGTCATTTGCCCCACGTTTTGGTTTATGCTTTGGTCAACGCGCTCGAGCGCACGCCGTTGCGCGGTGTAGAGTTAAAGGGGTACTGCGCCGGCGGCTTCAAAGACTTCACGCGGATCGCGTCGAGCCGCCCCGAGTTGTGGCGCGATATCTGTTTGATGAACCGCCACGCGCTGGGACAATCCCTGGGCGATTACATCAGCTATCTGGAGCGGCTCCGTCGGTGGATCGAGGACGGCAAAGGCGCGTTGCTGGAAAAAGAGTTTGCCCACGCCTACGAGACAAGGAGTCAAATCCCGTAACGGTCGAAATGAAACGCATCGAACCCCTTAAACATCCGCTACGCGGAGACATTACCGTGCCGGGCGACAAATCGATCGCGCATCGCGCAGTGATTCTCGGCAGCGTGGCCAAAGGACGCAGCCGGATCTTTAATCTTTCCGGCGGCGACGATAACTCGCGTACGGTGCGAGCGTTTCGCCAGATGGGCATAGAGATTTTTCGCGACGGCGACTCGTTATGCGTGGAAGGCAAGGGCTGGGACGGGCTCTGCGCGCCGGATGCACCCATCGATTGTGGTAATTCCGGCACGACCATGCGCTTGCTCTCGGGCCTTTTGGCGGGGCGACCATTTACGAGTGAATTGGACGGCGATTCATCGCTGCGCCAGCGTCCGATGCAGCGCATCATCGACCCATTGACCTCGATGGGAGCGCGGGATCAGCAGTAAGGGCGGCAACGGTCTCGCGCCTTTGAAAATCGACGGCGGTAATCTGCACGGAATAGATTACCGTATGCCGATCGCCAGCGCTCAGGTGAAATCGGCGATCTTGTTGGCGGCGCTGCAGGCGCGCGGCGCGACCACTTTGGCAGAGCCGCAAAAATCGCGCGATCATACCGAAGTGATGCTGCGCGGCTTCGGCGCTGAAGTCACGGTCCAAGGGGCAGCAGTGACCGTACGCGGCGGACAGAATCTTTACGGTCAAGACGTGCGGATACCGGGAGACATTTCTTCGGCGGCGTTTTTTCTCGTCGCCGCGGCGATGATTCCGGGATCGGAGCTGACGATCCGCAACGTCGGCTGCAATCCGACGCGCGATGGCGTCGTCGAAGTGTTGCGGCGCATGGGCGCAGCGCTTGAATGTTTCAACGAACGCACTGAAGCCGGCGAGCGGGTCGCTGACATTCGCGTCGCCGGGGGAGCGTTGAGAGGCGTCGAGATCGGCGCGGAAATGGTCGCCCGGACGATTGACGAGTATCCGATTCTTTCGATCGCCGCCGCGGTCGCCGATGGGGTGACGACCTTTTCGGACATCAAAGAGTTGCGTTTTAAAGAGTCGGATCGGATCGCCGCCATGACGGCGGGACTACGCGGGCTCGGCATTGAAGTCGAAGAGCGCGAGGACGGCATGACGATCCGGGGCGGGCGGCGTTTTCGCGGCGGCGAGGTCAGCAGTTTAGGTGATCATCGGATCGCGATGTCATTCGCTGTCGCCGCGTTAAGCGGCACGGGCGCAGTCGTGATTGACGATGCGGCTTGCGTGGATATATCGTTCCCTAATTTCTTTGATTTACTCGGGAAAATTTGTTTGCATTAGAGCATGAGACAGGGGATAGTCGGCGCGATAAGGGGGGACGGTTGATTGTCGCAATTGACGGACCGTCCGGCGCCGGCAAGAGCACGTTGGCGAAACGATTAGCGAAAGAGCTTGGCTTTATCTACATGGATACGGGAGCGATGTATCGGGCATTGGCGGTGAAGGTCTTGCGTCAAGGAGTTGATTTGACGGATGATATCAAGGTGGCGGATCTCGTCAACTCGACCGAGATCGACTTGCAGGAGCAGATGGGCGCGCTCAAGGTTCTTTTGGATGGCATAGACGTGGCGGCGGATATTCGCACTCCCGAAGTGAGTCAGATGGCGTCGAAAGTTTCGGCGTTGAAGGCGGTGCGCGCGCGCATGCTCGATCTACAGCGCGACATGGGACGGCGCGGTAGCGTCGTCGCCGAAGGTCGCGATATCGGCACGGTCGTGTTTCCCCAAGCCGAAGTCAAAATCTTTCTGGAAGCCTCCGTCGAGGAGCGCGCTCGTCGGCGCTGCGCCGAGCTTCGGGCCACCGGCCAAAGAGTCGACCTGGACGAGACGCTGCGTGAAATCGCCGAACGCGACAAACGCGACAGCGAAAGAGATTTGGCGCCGCTGCGCAAAGCCGATGACGCGTTGGTGATCGATTCATCGGCTGCGACCGCCGATGCGGTCGCGGCGCGGGCCTTGGCGTACATTCGAACGAAAACAAGAGAAAACTAAACAGATCGGAGTTGGTTTGCATGGCAGAACAGGATGAACAAAAGCAGGGCGCAGCGGCAGGCGGCGCCAGCGAATTTGAAACGATGTTCGAGGAGAGCCTGCGTACCGTCAAGCCCGGCGGCGTCGTTAAAGGCAGGGTCGTCGGCGTTACGGCGACTCATGTACTGATCGACGTCGGCTACAAATCCGAAGGACAAATTCCCATCCAGGAATTCACCGACCGTCAGGGCAACGTCCAAGTCAAAGTGGGCGACGATGTCGACGTCTACTTCGACTCCTCCGAGAGCGAGGGCGGCGGTATCGTGCTGTCGCGGCAACGGGCGGAAAATCTGAAAATATGGGAAGATCTGGAAAAAGCGTTTAACGAAGAGCTCGGAGTCGAAGGCCATATCACTGGCAAAGTCAAAGGTGGTTTTAAGGTCGATGTCGGTGTGCCGGCTTTTCTTCCCGGTTCCCACGTGGATATTCGGCCGAGCCGCAACCTCGATCGGTTTATCGGCACGACCGACCGCTTTGCCATCCTCAAGTTCAACCGCGCACGGGGCAACGTGGTGGTTTCGCGCCGTGCCTTGCTTGAAAAAGAACGGGAAACCCTCAAGAAGGATATTTTAAAAGTTCTCGAAGAAGGTGTCATTCTCGAAGGAACGGTGAAAAACATTACCGGCTACGGCGCCTTCGTCGACCTGGGCGGCATCGACGGGATTCTCCATATCAGCGATATGTCATGGGGGCGCATCAACCATCCGTCCGAGATCGTCGAGGTGGGCGAAAAAATTAAAGTCGTCGTGCTCAAATTCGATACCGAGAAGGAGCGCATCTCGCTCGGGATGAAGCAGCTTACTCCCGATCCCTGGCACACCGTGGCGGAAAAGTATCCTGTCGGTTCGCGTGTGCAGGGTAAGGTGATCAGTCTGATGGATTACGGCGCCTTCGTGGAATTGGAAAGCGGTATTGAAGGACTGGTGCATATTTCGGAAATGTCGTGGACGCGCAAGGTGACCCACCCGTCGAAGATCCTTCAAGTCGGCCAGCCGGTCGAGGTCGTGGTGTTAAACGTCGATGCAGGGCACCGCAGAATCTCCCTCGGACTTAAACAAATCATGGCGAATCCCTGGGAGGCTGCGAAGGAAAAGTATCCGGTCGGCAGCATCGTCAAGGGGCCGGTGCGCAATATTACCGACTTCGGCATCTTCGTCGGCATCGAAGAAGGGATCGACGGTCTTGTCCACATCTCGGACTTGCACTGGACCAAGAAGCTGAAGCATCCGTCCGAACTCTATAAGAAGGGCGATGTCATCGAAGCCAAAGTGCTCGGAGTCAACGTTGAAAATGAGCGTTTCTCTCTCGGCATCAAACAACTCGCGCCGGACCCGTGGAAAGTCGTGGCGGACCGCCACCCCGTCGGCTCCAAAATCAAAGGTCAGGTGACGAGCGTTCCCGACTTCGGGGTTTTTGTGCGGATCGAAGAAGGCGTCGAAGGATTGATTCACGTTTCTCAACTCAGTTCGGAACGGGTCGAAAAACCGGCGACCTTATACAAGCCCGGCGACGAAGTCGAAGCCGAAGTCGTCAGCATCGATCCTGCGGATCGCAAGATCGGTCTGAGCGTACGGGCGTTGCGCCGTACGGAAGAGCGCCTGGAAATGGAAAGTTATCTGAAACGGGAAAAAGAGGGCGCCCGCTTCTCATTTGAGTCGCTCCTGAGTGACGAGTTGCGTCTCGATAAGGATGACGATACTCAAAGCGGGCGCAAAGGGCGCGGCTAGATGCCGGTTTAGATAGCGTGGACATAACTTTATGACTCCGAAGTACTCCATATTGCGCGGCCTCGGGCTCTTGTTTGTACTCATCTTGGTGGTCTTCACCGGGGTGTTTTTCTACGCCTATCTCACGGGCGGCGATTCCAAAGCGCTTTCGTTGTTCTCGGGTGACGGTGTCGGCGTTTTACAGATCGACGGCGCCATCGATGACTCGCAGAGCGTTCTAAGCGAGCTGAAACGTCTGAAAGAAATGCCGTGGGTGAAAGCGATCGTCGTGCGGATCGACTCGCCGGGTGGCGCCGTGGCGCCGACGCAGGAGATCTTTGAAGAAATTCAGAGATCGAAAAAGCAGCAAAAACCGTTTATTGCGTCGATGGGCGGGATGGCGACCTCGGGCGGATATTACATCGCTGCGGCCTGCGACAAGATCGTCGCCAACCCGGGCACATTGACGGGCTCGATCGGCGTGATCATGCAACTCACCAACGTTGAAGATCTGATGAAAAAAATCGGCGTCAAAGGGATCAATGTCAAAAGCGGCGTGAATAAGGATATCGGCTCACCCTTTCAAGCCTTGTCTCCCGAAGGACGTGAAATTCTTCAATCGCTGGTAGATAACGTGCACAGCCAGTTCGTCACTGCCGTGGCGAAAGGCAGAAGCATGAATGAAACGCAGGTGCGCAAGCTTGCCGACGGACGGGTTTATTCCGGCGCGCAAGCCAAGGAATTGGGGCTGATCGATCAGTTCGGGACATTGGAAGATGCCATCGAATTGGCCGCCAAACGCGCTGGGCTTGAGGCCGAACCCGCCGTCTATTACTCGCGTCCAGATCAAGAACGCTGGTGGGAGCGCATGTTCATGGGCGTGTTCGGACGTCGGTTGCCCGGAATCGACCGCGGCTGGCTCCGTTACGAGTGGTCGCCGGCGTTACTCCAGTAGCGGCCGGTGTTGTCATCAATATCCAAATCATTTTGCAACTATTTTCTTGTGTGGAGAGGGCAATGATATGACGAAAAGGGATTTAATCGATGAGGTCAATAAAAGATTTCCTCATCTATCGCGGCGCGATTCGGAGGTCATTATAAATGCCATATTCGATTCGATGGTCGACGCGCTCGCTACGGGAGACCGCATCGAAATTCGCGGGTTTGGGAGCTTCGTCGTCAAACACCGGCGAGCGCGCCAGGGGCGCAATCCGAAAAGCGGCGCTCTGGTTTCCGTCGCCGCCAAAAAAGTGCCCTTCTTTAAAGTAGGCAAAGAATTGCGCTTGCGCGTGGACGGGAAGCCGTACGATCCGACCGTAGACGGAGATGATGAGTGAAACAGCTTTGGGCTCCATGGCGGATGGCCTATATCGGTCAGGGCGCCACGGAGGAAGGCTGTGTCTTTTGCACCAAGTATCGGCAGGATGACCTCAGAGCGGCGCTGGTTTTGGCGCAAACCGAACACTCCGTCGTCATGATGAACAAGTACCCGTACAACAACGGGCATCTGCTGCTTGCTCCCAAACGTCACGAGAGCGATCCCGCCAAACTGCCAAACGAGGAATTTGTCGATCTCAATGACGCGCTGCGCCGCTCCATCGAGATCGTTCGCGATGCGTTCAATCCCGGCGGAATTAATTTGGGTATGAATCTCGGCCAGTGCGCCGGCGCCGGCATCAAGGATCATTTGCATTGGCACATCGTGCCGCGCTGGGAAGGCGACACAAACTTTATGCCGGTGATCGCCGAAACCCGTGTCATGCCGCAACATCTGTTCGATAGCTATGATCGTTTGCAGTCTAAGTTTCATGATTTTATCGGTTAATGCAGTAGCTGTAAGATGGTAATCTGGTGTAAAATAGTTACGAGAACCGGCGCAAATCAAAAGTCGCGCCCGAAAGCAAAACTTCGAAGGGGAGGCCATAGCACGTGAGCGAGGCAAAAACTTTAGGTGAACTCAAAAAGAGCGGTGTGGCGGTTTTACCGGTGCGCGATGAAATGCGCAAGAATCTCGTGCGCCACCTAGAAAGCGGCGAACGGATCTTGCCGGGCATCATCGGCTACGACGATACCGTCATTCCGGAAATCGAAAACGCGATTCTCTCCGGCCATCATATGGTCTTTCTCGGCGAGCGCGGCCAAGGCAAGTCGCGAATCATTCGCGGGCTGCTCAGTCTGCTCGACGAACGCATACCGATCGTCCATGGATGCGAGATCAACGATAATCCTTTCAGTCCGATCTGCCGCCCCTGCCGCAAGAAGGCGGCCGAGCTCGGCGACGCGCTGCCGCTCCAATGGATCGAGCGCGATCACCGCTACGGCGAAAAGCTGGCGACGCCGGATGTCTCGATCGCGGACCTGGTCGGTGAAATCGATCCCATCAAAGTCGCCGAGGGGCGCTATCTCGCCGACGAAGAAACCATTCACTACGGACTGGTGCCGCGCACCAATCGAGGCGTGTTCGCCATCAACGAGCTTCCCGATCTGACTGAAAAAGTGCAAGTCGGTTTGTTCAACCTGATGGAGGAGAAGGACGTTCAAATCAAGGGTTATAAAATTCGCCTGCCCCTCGATGTGATCATCGTCGCCAGCGCCAACCCGGAGGATTACACCAGCCGCGGGCGGATCATCACGCCGCTCAAAGACCGCTTCGACGTGCAGATCCGCACGCATTATCCGAAAAAGATCGAGGATGAGCTCGACATCATGGAACAGGAGTCGGCGCCGACGGACAACCGCAGCCGAAAAGTCGAAGTGCCCCGTTTCATGAAGGAAGTCCTCGGCCATCTGACCTTTGAAGCGCGCAAGTCGAACGAGATCAACCAGGCTTCCGGCGTCAGCGTGCGCGTCACGATCAACAACTACGAAAGCCTGATCAGCAACGCGGAAAAGCGCGCCCTGCGCTGCAAGGAGAACGAAATCGTGCCGCGCATCAGCGATTTGCACGCGCTCATGGCTTCGACCAATGGAAAAATCGAGATGGAGTACGTCGGCGAAGACAAGAAAGAAGATGAGCTGGTCGAAAAGCTGCTGAATCGATCGCTGATCAAAGTTTTCGATCAATACTTCAGCCTCAACTCGCTGCAGAAGGTCGTCGAATATTTCAACTCCGGTTGGGGCGTCGAGGTTTCCGATCAGATGGCATCGCAAGACTATCTGGAAGGCATCAAGGAGATCCCCGGCTTGAAAGAAGCGATCAAATCGCTCGGTGTAGGAGAATCCCCGACGTTGATGGCTTCGGCGACCGAGTTTGTCCTCGAAGGACTGCACCTGCACCAAAAGCTCAACAAGGAGATGGAGGGCGGCCGGGTCACCTACGGCAAGTAAACATTCTTCCGACTACACCGAAGACGACCTCTTAGCCGCACCCTTCATGGTCCATATCCGTTACAGCCGCTGGGACGGTCGAGCGCGCGATTCCCTCGATTCGGACTCCGTGTTCGACCAACTCAACGACTACATGAACGACACCGGCGACCTGCAACAGGCGATGCGCCGGCTGATGCAGAAAGGCATCAAGCAGGGCGAGAAGCAGACCAAAGGCATCGAAGACCTCCTGTCGCAAGTGGCGCGCGAAATGCGCAAGCTCTACGACGAGTACCGCTTGCAGTCGGCGATGGATGAGGTGCAGGAGCAGCTCGACTCGGTCGTCGACCAGGAGCAGCAGACTCTTCAGGAGATGGATCAAGCCGGCAAGGACGTCCAGGACAAGAAGCAATTTCTCAACGATCTGCCGGGCAAAACCAGCGAAGCGATCGAGAAGCTCACTTCCTACCGATTCGAAAACCCTCAGGCCGAAAAAGATTTTCAACAGTTGGTGATGCAGCTCGATCAGATCCGCAAGCTGGAAAACTGGCTGCGCCGCGAGGGCAGCTTGTTTCGCGGCCAGACGCCGGTGGAGTTCCAGCAATCGCAGGAGCTGATGGAGCGCATGGAGGATCTGCGCAAGCTGGAGTCGCAGCTTTCCAGCATGCAGCTCAAAGACGTCGACAAGGATCTCCTGGAAAAACTTCTCGGCGGCGATCCCAAGCAGGACTTCGAAGGGGTCATGCGCATGCAGTCACTGCTGGAAGAGGGCGGCTACGTGCTCGAGCAGGGCGAGCGCTTCGAATTGACGCCCAAGGGCGTGCGGCGCGTCGGCCATCTGGCGTTGCGGGATATTTATCGGCAGTTGCGCCGCGACGGCATGGGGCGGCACACGACGCGCAATCGCGGCAGCCAGGAACTGGTTCTCGAAACCAGCCGCCCCTACGTGCAAGGCGACCCCATGCACATCAACATGATTCAGACGCTCAAGAACGCGTTGCTGCACGGCGGCGGCGTGCCGGTGCGGATCAGCCCCACGGACTTTGCGGTTTACGAATCGGAGTACAATACGCGCGCCGCGACCGTGCTGCTTTTGGACATGAGTTGGTCGATGAGTTGGGAAGGGCGGTTCGCCGCGGCGAAGAAAGTCGCGCTGGCGATGGAGAGCCTGGTGCGCTCGCTTCATCCGCGCGATTATTTCGGCATCGTCGGTTTCTTCACCCGCGCCGTCGAGCTCAAAGCCAAAGATTTGCCGCAGGCGACCTGGAACATGGGCGATCCGTTTACCAACTTGCAGGATGGTTTGCACCTGGCGACGGAAATGCTCGGCAAAAAACCCAGCGCCAACCAGCAGATGATCGTCATCACCGACGGCCAGCCGACGGCGTATTGCCGGCAGGGAAGACTTTACTGCGAATGGCCGTTGAGCTTCGGCGGCATCAGCCAGCGCGCCGCCGAGGAAACTTTAAAAGAAGTCGAGCGCATCACGCGCAAAGGGATCACCATCAACACTTTCATGCTCGACGACAGCCCGGTGCTGCGCGGCTTCGTCGACGATCTCACCCGCATCAACCGAGGCCGCGCTTTTTACACCCGCCCCGATCGGCTCGGAGAATATCTCCTGGTCGATTATCTTTCGCATCAAAGAAAGAAAGTGTAACGCGCGCCGCGCGTTACACCGTTCAAAGTTCAATCGTTCAAGGTTCAAGGTCGGACTTTGGGTTCAACTGACAACCGCAAGTCAACGGTGCGGTTTTAGTCCTTGAACTTTTGAACCTTGAACCCTTGAACTGCCGCGCGCTTTGCGCGCGGTTGACTACTGAAAATAATTTCAGTATACCGGATATCATGCTTCCATCGCTCACCGACCGGCAAAAAGCGATCTATGATTTTCTGCTCAAGACCATTCGGGAGAAGGGTTTTGCGCCGTCGATCCACGAGATCGGCAAGCAATTCAAAATCGCCTCGACCAACGGCGTCTCCGATCATCTGAAAGCGCTGGAGAAAAAAGGCTATATCCGCCGGGTCGGCAAGCGCGCGATCGAGATCGTCAATGCTCTGGGCAAAACGGCTTTGATCGCTACTCGCGAGGTGCCGGTTCTCGGAAAAGTGGCGGCGGGCAAACCCTTGCTCAGCGAAGAAAATATCGAAGGTGTCATTACTATTCCCGACGATATGGGCAGCGGAAAAACGTTTGCCCTCCAGGTCAGAGGCGACAGCATGATCGACGCCGGTATCTTGGACGGCGACAAAGTGATTGTAAAACAGCAAGGCACTGCGGAGAACGGCGAGATCGTCTGCGCGGTGATCAACGGCGAGGCGACCTTAAAGCGATTCTTTAAGAAAGACGGCGTCGTTACGCTTAAAGCAGAGAATGAAAAATACGCGCCGATCATCGTTTCGGAAGGAGAGTTTCGCATCGCCGGAAGGATCGTTGGGTTGTTAAGAAAGTTTTAAAACGGTTCAAGGTTCAACGTTCAAAGTTCAAGGTGAAGAGAGGTCTAGCAGACTTTGAACCTTAAACTCTGAACGTATTTGGAGGCCTTATGCACATAGAGCATTTTGAGGATCTTGAGATCTGGAAAGAGGCGCGCCAGTTAACGAAAGAAATCTATCGTGTGACTGCAGAGCCAAAATTCTCCCGCGATTTTCGCCTTCGCGACCAGATCCGAAGCGCTGCGGTTTCTGTCGTATCGAACATCGCTGAAGGATTCGAGCGAAGTGGAAATCAAGAATTCGTCCAATTTCTTTACGTTGCCAAGGGATCCTGCGGCGAAGTCCGGTCACAACTCTATGTGGCGGTTGACCAAGGATATTTCTCAGCAAACGAATTGGAGGAGTTGTTCGTTGTCGCTCAAGCGATTGTCTAGCATGATCGGCAGTTTGATCAATTACCTGAAGCGCAGCGGAATGAAGGCGGGCTCGAAACTATCCGACGATCGCAAACGGCTCAATGGACGCTCATCGGAAGACCTTGAACTTTGAACGTTGAACCTTGAACGGCTCATGGTTAGTCATGACTTTTGCCGCACAAAAATTTCCTGTCGCTGTTCCTTCGCAAACACCCTGGACGCTGAGCGAAGTCGCGGGGCGGCTGGTGGAGATCTCCGGCTCGACGGCTTCCGCCGCGCTGACGCTCACTTTCGTTTTGGTCAGGGAAGCGCAGGAGCGCGGCGAGCCGGTGGGTTGGGTGACCTCGGCGGAAAGGTTTTTCTATCCGCCCGATGCGGCTCAAAACGGTACGGATTTAACGACGCTGGTCGTGGTGCGTTTAAGTCATGCTGAAAGTATCGCGCGGGCCGGTGAAAAGCTTCTGCGCTCCGGCGGCTTCGGCGTCGTCGTGCTCGATCTCGGCGCCGCCGATATTCCCATGCCGCTGCAGACGCGCTTGACCGGTCTTGCCCATCGTCACCACACGGCGCTCGTCTGCCTCACGGAAAAAGAGAGCAGGGCTTTTTCCTTAGGCTCGCTGGTTTCGCTGCGCAGCCCACGCTGAAAAGAAACGCGCTGACGGATAACCGCTTCGCCTGCGCTTTGCGCGTTCTTAAAGACAAACGGCGCGGCCCCACCTGGCATTATGAAGAGACTCTACACCGGGCCGGCTGGCTTGTGTTGATCTGCCGGCTTTTCCACTGCAGCTCTTGCTTCGGCGCCATCCCGATTGGGGCGGCTTATCCGGTGGCGGTGGTGGCCGAAGACAAGCCGCAGGGTTTGCTGCTCTGGGTCAATGAAAAAGCCCGCCGGCAGGGCGTGCTTCCCGGTTTGCGCTATGCCGCGGCGTTTTCTCTAGCGTCGGCGCTGCGCGCCGGCGAAGTCGCGCCGGGTGAAAGTAAAAAAGCCATTACCGACTTGGCTCATCATCTCATGCGCTTTACTCCCGAAGTCGAACCATCGATTGAGGAGCCCGGCGTTTTCTGGCTCAACGGCGCCGGTTTGCAACATCTCTACGCTTCGCCGCAGCAATGGGCCTACGCTATTCACAAGGATTTGCGCGCCCGAGGCTTCACCGCAAGCTTGGTGGTCGGTTTCACGCGCTTCGGCACTTATGCCGTCGCCAAGGCGAAAGAGGGTATCACGATTTTTCGCGATCCCGTTGAAGAGCGCAGCGCCGCGCGTGAAGTGCCACTCAATCGATTGAATATCGAGCCCGCGTTTCGCGATGTGCTTTTCAAGCTCGGCATTAAAACCGTCGGCGGTTTGCTCACGTTGCCGCCGGGCGGGCTGCGCGAGCGCTTCGGCAAGGAAGCGCATCGGCTCTACCGCATGGCCGCCGGCGATCTCTGGACGCCGCTCGAGCCGCGCGCGCCGGACGAGCCGGCTCGGCAAAAATATATTCTCGACGATCCGGAAGACGACACCACACGGCTGCTGTTTTTAATTAAACAATTACTTCATCCGCTGCTGGCAACGCTGGCGCAGCGTCATCAAGCGCTGGTCGCGCTCTGGTTTTCTTTATTGATTTATCGCAACGACTGGCTCAAAGAGCCGCTCCGTCCCGCGGCGCCGACGCTCGACGCGGCGCAGATATTAGATCTTATCCGCCTGCGCCTGGAGTCGCTGCGGCTTCCTGCCGGCGTGGTGGAAATCGAATTACGCGCCGAAGCCTGCGCCGCCACTAGCGAGCAGCTGCGCCTGTTTGCCGAGCAACCGACGCGCGATCTCGACGCAGCCAATCGCGCTCTGGCGCGTTTGCGCGCCGAATTCGGCGACGAGTCTGTCGTCTATGCCAAGCTCACCGACGGACATTTGCCTGAAGCTAGATTTACCTGGGAGCCTTTGAGCCGCGTCAAGCTGCCCCGAAACGATTTGAACGACTTGAACGGCTCGACTCGCCAAAGTGTTGGTGCGCCGCGTCGCCGCCAGGCCGATCCGCCTCGCCGGCGGACCCTATCACTCGCACGAAGACGGCTGGCTGATTCTCGGTCC
Source organism: uncultured delta proteobacterium (assembly GCA_963804165.1). Lineage (GTDB taxonomy): Bacteria > Desulfobacterota > Binatia > UBA9968 > UBA9968 > DP-20. Next base: position 21,510 of record CAWDPO010000034.1, read on the forward strand.
TAAACACGGCACCATCGATAAGCTCACCGGCCCCTACGTCTTCGCCGGCGGCTGGTGGAATAGAGAAATCCAGCGCGAATACTACTACGCCGAAACCCGCCGCGGCGATCTGCTCTGGCTTTATTATGACCGGGTGAGAAGAAGGTGGTTTTGGCAAGGCGCCGTCGAATGACGGCGACGTTCAAAGGTTCAACGGTTCAAACGTTCAACGTATTTCGGACCAGAGTGCTAAAACTAACTAAGTGGAGGTTTGTATGGCCGTGAAAGTGTTCGAAGACCTGGAGGTCTGGAAAGAAGCTCGCCGGTTAACTCAAAGAATCTATCAATTAACAAAGAATGAAAATTTCTTAAAAGATTTTGCTCTAAGAGATCAAATCCGGCGGGCCGCCGTCTCAGTTATGTCCAACATCGCCGAAGGCTTCGAGCGCGGCGGCAATCAAGAATTCGTTCAATTTCTTTACGTTGCCAAGGCTTCATGTGGCGAAGTGAGATCCCAGGTTTATGTGGCTCTCGACCAGAGTTATGTGGCGAGCACAGAAGTCGACGAGCTTACAAACTCTTTCAAACGACTATCGAGCATGATCAGCAACTTCATAACCTACCTCAGGAAAAGTGGAATGAAAGGCGAGAAATTCAGAAAACCTGAATCGTCATCAAGGCGCCAATGATTCCGATTCTGTCGTTGAACTATTGAACCTTGAACGTTTGAACGAACACTTTTAAGGAGCCTCCTATGACCACGCAAAGTAACAAGAAGATCCACCCGGGCAGGGTATTGTTAGAAGACTTCCTCGCCCCAAGAGGCGTCAGCGTCTGGCATCTAGCCAGAGACATCGATGTTCCCGCGCGACGCATCTACGAGATCGTCCAGGGACAACGCCCGATCACCGCCGACATCGCCCACCGGCTTGCGCATTACCTCGGCATGTCGGAGCGCTACTGGCTCGATTTGCAGGCGCGGTACGATGGGAAACGAGATGAGAGATTGCCGAAGGAGTTTTCGAGGAAACAGTCGCTTCGGTACGCCGGATAAGACCGGGTCCGCTTCTATTGGTGCCGCGCGATACAGCAATATAGAGTCGCATGACCAGGGAGAATGTTTGTGGCGAGTATCGAACCGCTAAAGTCGCTGGATGATGACGGATTGCCGACCCCAGAGATTGGAGCTTGGGGTGAAGAGAAATACCGCCATGTCCAACTCTGTGCTTCGCTCTTCATAAAATCTATGCGTAGCAAGTGGGATGCTCTCGTTTACTTGGACTTATTCGCTGGTCCTGGACGATCTCAAATTCGCGCAACAAGAAGGATCGTTAGTGCGTCACCTCTTCTGGTCCTTGGAATGCCTGAAGCATACGACAAATATATCTTCTGTGAACAAGATAAGAATTGTGCTGAAGCACTCGAAACGAGGTGCCGGCGAGACTTTCCCAACAGAAACGTGAAGATTGTCACCAGGAATGCCAACGCATCGGCGGATAAAATTATTGCGGAGATGCCACGCCCCGGATGGAATCAGAAAGTCCTAGGATTTTGTTTTCTCGATCCATTTCAATTGCAGAACTTGCATTTTTCAACAATAAAAACTTTGTCGCAACGATTTATGGATTTTCTGGTACTTATTCCTTCTAGCATGGATGCTAATCGCAACGAACAGAATTACATCCAGCCTCGGAACAAGACGCTGGAGAATTTTGTCGGCAACCCGGATTGGCGTACTCGTTGGAACAAGGAAAAGGTGTCCGGTAAATCATTTGAACACTTTGTCGTTGAAGAATTTGGTCGCTCGATGCAGACACTTGATTACATCGATACTGGGCTAAAAGAAGCGATTATGATTCGATCGGATGATAAGAACCTGCCGCTATATCGACTTGCGCTGTACAGCAAAAATAAATTGGGTTCCAAATTTTGGAAAGAAACAAGGAAATATTCAGACCCGCAAGTAGGCTTCGAATTCAAGTGAGGTAAGTATGGCTCAAGACTCCGCGATTGAATGGACTGACGCAACCTGGAACCCGGTAACCGGATGTACGAAGATCAGTCCCGGATGTAAGAACTGCTACGCGCACCGGATGGCGCGGCGGTTACATGCGATGGGGCAAGTGAGGTACAGGAACAATTTTGCCGTCACTCTACAACCCGATGTACTTGACCAGCCGTTACGGTGGAATCAGCCGCGGAAGATCTTTGTCAATTCGATGAGCGATCTATTCCATCCTGATGTGCCACTCGAATTCATTCAGTCCGATTTTTGATGTTATGGGAAAAGCTCATTGGCATACGTTCCAGATTTTAACCAAGCGATCGGAGAGGCTTGTCGAGATCGCGGGGAGACTGCCCTGGCACGACAATGTTTGGGTGGGCGTGAGCGTTGAGAACGCGGACTATACTTATCGCATCGAGCATTTGCGGAAAGTGCCTGCGTCCGTTCGATTCCTATCAGTCGAACCGTTGTTGGGACCTATTTCTCGATTGCCGCTTCAGGGAATCCACTGGGTCATTGTCGGCGGAGAGTCCGGCCCTGGAGCGCGCAATATGGATCCACGATGGGTGAGGAAAATTAGAGATCGGTGCATCGCTCAAGGTGTTCCATTTTTCTTCAAACAGTGGGGAGGAACAAGAAAGAAACTAACCGGTCGCGAACTGGACGGCAGAACATGGGATGAAATGCCGGAGATAAATTCGAATAGCTCAGAACGAGTTTTGGGTTAATGTTTGAATTGGAGTTTTTCTTCGGCACGGCTTGAACGATTGAAACGACTGGAACGTTTGGAACAAATCCTCTCACTTGCGTTGGGCACAGGGATGTCAGCACGACGATGGTTTACACCCATGTATTAAATCGAGGGAGACGAGGAGTGCGCAGCCCCGCTGACAGCTTGGGTTCGGCAACTGCCTCGTCGCTGTGATGAGTCTCAATATACGGAAGTAACTTTCAGCCTTTGACGGATTGGGTCGTCTAGGAAGGCTTTACAAATCATTGTCCTCATTATAAAAGCGGTCAAAGTGACAGCGAGGCAAATCGTAATATAGAGAAGTAAGGCAGTTCTATACGGAACTAGATAATCTTGGTTAGGCAAGCTGGTGGACCTCTCAATTTTCAAAGAAACACACGAGCAATTGGAAATTAAGGGAAGCTAGGAGCAAGAACGTATGCCGTCTGTGGAACAGAACAAGCTCAAACGCGCTGGTACTGGTTTACGGGCGTTAGATCCGCGCGAGCTGGCCTGGGTTTACCCTATTCGCTCTCTACCAAAGCGCAGGAAGCACGGTGTATCTGATCGACATTGAGGGCAACGTCGTCCACACCTGGCAGATGCCTTACCCTGCTCAATATGGCTGGCTCACCGAGCGGGGCACGCTCTTCTACAATGGCAAGACACCGGAAACATCAGACCGCTTTATCTCGGGTAAACCTTATAAAATAGGCGCCGTAATGGAAGTCGATTGGAACGGCCGCGTGATGTGGGAGGTGCAGCATCCAGACCACCATCACGACGGTATACGTCTACGGAATGGCAACGTGCTGCTTCTCTGCCTGGCTCAACTCCCACGTGAGCTGGTTCCGAAAATCAAAGGGGGGATGCCAGGGACTGAGCATAACGGGGAAATGTACGGAGATTATCTGGTCGAGATGACGACTGACGGGCGAATTGTCTGGGAGTATCGTACCTGGGAGCATCTGGATCCGGAAACGGATCGCATCACTGCAATCCAGGAGCCGCGGGACGAGTGGACGCATGGAAACGGCCTGGCGGAATTGCCAAACGGCGACATCGTTGTGAGCTTTCGCACGATCTCGACTGTCATCATTATCGAGCGAAAGACCGGCACGATTATCTGGAAGCTCGGCGCGCCGCCGCTGTGTGGTCAACATGCTCCGACGCCTCTGCCGAATGGTAACCTGCTCATCTTCGACAACGGGCCGCACCGGTTGGACCATTCGTATGCCTTTTTCACGGGTAATCGAGGTCGAGCCGGCAACCAAGAAAATCATCTGGGAGTATCGGGAGAAAAGAGAAAGCGATTTCTTCAGTCCTAGGATTTCAAATGCTCAGCGGTTACCGAACGGTAACACGATGATATGCGAAGGGGATTTCGGCCGCCTATTTGAGGTTACGGCCGGTGGGGAAATGGTCTGGGAGTACGTCAATCCCTATTTTGGCGGGACCGCCAAACGCGCAAAACAATCGAGTATTCCGCGCCTACAGATACAGCGCAGAGGAGATCGCGAGAGCAAAAGCGACGGTAGGTGCTGTGTGAAACCGTTTTACCGGAGAAAGAAATAAAAGAAGAACGGGATAAATTCAATTATTGAAACGGTTGCCTAACCATTGGGTTGAGAAAGACGTGGCGGACCGCGCCTCTCACCCAAAACGTTAGGTTGACGTTGGCGATTCTTTCACATGGAATTTTTCACATCAGAGGTGCTACATTTTGTACACTTACCTTTGAGCCAAAAAGGAGGCCAAAATCAATGCCAACACGTGTCATTATGATTGAGTTCAATCCGGAAGCGACTTCGGGGCAAATGGAAGTGTTTCAGCAAGAGCTCAAGGCAGTGGCGGACAAGATTCCATACAAAAAGAGTTTTTGTTGCGGGTTCAATCGAGCACTGGAGACCGGAGCCCGTATTAGAAACGGTAGCGCCGGATAAATTAGTTCATGGGCCGCAATTCGTCGTCATATGGGAGTTCGGCTCATATGACGATTTGACACGCTTCGTGGGAGAATCGATTCACCAAAAGTTTGCGAGAGAAATTGCAAAGGCAGTGGTTCGGCGCCGATGGGTTGTGAATATCTGAGATAATAACAGCTTTGGCGGACCGCGCCTCTCACCCAAAACGTTAGGCCTCCAGAGCAACCCAACATGAGTGCAACAATCAGGGTACCAGCTCAGCGGCGATGCCGCGAAGCTGCGCGAGCGTTACTCCGTCCAATACTTCATAGGGCCTTGGGCACCAGGGCTTGTCGCGCTGGCTGCCCTACAGCCGGGCGAGCGCGTACTGGATCTGGCCTGCGGCACCGGGGTGGTAACTTGCCTTGTAGCCCCGGAGGTGGGGCCAACGGGCGAAGTCACGGGTCTGGATATCAACGCGGGAACGCTGGCCGTCGCCCGTTCACTGCCGCCCCCATCTGGTGCGTCCATCATGTGGTGGAGGAAAACGCGTGGCTATGGACTTTCCACGCTTCGTTCGAAGTCATCTTGTGCCAGCAAGGCCTCCAGTTCTTTCCCGACAAGCCTGCGGCACTGCGGATGTATCGGGCGCCCGTACCCGGCGGACGGGTGCTCCTCAGCGTCTTGGAAATCGGCAGGTCCATATAATCTCGCCGTAGGAAAAGCCCTTGAGCGCCACGTGGGTGTGGAGACAGCGACGAAGTTTCGCGCCTCTCGGGTAGTGCTGTACGGCGAGGCAGGCGGCACCGTCTCCTCGTCGAAGCAGGGTTCCGTGCGGTAGAAATTCGTGCAAGCGCTATGACGATACGCTTGCCGTCATTGGAAACGTTTGTGCTTGGGCATTGTCTGGGATGCGCGTGGCTGGTGCAGTTGCTGCCTTGAGCGAGGACCAGCGCGTGGCAATGGCCAGACAGATGACGGCGTTGCAACCCTATGCCGATGGTGATGGGGTGGCCGTGCCCGATGAAATCAATATTGCGATGGCGCACACGTAGCGTCTCACGAGAGTCTGCATATTGCACGTGCGCTGAGCCTAACTCCAGGTGGAACGGACGGGCCAGAGGCGCCGTGCCATATCGACCGGGAGTGCTGGCGCGCCGTTCACCAACACGTTAGGCATCTATGAGCCTCAGAAAGTTTTCAATGAAATCCATCGTGTCATAGCAGCCGGAATGGGCGTTTTTCTCGCGCTGGTTGGATTTGTCTTACGCGCTGTTGAGAAGATTCATAGCGGCCACGGTCTTGATTATTATTTCACCGGGTTTGGCGTAAAATTCAATTACATTGGAGCGCTGGTTCTTCTTATTTGTATCCCAGTTGCGTTGCTGTTCGGTTGGGCGCTGAATCATTGGTTGTCGCGTGATGAGCGAAATTTTAAAGAGCGATTCGGCAAAAGGGACTCCAACAAAATAGAGTAGGATTGCCTAACCCGCCGCCGGAGCCGATTGATTGCTGTGGCACCATGATCACATTTTTGATAGCGCCTGAGCGGCATAACGTTAGGCACCACAGCCACGGCCCATGAAGCTCACCGTGCTTCCGGTCACGCCGGATCGATGGCCGACCTCGAAGCGGTCTTCGCCGCCATAGGGCTGCTCCGTTGCTCGTGGCTGCTGGTGCATGGCCTACCGCCGAAGCGGAGCCCAGGAACCATTACCGGCGGGGACGAGCCGCGCCGAAGCCAACCGCGCCGACCTCAAGGCCCTAGTCGATGCCGGCAAGTTACCTGGCCTCATCGCGTATCACGGCAAGGTCCCGGTCGGCTGGGTTTCGCTCGCGCCGCGCGACGAGTTCGCCAGGTTGAAGCGATCGCAGGTGATGAAGCCTGTCGACGACAAGCCGGTCTGGTCCGTCATCTGCTTCCTCGTCCCATCCACGCATCGCGGCCAGGGGGTGGCCCATGCTCTGCTTCACGGCGCAATCGCTTATGCCCGCAAGCATGGCGCGACTCTCATCGAGGCCTATCCCGTAGACAAGTCAGGCCGGTCCAGCGACAATGCCATGTGGTTTGGAGCCAAGTCCATGTACGACCGCGCGGGTTTCGAGGAAGTGGCACGACGCAAACCTGATGCGGCCTGTCGTTAGGCTCAAGGTGCAATGAGGGTGCGAAAAGAAAGTGGTGCCTAACTTCTTCGCTCCAGCCGAGGCGCTACTGCCTGCGGCCTTCGCGCTCGGTTAAGCGCAAACGTTATGCGGACTGAACTAAACGACGTTCAGACTGCAATATGGACTACGACCTGACTGATATCCCATCAGGCTACGACCGCAGTCGGCGATCATGGCCCAGAGTTCCTCGCTCTTTGGACGCGCGCGCTCGCAACCGCATCACCTCCGTCCGGCCGTCAAGAGAATTCTCGACTTGGGTTGTGGCACGGGCCGCTTCTCGGAAGCGCTCGCGCATCATTTCAATGCGGATGTCGTGGGCATCGACCCGTCGGTGAAGATGTTGGAACGAGCACGCCAAAAAGCGTCTGGGGGCCACGTTCAATACCAGGTTGGTTCCGCTCAGCGGCCATTTCGCTTCCACCCTCCTCAATCGATGTAATCTTCATGTCGATGAGTTTCCATCACTTCTTGGACCGAGCGTTGGCCGCTCGGGAATGCCGTCGAGTGCTTCGCAGCGATGAGTGGTGTGTGTGAGAACTGGAACTCGGGAACAGATTCAATCGTACCCCTACGTTCCATTCTTCCCATCCACTCCTTCAAAACTCTGTCGAAGTCCTACCGGATCGCGCTGCACTACGTGAACCGTTCGAAGCAGCTGGGTTTCGCTTGTGTGCTTCAGAGGTCATCACGCAGACAATCTCCGCGCCTAGTCGGAGCGCGTATGCTGATAAACTTGCGGCTGGAGGAGACTCAGTCCTTGCCACTTTGAGTGAACAAGAGTTTGAGAGCGGTCTGGCAGCCTTGCGTCGTTACGGCGTAGACGCGGCGAGTCAACACGTCGTCGAGCCTATTGATTTATTAGTGTTTAACTCGTAGAAAACACAGCATAACATCCAAATGGAGCCGATGCACCTGACGGTCCATGCCGTTATGGCACGCGGCTTATTTGGGAATGTTTGGCTCCATCCTCATAGCCTTGCATTTTCCGCCACACGCGCGTGTGGAACGAAATTGCGGAGCAAAGCTTTGCCGGAATCGGTGCCTGGATTCTTGCTCCAGAGCAGCGTGAAATGCCTTCCGTGACAAAGCAAGTATCCTCGTCTGGGTCGATTTCCGTATGGTTGCATCGACCTGCTGCACAAGGGAAAGCGACGACTTAAGGGGCGATAATATGCCTTAGGGCCTGAACTGCTCATATGCCCGGCATAACGGTTCGCTACTTGGGAGTTCCTAGATTATTACCGACCGAAGAAATCGACGAGGCGCTTTTAGCCAATTTCACAGGTGACTGGCGTAAGGTGGCAAAGGTTGTCGGCTCGTCTATGAATGAGCTTGGGAATAGGCGCGCCGGGCGTAACGACTTGTACTTCGCCGAAAGAGTGGCGCAGTTGGCCAAAAGGGGGCTAATCGAATATGAAGGCGATTTAGCTAAAATGGGTCGCTGTGAAATTCGATTGGCGCAAGGAAGAAATGATGCCTAACAAACAGCTCGAGCCAATTCCGGCTCAGCCTTCGCGTTAGCTATTTTATGATATTGCAGCAGTGGTTGTCCTGTTTGGTCTACTTGGACGGCAAGTCAGAAAGAGAGCGAGTTCGCTCATCATTAGAAGAGGAGAATGAAAATGCGCGGAATCACTTGGGCGATGTGCTGGTTGATCCTCGGAGCTTCGCTCGTTCCCTCCTTCGCGCAGCCGGCCGAGGAAGCTCAGAAGAAACTGCAAGGGACCTGGACTGCAACAACGGCGGAACGCGACGGCAAAACAGCCGATGACGTTGTCGGCCATCGGCTCTCCTTTACCGGCAACCGCTTCCAGATCCAGTCTAAGGACGACAAGCCGCTCTACGCGGGAACCTTCCGGGTGGACCCGAGGGCGAAGCCAGCCGCCATTGACTTCGAGCATACGGAAGGGACTTTGAAGGGAAAGCGTGGAAGGGGATCTATGCCTGGACGGTGACACGCTGACGTGTGCGACAATGCCCGAACCCGACAAGGGCCGGCCCGCCGCGTTCGAGGCAAAGAGTGGCTCCGGGTATGTCCTCATCACGTTCGGCGCGCGAAGCCCTGAACGGAAATTGCTTGGGTTGGGTATCGCACTTTGTTTTGCTCTGGAATGAAGAAAGCAGGAGAGAGTGATCTAACATCCGGCTTTAGTCAGATCTTCGGACCTTTTCACAAAATTCCCAGACCTCGGCTGCTCAGCCTTTGCGTTAGACTACTCCACCGTGGAAACAGAGCGACCATCTTGGGAGCTTCGCAGCGAGCGGGCACTTGCTGTGCCGGACAGGGCGAGTTGATTTTCTCGACCTGCCCGACGTGCGGGACAGTTGTGCTCACCTGCGCAGAAGTCGGCATGGTTTGCGATTCGTGATAGACACGCAGGTTCAGTGCTTAGCGAGTCCGGCGCCGCTGAGGGTGTTTGCCCCAAGTGCGGAAGCAGCAAGTTTGAGCCTTTGGCAGCGCCACAGCCGCTGAGATACTTGCTCTCGGATTCCGGCTAGGAGATTACAGGTGATGACGATATGGTCTAGCAGTCCGTGGTGAAAGTCCGTGTTGGCTTCAACAAATAACAGAAAATGGTTTGGATCATAGGTTCCCCCCGCCTAAGCCAAAGACCGGCCAGGTCCATGGCAATGGGAAACCGAAGCCAAAGGTTAAGCAAATCGCCAAAATGGACCCCCCCAAGCAACCTCCCAACAACGCCCCAAAATCCATCCAATAGGCGAACCAATAGAATTTTGAAAAAACCCGGGTCCAATCCGAATGTGAAAAAGTGTTCCCCGCCGTTTAAGGCCAGGGGATAGGCCGGCCGAGTCTGGCACCGGGTCGCTATTTTCGCCTGCTCGTTGTCGGGTACTTTGAAGGGCTCGATTCCGAGCGCGCGATAGCCTGGCGCGCCGCAGATTCGTTTGCGTTGCGCCAATTTTTCGGATTTGGAGTTCCCGAAGCAACCGCCCGACAATCCAACGATTCCCCCCCACCTCCGGTTAACCGACTTGAAAACCCCCCGGAAGGTTCACCTTAGACTCAATCTGCTCTCTCTAGAGCGCGCTTTCTCAAGCACAACGATCGCCGCAGACACGCCCACACTCTCGGACCAAACGCCGCGCTGCAGAATAGCGTGCCACGAGACACGGGAGAAATATATGAGGTGTTTTTAACCCGCCTGCCCAAGAACGCCTCCACAATACGACCACAACCCGGGAGGTCGTCGCACGCCATCCCCGCAAGCACGAACACAAGCTCTCCCGCAACTCTAGACCTATCCCCAAGACCCACACCCCGAGATCCCCGATAAAAAATAGACACACGCGCACGTCGCACACAACCCCGAGCACGCTCTCGCTCGAGACGCGGGGGCGGGGGTGCGCGACCCCGCACCACGCCCCGCTCGGGGAACCCACCACGAGTATCAAGACGCTGATTGAGGCCGCCGAGCAGATCGAGGCGGTCATCCCTCGGAGCCGAGGGCCCAAAGGAGGTCGTCCCCACAAAGGGGAACCATAGCAATCAACCCCTGTGGGCCTTGGAAGCGGGGGGGCCCCAGGCTAAATTCCGAACCCCAACCCCGGGCGGGGAACCTGAAAGAAAAACCCCAGGCCCCCCAAGACCGATAACACCGCCGCCCGCCGACTAACTACCGACGCAGCCAGCAGGCGCCCCCTCAGTCAGCGACGCGAACTCCCCCGAGCCGCCGCTTGACCAAACTTATGCGACTAGAGCCATACTCCCTGTCTGCCTGCTCAGTCATACAAACATCATCACATACTTATTGCTACCTCGGGCGGCAATCAATGATGGATTATTCATACGATCTTCGTTCTGTGCACGCCCCCCACCCTGCCGGCCCGCCTGCCTGGGCGCTCTGCAGGCAGATGTACAGTCACTTCCTCGAAACTCATTAAGGGCTTAGGTGAGTCTTCTAAGCTCCTATCGCCCGACGACAGGCCTAGCCCTTTTCTCCCATAGACCAACATATAGCATATCCCATTCCTGATCTCTATTTCCACTGCCACGGCTAGAGCTATGTTCTACGGAGTCGTTCAATAGTAGAGAATAAGCTTAAATGAGCACCAATACCGTGACCCGATTTTCAAACCAGAGATACCTCAACATGGAAACCTACAGGAAAACAGGCAAGCCCGTGGCGACTCCGGTATGGTTTGCCGAAGAAAACGGCACGGTGTACATATACTCGCTCGCTAACGCAGGCAAGGTGAAAAGGATACGTAATAATCCAAAGGTCCGAATAGTGCCCTGCGATATGCTTGGCAAACCAAAGGGTGAATGGGTCGAAGCGAAGGCGCGGATACTCGATGAAGGAGGAGCCACGCTGGGGCATAAGCTTTTGAATAAGAGGTATGGCTGGATGAAAAGAATAGGAGATGCCTTCAGTAAGCTGAGGCGAAGACAGAAAGTGGTAATCGCAATGGATATTATCTGAGAAGTTCTTGGGCGAAATAGCCTGCTCGAACTGTGCTTAACAGATCGTTGCACGCGAGCGGTTCATCGCAGCACTCTTCGCCGCCGCGTGAACTCTGGTTGTTAGACGGTCGAAAGTCAGGAGGATGCCGAGGATGGATCCGATCAGACGCAAAATACTGAAAACGAGCGCCGCAGCAACGGTGACAGCCGCAGCGCGGCGAGTGTTTGGTCAGCAGACTGGACAAGGAGGAGCTGCCATGTCGTTCTACGAAAAAGGCCCCGTTCGCATCCAATATCAGGAGGCTGGTTCCGGCTTCCCGTTGTTGCTTATCCCCGGTGGGGGATTAAACTCAACGATCGCCGGCTTGAAACGCGGCGGACCGTTTAATGCAATCGAGGAGTTCAAGGGAGAGTACCGCTGCATCTTCTCGGACATGCGCAACGCCAATAGCGGCCAGTCCTCCGGCCCGCTCGAGATCGATCGGCCCTGGGATGCCTATACCGATGACCATATCGGTGTGATGGATCACTTGGCAATCGACAAGTTCATGGTGATGGGCTTCTGCATCGGTGGTCCCTTGATTTGGAACCTTCTGAAGCGGGCGCCCGATCGTATCGTCGCAGCCGTGCTGGCGCAGCCCAGCGGATTCCGGCCGGAGTTGCCCAACCACTCGTACGAGAACAACATCAAGGGCTGGGGCCCCGATCTGGTAAAGCGCCGGCCCGACATCACAATGGAGATGGTCGACAAATTTCTGAACAAGATGTACCGCACCAAGCCCGACTTCGTCTGGACCGTAACACGCGATTTCGTGCGCAATTGCCGGACGCCCGTACTGATCCTACCGGATGATATCCCGCCGCATCCGTACGCCGTCGCCATGGAGGCCGCGATGCTCGCGCCCAAGGCGGAAGTGAGCATGTTCCCGTGGAAGGAACCGAAGGAGCGGATTCCCCTGGCGGTGCGCCAGATACGTTCCTTCCTCCGAGCGCATCGGCCCGGTTCTGTTTAGACGGCGGTGTCAATACCACAAGGCCGTTGATCCTGGTGACCGCGTGAAACATTGCTTAGATGCCTAACACCACGTTCGAGCGGACCGTAAGCATCGTTGGCCGTACCTGTTCGGCCACGAACGCGGTCGTTTAGGCACCGAAAACAATCAGCGCGAGACTAGAGTGGGGGATTCAAAACTGAAATGAGATTTGCAATGCGCGGCGTAATCGGGCGTTTAGGCGGAGAGGAGGTAGTTTAGAATGCACCGGGTTATTCTTCCGTTATTCGTCATCATGGCCCTTCTTGGGATCGTTATCGCCGTGTGGGCGGGACTCGGAGATTCATCCGTGATCGCCGGAACAGGAGGCATCCACGAAGTCCTGCGGGCTCATGGCATAGCCGAGAACGTTGCGCTCCGTAACGATTTGTACGACGCGATGCTTCGTCTGAAATGGCCATGGGCGGTTGCTCAGTGGTTGGGCATTGGGGTGGTTGTTGTATCGGTAATCGGAATAGCAGTCGTGTGGCGGCGTCGCCCAGCCTAACAAGGGCAAAAATGAAAAAACAAATAGTGGTCCTATGCTTGCTGAATATGATCTTCTCTGTTTGTGCCTATTCGCAATCTGAACCGTCTAAGCCCAAGTCAGAGAAATGGTTCAGACTCGAACCAAACAATGTTTATGTTGAGGATCTTTTACTGAAACCGAGTGAGACAAAAGAGATTGAGATTTCTACGGAGGAGCCTCTTTCGGTGGGCTTACGGACAGATGTGAGTTTGGATCTGAAAAAAGGAAAAAATATGTTTGGCTTACACAAAAGGGGACGGAGTATTCAATTGGAACTTTGATAGGGGCTTCAAGGGTCTTCAACCCTACCGGTGGAAAATTAACCCTTGTGGTAAAAAATGAAACGGATACCGCCCTCCGAGTTGTCATCTTCAAAAAACCCAAGAAATGAATCTAACCCCAATTGATAAATCTTCGGGTTGACGGCCCTCGATAAAGCGGTCTTGCGTCTACTCACCCAAACGTTATTGTCCTGACCACTTCGCATGAGCATACTTTCACCAAACGCCAACGAGATAGCAGCGCTCGCCCAAGAGGAGAGGGCAAAGGAGATCCAATTTGCCGAACCTCCGTCCCGAGCTGCACTTGAAACGTTGGAGCGTGATATATTACGTCACCGTTCTGACTTTGAAGTTCGCTTCTACGGTTTTTACAAGACGACGTGCGATCTCCGAATGCTGCAGTATATTCCATCAGTGAAGAGGCTTGTTGTGAACTGCTTGAGTGGAGAGGTCGACGGGGTCGATGAGATTGGACGGCTTAAAAACCTTCTAAACTTAACGATTGGAATCCAATGTTTGAACAATTTTACTTTCCTCGAAGGACTGCCTCCTTCGTTAAAGGTTCTCTACCTCGAAGAGGCTAAAAGTAAGACTTTGAGTTTAAAACCCCTCCGACGTTTTCAGAAACTTCGGCGACTTTATATTGAGCGACATCATAAAGACCTCAACGTGGTAAGTGAACTTGGGAATCTTGAGGAGCTGGTACTCCGATCTATTACGGTACCTTCTCTGTCGTTCTTGAGCAGTCTTCAGAAGCTGCGCCTCTTGGACCTAAAGTTGGGCGGTACAAAGAATCTCGATGTTCTCGGAGACTTAGCCAACCTGAAGCAACTTGAAATTTGGCAGGTCAGCAAATTAACCAATCTCGACGATGTCGTAGAGGCAAAGAATTTGCGTGTTCTCTACTTGCAAGATCTTCCGAATGTGACCCAGCTCCCTTCGTTTGCGCCCATGAAAGAACTGAGAGAGGTACATTTTAATCATCTTAAGGGCCTCAAAAATATTGTCCCCGTCACCGAAGCTCCTCGGCTCGAGTGGCTCACGCTAACCTCCGCTCCCCACTGCTCAGCAGAAATATTTAAACCGTTTCTTAGGCACCCGACTCTCAAGCGAGTAAGCGTCGGGCTTGGGAATTTCCGTAAGAACCGAGACGTGCGAGCACTCTTTGCCGGATCTAAGGTGTCTGTTGACGGCGGGTTCGGGGAGAATAAGCTTGGCTCAGAAGATAACCAATGATTGCACGAGATTTCGCGCCTTGGACGGTTCGGGTTGATTGAGGTCCATCGTAGCACGAAACTCGTGATCCAAGCGTTAGGCCGCATCTGTACGCCATGACAACCGACGACGCCATCAAATTCCTGCAAGCGCACCCGCAGATTCCTGCGGAGCGCCGGAGCGATAGAGTATCTTCGCGAGCGCGCCGCGCGCGAGACAGACCTTCGGACCCGCTCGCAAAGCTCGCGGGCCATGGCTTCTCAGCCTAAACGTTAGGCGCTACGGGAGTCACGCAACAACGTATCCTTAATAGCTAGCGAGAGAACTATCTATGGCAATGAAAACCTACCAAGGCAGTTGTCATTGCGGAGCAGTTCGGTTTGAAGCGATCTTTGACATGAGAGACGGCACCAGCAAGTGTAACTGCACTTTGTGTACCAAACAGCGTGCATGGTTCGTTTTCGTCAAACCTCCGAACTTTCGCTTGCTCTCAGATGAAGCAGGTTTGGCTGACTACCAATTCGGTGAACGCATTCTCCATCACCAATTCTGCCGAACCTGCGGTGTGCGAGCCTTCGGTTGGGGCGATCACGAAATAATGGGTGGCCTCTGGCATTACGTGAACGTCGCATCGTTGGACAATGCCGACACGACCGAACTTGCCGAGGCCCCGGTCAAATATGTTGATGGACGGCATGACGACTACGACGGCCCGCCGCCAACTGAGACCCGGCATCTGTAGCTTGGCGCGTACGCAGTCCGCGCCTAACCGTTCATTCAAGCTGAAGCCGCTTCGCGGCTCCGCTTAGGTTCAGGCGTTAGACGACGAAATGAGATTCTACTGATGGGTGCCACAACTGCCGAACCAGATCATCCCATAATTAGAGGCCCTATGAATATCGACTGACGGAGCTGCGCTGTGTTATCGAAGCTCCCTACGACGGAGAGCCCTTCATCGACATGGCCAAGGGATCCGCAACACGCCTCCTTCATTTCTGGTCTCCACGCGATTTTCACGTGCAAGAAGGCTTTTCTCCTGACACCTATCTTGGCCGTAAAATCCTAGATATATCACGAGACAGCTTGAGAATAGCGCAATCGAGGTCTCGTGTTTCTAGAATACACCGGGACTCATTTTCTACGCGCGTATTGTCGAGGAGATCCCAGTTTAAAATGTCGTCTAAGCCGCGCCGGAGCCGATAGCGTGATTCAGTGGTGGATGCTTCATTTCCAACAACGGCTCGGCGGCATAGCGATAGATTGCCGCAAGTGGCCAGAATGAACGACTACGAATTACGTTCGGCTACGAATGTCGATTGCGACGCGATCAAGGAAGTCGTCTTCGCAGTGTTGCGAGAGTATCGACTTCAGCCTGATCCGGACGGAACGGACGCTGATCTAAACGATATCGAAACTAGCTATCTGTGCTCGGGTGGGTGCTTCGACGTACTGGTGGACTCGCGCGGAGCCATTGTTGGTTCCGTTGGGCTCTACCCGATCGACTCGGACACGTGCGAACTTCAAAGATGTACTTGTTACAGCAAGCTCGCGGCCAAGGTCAGGGTAGGCGTCTTCTGGAACATGCGCTCGCGCGGGCTAAGGAGATCGGATTTCGACGCATGGTGCTCGAGACAGCATCCGTGCTCAAAGAAGCAATCGCCCTCTACAGACGATACGGGTTTCGGCCTTATCAACCCGCTCATCTATCCCCGCGGTGCGACGGTGCGTACGTCCTCGATCTCTTCTGAAAATGCCAGGAATATGCAGGTTATGTTTTTTAGACTTGGTCCGTTGTCGAATTTGAGATTCGCCAAACGACTAACCGGTGTAGGCAGCAAAAAGGGAAATTCACTCTCCGACTAAGGAATGGAGGGGCAGAACGTCGCCTCAGGTCACCGAAAGGCCGGAAAGAATCGGACAGTAAAGGGCAAGATAAAAAACGTAATGATTTGACCGCGCAAATCCATTGTCCATCGAAAATGAACTCAGTGTAACATGCATGCAATAGACACAAGGAAAATGACATGAAGTACCTTTGCCTGGCTTACGAGGAGGAGAGCAAGCTGAATGCCCTCTCCAAGAGCGAGTGGGACAGTTTGAGAGACGAGACACTGGGCTACGTTGATGAGCTCAGAAGCAGCGGTCGCCTTATTTCGACAGAACCCCTCCAGAGCGTCCGTACTGCTGCCACAGTGCGGGTTCGCGGTGGCAAAATATCCGTTACTGACGGCCCGTTTGCCGAGACCAAAGAGACGCTGGGCGGGTTTTTTCTGATCAATGCGAGCGATCTGAACGATGCAATTCAAATGGCCTCAAAATGGCCATCGGCACGCCTGGGAAGTATCGAGGTGCGGCCGATTGAGGCGGGATTACCGACGGCTCGCCGCTACGTGTGAAGGAGAATGAATGAAAATTGACTTGTTATATGAAAAGATTGCCGCCCCTGCACAAAGGGCACTTCAGGCGTTAAACATGACTGCTACTGAAGATTTATCGAATATACAAGAAAGATGATTTCAGAGTTACACGGAGTTGGACCAAACGCATTAAAAGTGATTGAAAGAGAAATGATTTCATTGAATATTACTTTCCTTGATGTAAATGAAGATAAAGAAATAGAAGAATCGGCCATTTTATTAGTCGATCAGTACATAAAGAGATTTCCTCAACAGACGCAATCAAAATTGAGTGAAATAAGAAAGATAATAAGGGCAGCAGCGCCGGACGCTACCGAGAAAATCTCATATCAAATACCAACATTTTATTTGTACGGCAATTTAGTTCATTTTGCTGGATATGAAAGACATATTGGTTTTTATCCAGGAGCAAGTGGTATCTCAACATACAAAAATAAATTGAAGAAATATAAGAGTGCAAAAGGGTCAGTTCAATTTCCCCTTGAAAGACCATTACCAGGAGAATTGATAAAGCGAATAGTGAAATTTCGAGTTGAAGAGAATAGGATGAAGGCATCAAAAGGAAAGAAACAATCCGGAATCTAACAATTCGCTTCAAACGGATTCGCGAGATTCACGGCTAAGCTTGTCTTGGGCATTAATTTTCGACGAACCGAGCGAAAGAGAGTTAGATGATGAGTCAAGCACTGAAGGGCAAAGTGGCGTTGGTCGCAGGGGCAACGCGCGGCGCGGGCCGCGGCATCGCTGTCGAACTGGGCACGGCTGGAGCAACGGTGTACGTCACTGGGCGAACGAGTGGGTCCGAGCGATCGGAAATGAACCGGCCGGAGACGATCGAAGAGACCGCGGCTCTTGTTGATGACGCCGGCGGCCGCGGGATCGCGGTGCAGGTAGACCATCTCGTGCCGGACGAGGTGCGCGCGCTGGTGACCCGCATCGATAGGGAACAGGGCGGCCTGCACATCCTGGTGAACGACATTTGGGGCGCCACCAGGATGGAATGGAACAAATCGGTCTGGGAATCCTCGTTGGACTATGGGCTTCGCACCCTGCGCCTGGCCGTGGATACGCATGCGATCACCAGTCACTTTGCGCTACCCCTGCTTATCAAGACACCAGGCGGTCTGGTTGTCGAGGTGACTGACGGAACCGCCGAGTACAACGCGACCCATTACCGAGTCTCCTTCTTCTACGATCTGGCTAAGGCGTCCAACCTCCGAATGGCGTTCGCGCTGGCGCACGAGTTGCGGCCGTATCGTTGCACCGCCGTTGCCGTGACTCCCGGCTGGCTGCGTTCCGAGATGATGCTGGATGTCTACGGTGTCAGCGAAGCCAACTGGCGTGATGCCACCGCGAAGCAACCGCACTTCGTCATCACCGAAACGCCACGTTACGTCGGCCGTGCCGTCGCGCACCTTGCTGGAGATCCTGACGTTGAGCGCTGGAGCGGTCAGTCGCTATCGAGCGGCCAACTCGCAAAGGTCTATGGCTTCACTGATCTGGATGGTCCCAGCCCGATGCTTGGCGCTACGTTGTCGAGGTCCAGGATCCCGGCAAACCAGCCGATGCGACTGGATACAGGTAACCTAGCCAGCCCGAAAGCGTCTTGCAGCCGACGCGGCACGTCGCGCCGCTCTGGGCGAAGGACAAAATCGCGGAGAAGTTCAATGCGCATTGCAGTGATTGGTGGCACGGGCGTCGTCGGTCGCCACACCGTCGACTCCCTGCGGCGGGCAGGGCATGACACGGTTGTGGTTGCTCGCTCCCATGGCGTCAATGTGGCTACCGGCGAAGGTCTGAACGATGCCTTCATCGGGGTCGAGGTGGTGATCGACGTCACCAACATCCAGGGCTCTGACGCCGAGGCGACCCGGAACTTGTTCGGTGCTGCCATGACGAACCTCTTAGCCGCCGAGCAAAAAGCGCGGGTGCGACACCACGTGCTGCTCTCCATAGTCGGCGTGGACCGCATCGAGGGCAACGCGCATTACGCCGGCAAGCGCCTTCAGGAGAAGCTCCTTTCCTCAGGTTCTGTTCCGTACACGATCCAGCGCGCTACCCAGTTCCACGAGTTCGCTGCCACGGTGGTCGGGTGGACGCGCAAGGGCGATGTTGCCACCGTGCCGCCGCTGCTCGTGCAGCCGGTCGCAGCCAGTGATGTCGCCGACGTTCTTGCGGAGATCGCGGTGGAGGACCCGCAGGGTCGAGCCACCGATCTTGCTGGACCGGAGCCCCAGGATCTGGTCGACATGGCCCGGCGCACGCTGTCGTCACGGGGCGAGTCGATCCGGCTGGTCCCGAGCTGGCGGACCGGGCTCTTTGGTGTAGAGGCGGCCGGCGAGGCACTTCTGCCAGGTCCGGAGGCTCGGCTTGCACCGACTACCTTCGACGCATGGCTCAGGACGCGGAGCGCGATTGCACCGTCATCCTCATAGGGAAGAATCGCGTTTGGGTTCCCTGATAACGTGCTGGCACACTGTGGTGGCGAACTTCCTTATCGAGAGCTCGAGTGACTGTCCGGGTTTGCCTCACTCGGACGGTCATTCGAGTCTCGACGGCGCGGATGGAACGCCAAGTGATCACCGCGAGTTCCAAGCGAGTGCAGCTCGCGCGTCCGACAGC
The DNA here is from genome assembly GCA_963804165.1 of uncultured delta proteobacterium. Taxonomy (GTDB): domain Bacteria; phylum Desulfobacterota; class Binatia; order UBA9968; family UBA9968; genus DP-20. The sequence goes on from CAWDPO010000034.1 coordinate 40,812, forward strand.
CTTTGAATTGTGTCGCGCAATGATGAATGGAGAAAGAGAAATGCCGGAAAACTCAATAAGAATAGTTGCTAGAGTAATTGCCAACCCGGATAGCGTGGGCCAAGTCCGCACCATCCTCAGTGGTCTGGTTGAACCAACCCGCAAAGAGGCGGGCTGTATCAGCTATGAGCTGCTGCAGAATCGAACTGAGCAAACCGATTTTACCTTTGTCGAGGAATGGGAAAGTGATGCAGCAATAGATGCCCACTTGTCGACAAAACACATACAGGATGCACTGGCAAAGCTTGCGGGGTTGGTTTCAGTTGAGCCGGATATAAGGAGATATAGTGTGGTGAAGAAGGAGAATTAGGGGACGGGCAGGACCGCATTCGAATAGTTCGGAAAATCGTTGTGGACCTAGATGGGGAGACAATTAATGAAGAGCGCGCTGTCAGTTCTCCGGATGGCTGTAAGGTTGAAGCTTAGCGGGATGAGTTTAGGGCTGACCGTTGTTTTGCTGACTACTGCGCTGGCTGGATGTTCCTCGGTGATCAGCAACAGCGAAGGTTTCTATAAGGACATTCCTCGCCGCCCGATAAATTGGCGGGAGTATATGACAGATTGAGCACGCGGCTCACGCCGCGCGGCGGTTCGGTCTCTTGGTGTACTTCTTGGGACCGCCGTTGCGGGCCGCATCCCTCCAGCGTATGAATCCTTGGCGCATATAGCTGGGGTCTAGTTGCAGGTGCTCACAAATGCTCTCAAAGGAGAAAAACGAAGGATCATCGGCATTCAAAATCCACGCTTCGGCTTCATCGAACAATTCTTTGCCGCGCTTATCGTTTGCCAGGACGTGCTTCTGAAAGTCTTCGGTGGCGTTTTCAAGGACTGCCAGCATGAGCCTTTTCTCACCGTCGCGGATGATCTCTTTAGATAGGTTCTCTAGAACGCCGACGTCTGTAGGTTCGATGAAAGCTAATGCTGTGTTCATATGAGGTGTCCCCTAAATTCTCGTGATTTTGTGGCCGCAGTTTTAGCGATGCGCTGGCGGATCGGAAACGCAAAGCGCAAGCCAGCGGAGACCAGACGAAAGGACGGGAGTCTTGGGAACTAGCACGGAAGGGTCATGTCAATTGAAGAGGGTATGGATGCCCGGTGATCAAATGGTGTTGGTCCGCCGGGGCAGAGATGCTAGCGCTGACGACATGACTCCGGAGTCGCTAGCGGAGTTCGCCATCGAGAGCGTGTCCAAAAGTCCGGCGCGCAACGCAGCAGATATCTGGCGCACAACATCGAAGAGGGGATCGTCACCCCGCTCGCGTATGTCTACCGCGACGCCATTTTGCGCAGGGCCGGAGCGACTAGTTGGACGGAAGCCGAGCAAATCGTTTTCCGCTCAGTATCGGAACAATAGCAGGGAGAGAATTATTGGAAATATTCCTGGGACCTGTCTATAATCCAGACCACTATGGCTAATCTGTACTACAACGAGCGGCTGATCATCGCTTTCACATCGCTAAACCAAAGCGACAAGCAATGGAGCGCGGGGGCGGAGATCACGTGGAAAAGTGAGGGCGGCCGCTGCTCGCATAGCATTGCTGGCTTGGCTGACCGATTCAAAACAAGCGAGGACGCGGAGAAGTTCGTCATTCATCTCGCCAAGGCGTGGATCGATGCGAATCCGTGAGGGTTGAGGCAAGAGGCTTGAGGAATAAAGAGCAAAGATTGTCCTATCCCTATGTTAAAAATTTGTCGGCCAGACTTATTTGTCTGCCCGTGCCAGTTACCTGCATTGGAGGAATTCGCCCAAGCAGGCATAATTGGAAGCTATTGTAACGCATTCAATCCGGTTGTTGATGAAGTTGGGGAGTGGGATTTGATTTCGATATTTGCCGCATGTTCACAGAAGGTCTTTGCCCATGAGCTATAACGCCTGGTTTCAGTGCATAAACGGTTGCCCCGGCCAGTACAGTCTTCTCGAGATCATTTATCGCTGCCCGACGTGTGGCGATTTGCTCGAAGTGCGCCATGACATGGACGCTCTGAAAACCAGGGCGGCGGGGGCGTGGATTAAACTGTTCGACGACCGTGTCGGCCAGAACGTTTATCCCTACGGTTCCGGTGTATGGGCGAAAAAAGAATGGGTTCTGCCGTTTCTTGACAACGAGAACGTGGTTTCGACCTGCGAAGGCCACACCAATCTCTTTTGGGCGAATCGCTACGGCAAGCAGCTCCACGTTGAAGATCTCTGGGTCAAGCAATGCGGTAACTCGCACACCGGTTCTTTTAAAGACCTCGGCATGACCGTGTTGGTTTCTGTGGTGAATCAGATGATCGCCAACGGCGAACCGATCGACGCGGTGGCGTGCGCATCGACGGGCGATACATCCGCCGCGCTAGCCGCCTATGGCGCGGCGGCGGGAATTCCGACCGTCGTATTTTTGCCGCGCGACAAAGTTTCGCCCGCGCAATTGGTCCAACCGCTCGCCAACGGCGCGCTGGTACTATCGCTCGACACCGATTTCGACGGTTGTATGGCCGCCGTCCAGGAAGTGACCAAGCACAAGCATATTTACCTCGCCAATTCGATGAACAGTCTGCGTATCGAAGGCCAAAAGACGATCTCTATCGAGATCGTCCAGCAATTCGATTGGGAGGTGCCGGATTGGGTAATCTTGCCGGGCGGCAACCTCGGCAACGTCAGCGCCTTCGGCAAAGGCTTCTTGATGATGTACGATCTCGGCTTGATTTCGAAACTGCCGCGCATCTGCGTTGCGCAAGCCGAAAACGCCAATCCGCTTTATCTTTCTTATCTGACAAATTTCGAGCACTTCGAAGCCGTGACGGCGCGCAAGACTCTGGCGAGCGCGATTCAGATCGGCAATCCGGTGAGTATCCGCAAAGCGATTGCGACGTTGCAGCGCTTCAACGGCGTCGTCGAGCAAGCCTCGGAGTCGGAGCTGGCCGAGGAAGTCGCGCGCGCCGACCGCACCGGCATGTTCAATTGCCCGCATACCGGCGTGGCGTTGGCAGCGCTCAGAAAGCTCGTCGAGAAAAAAGTGATTCGCGGACACGAGCGAGTCGTAGTCATCTCGACGGCCAATGGCCTGAAATTCGCCGATCAAAAGATCGCCTATCATTCCGGCGCGCTCCCCGGTATCCAAGGAACGTTACCAAACCGGCCCGTTGAAGTTATCGCCGACCCCAAGCATATCAGCGACGCGATTGCGCGTTACGTCGAGCGCGTGCGCTTGTTAGACGGCTGATGAGCGACCGACAGAGCAAGAGCGCCGGCGCGACATCAGAGCGCGCGGCAGATGCAGCTAAACGCTTATCCGGTCCTGACGGCAAAGCCTTTGGCTTCAGCACTCTGGCAGTGCACGGCGGCGAGCCACGCCCTAAGCTCGGCAACTCTCTCGCCACACCGATCGTTCAAACGGCAACTTACACCTTTGCCGATACCCAGGAACTGCACGACCACTTTCAGCGCCGCATCGAGCGCGATGAGTATGGGCGTTATGGCAATCCGACCCAGCGCATCGCGGAGCAGAAGCTCGCGGCGCTCGAAGGCGCCGAAGACTGTTTGCTCTTTTCCAGCGGCATGGCGGCGGTCACCACCGCGATGTATGCGGTACTTTCGCACAACGCCCACGTGGTCGTGACCGACGACTCGTACCGGCGCACGCGCCAGTTCTTGACGCAAACTTTGCATCGATTTGGTATCGAAGTTTCGGTAGTGCCCGCCGGCGACTACCAGGCGATCGCGGAGGCGATCCGGCCGACGACGCGTCTGTTGGTCAGCGAGTCGCCGACCAATCCTTACAACCGCATCGTCGACATGGAGCGTTTCGCCGGCATCGGCCGGCGCCATCGGGTGAAGACTCTCATCGATGCGACTTTCGCAACACCCTACAACCAGCGTCCGCTGGAGTTCGGCATCGATCTCGTGCTCCACTCCGCGACGAAATATCTGGGCGGACACAACGATTTGCTCGCGGGCGCGGTGTTGGGCTGTGCCGAGCTCGTCGATGGGATTCGCTCCCTGCAGCATGTGACCGGCGCGATCATCGATCCGCTGGCCGCTTATCTTTTGGTGCGCGGATTAAAAACTTTCGCGCTGCGTATCCAACGGCAGAATGCCAACGCGCAAGGGCTGGCGGAGTTTTTGGCATCCCATCCGAAAGTCACGGCAGTCCATTACGCCGGCCTGCCGAGCCATCCACAGCATGAAGTGGCGTGCCGTCAAATGCGCGGTTTCGGCGGCGTGGTGTCATTCGAAATCGCAGGCAACCTGGAGGCGACCTCGCGCGTCGTCGATGCCTGTCGCATCCCGCAGATCGCGCCCTCGCTTGGCGGGGTCGAAAGCCTGATTGAACAACCGGCGCTGATGAGCTTCTATGAGCTAACTACCGAAGAACGCTTGATGGTCGGGATCAAAGACAATCTCATCCGCTATTCTGTCGGCATCGAAGACGCCGACGATCTCATTGCTGATCTCGCCGCGGCGCTGGAGCGGGCATAGTATCGCAGGTAGGCGGTTTGATTATTCTGATCAATTCTCCTTGCCCGCTTTGCGGAGAGGGTTAGGGTGATTCGTCGCGGTTCTCATCATCTCAGTCCGCTCCGAGGAGGAGCGAACCGGTGCAGTTAGATGCGTGCTTCGGTACTTGCGATTTTCTTGATCTTTGTTGTGATCCGCCAAATTTGATCTAGCCGGTGATCTCGAACGGAATATTTGTCGGACCATCGATCCGACGCACGGCGTTGTTCTCTATGCTGTAACTACCTTGCAGCACTTTGCCTGAGACGCGTTCGGAACGGAGAATTACGGCGACCGATCTCGTCGGTCCGCCTTGTTCGGCGTGAGCGTCGAAAGGGGGGACCAAATCGACGTTGCCAGGTTTCCCTTGCGTGACACTCTCCAACTCTAGCTTCGCGTAACCTTCTTTTGACCCGTCGTCGAGACGACGATAGCGCTCGAGACTTTCCGTCCCGTCGAGTAGTCCATAGGCCGTCCATGAGTGGGCGTGGTCATGGATGCTACCCTTGCGCCCGGGCACACGCACGACGCCGTTGATTGCAAAGCCATAGTCGGGGTCTTCGTAGAAAAGCAGATTCTTTCGGCCTTCGGTGGACGGCCAATTCTTCGACGCTTCACGCAACGCCGAATCTTTGACCAGTTCTTCGAGCAGCTTTTGGCCTTTCTTCATTCGTGCTTCCATTTCCGGCAGTTCTGACCAGGTGGAGCGCAGATCTTGGATAAACCTTTCGAAGGCGGGGAGTCGGGTGGTGTCTGACATCGATCCCTCCGTTAAATTTTTCTTATTTAAGCATCTCACGACCGATTTCTTCAAGCAATCTGAAGTCGACAACTTTGCTTAGCGAAATTTCGCCTGCGCCCTTATCCATGTTTTGCATTTGTTGCATGTGAAACTTGATCCCCGCCTCACTCGCCGTGCCGTCGCGGCTGAACGACTTGGCCAGTGACGCATAGGATTCGCGCGCCACGGCGTTATCAACTTTCCATTCGCGCTCGATGATTTGTATCGAATCGTCGGGCCGTTCTCTGGCGAAGGTGAGGCCTCGGTAGAGCGCGCGCAGCATCCGTTTGGTCAAGTCCCGCTTGTCGGTCAATTGACGGTCGGTGGTGGCGAAGCCGTTGCTCGGGAATTCCACTGCGTCGCCCAAGAACAGTAATTCGCGAAAACCTTTTTGGCGCAGCAGGACATTATCCGGCGGTACGGCGATGGTGGCGTCGATGGAGCCCGCGGCCAGGGCGGCCACTCGGGTCGCCGGCAGACCGATCATGATTGGGATCGCGTCTTTTTGTGGATCGAGACCGTCGCGGTTGAGCGCGATGCGGGTGGCGAGCTCAACCGTGTCGCCGAAGCGAACCATGCCGATATATTTACCGCGCAGATCTGAGACCGATTTCACCTGGGGTTTGGCCATCAAAAAATAATTGGGTCGCATGGCGCCGAAAAAGATCGCCTTGAGCGGCGCGCCCCGGGCGGCCAAGCGCAATGCCGAGTCGGCGGCGCCGTGATAATCGACCTCGCCGGACATCAGCGCGTTGTGCGCGAGCTGGGGCAACATCATCGGAATTTCGATATCGATGGCTTCGGCTTTGAAGAAGCCGCGGTGCACGGCGATAAAAAGGGGAAGGTAGCCCATCGATTTGGCGGGCAGCGCTAACTTGACGCGGTCGGCTGCGATCGCTGCGGGGAGCGAGCCGGCGGCGAATATCAGAAGAATCAAAATGAGCATCTTGACGATGCTGCCGTCAAGATTCAGCCCGGGCTCTGGCTTTCTTGTCGTCGGGCGCATTGATCTTGTCCAAATTGTTCTTGGCAAAATCGCCGTGGCCAACTTCTCTATCAGTCGCGCTAAATCTTGGATTACCGGCCGGTTCCGCGCGCGCGCCAAGCAGAATCATGTACTCGCTGCCGGTGTTGTCGAGCTGATAAAGTTGCCCCGCGGGTATCGTTACCAGCATGCCGGGATTGAGCTCGCGCGAGGGCGCGTCAGGAAAATGGAACGTGCATTGCCCTTGGACACAATAAAACTGTTGATCGGCGGTGTGCTTATGCATGGGGCCCTTGGTGCCCGGATAATCGCCGTGTACCCAGGTGTGAAAGTGATCCGAGGTGAATAGAACTTTCTTGCTGTGGCCGATGTCGAGTTCCGGCTCTTTTAGAATGTCGATAAATTCTGCCGCCATATTTTGTCCTCCTCGTGACATTTTAGATCCCTTTCAAATTATTTGTTCGTCGTGAGAGTGTCAGCGTTTGCTTTGGCGATATTTCTCCCAGGCTGAAATGCCGGCTTTGACCGCGCGCACGTCGCCGTCGCCGCGGTGGCCGGCACTGCCAACCGCGCCAACGATAACATTGTCGACGATCAGCGGGAAGCCCCCGGGTATGAGAATGATCTGGCCTTCCATCAAGCTCAGCGCGCTATGAAAGCGCTGGGGGTTGGTTTTTAATTGATCGGCGGATTCAGCGGTGCTCTGTTGCAGCGTCGCTGCGCCCGTTGCTTTACCGATGGCAAACTTCACCCAAAATCCGGAGGTGCCATCCATCGAGTCGAGCGATACCAAGTTGCCGTTGAAGTCAACGACGGCGATGGCGGCGCGGCCGTTGTCAGCTTTGACGACGTCTTTGGCCGCTTCGATGATGATCCGCGCTTCTTCCAACGTTAAAGCTGTCGGTACGCGAATCAGCGGACGCGATGCGCGATCAGCGGGGGCCGGCTTGTCTTGCGCGATGGCAACGCCATCGTGGTCGCCACTGGTGGTAAGTAGTCGGACAACGATCAATATCGCGATGACGCTTGGGAGCGCAGGTATTGGGTGTCGCATACGTCTATTCCTTTCTTGACCCGGTTCGACTCGATACTACGACGATCGCCTTAGCGCGCTCCGCCTTGGGCCGCCGCACGCACAGCCTGGATCGGCGCGCTGTCACCGTGAATGCCGACGATGGTGGCGACATCGATGCCCAATTTGTCCAGGCCGGCGACGAACTCCTTGACCAGCGGCGCCGGACGGACTTGGCCGCCACGCGGGCTGATATGGTCCGCCTCGATGACTATCTTGTCCGTCGGCAGGTAGACCACGACAATATCCTCGGCGTGGGAGGTCGGCATTGGATGAACTTCAACCCGGCGGCTGCCGTCGGTCAAAACCCGCGCTGCGCCGCCGAACGCCTCGATCACGACGGCTCGTCTGTTTCGTTCCAGACTGTCCGGCTGTCGCGTGTGGGGGGCCTTGGCCACACGTGTATAAAAATCCTTGGCAGTAAAAGGCACAACCATGATCGCACCCTCGGCCATGAGCGCGCGAATGCCGCCGGAGTGGTCGAGATGGTGGTGAGTCGGAATTGCGTAGCGAAGCGGTTTTCCAGGAAAACGCTCTACGATCGATTTCACCACCGGCGCGGTGCGCGCCTCGTAGAGCGGTCCTTCGACGGCGACAAGATGATCGCGCATCTCGATCACGATGGTGGCGTGCGATCCGCCGGCCACTTTATGCACGCCGTCGGCGAGCTTGATCCATTCGATGTTCGGCGCCCGGCCGAAGTCCTGGTAGCTCACATTCCCCGCGATGCGACGCAGGATCCATTGTGACGCGATCGCCATGGCGTCCGGTTTTTGGTTGCGAATCGACTCGGGAATTGAAAACCCGTCAGGGGCAGGCGCCGCGTTGTGGCGAATTGATTTTATCTGTTCTTCCTGGAGCGGCCGGCCGTTGATCTGATAGCGCAAGCTGAACGGCATCATGACGGCGCCCACTCTGCGCCAATCGCCGTAGCGCAACAAGTAGCTGGTGTCGCCTTCGAGAGGATCGCCGTCAAGGATGTCGGTTTGCGTCGGCAGCGAGGTTTTGGCGTCCAGGTAGATGCGGAACTCGTCGGCGCCGTCTTTGTAAGAAAGCACGCGATTCTTTATGCCGTCGACATCGAGATCCGGCAATCGCCGCAGCGACTTGTGCGCCGCCGCGGCTAAAATCAGTTTGGCGGCGGAGCGCTTTTCGTCGCGCATGCGCGTTGCGAGCCGGCCAGGATGTAGGCGGCTTTGCTTGGCCTCAGAACCGGATCCTTCTTGGAGCAGACCGGCCGTGCCGTCTATGACCTCAACGAAGCGAATGTCTTCGTTGCGAGTCAGGTGGCGGGCTTCCCATTCGAATTTTATGCGCGGCTGCAACAAGTCGCGCGTCAAAGTGTAGCGAAAAGATGAAATTTGCCGGCCCGGCTTGAACTGCAAGGGAAGCACCGCATCGAACTGCTTGCCTTCGGCTTCGACGATCTCACTTTTCAGAGCGCGCAAGTTGGCCATACCTCCCAGCGCCGTCGCGGCGTCATGGATCAGCGTTTGCGCCGATTGGGCGCGGGCGAAACTTTGCGGGGAAAATGCGACCCCAAGGATGAATGCGAGAACGTAACGGTTGATCGTGCTCATGGAAGACCTCCGTGGCGCGAAAATTTAAACTTCAGCCAGAAGGGAAATAGCCAAAAGGGCAGGGTAATGCAACTAAAAAACCGGACCAAGATCAAGCGGCGCCGTAAGCGCCCGAGCGCCGTTCAAGCTCGGGAATGATTTCTTGACAGATGAGATCGATCGCTTCGTCCCAGTCGGGGCCGAGCGGCGAAGCGATATCGACAATATCGAAGCTGTGTGGTTTCGCCGCACGCAGCATTTCATCGATGCCGGCGATGCATTCGACCGGAGTGCCGGCGATGACCGTGCCGACCTCGGCGAGCAGATCATCGCTGATCAGCTCGACCATGTCGTCCACGGTTCTTCGCTGAGCATGAGCGGCCAAGATCGCGTTGGCCGTGTTATCGGGGACGGGCAGCTTGAGCATGCGCTGCTTCAACAAATGACCCTGGATAAGCGCGCCGGCGCCCATGCGCTTGGCGCAGCGTTTTGCAGCGGCGCCGTCGCGCGAGACCGAAACGTGCAAGTGGAGCACCTTGGTAAAAAGACGTGTATCATCGCGCGCGCGGCGGGCGGCTGCGAGTTTCGCCATAGCCAGATCGAGGGCGCCTTCACGCACCAAGGCGGTCGGAAAGGAAAGATTGCTGACGATCAGTCCGTCGCCGACATCCCACGCCAGTTCGAGCATTTTGGGACCGGCCGCGGCGACGTAAATCTCCGGTGGCTTCGACGGCGGGAGGCGAAGGAAGGCTTCGGCCTCGCTGTCCAGCCGAAAAAAGTCCGCGAGCGCAGGGAAGCCGGCAAACGTGGTGCGCCGCCCGGCGAACATTTCGCGCAGAAATAATATCATCTCGCGGGTCATGCCGACCCGGTTGCGTTTTCGAATCATATTGGACGACGGCGAACCCGCGCCGATGCCCACGGTGATGCCTCGTTCTCCCGCCAGATGCGACAGAGAGGTGAAGCTCGAAGCCAGATCGACGGGAGTGCGGCTAAACGGCTGGACTACGGATGTGCCGACGTGGGCACCGGTGCGGGCGATGATCGCCGCCAGGATGACAAAAACATTCTCGTAGGTTAGGTGATCGGGCACCCAAACTTTATCGAAGGCATATTGCGACATCGCTCTTGCGGCAAAGTCTGCCATCTGCGGCGCCATGCAGGGCGGATAAAGTTGAATGCCGAAACGCATGAGGAATTCCTCGCCTTCGGATTGATAACCTCAACTACGGCGCGCTCAGCGTCGTTTCGAATTTGCGTTTTTGATTGGACAACGTTGGGAAACCGGCGCCCTGATCTATTTTCAAGACTTTATAGTCGGTGTCTGCCGTGCCTTCGAGCGTGACGCGGTAATTGACTTGTTCGTCGCCATTCTGTGCCCTGAGGAAAATATAGATCGCTTTTTCGCCTGCCATCGGTTCGTACTCTGTCGCGATAACTCTGCTCGGAGAGCCTCGCGTACTCATGGACTCGATGGTTTGCTTGAACTTGTCGAAGGGAACATGGCGTTTACCGCTTTCGGACAGGAGCTGGTAAGCTTTCTGAAGGTCCTTGTCGATCAAAGCGGCCCGGGAGAATTCGACGGCGCGCTTGCCGGCTATGGTCTCGTCATGTTTTACCGACTCGGTGCAACCGGATACGGATACCAATAGCACGCACAGCAGCGCGCAACGCGATAGAGGACAATTGGAGCTTTTGAGTACTCGCTCTAGTGCCCGTCGCATCATGTCAAATGCCTCTTCAGCGCGCTCGGAGTAAGCGTCAAATTTGACCTAAAACTTCTTAACAAGATCATTACGTTTACACCAAGAACCGGATAATTCCTAGGTTTACCGAACAAGTCTGTACTTCACCGGACGTTGGTTTGCGCAGGCGGCACAGGCAAATTGATGCATTCGAGGGCAATTGTCCCATTAAGGTAACGGCATATCACTTGCTATTTAAACCACCGCGAGAATCGAAAGGTGGTCGTCGTGAATAAAGCCAAATTGTTGGTTCCCCTGTGCGCTTTTATATTGTCTGGATGCGCACTCTTCGAAACCTCCGAAAGAGATCCGCAGAACATCCCGGTCGCTGCGCCTGTCGAGGAAAGTGAACGCCCGCCCGTTGCAGTGGTTGCGGATGCACCAGAACAAGAATTGCCCCGGAGGCCGCCGCGAGTCTTCACCCGCGACGAAGTGCGCCAAATTCAGCTACGCTTGAAAACCGCTGGCTTCGATCCTGGCCCGGTGGACGGCGTCACCGGCGCCAGAACAAAAACGGCGGTCAACCGTTATCATGCGGGATGCGCCAAAGTGAAGCTGATGCTTAACGATTTCGAAGATACCGGCTCGCTAGGGACGGGCGAAAACGCTATGAGCAAAAAAACTCTCACTCGCCAAGAGATCCGAGCGATTCAACTTCAACTGCGCGACGCCGGCTTCGACTCGGGTCCGGCGGACGGTATTTTTGGCGCCAGAACTAAAACAATGCTTGCCCACCTTAAGGCCAACTGCTCGACAGTGAATGAGTTTGCAGCCGCATTAAACGAATCAGCACACGGTGCAGATATCAAGAGCGTCGCGGCCCGAGTCTTGGTGCCGGGCGATCGAACAACCAAATCCGGCCCCACCGCCACGTCGGTTTCGAGCATCGCGACTCAGGGCACGGCGACCGTAACGCCCGTGCGGGTCTCAGAAGAGACCAGAGTCCTTCAGCTTAGGTTGCGCGACGCGGGATTTGACCCCGGCGCCTTCGATGGCGTGATGGGACCGAAGACGAAATCAGCGTTGCAACAATACGAGGCGAGCCAACGCGGCAAAAAAATCAAAACTGGTTTAAGGACGGAGATTAACGGCCAGTACTGAATCGAAACATGCAGAAATAAAAAGAGGATTCAGAATACATCTGAATCCTCTTTTTTTTGTTTTGGGCGACCTCGCGGTTAATATTCGGTTTGCCGCGAACGCTGGATTTGTTGGTTGTTGCGGTTGATGGTGGTCTGATTCTGCTGAATCTGCTGTTGATTAGCCTGATACTGCTGCTGTTCCTGACCTTGCATGTAATCACCGACAAGTGCGCCCGCCCCGAGTCCGAGGGCCCCACCGATTGCCGCGCCAGCTCCCGGGTGACCCATCGTTGCGCCGATGATACCGCCGGCGGCAGCGCCGCCTACAGCGCCGATCCCAGCGCCCTTTTCCCGCGTGGTCATCGGCCCGCCGGAACAGCCGGCGAAAACCGCAGCCGCGAGAACGAGCGCCACCAGCTGCAATGAAATTCCGTTCGTCATTTTCTGCCTCCTTTAGATTTCTTTGAAATCTACTGTTTTAGTGAGGCGAGTACATGCGCAATGGCCGTGCCAAATAAAACGACATCGGCAAATGACTGATTGTGCCACAATCTACATTTAAGTGGTAAAAACCAAATGCACAGTTTCTGATGTCCGAGCGAAAATTCGGCGACTATTATGTCTCTAGCTTAGTAAGCTAGTTCTCACTGAAAAAGTAGAGTTTGAGAGTTTCGATAATTGGCTGAAGTATAGAGGTTTTGTTTCAAATGGGTTTAAGTCGATCTTCGGTGTAGTCGCATATCAAGTCTTTGCCACAGATTGTAGGAAAAGATTGCCCAACCGGTCCAAATGGCGGTGGCCGGCGAGCCTTTGGCCAGCACTTTACCCAAACCGAATTGGCGTTTAAGCATGCTGATGGAGGCTTCGATCCCGCAGCGAAACCGTTGCAGTTGCTCTAAACCACTGGGTGCGTTGATGTTGGCGTTTCGCTGCGGCGTCAAGCGACCGATTTTCGGGATGCCGATCGGCACACCATACGGCCGTCGAAGCTTAGCCAAATTATCTGCGCTGTAGAATCCTCGATCCGCGGCAATTGCCTGGGGCGATTGATGAGAATCTTTTTGGTTTGTGCGGACCAAAGAAAGCAGATGAATCTTATCGCTGGGATTGCCGTGATGGACTTCGTCATGAACGATCACCCCAGAGTCATCCTGCACCAACTCCAGCGTACGACCAAATTCGACAGGCTTATCGAGTTTTCCCTTCACGATGGCCCGGGCATGAGGATCAAAGAACGAAACGATGCGCTCGGGAATCGAGCGTTGCCCGGCGAGTTTGCTTTTGGTCTGTTCAAGCAGTTCTTTGGCCACCCCGATTTGCGCCAAAAACTTCTCTTTGAGTTGGGTGGGCGCCGTCCTCAACAGTTGCTCCATAGCTTGGCGGCTTTGTGCCAGGGTGTCGGTGGCCAGTTGGGCTACTTTCTTGAGCATTTTTTTGCCTTGGATTTTACGTTGTTTAGGTTTGGCTTTGGCGCTCTGGCCCCAACGGGCCAGGGCTCTCTTAGTGGCCCTCACGTGGCGGGTGATCTTTTGGCCCAAAGAGTTGGCTGTATGGGTCAGCGTTCTCACTGCTTGATGCAAGCATCCCGATGTCATTGGGATAGCTGATGTGGGCTTCAAAGTTGTCGAATCGATGCGAATCCGGCGCGGCTTAATCGAGCGGGTCTTGACCAGCGATTTGATAAGCTGGCTGGTTAAGCTCGGCCATCCGGGCTTCGCCAAATCGCTGGTTGAGTTTAATCAACGTGGTAGCATCGGGCACCGAGTCCATCAGCGAAAGATGGCAGAAGTAGCGCCACGGCAGTCTTTCCCGAACTTCAATCTCGACTTCTTCGTAACTCAAGCCCCCAGCGAAACTTCAGATACATCATCCGAAGATAGATCCCGACCGGTGTGCCGGGGCGCCCTTGGCTCTCGTCGTAGACCTCTTCAAAGGACTTCAGCAATGCCGCACTCGACAAAAGCTCGTCAACTTCCTTAAGCTCTTCGTCCAGCTCGTACAGCGAAGCATCGATAAATCCGTCACCAAAACTCATCTGTTGAGAGATCAGTTTGCGCATGCTCTCTTGTACAACAATCCTATAATCAGACCCAAGAAAATTGTGACTTTTTCAGTGAGAACTAGCTAGTCGACTTTGGCCATGTTTTCTACGTCCGTGACCGACGGACCGTTCAAGCGAAACGCGCGGTGCACGCGCCATTCAAGCACCTCCATCGCGCGGATGCCTCGCGCGTGATGGGGATCCTGAGCGGCGATGGATTTGGCTTCATCCAAGTCCGCGGCCAACATGACGTAAACGCCGTAGCGGCCATCCGTCGTAGGTCCGGAAAAAAGCAAGCGGCCGGCGCGATGTTGATCGTCGAGCCATTGGCGGTGCTCTTCATAATTACGCTGCTTCTCTTCATCTTTTTCCGGTAACGAACGCGACATGACGATATACCACATGAAGTTATCTCCTTTGTCTTGAGCGATCGGCGATGCTTCGGTTATATCGTAACGACAGAAAAATTAAATTGCCACTTGCTTTGCCTGCGCGGCAGGAGTTACAAGCGAGAGCAAGTGAAGCGTAACTTCGGAACCAATTTACAATTAGGACCGGCAGGAAAGATATTGCGCTGTAAATATGCTCGGCCGTGAAGAGAACGAACTTTTGACCCGCGTCGGCCCGCGCACGGCGATGGGCGAGCTTATGCGGCGCTATTGGATTCCTGCGCTGTTGTCGGAAGAAATAGCTGAGCCGGACTGTGCGCCGGTGCGGGTAAAACTCCTCGGTGAAGATTTGGTCGCGTTCCGCGATTCGAACGGCAAGATCGGTTTGCTCGGCGAGCACTGCGCCCATCGCGGCACGTCGCTTTTCTTCGGACGCAACGAAGAATGCGGCTTGCGCTGTATTTATCATGGTTGGAAATACGACGCCGACGGGCGCGTTGTCGAGACACCGGCGGAACCGTCGGACAGTGATTTCAGAAGCAAACTTCGCCACGTCGCTTATCCGTGCCAGGAAGCGGCGGGCATGATCTTCACTTATATGGGACCGACGAATCGTACGCCGCTTTTGCCGCGTTACGAGTGGCTTGAACTGAGCGATGCTCACGTCTGTCCGGTAAAATCATTGCTGGAATGCAATTACCTCCAGGGTATCGAAGGCGATTTCGATTCTTCCCATACGTCGTTTCTGCACAACAATAACATTCTGGATTCGGCGCGCTTGAAGCGCGACGGCGCGCCGCTGCTGGATGCGGAGGAGACGGCTTACGGTATGCGCGCGATCTCGATTCGGAAAGTCGGCGCGGATCAGATCTATGTTCGAACCAGTCCTTACATCATGCCGTCGTTCAGCATTGTGCCAGGGCCGCCGACGTCGAAGTTCGAGGAAGACGACATCCGCGGTTTCAGATTTTGGGTGCCGATCGACGACAACACAACATGGTTATACATCCTGAACATGCGCAAGAAGGCGTTCACAGCGGAGGAACGAAAAAGCTTGCGCAGTTGGATCGGCGCCGACTATCGAAGAGTTCGCAATGCGGCAAACAATTATCTGCGGAACCCCGAGCTGCAAAGAACGACGACTTATACCGGTATCGAGGCGGTCAACCCGGCGGAGCAGGACGGTTGCGCAACGGAGAGCATGGGCGTGATTTGCGATCGCAGTAAAGAGCATCTCGGTTACAGCGACAAGACAATCATCGCGCTACGTAAGATGCTTTTGGCTGCGGTAAACGATTTGCAACAGGGGAAGGAACCGCGGCACATCGTGCGCGATCCGGCGATAAATGATTTTTCCCGTTTGCGCTCGATCAAAGGCGTCTTACCGGCGGGAGCGGACTGGCGGAAGGTCATGGAAGGGTTGGGGCCGAATGATGGATAATCGGAACGGGAGTTCAAGCCGTTCAAAACGTTCAAGTAGTTCAAATCGTTGTGCGGAAATTGCCCATTAATGGGAAGAAGTTCGTTGATATTGTGAAACAAGGAAAGACGGAGCTTCGTAGTGCATTCATCATTGTGGCCTTTGTGGCGCAGTTCAGTAGCAGCGCGCCTTCGGTGACCGCCCAGCCGCTGCAGAAAACGGTGGCGATGATCGGGGCGCGAAGTGGTGCATCGTGGCCGCTGTGGATCGCCAAGGACGCGCGTCTGTACGCCAAGTACGGTCTCGACGTCGAGCTGGTTTACGCGGTTCATCCGGCGCCGATCGCGGCTGTTATTACCGGCCAGGCGGCGATGACTTCATCCGGCAGCGATCCGGCTTTGCTCGCTGCCGCCAAAGATCCTTCTCTCGTCGTACTCGGCGGTTTCATGAACAAAGGCTCCTTCGCCATGATTGGTTCGAAAACCGCCACGGATATGAAACAATTGGCGGGCAAAAAGATTGGCATCGGCCGGGTCGGCGATCCACCCTATCATATGGCGGTCAGTTTGCTGCGAAAGCACGGCTACACGGCTCGCGATGTACAGTGGGTATCCGTCGGCGTCGACGCGGCGACACGTGCTGCGGCGCTGCAAAGCGGACAGATTGACGCGGCATTGATCACCGCGCCGGCCTATTTTCGTCTCCAGGCCGTGGGATTGCCGGTGTTGGCCGCGTTGATGGATTACGACGACATCTACGTCTCGACGTATTATCTGTTCCGACGCGACGCCCTGACCAAAGAGCGCCCGACCGCGATCGGGTTTATCAAAGCTCACACCGAGGCGATCAAAAGATTCTACAACGACCGAGCTTTCGCGACCGAGACCATGATCAAATACGGCGGTACTCGTAACACTGACGATGCCAATCGAGTATACGAACTCTTTCGCAAGGCGCGCGTGCTGGAGCCGATCCCGTATGCGCTCAAAGGCTCTGTGGACGCCGTTGTCGAGCGGCAGGGCCAGGAACTCAAAGGGGGCGATTTCAGTAAAATGATCGACAACAGTTTGGTCGACCAGCTGGTCAAAGAAAAATATTTCGAAACTGTTTTCGGACCGTCGATACGCGACGAGCAGCTGCGCAAAC
The DNA here is from genome assembly GCA_963804165.1 of uncultured delta proteobacterium. Lineage (GTDB taxonomy): Bacteria > Desulfobacterota > Binatia > UBA9968 > UBA9968 > DP-20. Next base: position 57,551 of record CAWDPO010000034.1, read on the forward strand.
AGGCTCAGGCATTCGGCAAGTAATCGTAAATTGCCGGCGGCCGAAACAGCGGCGGCTCGGCGAATCTCGCTGATTCTACCCTTTACTTTTTCTGCAGCGACATGAAGAATCCCTGCTTATCCAGCTCGCGCAGGATATCTTCATTGACGAACTCCTGGGCCTTTTTTCCTCTCGCGTCGGCGCGATTGTTCGCCAGGTCATCGACAGCGACTTGGACGCCGGACAGCTCGGTATAGGGCGGAAACGAAATCCGCGGCGCGTAACTCCGATAAGCGCTTTCGAGCAGAGCTTTGTCCTGGGTGCGCATCCACTTCGACAGACTCTTTTGTCCGAGCACGGGATCGTTTTTGAAACTATAGATCGCCTCGCCGATCCCCTGGAGAAACCCACGCACAACCCCGCGTTTGATGTTTTGCAAGGTCTTGGACGTCATCAAGCTCACCGTCGCAAATGAATCCTCCAGATCGCCAAGGTCGAGCAAGACCGGCATGCCCGCCCGCTTTCGCCCGGTCAACGAAAGCACCGGTGAGCACCGTCGCGTCGATCAGGCCGTTTTGCAGCGCGGTGAAGCGATCGCGGCTACCGCCGGCGCGCACAAGCGTGACGCTTTTCTCATCGATGCCCCAATGCTTGAGCGCTGTGGCGACGACAATCTGATTCAATCCGACCACGGACAGCACGCCAATCTTTTTACCGCGCAATTCTTGCGGCGAGCGGATACCGGATTTGGCGACGACGCTGTAAGTGTGTTTGTTGAAATAAGTGCCGATAATGATGATGTCGGCGCCGGAAAGATCGGCAGCGATATGCGGCTGCGGCGCGACGACGTCGAACTGTGTTTCGCCGCCGGTCAGCGCGTTGGCCGATTCCGCACCGCCCCGGAAAAGAATCGGTTCTAAATTCAGACCGTATTTCTTGAACAAACCGAGATCGACGCCGAGCCAGAGAGGCACTTGATAACCGGAAATACCGCTATACTCGGCGCGCACGCGTTCCTGTGCATGAACCGGCGTGGCGCTGTAGAACACGGCGATTGCCAACAAGGTCGCCAATCTGAATCTCAAGGTTAGCAATTGAATATCTTCGATCGCGAATCCGAGGTTTACTGCCGCTTCCTGCCCAATACCGCGAGCTTATTCAGCCAGCGGCCAGCGCAGCCAGTGCGCGAGAGCTCGGCCCATGATCCACTCTTTGTCTTGAGCGGAAAGAAAGCCCAACTCATCGGTAAACAATGTCACGGCTTGACGGTAGCTGCAGGGCATCTGCGACAGGTCGGTGCCCCAGAAAATTCTTTGCGGACCGAACGCGTCCACGACGCGACGGATCTGCGGATGCAGTGTTGGAAACGGATAAGGCTCGGCAACGTAGCAGGGCAGGCAAGAAGCTTTGACTCCGACATTTTTCATGCGTGCGAATTTGAGCAAGACATCGATGCCGGGGGCCAAGTCTTTGCCCCTCCACTGTACGTTCAGTCCCATGTGGTCGACGATCACGCGCAGGCCGGGATGGTGCTCGGCAATCGCCCCGATCTTTGCCACCGCGAATGGCGCGAAGATCATGACCGGAATATCGTAGCGCTCGCAGTCGGCCCAAAACCAATCCGCCGTGCCGTCGTCGAGAAACGAGTGCGTGCCGCTGTGGCGAAAGCTGATGCGGAAGCCGAGCATGCCCGGCTGTTCCAGCCATGTTGGGAGTTTGCTTTTGCTCGCCGGATCGTTGAGCGGGACTTTGCCCATGACCGCAAAACGATCCGGATATTTTCGCGCGGCTTCGAGCGCGTAATCGTTGCGATAGCCTTCCCATGAAGGCGGCACAAGGATGACGCGATCGATGCCGGCGGCAGACATCTCGCGCAGTAAAGAATCGTAAGTCAGCGGAATCGGCCGGTGGGGCTTGGAAGCGTCTTCTTTGATGTACGGCCGCTCGGCTGTCTCCGCCCGCCAGATGTGCACCTGTGCGTCAATGATGGTCATGGGAAGGCATCAGGCAATAGTCCGAGATTTCGAAGAAATTATCTGCTTGTTATTTGCCGCTGTTCACTTGTCGCACAAAACGGTCGTCGAAGAACTGCGATGGCTTGGCGGTTTTGGCTTCCGGAATCGATTCAGAGAGAAAGTCCAAAATACCTTGAAGCCCCGGTTCGGAGGTGACGAACTCGCGACGGAAGCCGGCTTTCTTATAAAATTCGTAACTGCGCTCGAGAACTTCCTGATCGTTTTCTTTAGTGTATTTGCCGATCACTTTCATGGCGAATGGTTTGTCGCCGTAATAACGCTCGATGCCCGATCTCACGGCGCGCAGCAGCGGGACGAGGCGAGATCCGAGTTCATCCATTCGACCTCGTCGGACGACGAGGCCGACGTTCTGATAGGGCACATCGAGCAGACTCACAAGTGAGTGAAAGCCAGAGCGTTCGAGTTGAAAGCTCGCAGGCGGCGAACCTACACCGCCGGCGATTTGGCCCGCATAGAACGCGGCGACGATTTGCGGGCTGCTACCGAGCGGGCGGAGCTGGACATCCTTTGGAGTAAGCCCCATTTTCTTCAATGCGACGAGTGTTCCGTAAGCGACGGGCGTCGCGGGACGATCGGTGCCAATGATCTTGCCTTTGAGCTGTTCAATGTTCTTGATTTCGGGACGGGCGTAAAAATCCCAGATCATTGTGTTTAATAAACCGGCGATGAAGACAACATCAATGCCGCGCAGCGATGCCGTAAGCACCGGCGCCGCGGAAACCTGGACAACGTCGATCTCGTTGGCAATCAATGCGGGGATCGCGCTGCTCGAGGACATGGAAAGAACCTCGGTATCCAAACCTTCTTTGACAAACGCGCCCATGTCTTTCGCCATCCAGACCGACGCCATCGTGGCGGAAGTACTCAGATAGGCGACGCGCAGGGGCCGCGCCGAGCGCGCGGCAGTTTGCGCGTGATTTGCGCATGGGGCGCTTAGGAAAGCTAGCGTAACGACCAAGCTTGCAAGAAACCAAGCGGCGCCGGGGAAGTTGTCGGACGCGTTAGGCCGCATTGGAGCACCTCGCGATAAAGAAAAAGCCGGAATTGCTCATTTCGATTGTCGGTAAAATAGGGCAGGTCGTTCGGTAGCGTCAAGGCAAAACCCAGGACCGACCGCGAGCAGGTCGGTTTCTTGGGTTGAACGCTTGGGGGTAGCTACCGCACAATAATGTGCGTATACTCGGAAGCATCCCGTCAGAATATCGCAGAAAAGCGCTTCCGCCGCTGGGTTTTCCCGGGTGCCGAAGGGCACGCAACTTGCTCAATCACCTTGATGGAAACGATAATGTCGATCCAGGGTAGTGAATAAACGATTGTAAACGAACCCGCGTTTCATACGTCTATGCATCATGACTGCCGCAGCAAGTGAAACTTAGGAGGCGGCTTATGAAGGGTCTACCATTTACAATACTAGCTTTGGTTTTCGCGTTCTTTTCGTTGATCTCACTGCTCATGGTGCCAAAGGATTCGGACAACAGAATAGCGGTCTCATCGGACAGCTCCGACAGAGTCTCGGAGGCCGGCCTCCGTTTCACGTTTCGGCGGTAACCCTAACTGCTCGCTTCGACGCCGCGCTATCGTTTGGTCCTATTCTTCAGCCGCCGCGCCAACCCAACGTTGTTCTTACTATCTTTTCACGGCGTCGCCCGCACTACCGGTCGGTCGAGCAGCCGCTGCATCCAAGCTTTCACGTGCGGCAGGTCGTTGCCGATCGTGGTCTGATATCGTTGTAAGCGACAAAAAAATGGGATGTACGTGATATCCGCCAGCGAATACTCGCCGGCGATGTAATCCCTATCGCGCATTTCTTGATTCAGCGTCGCCAGATAGCCGCGCACTCTCTCTTTTGATTTTTCGACCTCGTGTTCGTGGGCGATATTTCCCGCTGCTGCCTGGAGTCGCGTGTTGCAGTAGTCGATCCAGATGCGCGCGCGTGACCGCTGCAATAGATCCTTGGGCATGAGCGGAATACCGGGATATTTTTCTTCGAGGTATTCGTCAATGATCGCCGACTCGTAAATCACGCCGTCGCCGTCCACCAGTACGGGCACTTTGCCGTAGGGATTGAGCTCTAACAGGTCCTTCGGTTTGTTCGAGAGATCGCATTCGATAAGCTCGTGGGAGAGTTTCTTTTCGGCCAGGACAATCCTTGTCCTGTGAGCGTAGGGTCAAGGCTGGTAGGAATAGAGTTTCATAACAATCCCCTTTCTATGTTTTAGGAGGCGCCGCCGAAACGTTCGGTATTGACAATCGCCCGGCGATGCGTTCCTTCGCCAATTTTCACGCCCTGATCGTTCGTAGCCGACACCGTGTAGCGGAGCTTATGATCCTTTACTTCCAGAAGGGAGGCCGTTACGGTTACGCTTTGGCCGATCTTCGTCGGCGCCATATGGCGCACGTCGACGTGCGTCCCAACCGTTTGTTCGTCTTCGTCTAGATACGGTTCCGTTAAATCGACACAGGTTCTTTCCATCAGACCGATCATGGCCGGCGTCGAGAAAACATCCGCTTTCAATTGTCGTGCGCGCATTTCCAAGGTCGTCACGTAACTTCGCGTGCGAGCTATTCCCGGTGTCAGCTCGTTCTTCATATCCGGAATATACGGGAGGTAGCGGTCGGTGCGCAATAGCTCGGCCGTAACAGGCGAGTGATGACGCAAACCCTTGTGACGTCAGATTCGATTCGTGCTATGAGGAAGAAGAATCTCTCAGGAGTTCGACAATATGCTGTTACCATTTCGCGAGCATCTGGATTTCGGCCCAACCCCATACGACCTGCTGCAGGCCAAAGAGGGCATCCCGATCGTCAAAGGAAACGTCGTCAGCGACGTGACGACCCTCGAGCTTAAACCATGGGAGCGTATGGGCACCCTCGGTTGTTATCTCAATCTTTCCAATCAGCAGCAGACGGACGCCTACGTTTGCGAGATCGCGCCGGGCGGCGAGACGTTGCCGCAGCGCCATCTCTTCGAGGAAATCCTCTATGTCGCCAGGGGACGCGGCGCGACGTCGGTTTGGCAGGAGGGTACGTCAAAGGTGACGTTTGAGTGGGGCGCGGGGGCGATTTTCGCTATACCGCTGAATTCCTCCTACGTTCACTACAATGGCTCGCGGGACGAGCCGGTGCGCTTGTTCGCAGGCACCACATGCCCGCGCATGATCAATATATTTCACAACGAGGAATTTATTTTTCGTAATCCGTTTAACTTTCGCGACCGTTTCCACGACGGCGAAGAGTTCTTGCGCTACAACAAACACAAGGCGGAGCGTTACTGGGAAACCAATTTGGTGCCGGACGTCAATCAGTTTGCACTCGACGATTTCCCCATGAAGGGCAAAGGCGTGAAGCACATGCGCTTCACCTTGGCCGATACGACTTACGGTTGTCACGTGTCGGAGTTCCCGCCGGGATGCCGCAGCACGTTTCATCGCCATGGTCCGGGTGCGGTGATTATTATTACCCAGGGTGAAGGGTACGTTGTCCTGTGGAAAGACGGCGAGGAGCGACGGCGCCATGACTTCAAAGTCGGCACCGTCTACTCACCCGACGACCTGATGTGGCACGGCCATTTTAATACCGGCAAAGGTACCATGCGCCATTTCGCGATCCGCGGCGACAGTCCGAAATACAGCCACGATCGCTTCCGCAATCCGCTGTGGACGATGATCCCGATGGAAGACGAGCCGCCGGAGATTCACCGAGAATACGTGCAGATTCTGCGTGAAAAGGGCGTGCAAGCCGCGGTGTCGGTCGTCGAAGATTAAAAAACCTACAGGGCAAGGCAGGAGGTTGTTATGATGAACGGTCCGGTCATTGACGCCGATGGCCATGTGTTGGAGAAAGAGCGATACATTCGCAAGTATCTTGAAGCGCCCTGGGATAAGCGATCGACGTCGCTGCGCACCCGGGATCAACCCTGGGATGCCAATCTCTTCGACAGCTTCGAGATGGCGGTGCGCTGGGAAGATCTCAGCCCTAAGGAACAGATCGACGAATGGCACGCGGTGATGGAGCGCGAGGGGATGGTTCATGCGATTTGTTTTCCCACCGGGTCGGGCAATGTCTCGAAAATCCAAGAGTTGGATTTCGCTCTTGCGGTGGCGCGCGCGTGCAACACCCATTTCGCCAAAGAATTTAACGCGCTGTCGGATCGAGTAAGTTGCGTCGGGGTTTTACCGTTGCGCGATCCCAAGGCCGCCGCTGAAGAGCTGCGCCGCGGCGTGACGGAGTTGGGCTTGAAGGGATTCGAGATCTTGCCGATGGGTTTGCCGATGGCGTTGGGCAGCACTTTTTACGACCCGGTCTACGCTGAAGCGGAAAAATTGGGCGCGGTGATCGGTATCCACGGGTCGCGCAGCAACTCCCATGAGATCGGCGCGGCCAACTTGTCGACCTTCGCCGAAGTCCATTCGTACGCCTTCACGGTTGGTTTGCTGCTGCAGTTTACGCACGTGGTTTGCCAGGGTTTGCCGGTGCGTTTCCCCAAGTTGAAATTAGCCTTTCTGGAAATCGGCGCGACATGGCTTCCATACTATTTGGACCGCTTGGATGAGCACTGGGAAAAACGCGCCAAACACGAGATGCCGCTGCTCAAGGAAAAGCCGAGCGATTTGGTGCGAAAATCAAAAATGTATTTCAGCCTCGAATCCGGCGAGTCGCTGTTGCCCGAGTCGATCAAGTACCTTGGCGCAGAGCATTTTCTTTACGCCTCGGACATTCCGCACTGGGATAACGAGTTCCCGGGCAATCTCCATGCGCTGAGAAATCATCCGCGCATTTCCGATGCGGATAAGGAAAAAATTCTTTACAGCAACGCAAAGGCACTATTCAGCTTGTAAAATGGTCTCGTCAGAATGGAATAGGAGTTAGCGCAGGGTGAAAGCACAAAAATTGAGTTTCCTATGTTTAGTGATCGCATGTTTGACGCTGCCGAATGCCGCGGCGGCAGCGGACAAGCTTGTAGCCCTCTATTCCGCCCATGCGGTGCCGTACTCGATGCCTTGGGTGGCCGAAGAACTGGGGCTGTTCAAAAAGCACGATATCGACTTTGATTTTGTTTATATCCCGTCTTCGTCCACCGCCACGGCGGCGATTCTCGGCGGCAACGTCGAGGTAGGCTTACTCGGCGGAGTGGGCATCGTCAACGCGTACGTCAACGGCGCAACCGATTTGGTCTTCATCGGCAGCATCAAGAACGTCATGACACAAAGCGTGCTGGCGAAGCCGGAGATTACCAAGCTCGAGCAGCTCAAGGGAAAACGAATCGGCGTGACGCGCATCGGCAGCAACACCCATTACTTTACTGTTCAAGCGTTTCGCCGCGCGGGGATGAATACGGAGCGGGATATCACCTTCATTCAAACCGGCGGAGAGGCGGAAACCGTGGGCGCTCTCGTGGCCGGGCGGATCGATGCTGCCACATTGTTGCCGCCCAGCGACGGTAAAGCGATCGCGCTCGGATTCCGTTATGTGGTCTTTGGCCCCGACATCGGGATTCCCTACGCGGCCTCAACGATTGCAACGCGCCGCTCATTGATCGCCAAACGCGGCCCGGTGGTCGGTCGTTTTATGCGCGCGATGGCCGAGGCTTCAAGGTCGATGCATAGGGATCGAGAGCTCGTATATCGGGTGATGGAGAAGAAGCTGCGCATCAGAGACCGTAAAGTTTTGGATGACAGTTACACGATCGAGATGAAGGTGATGGAGCCGCGCTTGGAGCTCAAGGCGCCGGCGATCCAGCCGATGATCGAGGAAGTTGCCAGAACCAATGCGCGCGCCAATGAAATCAAACCGCAAGACCTTATGGATCGGCGCTATCTAGCGGAAATGGAAAGCAGCGGGTTTTTCAATCAGCTGTGGAGCGAGAAGCGTTAGCGACTGAGCCGACTGAACGACCCTCGGCTCCAAGCCGAGGGGTTCTGAATCTGTCGACTGGAAGTCGACTCTTTATTCCGTCATTCCGGCGGAATCCATGCGGTTTTTGCACTTGAGCCGAAACGAAGCTGGATGCCGGCGTTCGCCGGCATGACGAACCTCACTTCGCCTGAAGACGAGGGATTTCCTACCTCACCGGCAAATCATTTTCCTTCAAGTTGAACCAATTGCGTGCATTCTCGCCGAGGACATGGCGGAGTTTGTCTTCTGTCATCCCCGGGATCTTTTTCACTTCGTTGACGGAGTTCGGAAATTCCGAGTCCCAGTGCCGGTAGTCAGAGGCATACATCACTTGCGTGATGCCGATATCGTCGAGCACATAAGGCAATATCGTTTCCTCGGGCTCGCAGGTGAAAGCGACTTGTGAGCTCTTGATGATTTCCGACGGTTTCCGTTTCAGCAACGGCCACTGCGGGCCCAGCTTGTGAAAGTGTTCATCCATCCGTTCCGACCAGAAGGGCAGCCAGCCGCAGGCGCCTTCCATGAAGCCGACTTTCAGCTTGGGATAGCGGTCGAAAACTCCTTCGCCGATCAGGTGCATGAGCGCGATCATGAGCTCGAACGGAAACGACGTCATGTGGACGTAGCTGTATTTCTCCATGCGCTCGCTGCCGGCACCCATGACTCCCCATACGCCGTACTGACCGTCGTGTTCGGTCTGCGGGTGAACCGACAGCGGCATACCGATTTCCTGCGCCGCGGCATAGACCGGATCGAACATGCGATGGCCCAAATTGATGCCGTAGACATTGGTCGGCAGCATAGCGGTGACAATGGAGCGCTGCTGCGCGAGATATTCCAGTTCCTTGACGGCGGCCGGCGGATCCTGGACGGGGATCAGACCGACGCCTTTCAGTCTTTTTGGGTCCGGCGCTAAATATTCTTCGACAAGCCATCGGTTAGCCGCGTGACAAACGGCAGCGGCTAACGGTTTATCGGCCATGCCGTTGACCATCAATGCGATGGACGTGCCGAAAATCACGGCGACATCGATCCCTTCCTCATCCATGTCAGGCAATCGTTTCAACGGATCGGTCATGCCGGGACGACTGCGCTCGATATGCGACGCGAAAACCTCGCCGCGGTCCGCACCGCCGCCCCAGCGGCGCCGCCCGGCCAGCCGTCCTTCGACCATCAGGTGGGAATACCCCGAGCTATCGGTCACCCGATTGGGCGCGAGGTGGGCGAGTTCCTTGGGCATCCACTTGCCAAGCTCGCTGTCCGGTTCATTGCAATGGCCATCGGCATCGATCACGATCTGGGTTGCCATAGTCATTCCTTTCTGGTCGAAAAAGATTTGTTATCTTCCTAATCGGCTTCGCGCCAGAATTGCAACTTCATTCATCGCGTTGCGCGCTTGGCGATTGTTGGGTAACAGATCGTTATGGTACGCGACCTGGAAGTGAATAGAAATGATCGCGGCTGCGCCTAACGGACTGGTCCGGCGAACGTGAATGGAGGACTCATCTTGGGTAGACCGAAACCGCAACGCTCTAGCAGGTAACGGTCGAATTCATCATCGGTGGCAAATCTGAACCGCGCCGCGCCGGTTTGATCCCAAAGTTCCCGCGACGGCACCTGACACTGATGGCAATTCGTTTCGGTGGCGCAATTGTCGCTCGGCGCGCCGGTGAGGATCGTTGCGGTTGTGCCGATTCTCGGGTCCGTGCCGCGCGCGTCGGCGCGGACCGTAACACCCTTGCCGCGGTAATCGATACCCGGAAAGCGCCGTGCTTGGCGATCCGGAGTCAGATCGACCGGCGTTTCCGTAAGAACCCCGCCACGAATCTCGTGCGTGTCCGCATCGAACTCGATTTCTTCTCCGGTTGGCAGCATGACCAAGTTGCGGGTGCCGCTATTGACGATGGCCGGCAGAAACATGCGCGGGAAAAAAAGCATGAGGCTGTTCATGATTTCGCTCAAGCGAAATACGCGGTCGCGCGATGGTACCCAATCCGACACCATCAAATGAATGTCTTGACGAGCCCGCTCATCAAAGCGGAATTGAAAATCCCTGGTGAAAAACTGGTTTTTCAGTGCATCGCGTCTCGGCGTGAGGATGGGGTTGCCGCCATAGTTGGAAAATTCAAAGCCGACGATCTCGCCGCGGCGTGTCATGCGATACTGCCACGCGGCTTTGCGTAACGCTTCCGATGAACGCGCGCTGATGGTGGTATTGTATTCCACGCGGCGCGACGCCTGGTCTTTTGTCGGCGCGCCGATTAGTGATTCCGGCAGCAGCCTAACGATTGTTTCCTTATGTTGTTTAGGTGCGGTGGTGATGTCCGTTTCAGGGAGTTTGGCGACTTCGGTCGGCACGTCGGCCTTCGCCGCCTCGGTTTCCTGAACGTCGGACTGCGCTGCGGAATTCGGGGGGGCCGAAACCGGCGCCGAGCGACACGCTGTGAACACGCACGGTGTTAAGGCGCACAGAAACAGCGCAATCGTTGCGGGTCGTAGCGTATTTCCAAGCACCGGCTTCATCACCATCTCTACTGTTCGTTTTCGCTAACCTATTCTACCACACCCGCGCAACGTCTGTGCCCTACAAAACGCCGCTGGCGAGCACACGTGCGGCGCAAAAGCGTGCAAGAAAACGTATTTGTGGTAGCGGCACAGGCACGGTCCGCGACGAATTTGACTGCGCCCATGAACAAAATAGACCGGGGATTATCGCGTTTCATTGAGCTTGCCGATCTGCTCGGCGAGCTGGCCGGCGGTCATTACATAGCTCGGCGCAATCGGTAGGCCGGCAGACTCGAGAGCCTCGGCAACCCACGTGTTACAAGTTTTTACCAGACTAAAGTTGTGGGTCGCCGGGTAAAAGCGGCTGTTGGCAACGAGCCCGGCGCTGGGTTGAGCGCGGCCAGTGCCCTGGCGTGAAAAAGTTTGCGCGATAAAATCTTGCAATCGCGCATAGGCCGGGGCTGATAAATGCAGCTGGATTATCTCGGCGCGGCTATAGAAATATCTCACATCGCCGCTGAAACCGACGACGTGCAGCACGCTGCCGCTTGACCAAAGCGCCGCTTTGAGCGCCGAAAAAAATCCCGCGTCCGGGTTCGGAAAGTAATCTTTGTCGCCCCAGCTGAATTCGATGAAATGCGCTTGGGGAAAATCGACGAGCTCCGGCATGGCAGCGGATGATGTATCGCTTTTGGAAAGAACAATGGCGGCGTGCCAAGAGTCGTGGGCGATGAATACCGATTTGCAGTTTCTTGGGGCGGTGGGGCACCCCCAATCCGTAGTTGGTCGTGCGCTTGCGTTAAGCAGCAAAAGGCTGATCAGTACGGCTGGCCAGATCATACAGGGAAGACTGCGAAAACTCGCGAGCCCACTCGATTCGAGCAGCAGTAAGCGAGCTAACCAATGGCGACCGACGACCGACCGTCAGCGCACGGAGTGGCGCCGTTCCACGCGCAAGGTGAGACCCTTGCGCTTGATATAGACTTGCACGGGCGCCTTGCGTTTGCTGATTTGTTCGATCAACGTCACAAGCGGCGCCGCGGTCGTTGCATATTGTTGCTGCGCGCGAGCGCCTCGCATCGCCGCAACCGCCTCTGCGCCGGCAAAATAGTGGAGCATCTTATCGTCGTCAGTAACCGACGTGCCGCCGAACTTCTGACGAAATTCCTTGAGCGTTATATCCGGAGGTTGATTACCGACGAGCTCTCTGGCTCTCGGCCCATTGACCAGGCGATCTTTCAGATTCGGTTCGATCGATCGAGCTTCTTCTTCGCCCCAAAAACCCAGGGCATAGAGCAGTACCTCGTCGGTGACTTCCTTGTACCGTGTGCCGACCATGACATTAATGGCAGCTTGCACGCCGAAAAATTGCGAATAGGGCGTGACCATGATCGGATAACCGAACTCGGCCCGGACGCGCGATACTTCCTCCAGGACTGCGGGCAACTGGTCGAGCTTGCCGAGACTGGCAAGCTGAGAACGAAAATTCGAAATCATGCCGCCGGGAACTTGATGCAGCGGGTGAAAAGCATCGTATTCCAACGGTTTGCCCATAGGCAAATTTTCTTGTTTGGCGATCGCAGTGAAATGGTCGCGTACCGGTTTGATCAAGTTTTCGTCGATCTGGGTCCGGTAGCCGAGAGCGCGCGCGTTCATGGCGACATTGAAGATCGACGGATTGGACGAGCCATCGGCGAGCGGCGGAATCGCCGTATTGATCGAAGTGATGCCCGCTTTGATGGCTTCGAGACAGCATAGCGAACCGAGACCGGTATTGCAGTGAGTGTGGAATTCGACCCGTTTATCTTTTGCTTCCCGCAGGATCAAAGGTGCCAGGCGGCGCGTGGTTTCGGGTGTGAGCAATCCGCCGGGATCCTTGAAGCAGATGCGCGCGACATCGAGCTCGGCGGCCGCGCGCGTTCTTTCGACGAAGTACGCGTCGGTGTGCTTCGGAGAAATCGAATAGATAATGTTCAGGATGGTTTTAAGTCCGGCCCGTTTGGCGGTGTCAACCGCGTGCTTCCAATGAATCGGTGTGTTCGAAGGATCCGAGGTACGCAGCTCGTCGATGCCATTGGCGGCGAGCCGTTCGAGCCAAAGGTCGGCGACGGCCGGGGGCGTGATTTGAAACGCCAGCATCGAGCGGCTACGGATCGAGCGCAGCGGCGTCTTTCGAATTCTCCGCTTAAGTGAGCGGACTCGCTCCCATGGATCTTCCTTGAGATCGCGCACGCATTTTTTAAAGAAAGCGGACGACATGACTTCGACGGCCTCGAAGCCGGCGCGGTCCAGCCGTTCGGCTATCGGCAGCATCATGCCCGTCCGCATATTGGAAGCCCACAAGCTCAAATGACCATCACGTAACGTGGTGTCGACGAAGAAAATTTTGCCGGGATGGCCTTGGTCTCTCATGGGGTGTCAGCAACGGCTCCACGATTTCCTAGTCGATCGATTGTCGTAATGGAGTCCGGGTTCTTTTCGCCCGTTAGCTGTCGATTTTGTCAGTATCCCTGTTTGCGCAATTTGTCGAGAATGCTCGTGTCGAAAACATCGCTTGGCTTGACTTTGGCAGCGGCGGCGTTGGTTTTCCGTTCCTGGTCCAACAACAATTCGATGCCGTTGCCGTCGGGGTATAAATCCTTATCGATCTCGCCCAGCAGTACTTCCTCATAATAGTTCTTGAGAAAAGCATCATTGTTGAGTTGCAAGTGGCGGGCAAGCACCTCGATGGTGCCGCTGGCATTTGAAAATACGTATCGGGTCGCGTCGATGAGCGCTCGGACGATATTTTCCGCGGTACGGGGGTTCTCACGAATGTACTTACGACGAGTAAAGTAGCCGGACGAAAAAAAATGAGGAATCACCGAAGCGTATTCCAGCACAGGATGGAACCCCAACTCTTTAGCGCGCAGAGTGAATGGAGGGCCAAGAGCCACGCCGTCGACGCTGCCCGATTGGAGCATGGCGAGACGCGTCGGCTGGCCACCGACGGTTTGAACAAAGATGACATCTTTGCCGACCTGCATGCCGAGCTTTTCAAAGACAATTCGACCGGAATAATCCGGTCCGCTGCCCAGAGTGCCGATGGCGATCTTTTTGCCACGCAACTGCTGAGCCGATTTTATGCTTTTGTCGGCAAAGACGACAAAATTGATACGATTGCTAAGCGCCCCAATATACACAAGATCCGACCCGCTCAGATTGGCCTTAATCACCGCGGGTGAAGCCGAGATCGCGACGTGCAATCGGTCACTCAACATCTCCTGAACGACGCTACGGCCGCCAGGCATATATATGACGTTGGCGTCCAGGCGATGTTTTTTGAAAAAGCCGACGTCCTTAGCAATCCAGAGCGGCGATTGGACGCCGATGAAGGAGCTGTAAGAAACGTTGATATTCTGGCAGCGTCCGTCGCCGGTCAACACCAGTAAGGTCAAAACCCCCAAGATAATTATTAAGCGAGATCGGACCATCGATGAAGCTCCGTTGTCTTAGTGACTGTTCCCGCCGCGGATCACCCGTGGAACGGCTAAAACGTAAAATCTTAATCCACGTTCACGTATGCTCTGACCCACTCATGGGGAGTCGCGGTATGTCCCTGGCCGACTGTGTCCTCCGCGAGGAAGACATCACCCGGATAAAAACTCATGGTGGTGCCGTCACCCAGCCCGATATCGACGCTGCCCGAAAGCGTGATGACCCAACGGCGCCGCGGCGCCTTGTGGAAATTAACGATGTGCCGCGCAAAGTCATTTCTAAACAACAGGCCCGTGGCTGGTCGTGTGGCGTTGAAAAACTCAGACCGGGCGGCCGAATCTAACGATTCAAAATGAGATTGTTCGTCTGATCCGGAGTACAATCGACAAAACTTCATCCCGACCTCCTGCGGAAGCGAGTCTTCAGGATATCATGATACCGCAATTGCTTCGTTCAATGCGAGGCAAAAATGGCGTAAAACACGGCAGCGTCTTACGTGCGAGCCGGTACGGGAGGAGGGTTGACTCGCGCGGCAGAGTCCACCCTCCCGACCGTTGCCGCGCTCAGGAGTGTATGAACGATTGAATCATTCCCCAAATTGTATAGATCAAGGTCACGCTGACGGTGCCCCAAATGACAAGTTTCAACCAAATCGGAAACTCTTCCATGTGTTTCTCCTTCTAACGAGTTATACACTTTCGCTGTTTCTGAAAACTTCGGCACGATCCGGCGGCAATGCGACGACAGCGATTTTCCAGCAGCTACCGGATGCTGATCGGTGCGGGTTAACGAGGCTATGGGTTAAATGAGGAGAACGGAGATCCGTTGGTAAATCGGGCGGTTATCCGCGCGAAGCCTTGCTTCGCTTCTGTCGGTCAGGCGCTCCACTGGGATCGACGAAACCGCCGTTGAATTAGCGGCGAAATAGGAGAGCAACGATACGAAGACATGCCGATGGTCGTCGTCAATATCGATTTGCTGGCCTAACGCGTTACCACTGTTTGTAACGCCGGCCGAAATCGTCTGGCCTGTTCCCCGCGCGGGATCGAAGGAAAAGTTTTGAAAAAACAGCGGCAAGAGCCAAACCAGGACGACAACGATGCTCTTCATTGCGACGCGTTTCATAACAACCATTCTACTAGCATCAGAAGGCCGTGGAAAATGCAAGTATCCGAGAGATGTCACAGCAGCGCTATGGTCCGTAACGTTTGCCGCTGTCGTGTCGCCGTTTCATATGTGACGGCTATGCGGCGCATCCCGACACTTGTCTTCCGCTGCGTCAGAGGACTGAATCGCTATCGCCATCGGGATATGCTACCAGCTTAGACTGTTCGAGCATTCGCTTTTCTGTTTGATGGACCCCATAACGACGAGACGCCTCTCGCCCGACCGTGACGCAGACAAAGCATCTTGGGCGGCAATCCGTGAGCTCTGTTGCCGCACCGGCGATAACGGTCGTGCCATTGCCAAGGAGCGCTGGGATTTCTTTCCCAAGATCTGGATCGATCCCTATGAACGACTCGTGCCGCAATGGACCTACGTCGCGATAGTTCAGGAAACGATCGTTGGTTATCTTACAGGTTGTCCTGACTCAAGAAGGTTTGCCCGTTCGAAGGCGTGGCGAATCACGTTTCCGTTGTTGATGCAGATCAGCTTCGGCCGATATCGCGACACGACCGGCGCTCGTGAATTTGCCGGACGCGCCCTCGGTCTGAGCAAAAGGGCGGAACGCTCCTTTCCCCGCCGCCGCGATCAATCGATTGCCGATCTCTATCCTGCTCATCTTCACATCAACGTCGAGGCCGGTTATCGTCGCCGGGGAGTCGGCCGGCGACTGATTGAAAGCTATCTGGGCGATCTCCGCCTGCAAAGCGTTTCGGGGGTGCACCTTTATTGCGGCCCAGATCCGGTCGAATTTTATCTGAGTTTGGGTTTCCAGGTTATCGAAGTTGCGCAGTTTCAAAACGGCGTAGTCTTCGCCCTTGGACGGCGATTGTGATACCGATCGTGATAGAGTGGAGCGGCTCGCTTGACGGTCGCAAGACGGATATCTAGAGTGGTGTTTCTGAAATCCGTCAAACTATGAAGTTTTTATTCCGGCCATGCCAGCGGTGACTGGCGCGAGTCCGAATCGAACAAGTCCAATGATGTGCGAATTTTTGGTCCATCGGCCGATGACGATGCAAGCGCAGAATCCGCGCAGCAGCGAAGCCATGGATCTCAAGCGCGCCGTATTGTTGCAGCAGGGCAAGACCTTGTCGGAGCAGAACAAACTGACGGACTCGTTCGCCACGTTAACGGAACTCGCTAAACTCAGTCCTAAAGACAGGCGGTATCGTCGTTGCTCGGCAATGTTCGGGGGCGATTGGTGCAGCAACATTACAACCAAGGCATCAGGCTGTACCGCGAAGAAAAACTCGCCGCGGCAATCAGCGAATGGCGCAGCGTGCTCCAGTACGAGCCCAATCACGAGGGCGCCAAAAGGAATATCGAGACGGCGGAGCGGCTGCTGAAAGGATTGCAAGAGCGACAGCAGAAACAGGGGCGTTAGGACTTTGCCGTATCCCCGGCCATATAGACGCGCTCGATATTCTGCCAATCATCCAAGCCGACAACTTGATCACGTTCCTTAAAAGTTGTGAGTGCGTCGTCAATCGATTCGGTCGTGCCGTCGCGCTTGAGCGTGGCGAGCGTTCTGCGCATCGCGTGAATCGCCGCGCGCTGAGTTTCCGACGGATAGATCGCGATTCGGTACCCCATGGTTTGCAAGCGCTCGACCGGCAGCATCGGCGTCTTGCCGCCTTTAAATACATTGACCAGCAACGGTACGCCGGGGAGCTGGCGCGGGATTTCGGCCAACTCTTCTTCTGACTGCGGCGCTTCGACGAAAACCGCGTCAACGCCGAGCTCGGCAAATGCCCGAGCGCGCGCAATGGCATCATCCAAGCCGTGCACACCGCGCGCGTCGGTGCGGGCAATAATGCAAAAATCAGGATCGACGCGAGTCTTGAGTGCCGCTTCCAACTTCTTTTCCATCTCAGCTAGCGCGATCACTTCTTTCCCGTCCAGATGGCCGCAACGCTTGGGCGTGATCTGGTCTTCGATATGGATGGCCGCCACACCGGCGCGCTCAAACTCGCGGACGGTGCGGACGAGATTCACGGCATTGCCGTAGCCGGTATCGGCGTCGGCGATGATCGGAATATTTGTCGCCGAAACAACCTGGACCGCGCGCTCGATCGATTCCGACATGGTGACGAGACCGATGTCGGGGATGCCCATGCTGCGTGCCACGGCGCCGCCGCTGAGATAGGCGGCCTCAAAACCCGCTTCTTCGACGAGACGGGCCGAAAGGCCGTCAAAGCAACCTGGCGCGACGAGAAGGCGGTCGCGCTTGAGAAGTCGTTTGAGCGTTTGTCGTGGATTCATGTATCACCTCAGGTTAGTTAAAGTGATTCTTGATTTTGCCCGCGACGCTGCATGCTCGCGGATCGCTTGGCGTTACGGCTGTGGCGCAAACATATCGGTAAATTTGTCGACGGGCGTGGCAGCGAGGGCATCGGGCTCCGCACAAAGCCGTAGAATCGCGTCACACTGCCGGGGCGCGAAACGGGATGCCAGATTCGCCTCAAATTTTTTCACCAGCAGCGGCATGCCTTCAGCGCGCCTGCGGCGATGGCCGATCGGGTATTCGACGGCGATCTTGTCGCTGCTGGTACCATCGTTGAAGAAAACTTGAACGGCGTTGGCGATCGAGCGCTTTTGCGGATCCAGATAGTCCATCGAATATCCCGGATCTTCGACGCAGATCATTTTGTCGCGCAAAGCGTCGATACGCGGATCGCGGGCGACGGCGTCTTCGTAGTGGTCGGCCGTCAGTTCGCCGAAAATCAGGCCCACAGCGGTCATGTATTGAATGCAGTGGTCGCGGTCGGCGGGATTGTGCAGCGGCCCGGACTTGTCGATGATGCGGATCGCCGACTCGTGGGTGGTGATGACGACCTTGTCGATTTGCTCCAGTCGATTCTGCACCGTGGAGTGGAGCCGAAGCGCACATTCTACTGCGGTTTGAGCATGGAACTCGGCGGGAAAGGAAATTTTGAACAAAACATTTTCCATCACGTAGGAACCCAGCGGGCGGGCGAGGATGAACGACTTACTTTTGAAAAACACATCGTAGAAGCCCCAATTCTTTGCCGTCAGCGCCGACGGATAACCGATGTCGCCTCGCATGGCCATCAGCGCCAGACGCACGCCGCGGCTGGTGGCGTCGCCCGCGGCCCATGATTTGCGCGGACCGGTGTTGGGCGCGTGGCGATAAACCCGCAACGAACCGCCGTCGGTCCAGGCATTCGACAGCGCACTGATGATCTGTTCCTTGCTGCCGCCGAGCATGGCAGTCGCGATCGCCGCCGTGGCGACGCGCACCAGCACAACATGGTCGAGACCGACTCGGTTGAAGCTGTTTTCCAGCGCCAGCACGCCTTGAATCTCGTGCGCTTTAATCATCGCGCGCAGCACGTCATCGATGATAAAAGTCTTCTGCTTGGTGCGCGTGAGATAGTCGGCGAGAGCGAGGATGCCGCCGAGATTGTCCGAGGGGTGGCCCCATTCGGCGGCGAGCCAAGTGTCGTTGTAGTCGAGCCAGCGGATCATCGCGCCGATGTTGAACGCGGCGTGGACCGGATCGAGCTGCCACTCCGTGCCGGGCACGCGGGCGCCATTGATCAATGTCGCCCCGGGAACGACGGGTCCTAGATGTTTGGCACACTCGGGATAGCGCAGCGCGAGTAAGCCGCATCCCAGCGTGTCCATGAGATTGTAGCGCGCGGTCTCGATCGCCTCGCGACTGTCTGGTTTGTAGCTTGCCGCGTAGTCGGCCAACTCGACCAAGATTTTATCGGGTTCAGGGCGAATGTTTGAAACCTCTGCGCTCATGAGTGCCTCGAGGGCCGTTCAAGAGTTCAAGGGTTCAAAAGTTCAAGGTTGGGAGAGAGAGGACATTGAACTTTGAGCGTTGAACCTGGAACGGTTTCTAGCGTTTTGCCATCGGTACGAACGGACGCGGATCAGGACCGATGTAATCGGCGTTGGGCCGGATCAGACGATTATCGGCGCGCTGCTCGATGATATGCGCCGCCCAGCCGGTAATTCGCGAAACGACGAAAAGCGGCGTGAACATCGCCGTCGGAATGCCGCAAAAGTGATAGGCGGTGGCGCTGTAGAAATCCAGATTGGGGAACATCTTTTTTTCACGACGCATGACTTGCTCGAGTCGCTCGGAGACTGGAAAAAGGCGTCGATCATCCTGCGCTTTGCTAAGCTTATTAGACCAGGCTTTGATGACATCGGAGCGGGGGTCGGAAACTTTGTAAACGCGGTGACCGAAACCCATGATGAGTTTTTTGGCGGCGAGCATGTCCATGAGCCCCTTTTCGGCCTCGTCCGCGTTTGCAAACTGTTCGATCAACTCCATGGCCGCTTCGTTGGCGCCGCCGTGCAGCGGTCCGCGCAGGGCGCCGATGCCGCCGGTAACGGCCGAATAAAAATCCGGCAGCGTGGAAACGATGGTTCGCGCCGTGAACGTCGACGCGTTGAACTCATGTTCGGCGTAAAGAATCAGCGATACGTCGATGGCGCGCCGGTGCAACTCGTCCGGTTTTTTGCCGTGCAGCAAATGAAGAAAATGACCGGCGGTGCTGTCGTCGTCGGTTTCGGTGTCGAGGCGGTGGCCGTCCGTGTGAAAGTGGTGCCAGTAGAGCAACATGGCGCTGAAACAGGCGGTTAACCGGTTGGCAACGGCGACCTGGTCGTGGCCGGGGCCTTCGGGCTCGAGGGTGCCGAGCATCGAGCAGCCGGTGCGCATAACATCCATCGGATGGGTGCTGCGGGGAATCAATTCGAGCACGGTTTTCAACGGGGCGGGCAGGCCGCGCATACCGCGCAGCTTCACCTTGTATTCATCGAGCTCCGCTTGCTTGGGTAAACGTCCATAGATGAGCAGGTAGGCGACTTCTTCGAAAGTCGAGTGCTCGGCTAAATCGTGGATCGAATAGCCGCGATAGGTGAGACCTTTGCCTTCTTTGCCTACCGTGGCTATTGCCGTGTGGCCGGCAACTATGCCGGCAAGTCCTGCGCCTGGTTCCGTTGCCATACTTGATTCCTCCAACTCTATTTGCACCGAAGATTGGGTCTATTGCAAGTATTCGCGACTATCCGGTGCCCCGTGGGGGCGGTTCAAAGTTCAACGTCGAATGACAAACCAGATCCGTTCAGCCCTTGACAGTTTGCCTGTAGATTCGGTACCGCTTGAGTGAAGAAATTATCAGAGATTAGGAGTCAACGCATGGCTTTACCGCAAACTTTCAAAGCGATGGTAGTGTCCGAGACGGCGGAAAAATCTTTTTCGCGCGAGATTCGCGAGCGCGCGCTGAGCGACTTACCCGCCGGCGAGTTGATCATCGAAGTGAAGTATTCTTCGCTCAATTTTAAAGACGCTTTATCCGCAACCGGTAACAAGGGTGTCACGAGAAAATATCCGCACACGCCAGGGATCGACGCGGCCGGCGTGGTCGTCGACTCGACGACTAAGGCCGTCGGCGTCGGCGAAGAGGTGACGGTGACCGGTTACGACCTCGGTATGAATACGTCCGGCGGCTTTGGCCGATACATCAGCGTGCCGTCCGCCTGGGCGGTTAAATTGCCACAAGGTTTGTCGTTGCGAGACAGCATGGGTTACGGCACAGCGGGTCTCACGGCAGCGTTGTGCATTATCCGCTTGCTGGCCGGCGGCTTGTCCAAGGATTCTGGCGAAGTTCTGGTTACCGGCGCAAGCGGCGGAGTCGGCAGCGTGGCGGTGGCGATGCTAGCCAAGCTCGGTTTCACCGTCGTCGCCGCAACCGGCAAAGCGAGCGAGCACGATTTTCTTACCAAGCTTGGCGCCAAGACCATTATTTCGCGCAATGAAGCGAACGATACTTCGGGGCGTCCACTGCAAAAACCTCGCTGGGCCGGTGTCGTCGATACGGTTGGGGGGAACATCCTGGCGACCGCATTAAAATCCACGAATCGCGGTGGCCTCGTTGCCGCCTGCGGTAACGCCATGTCCAACGATCTTAACATCAATGTGTTTCCGTTTATTCTACGCGGCGTCAGTTTGCTTGGCGTCGATTCCGTTGAGATTCCGATGCGCGCCCGGCAGATGGCTTGGCAAAAACTCGCCGGCGAGTGGAAGATCGATCTTTCGGACATCGTCACGGAGGTGTCACTGGAGGACTTGAACCCGCAGATCGATGCGATTCTAAAGGGCGGTGTGCGCGGGCGAGTGCTCGTCGATCTGAGCAAGTAAACCAAGTACCAGCTAATTCACCACGAGGCGCACGAAGGATACGAAGGTTCCGGATTTTTATGTTCCCAAACCTCGTGCACTTCGTGGTGGAAGGGCATTCTCCGGATTCGGCAGGAAGGTGTTCCGTTGGCAGAAACTAACAATAATGAATGCGCTCTAGGACATCTCCGCGTCATTGAGCTGGGTGACATTCCCGCGTCCTACGCGACGCGCTGGCTCGCCGACCTCGGCGCGGATGTGATCAAGGTCGAACCGCCGGGCGGCGATCCCGCTCGTTTGCTGCCGCCGTTTGCCGGCAAAATAAAGCATCCCGAGCGCAGCCTCACGTTTACTCACGCCAATACGAACAAACGCAGCATGGTTCTCGATCTCGAGTCTGCATCGGATCGTGAAATCTTCTCCAAACTGCTGGCGTCGGCGCATGTTTTCATCGAAGCGACGCCGCTGGGCTATCTGGAGAAGTTGGGCTTCGACGACCGGCGTTTCCGTGAAGGGTTGCCGTCGTTGGTCGTCGTTTCCCTGACACCTTTCGGACGCACGGGGCCTTACCGGCACTACAAAGGGAGCGACGCCATCGCCAACGCCACAGGCGGCTTTCTTTACGGACAGGGCGACGACACCAAGGGACAATGCACCGCGCCGAGCCATCTGGCGTATCAAATGGCCGGCGCAATGGCGGCGATGCTGGCCTTGGCCGCAATTCGCCACGGGCGCGAAACCGGCGCGGGACAGCGCATCGACATGTCGCTGCAAGAGGCGCTGACGTTCGCCAACAGCAGCTCCATCGCTCGTTACAGCCGCGAGAATCGCCTCGAACGGCGGCCGGGCGCGAAAGCGTATGGCGGCGCGGGGACGAACATCTACCGGTGCAAAGACGGTCGTTACGTTCACTTCACCACGAACATGCCGCACATGTGGAAGGAGTTCGCGCAGAATTGGGTGACCGACAAGTCACTGGCCGGACCGGAGTGGGAGCAGCCGCGTTATCGCGACGAGCATTCGGCTGAAGTTGCCAGAGTTTTTACCGAGTTCATCGGACAATTCAATGCCGACGACTTTGCCAACCAGGCGCAGGCGCGTCATCTCGCCGCGGCGCCGCTCAATACCATCGGCCAATTCGTCAACTGCGAACAGAATCACGCCCGCGATTGGCTGCAGGAGATCGAGCATCCGGTGATCGGCAAGTATAAAGCGCCGGGAGCGCCGATGCGTCTCTCGGTCACGCCGATGGGTGTGCGCCGGCCAGCGCCGCTGCTCGATCAGCACCGAAAAGAGATTCTTGCCGAGATCGAGAAGTTAGATGCCAATGCTCCAACAGCTCAGCGTGGAGAAACGGAAGCGCAGCGACCGATGCTGTCCGGATTGCGGATGGCTGATTTGACGCAGCAGTACGCGGGCCCGCTGGGCACTGAGCTGCTGGCGTATTACGGCATGGAAGTGGTGAAGATTGAAACCGGCACGATACCGAGCAAAGAGCGCGAGGCCGCGGTGCACGCCTGCATGAATCGCGCGAAGCTCGGCTGCACCCTCAACCTGCGCAACCCTCAGGGAAGAGAATTGTTCAAGCAGCTGGTGGCGAAATCCGACGTGGTGGTGGACAACTTCAGCTCGGGAGTTTTGGAGCGGTTGGGTTTCAGTTTCGACGTGCTGCAGCAGATCAACCCCGGGATCGTACAAGCGGTCATGCCTGGCTGGGGTCTGACCGGACCGCTCAAGTCCTGGGTCGCGTGGGGATGGCAGTTGCTCGCATACACGGGAATCATGCGTCTGTGGGGTTATCCTGATTCGCCGATGGAGACGCGCTGTAAAATTGCCTGGCCCGATCGCGTTGGATCGGTCACGATGGCGCTCGGTGTGCTTGCGGCGCTTGAATACCAGGCCCGCACTGG
Source organism: uncultured delta proteobacterium (assembly GCA_963804165.1). GTDB lineage: Bacteria > Desulfobacterota > Binatia > UBA9968 > UBA9968 > DP-20. The sequence goes on from CAWDPO010000034.1 coordinate 80,680, forward strand.
TAAAGGACAATTCATCGAAGCCGGCATGCTCGAGGCGCAGGGCTCGATGTTGGGACCAGCGATTCTCGACTATACAATCAACGGCGAGGAGTGGGACGCCACGGGTTATCAAGAAACTCTCGGCGAACCCTACGCTCCGTATGGCTGTTATCCGTGCAAAGGCGACGACAACTGGATCATCATCGCCTGCGCCGGCGACGAAGAATGGCGGAGTCTGGTTAAAGTCATCGGCAAGGCGGCGGCGTGGGTCGCCGATCCGAAGTTCGCCGCGAGCGCCGGTCGCAAAGAGCGTCGCCAGGAACTGGATCAAAAACTTTCCGAGTGGACATGCAAATATACAGCAAAACAGGTGTTTCGTTTGCTTCAAGAAGCGGGTATCGCCGCCGGGATACCGTCCTCGGGCGAAGATCTCTTCCATGACATCCACCTGCGCGCGCGCGGCCATATCGTTGAAACCGAAGGTCCACCTTGGGGAAAAATCACGCATCATGGTTTACCCGCGATCCCGTCGTTGTCTGCTGCAAGCGCCGCTCGTCCGGCGCCGTGGATAGGCGGCCACAATCGAGAGGTGTTTGGCGGAATTTTGCGTCTGAGCAAAGAGAAAATCGCAGAGCTGGAGAACGCCGAGGCGATCAAGTAGCAAACCAATCATCGAGAAAAGCACGTGCAGGGATTCTTTTAAACCTACGCCTATGCTAGGTTCGCTAAGTGCAGCGAGAGTTCGATCAGACCCACGACAAAACGAATCATCGAATCCCCGCGGTTTCGATCCTCATCCCTACGCTCAATGAAGCGGGAAATATTGCGCTTCTTCTGACTCGTATACTGGCGGTCATTGAGGATAGCGGACTTGCGGCCGAGGTTTTGGTGGTGGACGGCGGCTCCACCGATGGAACCCAGGCCGCCGTTCAAAGGTGGACCGCCGAGCACCCCGTTCGGTTGATTCAATCCGATGCGCAGCGCGGCCTGGCCGGGGATGTCGTCGCGGCCGCGGAGTCGGCGCGAGGCGAGTTTGTTGTGGTTCTCGATGCCGACTTGAGTCACCCTCCGGAAGTGATCCCGCAAATTGTCCGGCCGTTGCTGGAGGGCACGCATGACATGGCACTGGCCAGCCGCTACGTCCGCGGCGGTTCCATGCTCGACTGGCCGTGGACAAGATGGTTGGTATCCCGAATCGCAACGACGTTGGTCCGGCCCTTGGTCAGCGTAAAAGATCCTCTGTCGGGATTTTTCGCCGTGCGGCGCGAGACCTTGCTTAAGCTGTCGCGCGGGATGTCCGGCTTCAAAATCGCTCTGGAGATCCTCGGCCGCGCCGATGACTCCTTGCGCGTGATCGAGGTGCCGATCGTATTTCAAAATCGCATCAACGGCCGCTCCAAGTTCGGCATTCGCCAGGTGCGAAATTTTCTGTTCCAACTGGTGGCTCTTTGCGGCGGCACGCTGGCGCTTGAGTCAAATCCGCAGCTCGCGTTCTCCGGCATCTGCGTCGTGCTTTTGGACGTGCTTGTGTTCAATATCTTTCTCGGCGCGCAGGTGAATCCCATCATTTCCCAAATCGCCGGTTTCGTCGCCGCGACGATTTTCTATTTGGGTTTCGCGAACGGGATCTTCGCTCGCTTCGTCAAATCGAACGAAAGTCCCGTTTGGCGAATCTCCGGGCGATTTGCTCTGGTATTCCTGCTGGCGTTCTTCCTTCGCAGCGCGATTTTCACGATGGTGGTCGAGAGCTGGCCGTGGGCGGTGCAAGCGGCCATTCTTAACGCGGCATTGGTCTCTGCCGGACTGTTTTTCGTCGGCAGTGTTCTGTTTGTATTTCTCGAACCGGGCGCCGGCGTCGACTCGCGCGTCCGCTGGCGCATGATTGCGGTGGTCATTGTCGGTTACGTCTCGTTGCTCAAGCTGGCATTCTTGGGGCTGGTGAACGCGATGCCGGAGGAAGCTTATTATTGGAACTATGCGCAACATCTGGATATCGGTTACGTCGATCATCCGCCGATGGTTGCCTGGCTCATCTGGCTTTCGACTTCTCTGTTCGGCAATTCCGAATTTGCCGTTCGTTTGCCGGCGGTTATCTCCTGGACGATCGCCTCTATTTTCATGTTTCGCCTGACCGTGAATCTCTATGATCGAGCGGCTGCATTTCGCTCGGTTTTGCTTCTCGCGGTGTTGCCGATTTATTTCGGCGTGGGATTTTTCATGACACCGGACGCTCCGTTGTACGCCGCATGGACCGGCTGCCTCTATTTTCTGGAGCGCGCTCTGCTCGGCGATGACCGCCGCGCGTGGTGGGGCGTGGGTTTGTGCATCGGACTGGGGCTCCTGGCGAAATACACCATCGCGCTCTTGGGGCTCGGTACTTTGATCTTCGTGCTCGTTGATGCGAAGTCACGGCGCTGGTTGCTTCGCCCGCAACCGTTCCTTGCCGTGCTCGTGGTCGCGGTGCTTTTCTCACCGGTGCTTTTCTGGAACATGCAAAACGGCTGGGCCTCGTTTGCCTTTCAAGGTTCGAACCGCTGGTCCGGCAGGCCGGATTTTTCCCTTCATCTGCTCCTCGCCTCGCTCTTGCTCGTGCTGACGCCAGTTGGGTTGATCGTCGCCGGCAAGTTGTTCTTGACTGATCGAGCTGGCGTGATTGGTTCTCGTCCCGACGACGCTCAGCGCAAGCATCGCCTATGGCTGGTGAGTTTCACTTTAGCTCCATTGGCTGTGTTCGTGATTCACAGCCTGCAGAACGACGCCAAGCTTCATTGGACGGGACCTGTATTCCTGGCCGCGATCCCGTTGCTCGCGGGAGATATGGTCGGCCGGATCGGTGAAATGACGGGGCCGTGGACGCGACTCCTTCGTCGTGCGTGGATGCCGACGATCGTCGTGCTGCTCCTCACCTACGGCGGCATGTTCCACTATTTCACGCTTGGATTGCCAGGCTCTCACATGTCGGGGACGCGCGCTTTCGGACCCTGGCGCCAGATGGCAGAGCGGGTTGAGCAGATCGAGCGAGCGCTGGAAAGGAAAACCGGAGCCGAGCCGGTCATCGTGGGAATGGATAAATACATGATATCGAGCGAAGCGAGCTTTTATGACCTTGCCGACCGTGACGGCGCTCGCAACACGGGCGGCCCGCATTTATTTGGCGGCCGAAGCCTGATGTGGGAGTACTGGTTGCCCAGGTCAGCCGCAGTCGGCAGGAATCTATTATTGATCGATTTTGATCGGAAACGGCTTGCGGACCCATCGCTGGAAAAACACTTTGAGCGCATGAGCGACGTCTCAACGGAAACCCTGGAGAGAGACGGGCGCGTCGTCGGATATTTCCACTGGCGTATCGGTTACGACTACCGTAACACGGACGCAAAACTGTCGGCGTCACAGTAGTCACGAACCTATGCCTCAGGGAAGAGGAACGAGGCGGTTCATCCAAGATTGGCAATCAAAGCGTAGGGCTCGATAAGAAGCACACCGCCAAAAAAAGCATTTCGGCTGCGTCGAGATCTCAGCTGAAGAGGAGAAAGATTTCTCACAACGGCATACTGTGTGAAAACTCTCTCGGAGCCCTTCGACGGTGCTCAGGGCGAACGGATAAGTACTCAATTTCTAATGAGACCACACCGTTTGTGGTGAGCAGCTTGTCCTGAGCCCTTCGGCTTTGCTCAGAGCCTGTGAAAAAATCACTCGCCAAGCAAGCGCTCGTATGAGATTGTCGATTCATGGATGAACAAGTTTTTATTTTTCCGTGTATGCCAGAGAGTAGTGCGGCTCGGTCCGAGAGGCCACCCCCGAGTGGAGCGCCGAGGGTGTTGACAGCGCAGCGTGATCAGATTGCGCTTCGGCCGGTGGACCTTGAGGCCACGGTAGGGCCGGAGCATGCGGTGCGCAACGTGTGGGCATTCGTGGAGAGACTGGATTTGTCGGCGCTGTATGCCGAGATCGGCTCGGTAGAAGGTCGGGCGGGTCGAGCAGCCATTGACCCTAAGATTCTGATGGCGCTGTGGCTGTACGCGACGGTGGATGCAGTGGGGAGCGCGCGGGAAATCGAACGATTGAGCGAGACGCACGACGCGTATCGATGGATCTGTGGTGGGGTAAATGTGAACCACCACACGTTGTCGGATTTCCGCTGCGCCCGGGTAGATGTGCTCGACGAGCTGCTCAGCGAAAGTGTCGCGGTGTTGGTCAATAAGGGTTTGGTGCGGCTGGAGTGCGTGGCGCAGGACGGGATACGGGTGCGTGCCAGTGCGGGGGCGGGATCTTTTCGCCGCCGCTCGACATTGGAGTTGTGTCTTAAGCAAGCGCGCGCGCAAGTCCAAGCGCTCAAGGACGAAATCGATGCCGATCCTCATGTTAGCAACCGGCGTCGGTGCGCGGCCCGGGAGCGAGCGAGCAAGGAACGTGAAGCGCGCTTGGCCCAAGCGCTGGAGCAATTGGCTGAGGTCGAGAAGCAAAAGAACAAGAAAAAGGGGGAGAAAAAAGAGAACGAGAGCGAGGAGCAATACCGAAAGCGCAGCGAGCCGAGGGCATCGAGCACCGATGCTCAGGCGCGAGTGATGAAGATGGCGGACGGCGGTTTTCGCCCTGCCTACAACGTGCAGTTGGCGAGCACTCCCCAAAGCCAGATCATTGTCGGAGTCGAAGTAAACAGCTGCGGCAGCGATGGGGGCCAGCTTTCCCGATGCTCGAGCAAGTCCAACGGCGCTATAAACAACGTCCCGCCGAGTGGTTGGTCGACGGTGGTTTTGCCAACGATGCTGACATTGAAGATGCCCACAGAGGGGGCACTATCGTCTATGCTCCAGTGCGCCGCCCTAGAAACTCCAGCCGTGATCCGTATGTGCCGCTGCCCGATGACAGCCAGGCGCTTGCCCAGTGGCGCCAGCGCATGGGCACTGAGGCGGCCAAGGAGATTTACAAGCAACGCGCCGCCACCGCTGAATGTGTGAACGCCATTGCGCGCGGCCGCGGGCTTAGCCAGTTTTTGGTGCGCGGGCTTAACAAGGTCAAAGCGGTGTCGTTGTGGTACGCCCTCGCGCACAACTTGATGCGGGCAGTGACGCTCATCCAACCGGCGTAACACCTCTTGGCAAAAACCAGCGCACAGACGCAAAACACCACTGCGAGCACCACGCCTCCCAGTCTCGCGTTGTACTCGGTGGAGGACAATTGCGCCGCCGGCAACGACGATTTTTCTAAAACCCTGCACTCGGCTCGCGCCAGTGTAGAAGCGGCCGTTATTTGGATATTTTTTCACAGGCTCTCAGGATAAACTCCGCCGAAGGAAACCATGAACGGTGTTTTCACACAGTCTGACGGTCGAAATGACAGTAGTGTAATTTGGCGGTTCGCACACGCTCAGCGAAGCCGTGAGCTGAGCTATCGCGGAGAAATCCTTCCGAATATTTTACGCCGGCCGAAACTTCGGCAGGGTGTAATCCTCGTTATCCTCGTATACCACTTCCACCGGCATGCCGATCTTTACTTGCTCCGGCGCGCAGTCGATGACGTTTGAAATCAGACGCGGGCCTTCGTCGAGATCGACTAAGGAAACGTTATAAGGTGTCTTGCCCTCGTAGGACGGATGCCAAGCGCGGTGGTAATTGACGAACGAGTAAACTGTGCCCTTGCCGCTCAACTGTTTCCACTCATAATCCGTCGACAGGCAGTGCGGGCAGGAGCCTTGCGGAGGAAAAGTGAAAAATGTGCCGCAAGCGTTGCAGCGCTGGGCGGTGAGCTTGTGCTCGCGCAGATTCGCCCAAAAAGGCTTCGCTTCAAGCTCTTCGAGAAAAGGTTTGACGCTAGCGATCGCTCTGCCGCGTTTGTCGCTGGTTTTGCTCATAGTGCCCCCAAGATCAAGCTGGCGTGCATGCACAGGCTACCGCCGTGGCCGCTGACGACGCCGGCTTTGGCGTTTTTTACCTGGCGTTCGGGTTCGACTTCGTTGCCGCGCAGTTGGCGCACGGCTTCGGTGACGTGCAGCATGCCTTCGATGTGCGCTTGCGAGAGCAGGCCGCCATGGGTATTGACCGGCAATTCACCGCCGACTTCGATGCGGCCGTTCTTGACGAAGTCTTTGCCTTCGCCTTTTTTGCAAAAGCCGTAATCCTCCAACGTGATCATCGTCGTGATCGTGAAGCAGTCATAGATCTCGGCGAAGTTCATGTCGTGAGGTCGCAAGCCGGCCATTTTGTAGGCCAGCTCTGAGGACTTCTTGCCGCCTAAAGTGGTGAGACTGGGCGCGTCCATCAAACTGAAGTGCGGATGATGCTGTCCCATGCCGAGAATCGCCACGGGTTTTTTCGGAAAGTCGCGCGCGCGCTCGGCGCTGGTGACGATCACCGCGCCGCCGCCGTCGGATTCGAGCGCGCAATCGAACAGACGCAGCGGCTCGCATATAAAGCGCGACGCTTGATGATCCGCGATGGTCATGGGTTTGCGCATCGTGGCGTTGTTGTTCATGCAAGCGTGTTTGCGCGTCGCGACGGCGACATGGGCGAGATCCTCGCTGGTGGTGCCGAACTCGTACATGTGACGCTGCGCCGCGAAAGCGTGGTTGGCTACCGCCGAGAAATGCCCCCACGGCTCCTCCCAATGCTCGTCGCCATGGCGGATTGGATTTCCCGGGGTGGGATCGGGGGTTGCGCGCTTGCGCGCATGCACGCACAGCACCGTATTCGCCATCCCAGCTTCGATGGCCATGACCGCATTCTGCACCATGGCGATGGGCGTTGCGCCGCCTAGGGCGAGGTCCGTGGCATAGCTCGGGCTCATGCGCGCCATGTTCGCCATGCGGACGGCGTAGCTTCGATGGGCATCGTTGAGCGGCTGATTGGTGATGAAACCGTCGACGTCGCTTGCTTTGATGCCGGCGTCGTCCAGACAGGTCTTGATGCATTCGAGATGCAGCGAATGCGTACTCGCATCGGGTCGCTTGCCGACTTTGGTTTCAGCGACGCCGACGATCGCATATTTGCCGCTGATATTGCTCATGGGGTCCTCCGGATGATGCTTGGAGTGATGGAGTATCGGAGTGTTGAGACATTGGGCGGAAGCGCGTCACTCCAGTCCTCTAACACTGCAATACTCCAAGTCGTGCAATTTTGAAACTACCTAGCGGATTGAGCGAGGCTTTTTGTGAAGCCGGTTTTCTCGAGCTCGGCGATGAAGCTGGCGTCCATGAATGCTTCGGGTTTGTGGTTCCATACGTCGGGACGTTGTTGCGCGACGTACTCGTAAGTCGGCTGCAAGCCTTGGGTGATCGGGTAGGGGACGGAGATGAAATCTTTCCGATAAATCTCGTAGGAGCCTTCCAGCAATTCGCGATCGTTGGTCTTCAAGTATTTGCTCAGCACTTTCATACTGAACTCTTTGTTGCTCTTCAGCAGATGAATACCCTCCACGTGCGCCTTGAGCATGCGCATCACGCCGTCGCGGTCGTCGATGGTGTGTTTTCGGCGGGTGACGATCGACATCGACGGATAGCTGACTTCCTGTTTCGCATCCCACAATATGCGGTAGCCTTTTCGCTCCGCTTGGACGTCGGCGGGATGGGACAGATCCGCGGCATCGACTGCGCCGTTGAACAAAGCCTGCAGCCTGTCGGGTTGAGTGCCGATGGCGAGCATGATCATGTCTTTGACCGGATCCATGCCGTACTTCTTGATGATGTAGCGCTCGAGAAAATCTCCGAGAGAGCCGAATCCAGAAACCGCAATGCGCTTGCCGCGGAGGTCCTCCGGTTTTTTTATATCCGGGCGCACGAGCAACTTGCTCTGCACGCCGGCGACGGTGTGGGCCACCGTGACAAGATCGGCACCGCTCAAGTTGGCGCCCATGACGGTCGTCAGCGTGCAGGGCGCGCCGAGGATACTGCCGCCGATGATTGCTTGCGCCGATTGTCCCGAGCCGCGCAGTAGCACCAGCTCGGCCTCCAAACCATACTTCTCGTAGAGTTTGGCTTCTTTGGCGATCCACGGAATCCACTGCGACGCGGAAAGCGAAGTAACACCCCAGTGAAATTTCCTGAGCGGCTTGTCTTGCGCGTAAGCTGCAGCCGCGGAGAGACTCGTGAATAAAAGAAGCACAATTGAACAAAAATATGTCTGGCTGTTTTTGAACACGCTTACCTCGGAGGGCAGACACATAGGTCTGCCCCTACAAAACAAAACCATACCGTTTGTTTTTCTGTTGCCTGTTGCCTCGCGCCTGTTGCCTCAAGCCTCACGCCTAAATGTTATACAACCGCGCCGCGTTGTCGCACATAAGTTTACGCAGCTGACTTGCGCTCAGATTCTTACGCTCCGTGACTGATTCCACGGTGTGGGGAAACTTGCTATCGCCGTGGTTGTAGTCGGAAGCGAAAACTAGCCGATCTTCGCCGACGAAATCCATGACGAAGTTCAAAGTGTATTCATCGGGTTCGAACGAATAGTAAACCTGCTCGCTGCGCATGTAATCGCTCGGCGGCTTTTTCATCAGCGGCACGGTCGGCTGTAGATACTCATAGTGTTCGTCCAAACGTTCCATCCAGTAGGGCACCCAACCGGCGCCGGCTTCGAGAAAGGCCACTTTCAATTTTGGATAGAGCTCCAGGATGCCGCCGCCAACGATGCACATGACGCCGATCATCTGCTCGAAGGCATGGGTGGTGGCGTGGACAAAAAAAGCGTTATCGAAGCGATCGGCAGCGGCCGCTGGCCTGCCCGAACCGACGTGCACGCATACGGGAATGCCGAGTTCTTCAGCCTTGGCATAGAAGGGGTAGAAATCAGGATGGTCCAAATTCCGTCCCGCTGAATGGGCGGAAGTCGCGACGGCGACAAAACCCAACTCTTTGACGCAGCGTTCGAGTTCCTTCACGGCTTCTTTGGGCTCCTGCATGGCGACCAGCGCCACACCTTTTAAGCGCTTCGGGTTGGTCTTACAGTAGCTGTCAAGCCAGGTGTTGTAGGCGTGTGCGATCGCACAGGCGAGATCGTGGTTTTCGAGGAACGGCAAGCTAAGAAACACAGTGGTGCCGAAGTTGACCGCGGTGTCGATCTTTTCGAGATCCATGTCTTTGATGCGCTGAATCGGGTCGAACATCCCCGTGGTTTTCTGCGGCCTGCGGCTATAGGGCGCGGTGCCGATGCCGAGACCGGTTCCTGAAGGCTTCGCCCAGATTTTTCCTTCCAACAGCAGTTGCTCCTTGCCGTCGGGGCCCGCGATCATTTTTGGCGCATGCTTTCTATAGGGCGCATCCAATAGCTCCTGCCAGTCGGCATCGCGTTCCTGCACGTGTCCGTCGGCGTCGATGATGCGAAGATTGTCCATGCTTGTTCTCCTTGAACTGATTTGCCGTAGGTTTCGCTTAAGGACGAACGAGTAACAGGCAAAAATGTAGAGGCGGGTTTGAAACCCGCCCCTACTCCTGCCACAACCAAGATCTCCTATTTCCGCGTGATCCCGAGCAAAAGTTTATCCCACTTCTCCAAATCCTTTTCATACTGCTCCGTCGTCAATCCGCGCTCGGGGCGCCATTTCTTGAATCCGTAGTCTTTTGTGCCGCTGCCATAATAGTACTTCTCCAACACCTGTTGGCCTGACGGGCTCAAAAGAAAATCCGCCATCAGCAGCGCAGCGTGAGGGTGAGGTGGGTTTGCGGCGACGGCTGCGCTGCCGACATTCGTGGGAACCAGGTCCATCGGCACCCACTCCACGGGCGCGCCCTTCGATGCCGCCAATAGAGTGTGAGTCTGAAAAATCGCCGGCGAAGCCACGATCTCGCCGGTGGTGATCGTGTTCACCAAAGCCGGCGCGTCGATGGAGTAGAGCTTGATCTCCTGCCCCTTGAGCTTGCGCACCATCTCTTCGCCTCTCGACTTGATCATCGCGCCAACGATCTTGTCGCTCGTCTGGCCGACGCTGATGCCCATCTTACCTTTAAGCGCTGGGTGGAAAAGTCCGTCGAAATTCTTCGGCACGGCGTCTTTCGGCACGATAGATTTGTTGTAGGTGAAGCCGATATAAGATTCCCGCGCCAGCGCCCAGTAGACGAGGTTTTTGTCGGCGCGCTCCTTTCCATCTTCAGGGTACTTGTCCAGGTAGGGGGAATCGTAGGGGCGCAGCAGTTTGTCGTCGCGCAAGAAAATGAGGCTTCCCTCGGTGGTCTCGATCGTGTCCGCGATATTTCGCCGCGCTTTGGCTTCTTCCTGCATACGCACGACCAAGTCGGCTCCCTGGGCTCGGTACGAATCTACCTTCACGCCCGGATATTTGCTCTCGAACGCCTTGACCAACTCCTTGTAGGAGTCGCCGGCGAGAGATGTGTACCAAACGATCCTGCCTTCCGTCTTGGCGCCGGCATAAAGCACGGCCTCCCGATCGGCGCCGCGATAGGTGACTAACTCGGCGATCGTGGACGGCTTGCGCGCTTGTCCCCAAGCGCTGTTTGACAGAAAGAGAAGAGTAAAAATGAATAAACTTATGATTTTCATTTCATCGTCTCCTTTGCCGCAGGGTTAGTGGATCGTTATCTATCTGCGTGCTTCACGTCATCAAAGCCGTCACTGGTTCTTCCAAAAGATTTCCCGGAACAGTTTGTTGTGCTCCTCATAGCTGTCCGACAACGTCCAGTCGGCGGGAAAAAGTTTGAGTCCCCGAAGATATTCCGGCTGAAACTTAGGGATGGCCGGCGGCTTGTCCATCGCGAGAATCTGCCGCTGTCCCTCATCCGAGGCGAGATAGTTCATGAACAGTCTCGCTGCCGCGGGATGCTTGGCCTCACGGGTAACCGCGGCGGAAACCAGAACAGTAATGTAGGGCTCTGCTCTGACCCACTCTATTGGCGCGCCTTTGCTCTTGAGCTCCTCGGTGCGGGCAATGTCGCTGTACACGATGATTGGAAACTCGCCGGCGGTCAGCAGCAGTGCTTGTTTGCTGTGGCCGTTGATCAAGATCAGATCTTGTTGCGCGAGTTTCTTGAAGTAATCAGTTGCCTTCTTGCTTCCTGCAAACTGCATGTGCGCCTGGGTCACCAGATATTCCTCCCGCTCGAGGGAGATGCGCCCCTTCCATTTTGGCTGCAGCAGATCTTCGAAGGAGGTGGGCGCGTCAGCTTTCGGCACGAGTTTGGAGTTGTAGGTGATCGCGTACGGCACCAGATAGAAGCCGATCCAGTAGCCCTGCTTGTCGATGAATCCGGGCGGGAAGTTTCCGGCACCTGGCGGCGTGTAGCTCGTGATGATGTTTCTTTTCATGAAGATTCGGTGCGTGTAATTATTGATCAAAACAACGTCAGCACTGAGCTGGCGCGCCGACACTTCGCGCAGAATCTTCGACGTGAGCGCCTCGCCGGTTGTGCGGGAGTACTGCACTTTGAGAAATGGATAGCGGCGCTTGAAAGGTTCGGCGAATTTGTCGAACTGACCCGCCAGCGCCGTGCCGTAGAGGACGAGCTCGCGCTCGTTTTGTGCCTTGGCGATGAGATCGTCCTGTGCCAGCGCTTCGGAGGCTTGCCATCCCCAGAAAAGCGAAAGCGCTATCACAATGTGCGCACTGGACTTCATTGGATTTTCGCCGACTCCGAATCGTCATAGTCCGATTCACGTCCGGCTGTCAACTTTTTTGCCGCGGTGAATGGCGATCTTTCACGCCAAAACCTGGCGGCTCCATTGCCGCGATCAGTTCATTCGTGAGATATTGACTCTCGAAGGATGAATACCGGGCTGAAATCGAAAGCATTGCCAGACAAACGGGTGGAGAATCCAAATGAGTGAACTGAAAATTTACATCCTTGCCGCACTGATGGTCGCAATCATGAGCCCATCGGGTTGGGGACAAGTCAGAAGGCCGAAGACGCTCGATGAGTTGGCAGCCTACAGCGGCGCGGATCGCCATCAGATACTTCTCGATGGCGCCAAAGCGGAAGGGAAGATCGTCTGGTACACCTCGCTTTCCGGCGTTTACCGCGAGATGGTCGACTCCTTCAAACGACGGTACCCGGACATAGCGGTCGAAGTCTATCGCGGCGGTAGCACGGATCTCGGGCCGCGTTTACTCAATGAGGCGCAAGCGGGAAGGCACGTCGCCGACGCACTGGAAAGCACTCCGGGTTTGTTGATGCTGCTCCGCGAGCGCGGTTTGCTCAAAGCTTATGCATCTCCTGAGCTGGCGAGATATCCCGACGATGCAAAGACGAAAGCCGACGGCACGCGTATTTACTGGGTGACCGATCGTGAGGCGTATTTGGGATTCGGCTACAACACGCGTTTGGTTGCGCCGGCGGAGGTACCGAAGAATTTTCAAGATCTTTTGAGGCCCGAACTTAAAGGAAAACTCGCGGTGACTACAGAAAGCTCGACTAGCCGAGTAATCGGCACCATGATCAAGCACAAGGGCGAAGAGTTCGTGAAACGCATGCGCGCGCAGGAGATACGTTTGTTCAAGGCCTCGAGCGCGGGCTTTCTTGATCTCATCGCGGCCGGCGAAGTTGCCGGATCATTCGTGGTGTTTCAGAATCAAGTAACGGTGAAGAAGGAGAAGAAAGCGCCGGTGGATTGGGTGGCGCTCGACGTGGTGCCGGCCAACGCCGGCGGCTCGGCCATCATCGCCAACGCGCCGCATCCGCATGCGGCACTGCTTTTCACCGACTTTGTGATCGGCGCGGAAGGGCAGAAACTGATGGAACAGTTTCGCTACGGCGTGGCCTGGAAAGACTATCCGTTTAAAAGAGAATATCCCGAACGCGGCATGACCAGCACTGATTACGAGAACGCAGAGGATAAGTGGCTGCAGTTAACGCGATCGATCACGAAGAAGTGAAAAATTCAAATTGGAGTCCTGGAGTGTTGGAGTAATGGAGTATTGGGTGGGGAGGGTGGCCCATCACTCCACCACTCCAATACTCCATCACTCCAGTCTTTACTGTTTCGCTCTTGGTCCGAACGGTTCGGGTTGAAACGGCGCATCGCGTTCTTTCAGAAAAGCTTCCAAACCGCCTTTTTTTTTGGCGTCTTCCAACCGTTTGTTGAATTCTTCACGCTTGGTCAGCCGCGCCATCGCCGCAAGCTCGCTGTTGAGCATCCAGGCTTTCCTTAGTCCCATCATTTCCAGCCCTTGGGTCGAGATGTGTAAGTTAATCTTGACCGTTTCCGGCGGCACGTGCGCGACCCGCTCGACAAATTTGAAGCAGGTTTCCAGCAATTCGCTTTTCGGCACGACTTGATTGACTAAACCGATGCGCAGCGCTTCTTGAGCGTCAACGTGATCGCCGGTCAGTGAATAGCGCAGCGCGTTCTTGAATCCGGCGAGCGCAACCCAAATGAAATCCGTGTTCGCGCCGTGGCGTACTTCGGGCTGGCCGAAGACCGCATCGTCCGCGGCAATGGTCACATGGCAGGTGAGCGCCAGCCATGATCCCGCGCCGAAACACCAACCGCTGACCGCGCCGACGATCGGCTTCGGATACTGCCAGCGATAGAGCTGGCGGCCGAGAATATCTTTACGGTCCGAGTCGCGAAACTTGTTGTACGTCGCGTTAAGCGAAGTTCCGGCAGGGATGCCGTAAGGCCAGGCGGTTTCTGGTTCGGCGCCGCTGATATCTTCCCCCGTAGAGAATGCCCCGCCCGCGCCGGTAATGACGACAGCCCTGATCTCGGGATCGGTTTCAGCTTCCGCCAAGGCTTGATCGAGCTCGTCCATCAACTCTTCGTTCATCGCGTTCAAAGCCTGAGGCCGGTTGAGAGTAATGAGCACGCCTTTCCGTTGCTTCTGGTAAAGAATGTTTTGATAGTTAGCCATGTGTCGCTCCCTGTTAGAATCGTTAATTGGAATGATGGAGTAGTGGAGTGTTGGAGTATTGGGTTCGGAAATTCTTTTCCATCACTCCAGTTACTCAATACTCCATTACTCCGCCTTCTTCTTCGCTCTCGGTCCGAACGGTTCCGGTTGGAATGGGCCGTCGCGCATTTGCAGATATTCGCGAATGCCTTTGTTGGCGCGCGCGTCGTCCAACGGTTTGCGCAGTTCCTCGCGCAGCATGATATGCGCGGGCGCAGACATTTGTTTGTCGTAGGTCAGGGCGTCGCGCAGTCCCATCATATCGAGTCCCATGGTCGCGATCTGCAGGTTGATTTTCACCGTCTCCGGCGGCACGTGGGCGATGCGCTCGACGATTTTGAAACATTCATCGAGCAATTGATCCGCCGGCACGACCTTGACGACCAAGCCGATGCGCAGGGCTTCCTGAGCGTCGATGTGATCGCCGGTGAGACCATAACGTAGCGCGTTTTTGTAGCCGCCGAGCAAGGTCCACATAAAGCTCGTATTCGAGCCGTGGCGCACTTCAGGCTGAGCGAACACGGCATTTTCCGCGGCGAGGGTGATGTGGGTGAAAAGCGACAGCCACGATCCGGCGCCCATCGCCCAGCCGTTGATTGCGCCGATGATCGGTTTGCCGAACTCCCACATGCGGCGAAAGTTGCGCGGATCGACGCGCCACGAGTCGATGACTTCGGCGGCGGTCTGCCCGGTGACGATGCCGTAGGGCCAGTGAATATCGCGGCGCCGTCCCGCTCGATTCCCCTGATCCATGCCGGCGGAAAAAGCGCGGCCCGCGCCGGTGAGCACGATCGCGCGAACTTCGTTGTCTTCTTCCGCTTCGTCCAAGGCTTGGTGCATTTCCTTGATCATGCTGCGACTGATCGCGTTCATCGCCTCCGGGCGGTTGAGCGTGATCAATGCGCCACCGCGCTTGTTTCTCGTACAGGATTTCTTTGTAGTCGGGCATTCCGAACTCCTTTATTTATGGGTTCCAGCAGTTCCAGTCGTTCCAGATGTTCCAATCGTTTAGGCCCTTCGACTTTTGTTCCGAAACGTTTGGAACCATTGGAACCTATGGAACGATTGGAACTATCTTTTGTTCTTTCTTTCCTCTTCCAGCTGCTTCAAAAACGATAGATCCATCACATCGGCGCCGTTGATGTTCATCGTCGACAGCATGCGGTCGCTGGCGATCATGTTTTCCATCGCTTTCACGGTGACCATTGGCAGACCCGGCGTGACTTGGGTGTAGACGCGGCGGGTTTCTTCCAGCTCGTCGAAGTTGTTGGATTTATAGAACTCGCCCAAATATTTATGCACCGCGTCCTTGTTTCTTTCATCCCGGTAAAAATCCATGCCGTCGGCTAGACCGCGCATGAAGCTCATCACCGTTTCGCGATCGCTTTTGATGAAGGAGCGCAACGTTACCGGCCCGGCGACGACATATTCGTAATCGCTCTTGGAAAAATCCACCCAGACCGGCAAACCTGCTTTGCGCGCGCGTAAAGTAATCGGCGGCTGAAACACCGATGCGTCGACGTGGCCGCCGGCGAGAGCGGCCCATCGCTCTCCTTGGGCGCCGATGCTGAGCAGCGTCACGTCTTTCTCGTTGAGTCCGAGCTGGCGTACGGCCAGGCGGGCGATGAAATCGGTGCTGGCTCCCAACTGGCTGATGGCGACTTTTTTGCCTTTCAGATCCGCGGGCTTCTTGATGGCGGGACTGCTGACCAAGACATAATCGAGTTTGTTGCCGGTGGCACCGAGAACGACGAGATCCTTCGCGCCTTGTGCCCAAGCCAGGATGACGCCGGAGCTCCCCTGTTGCAGCATCGTGACGTCGCGCGAGATGAGCGCCTGGACCGCTTCGCGTCCGCCGCGCATGAAGATCGGCAGGACTTTCAGTCCATACTTTTCAAAGGAGCCGGAGCGTTGCGCCACCCAGAAAAAACTGGTCGAGCCGCCGAGCGCGTAGGGGACGCGGACTTCTTTGAGGGGCTTGGATTGGGCTGAGAGCAACCATGGCGAAAGCAGGCATAGAAGAATCGCGGTGACTGGCGTGATTAAGCCTCTAACAGCACGGCCAAACGTGGAAAGCCCTTCTGTCATCCCCCTTTGAAAAAGGGGGAAGAGGGGGATTTGAGTTTGCGGCACTGCGAAATCCCCCCTTGCCCCCCTTTTTCAAAGGGGGGAACAACATAGAAATTGTGGGACGTGATCATTTTATCTCCACCAGCGCGTCGACGGCGACAACGCCTTGTCCTCTCGGCAAAACGATTAATGGATTGATATCCAGACCGGCGAGTTGATCGCCAAGTTCGACGGCAAGACGAGACACGCCGACGATTGCGTCGCACAGGGCGTCGATATCCGCGGGCGGCTTGCCGCGGACTCCTGCGAGAATTGCAAAACTGCGCAGGCGCCCGAGCATGTCGCACGCTTGGTCACGCGATAACGGCGGAATGCCAACGGCGACGTCTTTAAGTAGCTCGACGAGAATGCCACCGAAGCCGCACAGAACTACCGGGCCGAACATCGGATCTCGTTTGACGCCGAGGATCATCTCCACGCCTTCACTTGCCATGCGCTGCACGATGACACCGTCGATTTACGCTGTTTGTACTTTATCGAAGACGGCCTTAGCGCGACGATACTTGGCGATGATGTCTTCGGCTTTGGCGGTCCAAACAAAGGGTTTGGAATTTTGGTTATGACGCTGAATATAAGCTTGGATGGCTCAATAAATCAGCGACCGACTTAAAAACCCCGCGTCGAATTTGTTTGTCAGTGAGATCGCGGAACCAACGTTCGACCATGTTGAGCCAGGACTCGAAGTCGGCACAAAATGCAGATGGAATCGGGGATGGCGTTTGAGCCACGCTTTGACTTGGGATGCTTGTGGGTGGAGTAATTGTCACGATCAAATGCAAGTCCAACTCTGGCGGGGTTTGGTGATCAATCAGTTTCAAAAACTTGATCCACTCCTGATGGCGGTGACGATCATCAGGTCCAATGATGCTCCCTTCGGTATCTCCAGAGCAGCGAACAGGGTCGTGGTTCCGTTGCGTTTGTAGTCGTGGGTTGTGGTTCCAGTCGTCCCTTGACCAGGGGCAATCCGGGTTGGGTTCTGTCCAGCGCTTGAACCGATGTTTTCTCATCGGCGCACAGCACCAGCGCGTGTTCGGGAGGGTTGAGATACAAGCCCACCACATCGATGACTTTTTCAACAAACTTTTTGTCCCGGCTGACTTTGAACGTCTTGGCAAATGCGGCTTCAGTCCGCTGGCGTGCACACCCGTTGGACCATCGATTTGTCGATGCCAGCGTGTCGGCCAACGTCCTTACGCTCCAGTGCGTGGCGTGAGACGGCTTGGCTTGGGTGGTCCTCTCAATAATCACAGGTGCCATCTGTTCTCGCTTGGTCGCCTTTCGGCCTCCCCGTGCAAGATCCTTCTCGATTCCCGCCAGTCGTTTCTGAACAAACCGCTGGCGCCATCGCGACACTTGCCGCGGGTCAATTCCCAAAATCTCGGCAATGGTTTTGTTTTGTTCTCCTTCTGCCGCCATCAAGACGATCTTGGCTCGCTTCATCGAGCGCGTGGGTGTTCGGCGCCGCGAGACCAGCTGCTCAACGTCTTGATTTCACTTTCCGTAAGTTCAATCGCTTGCGCTACTCGCATGGAACTCTCCTCCTCAAATTATAACAGTTAGACGAAGGATAAATTCCATTAATTCAGAGACACTACACTAGCATTGGGTGCGCGGCGGCTGACTTCATTTAAGATGCACGCGTGAGCATCGCGAACGGCGGCGCGGTTGGACAGCTTCAGCATCACGCCGCCGATATCGCTCTTGTGCGTGATCTCAGAAGATTCGATTTTTAGCGCAACAGGGAAACCCATGCGCTCGGCGGCGGCTGCCGCTTCGTCGGCACTCTGCGTGAGCACCGTCGATACGACTGGAATGCCGAATTCTTCGAGCAGGCGAAATGCGGACTCCGCGGCCAAAATCCCAGACGGCAATCTCTCGGCAGACGCACGCGCAGAGATTTCGATCGAGGCGTGCGCCTGCCGGCTTTTTTGAAACTCGTGATACTCCGCTAAATTTCGAATCGTGGTCGTGGCGCACTCCGCGCCTTCCATGAGCGGCACGCCCGCCTGGCGCAGCGGTAACAGAATATCGGGATCCACCGGACCGCCGACGATGGAGCTGAAGCACGCGATGGGTTTTTTGCTGCTTGCCGCGGCCTTTTCTATGGCTGCAGAAAAGCGGTTGCCGCTCTTCAATTCCTTCGGACGAGGATCGTTGGCCTCGAGGTTGATCGTGACAACGTCAATGTTGCTATCATCGATCAATGCCTGGAGCAGCCGAGGAAAAATCTTTTCGTCGTCGTACATGGCGCCGGTGCCGTCGAGCGGATTGTTCATGTTGCCGAAGTCGGCGACGGCTTCCTGCAGTTGCGATTTTGTCGTTTCTGTCAGCTCCGGAACCTCGATGCCGACGTTTGCCGCGGCGTCGGAGACCAACGTGCATTCGCCGCCCGAGCCGCTGAGCACGCCGATGCGCCTGCCGCCATTATAATGTTTCATAAAAGCATCGCAGGAGAAGACGCTGGCGGCGTCGATCAATTCGTTGAGACTGCGCACCGAAACGATGCCGCCCTGGCGAAACGCGGCATCGACGACTTCCGCAGCGCCGGCCAAGGAACCGGAATGGGTGGCAGCAGCGCGCTTGGAGACTTCGGATCGGCCGCCTTTAAGGATGATTAGAGGTTTGTTGCGGTCGGCCGCTTTGCGCGCGACGGCGAGCAGTTTCTCAGGTTGCTTGAACCCTTCGACGAAGGCGGCGATGACGCGCGTGTTTTCGTCTTCGACCAAATAGTTAAAGTATTCCTCGAACGTCGCCCCGGACTGGTTGCCGCAGGAAACGATGTGGCTAAGGCCGACGTGCCGGTTGAGCATCAAAGCGTTGGCGATGGTCGTGCTCAGTCCGCCGCTTTGCGAAACCAGCGCGACAGGACCGGCAAGGAAACCCGGCGGCATCGTCGAGGCAAAAAGCGTCGCTTTGCCGTAAACATTCAAGACGCCATAGCAGTTCGGTCCGCAGATGAGAAAGCCGCGGTCGCGCGACAGCGCTTCGAGTCGCGCCTGGCGCGCTTTTCCCTCTGCACCGATTTCGGCGAAGCCTGCTGAGAATACGACTGCAGCGCGAATCCCGGCGTCGGCCGCAGATTCCAACAGATCCGGCACATGACGATTGGGCACAGCTAACACGACACAATCGACGGGTTCGGGTATCGCCGCGATATCGGGATAACATGGGCAATCCATGACCTCGGTGTATTTCGGATTAACCGTAACGATTTTACCGGGATAGCCGAAATTCTTTAAGTTTCGGATAACTCTGTTGCCGCGCGGCTCGCGATTGGGCAAGGCGTCAGCGCGCTGCGATGCTCCGACGATCGCCACGGATTTGGGGTTCATCAGCGGGGTGAGATCGCGCCAACTGCTTTGATCGACTACTTGTGTGCTCATCGTGTGCCAAGTTGGAGTGATGGAGTGGTGGAGTACTGGAGTGGTGGTCCGGAAAAACCCAATACTCCTTTACTCCAGCACTCCATTACTCCAATTTTCATTTCTTTTTCGCTCTCGGTCCAAACGGCTCCGGCTGGAACGGGCCGTCGCGCATTTGCAGATACGCTTTGGTTCCTTGCGTCGCGCGCGTTTCGTCGAGCGGGCGGCGAAATTCCTCGTTGAGCATCATATGCGCAGGGATCGACAGCGTCTCGTCCATGCGCAGGGCGTCGCGCAGTCCCATCATCTGCAAGCCCATCGTCGAAATCTGCAGATTGATCTTCACAGTTTCAGGAGGCACGTGGGCGATGCGCTCGACAATCTTGAAACACTCGTCGAGCAGTTGATCGACGGGAACGACTTTGTTGACCAAACCGATGCGCAGCGCTTCCTGCGCGTCGATGTGATCGCCGACAAGGCCGTAGCGCAGCGCATTCTTGAATCCTGCGAGCAATGTCCACATGAAAGTCGTATTAGATCCGTGGCGCACTTCGGGTTGGGCGAAGACGGCGTCTTCGGCGGCGATCGTCATGTGAGTATAGAGGGCGAGCCAGCAACCGCCGCCCATCGCCCATCCCCTAACGGCGCCGATGACCGGTTTGGTCATTTCAAATATTCGAATCAGCTTGACGTCGTCGGCGCTCCAATAATTCATCAGATCCGCCGCGCTCATGCCGGTTTGGATACCCTGCGGCCATTGGATGTCGCGGCGCCGGCCGCTTGTCGTCGCTTGGTCGAAACCGGAACTGAACGCGCGCCCGGCGCCGGTAATCACGATTGCGCGAATCTCCGGATCCGCCTCGGCTTGATCGAGCGCGTCATGGATCTCTTTCAACATCGGCCGGGTGATCGCGTTCAAGGCTTCAGGGCGATTCAGCGTGATCAGCACGCCGCCGCGCTGTTTCTCGAAAAGAATTTCTTTGTAGTCGGACATTAGGGCTCCCTTCGGGAATTGGAGTAATGCAGTGGTGGAGTGATGGAGTATTGAGTTTTCGCCCCAACACTCCAATATTCCATTACTCCAGCACTCCAGTTTTTTTCATCGATACTCCGTCTCGTAGAGCTGTTTGATAAAGCCGCTGGCTTCGACTTCTCTCAGGATGCTTTCGTCAACGAACTGTTTGACATCAGCGCCGCGCGCCTTCGGTTCGGTTGCGGCGATGAATTCGAGCGAAGTTTCTACCGCTTTGGGCGTAGCGTAAAGCGTGGGGTTGTAATATTTCGTCGCCAAAAGATTGTAGGACGCTTCAAGATATTTAATGTCTTTTTCCTGGGCCGACTGAATGCGCAGCTTTTTTTGCAACACTTCGAGACTCTCTTTTTTGTATTTTTTGAAATAAGCGACGCCTTCGATTAAACCTTTGGCGAAACGGATGGCCTGGGCCCGATTGGCTTTCAAGTAGCTGCGCGTGGTGTCGACGGAGTTTTGCAAGTAATAAATATCCATCTCAGCGGGATCGGCAAGGGTGCGAAAACCTTTCTCCTCTGCGACGAAAGAACGACGGCATCGTCAAAACCGCGGCTTCACAGCCGCCTTTTTCCAAGTTGGCGAACATCGCCGGTGAAGCCTCGAGCTGAATGAGTTGAAAATCTTCCTGGCGCATACCCCACTTTCTGACGAATAGCTGGAAGGCCAAATGGCCGGCAGAACCGAAGCGCGTGATCGCGACACGCTTACCCTTGAGCTCGGCCGGCGTCCGTATCTCGGGTCGCGACATCAAGCGCTGTAGTCCCCGGTTCATCGGCGAGAACACGAGCACAGGGTCGGCACCACGTAGAGCGGCGCGGATCACGGCATCGCCGCCGCCGACGGAAAACTGAATTTCGCCCGAAAGCAAAGCGCTCACGACCCGCGCGGCGCCGCCGCCGATAAAAATCACTTCGACATTGACGCCGTGTTTTTTGAAAAGTCCCTTTTCCTCGGCAACCCAGATGCTGCCGGAAGTCGCGCTGATGGAGCTCAAGCCGAGGCGGACTCGCTCTTGCGCTCCGGCGGATCGAACCCCCGTGAGGGCACTGATCATCGTCGCCAAGGACAGAATTAATATCGAATGCACCACGAACCTCCAACGCAAGAAAGTTTCGTTCTTCTTACCTATTAGAAAGCGAGGTTAGGCGTCAAGCGCATGGCGTAAAAAGAAACGGGGCAATGAGTCCGACACGCTACTTCCAAATATTGTCGAGGAAGCCGCTCTGTTTCAGTTCCGCGACGTAACGATTGTCGAAGTAGGCGCTGGTCGGAGTCGACTGAGCCGATTTCGCATCGATCATGTTGACCTGTACCATGCGCTGCACCATCGACTGCATCGTACTCTCGGGCACAAAAGGTTCGCGCACGAAAGTTTCCGAGACGTAGAGATAACTCTGGCGCAGCAGATCGGCATCGGTAAGTCCGAGATATTTCGAAATCAAGCGCTTGCTCAGCTCTTCATTGGTGACTACCTGTTTGGTTGCTTCGATGGTGGTTTTGATCAAGCGCACCACGGTGTCACGATGGCCGGCGGCAAATGATTTCCGCGCGACGATCCCTTGAGTCAAAAAACCGCTGCCCGGCGACCGCAGGTCTTTCGGCGAGACCAGCTCACGAAACCCCTCTTTGACCATCCGGAAGCCATGCGGCGGGGAGAGCACCGCCCCGTCGATGACGCCTCGTGACAATCCAGCGACGGCTTCCGGGAAGCCGCCCATCTGGAGCACGTTCACGTCCTTGGTACTGTGGCGCTCGATGATGGTTCTGAGCGCGAAATCGGTAACCGAACCCAAGCGCGTGATGCCGATTTTCCTTCCTTGCAAACTACGAAGATCGCGAATCTCCGGGTGCACGAGCAGGGACTGGGTGAAGTAGGGCGCCATGGCGGCGACCTGGATGATGTCGCCGCCGCGCAATACATTGGTGACGACCGCCGGGCCGCCGAAACCGGCGACATTGGCGGCGCCGGAAAGCATCGATTGAACGATCACCGCGGATGCGCCGACGTATACCATATCGACGTTGAGACCATTTTTTTCGAAGAGGCGCAGCTCCTTGGCCGCAACCCAAGGCAGACTATTGAGTCCCAGCGGGCCGTAGGGAAACGTCACCTTGATCAATTCCTGAGACAAAGCGACTCGGGGTGTTAACAACACGAGAAAACAAAGTGCTCGCGTAATCCAATAAGGAAGAGAACTAAAGTTTTCCATGCAGCCTCCGAATTGTCGAAGATCTCAAGCCAGCGAGCCGCTGAAAAAACCTTTTCGGAGTCCTTCGATGGGGCTCAGGACGAACGGAGTGGGTTTGATATCAGTGACGAGTTTCCGTTCAGGCTGAGGTTCTCGAAGCATTCTTAAATTCTTCTCAGTAACCCGCGACACTTGTTGCAATATCGCCGCCGCGCATGCGGAGTCAAGAATTTTCGCGCGTCTGCTTGCCAAGAGAAATTGCTTCAACTATGCATCAAGGCAGTTGCCGCGTGACGACGAGGAGGCGCAACATGCCGACAGTCAAATTGAACGACGTTGAAATTTACTACGAAGAGCACGGCAAAGGCCGGCCGATGGTGTTTCTGAGCGAGACGGCCTGCGACGGCGAGGTCTGGAAAATCAATCAAGTCGAAGAGTTTTCACGAGATCACCGCGTGATCATTCACGACTACCGGGGGACGGGTCAGTCGGGCAAGCCGTCCATCGATTACACCACGACGATGTTCGCCGAGGACGTCGTGGCTTTGATGGATCATCTCAAGGCTGAAGACGCCATCGTCGTCGGCCATTCCATGGGCGGCAGAGTCGCGCAACTGCTCGCCCTCGACCATCCCGAGAAGGTGCATAAATTGGTTTTGGCTTCCACCGGCGCGCACTATCCCCTGACTAAAGGGTTGCCGCTGAAGATCTGCAAGGAGATGATCGAATGGGGGTACGAGAAGTACGAACGGGAGCATACGATTTTGGTCGGTTGGACAGAAGAATATGTCAAGAACCATCCGGAGAAGATCGAGAACTACTTGAAAGTCAGAATGCACAATCTCTGCCCGGTGGAATTTTACCTGCGTCATCTGCTCGCGCGGCAGAGCCATGACACGAGCCAGCGCCTGAAAGACATCAAGCAGGCCACACTGATTCTGGTCGGGGACGGCGACTGGAACATGACCAGCGAAATCAATCACAGGATGTCGTCGGAGATCCTGGCCAAGGGTATTCCGAATGCCAAGCTCGTGGTGTTGCCGAACGAACGCCATAGTTACTTCTTTTCGAATCCCGGCGAGGCACATCGGATAATTCGTGAGTTCATCAAAGACTAGCGAGCGTGGTGTCCCAGAAGTTCGCATAAAAAAGGCCAAACGATGACCGTTGTGACATAAACTCAAATCCCCTCGGTCCCTCTTTTTACAAAGGGGGAATTTTCTGCGCGCGATTCTCACCCCTCTTTGTTAAAGAGGGGCAGGGGAGATTTTCTAACAAAGCGCCCCGAAATTGTTTCAACAAACTTCTGGGTCAGGACCCTAGAACCTGGAGAGAGACATGCCAACAGTACAAGTCGCAGACGCTGAAATCTATTACGAAGTCCACGGCCAAGGACAGGCGCTGCTCTTTTTCAGTGAGACGGCCTGCGACGGCGAGATTTGGAAACTCTTCCAGGTCCCCGAATTTTCCAGGGACCATAGGGTGATCACCCACGACTATCGCGGCACCGGACGGTCGAGCAAACCGTCGATCGATTACACGACAAGGATGTTTTTCGACGATGCGGTTGCGATCCTCGATCATTTAAAAGTGAAAGATGCGATTGTTCTCGGTCATTCGATGGGCGGACGGGTCGCGCAACTGCTGGCGTTGGAATATCCGGAACGGGTCAGCAAATTGATTCTCGCCTCAACCGGCGCGTCGTTCCCCGGCCCCGTGGGTTTGCCGCTCGCGATGTGCAAGGAAATGATCGAGTGGGGCTATGAAAAATATGTCAGGGAACACACGCTGCAGGTGGGATTCACGGATGAGTTTGTCAAGAATCATCCGGAAAGCATCGAAGCGTTCTTCCGCGTCCGGTTGGCCAATCTTTGTCCGGTGGAATTTTACCTGCGTCATGTGCTGGCGCGGCAAGGCCATGACACGAGCGGACGGCTAAAAGATATCCGAGTGCCGACTTTGGTGATGGTCGGCGAACAGGAAGGCGATCCCAACGTCGTGATGACTCATCGCATGTCGTCGAGTATATTGGCCAAAGGTATACCGAATGCCCGGTTCGTTCTGCTCGCCAATCAAAAACACAATTACTTTGCCAGCGCTCCGGAAGCGGTGCATCGAGTCATGCGCGAATTTCTCGGCGCATAAGCACTAAAGGTGAACGAAAGCCCGGACCCAATTTTTTGGCACGGCTGTGTGCCCGTGACCGGTCTCGTCCTCCGCAAGGAACACATCGCCCGGTTCAAAGGTCCGCTTTGTGCCGTCGCCGATGCCGATCTCGACTGAGCCGGAAAGTGTGATGCACCACTGGCGTCGCGGTGCGGGATGCCAGCCGTGCAGATCGCCACGATTCCTATCGTTTTTAAAAACTAAACTCTTGACGTCCAGACCGGTCAGGAAATATTTCGATCCTTCATTCTGATCTAAGTCCTCAAAATGAGATTGGCCATCGTCGCCAGTGTAGAGTCTGCAAAATTGCATGAGACCTCCAAGGTTAGTATCGCTATTCGCTTAGCAGCAACCGCGGGATTGTTTCAAGTCATCGCGCATGCCGATGGGAAACATCGCGTTGACAGGCTCGCTAGCGTGAGCTAGCTATGAGAAAATCTTCGCTCGGTTCGGAGGCAACATGGCGGATTCCATTTCTGCATCTTCCACAACAGACGCTTCATGGCAGCAAACTTGGGGGAACCAGGAATTCATCGAGCGCTGGGCCAGCAAAGGCGGCTGGCAGGCGCCGATTCGCGAAGTGCAGACCGCGATGGTACTGCGCATGATTCCGCAACCGATCGACGCGCCCATTCGTATCCTCGACATCGGCGCGGGCTACGGCGCGCTGGCCATCGCGGTCTTAAACGAGCGGCCCAACGCGACCGCCGTTTGTTTGGATGCTTCCGAAGCGATGTTGAAACTTGGCCAAGAGCGGAACGCCCACCTAATGGATCGCATGAATTTTATTCAAGCATCGCTTGAAGTTCCCGATTGGGTTTCCTCCGTGGATGGAAAATTCGACGCGGTGATTTCGGCCCGTGCGCTGCATCATTTCACTGAACACCAACGCCGCCGGTTTATTTTTAAGGAAGTGTTCGGGTTGATGCGCGAGGGCGGCTGTTTCATCAATGCGGACAACGTTCGAGCGCCGAGCAAATCATTAACCGAACGATATCGCGGCGCCAGAGACGAATACCTCGACCGTTTTGTGCGCCAGTCCACCGGCGGCGCGAGCAATTTGGCTGAAGTGCGCGCCGCGGCACCGAGCACCTATCACGGGCCCCACAACAACGGTTATCTCGAAGAGGAACTTGCGTGGCTCAGGGAAGCGGGTTTTGACGACGTCGATTGCTTCTGGAAGTTCACCACGGCGGTGGTGTATGGCGGATATAAACTCTAAAGGGCGTTCAAAACGTTCAAGCCGTTAGGCTTACGCCGGTTCAATGTTCAAGGTTCAAAGGGTTCAAGGACAGACTCGCAGACGCTCCGGCCGTTCAACTCGGTCAAAACGTTTCGGCCCGCCGGGTCGCTTTGAAACGGAGCCTCATATAGTCCGCGATCCAGGTGCCGTCGGACTGCCGTATCGCCGGCGCCAATGTATTTCGAACGTCGTCGAGATACCTGCCGCGGTCGACTTCGATTAACACGTTTGAAAATGGCTGAGCGAAAACTTCCAGCCAGTCGCGAATATCTCCCGGCAGTTTCGTTGGACGCGGGATCAGCTCGATGTAGTCGACGGCGAAGCCGCAGTCGTTTAACAATTCCGTATATTCTTCGGGCGACGGATAGAACCAGGGATCGACGCTCCACGGGTCCACGCCGCGGTGGCGCAAACAGCCGTGAAGCGCGGTGCGGATGGTTTCGACGTTGCCTTTGCCGCCGAATTCACCGATGAAGCGTGCCCCGGGTTTTAAACAACGCGCCACGCCTTCCACGACGGATCGAGGTTGCTTCATCCAATGCAGCGCGGCGTTGGAAAACACCGCATGGAATTGTTTCTTGAACGCGAGTCGCTGCCCGTCCATGGCTAGGACGCTCAGGCCTCGTCGTTGGGCGGCGTGGAGCTGCGCCACGCTGGCGTCGACGCCGATGACCGCGCCGCCTGCGGCTTTGATCTGTGCCGTAAGCGCGCCGTCGCCGCAGCCGAGGTCCAAGATCAGCTCGCCCGGCTTGGAATCGAGAAGCTGGAGCAAGGGTGCGCCGAGATCGGCAACGAAACGCGCGTTCTTGGAGTAGCTCTCGGGGTTCCACGACGTCGATGCAGGCATATTCGGTTAGCGTAGCACTTTCGCCATCGGCTTGAAAAAGCCAGAAATCCCCGTACCCTTGTATATTTTATGGCAACTACGGACGCGGATTTATCTTCGCTGCGCATCGACCGGACGTCTCACGGAGCCAGCTCGCCGAGAAAGTCGGGGACGACAAAAAAAATCGTTGTATGGATGGTCGTGATCGTGTTCGTCGCGGCGGGTTTTCTCGTCGTGAAGCAATGGCTGAGTCCGGCCGCGGAAGTTCAGCTTGCGACGGTCTCACTGACTTCGCCTGCCCAGGCCAATGCCGTGCTCACGGCCAGCGGTTATGTGGTGGCGCGGCGTAAGGCCGCGGTTGCGTCGAAAGGGACGGGGCGATTGGTCTTTCTTGGCGTGGAGGAAGGCGACAAAGTCAAGAAAGGACAAATCATCGCACGTCTGGAGGACGACGACGTGATCGCGTCGCGCGATCGCGCGCGGGAAAATCTTCGACTTGCCGAGGCCGATCTCTATGAAGCCAAGAAGCATATGGAACGGATGCAGAGCTTGGTGCAACGGGAGATGATCGCCCAGGCGGAGTACGATATCGCCGAAGCGCGCTACAAGCGAGTGGTGGCGACGATCGACGCCGCCAAGTTCGCCGTCAGAGAATCCCAAGTCGCGGTTGGCAACACGCGCATCATCGCTCCGTTCGACGGCACGGTGCTGAAGAAGAATGCCGACGTCGGTGAAATCGTCGCGCCTTTGGCCGGAGCGGCGAGCTCGAAGGCGGCGGTCGTGACCATTGCCGACATGTCCTCCCTGGAAGTCGACGCCGATGTTTCCGAAGCGAACATCACGCGCGTCACACCAGAGCAAAGCTGCGAGATTGCTTTGGACGCCTATCCGCAGCACCGCTATCCCGGTTATGTGACGAATATCGTACCGACGGCGGATCGCGCCAAGGCGACGGTCATGGTGAAAATCAAATTCAGACAATATGATCAGCGCGTCCTGCCGGAAATGGGCGCGAAGATCACGTTCCTCGCGCCGGGCTCGAGTGTCGATACCAGCAATACTAAACCGGTTCTTACGGTTCCCGCCGCGGCGGTAGCCACGCGCGACGGTCGTCAAGCGGTGTTTCAAATCAAGGACGAGCGCGCCGTTGAAGTCCCGGTGACCACGGGCAAGAAGCTCGCGAACCTGATCGAGATCACAGGCGGACTGAAAGAAGGCGATAAGGTGATCAATAAAGCGGATGAGCAGATCAAGGACGGCGCGAGGGTCACCGTCAAAGCCAAGTAAGCCATCCGTCGGGCCGATGTCATCGCCGCTTATCCAAGTTCAGGAGTTATTCAAGTCCTATCACCGCGATAGTCTCGAAATTCCGGTTTTGCGCAACATCAACCTCGAAATCTCGCAAGGCGAATTCGTCGCGTTCATGGGGCCATCGGGGTCGGGCAAAACCACGTTGCTCAATCTCATCGCCGGCATCGACAAGCCGACATCCGGAAGGATTTTGATCGGCGGCGTCGACGTCGCGGAATTGAACGAAACCGAGCTCGCGGTATGGCGCTCGCGCAACGTCGGGTTCATTTTCCAGTTTTACAATCTGATCCCGGTGCTGACCGCGCTCGAAAACGTCGAGCTGCCGCTGATTCTCACGCCGCTGTCGAAACGGGAACGGCGCGCCCATGCCGAGATGGCTCTGAGTGTGGTCGGACTCGCCGACCGCATGCATCATTACCCGCGCCAGCTTTCCGGCGGGCAGGAACAGCGCGTGGCGATTGCCCGGGCGGTGGCCACCGATCCGGCGATATTGGTCGCCGACGAACCGACGGGCGATCTCGACAAAACATCGGCGGACGAAGTGCTCGGTCTGATGGACCGGCTGAATCGGGAGCTTAACAAGACGATTCTGATGGTCACCCACGACCCGCGCGCCGCCGAGAGGGCGCGCTCGGTGCGCCATCTGGAAAAAGGAGAACTTGCCTAAATTAGTTCAAAGTTCAAGGTTCAATGTTCAAGGTTCAAAGTCGGGGACGGGCCGGATACATTGAACGTTGAACCTGGAACTTTGAACGGGATTCGGCGCAATGCGCCGAATAATAAACCATGGAACTTTTAAAGTTACTGCTGCGGAATACGCTGCGTCACAAGCTTCGAAGCATCTTGACGATCGTCGGCGTCGGCGTGGCGGTCATGGCCTTTGCGCTGCTGCAGACCGTGGTGACGGCTTGGTATGCGGGCGTCGAGGCGTCCGCGGCAAACCGGCTGATCACGCGCCATGCCGTCTCGTTTGTCTTTCCGTTGCCGCTTGCGTACCGCGATCGCATCGCCCAGGTTCCGGGCGTCAATAAAGTTACCTAT
Organism: uncultured delta proteobacterium; assembly: GCA_963804165.1. Classification (GTDB taxonomy): domain Bacteria; phylum Desulfobacterota; class Binatia; order UBA9968; family UBA9968; genus DP-20. Next base: position 109,787 of record CAWDPO010000034.1, read on the forward strand.
GCTATTTGGTTTTCCGGCGTGTATATCGACAAGAACCAGTTCTTCGCGCGCCTGGCGGTGGATTCCGACAGTTTTTTCGACGTCTACCCGGAGTTCTTGATCGATCGCGACCAGTTCGAGGCATTTAAGCGCGAGCGCAACGCCTGCATTATCGGCATCGACATCGCGGAACGTTATAATCTCAAGCCCGGCGACATTATGCCCATCGAGGGCGACGTCTATCCCGGGCAATGGGAGTTTGTCGTGCGCGGCATCTATTATCCCCGCGATCAGACAACGGACCCGACGTCGATGATGTTTCACTACAAATATGTCAATGAACGGGTGCGCCAGGAGATGCCGCACCGCGCGGGCGATATCGGCTGGTACATCGTGCGCATCGACGATCCCGACAACTCCGCGCGCATTTCCCAGGATATCGATAGTCTTTTCGCCAATTCGCGGGCCGAGACCAAGACCGAAACCGAGCGCGCCTTTCAGCAGAGTTTCTTGTCGGCGGCGAGCGCCGTGATCACGGCGATGAATATCATGTCTTTTGTCATCATCGGGATCATCTTGCTGGTGGTCGGCAATACGATGATCATGTCGGCGCGCGAGCGCACCCACGAGTTTGCCGTGCTCAAGGCATTGGGATTTTCCGGAAAACAATTGTTCCTTCTGCTTACCGGGGAGTCGCTGCTGCTTTCGCTTCTCGGCAGCGCGGTTGGCCTGCTGGTCACCGTTCCCGCGGTCGCAGGTTTTCAGTCTGCGCTGCCCAAGGGTTGGTTTCCGGTTTTCTACATCAAGCCGGAGACCATCGTTATCGGCTGTGCCGCCGGCTTCATCGTGGGGCTGATTGCATCGTTGATTCCGCTCCGCCGTGTACTGACGACACGAATCGTCGAAGGGTTACGCTATGTCGGATAAAGAACTACCCCGCAGCAAGCTCCGGGGTATCAGAAGAGATGAGGATTTATCCCAAAGGCGTCACCCCCGAATGTTTTAATCGGGGGTCCAGTCCGGTCTCGCCTGGGGTTCCCGATAGAAGCATTCGGGAATGACGGACATTAAGAGGCCTGAAATAGTTTTCGACGCAGCAAGCTGTGGGGAACGAAACCCGCAGTGATTCAATATTTCGTGATGCAAATACCGCTGAAATATATCGTTCGCAGCTCCATCTCCCGGCGGTTAACGACCGCAATTACCGTGTTCGGCATCGCCCTGGTCGTTTTCGTTTTTTCCGCCGTCTTGATGATGGCCAACGGCGTGCAAAAAACCCTTCGTTCCACCGGATCGGATGACAACATGATCGTGGCGCGCAAAGCCGCCATGAGCGAGATCATGAGTATCCTCGATCGCGAAGCGGCCGGCATCATCGTCAATCTGCCGCAGGTGGCGCGTTTGGCGGACGGCAGGCCGATGAGCTCTAAAGAAGTGGTCGCGATTATCAATCTCAACAAGCTTGACGCCGACGGCATCAGCAACGTCACGGTGCGCGGAGTCGAGGAGCCGGCGTTCCTGTTGCGGCCGCAGGTGCGCATCGTCGACGGCCGCATGTTTCGCTGGGGCGCGCGCGAAGTGATCGCGGGTGCCGGCATCACCAAACGTTTCGCGGGCGCTCAGATCGGCGAACACGTAAAATTCGGCGGCGACGTTTGGACCGTGGTCGGTATCTTCGACTCCGAGGGAAGCGGCTTCGACTCGGAATTATGGGGCGATCTCAACCAGATCGCGGACGCCTTCAAACGATCGTCCGTATCGACGGTCACCGCGCGCCTCAAAGACCCCGACGCCTTTGCCGATGTCGCCGCCGCATTCGACGCCGACAACCGGTTGCAATATTTCGCCCCGAAGCGCGAGAAGAAATTCTTCGAAGAGCAGTCGGAAATGATGGCGACGTTTATCCGCATTCTGGGCATCTTCATTACGGTGATCTTCAGCACCGGTGCCATGATCGGCGCGATGATCACCATGTACGGCGCGGTGGCCAACCGCACCGTGGAGATCGGCACGCTGCGCGCCCTCGGCTTTTATCGGCGCAGCATCCTGCTGGCGTTTTTACTGGAGTCTTTGTTCCTCTCGCTCGGCGGCGGCTTGCTCGGGCTCGGGATCGCGTCGCTGCTGCAGTTTTTCACGATCTCGACGCTCAACTTCGGCTCGTTTTCCGAACTGGCATTTTCCTTCGCGCTATCGCCGTCGATCATCGTGATGTCCCTGAGCTTCTCGCTGCTCATGGGCTTCGTCGGCGGATTTTTGCCGGCGGTGAGTGCCGCAAGGCTAAACATTATTCAGGCGCTGCGGGCGTTGTAGAAAATCAAGGGTATGGCGCGAAGTAAAACTTGTAAGGAGCGGCGGGTGACCGTCCGCCGAACGACTTGAACCGAGTAAAGCAGTTAAAGGCTGAATTCGAGTTTCCCTTGCTACAGCGCTATCGTACCTATATATAGAGTCATCGTTAATTCTTCGTTCGTCATATTGGCACGTAAGAGGAGATAGAAAGCCGGGCCACACAACGGCAATGGCAGTATGGAGTTCACCGCCGATATCACTTCCTCTTCCAAAATCCAACGGCTATCAAAAGCCCGATCAAGGAGAAAGTTATGAATCCTATGTTTATCGTTGCCATCCCTTTGGTATTGGTGATCGTCGGCATGGTGTTGAACAGCATTGGCCTTTCCTTCGATCAACCCCCAAGTTCATCGGAGCAAGATCCAGCGAAAAGAGCGGCGGCAGAAGTGGACGCTCATCGGCGTTTCTTCGATTTACAGAGAAAGCGGGCTGTGACAAGGCAGACAAGGATCGGCCAGTATGCCTGGTTGCTTATCGTCGCCATTATCGGTTCCTTCATCTGGCTGTATAAGTACACCGTGACCAAAACCACCAGCACGACTCAAATTGCCGCGCTTCAGACACTGGCGATGGAAGATGGGAAGGATATGGTTCTCTCCGTCACCCTCAAGGACGGGAGCACTGTCAAATACCGGATCAACACGCCCACAGGCGATACCTTGGCTGCGGCCACGAAAGATGGAGTATCGAAACAGAAGGTCTCAACCTACGACATGGAACAATCAGGTACGGTCTTGAGTATCGGCGAGAGTCCATTGCCTGTCGGCGTCGCGCTGAAAGTGTCCATCGACCCGACAGCAAAAAAAGACTGAAAGTTGTTGGTGAGAGCCAGGAGCCGCGTAGCATGGCAGCAGCACGAGACTTTAAGGAAACATCATGACCTTGACAGCCTATAACCAGGTTCCTATTCCTACGTTTATGTATGGCACGGCGTGGAAAAAAGAGTCCACTAAGGAACTGGTGCAACTAGCCGTGGCGTCGGGTTTCACGGCCATCGACACGGCCAATCAACTGATCCATTACGAGGAAGCTCTGGTGGGTGAAGCCTTGCAGGCGCTGGAGAAGAAAGGGATCAAGCGAGACATCCTGTTTCTCCAAACCAAATTTACTTCGGTCGATGGCCAAGACCATCGAACCCCCTACGATGCCTCGGCCGATCTAACGACCCAGGTAAGACAGTCCTTTGACAGTTCTTTGACTCACCTCTGCACCGAGTATGTTGACTCCTATGTGTTACACGCGCCGTTTCAGAGGCGGGGCTTGGGGGAAGCGGACTGGGAGGTGTGGGCGGCGATGGAAGGACTTTATCAATCAGGGAAAACCAAAATGATTGGCATCAGCAACGTCACAGCGGGTCAACTTACACAGCTCTGTGCACAGGCGAATCATAAACCCATGGTGGTACAAAACCGCTGTTTTGCAGCGCGCGGATGGGACAAAGAGGTTAGGGAGATTTGCCAAGCCCACGACATCATTTATCAAGGTTTTTCGCTGTTAACCGCTAATAGAGAAGTCTTTGTCGATCCAGAAATTCACGTCATCGCCCAACGGTTAGGTGTTGGTTGCGCACAGATCATCTTTCGGTTTGCGATGCAAATCGGGATGCTTCCGTTGACCGGGACCACGAGCTCACAACATATGAAAGAGGACCTACAAGCCGAGCAGTTTGCACTCTCCACCGAAGAAATCCAGCGGATTGAAACAATCGCGCTGTAGAAGGGGACGTGATTGACTAACTGAAATAATTCGAGTTAGAGGCAAAGTGAGAAACCAAGACAGAAGATATTTTCTCAGCGATAGCGACTGCGGAGTGTATTTGGATATGCTCACAAAGGAGTATTTTGTTGACAGTCGGTCCAAGTGCACTGGGTGGACTGGCGCGGTAGCTCCTAGCGCGTCTGCATAACGGCAATCCTTGGCGAACGCGAGGCGTGCGCAAACTCGTTGGTCATGCACAATCACACGAGTTGGTTGGCGTGCCTGCGTCCGATCACGAATGCACTTTTGATCATTTGGCGAAGTACATCACAGGTTTCTTCTTCGCTTTCCGAAGTTTTTAGTAGCTGAATACCATTCCCCAAGAGGCTTCCAAGCAAGTTCAATTCGTACAACGCTGCTTGATCTTCTATGGGTGTATCTAACATTTGTTGAAGCTCCAGGACCGCTTCGTCAGTTGGCTCTTGAAGAACTTCCATTGTTCACCTCCATTGCCATACGAGGAGCAAGGCGTGTGCCTAGGTTTGATGTATTTCCCCCAGAGATTTGAATCCGTCGAATTTTGTTAGGATTATGAACCTGCACGCTAACCATGTCTGAGTTTTAGGACGGTCGAACACGTCGAATTAATTCCAGGTGCTGTTAGTTTTTTTCAATGAGCTGTAGGAATTTCCCTTGCGCCGGAGTTGCAGGATACGTTGCAGAATGAAGTCCGTTCAAAGGTTCAAGCGTTCAAAAGTTCAAGGAAAGATAAATGCGGGGAACTTCGATGTTTCGGAAATTCTCGAAACGTCGAAAGGAATACTAGCATTTCGGGGCCAGGAAACGCTTCGGTCCCTGAGTGCTCGATTACGTGGTGACATCCAACCACCAGAGAGTTCAAATCGTTCAAGCCGGTCAATTGGTTCGACCGTTCGAGAAGCCTCACGGCAGGCTTCCTCGACGGCCTTCAGTTCCGAGCCCGTCGAGGAATCATCATGACCGGCCCGATCTTCCGCTCATTCCTTCGATAAAGCTCAGGACGGGCTCTGAGACTTGTATGAGGGATGTCGAGCTATACCGCGAGTGCTCCGTGATAGTACAGTGGCCGAAACTTATCGACCGTTGGACCAGGGAGGCACTACGATGGGAATCGAAACTTTCATCGCTCGCGATTACGATGTGTTTGGCGGACTCGATGTGGACAAGAAAAGCATTTCGGTGACCTTTACCGATCATCAGGGATCTGTGAAGTCGATGCGCATGCCGTACAATGTCGAGTATCTTGTAAACCATGTTCGTAAGCACTATGGCGATAAGAAAGTAGCCTTTGCCTATGAGGCGGGACCGACGGGCTATGGACTGTATGACGGGTTGGTCGCTCAACGGTACCCTTGCTTGATCGCCTCTCCATCGATGATCCCCAAAGCGCCAGGACAGCGAGTGAAGACCAATCGGCTCGACAGCGTGGGATTGGCAGAGAATCTGCGCGCCGGACAGCTCAAGAGCATTCATGTGCCCACAACCTTGTATCGAGAGCTGCGTCACTTGACTCAACTGCGCGACGCTCTGGTCAGCGAGGTGGTGGCGATGAAGCAACGCATCAAATCGCTGTTGCTGATGGAAGGGCTGGAGTTTCCCCCGGCTCCGGCCGGCAGCCAGTGGTCGTTTTTGGTCAAAGCCAAGCTGAGAAAGCTTCCCTGCTCTTCGGTGGTGCGCTTTAAGCTCGATCAGTTGCTGGACAATCTGGAGTTTGGGGAGAAGCAAGTCCTTAAGGTCACCCGTGAGATTCGCCGCTTTTGCCACAACGACCCGGAACTGTCTCGGTGTATCGAGTATCTGAAAACGCTTCCTGGGATCGGCTGGATCGTGGCCAGCCAGATGATGGCCCGTATCGGGGACTGGCGCCAGATCAATAACATTCGTGAGCTGCCGGCCTTTGTGGGGTTGGTACCCACCGAGAGCTCCACCGGAGAGAGAACCACTCGCGGCTCGATTACTCACAGCGGAGATCCAAGACTGCGCAGCAAACTCATTCAAGCCTCTTGGTCGGCGATCCGCCAGGACGGCGAGTTGAGAGAGTTCTTCCGCACCGTGGCGAAAAAACATCCGCGTCATCTCGGTCCTCGAGTGGCCATTGTGGCGGTGGCCCATAAACTGTGTGTGCGGGCCGCGGTGGTGTTGATGCAACAAAGACCTTACGAAGTGAGAGAAAAAGTTCAATCGGCTCCTTTGACCCAAGAGGAGACTGTGCCCCAGGGAACGACTCGACGACGGCCAGTACCAGGAGAACAAGACTCCTGAAGGTTCGACCCTTGAGACAGAGATCCCGGGGCTTAGTGCCAAAGAGGGCGCATCGCAAGTCAGTGTGACGGCCCAGTGCCGTGCCACGTATAGCAGCGAGTCTCTCTTGGGTGGGTAGGGAGAAAAAGTCATAGGAGAATTTAAGAGCCTTTGCGAGTTATTGACTTGACATCCACATAGCAGCAGCGTCGTCGAAGGATGCGCTCCGTTCAAGACGTTGCAGAAGGAAGTCCGTATCTTCGTCTGAAGCGCTTGACATGAGCCTGGCGGACAACTTAGGTTCCAGCGACGACGGCCCGATTACATGGAGGTGGCTCATGACGAAAGCACGCGGTGTATTCTTGCTCCCTATCTTTGTCATATCGATATCGCTGGTCACGTCGGCGCTGGCTGCTTCGGTCGAGGACTTCTACAAGGGCAAAACCATCCAGTTCGTCGTCGGTGGCACCGCAGGTGGAGGCTACGATACGTACACTCGGCTTATCGCGCGCCACTTCGCTCAATACGTTCCCGGCAAACCCTCCACTATCGTTCAGAATATGCCCGGAGCGGCCATGCTGATCGCGGCGAATTACACATTCAACAGCGCCCCGCGCGATGGAACGGTCATCGGGCATTGGTCCGGCCCGCTTATTCTTCAGCACCTGATGGGGAACCCTGCGGTGCAATTTGAGGGGCGCAAGTTTGGCTGGCTCGGTATGCCGACGGCGGATGCGCTTGTGTGCATACTGACCGATCGCAGCGGGATAAAAACGGCAGAGGAGTGGCGCAAGGCTAAAACACGGGTGAAGCTGGGGGCGATTGGCCCCGGCACCAGCGGAACTGACGATACCAAACTCCTTGCCGCCGCCACGGATTTTCCCCTGCAACTCATCGAGGGCTACAAGGGTACCGCGGACATCAGGGTTGCAGCGGAAACAGGGGAAGTCGACGGTACCTGCGCCTTTGGCTGGCAATCGGCGAAAGTGACTTGGGCCAACGCGGTGCGGGTCAAACAGGTTCATGTTGTGCTCCAGACAATGCTCGAGCCTCATCCCGAACTGAAGGGCGTCCCTCTCGCTGTCGATTACGCCAAGACGGAGGAAGGGAAGAAACTCCTCCGGATCGCCAGCGAGCTTTACGGCAAACAAAGACTCTATTCTCTTCCGCCACAAGTCCCCGAACAGCGCGTGCGAACACTGCAGAAAGCTTTCATCAGTACCCTGAAAGATGCTCAGCTTCTGGCGGAGGCAGAAAAGGCGAAGCTCGAGATCGACCCGATCGATGGACCGGGCGTAGAAAAGATGGTGAACGGCTTGTATGAAATCGAGCCCGCCATCGTGAATCGAGTGAAACAGATACTCGAGTCAAAATAAGTTAGTACGTTCAAATAGTTCAAAACGTTCAACCGCGTATGCTCCGTTCAAGTCGTTGCGGCTAACGCAGGATTTAAAGTTCAAGGTTCAAAGTTCAAGGACAAGGATTCGGAAGGGAAACTTCCATGTTTTTGGAATTCCGAAAAACGTCGAAGGGAATCCTAGTGAGTCTGCCGCTTAAGCAAATCAAAAAAGCGATCTCAAGGGTACTTTTCCGTTGAACGCGTGTCTGCGCATATGTTAATCCGCTTCGGGGGAAAGGGATGATCAGACTTTCTAATCTAGCCAATCTTGACAGTTTCTTATCACTCCCGTCAGAGGGCATACATCGCGAGGCGACCACGGCTGGAGAGTTAACCGGCAGATATTGCTCGAGACCGAATCCCCGGGCGGATAATGCTCCGCCCAAAGTTTTCTTATCTCTAGAAGTTTTTCCCTATTAATGTCGGACAGCACCATCATTCGCCGAGTCCATTTAAAACTTTCGCCGCTTCACGCCAGCCCCCCTCGCGCTCTCCGCCTTCACCTGCTCGAACTCCTCTTTTCGAATTCCCGTGGCTATCAACGCTCTAGGGTGGCAATAACAATTGTTAGACGTGCTGGTTCAATCGTAGGTATCAGAGTCGAGAAATTACGATATACCTAGCGATCTCGATTGCTGTCTAATATTGGACCAAATTCAAAAGAAACTAACGGGCGCAGCAGTCGACGTATCCTGAGTCGTAACATGGAATCACTCGGCTCGTTAAAGTAGTGCCGTTTCATTTCAGTCTGCGAGGGCCGCAAGATACAAGATTTGTCCACAATATCTGTTGATAAGTTCTTGAAAACTCCCTTCTGTGGCGTGGCAAAGTGGGAATAGGCGCGTGTCTCAGCGAATTGCCTAAATTGTCCCCATAGAAAAGCGAGCGTAATTACCCTAAACGTCCTTTCTCGAGATTCCGCATCAAACGGTACTCCAAGCGAGGTTTGATCTTACGCCGCCTGCGAAAGCTGAATTGAGATCCTCGTCTCGCTCGGTGTTTTAGCTCATTCCCACACGGCCAGTCATTTCCCCTCACGCAACAGAAACGGGGTAATCTATGAAGCTCGGTTCAATATTAAATAGCAAATCGTGACTGGCGGATTTAGCATTGAGCCGCACATCCGGGCGCGGTGCGTACCGCATATCGCCGGTTACCGGCAGCTATACGACTGCCGAACTAGAGGACGACGGAGCCGGTTACGATATTGGCTCTTTCATGTTCGATGGGAAAAAACATTCATCGACGTCAAAACCAGCACGGGTGATAAGGACAGCGAGTTCTTTATTACGGCGAATGAACTCGAATTCGCGAAGCACAATTCGAGGAACTTTTATCTTTACCGTGTTTATGAGTACGATGATAATACCGATCGCGGAAAGTTTTTTGTCTTACACGGGTCGCTTGTAACTCACTGCGCTTTGCTTCCGGTAGGTTATAGAGTCAAGGTTATTCGCCAAGCCTTTGCTAACTTTGCACAAGCCCTCGAGTTTCTTGAACAGGCACTTGATCAAAATTGGCCCGGTCACTGTCGCGATCTCAAACAATTGCCTCGCGCTGCCACTGTCCGCGATAAAGGCTAGAGCGTGTGCGCTAAATCTAGATCGCCTATTTGTTCTAGAGAGTATCCTGTGTGGGATTTTAGAATGCTATAAATCTCGTCGCAAAATTTGGGATCGTCAAAATGCATTGCACCCATGTATCGATGGCCCTGATAATCAATGAACAAAAATATCCTGGTCATGAGGAGATAGTTCGTTAATACTTGCTGAAGGATTCCAATTTCCCCAGTGGGTTTATCGGTAGGATCTAAGCGCGTCGTTGTCCATTCTGGCGGCCAACTGCAATAACCGCTCTTTCGCTTCATCAGTGGATGGTCGCGAAGCGTCACGATCCATTAGACGTAGGTTACCTATTGGGTGTCAATAAATTTAAATTCTATTTCATGTTCCGTTTTGTGTCGGAAATCTGACCAATGAGTTTTGCCCACCATCTTTTCTCTCTCGGATCTGGAAATACGTTGACCGTATCCAGCAGTAGGCTCCTCGAAGCAGCAAACGGTCATACCCACGCACAAACTTGGGGGTCAAAGCCGGGGCAGCTCAGATTGACCCTCATCGAGTATGACTCTTATCGACTGCGCGAAGGCGGCATCCCATTTCCGGACCTATCGTACCTGGCCAAAGCAGAACTGGTCGCCGGCACGGACCGGGCGGCTGCCGGCGAAGTCGATTTGCAGCAGCTTTTCGGTTTCGATGTGGCGCCCCTTTTCATCCTCCAGCGTGGCGACGACTTTCCGGCTTGCGATGTCGATCACCTCGCCGCTCGACGGATAGATCAGCCGCCCGTCGATGCTGCAGGTGAACCAGCCGGGTTCGGCGCGGAGTCGAACGCTTTCCTTGTATTTAGGCGGCACGGACGTCGCATCGAAGATATGTGCATGGTTGTTGGGCCCGTCGGCAACCCAGATTTCCTTCTCGTCGTAGGTCAGCGCAATTCCGTGGCTGACAGTACCATGCGCTCTGGGCTTCCCCTTGGCGAAGCCGGGCGCGGAAACCTCGTGCAGAACCTTGCCGGTTTGAAGATCGCCGACCGCGACGCCGAGGAGGTTGTTGACGTTGACGTAGACCAGAGTCTCCTTGCCGTTGATCGCGAAGGGCCGCGTCTGATTGCTGAACGGGCCGACGCGCTTGACGACCTGGTTGGTCCGGCTATCGACGATCGCCATGGTCGAAGTGCGCAGCGACGCGAGATAGACGCGCCCGGTGTGCGGCGAATAGATCGTGTTGTGGGCTTCGCCTTCGGTGGTAATAGTTGTGATCACATTGCCGGTACCGGCATCGACCACATACCATTTCGGCAGATTGAAGGCCGGCACGTAAAGCGTCTTGCCGTCGGCGGAAACCGCCATGCGATCGCAGCAGTCGGCGTCGTACCCTTTCTGCCAGACGATCTTGTCGGTCGCGAGATCGAAGGCCGCGAGACGGCGCGTGGTGCTGACGAAGAGCCGGCCGGTGGCGGCGTGTGCGGCGATGCCCTTGATGGGTTCGATCGCCTCGCGTCGATAGGTTTCCCAGGTCCCAATCCGCCGAACGAACTTGTGGCCGTTATCGGCGTCGAACACGAGGATGCCGACGCCGCCGAATTGGTCGTAGTTCGACACACCCGGCACTGCCGCATAGATGTATCGCCGGACATCCTGGGCAGCGGCCGAAACCGCGGAGAGGGCGGCCGCCAGTAGCGGCAGCATCAGGGACAAACACCGCGCAAGTCGACCCATTGGATCTTCCTCCTCTGTGGGGCTCGGCTGAAGACTGACAGTGAAGTTGCTTCGCGCAGAAATTAATCGATAACCTGGATCGGTGTCAATCACGAATGCGCTGTTTGCGTTGAATCTCTCGGTCGGACCAGGGTTAAAATGGCTGCGGTTCAAAAGGCAAAGTTCAAAGGTTCGAGCTTTCTAGGCGAAGCCAGTTCCAAACGTTCTAGTCGTTTCACCGCTTCGCTTCGTTCCGATCGTTTCAGACACAGGGTGGTTCAAGGTTCAAGAGTTCAAGGTCAGGTTGGAACGGGAACTCCCATGTTTCGGAAATTTCCGAAACGTCCAAGCGTTCGAGGATGATGCTCGTCGGTGAAACGTTTAGTCTAAGAGACCAAGCGATGCCGTGAGCTAGGCGAAAATAGTTCATCGACGGGATATGCCCGCGCATCAGTCTCACCCCAATCCCATCGACAGCGCCGCACCGGTTGAATAACGGCTTGTTAAGCCGAGATTGTTGCCGGGAGTGCGTAACAGGACAGGCGGCTTTCTCGTTGAAAGGGCGCGCGGTCGCGTGTTAGAAGCATGCCTAAAGTATAACGGCCGTGGTCGTGAGTCGTCGCCTCGTAAGTCATGTGGGTCCCGCGCAGCGAAAAGAAAAGTAGCCTGTCGCCTTCGCGGAAGAAAACAATGCATCGAATCCATTTTTTATTAGCCTGCTTGTGTGGAGCCATCCTGTTGCCGGGTTGCGCAACGATGTCGGCTCGGTACGAACCCAAGCGCATCGACTTGAGTGTGCCTCAATTGAACACTGTCAACGTGGCCCAGATCGGCGACAGCCTGCTACTTCAAGGAAATTTCTCGGAGCATGACGCGATCTATGTGCGATCGGATATTGGTGTAGGAACTTTCTCCGGCTACACCCTACGTCCCGGTTTTTATACGAAGGAAGGAGAGAACGCCGGCTCTGAATTTTTCCGGCCCAGCACCTACGGGAACGGCGGTGCAGTGATCAAAAATCCGCTGGTCGATCCGTGGAAGTGGGTGCTGGCCTACAAAGACCGAAACACGATCTGTATCGTGACCCTATTGAACCTGTCCGTGTGCACGCATGACGCGCCGTTTGTCAGGATGAAACAGCCGGTTACGACGCCGAACTCATTTCAGCAAACCCTGATCTACTGTGGCAAATTGGGTAACAAGTTAAGAATCGGATATCGAGAATTTTCCGGCAATTTCGCCAGACCGGCGTTCAACAACGACGTCGAATACGACCTCAACGAGTCGAGTCTCATCGGCTATAAAGGGGCGAGAATTCAAGTCATCGAAGCGACTAACGAACATATTAGATACAGGGTCATCAAGACCTTTAACCCGGCGGCGCAGGACTACCATTCGTTCGACGCGCGCAGATGATTCGGCCAAATTAACATCGTTCCGCGAAGGTAAATCCGTTTATTCATCCGTTCAAGGTTCAAAGGCTCAAGACTTTCTAACCGAAGCCAGTTCCAAACGTTCCAGTCGTTCCATTTGCTCAGGCTGCTGCAACGCGCAGGAGTTTGTTGTTCTATGGCGGTATTGATAGAACCTTGGAATCAGTTCGGAAACGTATCGCATGGAGGCACTAAAATGAATGAGAATGCTAAACGTAACTTGCAACGCCGCAAGCGGCAAGCGACTCGGCTTGCTAAACGCGAGTATTTCAGGAAAAAAAAGGAAGCCCTCAATGTGTCGCCTGCTGGAAAGGATAAAGTGAGTTAAACCGAGTAGCTTCGCTACGGCTACGCCGGTTCAATGTTCAATGTTCAAGGTTCAACGTTCAAAGTTTCGAAAACGAAGCGCGTTCAAAGCGTTCAAAACCAAGCCGGTTCCCGTCGTTTCACCGCTCGCCCCGTTCAAAACGTTCGAGTCCGCGGGCCGTTCAAACGTTCAAGGTTCAACGTTCAAGGGTAGATTCGGAAGGGGAGTTGCAAATTTTGAGAGCTCTCAAAACATTGAAATAGACGTTTGACGGCACGGCCGTTCAAAGCGGTAGACGTTTTACTTTCTCCGTCCGGCCTCGTAATCCGATCTCGACACTTCGTTCACCTCTGACGACTGCAACGTCACTTTGGAGCGGGTCTTTGAATCTTCAAAGACGACCGCACCGCTATCTGTGCGGTCAAAATCGGTCGTGTAATAGACTCTTCCGGTCGCCTGATCGCTGACCCGGTAGTAGGTTGTGCACCCGACTACGAACAGAAACAGGAAACAAATACCCACTCGTGTAATCGTTCCAAATCTCATTGCAGCACCCTCCTTTCACTTTAAGTCCGCCACTTTTATTCCGCCTTGTCAACATAGCTACCCTTGTTCAATTGATTCGTTATGCAGGGCGTGGAAAATCTTGGAGCGCAAACATTAAGAAGGCTCGAATTCGGACGGAGCCTATCTTTGCTCTCGTCTGATCATTCTCGGCACGGTCGTTATCTTTTTTTGGATCGCCGGTGATCGAGAGATGTCATCGAGATTTAACGCAGACGACTTGTCGCCGAAGGCGCCGATGATAAAGTTGCAGTATCGATCGAGGAGGTGAGTATGGACGAGCAATACAAAACCCACGGTGCTTTCAGCTGGTTCGAATTGATGACCACGGATCCCAAGGCAGCCAAGGACTTCTACGCGAAACTGTTCGGTTGGACCACCGAAGAGATGAACAACATGCCCGGCATCACTTACACGGTGGTAAAAGCGGCGGGGAAACCCGTCGGCGGCATCATGTCCATGCCGCCGGGAGCCGAAGGGCTGGCGCCGAACTGGGGCGCATTCGTTACGGTTAACGACGTGGACGCGGTGGCTGCGAACGCGCAACAACTCGGCGGAAAACTTTTGCTGGAACCAAAGGACATCCCGAACGTCGGACGTTTTTGCGTCATCCAGGACCGGCAGGGCGCGGTGATTTCAGCGATCACATACGCGAGCGCATAGATTTTCCAGCAGCCAGCGGTGCGCCCGAGCGCTGCAGCATGTTAGCGTTGGCGGGAAGCGCCGAGTGCAGCCGTTTAACCGGGAGAGGGCGATATAGCCATCGGCCTACAACACAACTTTCTGCCGTTGCCCCGTTTGTGAAGCGCGCACGATGGCATCCAACGATCGGTGGCGGCGCACCGCGTGATCGAAGTCGGGATCTATATTCGACCCGGTGCGTATCGCTTCGGCAAACTTGACCCACATCTGGCCCACCTCGTACGCGGGACCGCCGTCGCGCACGGCTTGCGGCACCCACGTGAATCGCTCCGGCACGGTCAACTCTTGGAGCGCCTTGTCGTCTTTGTGTCCCCCCATGATCTTGCGCCGGCGCTCCTCGCCACCCTCGCCGCCGCCGATCATCGACAGTGTGCCCTCCCTGCCGTAAATCTCCAAACGATGGCCGCTGCCGTGATAAGGATGTACGCCGCAGTAGCCGTTGACGATCGCACCGTTTTCGAGCCGGCCCTGAACCGCGATGTTATCGGGCGAGGTGACATCCACGTATTTTTTCGTGTCGGTCTCGAACCACTGCGGCACCTGCGTGCTTACGGTCGCGGACACTTCGGTCAGCTCGCCGACCACCATGCACATGGCGTCAAACACGTGTGCGAACGTGATCGTCAGCGTGTTCGCGCCCAAGGTCACATCGCGCTGCCAGGTGCGATCCGCGGTGCGGGTCAACACGCCGCTGCCCATCAGCGTCATGTTCACCGCTAGCACCTGTCCGACGTAACCTTGCTGGATGAGCTCGCGCATATACAGATAAGCGGGCGACGCGCGCCGCTGCAAGCCGACCATGGTGCGCACGTTTTTCTGGCGCGCCAGCGCCGCCAGTTCTTCGGCTTCTTTTGTATTTGCGCCGAGGGGCCACTCGCAGAAGACGTGCTTGCCCGCTTCAATGGCGTTTTTGCTAAGCTCATAGTGTGCCGGCACGCGCACGGCGACCGCCACGGCTTCGACCTCCCTATCGGCGCCCAACGCTTTGTCGCTGCCGTACGCGCCCGTCACGCCGAACTTATCCGCCGCCGCCTGCGCGGTATCCGCATGCGCGGTGCATACGGCATAGAGCTCGGCTTCCGACACGCCCTTCAGCGCCGGCACATGCGCCCGCGGCCCCCATCTGCCGCCTGCTCCGATGAGACCTACGCGTAATGGATTGGATTGCGTCATTGTTTTCCTCTTCCGGTCAAGTTGGTTTTTAGCCCTACGCCTTCATCTCGATAAACTCAAGCGGCACCTCATTCGGTCCCTCCACGCCAACGGCGATTCAAGGTTCAATAGTTCAAAAGTTCAACGGAAGATAATCCTGAGCAGTTCCACGTTTCGGGAATTCTCGAAACGTCGAACAGCCGCGATGATTTGCGGCCGAGGCCCATCGTCCACCTCGGATCGCGAGCTTGTGACTGGGCGAGGCGTTGCCACTTAAGCAAAGGATTCGTATTTGCGATATTTGGTTGTCGTTTCCCCGCCCGAACGCAAAAAACTCTATCGACAGAACCACCGTTCGATCGCTGGCGATTGACGACTCGCCGGCTTAGCGATAGGAGGAAGTAGATTAGCGAGAAAGGAGAAATGACCATGGAGCATCGAGCGGCAGAGATACACGATGGGCTGAAGCACCCGGTGATCGACGGCGACGGTCATTGGTTGGAGCCGATCCCGGTCTTCCTTGAGTACTTGAGCGAAGTGGGCGGCGCGAAATCTGTCGATCAAATCAGAGCACTGTGGCGCGGCAGGGACGCGTGGTACCGGGCCACACCACAGGAGCGTCAGCACAGCCGACTGCGTCGAGCCATCTGGTGGGGTGTGACCGCCAATACGCTCGACAAGGCAACGGCGTTGCTGCCGGCGTTGCTGAACGAACGCCTGCCCGAATTGGGCATCGATTTCGCGCTGATCTATCCGAGCTTTGGGCTTAGCATCAACGGTATGGGCGAAGGCGACCTGCACCGGGCTTTGGTGCGGGCGTACAACATGATGACGGCTGACATGTTCGCGCCGTACGCTGAGCGGTTTGCGCCGGTAGCGATCGTGCCCACGTGCACTCCCGACGAAGCTCTTGAGGAACTCGAATACGCGGTCAAGCAGCGTGGCTTCAAGGCGATCATGCTGCGGGGAAATCAGGAACGAGCGGTTCCGAACGCGGCGGAAGAAACCAAAGACCGGCAAAAGGCCGCCTGGTACTGTGACACCATTGCGCTTGACAGCCCCTATGACTACGAGCCGCTTTGGAAGCGGTGCGTCGAGCTCGGTGTGGCCGTGACCCAACACTCGGGCAGCGGGCGCTGGCAGGACCGCGCCTCGATCACCAACTTTACCTACAACCACGTCGGCCACTTCGCCGAATCGAACCATGCGTTTGCGCGCGGCGTTTTCCTCGGCGGTCTCGTGCGCCGCTATCCCAGCCTTAACTTTGGCTTCATGGAAGGCGGCGTGAGCTGGGCCTGTCAGATGTGCCTCGATATGATCGAGCACTGGGAGAAGCGCCGCCGTGCCGGCTTGCAATATCCGAGCACAACCAGCGTCGCCGAAATGCATCAGTTGATCGATCGCTATGGCGATCAAAAACTGAAAGCCAGCGCCGACGCGATCATGAACAACCTGGATGCTTTCCGCCCGGAGTGCAGCATCGAAGAACTGAGCCGGCCTGAGTTTGTCTCGGACGATTTTGAGGCGGCGGGAGTCAACTCAAAAGAGGATGTCCGGGCAGTCTTCTCCGGCAACTTTTATTTCGGCTGCGAGGCGGACGACCGGGCGACGATGTGGGCGTTCGATCCGCGCATGGGCGTGCGGCTCCGCCCGATCTTCAGCTCCGACTTCACGCATTTCGACGTGCCCGATTTCAGGGAGGTGATTCCTGAAGCGTTCGAGTTGGTGGAGAAGGGTTTCGTGACGGAGCAGGATTTCCGGGAGTTCACGTTCACTAACGCCGCGCGTCTGCACACGCGCAACAACCCGGCCTTCTTCGAGGGCACCGTCGTCGAGCACGCGGTGGCCGATGAGCTTGGACTGAAGACGCCGCTGTCAGCAGCGAAAGCCTGAGGGGATTATAACATCGAAGCGTGTTCAAAACGTTCAAGTCGTTCAACCGCTGCGCTCCGTTCAATGCCTTGCGGCGGTTCAAGGTTCAATCGTTCAAGAGTTCAAAGGAAGATAAGCCGGTCGGGAGGAACAGGGTCAGGTCTTGCAACGACACATCTCGTCGGATAGAGAAGGCGGTGACAGACAAGAATACCTCGATCTGATATCTCAATGGGCCCCGCCACCCGCGCGTGATTTCCGCCTGCTGTCAGATGAGTAATCAGGACTGCTTAGTGGTGGTGCGCCGACAGAATCACCTGTCCCCGGAAGTTTTCGGTTCTGTCACCTGCAAATTCTGACGGTAAGCATCCCATGCTCACGAGCGCCGATGGTCGTGTTATGAATGGCCTGACAGTTGTTGCTGCGCGGCAAGGAGGAAGTACGAATGCGCGACGGTTTTAAGATTTTTGATTCGGACACCCACCTCAATCCTTCGGCCGAAACCTTGGAGCCTTACTTCGACGGCGCCATGCGCAAGCGGCTGCCGGAGTGGGAGAGCTGCAAGGTTCCGTTTCGCGTCGGCTGGGCCGGCGAGATTTTAGAGCCGCCTTATCGCCACCGCTACCGGTTTAAGCAAAGAGCCGGCTGGCGTGAGGAGCTGCGGATTTTAGGAGAGGCGGGGCCTAGAGAACATATCGCACCGCATTTCCCGAAGTTCATGGGCAGCCGCTTTCCGACGCCCGGCGGGTCTGATGACGACAACGAAGCGCGGGTTCGGGATATGGACGAGGAGGGAGTGGACGTGCAGCTCATGCTTCCCGGACTGCCGCCGGCCACGGACGACGCCGAAATCGAGATCGGCTTTATCCGCGCCAACCATCGCTTTACCGATGACTTCTGCCGCAAGCATCCGCATCGTCTGAAGTCTCTCATTGTGGTGAGCAGCAGAGCGATCGAACAATCGGTGCAAGAAATCAAAGCGTGGGCGCGTGCGCCATGGGTCGCCGGCGTCTATCCCAATTTGGCCGAAGGCGTTCCCATCGACCATCCGGACCTGGAGCCGATCTGGGCTGCGGCCAACGATGCAGGGCTCTGCGTCGCGCATCACAGTTTCACTTCCGGCTATCCCGGCTACCGCGATCTCTGGGACAACCCATTCATCGGCCGCACTGCATCGCACCCGTGGGGCGCAATGAGGGCGGTGAGCGCATTTTTCGGCGCCGGGATCATGGATCGCTATCCTGACATTCGCTACTGCATCCTCGAGTCCGGCTTCGGTTGGCTGCCGTTTTGGGGAGCGCGCATGGACGATCAATCCGTCTATATGTCTTACGCCCTGCCGGAAAATCTTGCTCGTAAACCCAGCGAATACATGACCAGCGGGCGCTTCTTCGCCAGCGTCGTGATCCACGAAGGCGAGAAGATGGCCCGCATGGTCACCGACTTCCTCGGCGACAGCGTCTTAATGTATTCGTCCGATTATCCCCACGCAGAATCCCGCTTTCCCGAGTCCACAAACAAGGTGCTGGAGTGGAAATCCCTGGGAGACGAGGTCATGCGAAAAATGCTGTGGGACAACGCCACGAGATGCTTCGGAGAGCCCTAGTGTGGCGTCTCAGAAGTTCGTTTAAAAAGTCCAAACGATGGCAGCCTCTGAAGTTGAACTCAAATCCCCCTTTGTCCCCCTTTTTCAAAGGGGGAATTTTCTCCGTGCGATTCTCACCCCTCTTTGGCAAAGAGGGGAAGGGGAGATTTTCCGACGGAATGACGCGAGAATTATGTCGCGAACTTCTGAGACAGGACACTAGTACTACTGTGTCAATAAATTCATGGTATTATACATGGAAATTCGCGCAGGAGGTGAATAACCATGGCAAAGCTTGGTGAATTTGAACGGTACATCAATCATCTGTGCGAAGCCCTGGGTCACCGCGACCGCCACGGCGGTTTTGCCGATTACAGCCGAGGATTGATGCTGCCCCTGGAACGTAAGAGCGTGGAACCCCTGGCGGCGCATACCAATGCGTTGCACGTGAGCGCGAAACATCAATCGCTGCATCACTTGGTGGCGCAGTCGGAGTGGTCGGACAGAGCGGTTTTGGCGTGTGTGCGCGATTGGGTGATGCCCATGCTTAGGCGCAAGAGCAAGTTTTATTGGATCGTGGATGATACCGGATTTCCGAAGAAAGGCGAGCACTCGGTAGGAGTAGCGCGGCAATACTGCGGGCAACTGGGCAAACAGGACAATGGTCAGGTGGCGGTGAGTCTGTCGTTGGCAAGCGAGCGTGGCAGCGTGCCAATTGACTGGCGGCTGTACTTGCCGGAGAAATGGGCTAAGGATCGGCGGCGTCGCAAAAAGTCGGGAGTTCCTCTGGCAGTGAAGTTTCTGACCAAGCCCCAAATTGCGCTCGAGCAGATCCGAGCGGCCAAAGCCGCGGGCGTTGCCATCGGCATTGTGCTGGCGGATGCGGGCTATGGCAATGAAACAGCGTGGCGTGAAGCGCTGGGTGAGATGGAGTTGGAGTATTGTGTGGGGGTGCAATCGGTCACCACGGTATGGGCAGCAGGCACGGGGCCGCTGCCCCCCAAGCGCAAGAACAAAATCGGGCGTCCCCGGACACGCTGGCAGCGTATGGCCGGCGCCACACCGCTCAGTGTGAAGGGGGTGAGCGAAACGTTGACCGCACGCCGATGGCACACGGTGGTCTGGCGCGAGGGAACTAACGAGAAATTGTCGTCGCGCTTTGCCGCGGTGCGAGTGCGGGCTGCGCATCGGGATGAGGAGGGGCTTCGCGCCCCCCGCGCACAACAATGGTTGTTGATCGAATGGCCTGTAGATCAAGCACAACCGACCAAGTATTGGCTGTCGACGTTGCCCGCTGATACCGCGCTGGTAGATTTGGTCAATACCGCCAAGATGCGCTGGCGCATTGAACGGGACTATCAGGAGCTTAAACAGGAATTGGGCCTGAGCCACTACGAGGGACGGGGCTGGCGTGGCTTTCATCATCACGCCACCTTGTGCATTGCAGCCTACGGTTTCTTGTTGGCGGAACGTCTTAAACATGACGGCTCTAAAAAAAATTCTACTCGATCAAAAATACCTTCCCTACCCCAAGATTACATCCCGCGCGGCAGCCCAGCGCGCGCAACGCCACGTGCCCGATTCCATCGCCACCCTGCGCTTCGTGCTCGCTTGCAACATCGTCAGAAAACTGGATCGATGTCCGTGCTGCATAGTGAATCAACGTTAATGACACAGTAGTACTAGCAGGCTGCTGAAAAAGCCCCGTATGCCGACTGCCCTGAGCATCGTCGAAGGGTGCGCTCAATTGCCTCATCGGAATTGGAGTAATGGAGTGACGGAGTGGTGGGTTTAAAATCGATACTCTAAAATTCGAATACCCCCAACACCCTACTTTGTTCGCGCGCCTCGCCTCTGGATCTTTTTGAGCAGCCTGCACGAGGAGGGATAGGGTCAGGTCTTGCAATGCCACCGTTTCGTGATAAGGGAGCGACATGGCGCGCCCCCTACGATTGGAATTTGCCGGTGCGATTTATCACGCGACGAGTCGCGGCAACGCGCGCCAGAAAGTGTTTTTTACGTACGCCGACCGCGAATTGTTTCTGAACATGCTGTCCGGGGTTATTACTCGCTACCACTGGATTTGCCACGCCTACTGTCTGATGGCCAATCATTATCATTTGCTGATCGAGACGCCCAAGACGAATCTTTCGATCGGCATGCGCCAACTCAACGGCATTTACACTCAAAGTTTTAACCGCCGGCACAACCGCGTTGGCCATCTGTTTCAGGGCCGGTTCAAGGCGATCCTGGTAGAAAGGAAAACCCATCTGTTGGAGCTTTGCCGCTACATCGTGCTCAATCCCGCGCGGGTCAAAGGCGGCGCTAGGGCTTCGACTTGGAAATGGAGCAGTTACCGGCCCACGGCCGGACTGGCTTCTGTGCCGGAGTTTTTGAGCACCGACTGGATTCTGCAGCAATTTGGCAAGGGCCGGTTACGAGCGCAGCTGCAGTACCGGGAATTTGTCAGGGATGGGATGGCGAGTCGGCCGTGGGACGATCTCAAGGGTCAGATCTACTTGGGAAGTGAAACATTCATCGAGAAACACGCTTCTCGTAAAAAGAATATTGAGAAGATTCCGCGAGCGCGATTAAGAGCTGCGAAGCCGTCGCTGGAGCAAATCTTTGGGAGCAGGGGAGAGAAGGCGATTGCCGTGGCCTATGAACAGGGCTATCGGCTGAGTGAGATCGCGGAACATCTGGGCGTCCACTATTCAACCGTGAGCCGCCGACTCAAGCGGATCGAGCAAGCGAATTAGGCATTGCCGCCCTCGTCGTCAGCGCGGGTCACTTCGATTAACCCTCGAACGTTTTGAACGGAACGCAGTGATTGAACGGCTTCAACGGTTTGAACGAGCTTTGTTGGGTGAACGTATTGAACGGAGCGAAGCGGTTGAACGTTTTGAACGACTTGAACGGGTTGCAGCGTCGTACAGGAGGCTGCTGACATTGCAACCGGTATGGTTCTGGGCTACGCCGGAAGAAGACGGAAAAGGCACGCAGCATTTCTGGCATTCGTCGCCGATTTGAAAGGGAGGTTCGTGATGGAACGGTTGAAGACGCTCATCGAAGGTAGCGATCTCATCGTCGCTCCGGTCGCGCTCAACGCGATCATGGCGCGGCTCGCCGAGGAAGCCGGTTTTAAAGCGCTCTATCTGAGCGGGGGATCGCTAGGGTGGCAGAAATGCGTAACGGAAGCCAATCTGACGCTTCCGGAAATGGCACAGGTGGCGGTGGAGATGCGAACCGTCTGCAAATTGCCGATCGTTCTCGATGCGGGCGGCGGTTGGGGCGATCCGGCGCACATGCACCGAACGATCGCCCTGTCCGAAGCCGCGGGATTCGACGCGATCGAGATCGAAGATCAGCTACTTCCCCGAAGATTCCACCATCACGTTGGCGTTGAACACCTGGTTCCACCGGAATTCATGGTCTCTAAGATCAGGGAAGCGGTCGCCGCCCGAAGCGATCCGGATTTTTTGATTATCGGGCGGACCAACGCCAGACGGCTCCATGATATGGACGAGACCTTGCGGCGCGGCGAGGCCTATCGTAAGGCCGGCGCCGATATGCTCTTCGTGCATACGCGCAACCCGGATGAGATGCGCGTCATCGGCGAGCGTCTTCCACCCCCGCTCATGATCTTTGCGCCCGAGGACGGATTCGCTGAATTTCCGCTATCACCGGCCGATCTGGCAGGGCTTGGGTTCCGCCTGGCGGCATCCTCTGGGTCTGCTTTTGCCGCGATGTACAAGGCCGCGCGCCAATCCTACCAGTCGCTCGCGCAAGGAACGATCGATCCGCTGCTCGGCCGGGGCGGAGCCGCGAGCGAAATGAAGGCCGCGCAAAAGACCGCGCGACTCGAGCGCTTTCTGGAGATCGAGAAAAGGACGGTTGGATAACGGCGGAACGCGTTCAAAACGTTCAAGCCGTTCAAAGGCTAGCGCGGGTTCAAAGTTCAAGGTTCAAAAGTTCAAGGACAGATTCGGAGGGGGACTTTCATGTTTCTGAATTCTCGTCGAAGGGCATACTAGTGACCTTGCTCGCTTAGGCAAATCAAAAAGCAAATTAGTGAATCGCCAGTGCGGATATAACAATTGACAACCAGCTTGAGGCCGAGGCAAACTCCGGGTGCGGATGACAGCCGTTGGGTCGCGCGCTTGGCAGAGGGGGAAGCAATGACCGATCACGCTGATGCATTCATCGCCACCATGGACCTACGAGTGCGCGACATTCTTGACCGCTGCACGCGCTGCGCGAAATGCGTCGAGGTTTGCCCCACCGCGGCGCCGGCGGGAATCGATACCAGCGAGCCCGCCGCGATCGTCGGCGATGTGCTGGATATCCTGCGCGGCGGGGGTGATCCGTCAAGCCGCGGCGCGCGTTGGGCAAACGCGTGCACCGGCTCCGGCCGGTGTATTTCCGCCTGCGACGACGGTATTAACCCGCGTTTCATGTTGGCGGCGACCCGCCTCAGGCTCAACGAGCGGCGGCAAGCGAGCGAACGGCGCGCCACCGGTCGAGCCGGCTTCAAGAAAATGTCTAACGCCGTCAAGGTGCTCTCGCGTCTTCAGCTTCCTGCCGAACTGCTTGCCGGTTACACGCGAGCGGCCGCAGCCGATTCAGAGCCGGCACCGGACATCGTCATGTATCTCGGTTGCAACGTTCTCAAGACGCCCCACATCGCGCTGTTGTGCCTCGAAGTCTTGGCTCGTCTCGGCACACGCTACAAAGTTTTTGCCGGGCCCGCCTATTGTTGCGGCGTGATTCAGTACCGCGCCGGCGACACCAGGACATCCGGGCAAATGGGCGGCAATACGGTGGCCGGATTCGCCGGCACGGGCGCTCCACGCGTGCTCACGTGGTGTCCGACCTGCAACATCCAGCTGAGCGAGATTGTCATGCCGAGCACCGACGCAAACTTCGGTCTTGAGCACGTCGTGCCGTACATCGCCGCGCGCATCGAACTGCTCCGCCCCCACTTTGTTCATTCGATCCACAAGCGGGTGGCGTTGCATGAACATCCGGGCGTGGCCGGCGTGACCGAAGGCGCCATCAAAATTCTCACGGCGATCCCGGGGTTGGAGCTGGTCGATCTTGAACAACCGCGGGTCGGCTACATGTGCAACTCGCTGGCGCCCGTGCCGACGTACAAACGCGAACTGCACGCCCGCGAGCTCGACGCGGCGGCGGCCGCCGGAGTGGACTATCTCGTCGGAATCTACCATGCCTGCCATCGCGAACTATGCGCCCACGAAACTACTTCACCGTTCAAGATCGTCAATTTTCTGGAGCTGGTCGGCGAGGCCATGGGTGTGGAGAAAACGGATCTCTTCAAGCAGTGGAAAATGATGCAAGACGTCGACCGCGTTTTGGCAGAAGTCGCTAAACAAGCGACTGCGACGGGGCTGGACTTGGAAAGCGTGCGCGAAGTACTGGTGGCCCATATGCTGGGCGAACAGCCCCTGCCGGTGGGTTTTCGCGGCACGCCGGCGATTGAATCCGAAGATGCGCCGGTGCGGGTTATCTCGGAGTAAGCTTTACCGAGTGGGTTTTATCTCATTGTTGCTCATATGCTTGCTTTAGACCTTTGATGTCAATTTTCTTCATTTGAAGCATTGCCTTCATCACTCGTTCCGCCTTCTTTGGATCAGGGTCATTTAGCATTTCGCTTAAAATAGTCGGCACGATTTGCCACGATAAACCGTATTTGTCTTTGAGCCAGCCGCATTGCACTTCCCGGCCCCCGTCCGAAAGCTTTTTCCAGAATTCATCGACCTCTTCCTGCGTCTGGCAATTCACCACCAACGATATCGCCTCAGTGAACTTGAATTGCGGCCCGCCGTTTAACGCGACGAATTCTTGCCCGTCGAGCTGGAAGGCCACGGTCATGACGGTTCCCTTGGATTTTCCGGTGACCTGTGCGCCGGCATCTCCATAACGAGCAACGTTCACGATCTTCGAATTCTTGAAAATGGCAGTATAAAAAGCCGCTGCCTCTTCGGCTTTGTCGTCGAACCACAAAAATGGCGTAATTTTTTGCATAGTTTTATTCCTTTCTGCGTCCATTCAAGTGTAACTCTTATAAAGACACGAGCAACGCCGTTTGGTTTTTCGGCGCGCTACAAAACTCGTTCAAGCCGTTCAAGCCGTTCAAAACGTTCAATGGTTCGACCGTTCGAGAAGCCTCACGGCAGGCTTCCTCGACGGGCTCGGAACTGAAGGCCGTCGAGGAATCGCCATGACCGGCCCGATCCTCCGCTCATTCCTTCGATAAAACTCAGGACGGGCTCTGAGCAGCACCGTCGAAGAATTCGCAAATGCTAACGCGGTTCAACGTTCAAGGTTCAAATGTTCAAGGATGGATTCGGAGGGGAGATTTCCACACTCCGTCTTTCCTGATGCCGATTCATGTGATGCTTGCAGTCTATTTCTTAGAAAAGTGGATGAGTCGGTTTGAGTCCAAGCCTTACCCGTCCGGCCTGCTCCAGCCACATATGCTGGAAGACGATGTGTTGCATGACGGCGTGGATGTCGCGGTGAGCTCGCTCGATGGGACAGTCGATATACAAGGCGGATGCGCCGGCCGCTTCGTACATGGACGTCACCGCGGTCTTTGCGGACTGCGCCGTGTGTACGATGCTGCCCCACATGCGGGCGCGTTGGATATCCGTCACCGGCGTCCCGCGACTGCAAGCGGCCCAGAGGTCCCCGAGCGCGTCACAGAGGAGCAGACGTGCAGCCTCCAAGGCCGCTGCTGAGGACGCCACCATCGCTTGAACCGCCGGCCGATCCCGCAGCCCCGGCCCCGGATCCACGGGCACTTTTGCCGAGCCTAGATCCAGCAAGGTCTCGGTTGCTGCCCGGGCAATTCCTAAACAGATCGCCGCGCACCACGCGCCCATCGTCGGCGCAAATGGCATCCGATACAGAGGCCGATCGATGTGATCGGGGTCCTCGAGCGCGAAGGTCCGCTCGGCAGGAACGAAGAGGTCGTCCACCACGACATCATGGCTTCCAGTGCCGCGCAATCCACCCACGTGCCACGTGTCGACAATCTTGTACGACCCTGTTGGCACATATGCCATTCTCATTTCAGGGATACCCGGCGCCAGCATTCTTGGCTTGCCTCCATCCGTGGCGATGACACAGAGCAGCGCAATCCAGTCCACCAGTTCACAACCGGATACCAGCGACCATCTGCCCGACACGCGATAGCCGCCTGCTTGCATCACCGCTCGGCCCGACGGACGTGTCGAGCTGGCGAAGAGCCGACGAGTATCGGCGAACAGCTCCGTCCGAACAGCATTCGAGAGATGGCGGCTCAGGAGACCAGGCAGCGCATTGTTCCAGGCAATCCAGGCCACGGACGCTTCGGCCGAAGCGAGCTCCTCGTAGACATCGAGGCCGACTAACGGCTCGGCCTCGCGCCCACCGAGGCTCGCCGGCACGGTCAAGCGACACAGGCCGGATTCGACGAGTCTATGGACTACGGTTCTTGGCAAACATCGGGCGTCTTCAGTCTCGTGGCGGACGCCTTTAATGGTTGCCCGAAGAGACCGCGCAGCGCTCAAAGGATCAGTCATGGTCGCCATGGTTTACCTCCATGCCGGGTTCATTTTTGCCTCACGCAGAATCGTCAATGTTTGAATCGGCAATGACCATTCGGAAAAAAAACTGGTAAGTAGGACGGTTCAAGATTCAATGTTCAAAGTTCAAGGTCCGCGCAAGGGGAACTCTTTCAAATCTTCAGCCTGCATAACGAGCAACGGTCCCGATCTTGGAATTCTAGAAAATGAAGCCGCTGCCTCTTCGGTCTTGTCGTCGAACCACAAAAACGAAGTAATTTTTTGCATATAGTTTTATTTCTTTCTGCTTCCGTTTAAGTTTAAGTGTAACGCTTATAAAGACACGAGCAACGCCGTTTGGTTTTCGGCTGCAAAGTTTTTTGCAAGGAAATGTGTCGAGGCGACTAAGACGGGCTCCCGGTGTTCTGTTGCGGCCTACGGCTGAGGCTTGTGACGTGAACGAACGGAGTGCGTCCAACCCGTGGCCGCTCTCGTCATACGATTTCTGACTCTCGAACCGGGATAACGTCTTAGTAGACGGTAACCCCAAAATTTGTTTCCGCTGGAGAAGCAAGTCGGCACCAAGCGCATCCGTATAGGAGTCAATAAACCATGGAGCAGACAGACTTAAACAGGCCGCGCAGCAGCGCGCTCGCGCTGTTTCTCACCTTTTCTCGGATCACTCTATCCGGCTTCGGCGGTTTGACGTTCTGGACGCGACACGTGCTGGTCGAGCGCGAGCGCTGGCTCACCCAGCGGGAATTTTTGGATCTGTTGGTGCTCGCACAGCTCCTGCCCGGACCGAACGCGCTCAATCTAACGGTGATGGTCGGCTATCGTTTCGGTCGCTGGAGGGGCGCCGCGGCGGCCGTCGCCGGATTCTTGGCTTGCCCGTGCCTGGTCGTCATTGGCTTGGGCGTACTCTACCAACACTACGGCGCGCTGCCGCAGTTTCAACGAGCGCTTGCCGGCATGTCGATCGTGGCCGCAGGGCTGCTGCTCGCCGTCGTTATCAAGTTGGCGACGGTCTTGCCGCGGCGCTTGCTGCCGTGGTTGTTCGGCGCGCTGGCCTTTGTCGGCGTTAGCGTTCTGCACTGGCCGTTGCCGTGGGTCGTGGCCGCGCTCGCGCCTTGGGCGGTTGCCACCACGTGGAAAGAGAAAGCCTAATGGACCGTGTCGACCTCGGTGGGTGGTTTCTGCATTTGTTAGTCCTCTGGTTCGTGGCGATCGGCGGTCCGGCGACGATCTTGCCGGACGTCCACCATTATGTGGTGGAGGTGCACCGTTTGGTGACGAACAAAGAGTTTGCCGAGCTGTACACGTTGGCGCAGGTGGCCCCTGGCCCCAACGCTATGTACGTCACCCTGATCGGCTGGCACGTGGCAGGGTTGCCGGGTGTAGCCGCGACGACGCTCCCACTGCTGGTTCCGGCTAGCACCCTCACCTTGCTGGTCGGGCACCTTAACGAGCGCTATCCCAACGCCCCGCTCGGCCGCGCCATCCGCCGCGGTCTCGCGCCGATCACGATCGGGCTGATGTTCGCAAGCGCGACGATACTGATGCGCGCGGTGAACCACGACTGGCGCGGCTACTTGATGACGCTCCTCACCGTCGCCGTGGTGCTGCGCACGTCATGGAACCCGCTGTGGCTGCTCGCCGCCGGCGCGCTCGCAGGCATATTCGGGCTCGTCTGAGCAGACTAGCTGGATCGCTACGTTCAAAATGTTTGAGGAAACAAAACCCCAGGGAGTTCCATGTTTCGAGAATCCTCGAAACATGAAATGAACACGGATAGCAAGCCCGGTCGCTGAGCGAATGAAAAGGCAAAGTCCGAAACCGGGCGCGTGGTGGTGGTTCGTGGTCGGTACGTTGGCCGTCAGCCTTTCGACAAAAGTCGTTGAACAAACACGCCTGACCTATAATCCTGTAAAACCAAATGACGATTGTCGATTTGGACCGTCGCCGAACGACTACCTAGTGGAAGCTCTGAATAGACTTAACCCGAAGGAGAAAAGGATGATGGCCACTACCGACAAACCGACCACGACCGCGGATCGCGAGCTGGTGTTGAACCGCATCATCGATGCGCCGCGCGAGAAGGTGTTTAAGGCATGGACGGATCCCGCGCTGATCAACAGTGGTTCGCGCCTTTGCCCTGGACGACCCCCGTCGCGGAAACCGATGTTCGGCGGCAAGACCAACTACACTGCCCGTGTGCGCCACTGGAGCGTCGCCGATCGCGAAGCGCGTGAAAAGATGGGATTCCATCAGGGTTGGGGCCAGTGCGCCGATCAACTCGCGGCGCTGGTCGCGAAACTCTGAAGCGGGCGTCCTGGTCGCTTGCGGCGGTATCGGGAAACATTGTCATTCAAACCATGAAGAAGGAGAAAGGTCATGCAAAAAATTAACCCGTGTTTATGGTTCGACCACAACGCCGAGGAGGCGGTGAACCGCTATATCGGCATCTTCAAGAACTCGAAGATTCTCGGCGTCGCCCGTTACGGCAAAGCTGGACATGAGATCCACGGCAGACCGGCGGGATCGGTCATGACCGTGGCATTTGAACTTGACGGCGAGCGGTTTACCGCGCTCAACGGCGGCCCGTATTTCAAATTCAACGAGGCGGTCTCGTTCCAAGTCAATTGTGAAACCCAGGAGGAAGTGGACTATTACTGGGAGCAGCTATCGCAGGGCGGCGATGAAAAGGCGCAGCAGTGCGGCTGGGTCAAGGACAAGTTCGGGCTATCCTGGCAGATCGTCCCGACCGCGTTGCAAGAGATGCTGCAAGATCCGGATGGCGAGAAGACGAACCGGGTCATGGACGTTTTGCTGAGAATGAAAAAGCTCGACATCGCCGAATTACGGCGCGCCTACGAAAAGGGTTGAGACGTTTGAATCGCTGCGCTCACATAATTCTCAAGCTCGTTCAAATCGTTCAAGTCGTTAATACCCGTTC
Source organism: uncultured delta proteobacterium (assembly GCA_963804165.1). Classification (GTDB taxonomy): domain Bacteria; phylum Desulfobacterota; class Binatia; order UBA9968; family UBA9968; genus DP-20. The sequence continues at coordinate 138,890 of CAWDPO010000034.1, forward strand.
AAACGTTCAAGGTTCAATCGTTCAAGGACTGATTCGGAGAGGAAGTTAGCGGGATGAGCGAAAACTAAGCGCCGACTCCGGCTTGACACATTGACACGTTTTCCCCACGACGCCCACGATCCGGTATTGCATCGAGTAGGGCTCGTCTTATGATAGATCGTGCTAGTCGCAATTGACCGCTGACGCTTCATTTCGACGTTTCGAGATTCCCTAAACGTGGAAGTTTTCCTCGCCGTGTTTTGAAATCCGGTTAACGATTTGAACGGAGCGAAGCGATTGAACGGCCTGAACGTTTTGAACGAGCTTCGGTCGTATTGAACCTTGAACTTTGAACCGTCCCTGCCGGTTAACAACTCGAACGAAGCCAAGCGGTGGAACGTTTGGAACTATTGGAACCGCTCTTCGGCGCTTTCCATCTTGCGAAGAGTCCAGGGTTGGGTCGGTCCTGAAACAGTCTAAGGGATGACGATGAGCCCGAGGGCGCGAAAATCGGCGTCGAAAGCGAGAGTCGGGATATCATTGAGGAGCGTGGTTACAACTACGAATGAGACCGCGTCACAGAAAGAAAGTTTGTGGTCCTGCCCGTAGCGGCGGAAAATTTGCTCTGCTTCGGCACGGACGCGGTCGCCGTAATTTATGATATGGAGATCAGGCTTGATTTCAGAGAGGAACGTCAGTGCTTCGCGGTAGCTTCGCCGATAACGGAGCAACGTCAGGGTTTCACTGATAATATCCCAGGTGACATAAAGAGTGGAATCTGCCTCAACGGCCTCTGTCGAGAGATCTTCGGCCTGTTGGTGATTAACATCTCGCGGATCGAAACAGGCATAGAAAAAAGATGTGTCGCAGAACAGGCGAGGCGGAAGCGCCATTAACGGCCCTTTGCGGCGGAACCGTCGAGGTATTCATTAACATGCGCGGACAAGTTCGTTTTTCTCCCGCGGTGCTTTGGCAGGCGACGCATCAATGCAACGAGCTTTTTGGCGGCGGCTCCCGGCTCGGGCTCGGGCAACGCGGCGCGCAGCTCGGCTACGACCTCGTCGCGCACCGTGATCTCGATCTTCGCGCCGGCATCCTTCCTAACCTGACGCACCAACTCCGGGAGCCGTTTGCGCGCTTCACTGATCGACAATTTCATGAAGCGAAGTGTACAAGGGCGTACAACATCAGTCAACAGAAGTTGCATTTCAGGCAGTCGCCGGCTGGCGGTAGTAGCCGTGACACGCGTGGTCGTGTTTTGTGATCGTTGTCACTCAAGACTTACTCGGCGACGAAAACATTTCCGAGAGAAGAATTGTTCCAGCTTGGGAGATCAAATATTACGGGCTGTCGCTCATTTCGACGTTTCGAGAATTCCCGAAAGGTGGAAGTTCCCCTCCGACTCTGTCCTTGGACCTTTGAACCTTGAACCAGCGCAAGTATTTGAACGAACCGAATCCTTCGACGACGCTGCTATGTGGATGTCAAGTCAATAACTCGCAAAGGCTCTTAAATTCTCCTATGACTTTTTCTCCCTACCCACCCAAGAGAGACTCGCTGCTATACGTGGCACGGCACTGGGCCGTCACACTGACTTGCGATGCGCCCTCTTTGGCACTACGCCCCGGGATCTCTGTCTCATGGGTCGAACCTTCAGGAGGTCTTGTTCTCCTGGTACTGGCCGTCGTCGAGTCGTTCCCTGGGGCACAGTCTCCTCTTGGGTCAAAGGAGCCGATTGAACTTTTTCTCTCACTTCGTAAGGTCTTTGTTGCATCAACACCACCGCGGCCCGCACACACAGTTTATGGGCCACCGCCACAATGGCCACTCGAGGACCGAGATGACGCGGATGTTTTTTCGCCACGGTGCGGAAGAACTCTCTCAACTCGCCGTCCTGGCGGATCGCCGACCAAGAGGCTTGAATGAGTTTGCTGCGCAGTCTTGGATCTCCGCTGTGAGTAATCGAGCCGCGAGTGGTTCTCTCTCCGGTGGAGCTCTCGGTGGGTACCAACCCCAGAAAGGCCGGCAGCTCACGAATGTTATTGATCTGGCGCCAGTCCCCAATACGGGCCATCATCTGGCTGGCCACGATCCAGCCGATCCCAGGAAGCGTTTTCAGATACTCGATACACCGAGACAGTTCCGGGTCGTTGTGGCAAAAGCGGCGAATCTCACGGGTGACCTTAAGGACTTGCTTCTCCCCAAACTCCAGATTGTCCAGCAACTGATCGAGCTTAAAGCGCACCACCGAAGAGCAGGGAAGCTTTCTCAGCTTGGCTTTGACCAAAAACGACCACTGGCTGCCGGCCGGAGCCGGGGGAAACTCCAGCCCTTCCATCAGCAACAGCGATTTGATGCGTTGCTTCATCGCCACCACCTCGCTGACCAGAGCGTCGCGCAGTTGAGTCAAGTGACGCAGCTCTCGATACAAGGTTGTGGGCACATGAATGCTCTTGAGCTGTCCGGCGCGCAGATTCTCTGCCAATCCCACGCTGTCGAGCCGATTGGTCTTCACTCGCTGTCCTGGCGCTTTGGGGATCATCGATGGAGAGGCGATCAAGCAAGGGTACCGTTGAGCGACCAACCCGTCATACAGTCCATAGCCCGTCGGTCCCGCCTCATAGGCAAAGGCTACTTTCTTATCGCCATAGTGCTTACGAACATGGTTTACAAGATACTCGACATTGTACGGCATGCGCATCGACTTCACAGATCCCTGATGATCGGTAAAGGTCACCGAAATGCTTTTCTTGTCCACATCGAGTCCGCCAAACACATCGTAATCGCGAGCGATGAAAGTTTGGATTCCCATCGTAGTGCCTCCTTGGTCCAACGGTCGATAAGTTTCGGCCACTGTACTATCACGGAGCACTCGCGGTACAGCTCGACATCCCTCATACAAGTCTCAGAGCCCGTCCTGAGTTTTATCGAAGGAATGAGCGGAAGATCGGGCCGGTCATGGTGATTCCTCGACAGGGCTCAGAACTGAAGGCCGTCGAGGAAGCCTGCCGTGAGGCTTCTCGAACGGTCGAACCATTGAACAGCTTGAACAGGCTTCAGTATTAAAGTTGAACCGGTGTGGACCGGGGTGTATGCCAATTATTATTGGAGGAGAATATGGAAATCGCTGAAGCCCGAGAGTTTTTAAAGCACAATCATCATGGCATGCTGGTGGCGCGCAAGCGCGACGGGGCGCTGCAAATGACCCTGGTCTCGCCGGTCGTCGGCGCCGACGGCAGCGTGACGATCACGGCGCGCGACAACACCTACAAGGTCAAGAACATCCGGCGCGATCCGCGCGTCTCCCTGCTGGTCTACGGCGAGCAATTCCGCGGCTCCAACTACATTCAGATCGACGGCAAGGCCGAAGTCATCGCCCATCCGCAGGCCATGGATATCGTGCTCGACTGGCATCGCCAGATCCGTGGCGAGCCCGCGAGCTGGGACGAGATCCGTAAAAAGACCCTCGCCGAAGGGCGCATCGCGATCCGCGTCACCATCGAAAAGGTCGGTCCTCAAAACCGCACGCACGGAAGCTAAGCGCCGCGTTTCGCGCTGGCCAAAGATTTGTGTTTCTAAGGATGCCCATGGCGAAGTAGCTCCACATTTTGACGTTTTGAGAATTGTCAAAACGTGCAAGTTCCCTCCTCGGAGTCTGTTCCTTGAACTTTTGAACCTTGAACTTTGAACCGGCGCTATCTCCAATTTGAATGTAGGCGTGAACGTGGTTTGACAAAACCGGGCGGGACGGGCCGATCCGTTGAGTGAGCTTCCAGACCTTACCCATGATAATTATTTTCAATATTGTCCACTATTAGACACTAATCTCCGCCGCGAATGGTTACTTTAACCGGTAAAGGCGAGAGCTGTAATGGCGCGCAAGAGGTAGAAGGTCCGTCAGCCTAACCAACATTGGGATGACTTCCGCTCCAGTTCGGCAACGAACGTATTCCCGGTTCAGACCCCCTCTTCCAATATCCAAAGGCCCATGACGAGCCTGAAAAAGGAGAGTTATGAATCCTCTATTTATAATCGCCGTTCCCCTGGGGTTGGTGATCCTGGGTATGATACTGAACAGCTTCGATCTCGGGTTCAATCAACCGCCGAGTTCGCCGGAGCAAGATGCGGTCAAGAAACTGACGGCGGAAAAGGAGTCTTACCGCAAGTTCTTCGATCTCCAGAGAAGCCGGTCGATAAAGCGCCAGCAACGGGCTGGTCAGTATGCCTGGTTGGTGATGGCGTCCTTCATCGGCGCCTTCATCTGGCTGTATGCGGATACGGTGAGCAAGACGAGCCTTTCGAGTCGAATTGCCGGGCTTCAGACATTGGCAACCGAAGAAGGCAAACAGATGGTTCTCTCGGTGACTCTAAGCGACGGGAACAATGTCAAGTACCTGATCAAACTGCCTCAGGCCGATAAGTTGCAGGTCGCCGTAACAGAACCCGCTGCCCCTGAAAAGGTCTCATCGTGGGAGATCGAAAGATTGGGCACGGCTCTCAGCACCGGCGACAATGCATTGCCGCTTGGCATCGCGCTGAAGATGTCCCAACTCGCCATCAATCCCAGTTAGACGCGAGATTTAAAAGACCCAAATCAGACCTGAGGTGCCGGATCGGCGCCCCAGGCTGATTGGCGTCATTTTGCCTTTTCGAGAATTGCCGAAACGTGGAAATTCCCCTCCGAATCAGTCTTTGAACGATTGAATCACTGCGGGTCTCATTCCCCGCAGCTAGTGTGGCGTCTCAGAAGTTCGTTTAAAAAGTCCAAACGATGGCAGCCACTGAAGTTGAACTCAAATCCCCCTTTGTCCCCTTTTTCAAAGGGGGAATTTTCTCCGTGCGATTCTCACCCCTCTTTGGCAAAGAGGGGAAGGGGAGATTTTCCGACGGAATGACGCGAGAATTATGTCGCGAACTTCTGAGACAGGACATAGCTAGCTGGGTAGAGAATAACTCCGACTTCTTAATGTCTGTCATTCCCGAATGCTTCTATCGGGAATCCAGGCGAGACCGGAATTGGTCCCCCGATTAAAACATTCGGGGGGTGACGCCGTTGGGATAAATGCTCTTCACTTCTGATACCACGCAGCAAGCTGCGGGGGGAGTTCATCGATTGAACGTTTGAACTGACTTCCAGACCTTATTAAGGATAATTCTTTTCAATATTGTCCAATAGGAGACAGCAACCTCTGCCGGGCAAGATTACGTTGAGCGGACAAGGAGGACGAATCTATGTTTACTGGAATTTGGAAAAACGTATTTGCAAGCGCGCTTTTCTTGACCCTGGCTGTGTCCGCTTGGGCGGCGGAGGAAAAGAAGGCGCCGCCGGCTAAAGCGGAGAAGATGGAGAAGATGGGGGAGATGGATAAGAAGCCGGAAATGGGAAAGATGACGACCGGCGGAAAAGACCACAAAGAGGTTCAAGAGGCTTTAAAGGCCAAGGGCAACGATCCCGGACCCATCGACGGCAAAATGGGTTCTAAAACCCGGGCCGCGCTCAAGGCATTTCAAGAGGCCAACGGCTTGAAGGCGACCGGACAATTGGACAACCAGACAGCCGAGAAGCTCGGAATCGCCAAAACGGCCGCGCCCATGGGTAAGGAGATGAAGGACATGAAGAAAGAGAAGACGGAACCCATGAGCAAAGAACCGACGACCAAAGAAAAGAAGTAATCGCCCGTCCGTAAAAACAGCAGGAGGGGAGTCTTAAAGACTCCCCTTCTCACCCTTAAGACGGCATCTCCCAGCAGCAATCAAAAAGTCCTTCCGGCGTTCGACAATTCCACGCTGCTCGATAGTGAACGCGCCATCCGAGTAACATTGAAAACATGCGCGCTTTCGTTCGAGAATTCCCGAAACGTGGAAGTTCTCCCTCCGCATCTCTGTCCTTGAACAATTGAACATTGAACTTTTGAACGATCTCGGCTCTAAACGTTTTGAACGTAGCGCATCCTTCGACCAGCTGGACGAGCGGAAGATCGAGCCCGTCATGGTGAGCTTAGCCTGTCCTGAGGCAGCTCGAAGGATCGAACCATTGGAACGGGACCGCTCCCCATGAAGTTCATCCCCAAGCGGCCAAGCCGAAACTTAAACCTTCTCTCTACTTGTCAATTCTGCTTTGTACTTCTTTGTGTCGGTCGTTGCTAGGCGGTAAAGTCGCTAAGTCGCGCGCGCGTTCATTTACCGAGGAGAACTCATGAAAGCAACAACGGCAACGTCGCTGGGAAATATATCGCTCGCGGTCTCGATTGGGGGATTGATCGCCACCCAATTGGCATTACGTCATGGATGGGTTGCGGCTCCTGGCTGGAAGGTTCTTCTCCAAGCCTTTGAGGCGGCGACTGTCGGTGGGCTGGCGGACTGGTTCGCTGTGAGCGCGCTGTTTCGTGAGGTTCCCGTGCCGCTGATACGACGGCATACGAATATTATCATCAAGAATCGCCAACGCATCGTCGATGGGATTGCCGACATGGTGCAGAACCGATGGCTCGCCCCCAACATCATTCGCGAGTACTTAGTGAATTTCTCGGCATCCCAATATGTTCTGGACTTACTGGGAAACGAGGATCATTTGGAAAAAGTTCTTGCTATGGTCCGAGACATCATCCAGCAATTTGCCCGCGGCATCGCCGCTCCGGAAGTCGCGGTGTTTCTTGAGCGCACGCTCAAAGACCAACTGCGGGATCTTAAGTTCGCCGAGCCCCTCGGACGCTGGTTGGGACAGCGCATACGCAGCGGCGATCATCATCGCGCGTGGAATTCGCTTCTTCCGGTTATCGAAAAGGCGGTTCGGGGGCCTGAGGTGAAAGCGATCGTCCAAAGGACCATTGTGCGCTCGTTCGAAGCGTACAAGCACCGGGGACTTCTCAAGCGTCTTGCCGTCGACGTGGCGCGCGGGCTTAACATAGTGAATGAGGAAGCGATGGTTGCATCCTTCTTATCCAAAATGGCAGAGGTGCTCCGCGAGGCGCGATCTGATCCCGCCCATCCGCTCAGGGCTCGAATCGACGGCATCGTGCTTGAATTCGCAGATAAACTGGCGGTCGGCGACGCCGACGCGGTGTCGGTGATTGAGAAGCTGCAAGCGGCGCTCATCAACGGAACGGACGCACGCGAAATACTCCAAAGCGCCCTGCGGCGGCTCAGTGATATCATCGAAAAGGAGTTTCAAAAGTCGTCCTCCGACTTTAATCATCTCATGCGCCGGACCTTTCACGATCGTCTCGATATTTTTCGCGCGGACACAGCGGCGCAAAAAAAAGTCGATCGCTGGGTGACAGGGGCGGCGCTCGAACTGATGGAGAAACGGCACGAGATGATCGGTCAAATGGTTCGCGGCAGCCTTGAAAAACTGTCCGATCTCGATCTGGTGGGGCAGATTGAGGAGAAGGTCGGTCAGGATCTCCAGTACATTCGTCTCAACGGGGCCATCGTCGGCGGACTTGCCGGAGCGGTACTTGCGATCATGAAACTGTTCGCGTGAATTAATTTTCTGTCCACGCGATCCTATGACATAGCGGAACCATGATTCCGAAATCCGTAAACCTTGCATCGGGCTTCGAAGGATGTCCTCTACGTCAGCCCGAAGCGATCCCAGAAGGCCGCCGAGACCGAATTTCTGAAGGACCAGGGCATCCTCCTCGGATACAAAGGAAAAGAATCGTTTTGGATGCTTCGAAGCCCCACCACCTTAATTTCCGGAAACTCACATTATGAACTCACAGAAAAGTTATAAGTTTATGCGCAAGCATTATTTGAATCGTGAGCAATTTTGATACTCTGGTATTGTATTGGTACAAGGCTAGGTAAATTGATCTACAAAATTGTCGTCCACGGTGGAGTAAGCTGTAAAAAGCGGTGGAAATTGCAAAGGTAAAAGATTTGACTCTAGAAACTCTTTTCTTTCTGGTTCTGAACTGTCCTCACCAGTCCAGGCAATGCCGGCGGCTAGGGCAGCGGACTTGAACTATGCGCCACAACTCCATGACATCGACTCGTGCGGGTCGCGCTGTTTTAGCCATTGCCTGCGCCGTGGTTGCCAGCGCGTGGGCGGCCGATCGCGTCGTCGTCGAGGACTGGCGCTCCTATCCGCTCGGTACGCGGGGCATCCCGCGCGACTGGAAGGAGCAGACCTGGGGAAAGCCCGCCTACGATCTCGATATCGTTTCGGACAACGGGCAGCCGGTCCTGCACCTTAGGAGCAAGGGTGACAACTCTACGATCAGTCGCGACCTCAAAGCTTTGGTCGATCTCAACGAGACGCCAATCCTCGAGTGGAGATGGAAGGTCATTACGCTTCCCACCGGCGGCAATGCCTGCCAGAAGGCGACCGACGACGAGGCCGCGCAGGTTTACGTCGCCTGGCTGCGCACGCCGGAGGCGGTGCGCTCGCGCATCATCGGCTACGTTTGGGATTCGACGGCACCGGCTGGCACGATCTGCAAGAGCCAGAAGACCTCCACGGTGACTTATGTCGTCCTGCGCTCGGGCTCCGACGAACTCGGCAAATGGCTCACCGAGCGCCGCAATGTCGTCGAAGACTTCCGTAAGATCTATGGTGAGGCGCCGGACAAACCTACCGCCCTCTCGGTCGCGATCGATTCGGACGATACGCGCTCCAGCGCCGAGTCGTTCATCGGACCGACTGTCTTCACGCGGCCTTGACGAGCGCAATGAGGCGTTGCCAGCTGTCGCAAGTTGCGCCACGCCACACGGGCACGCAAAATCTGTCGTCAACTGGGAATCGCTAATCCAAAGTAGACCCGTCTAGAACCCAACACTCCCGGTTTTTATTTCGACGTTTCGAGAATTCCCGAAACAAGGAATTTTCTCCTCTTTGGTTTTAATTCCTCGAACGTTTGGAACGATTGGAACCGGCTTTGGTGTTTAACGGCTTGAACGGGCCACAGTGTTGATGCAGAAACCCGCCTACCCCGAGCCTTTTGGGGGTGGCCTGCCTTGGGGACCGATGCGCTGGGGAACGCCACCGGGACCCATGGGGACCGGGGCCTGCTTGCCAAACCCGGCCGGACCGATAGGAGTCCACCCGTCTTGTCCCGCACTCGGAATAGGCTTTGGGTTGGTGGTGGCCGGAGGCGGCGAGGCCTTGGCTGCGCCGGAGGTTCGGGTGCCCGAGACCTTAACGCCGGTGGAACTGGTGCCGCTGAGTTGCGCGCCATCGGCGGATAAGCGGACTGTATCGACAAACCCATTCTGCCAGGTCACGGTATAGGTTTCGCTGCGCGGATCGCAGGTCCAGGTTGCCGACGCGGGCGGAGTCCCCGCAGTGCCGGGTGTCCATTTAGCTAGAGCGTTTTGTGAGAAGCTAACTTTCCCACCGATGAACCAGCCCCATTCTCCCACTATCCTCTGGCAAGAATCCGCCGCCTCCGAATGAGAGGCCAGGATCTGGCAAAACAGGATGCTTGCGACGCCTAGAGCAATTGCTACACGGTAGACGGCCCGAGAGAACATGCGACCTCCTGCAATCATCAATCTTGTAACGAACCCCGTATAATAAAAGGTCCCAGTTTTGGCGAACAGTATCCAATAAGGTAGTCTCATGTCCAGCGCAATCGTTTCATTGACAAATAGGCGGCGTGATGTGCTGCAGCGTTTCACTCGCAGCAGGAATAATTTTGAGAAGCATTAACGTCTTTTAGCCGATGCCTGGAGTGTGTATGATAACTCGGGCCGCACGCCAAAGTTATTGGAAAGATCGCAATGAAACGAAAAGCCAAACTTCAAACCAGCAAAGAATTTTCCGCCGCGGTCGGCCGGGCCCTGCGCCGCGCCGCCAAGACCGCCCGTAAGACCGCGCGCATGCACGGCACGCCGATCTACGTCTGGAAAAACGGCAAAGTGGTCGCCGAAAAACCGTGACCCTCTTTTCTTGAACCTTGAACTCCCCGGCATAAGGTCTCGCAGCGCTGGAACAGCTGGAGTTAATTGAAGGAACTACACGAGAGTGATCGTCTGAGCGTGCCGTAAAGGTATAAACCAATGAAAGCAAGGCGAAATCGAAAAGATCTTGGCCGGTAGCAAGGGGTCGGATGCGCATCATTGGAGTTCTTGTCGTCATAGTGATGCTTGTCGTCGCCTACTTCTGGGTGGTACTCAGATGGAACTACTCCACCGGTGAGCGCGCCGGCTGGGTGCAGAAGCTTTCGAAGAAGGGCTGGCTGTGCAAGACCTGGGAAGGTGAGTTGGCGATGGTCTCAATGCCGGGCGCCGCGCCGGAGAAGTTCTACTTCACTGTCTGGGACGACGCGGTCGCCGACGAGTTGAACAAGGTTATGGGCAAGCGCGTCTCCCTTCACTATGAAGAAAAGGTCGGCTTGCCGACCTCCTGCTTCGGTGAGACGCGACACTACGTGAGCCGCGTAACCGCGGTGGAAGAGCCTCCGCTCGCTCCCGGCGTCGTCGTGCCGACGCCCGGCACCGGCACGGCGCCGGCAGGGCCGCCCGCCGCACCGCAGAAATAGCCGATGGCGGATACCCGACCACCGCAGGCTGCAAGCGGTTTCGCTCCAGCGATCCGAACAATCGTCACACCCCGACCGTAGGCGCTTCCGGACCAACGCGGCGTTTTGTCTTTGAACTGGTTCTCGATCATAAATTGAATGGCTTTCATCGACGGACGCAGAACCTTTTGCAGCGCCGTGTGTTTTGATGATGTCGCTCGCACGGAATCAGTGGTCTATGTGCGAGCCGTTCGAAGAAAGCCGCGAGGAACCAAGACGGAGAATATTTTATGAAGACAGTAAACGCTCGTGACCTTCAGAAAAAAATCAAGGAATGTGTGGATTTGTCCCAACAGGACCAGCTTGTCATCACGGGCCGTGGCAAACCAGCCGCCGTGATGGTTGGAGTAGACGGGAAAGACTGGGAGGACGTAGTGCTTCAGACCTCTTCAACGTTTTGGAAGTTTATCGAGGAGAGGAGGAAGGAGCCGACGATGTCGATCAAGGAGCTACGAATCCGACTGAAGAAGCGTAAGAAATAGATCTCATTTTAGACATTCTAGGGATTCTCAAACGGTGGAAGTTTCGCCGGCTCGGGTCAGCCCCGGATTTCCGAGCACGATCAGGGTAGTTCAATTCGACGACCGATTGCCGCTTCAGACAAAATCAAAAATGTTCTCTGATGCCAATTCGTTCATTGTCCCGGTCCCCTTCGTAGAACGGGGGTTTTTGTTAGCAAGAGAGTGCGAGCGGCTCAGCTGACTTACTCTTCCACCTGCGTGGTCGTGCTCCCTTTCGCTGTTAGAGCAATGTGGGAGAATGAGGAATCAGGTGTTGCCCCATGCCAATGTTTCTCTTCCGCCGAGATATGCACGACATCTCCTATGGTGATGATCTCCTGATATGTTTCCGTAGCGATGATACCCTTGCCCGCAGTGACAAACAGCACCTGATCGCTGCTGTGGATGTGCATTTTGTTCCGCGCACCGGTACTGAAGTTGACGACGGCAAGATTAAAGTTATTGCTCGTCTCAGGCGTCAGCAGAGTTTGTCGCGTCACGGGATCACCCGTGAACAAGGGACTATTCGCTGATTCTGCGGGGATCTCGTCGGGTTTTAGTACCTTCATTGAAGCATCCTCCTTCCAGCAGGCTCTATCATGGCGCCGCGCAAAATCGCAATGTGAAAAGTAGCCTGTCCCCTTTAATCCACTCGGTGAAAAAAGAAACCGGCGAACTGAAAGGTATATTCGTTAGCATCGTTAGGAACACAAAAGCCAAATCAAGAATTTCGAAATCTTAAACTTATCCTTTATCCCTTTGCCTTTATCCTTTTCGAGCCGCTTGGCGGTTCTACTTATCCCTCATCCTTTTGCCCTTATCCTTTTAAAATCGCTCTTGTCAGAAACCCGCCGAATCCAAGTAGGCTACGAAAACATTTCGGCCAACGGCAGTTGCGTGTAGAAAGAATTGAAGGAACTACATGAGAGTGATAATCTGAGCGTGCCTTCGAGGTGTCATCGAATGAAAACAAGGCGAAATCGAAAAGATCCTGAAATAGTGATGCGGGGAGGAAAGCCGACCGCCGTTATCTTAAGCATCGAAGAGTATCGAAAGCTGCTCGAACGAGTCGAGAATGCCGAAGACCTTAAGACGCTCAGGGCGATGAGGAAGCGACCGCTAAGGTTCCGCAAACTTGAAGACTTCCTAAAGGACTTCGCAGGTGTATGAGGTTCTGATCGAACGGACGGCCGAGCATGATCTAAAATCTCTCCCCACCAATATCTTTGATCGTATCGTTCCTCGTATTAAAGCCCTCGCCGATAATCCACGGCTAGCCGGATGCCATAAACTAGCCGGTTCCAAGAATGACTGGCGAATTCGGATCGGAGATTATCGAGTGCTCTCTGAAATCGATGATGCACGTAAACGCGTAAGAATCTTTCGCATCAGGCACCGCAGAGAAGTGCATCGCTAAGGTGAGCTAGACTGAGCAGACGGCTCGGTGCTGCTGCGGCCGCCATTAGCCAGCGCTCGTTTCGACGTTTCGAGAATTCCCGAAACGTGGAAGTTCCCCTCCGACTCTGTCCTTGAACCCTTTGAACCTTGAACCGGCGTTAGGCTTTGAACGCAGCGAACCGATTGAACCATTTGAACGGAACGATCCCCCGTGATGAATGGAGCTGAGCGATCGGATGCAAGCAAATGATACGGCCAGACGGGAGATCGAGCGACTGAGCAAGATATTTGAGTCGTAGAAGTCGGACCCGTAATTTCTCCCCTGGGACTCGGATTTCGCCATTTCTGACTCTCCTCTCCGCGATCATTAACAAAGATGCCTCGGACGTACACCGCCTCGAGAGCGCCTGTCAAGGAGACAAACAAGCCGGTGAGTAGCTTAGTGAAGGGCTCCGAGAGAATTTTTCAACAGCTTGGCAAGACTTGACCCTCATGACCCTCATGAAACGATTAAACGTCTGGAACGTTTGGAACAGCTTCGCTGATTCGAACCGCAGGCCTGGCTCGTACGTGGTCTGTTAGAGAATTTCGTTTAGCATGTAGAAAGCGTTGTCTTTCAGTTTGTGCCACAGCCCGCGCTTGCGCCACGCCTCAAGCTCAATTTCCTCGCAATCGGGTGCGTACTTCTCGAAGACTGCATCGAGTCTCTGTGCCGTTTCTGGGTCCCGGATGCCGAGCGTAATTTCATCGTTGGTCTCGAAAGACCGGTCGTCGAAGTTGCTTGAACCGACTGCACTCCACACCCCGTCAATGGTCATCACTTTCTGGTGCAGCAGCGTGTGCGGATACTCGAACAGACGCACGCCGCAGCGCAGAAGCTTTTCGAAGTTGCGGTGCCCGGCGTGTTGCACCATGGGATTATCGGACCCCCCAGTCGAAGGCATCATCACGCGTACATCGACGCCTCGGGAAACCGCTTCCCCGAACGCGTCGATCGCTTCAGGTTCGGGAATAAAATAAGGATTCTGAATCCAGATTCGCTTGCGGGCGAGGCATATGGCCGTGTGGTGAAGAATCTTCACGGCAGGCGCCGAGCCTTCCGGCTTTGCGTATGCCGCATGGATCAACACGTCGCCCGCAGGTTCCAGAGTCGGAAACACATCGTCGCCGAGGAACAACTCCCCCGTTTCCCCAGCCCAGTTCTCGCTGAACGCGGACTGCACGCTGTTCACGATGGGGCCGCGCAACCTAAGGCTGATGTCACCGAAGTGTTCGCTGTCTTGGGCGTTGCCCAGCCAACTGTCGACGATGCAATGACCACCCACGAATGCTTCGCGCCCGTCGATGACGACGAGCTTGCGATGGTCGCGGTCGTTTAGCACGCCGATGTTGCGGAAAGCCTTTTTATGGAAAAGCACGACCCAGCATCCGGCTTCTTCCATCTGTCGCTTAGCTGCCTTGCCGACTTCTTTGGAGCCGGATGCGTCAAGCAGGACACGCACCTGCTTGCCGGCGCGAGCCGTCTCCGACAGCGCGTCCGCCATGCGCTGACCGAGCACCCCTTCCTTCCAAAGAAAGGTTTCGAAATGCACTGACTTTTGAGCCGATCGAATTCGCTGCAACAGCACGTCAAAAAAAGCGCCGTTCTCCAAGACTTCGACTGAATTGCCGGCGACGGCTGTGCTGAGCGTCAGGCCGGCGAGCGAAGGAATCAGCTCATCGATCGGCGAACTACATTCAATGTGCAGTTTGGGATCACGGTGACGTTTAATCGACCAAATGACAATCGATAGCAGCAAAACCACGCAAACAAACGCCACCGCTATAAAAATGGACACCTGATTCATCGTATCAGTACTCTATGAGGTCGAATACAACGGAGCAAACTCACCGGGCTGGTCGCGGACGGCACCTGGATGCCGATGGCGACGGTTCACTTTGCCGCGATGACCGGAGCACTGCTCGCCGGCTGGATGGCGGTGGGTCGAACTAGTCGCGATCGCGAGCCCGCTGTGAGTGGCTCACGCTTCCGACCGATAAGCTTCTGTGGTTCTTCATGATCTCTGCCGGGTCTGGTAAAGATAACATCGAGCCTGCTTCGCCTATGCACCGTGTAAACCCAACGAAAAAGGAACCATCATGCGAACATTAACAATTTTTTTCGTTCTCGCGCTGACCTTCTATGGCCATTGGGCGGCGGCGCAGCACCCGCATGGCGGTGCGACGACCCAGCCGGTCGAGCTTCACCCCGGGCTCGGCAACTATCAGCATCCGATCACGACGAAGAACGCCGATGCGCAGACTCATTTCAATCAGGGGCTGATCCTCCTTTATGGCTTCAACCACGACGAAGCCGCCCGCCATTTTCGGCGTGCCACGGAGCTCGATCCCGAAGCGGCAATGGCCTACTGGGGCCTCGCACTGGCAATCGGGCCGAACTACAACGATACCGCAGTGGATGAAAACCGGGCGAAAAACACATATGACGCCGTGCGCAAAGCGCTGGAGAGCGCGCCTAAGGCGAGCGCCCGCGAGCAGCACTATATTCATGCTCTGGCGAAACGTTACCCGACGTCGAACGCGAAGTCAGACTGGAAGCGATTTCACCTTGACTACAGCAAAGCCATGCGAAGTTTGGTACGAAAGTTCCCCGATGACCTCGACGCGGCTACGATGTTCGCCGAGAGTTTGATGATGCTGCGGCCGTGGCAGCTCTGGACACGCGACGGCAAGCCTGCGCCGGGCACGCTCGAGCTGGTCGCGGTGCTCGAGTCCGTTCTTAAGCGCAACCCCGATCATCCGGGTGCAAACCATTTTTATATTCATGCGGTGGAAGCTTCGCATAATCTAGAGCGCGCTGTCCCGAGCGCCATGCGCCTGATGACGCTTGTCCCTGGCACGGGCCATCTCGTTCACATGCCTGGACATATCTTTCTCCAAACTGGCGACTACGAGCTGGCCGCGAAAACGAACGTAAACGCCGCGGCGGCCGATAAGTCGTTTGTGCAGCGCACGGGGGCGACCGGTGTTTACCCGCTGATGTACTGGACGCACAACATTCATTTCATCGCGTATGCGCGCGCCCAGCAGGGGCGGTACGACGAGGCGCGAGATGCGGCGCAGGAAATGGCGCAAAACGTGGGGGACGCGGATTTGAAGATGCAGATGCTGGAAGGATTCCATTTGTATCCGCTAATGGTCGATCTGCGCTTTCATCGTTGGGACGATATTCTCCGCTCTCCGGACCCCGGTGCCGAGCGCAAGCTACAGCGCGCCTTCCGAGCCTACGCGCGCGCGATGGCACTGGCCGTACAGGGCAAGGTCATCGAGGCGACCGCGGAGCGACAACAATTCGAGTCTCTCCGCAAAGCGGTACCGGCTGATTCGCAGTTCCTGATCAACAATAAATCCTCGGATGTCTTGGCGCTGGCGGGAGCGACGCTCAACGCGCAGCTCGCGGCCGCGCGCAACGAAGCTCCCAAGGCCATTCAGGAATGGCGTCGCGCGGTCGAGCTCGAAGCGAAGATCCAGTATGACGAACCGCCGGCATGGTTCTATCCCGTGCGGCAATCCCTGGCCGCGGCGCTGCTGCGCAGCGGAAAACTTAAAGAAGCGGAAGCCGTTTTTAGAGAGGCGATTGCCAAGCAGCCGCGCGACGGCCGGCTGCTCTTCGGCGTGTGGCAGAGCTTGATCGCCCAGAAACGCGAGAGTGAAGCGGCACTTGTCGAACAACAGTTTAACGCCGCATGGAAAGACGCCACGATTAAGCTAACTATCGAAGACTTGTAAATGCAGAACTACCATCTAGCAAACCAAACCCGGTCGGAGCTGCGCAACGTACCTATCTGATGCGTAACATATCGAGAGTTCAGAGGCTCGCCACAAGTCTCAAAGCCCGCCGTATCGATGCATTAGCTCCATCACTAGCGCTCGTTCTCGACGATGCCGTCCCGTTCCTGGTAAGGCAGCTTTACTTAGCCGAAAATAATGGTTGTTTGCTTGATATGAACCGCCGCCTGCCCGCGCCATGCGGCAGCGTTTCCAGCACCGCCAATTGCGGTCTTCCGGCATAGAAGCGAATTAGTGATCGAGTCAAACAGGTTTGACCTTAAGTTCTCAGACAACCACGACCGTGGAGGTCATGTTGATTTCGAGAACACCCGGTACACAGCCTGGGCCCCTTCCAAAAGACGGTGATCCTGGTTTCGGTGACCGATCAGCTGAATACCGACTGGCAGACCGGACGGTCCGCTAAATACAGGCAGCGTCACGCAGGGAGTATAAGTCCAGGTCGACAGGATATTGAACGAGGTATCTCCGGTACTGCTCAGTCCTGCCGGAGCCTCTCCGAGAGCGCTTGGCGTGAGCAGCAGGTCTATATCGTTCATCGCGTCGGCGAGATTTCTGCGGCACTGGTCAAGCACGGCTTCGGCCTCTCGGTATTGTTCGTAGGAGACATTGAGCCATCCGGCAAGTTTTTCGCGCTGGAACTCGCTCAAGAGGTTCCAATGATGACTCCGTTCCCAGGTAAGGCCATGGGAGAACTCGTAATCATTGATGCGCCGGCCCATGGCCTCGAACTGTTCAAAGGGCTTTCCCAGATCGAAATCGGAGACCTTCGCTCCGGCCTTCGCCAGCGCGCTTGCCGCCTGTTCGAGGAAAGTTTTCGTGCACTCCTCCGCACGGTTCCAGAACATGGTGCGGCAAAAACCGATCCTGAGCTCGTTCACCGAAATGGCGGCCAGAGGTTTCGCGGCGAATCCTGTAACGGCGGCTCAAAACAGAGTGAGGTCCTCGACAGCGCGAGTGAAAAGCCCCACGGTGTCGAAGGACGCGGTATTTTGCTTCACGCCCTGCGTGCTCACTTCGCCGAAGCTCGGTTTGTATCCGACGCAGCCGCAGAACGCTGCCGGACGAATCACCGATCCGACCGTTTGGGTTCCAAAGGCCAGCGGCACCATGAAATCTCCGACCGCGGCGGCGGAGCCGCTGGAGGAACCACCGGGCGTATGCGCGGGGTTGTGCGGATTCGTCGTGTTTCCCAATGGAGATCGACTGGCAAACTCGGTCGTCACCGTCTTGCCCAAAAGCACGCCGCCGGCCGCGCGGCTGAGTGCCACGCACGCCGCGTCCGCCGTAGGACGGTTGCCTTTGTAGATGGGCGATCCGTATTCCGTGGGCAAATCGGCCGTATCCATAATGTCCTTGGCAGCGAATGGCACTCCGTGAATCGGACCGCGGCTCGCGCTTTTGTCGCATTCCCGCGCCTGCGCCAGGGCAAAATCGCGGTCCAAATGGACCCACGCTTTGACTTACGATTCCCGCGAATCGATCCGCTCGAAACAGGAGCGTACCAAAGCTTCGGACGTGAGTTTGCCTTCGCGAATGCGTGCTGCGGCTTCACTTGCCGATAACCGAAATAAATCTGGCCATGTGATTCTCCTTCAAAAGATGTAGCGACGATTTCAACTCTACGGTTGAATCCGAAGAACGTTTGCGAACATAACCGAGGCGACGTGATGACTGCAACAAGAGCTGGGTTTGGTCAACCGCTGGTGCAAAAGCTCGAGCATCGATCAGGCCCGGCGACGCGTGACCCTCAAGGTCTCTCGCTTTTGTTGCAGTAAAATGTCGCTAGCGCTTTCGCTCGGTCGAGGCTTCTTCGATTTTCTCCCGCGCCTCAGCTTCATCAGAAGCGTGGGCTTGTGGCGCTCCTTGCTGGCGCTCGGCCTCGGGTTCGTAGCTCAAGCGAATAAACATAGGAAAATGGTCCGAGCCGAAATACGCCAGGCGCTTCAGCTCGATCAGCCTGAAGTGGGTCGAGTGAAAGAAATGATCGAGCGGAAAGCGCAGAAAGAAGTACTCGGCATGAAACGAGTTATAGAACCCGCGACCGATGCGCGGATCGAGCAGCCCGCTGATTTTTTGAAATAAGTCGTTCGTGCGCGACCATGCCACGTCGTTCAAGTCGCCCATGACGACGATCGGCAGCTGCTTGCCTTTGACTTCCTTGCCGACGATCATCAATTCGGCGTCCCGTTCGGTGGACTGCGCGGTTTCTTGAGGCACTGGCGGCTTGGGATGGAGGCAATGAATCTCTATCTCGGTTCCTGTGCGCAGCTTGACGACGGCCCGAATCGACGGCACATCGTCTTCGATCAAGAAGCGAATTTCGGGGTGAACCAACTCGAGCCTGGAATAAAGCAGCATGCCGTAAAAGTTGTTCTGGGGCCGGCGCACTGTGAATGGATGGGATTGGGCAAAGCAAATAAGCTCGCTTTCCCACCAGGCGTCGGTCTCGACGGCGAGAATGACATCTGGATGGGCTTTGACGATGATCTCCCGAAGCCGCGACGACTGGCGGTTGTTCATTTTTACATTGGCGAGCACTAGGGTGAGAGTCGATTCCGGGCGAGGGGTTCGCGCCGGCTGCACCTGTTTTCTTGCGAGGACCGTGTACGGTCGAATCTTATAGGCTTGATAGAGAATACATAACGCCAGCGCAGCGCGGATAAACTGCGCGGTTAAACCGGCGTGCGTCTGAAAAGTCAGATCGGCGGCGAGAGCCACGGCGGCGATGAGGGCGATTTGTAGCCGCGGAAAATCAAAAAACCTGATCCACCAGATCGCACTTCGGCTGAGCGGCAGCAGTGTCGCCGCGATCGCGGCGAGTTCGACAGTTATCAAGAAAACGCGCAATGTTTGTTCCTCCTCGTTCAGCATAACATTCGACCGGCACGGCGAAAGATAGAGCGCTTGGCGCGAAAGATTTTCCTTGTTTGGATGGCACCTGAGTCGAACGCCGATTTATGCGCTATATAAAAATTAGACTGACGGCGTGTTTTCCAATCGGAGAGCCGAAGATGACTGAGCTGAATTTCGTCGAGCGCATCGGTCTGAAGGTTTTGCGGCGGCGGGTCGACAGGGCAGAGTCCCATATTCACGAGTGGTCAGATGCTGAGCTGGCGGAGATCCAGCACAGTGAACGTCGGACCATGATTGTCGCCGCTCTCGCGGGAGCGACTTCCGGCGTCATCCTCGGGATCACCGAGATTTGGCTTGGCAACGCAGCGCTTGACATCACGAGGAAAAATCTTGGGGGAAAAATCTTGGGGTCAGACTTCTATAAGTTGACTGTCTTGGGAGGTCTTGATAAGGAGTTGCATCATGGCGCGCCGTCCCCGACTATTTGCCGCGGGGGTTCTCTATCATGTGATTGTACACGGCAACCAGCGGCAGAAGACCTTCACTGCGGAAAGTGATTATCACGCCTATATTGAACGGCTGGCACGGTACCGCAAGAAATATGACTATGTGTTGCACGCCTACTGCCTGATGCCCAACCATGTCCATCTGCTCGTTGAAAGCTCCGAACAGCCACTGGCGAAATTCATGCAAGGGCTGCAACAATCCTACAGCCAATATTTCAATCGTAAACATCGCAAGACCGGACACGTGTTTGAAGGGCGCTACAAAGCAATCCTTTGCCAGAAAGACGAGTATCTCCTTCAGCTGATCCGTTATATTCATCTCAACCCGGTGCGCGCCTGCATGGTCAGAAGTCCGGAGCGCTATCGTTACTCGGGTGATCACGTTTATCTGCAGGGGAAGGCTACGGAAACCATAGATCCGGCGACCGTTCTATCGATGTTGGGAGGGAAACAGGCCTATCGAAGGTTTGTTCAAGACGGTTTGAGCGAAGGGCATAAGGAGGAATACTACGCGGTGGAGGACCAGAGATTTCTAGGCGCCGAAGGGTTCGGAGAAAGGTTGCTGAAGAAGGAACCGGGTTTGTCGGGCAAAAAGCTGACCCGGCGGTCCATCGAGACGGTGGCGAGAGAGCTGGCGAAGCTATTGAAAATTGATGTCCAAGCGCTGCGTAGTCGGGATCGGGGTTGGGCGATATCGAAAGCGCGCACGATAGCGGCGTACGTATTGGTTCGGAGACTTGGCTATCGGTTAAGCGATGTGGCGGCCTATTTTGGCAGAGACATGGCGACACTCGCGACCTTACTCGCACGGCTGAGCGATCGGATGCAAGCAAATGATACGGCCAGACGGGAGATCGAGCGGCTGAACGAGATAGTTGAGTCGTAGAAGTCTGACCCCGTTTCTCCTTCCGTTTCTCCCTCGCACTGGCCCTTCTTTTAGCCGGAACAGGACTTGCACTCGCCAAAGAATGCCAACCGATGGGAGGTCACGGTGAAACCACCCTGGAGCAGGGAGGCGGGCAGGATCTCTTCGCCCTTATCGACTAAGATGTCATACACCCGTCCACAGGTCTGGCAAATGAAGTGCTGGTGCGAGTCCACCAGCGGATCGAAGTGCTGCGTCCGACCCAGGGTCAGCACCTGGAGTTTCCCTTCAGCCACCAGTTTCTGCAGATTATGATAGACCGTACCGAGACTGATAAGGGGGATATGCCTGCGCACCCTTTGGTAGATCTGATCGGCCGTGGGATGCGAGTTGTCGCCGACAACCTCGTTCCACACAACTTCAAGCTGCCTGGTCTTTCTGCCGGTGCTTTTCTCCATCGGACGTCCTACGCCTCGAGATCTTCCGCAAGGCACCGCCTGGTTTCCGGTGCAAGCTTTGCCTCAGCCCGGGCCAGGCAGGCGCCTCTCCATCACAAGTGCTCGGGGCCTGGTGACTCGGCACACGCCCCGTCAACAGCAAAGCGCGGGCGAACCGCAGAGGTAGCCCGCGCTTACTGCAAACGGTATTGGTAACGAACCTAAGCGCCGGCCTTGGCTCTCGCGCTCCACGCCCACACCCTATCGCTCAAGGTCGAAGCGATCGTTGTTCATGACCTTGTCCCACGCAGCCACGAAGTCACGCACGAACTTCTCCTTCGAGTCCTCTTGTGCGTAAACCTCGGCGACGGCTCGGAGCTGGGAGTGCGAGCCGAAGACGAGGTCGACGGCGGTGCCGGTCCACTTCACCGCGCCGGTGGCGCGATCGCGACCCTCGTACACGTTCTTATCCGAACCGGATGGCTTCCACTCCGTGCCCATGTCGAGCAGGTTCACGAAGAAGGCATTGGTCAACGTCCCAGGCTGATTGGTGAAGACACCGTGTTTGGACTGCCCGGAGTTAGCATTCAGGGCGCGCATGCCGCCGACTAGCGCCGTCATCTCGGGAGCGGTCAAATTCAGCATGAACGCCCGCTCCACCAGCAGCGTCTCCGGCGACAGCTCTTCTCCGGCTTGGACGTAGTTGCGGAACCCGTCGAAGGTCGGTTCGAGCACGGCGAACGACTCCACGTCGGTTTGCTCCTGCGAAGCGTCCGTGCGCCCCGGCGCGAACGGGACCGTGATGTTGTGCCCGGCATTCTTGGCCGCTTGCTCGACGGCCGCGCACCCGCCCAGGACGATCAGGTCGGCGAGCGAGACCTTCTTCTTCCCGCCGGACTGTGAGCGGTTGAAGTCCTGCTGGATCTTCTCGAGTGTCTGCAGCGCCTTCGCCAGTTCGGCCGGGTTGTTCACTTTCCAGTCCTTCTGGGGCGCGAGGCGGATCCGAGCCCCGTTGGCGCCGCCGCGCTTGTCGGTGCCGCGGAAGCTCGCTGCAGATGCCCAGGCGGTGGAGACCAATTGTGAGATGGACAGCCCCGACGCGAGGATCTTGCCCTTGAGGTCGGCGATGTCCTTCTCCCCGATCAGTTCATGATCGACCGCGGGGACGGGGTCCTGCCACGGCTGCGGCGGCGGAACCCACGGGCCGAGGTAGCGCGAGATGGGTCCCATGTCGCGGTGCAACAGCTTGTACCACGCCTTGGCGAACGCTTCTGCAAGCTGGTTCGGATTCTCGTGGAAGCGCTTTGCGATCGGCCCGTAGGTAGGATCCACCTTCAACGCAAGGTCCGTCGTGAGCATCATAGGGGCGTGCCGCTTCGACTTATCGTGAGCATCCGGTACGGTGCCCTGGGCCTCGGGATTCTTGGGCGCCCACTGCTTCGCACCGGCGGGGCTCGTCGTCAGCTGCCAGTCGTACTTGTGGAGGTTCTCGAGGAACCCGTTGTCCCACTTCGTCGGGTTATTGGTCCAGGCGCCCTCGAGCCCGCTCGTGATCGTATCGGAGCCCTTTCCGCTGCCGAACTTCTGCTTCCAGCCGAGGCCTTGCTCCTCGAGGCTGGCGCCTTCCGGTTCGGGACCGACGTACTGGGCATCAGGGGCGGCACCATGGGCCTTGCCGACCGTGTGGCCGCCGACGATGAGCGCAAGCGTCTCCTCGTCATTCATCGCCATGCGGCGGAACGTCTCTCGAATGAACTTTGCCGAAAGGGCCGGATCGGGGTTGCCGCCCGGCCCCTGCGGGTTTACGTAGATCAGGCCCATGTGATCGGCGCCCATAGGCCCCTGGATCTTCTCGTCGCCGGCGTGGCGCTCATCGCCCGTCCCGCCGCCGCTAAACCAGCTGCTTTCTGGGCCCCAGAAGATCTCGTCGGGTTCCCAGCGGTCCTCGCGCCCAAAGCCGAAGCCGAACGTCTTGAAGCCCATCGATTCATAAGCACAGTTGCCGGCGAAGACGATCAGATCGGCCCAGGAGATCTTATTGCCGTACTTTTGCTTGATCGGCCAGAGCAACCGGCGCGCCTTGTCGAGGTTCGCGTTGTCGGGCCAACTGTTGAGGGGAGCAAAGCGCTGCATGCCGCTCCCGCCACCGCCCCGGCCGTCGGCGATGCGGTACGTGCCGGCGGCATGCCACGCCATCCGGATGAAGAGCGGCCCGTAATGGCCGTAGTCGGCCGGCCACCAGTCCTGCGACGTCGTCATCACCTTGATGACGTCCTGCTTCAGCGCTTCGACGTCAAGTTTCTTGAACTCCTCCGCGTAGTTGAAATCCTTGCCCATCGGATCGGCGACGGGAGTGTGCGCGTAGAGAACTGAGAGGTCGAGTTGATCGGGCCACCAGTCCTTGTTCGTCCTGGGCCGAGTCCGCTTGGGAGTCGGGGAGGGGATTACTGGGTTCTCGCTTTCGCTGCCTTGTTTAGACATATCGATCCTTCTCCTTTCTGGTTGTGTTCCCCGCAACTAATGACAGATAGCGAGGTCCTTATATCTTACCGCTGATTTTGCGCCGCCCGGGACCGCATCGAGGTCCAGCGGCACGGCAGTCGCGCATGTGCCATACTAGACGCTAACGTTCTATGAATATGAACTGACGCCTACAACCGACAGCAAATAAAGTCAATACTTATGGCGACGCATTCTCCACAAAGCGGTGTCGTGGCTAGCCGCGTGAATGAAATCGTGGGGCCCGTTGCGCGAGCGCGGGAAAGACTTGGGGTCACCCATTAGAAGGCAGTTACAAGAGGCAAAGACATTCCTGTGAAATAAATTTCTTTATTTCTTTTCCGCTCAACCCGCTTGGTCCGTGATCGTTAGTTACGCGTCCCTGGGTAAAAGCTATGGGGTCAGACTTTTATAAGTTGACTGTCTTGGGAGGTCTTGATAAGGAGTTGCATGATGGCGCGCCGTCCACGACTATTTGCCGCGGGGGTTCTCTATCATGTGATTGTACACGGCAACCAGCGGCAGAAGACCTTCACTGCGGAAAGTGATTATCACGCCTATATTGAACGGCTGGCACGGTACCGCAAGAAATATGACTATGTGTTGCACGCCTACTGCCTGATGCCCAACCATGTCCATCTGCTCGTTGAAAGCTCCGAACAGCCACTGGCGAAATTCATGCAAGGGCTGCAACAATCCTACAGCCAATATTTCAATCGTAAACATCGCAAGACCGGACACGTGTTTGAAGGGCGCTACAAAGCAATCCTTTGCCAGAAAGACCAGTATCTCCTTCAGCTGATCCGTTATATTCATCTCAACCCGGTGCGCGCCTGCATGGTCAGAAGTCCGGAGCGCTATCGTTACTCGGGTGATCACGTTTATCTGCAGGGGAAGGCTACGGAAATGATAGATCCGGCGACCGTTCTATCGATGTTGGGAGGGAAACAGGCCTATCGAAGGTTTGTACAAGACGGTTTGAGCGAAGGGCATAAGGAGGAATACTACGCGGTGGAGGACCAAAGATTTCTAGGCGCCGAAGGGTTCGGAGAAAGGTTGCTGAAGAAGGAACCGGGTTTGTCGGGCAAAAAGCTGACCCGGCGGTCCATCGAGACGGTGGCGAGAGAGCTGGCGAAGCTATTGAAAATTGATGTCCAAGCGCTGCGTAGTCGGGATCGGGGTTGGGCGATATCGAAAGCGCGCACGATAGCGGCGTACGTATTGGTTCGGAGACTTGGCTATCGGTTAAGCGATGTGGCGGCCTATTTTGGCAGAGACATGGCGACACTCGCGACCTTGCTCGCACGGCTGAGCGATCGGATGCAAGCAAATGATACGGCCAGACGGGAGATCGAGCGACTGAGCAAGATAGTTGAGTCGTAGAAGT